>NZ_CP058624.1:1391156-2782312 GCF_024181645.1 Treponema denticola | reverse complement strand
AGGGGGCCATTATACTACTTCTTTACTTTTTTTTGCAATAATGATAGAATGAAAAAAGGCATTTATTGTCAAATTTTATTGGAATTTATAAGTTTTTAAGGGAAAAAAATGACAAAGTCAAATTATTCGGCAGATAATATTACGGTTTTAAAAGGTTTGGAAGCGGTCAGAAAAAGACCGGGTATGTATATAGGTTCAACGGGGCCGGACGGTCTTCATCATCTTGTTTATGAGGTTGTAGATAACTGTATAGACGAGGCTATGGCCGGTTTTTGCGATAAAATTTTGGTGGTGCTTGAGCCGAACGATATTGTCCGTGTAGAAGACAATGGCCGAGGAATCCCGGTAGATATTCACCCTACCGAAAAAATAAGTGCCTTGGAGCTTGTTTTAACCCGCCTTCATGCCGGCGGTAAATTCGACAAGGGTTCTTACAAGGTTTCTGGCGGTTTGCACGGTGTAGGTGTTTCGGTAGTAAACGCTCTTTCCGTTTGGATGGAAGCCAAGGTCTACAAGGACGGCTTTGAGCATTATGCAAAGTTTGAAAAAGGCTCCATTCTTGAACCCGTAAAAAAAATAGGCGAAACCGAAAAAAGCGGTACTGTTATCAGGTGGGCAGTAGATTCTTCTATCTTTACCGAAACTACCGTGTACAATTTTGAAGTGCTTTCAACCCGTTTAAGGGAGTTGGCCTTCTTAAACAGCCGAATTTCCATTACGATGCGGGATGAGCGCCTTTCTACTCCAAAAGAGGTTACCTTCGCCTTTGAGGGCGGAATATCGCAGTTTGTTTCTTATTTGAACGAATCAAAACAAGTTTTTCCGAAAAGCCCTGTTTTTATCGAAGGAGAAAAAAACGATATTATCTGTGAGGTTGCCATTCAGTACAATGACGGCTATAACGAAAACCTCCTTTCGTTTGTAAACGATATAAACACCCGCGAAGGGGGCTCTCACCTTGAAGGTTTTAAGACAGCCTTGACCCGTGTAATGAACGAATTCTTAAAGAAATATCCTAAACTTGTAAAAAAGATGGATAAGGAAGAAAAGCTTACGGGAGAAGATGTCCGCGCAGGTCTTACCGCCATCGTTTCAGTTAAGGTTCCCGAACCTCAGTTTGAAGGACAAACAAAAACAAAGCTGGGCAACAGCGATGTTCGGGGTATCGTTGACTCATTTGTAAACGAAAAGCTTACCTTATTTTTTGAACAAAACCCGAGCGAGGTGGAAAAGGTTTTAGAAAAATGTGTCGCCGAGGCCGCCGCCCGAATTGCCGCCAGAAGAGCAAAGGAAGCTACCAGAAGAAAAAGCGGTTTGGACAGTTTCGGTCTTCCCGGAAAACTTGCAGACTGTTCTTTAAAAGACCCTGAGTCTTGCGAAGTTTACATAGTTGAGGGAGACTCTGCAGGCGGCTCTGCAAAAAAAGGAAGGGACAGTAAGACGCAAGCCATCCTGCCCCTCTGGGGAAAAATGCTCAACGTCGAAAAAACCCGCCTCGACAAGGTTGTAAACAATGAAAAGCTTCAGCCCATTATTGCGACCCTCGGCACAGGTATAGGCAAGGATTTTAATATAGAAAAATTACGCTATCATAAGGTTATAATAATGGCCGATGCCGATGTTGACGGCTCCCATATCCGTACGCTTCTTTTAACATTCTTTTTTAGATACATGCCTCAGGTTATTGAAAGAGGTTATGTCTACATTGCCATGCCGCCTCTTTATAAAATTTCGCACAATAAAAAAGAATGGTATGTTTACAATGATGATGAAAGGGATTCCGTTTTGGATCAAATAGGACGCGGAAACAATGCTGCCGTTCAGCGGTACAAGGGTTTGGGCGAAATGGACGGAACCCAGCTTTGGGAAACAACTATGGACCCGGCAAGACGGAAAATGATGAGGGTTACCCTTCCGGATGCCGTTGAAGCCGACAGAATTTTCAGCACCCTAATGGGAGAAGAAGTCGAACCCCGCCGAAAGTTCATCGAAGAAAACGCCGTCTATGCAAATCTGGATGTGTAATATTAGGGGTATGTATGTTTGATGTTAATAGTTCTGTGCTCTTTTGGTTTGCAGGAGTTGTGATACTCTTTGTTTTAATTCAGTCCGTCTTCTTTTTGATAAAGGCTTTGCGGCGGGCAAAAGAGCTCAATATGCCCAAAAAAAAGATAAAGCAAATTATCTCTGGAGCAGCGGTTTTTACGGTTGCACCCGCCATTTCAATCATTCTAGGCATGATAAGCCTTTCCAAATTTTTAGGACTTCCCCTGCCTTGGCTCCGCCTTTCGGTACTGGGAGCCTTAACTTATGAACTTACGGCGGCGAGCACGGCAGCTTCCGTTTTAGACATTCCTCTGGATCAGCCGATTGCAAATGCAACGGCCTATACGACTATTTCTTGGGTTATGGCCCTCGGAATAATTTCGGGGATTGTCGTGATTGCTCTTTTTCTGCCAAAGATGCAAAAAAATCTTATTAAGATGAAGTCCAAGGATGAAAAATGGAGTAAGCTCCTCATCGATGCTCTTTTTATGGGAATGATTTCCGCCTTTTTAGGAATGATATTTTCGGAAATTCGGCTAGGTCTTAAGGGCTGGATTCCGGTTTTTGTAATGTTCTTTTCGGCCTTTTTAATGCTTGTCTGCGGTTTAATCGTAAAAAAGACAAGGGCTAAGTGGCTTGAAAGCTATGCTATGCCGATAAGCCTTTTGGGAGGAATGGCTTTTTCCATTCCGATTACCATGTTGATAGCTTAAATCATTTAAGTTTTTATGGAACTTCTTATAGGAGGATTTTATGCAAGATACACAAATCGAATTCGGTTCATATGAAAAAAGCATACATAGGTGGGGAAGAACATGGATGATAATAGCTATTATAATGTTTCTTTCTTATCCTCTTTTTACCTGTATTTACTATAATACTTGGCCTAATTTTTGGCTTCTTTTAAGGGGGCTTTTCGGTGTTGCCGTTGTTTTTTGGCCGGTAGGAATTATTGAAGCCTTTACCTTTGCCCCCATGCTCGGTGCGGGCGGAACCTATGTAGGCTTTATCACAGGAAACTTGACAAACCTAAAAGTGCCCTGCGGAGTCTTAGCCTTGGAGACGGCAAAGGTTGAAGCCAATACCGAAGAAGGCGATGTGGTTACCACAATCGCCGTCGCGGTTTCTTCCATTACTACAACCCTTATCTTGGTTTTGGGAATGCTTTTATTGACTCAGTTAAAACCAATATTGGAATCTCCCATCATGGCACCGGCCTTTAAAAATATCTTGCCGGCCCTTTTCGGCGGCCTTCTGGTAGTCTTTGTTGCAAAAAATCCTAAGATTGCCGCAGTCCCCTTTGCCTTTATGCTGATTCTTTTTATTGCAATGCCGCAGCTTGGAAAGGCCATAAGTATGCTCATTCCTGTAGGAGCCGCAATTACAATCATTTACACAAGGATAATGTATAAGAAAGGAAAAATTTAAAATAACCGAATACCTTATTATTTTTTGCTCTCGTTGCTTTTTATTTCGTCCACGTATTCAAAAAGTTTTTTTACCGCCTCTTTTGTTGTTGCCCATGAGGTACAAAAACGAACTGCTGTTTGGTTTTCTGAAATTTTTGCCCAAAATTCGCATTTAAATTCTTTTTCTATTTTAGCTAAAAAGCTGTTTTCGATTATTGGGAAGCTCTGATTTGTTTCGCTTTCCATAAAAAAAGAAAAGCCCCTATCGGAAAAACCTTTACGGATCAGTTTAGCCGTTTCGTTCATTGTTCTTCCTATTTCGAAGTAAAGCTTATCCGTAAAAAGAGTTTTAAACTGAAGGCCTAAAAGTCTGCCCTTTGCAAAAAGGCCGCCTTTTTGTTTTTGTATATACCTAAAGTCTTTTTGAAGATCCTGGTTGTTTATTATAAGGGCTTCACCGAAAAGAGCTCCCATCTTTGTTCCGCCTATATAAAAGGCGTCCGTATATCTTGCCATGTCTGCAAGGCTTAAATCGTTATTGTCAGCTGTGAGGGCTGTCCCTAGGCGGGCTCCGTCAACGTAAAGGGGTACGGAATATTTTTGAGCGGTCAGCTTTAAATCCTGTAATTCTTTTTTTGAATAAATGGTGCCGAGTTCCGTAGGATTTGAAATATAAATCATTCCGGGCTGAACCATATGCTCTGCTGTGGGATCATCGTAATGAGCCTTTATAAGAGCCTCAGCCTGCTCCGCCGTTATTTTTCCGTTTGCCGATTCGATGGTTAGAACCTTGTGTCCGCAAGCTTCGATGGCTCCCGACTCATGTACGTTTATATGCCCTGTATCGGCGGCGATCACTCCCTGATGGGGTCTTAGTACGGAGGCTATCATGGTCAGATTGGTTTGTGTTCCTCCCGAGAAAAAATAAACCTTACTCTGAGGAGCATCCAATTCTTTTAAGATAAGGTCTGCAGCATCTGCACAGTATGTGTCGCAGCCGTAACCGACGGTTTGTTCTTCATTTGTTTCTGTCAATGTTTTAAGAATTTTTGGGTGGCAACCTTCGCTGTAATCATTTATAAAAAAATACATACCAAGCCTCCTAAGTTTAGATTATATCATAAAAAAAGAGGTTTATCAATGTTTGGATTTATGTTTGAATTAACTCTTAAAAAGACCGGCTAACTCTTCATTGCTCAATTTTGAAATCCACGTTTCACCTGAAGAAATGCTCATACCGCTTATTTCCCGTTTTTTTTGAATCATCTCGTCAATTTTTTCTTCAAAGGTACCGGAGCAGATAAGGCGGTGCACGAAAACGTTTTTTGTCTGCCCTATTCTAAATGCCCTGTCTGTGGCCTGATCTTCAACTGCGGGATTGTACCAAAGGTCAAAGTGAATTACCCTGTTAGCTGCCGTCAAGTTAAGGCCGGTACCTCCCGCCTTAAGCGAAATTAAAAAGATGCGGTAAGCGGGATCCGTTTGAAAAACCTCTACAGCCTTTTTTCTTTTTGAGGCGGGCATTTGACCGTGAAGCAAAAGAGGTTCGGTTCCCAATTCTTTTTGAATAATATTTTTTAAAATGTCGAGGGTGCCTACATATTGGCTGAAAATAATTGCCTTTCCTCCCGAAGAAATTATTTCGTTTAAAAGCTCGATGAGGACAGCGGCCTTGCCTGAGTATTTCATTTCGATGGGAGTTTCCTTGTCATAGGCTCTCGGATGATTGCACACCTGTTTTAAGGCCGTTAAAAGTTTTAGAACATAGGCCTGCCTCTCAATCTTAGTTTCGGCTCCCATTACCTTGTGCAATTCCGTTTCTACAAGGTTTTCATAAATTGCCAGCTGCTCAGGTGTCAGATTGCAATATTGATTTGTAATTATCTTATCCGGCAAATCCGAGATAACCTTGGGATCGGTCTTTAGACGGCGGAGCAAAAAGGGAGAGGTAATTTTTTTTAAATCGTCTGCTTCGGTTTCCGAATTATGAAGCTCAATCGGAATACGCCATTTTTTTCTAAACTCGTCGGCTGTACCTAAATAGCCGGGAAGAAAAAAGTCGAATATGGAACGCATGTCTTCAAGGTTGTTTTCGACCGGAGTACCGGTAAGAGCAATTCTGCCCTTCGCCTGAATTGCCTTTACGGCATGAGCCTTTTTTGTTCCCGAATTTTTTATAGCCTGAGCTTCATCTAAAATAATGCAAAAAACTTTTTTGTCTTTTAATTTTTCTATATCTTTTTGCATAGTTTGATATGTGCTTATTATTACATCGGCTTCGATATTGAATTTACGCCCGGCCCCATGATAAACGGCAGTTTTAAGGGAAGGAGCGAATTTTGCTATTTCATGTTCCCAGTTTGAAAGAAGGCTTGCAGGAGCTATAACCAAAAAAGGCGATTCCGCTTCTTTTGAATTTTTGAAGCTAAGCATTAGACTTATAATCTGTACGGTTTTACCCAAGCCCATGTCGTCGGCCAAAAGACAGCCGAAGCCGCTTTTGATGTTTGCATAAAGCCAGCGGTAGCCCTGTTCTTGATAAGGCCTTAATTCCGCATTTAGATTTTGAGGAACGGGAACCTCTTCTTGCCTGAAAATACCCTTGATAATTTCTGAGGCGGGTTTGGAACAGACTGCGTTTCCCGAAAGGACAGCTTGTAAGACTTCTTTTGTATCTGCCGGTTTTTCAAGGGCCTTTAACATCTTGGCAACTTCTTCGGGATCAAGTAAAAGAAACTGATCGTTAAATTTTACCAAGCCCGATTTATTTAAAAAGAGCTTTTTAAATTCTTCTATATCTATTAATGTATCTCCCAACATTAGGGCTCGGTCATAAGAAAGAACATCATCAATGTTTAAAAATGAAACTACATTTCCTGCCCCCTTTACGGATTTTACGCTTATGACAGGTTTGGGAGTCAAAACGTTTTTTAGGCTTTTAGGTAAAACTATATCGATGCCGAAACGCTGTAAAAGCTTTGCCGACTTTTGTAAAAAAAGTCCCGTTTCTTCCCGCGAAAGCATCACATTTTTTTTAATTGCAAGAATCGAAAGAGCCGGTAAGTAAGCCGAAAGGGTTGCAGGAAAGCGTAAAATATCGTCAGGGTTTTTACTCCTCTTTGCTGCAATATTCAATTCGGCAAATGGGGCCTCTGCTTCAAGAGCGAAGGAGTCATCGCCTGCCTCTATTTGCTTTTCTTTAGCCTTGCGGACAAGGGCGGAAAGCAAAAAGAATTCGTCGTCCTTTAAGGCCTCCAAGGTTAAACGGTATTCATATCCGCAATTACTGTAACTTAGAACCGAAAGCCAAGAATAAATTACCGTATCCAAATTCCGCTTGCCGGGAATGTTTATATCTATTTCTTCATTTGAAAAAAAGAGCTTATCTATTTCTTTATCCTTAGTATAGGACTTGTTAGGAAAGAATTTTAAAGATGCCGCATATTCGGTTAAAAGAGCTGTAAGCAAAAGTTCTGCGCAATAGAGCCTTCCCCATTTTTCAACCGGAAGAAAAAAGTCCTTTGTGAGGGAAGCTGCAAATTTAAGAATGTCGGCCTTTATTTCGGAAGAAGCTGAAAGGCTTTTCCAAAAGATAAAAAGTTTTTTGTTTTCTGTAAATACGGCGGGTATAAATGCAGAGCTTTGAATCAGTTTTCCTGCAAGGGCAAAGAGAGAAAAAAGAATTTTAACCGAGGGGCTCATCTCGTTTAAGCTGTTTCTTGTTTTATAAAAATTTTGAGCTTGCAAAAGGGTTTGATTTATTTCGCGGGTTTCGTTTAATTTTATGTTTACCGTTAAAGGGCTTTTAGGTTCAAGGGGGAATACTCTTTTTTGTTTTCGGATATTGTCGATATTTATTTTTACCCTCGCAAATAAAAAAGGGTTTACCGATTTTTCTTCTTGTTTTTCACTTTGCTTTTCTTGACTGTAAAAGTTAAGTCCGTAATTTAAAACCGCCTTGTGATAAAATTCCGTCAGCTTTATTATAAAATCGCTTGACGAAAAATTAGGTTCAGGAGGAAGAATATTTGTTATCAGCGGAAGATAGGATTCCCCAAGGGAAAACTTTAACGGGCTCTGCAATTCACAAGAATTATGAGCGGCCTCATTGACTGATGAGCCTGAAGATAAATCTGCTGCTTCATTTAAAGTTTCATTTTTGCGGAGACTCAACGGAACAGGATGCTCTTGAAGAAGTCCGAGTTTTTGTGTTCCGCCTTTTTCGAAGGCTTCGGTTTCCGGTACATTTATAGAATCGATGTCAAAGTCCGCAAGCTTAAACAAGAGGCGCGGGTCATGGTCTATTTCTTTGGCAAGCAAAAAAAGAACGGCCGCCATGTGCTTGCAAGGGTCTCCCGAATCGGGGCAGGTGCAATCTCTTTCAATTAAATTCCAGCGGGCAGGAATGAGCCTTACCTTTTTTTTCTTTAAGGCTTCGATGAGGGCCGGGCTCATAATTCCCGCTCTAAGGCCTGCAAGTTCAATCGGATGTTTTTCTAAGATTGAGCGGATTGCGATTTCATTTGTTTTTGAAAGGGGCGGGAATTTAAAATACACATGGTACCAAGGAGAATAGTTCCCCTTTACCTTTGCTCCCGCCGTTTGCCCGTTTACCACAAGAGAATTTACCTTCCCTGTGTTTGCATAAGTTTTCCCTCTGGACAATCGGCCTGAATCATCATAGGCTTTCAGCATCTCCAAAAACCATGCACCCCAAGGTGTCGTCCCGTAAGTCTGTCTTGCCATAAGGAAGAGTATAGCAAAAGAGGAACGGATTTACAATTGCGTATTAAACAAAGATTGCTTTATCAGCAGCAACAGCACATACCTATTTGGTATTTGTAGCATAATCGATAAATTCTTTTTCAAATTTTACTATTAACTACAAATAATTTCTATAATAATTATGAAAGGGGGAATTTTTTTTTCTTTTCAAATAATTTTTATTAGAGGTAAAAATGGAAAAATTGTTTAAAATAACTCTCCGCAACGATTACGCCTTTAAGCGAGTCTTCGGAGCGGAAGAAAACAAAGACGTACTACAGGACTTACTGGAATGTATACTGGATATTCCGCCTGAGAATATCGCAGGTTTGGAGCTCTTGGATAAGGAGTTTCATAAGGAACTTTTAAGTGAAAAGCTAGGTATATTGGACATCAAGTTAAGACTAAAAGACGGAACCTTTGTCGACATTGAAATTCAAAACAGTTGGTATTTTGATTTTCCTGAAAGGACCTTATATTATTGGTCTAAAATGTATAACGAAGCTATAAAACAAGGTCAAGACTATACAAAACTGCCAAAGTGTATTACAATAAATTTGATAGGAAAAGGCTTTAATAAAAATAAGCGTTTACACAACAAGTATCTTGTTCTTGAACAAGATACAAAAGAGCCTTTAGTTTCAAAACTTGAGATTCATATACTAAACCTTGAAAAGGCAAGGCTCTTAAAGGAAGGTCAATATAAAAATAATAAAACAAAACGCTTATTAAACTGGCTTAAATTTATCGAAACTGATAATCCGGAGGTGAGAGAAGTGTTAGCAGAAAATTCAGAGATAATGAAAAAAGCAAATACCGCTATTTCTGTAATGGAAATGAGTCCTAGAGATAAATGGCTTTATGATTCCCGTATGAAATATGAACATGACAGGGCTTCATGTATAAGCGAAGGTTATCGAAAAGGCATTGAAGAAGGAATATTGCAGGGAGAAATAAAAGGGATAGAGCAAGGCATACAACAAGGCTTTGCTAATGGCTCTTACCAAGCTAAACTTGAAACGGCAAAGTTGATGAAAAAGATGAATTATCCGATTAGTGATATTTGCACAATATCCGGCCTTTCTGTTGAAGAAATCGAAAGCTTATAATTAACTTTATCATCTTTTAAAAAGTATTTTTGTTTTTTCCGTCTGGAATGCTCCAATTCCTTTCGGAGTTTTTTATTACAGCCCCTTTAAACCTTCCTAGACCTTTCCGTTTAAAAGTTGTATATTAGTAGCATGAGTAAAAAAATAAAGTTCAATATTACGGGAATGACTTGCTCGGCTTGTTCTTCCCATGTTCAAAGGGCTGTCGAAAAACTTGAAGGAGCCGCCGAGGTACAGGTAAATCTTTTAACCAACAGCATGAGCGTCAATTACGATGAGGCTTTCCTCAGTGCGGATAAGATTATAGAGGCGGTTGAAAAAGCCGGATACGGAGCCTCGCTTGCTGATAGTTTAAAAAGCTCTTCTTCAAATAAAAATTCGGCTGATGTTGCCGGCAAGACTTCCGGTTCCCGCTCATTTCAAAACGATGCCGCCAAACTTGAAAGAGATAGAATAAAAAAAAGGCTAATCTTGTCTTTGGTCTTTATGATTCCTCTTTTTTATGTGTCTATGGGACACATGGCCTCCCTTCCGATTCCTCATTTTTTGCACGGAATAGAAAATGCTCTTATTTTTAGTTTTACTCAATTTCTGCTTGCTCTTCCCGTGCTGATTATAAATAAAAAATTCTTTACGGGAGGCTTTAAGGCTTTTTTAAACAAGGCTCCCAATATGGACTCCCTCGTTGCGGTCGGTTCCGGCGCAGCCCTTATTTACGGCATCTTTGCTATTTATAAGATGGCCTACGGAATGGGGCATGGAGATATGGAAACGGTAAGGCTTTTTGCCGGGGATCTTTACTTTGAATCGGCTGCGATGATTTTAACCCTCGTAAGCTTGGGGAAATTCCTTGAAGCCAATGCAAAGGGAAAAACTTCTCAGGCAATTACAAAGCTGATGAATCTTAAACCCAAAACAGCCCTTGTTATAAGGAACGGTAATGAAGAGGAAATTCCGGTTGAAGAAATTGTAAAGGGTGATTTGATTTTAATCAAGCCCGGTTTTTCCATTCCCGTTGACGGTATTATAGTAGAAGGGAGTTCTTCGGTAGATGAGGCTGCAATTACGGGCGAGAGCCTCCCTGTCGAAAAAACCGCAGGAGACAAGGTAGTAAGTGCCTCCATAAATTTATCGGGAACATTTACCTTTAAGGCTGAAAGAGTTGGCGATGATACAACCCTTTCCCAAATAATTGCCCTTGTAGAAGAAGCCTCAGCCTCAAAGGCTCCCGTTTCTAAACTCGCAGATAAAATAAGCAACTACTTCGTGCCTGCGGTCATAGCTATTGCGGTGATTACGCTTTTTATCTGGCTGATTGCAGGCGAAAACTTTGAATTCGCTCTTTCCAGAGCAATTTCGGTGCTTGTAATTTCCTGTCCCTGTGCCCTAGGCCTTGCAACGCCTACAGCCATTATGGCCGGAACAGGCAAGGGAGCTCGGCTGGGTATCTTAATCCGCTCTGCAGAAGCCCTTGAAACGGCTCATAAAACAAACACCGTAGTCTTGGATAAGACCGGTACAATAACCCAAGGCCGCCCCGATGTAATCGCAATTAAAAAAACCGAAAACTTTAGCGAGGACGAAGTCTTAAGCTTTGCCTATAGTCTTGAAGTGCTTTCCGAGCACCCCCTCGCAAACGCCGTTATAAAACGGGCAAAGGAAAAAAACTTAGAAGCTTTAAAAATTAAGGACTTTAAGGCTGAACACGGTTTCGGGATTTCGGGTATTGAAGAAGCTTCGGGCCTAAAAATATTTGCAGGAAATGAAAAGCTCTTCCAAAAAAACAATATCGAAATTTCCCATGCCAAGTCCGAAATAGATATCCTTGCGGAAAAGGGAGCGACCCCTCTTTTGATTGGCGTAAGCGGCGGTACAGGCGGAAGTTCTTCGGAAACCGATACGGGTGCAAAGCTCATAGGAATTATAGCTGTTGCCGACAAGATTAAGGAAGACAGCATTGAGTCAATAGCCGAATTTAAGGCTATGGGCATAAAGACCATAATACTTACGGGTGACAACAAAAAAACGGCAAATGCCATAAAGGCTCAAACGGGAGTGGATGATTTTGCTGCCGAGCTCTTGCCTCAAAACAAAAAAAACGAAATCGAAAAATTGCAACAAGCAGGTCTTAAAACGGCTATGATAGGAGACGGCATAAACGATGCTCCTGCCCTTATGACAGCCGATGTAGGCATAGCCATAGGAAACGGAACGGATATAGCTATCGAAAGTGCCGATATTATTTTGATGAACGATAATTTACAAACAGCCGTAGATTCTATTCAGTTAAGCCGTGCCGTTATGCGGAATATAAAAGAAAATCTTTTTTGGGCTCTCTTTTATAATTCTCTATGTATACCCTTGGCGGCAGGAGCTTTTTACCCTCTCTTCGGAATTGTTTTAAGCCCAATGATTGCAGCAGCTGCCATGAGTTTAAGTTCGGTGTCTGTTGTAAGCAATGCCTTGCGCTTAAATTATTTTAAGCCCAAAAGAAAATATAAAATAAACCGTGATGCAGGTTCTGATTCAAGTTATACTGGAAACACAGAATCTTGCCTAACGGATAAAAATAAAATTAAGGAGAAAGAACTTATGAATACCGTATTAAAGGTAAACGGCATGCAGTGCCAACATTGTGTTTCCCATGTTAAGGAAGCTCTAACAAAGATTTCGGGCGTTTCAGCCGAAATAGACCTAGGTGCAAAAACCGCAACTATCACCCATCCTGAAAACGTTGCAGTTGCAGACCTAAAAAAAGCTATTGAAGATGCGGGTTACACCGTAGAATAGACTTGTTTTATTAAAAAGAAAAAATCGGCCGGACTTAGATTCGGCCGATTTCTTTATAAGCTCACGTAAAATGCTTTTTAGCTCCTACGGAAAAGGCTTATACTCGTTTACCATACTTATCGCAGACGAAACCTTGCGGCCTTCCGCCATTTCTTGAGCAACATCTATGGCTTTTTGAATAAGACCTGCGTTATCGGCGACACCGTGTAAAATAATTTCATCTTTCGAAATATCGGCTTCAAGAAAATATATTTGAAGTTTCAAATCGAAAGAAATGTGGTTTACGATTCTTTGAGCTAATAAAAGCTCTTTTAATCTTTTATCGCCTGAGGCAGCCTCTTCTTTGCTTATAGTTTTTTCAAGCCCGTATTTGATTATCTCGGCGGCTTGAAGAGGGCTGATATGCCCCGTATTTATAACCAAATTATATTCGGAAGAGTCCTCATTAGCCGTGTTAAAAAAATTCTTATGGAATCCGTCTCTATTATTATCGCTTTCTTCCATCAGTGCTCGCGCTTCTTTTTCGGAATAATTGAACTCCTTCATCAATCTTGAAATTCTTATATCGTCGGCAGCAACCAAGCGTACCGAATAAAGGCCCGGCACATTTCTTAAGATTGCGAAGCCTCCCCTGCCTATAAAAATACTGTTGCCTGAAGAAGCGTGCTCATACACCGCTTCACGCAGATAATCAAAATAGGAATCTCTTTCCCTTGAAAGGGATGCCCAAAAGCCGGGTTTGCGCTCATCATATTTTTTTAGCTGTACTTCCGAAATGCCTCTTGCAAGCAAATCTTTTTCCAATGACTTACGGTCAACAAAGTTGTAATTTAAAAGCTTGGCCAGCTCAATCGCTGTTTCGTCACCAAAGGAAGCGATTTTGCGTGAAATAGTTATAATTGCCATAAAAACCTCCTATTGCAATTAAATTCGCTTTATAATAGAATAACCCGAAATCCTTGATATGTCAAATGGAGAATTGAGATTTTTATGGAAAAGAATAATAAGATTGAATGGAAGCCTGATTCTTCCAGAGAAATCTTAAAAACAAGGGTCATTACCGTATATGAAAAAGACAGTATTTCTCCTGAAGGAGAAAAAAAGACCTTTATTTCTCTAAAAGCGCCTAGTTGGGTTATTGTTATTCCCGTATACCGAAACTCATCCGGAGAAGATATCTTTGTTATGGTACAGCAGTGGAGGCACGGTTCGGAAAGCGTCTGCATAGAATTTCCCGGAGGTGTTGTCGATAAAGGAGAAAAACCGGAAGAGGCAGCTTTAAGGGAGCTTTTGGAAGAAACCGGCCGCACACCTAAAAATATAAAATGCTTGTCGACACTGTCCCCTAATCCTGCAATAATGGAAAACTCTTGTACAGTCTTTTTGGCAGAGCTGGACAAGGGAGAAGTTAAACAAAATCTTGATGAAGATGAATTTTTAAATATTCTTGAAATCCCCGTTAAAAAAGTTATTCAAAACATGGGTAATCCGCCCTACACTCATGCTATTATGAATGCAGCCCTTTTCCTATACCTAAAAGAAAGAAAATTTCACTGATATGTCGGTGCACCGTTATATCAGTGATAAACACCGATATAACGGTGCAAATTTTACATAGACTACCTTATTTTTATCGAAATTCTAAATATTTTAATACAAATTCCCGTATTTTTAATAAAAATACGTCTTATTTTGATTTTCTTATATTTAGCATAAAATTTGCTTGTATATAACTGAAAGATACTAAAAAATCTTAAAAAAGCACTAAAAGTTTATTTAAAAAAGTTCGCTTTAAAATAATTTTTTAAGGAGAAAATTATGGAACAAATGACAATGAATATGCCCCTCTTGGGAGATGACTTCCCCCAGTTAGCGGTTTCAACAACACACGGGCCTATGAAGCTCCCTTGTGATCTTAAAGGCAGCTGGTTTGTGCTTTTTAGCCATCCCGCCGATTTTACGCCCGTATGTACTACGGAATTTGTAGCTTTTCAAAAGCTCATGCCTGAGTTTGAAAAACTCGGTGTAAAATTAATCGGTCTTTCAATCGACCAAATGCAGAGCCATTTAAAATGGATTGAATGGATTAAGGAAAAACTCGGTGTTGAGATTACTTTCCCTGTAATTGCTGCAAATGACAGCATTGCAAACCAAATCGGACTCTTACACCCCGGAAAAGGCACAAACACCGTTCGTGCAGTATTTATCGTTGACCCCAACGGAAAGGTAAGACTTGTTCTTTACTATCCGCAGGAAATCGGCCGAAATATGGAAGAAATTGTCAGAGCCGTTAAAGCCCTGCAAACTTCGGATAAGAATAAGGTTGCTTTGCCTGCAGATTGGCCTAATAACGGTCTTATCAAAGACAGAGCCATCATTCCTCCGCCTCCCACAGAAGCGGAAGCTAAAAAGCGCTTAAAGGAATATGACGGTTACGATTTCTGGTTCTGCCATAAAGCTTTGTAAAATTTAAATAGCCGATTAGTCATAATCGGCTATTTTTATATATAAAAATTGTTTTTTGGGGTGTATTTTTTTTAAATATATGGTACACTATTACCGTATTATTACAAGGAGGCGAGTATGCTTACATTCTTTATTTGTTTGGCAATACTTATTGTAGGACATTTTGTTTATGGAAAATATGTCCAAAAAGTATTTGGAGTTTCTTCTGCACCTACACCTGCAATATCCAAGCAGGACGGCGTTGACTATGTTCCTTTATCGACGGGCCGCGTATTCTTGATTCAATTATTGAATATAGCGGGATTGGGACCGATTTTTGGAGCAATTTCGGGAGCCCTTTGGGGAGCTTCAGCTTTCTTTTGGATCGGACTTGGAACGATTTTTGCCGGCGGCGTACATGATTACCTTTCGGGCATGATTTCCGAAAGACATGACGGAGCCAGTATTTCGGAACTTTCAGGTGTATATCTGGGCCCGATTATGAAATTGATTATGAGAATTTTTGCCGTTGTTTTGCTTATATTTGTAGGTACGGTCTTTATGAAAGGCCCTGCTGATCTTTTAGCAAAACTCACACCGGAAAAATTCGGCTCAACTTTTTGGCTGATTATTGTTCTTGCTTATTATTTCCTTGCGACAATTTTACCGGTAGACAAGATTATCGGAAAGATTTATCCCGTTTTCGGTATTGTTCTTATAATCATGGCCTTAGGTATCGGCGCTGGTATTCTTTTTAATGCTTTCCGCGGAACAATGACTATCCCCGAATTTTCATTGGCAAATGTTCACCCTGGTAATTTACCGCGTTGGCCATTGCTGTTTATTACCATTGCTTGCGGTGCTATTTCAGGATTCCACGCAACACAATCTCCTTTAATGGCTCGCTGTATTAAAAGCGAAGCTGACGGACACAAGGTATTTTATGGTGCAATGGTAGGTGAAGGAATTATTGCTCTTGTTTGGGCAGCTGCCGGTATGACGTTTTATTATGGAACAGGCGGGCTGCAAGAAGCTCTTAAAACCTTGGGCGGCCCTGCAGGTGTTGTTTACGATATTTCCTTTAAGTTATTAGGAGGTATCGGAGGTTTCTTGGCAGTATTGGGCGTTATTGCATGCCCTATTACATCGGGAGATACGGCATTTAGGAGCGCCCGTTTAACTCTTGCCGACTGGTTCAAGATAGATCAAAAACCGATTGCTAAAAGACTTTTATTGGCTATTCCTCTTTTAGCTATAGGAGGTCTTCTATCCCAAATAAACTTTAATATTATTTGGAGATATTTTGCATGGTCAAATCAAACTTTGGCAATGATTGCATTATGGGTAGGAGCAATGTATCTATTCTTAAATAAGAAAAATTTTATCATTGCTTTGGTTCCGGCGACTTTTATGACCGCTGTTTCGGTTACATATATTTTAATGGCTCCTGAAGGATTTAGGCTTGATAAGATGATTTCTTATCCCATAGGAATTGCTGCTGCTATTATCTGTTTAGGTTCCTTTATATTTGTAATTATGAAAAAAAAGAAAAACGGTACGGATGTGCCGCCCATCCCGGCTCCATCAGTTTAAAATAAACCCCGAATTGAAAATCTCAATTCGGGGTTTTTTTATAATGCCATTATTTCATCTAAATTAAATCAATTTGGTTTATTCCAAACCGTTTTGCCTTTTTGCTGCTATAAGGGTATTTGCAACGAGCATGGCTATGGTCATTGGGCCTACTCCTTTTGGAACAGGTGTTATTGCAGAGGCAATTTCACAGGCAGGTTCAAAATCAACATCGCCTACAAGCCTAAAGCCGCTCTTTTTAGTACTGTCATCAATTCGGTTTACACCTACATCTATAACGACGGCGCCTTTTTTAATCATATCGGCTTTGATAAATTGGGGTCTTCCCATAGCGGCAACCAGTATATCAGCCTCTTTTGTAACTTCAGGTAAATTTTTTGTACCGCTGTGGCAAACGGTTACTGTTGCGTTTACATCCTTATTCATCATCAAAACGGAAAGGGGTTTTCCGACTATATTGGAGCGGCCTACAATTACAACCTTTGCGCCTTTTGTTTCAACTCCGGTTCTCTTTAAAAGATGAATTACACCGTGAGGCGTACAGGGAATAAAGGTGTCATGTCCTAAAAGGAGCTTTCCGACATTTACAGGATGGAATCCGTCTACATCTTTTTCGGGGCTTATAGTTTCAATTACCGTATCAGGATCTATTTGCTTAGGCAATGGTAATTGAACCAAAATACCGTTTACCAATTTGTCGGCATTCAGCTCTTTGATAAGTTTTAACAATTCATCCTGAGTTGTCGTCTCAGGCAGTCTGAATGTTCTGTCATTCATTCCTACTTCGTGAAGAGCATTTGTCTTTCCCTTTACATAGGATTGGGATGCAGGGTCATTCCCTACCAAAATAACGGCCAAAGTAGGCTGAACACCCTTTGCCTTTATTTTTTCAACGTCTTTTGCAATATCGGCCCGTAAGTCTGCCGCTATCCGGGCACCGTCAATAATTTTTGCACTCATTTTTTTTCCTCCATTTAGTTGTACAAGTAACTATTATTCTCCTTGATTGTTCTAAGCTCGTAGTGGTCTTGAAAAACAAGGACTCCTATGTTATCTCTATCTACTATCGTATAACATAATAGGATTTTGTGCAAGACTTACATATAGACATTTTTGTAAAAAATAAGATATACTGTTTTTTAAGTTAGAGGTGAATAAAAAGTGAAGAGATTTATTTCTTGTTTTTTGATTATCAGCGTTTTTTTGATTCCGATTTTTGCACAAGAAGAGGCTGAAACTCCTTCAAATAGTAAAATAGATGGAACTGCGGTATTCCGGCCGGTCAGGCAAGGCGATAAATTCATAAAAGTGGGCTTATCCTTAGGTGTACCTCTTTTTAATACTTCAGCCAAGAAATTTGCTATTAAACCGAATATTTGGCCGGGAGGCACCATCAATGCAGCTTTCGGCTACTATATTTTAGATGGTTTTTCTTTGGGCGGAACTATAAGTTTTCAGTTTTATCCCACACTGGCAAAAAACCTTTACTTTGCCGTACCCATAACCTTTGATATGGGCTACACCTTTGCTGCCGGGAAATGGCGCTTCCCGCTTGGAGGAGGTATAGGGGCTGCTGTTCAGACTTATAGCGGAAACGGAGCCCAATACTTCGGCATGATTTTTAGATTTGATGCAGGAACTTATTATCAGTTTTCGCCTGAATGGTCTTTCGGAGGCGATATATCTTGGAATGTAGTTCCTGAATGGCATAAAAATAAAGAAACTAATCGCACTGCAAACTTTTTAGGTATCAGCTTTGCCGCCAGATATCATCTTTAATTATGGGAGAATTCAGCATGAAATTTAGAAGATATATTTTTATTTTAATACCGCTTATTTTTATCGGCTTTACGGCTTGTAATTATAGACCCATATTTGCAGCCATTGAACAAGAGATTGATTTAAAAGAGTTTTCGGTTGAAGGAAATGTTTTGAGCTTGTTGGAATCAGGCGGAAATGTTTATGCCTCAAATCTGGCAGGTGTTTATTCAAAAGAAAAAAGCTCTGACGGCTCTTGGGAGAAGATTTTAAGTGTTAAAGGTACTCAAAAGCTTGCCAGTGACACAACTGATGTTGTTTTTGCTTGTTTTGTTTCAGGAAGTGTGAAATATTATGAAAGCGGAAGCTGGAAAACCGTTCCCGGTTCCGAAAATATACGCATTATTGCCGGAAATAGTATTGTTTTCGGATATGATGATAGCAAAAAAGAAGTTTTAAAAATAGTAAAAAATGCAGCTCCTTCTATGGTAATACATTCCGGTGAGGTTGATAAACTTTTTGCAGCAGGAAACTATGTTTTGGTAAAGTCAAAAGACTCGGCAAAACTATATAAAGATGGTGTTTCCGGAGCGGTCCCAGGTTTGCCAAGCGGCGCAAAAGCTATTTGTCCTGCCGGAGCTGACGATAAAATTTTTGTATTGGCCGGATCAACAGTTTATTATTATGGTCCTGCACCTGATGATAATTGGAACAATAAAATATCAATATCCGGAAGCCCTGACAATATTTCATATTTTGGAGCGAGAAAAACCATATTGCTAGGCTGCGACAAGGGATATACCGAGATACGGTTAGATAATGCGGATTCCACAAATCTTTCAAAGGCAAAACAGCTTAATCCCGGCAATTCAGGTTCTACGACTCCCTCCGGCTCTTATTCCCAATATCAAACTACTCTTGGAAGTTATTATACAAATCCTGTGTTGGGTGTTGAAAGAGGAAATGCCGGAAGCGGTGAGTATGCCGTATTTCTGGGTATTAATTCAGGCATAATTAAAAGAAACACGGGGCTATGGGGCTTTTATAGCGATAAAAAACGCGAATGGAACCGTGAGTAAGGATCTTTTTGAAGCTGCGGCTTCAAGTTCTAAACAAAATGAACCTCTTGCCTCCCGCATGAGGCCTATCAGCTTGGACGAATATATAGGCCAAGAACACATAATCGGAAAGGGATGTCTTTTAAGGCGTGCAATCCAAGCTGATAGACTTTCTTCTCTTATTTTTTTCGGCCCCCCCGGAACAGGAAAAACAACCCTTGCCAGAGTTATCGCAAATACCACCAAAAGCAATTTTTTAAGTTTAAATGCCGTTTTAGCAGGTGTGCAGCAGATAAGGGAAGCCGTAACCAATGCTGAGGAAAACAAAAAGCTCTATAACCGTAAAACTATTCTTTTTGTGGACGAAGTTCACCGCTGGAATAAATCCCAACAGGATGCTCTCCTGCCATGGGTAGAAAACGGGACGATAATTTTAATCGGTGCCACAACGGAAAATCCTTATTTTGAGGTAAACAAGGCTCTTGTAAGCCGCAGCCGCGTTTTTGAATTAAAACCTTTAACCGATGATGAGCTAAAAAAAGTTGCACAATTTGCTCTGGCAAATAAAGAAAGGGGTTACGGTAGTTGGAAAATAGAATTTGAAGATGGAGCTTTGGATCATCTTATCGATACGGCATCAGGCGATGCGAGAAGTCTTTTAAATGCCCTTGAGCTTGCCGTTGAAACGAGCGCGGAGCACTGGCCTCCTGAAGAAAATTTTAAAATTATGATTAGTCTAAAGGCCGCCGAAGAAAGCATCCAGAAGAAGGTTGTCTTGTATGATAGGGACGGGGACTATCATTATGATGTTATAAGCGCATTTATAAAGTCTATTAGAGGAAGCGATCCTGATGCCGCCATGTACTGGCTTGCCAGAATGATAGCGGCAGGAGAAGACCCGCGCTTTATCTTTCGGAGAATGTTAATTTCTGCCTGCGAAGATATAGGGCTTGCATCCCCCGGGGCTGTAAGCGTGGTTGCAGGTGCGGCCGAAGCCTTTGACAGGGTCGGTATGCCTGAAGGCAGGTATCATCTAGCCCATGCCACCCTCTATTTGGCAACCTGCCCTAAATCAAACAGCGCCGAAGCTTTTTTCAAAGCCCTAGATTGTGTTCAAAAGGAAAATAAAGAAGTACCTAATCACTTAAAAGATTCAAATCGTGACGGAGAAGCTCTAGGCCATGGTGAAGGCTATTTGTATCCTCATGCTTTTGAAGGGCATTGGGTCAAACAGCAATATCTACCCGATGGGCTTGAGGGCACTCACTTTTATGAGCCTAGCGACCAGGGCTATGAGGGCAAGATAAAGCCTGAAATTTTAAAAAAGCGGCAAAGCTAAAGCCTTCGCACGAAAATAAAAAAAACTTCCTCCCATTTCGGAAGGAAGTTTTTATCAAAAATTAAAACTCTTTAAGCCGTCGTCTTAAAGACTCAACTACTCCGGATTTTCCTTCATCCTCATAAATTTTAATACATTTTTCAAACTCAGGTCTTGCAAGCATTTTTGAAGGTGAGTGTTTCATGAAAAGTTCAAAATCGGGGATTAAAAGTTTAGTCTTAGGAGTGAGCTTGTCCGGATGTTTAACCTTACCGGGGTTAATTGCCATAATTATGGGGAAGTAGTAGGCTTTCTCTCTTGTTCCGTAAAATTTCAATGCAATTTCAGACAGAGTGTCGCCTTCTACAACTACATATTCCTTTACAGGTACATCTCTCGGCTCTTCAACAATCGGTTTTGGCTCGGGTGTAGGTTCCACTACAGGCTCCGGTTCAGGCGCCGGTGTAGGCTCTTCTACCACAACAGGAGCGGGTTTTTCTTCGGGAGGAGGAGTGGGGGGGGTTCCACAGCTCGTAAGTACAAAAGAAAAAAGGGCCATAATTGCCAAAATTTTCAAAATGTTTTTCATTTTTTTCTCCTTAAATGATCTATAATTTATAAACTTGCCTTTCGGTAAATTTATAAATGATTACCCTATATTATACGATATTATTTTATAAAAATCAAATACTACCGCATATTTTTAGCAAATTTTATGACAAGCCTTCAATATTTCCGTTTACAAGGTCAATTCTGACGGCCTGCGGATCTTTAGGAAGACCCGGCATTCTCATCATGTCTCCCATAATGGCTACAATCATTTCGGAACCTGAGTTTAAAACTATATCCCTGACATTCATTTCAAAGCCTTTAGGAACTCCGTAGAGCTTAGGATCAGATGAGAACGAGTACTGTGTTTTAGCGACACAAACAGGGAAGTCAGCCATTCCGGCTTCTTCAATCTTTTTGATCATCTTGTCGGCAGCTCCCGAATATGTAACATCAGCAGCTCCATAGATTTCTTTACAGATTTTTCCTATCTTTGTCTTTATGGAGTCCTTATCTTCGTAAACAAATTTTAAAGGCTTCGATGGATTGGTTTCGATGGTCTTTACGACGAGCTCGGCAAGTTCAACGGCACCTTTTCCGCCTTCAACAAAGGCATTGTTTACGGCAAAGCCTACACCTTGGGCTTCACAGTGTTTTCTAACCAGATCCAATTCGGAGTCAATGTCATATCCGTATCTGTTAAGAGCTACAACTACAGTCTGTCCGAATTTTTTCATATTTTCAATGTGCTTATCAAGGTTGATCAAGCCTTTTTTGAGGGCATCGGCGTTGGGTTTGGATATTTCCTTTTCGGGAACATCTCCGTGCATTTTTAACCCGCCGGTAGTGGCCGCAATTATCGTCAATTTTGGATTTAAACCGGCTTTTCGGCACTTGATATCGAAGAATTTTTCGGCACCGAGGTCTGCGGCGAATCCTGCTTCGGTAATTACATATTCTCCGTAGGTAAGGGCTGTTTTTGTAGCGATTACCGAGTTACAGCCGTGAGCAATGTTTGCAAAGGGTCCGCCGTGAATAAAGGCCGGGGTATTTTCCGTTGTTTGCACAAGGTTCGGGTTAATTGCGTTCTTTAAGAGAACTACGATTGAACCTGCAATACCTAAATCTTTTACCTTTACGGCATTATTTTCGGTATCATAACCCAATATGATATTTTCGATTCTTCGGCGTAAATCTTCAATATCTTTTGCAAGGCAGAAAATAGCCATAATTTCGGAAGCAGGAGTAATATCAAAGCCCGATTCCATTACTACGCCGTTACCGTCTCCTAATCCGGTAACAATTTGGCGTAAGTTTCTGTCATTTACGTCCAAAACCCGCTTCCAAAGGATTGTTTTAATGGCCTTTGGAGTTCCTTGATTTCTAAAAATATAGTTGTCAAAAAGGGCACTTATCATGTTATGTGCCGAGGTGATTGCATGGAAATCTCCCGTAAAGTGGAGGTTAATGTCTTCCATAGGCAAAACTTGGGCATAGCCCCCTCCTGCAGCACCTCCCTTCATACCGAAACAGGGTCCTAAAGAAGGTTCCCTCAAAGCTGCAACAGCCTTTTTCCCGATTTTGTTTAAGCCCAAGGCGAGCCCGATAGAAACGGTTGTCTTTCCGATTCCGGCCTTTGTAGGCGTGATAGCAGTAACAAGGATTAAATTATTCTTTTTTACCTTTGCATCATCTATAACGCTATAGGGAACCTTGGCTATATACTTTCCATAGGGAATGACATTGTCGTCATGAATCCCTAAACCGTCTGCAATTTCAGCGATTTTGTTTAGCTTCGCTTCTCTAGCTATTTCTATATCAGTTTTCATACAAATATTATGACATAAAAAATCTATATTTGCAACCATAAAATTCTTTTTTTGGAGAATATCTCTTACAATTTATACGTAATACAGACTGTTTTAATCGGTACTTGTACAAAGATAAAAAAAAGACTATAATTTACACTTATAATTGCAATAAGGGAGATAAATTATGGAAGATCATAAAATTTCAATGGAAAAAATTGTAAGTCTTTGTAAAAGAAGAGGTTTCGTTTTTCAATCATCCGAAATTTACGGAGGACAGAACGGTGCATGGGATTACGGCCCCTTAGGGATAGAGTTAAAAAATAATGTTTCCCGCGCTTGGTGGAAGGAAATGACCCAGCTTCATGATAATATAGTAGGACTTGACGCCGCAATTTTGATGCATCCCCGCACGTGGGAGGCTTCAGGTCATGTTGAAAATTTTACCGATCCTCTTGTAGACTGCAAAAAATGTAAATCCCGCTTTAGGGCAGACCATTTGTCTCCTGAAAACCTTGAAAAAAAAGTTTGCCCCGATTGCGGAGGTGAGCTTACCGATACCAGAAAATTCAATCTTATGTTTAAGACTCACATCGGCCCCACAGATGATAATTCAAGCGTTATCTATCTTCGCCCCGAAACTGCCCAAGGTATTTATGTAAACTATAAAAATATTATTCAATCAAACAGGATGAAGATTCCATTCGGTATTGCTCAAATCGGAAAGGCTTTTAGAAACGAAATTGTTACAAAAAACTTTATCTTTAGAACCTGCGAATTTGAACAGATGGAGATGCAGTTTTTTGTAAAACCCGGAACTGATGACGAGTGGTTTGACTATTGGAAAAAACAGCGCTGGGCATTCTATGAGAAGTATGGGGTAAGAACAAATAAGCTCCAGTGGCATCAGCACGGTAAGGACGAACTTGCTCATTATGCAAAAGATGCTTATGATATCGAATACGAATTCCCTATGGGCTTTAAGGAACTTGAAGGTGTGCATAACCGCACTAACTATGACCTTACACGTCATACCGAGTATTCAGGCAAAGATATGCAGTACATCGATCAAGATAACGGAAACGAAAAATATATTCCGTACATAATTGAAACCTCAGCAGGCTTAACGCGAAATGTTCTTATGTTTATTTGCGATGCCTATGATGAAGAAAAGGTTGCCGATAAGGGAAATGATGATGATTGGAGAACAGTATTACACTTCCATCCTAATGTTGCTCCTATAACCGTAGCCGTGCTTCCCTTGATGAAAAAAGACGGACTTGCAGAATTGGCCGAAGAAATTCGAAATGAACTTAAAGAGGAATTTAAAACAGATTATGACCAGTCCGGAGCTATCGGAAAAAGATACCGCCGTCAGGATGAGGTTGGGACACCTTTTTGCGTAACCGTAGATTATGATTCAAAAGAAGATAATACGGTTACCTTGCGCTTTAGGGATTCTATGGAGCAGATTAGAATTCCCAGAACGGAATTAATTTCACGAATAAAAACCGAAATTAAAAACTATAAAAGGGTACAATAAAAAAACGCAAATGGAAAATTACTCGTACAGTGCAGAGGATAAGTCAGTACTTACTCCTCTGATCTACAAGTGTTTTGTGTTTCCGCTTGTAAAAATTTTGCCTGAATCAATTCCGGCAAATATAATTACAATATTCTCCAATAGTTTTGTAGTGTTTTCCTTCATTGTCGCTTATCTAAATTATATTCATGACACTTATAGATTTTTGTGGCTGATTCCTATTTTTTGCTGGACTTATATTGTGGGAGATTATTCTGACGGCGTACAGGCAAGACGTACAAAAACCGGTTCCCCGCTCGGCGAATACTTTGATCATTTTTTGGACAGCTTTGTTACAGGTCTTCTTACAGGAATTTTAATGTTTTGCTTTAGAGTTACAAATCCTGTTTTGCTTTTTTGCGTATATCAATTTTTATATTTGGGGCAGATAGGAACATTTTGGGGACGTTTTAAAGACGGGGTAATGGAGTTTGCAGCTTTTAGTACAAGTGAAGGTACTATGGCTATTGCAATTATGGCAGCCCTTGCTTCTTTTCCTTTTATGAGAGAGAGTAGTTTAAAAAATGTTTTTTTTACGTTTAGTATTCCATACATAATTATGTTTGCCGGTTTCGGTGCTGCTTGGATTACAGGTCTTATAGCTATTTTTAAAACAAAAAAAATAAGTATCCGTTTAGTTTTACATCTTTTCTTTTCTGCCCTCATAGGTGCCGTTTTAGTTTGGAAGGTGAAAGCTCCGATATTTACACAAACATTAATTATTACATTCTATAATGTTCTGTTTATTCAATCGGTTTTATCGGCTACTGCAGAAAAAGTAAAAGAATCCTTGCCCGACTTTTTGATACCGGTCAGCTGTATTCTATATTTTGTAGTATTTGACTATTCTATGATTATTCAAGTTGTTCAAATTGTTTACCTTTTAGTTAGAATAATCATAAGGTTTCTTATTTTCTTTAAGAAGTATAGACATTGTTGGTATTGGAAAAATCCTATTCCTTTAAAAAAGTAATTAAAAAATGCTTTTAAGGTATTGACAAAATCTTGATAAAATAGCAAGGTATAGCCATGGTTGATCCGATATTTAGTGATGAATTTTTAGTGTCTCCCGAAGTAAAAGATATAGCAGTTGTTGAAATTCCTAAGTTTATAGATGCTGCAGATGATGAGCTGGCCTCATCGTCTTTAAAAATTTCTAAGGCCTTCGGACGAGGAGCCTCTTTTGAAATTTATACGGATAAAACCAATGTAGATGCTGAAAAACATTTGATAGAAAGTTTTAGGAAAAACATTCAGCTTCTTGTACAAAAAACTTGGGTTGAAAAAGATGATGAAGAATGTAAAGAAGATACCGTGTACAGGATAAATTCTTTATGTGAAAAACTGATAAACTCGGAACATTCTGCCGCATATAAGGAATCATTTGAAGATTGCTTTGCAATTTTGCACGATGTTGTTTCCCTTCTTTTTGGAGACTTGGTAAAAACCGATTCTTTTGTGGAATACGCCTTCCGCATTGATCCCGACTTCGGATTTTTTTGGTATTATGTTACTCGGCTTTCAAAGGTTGAAATTATATCTGAAGAAAAGGCCAGATATGCTTCCTTGCTTGCAATGTTCTTTTTAGCAAATTTTTAAAATAAACTCTTTTAAAAATTAGATTACAAATCTAAAAATATGAAATTCTAAAATCACAGGATTCTGTAAATCCTATCTTTTTATACATTTGCCTCGCTGCCGGATTTTTTATTTTTACAAAAAGAGCACACTTTTTTTTATATTGAAAACAGTCATTTGTCAGCATCATCATATTAGCCGCTCCCACACCACTATTTCTATATTCAGGAATTGTAAATACTCCGCCTATTTGATTCCAGTTAAAACCTAAGGCGTTTATTCCGGCCTTTGCAATATACTTACCTTCCTTTTTTACTGCATATAGGGCATGGTTGTTTATTCTTTTTTTTAGAAGCCTTAGGCAGGATTCGTGAGAGGCTTTTACACCGGGAGCCAAGACTTCCGATTCATTGTATTCTATTTCCATCGGGCAGAGAAGTTCCGCATCTTCAATCTGCGGTTTTATAAATTCCAATTTGGCATTAAGATTATCGGATGCCCTTTCGCAAAAAAGGTTTGGTTCGGAAGGTTTTGTTTTTAGCGTAAGCAGTTTGTAGTTTTCAAAACGAGCCGGAACAAGCGATAGGCTTTCATTTATTAATTGTTCCAAATAAATGGAGATGTTTTTTTCCCCCATTACGGAAAGAGGATTTGTGTGCTTTAAAAAATTATTTTTTATATATTTTGCAATATCGTCAGTAATTTCTTTGGTAAAACAATGCAGTAAAACACCGTGGGCTGCTAAAAACAAAATACCTACAAATTCTTTATCGCATGAAAAAAAAGCATCAGCCTTTATAAAGGTAAAAAGCTCTTGGCCCATATCAAAAAATCTTTTTTGTTTTTTTAGACACTCGGCAAGGTTTATGCATAGGTACTCGTAAGGAAGAATATTATCTATAAATAGATTTATATTTTTATTTGTAAGATGAATAACTGAGCTTTTCATTACTCTATTCCTGAAATAGGAAGTTTTCCGTTAGGGGTAAAGTCGCCGCAAAGGGCTCCGAAGGCGGCAGTAAATGATGCCGGCGAATAGCTGTAAATGGCTATTGCCGTTTCGGCTTTAGGAACCTTTGCCAAAAATGCAGGCGATAAAACCGAGATAACTATGTATTTTTTCTTGGGATAGGCGTACATTATTTTTTGCAAAACGCTTAAAGAATATTTATCGGAAAGACAGAAGATAATTGTATCAAATCGGCGTGCATGGTGATAGGCTGAATCTACTTCAATTATTTTTGCCTTGGGGAAACGCTTTAAACCGTATTTAAAAAAATCTTTATAGGCAGATACAAGGAGGATATCTTCATCTTCTTCAGGCTTAAAAGGGATATCGGCCGCACGCACTATTGTAGTTGAACGGCCTGCCAAACTTAAAAAGAACTTTTGACCTTCCTTATCGGGAATTCTTTCATCCAGTTTTTCCATATCGGGCAGAATGGGAACGTGGTTATCGCTTTTAAAATACTTCAATTTTTCAAGTAAAATTCTAAAGGCCGCATCCTTTACCCTTTCTTTAAATTGAGGATCTTCCTTCATTGCCCTGATATTATCTTTCCAAAAAGCTTGGTAGTGCCGAGGCGTTGTGGAGGATTCGATTATATCGTTTCCGGCTTCTAAGGCCATTTTAACAGCCTTTGCAATACCGCCTGCAAAATTCATTGCCCCGTGCATCATCATGTCATCGGTAATTATAAGGCCTTTAAAGCACAATTCTCCGCGCAGTATATCCGTTAAAAGATATTTGGAAAATGTTGCAGGTTCTCCATTAGGTAAAATTGACGAAAAGTTTAAGTGCCCTGTCATAATTGCAGGTACGCCGGCATCTATCAGATATTTAAAAGGAATCAATTCCCTGTTGCGGAAAGTTTCCTCGGATATGTCGATTTTAGGAAGACGGCCGTGACTGTCGATGCTGGTGTCTCCATGCCCCGGAAAATGCTTTGCTGTTGTAAGAACGCCTGCGTCCCTGCTTCCCCGTACAAAAGCGGCTCCTAAAATTCCTGCGGCATGAGGAGAATCTCCAAAAGAACGCGGGCCGATTATTGACGAGTCATGATCCGTTAGAAGGTCTACAGTGGGAGCAAAATTTAGGTTTATGCCTAACGCCCTTATTTCTCTTGAAATATAATAGCCGGAATAGTAAGAATCTTGGGGTATGCCTGACGCTCCTATTGCAAGATTGCCGGGAGTTTCCGAGGTCAGCCCCTTTACATGCCGTACCCAGCCTCCTTCTTGATCGGTTGCAACAAAAAGCGGAATACCGAATCTGCCTTCGAGGGATTTTTTTTGTAAAATGGAAATGGACTTAGCAAGTTTATGGGAGTCACCGGTATTCCAGCCGAAAACCTTGATACTTCCCAGTCCGTAGTCTTCAATCCATGAAATGAGCAAGTCCCCGGGGTCTTGGCCTGCCCAGCCGAACATAAAGGTTTGAGCTAAAAGTTCCTCATCGGTCATGTTTTCAACTATGTCGGCTGCCAGTTCTTCGTTCGGTACATTATCGTAAAAGTTGGGTAATTGTTTTACAGGAGAAGCGGAGTTCAAATTGATCATTAATAAAAAGATACATAAAAAAAATAGTATGCACTTTTTTGTAATTGAGAATTCGGTTTTCATAAGTTTATTTATTCCAGCCAGTAAACCTTATCGGGTGCTCTTTCTGTAAGGAAAAAATTTTCATATCGGTTTGATGATTCTACACGAATATCATCAGGAAAATATGTTGAATGTAAAAACCAAACAACATCCAATAGGTCTCCAAAAGAATCGGAGCATGAATACCTATAATAAAGCTCTATATCGTCATCTTCCAATATTTTTTTTCTTTCAGGATCTGTTTTTGTATCAGGGTCTATAGCTTCCCGGATATTGCTTCTTAAACCGCCGTACCACGCATGGGTTACCGATAAAAGATTGAGATGTTTTTCTTTATCCATTTTATAAAGTTCATAAACACCCGACATAGCAGGTACAGCGCGATTAATCTGATACTTATCAGCCTTCTTAAGAGGCGACCATGTAAGAATATAGTGAGGCTGATTTTTAAATATCTTCTTTATAATTACAGGTTCCATGTCAAACATGAGTACATTATACTATTTTTTTATTAAAATTGCTATAAGCCCTTGCCAAAGTTTGTATTTTTTGGTATACTAGGCAAAGTTCGGCGCCGTACCCAAGTGGTAAGGGACAGGTCTGCAAAACCTTCATTCATCAGTTCGATTCTGATCGGCGCCTTTTTCCATTTTTTAGTTTTTTTTTCATAATGGGAACCTCCTCAAAGAGGTTTCCCTCCTTTTTTATAGCCCTTACAGAAGTTTTTTTGTCGGGCTTTTTTATTTAATCAGGTTAGCAATAAGAGCCGGAACCGTCATAAATGTTCCTATCGAGCTTCCAAGAGAAGAAAGAATAAAAACAAGAAGAACTTTTGTGATTCTGTTTTTATACCAGCCGGAGATTTTCGCCGCATCATTTGTAAGGTTTTCCATGTCTTTTACTTGAGGTTTTTTTGCCCAAGCTTGTACAAGGCCTGAAATCATTCCTATACCCAAAAACGGGTTTATCGTTGTAAAAGGTGCTCCTAAAAATGAGGCGAGAATAGCGAGGGGATGGCCGAGTGCAATAAGAGCTCCTATCGCTGCGAGACCTCCGTTCCAGAGAACAAAGGATAACAGCATTTGGCCGGTTTTTATTTCGCCTCCTTTAAAGAAGCCTAGAACAATCAATCCTATTATAACTATGGGAAATATCCAAGCGGCAATTTTGCTTCCTGTGCTTTTCGGCGGAATTACTTCAATGTCGGATACGTCTGTTGTTTTTGTACCTGCTTCCAGTTCTTTTATAAATCGTTCCGTTCCGGGAAGGTGGCCTGCACCTAAAACCGCTACAATTTTTTTGCCGCTGCTTTCCCAAATTTTTGATGCAAGATAGCGGTCTCGCTCATCTATTAAAACGCCTTTTATGTTCGGAAGATACTCGGCCATTTCCTGCATCATGTTATCCATTGCACTTTGATTTTTTAATTTTTCGATTTCATCTTCTTCAAGTTTTTCGTTGGAAAATGCCGCACTTAAAAGAGTTGCCAAAAGCTTTGATCTTCCCCAACCGCGGTTTTTTGCCCAAGCTCTTTTTAATGTTGTATGAATAGGACGGTCAACCATTTCGGTTTTTATGTTTAGCTCTTGAGAAACCTCGATTGCGGCCTTCATTTCATCGCCGGGTTTTACACCGAGGTCGCTTCCCAGTTTTTTTTGAAAAGAAGCAAGAACCAAATTTGCAAGGAGTAAAAATCCCTTTCCTTCACGTAAAACTTGGGAAATATTGATTTGCTGCCAAGTATCTTTTGAGGTTAAGGACTTATATCTTACTTCGTCCAATTCTACACATACACAATCGGGGTTTTCTTCCCTAATTGTAGATTCAACATCCTTGATACTTTCTTTAGAAACGTGAGCCGTTCCTAAAAGAATAATTTCGCGGTCTTTTAAAAGAATACGCTTTAAAGTTTTTTCGTTATTTTCGTCCACAGTTGTTTCCTTGTTCAGAATTAGCTAACTTAATGATAGAGTTTAAAAATGCGGTTTTACCGCAGTATCTTTCTGCATCTATTGCTCCTCCGGCCATATGTGCATGGCCTCCTCCCGACCCCATGTCTTTTACTGCTTCTTGAATGAGCCAGCCTGCATCAAGATTTTTATCACGGCTTCGTGCAGAGAGTTTGTATTCAGGTCCGTCTGTTTCCAGTACAATAACAAAAGAAATATCTTTTATCCAAATTAAAAAATCGGCTACAACCGACAAAATAGCTCTTGAGTAGTCTTCACTTAATTCTACAATTAAAAAATTATCTATGCGTAAATAGTTTGTAAAGGCCTGTCCTATTTCTTCGAGGTCGTCGATGTTTATAGTCGTTTTAATCATTTGATATGTTTTTTGCACATCAGATTTAAAGTAGAGTTCATAATAAGCGTCCAGATCAAGTTTGCTTACACTTCTGGATAAAAAAGCCGTATCCAGCTGTATACCCGCAATCATTGCTGTCGCAGTCATTTCGTCATATTCTTTTCCGGATTCTTTCCAATAAGACCAAATAATGGAAGAACAGGCTCCGGTACCTACCCTTATATCCGTATAAGCTGCCGTAGACTGCATTCTTGCCGGATGGTGGTCTATTACGGCTTTTAAGATACCGCCTACATTTTTTACGGTTCCCTTAAAAGGAGAGCCGTCTACAATTACGACTTGGTATTTTTTTAGATCATCTATTTCATCAAGTTTTAAAAGCGGGTAGTCTAAATATTCTACAAATTCTATTAAAGATAGACTTTGAATATGACCGCCGTAAGCAATCTCTACTTTGTAACCGTAAGTTTCTAAAAGTTTTAAAAGAGCATAAGCAGCACCCAGAGCATCATGATCCGGAAAATCATGAGTTTGTACAAGCACCTGTTGGTCTTTGCTTAACACCGAACAAAGCGTAGATAATTTTTCTTCCATAAATTAATCCTAAAGTAAACTGAGGAATAATATAGCATAAAAAAAAGTGTTTTTCAATTGGCCTGTGTTTTTATCTTAAAAGCTTTTCAATTTCCTCTTCCTTATAATATTGAGCTTGGGCATTCCAGAGTTCATGGTATTTACCCTCTTTGTCTTGAAGAAGAGCATCGTGGGAGCCGTGCTGTACTAACTTGCCTTCATCAAAGACGGCAATCTCATCGCAGAATTTACATGAAGAAAGCCGGTGCGAAATGTAAACGGCTGTTTTATTCCCTATAATTGTATCAAACTTTGAATAAATTTCAAATTCGGAAATAGGGTCAAGGGCAGCGGTAGGCTCATCGAGTATTATAAAAGGAGAGTCCTTGTAAATAGCCCTTGCCATCGCAATCTTTTGAGCTTCGCCGCCCGATATTTCGATTCCGCCTTCTTCATAGTCTTGATAGAGATAGGTTTTTAAACCTTGCGGCATTTTTTGTAAAGCCTTTTCAAAGCCGGCTTTGGTTAAGGCTTCTTCCGCTCTTTTTTCATCATATTCCATTGAAGCTGAAATATTTTGTCCCAACATAAAAGAGAAGAGTTTAAAGTCCTGAAAGACTACTGAAAATATATCCAGATACTCGTTATAATCGTATTTTTGTATATTGATACCGTTTAATAAAATTTCGCCATCCGTCGGATCATAAAAGCGGGTTAGGAGTTTTATCAAAGTAGTTTTTCCACTGCCGTTCATGCCCACTATGGCAAGCCTTTGTCCTATTTTAAATTTTAAGTTCACATTTTGTAGAACATATTTTGAAGTTTTAGGATATTTAAAACCGACATTTTTAAATTCAAACTCATACTCGTTATCATCTCTTTTTTCGATAGGAAGAGAGCCTTCGTATTTTCCGTTCGATAAATTAAGATAATCGAAAATGGTCTTAAAATAATCTTTATTGGCATAAAGACTTGAAATCGACATGATGATAAGAGTTACGGCATCGGCCGTTAATACTGCAATGCCCGTATACTGAACAATATCGCCCAACTCGATAAGGCCGTAATAGGCTTTGAATCCTGCATAAAAGTATACAAGCAAAGAAGAAAAAATTGTCATCAGTCCCGTTTGAACATTGCACTTAAAAAAATTATGAGACAACCGTTTATAAAAATTTTTCACATTATTATTGGAATTTTTTAACACACTTGTAAGTAAATTATAATTATAAAGACGGACATCCTTTCCCGATTTGTAATCATCGTTAGTATTCATATATGCACGAAGTAGTCTGTTTAAAAATACGACATCCTTATCAAACATTGCATGCATTTTGGTATTAAATTTTTTGGAAGCCAGTATTGAAATAAGGCTGAACGAAAAAAATAAAAGAATAAAAATCGTATTCCATAACCAATTGGCTATAGGAATAAGTTCCGATTGCATCCTAAAAAGATTTATGGAAAAAATTATTGCAAAAATAAAAGTCAATACCGAATTTATTATTGCACCGAAATGTCTGCCTACATGATAGATACCGTAATTTCCGAAGTTGTCATATTCTCTCATCTTTGTAAGACCCAACTGAAGATCAGTGTCTTCCAAAAATTCGTAATCGAGTTTCATAGTTTTTTTATTTATTTCCATATCCCTTTTATACAGTATGATACGGAATCTGTTAGTTTGAGTTTCTTCTGAAAATCTTTTTATCAAAATTAAAACAAAATTACTTATAAGGGCTATAAGACAGAGAAATAATATTTCTTCCTTTGTTTTCCCCTTTACAAAAGCATTGATGATGAGCTTTACCAAGTAAAGGTTTATAAAAATATCGGCTGAACTTACAATTTGTTCTAAAATTAACGATGTAAATAAAACCTTATCCGTTTTATAAGAAAATTTAATAATATCTTTTATACTTGTTTTCATTTTATTTACCTCCCTTGTGTTTATTGTCTTGATAGTATGAACTTTGTATATCGAACATTTTTTTATATTCTCCGTTTTGTTTTATCAACTCCGAATGACTTCCTTCTTCTATTATTTTACCGTTTTCGATTAAAATAATCCTATCGCAAAAACGGGTTGATGCCAGTCTATGCGAAATAAAGATAGAAGTTTTATCCTTTGTCATATTATTGTACTCGGAATAAATTTGACTTTCCGCTATAGGGTCAAGAGCCGCTGTAGGTTCATCTAAAATAGAAATAGGTCCGTTTTTATATAGAGCTCTTGCAAGCATAAGACGCTGTTCTTGTCCGCCTGAAAGGTCTATCGCATTAGGCCAAACTCCTTTTACAAGATAGGTGTTTTCCTTTTCATTTAAGTTTTCAATAATTTTTTGTAAGCCTGATTGTTTTAGAGCAGAATCAAAGTCATCTTGGTTAAATTTTTTATTTCCTGCGGTAACCAGATTTTTAATAGTATCGGGTAAAACATATATATCTTGAAAAACAGTTGAAAATAAAGAATAGTATTCATCAACATTGTATTCGTTTATATTTTTCCCGTTTAATAAAACTTCACCTTCAGTGGGTTGAAGAAGATTCATTATCAAACATGTTAGGGTAGTTTTTCCCGCTCCATTTACTCCGACTATTGCAAGTTTTTCTTTATCTTCTATGCGTAAATTTAAATCTTTAAAAATATATCTCTCAGACTCGCCATATTTAAAAGAAACATTTTTTAACTCTATATCGAATTTTTTAGGAAGAGGAATACCTTTACCTCGGATTAATCCGTCATTAAGCTCGCAAAAATTGCGGTAATAGTCTATGTTTAAACTTTCTCTTTTTAAGTGAGTAATCTGCGAAATAATTCCCAATAGCCAGCCTGAAAATGTTTTTATAATAGAAAATAAAAAGATAAATTCTCCTATGCCTATTTCTTTGTTTAAAACCATTCCGGTTAGATAAATATAGGCAAGGCCGTCTCTTAAAAATATAAAAAGAGCCGATATAGTGGCACCGATAAAATTTACGGTTTTTATTTTTCCGTAACATTTGTTTATTATTTTTAAAGAACTCTTATATGCTTGCACTATCCAAGTTTCTATCTTGTAGAGTTTTATATCTTTAGCAAATTTATAATCACAGGCCCTTTGCGTAAGATACCTCATCTTATGATGTTCTTTTTTTAAGACTTCATTTATTTCTTTATTCTTTTTTATCTCATATTTTCCGTAAAAATAACTTACTGTTCCCGATATAAAAATTAATCCGATAAGAATGGGATTAATAGAAGCAATAAGGCTTCCGAAAAAGAAGATGCCGACAATACTTACAATGAGGCTGCTTATTTTCCTCGGGAATTGCTGGCTTATTGAGTAATCATTATCTACCATATCTCTTGCTTTTTCAAAACTTAAAATTCCTTCTTGTGAAGCGATATTTTTATATGACATTGTCCACATTTTTTTGTAAAGCTCTGTCATAAGCTCTATTCTCCGGTAAGATCCTCGGCAATTAAACCTTGCATTTAAGAAGGTTTCAAGAGCTTTTAAGACTGCTACAATAAAGGCTATAATCAAAAAACTTTGAATAAAGACGGAAATTCCTGCCTTATTTTGAATCGATTCTATTACCGCCCTCGGCAAGTAGGCACTTGCAAGAGGCGAAAAAACAAAGACAGGTATGTACAAAACCATTAGACTAAAAAGAATCTTATCGGTTTTAAGAATGTTTTTTAACATATAAAGGCTGTTTTTTATAATCCCTCTTTCTTTTGACTCCATAAGAGTTTCCCTCCAATGAGCCTTATTATACAATAAAAACTAAGGTTTTGGGAGAGAATGGCATAGAAGGTATCAGATTTGACGCAAACGGTTTTTTGAAAATAGGCGGTGTTTTGAAAAATATATAATTGTGTAAATTAAAATTATAAGACTTATCCATTGCGAAGTGGAAAAAAACAGAACTTTTCCTCGTGCGGAGTCATATCTAAGAAATTCCAAGATAAAGCGGATTATGCTATAACAAAATAAATATATAAGGACCATGTACCGGCTTTTATTTTTTAATGTTAAGTATAGTAAAAAAAACGATAATAAAATCAGAAAAAAAGCTTCACATAGCTGGATCGGAAAGAGATTTATGCCTTGAGGAGCAAATGAGTTTTTTGGAAAAACTACATTAAAGCATCCGCAGTAAGGAATTCCATAACAACAGCCGGCTAAAAAGCATCCTACTCTTCCAAAAGCATGTATAAGCGGCAGCATAAATATTGATTTTTTTAAATATTTCTCGACTTTTATTTTATGTATTTTTTTTATAAAAGGAATTATTAATATACCTCCTATGACTCCTCCATAGAAAACAAAGCCTGATTCTATTAAGCTATGAAAATAGTTTAAGTCGAATATTTTTGACCACTCAATTGAATCTTTGGCTATTAAAAGATATAAGAACTTTGCGCCTATGGTTCCGCTTAAAAAAAGGTAGGCTTCAATTAGTATAAAATCGTTGATATCCAATTTTTCTTTTTTAATAACTATTCCGCCTATTATATTTGCAACGATAATACCAAGAGCAATCATTAACCCATAGGAAGGAATTTCAAATTTAAAAAAAGATATGTAAGGCTGCATATTAATTGAATGATGGTGTTTTATAAATAAAAATAGATAATCGAATTAAATATTCGACTATCTATTCTTAATTGTAAAGATTATTTTACCACGAATCATAGTTCTGGTCTAATTTTGTTAGATATCCTTACATAGTTGATAAAGCAGCTGCAGTTCCTGCAAGGCACGCAAAGCATGCGATCCATAATATAACTCCCAGCAGCAGAGCTATAATGGACAAAACAAGACCCGCGGTCGAAATACCCTTAGATTCAGGATTTTTTCTGCCAAGTGCACCGAAAATTATACCTAGAATTGCAAGAATTGAGCCAAACCAACCAAGAGAGCCTCCGGAAACTACTCCGATTACAAGGGCAATAATACCCAATACCAAAGATGCGACAGCCATTAAGAACCTCCTTAAATTATTTCTCAGTATAGTCTAAAAAATAAAATTTATCAAGTACAAATTACTTTCTATTAAAAAATATAAAAGAAAAAATCAAATCGATACATATGTAGTTTGAAATGTTTAGTTTTTGACTATAAAACATTCGGAAGATTAGGGAGCAAAACAAGCGGAAACATGAGTTCGACGGCGAAGGCGCCCTCTTCGCTTTGGCGGTTTATAAAGGCGGAATATTTTTTTACTATTGCATCGATGCGGCCTGAGCCGAAGCCGTGATCTTTACCTTCTTTTGTTGTAAGAAATTTTCCTTGGGTCTTTTTGCGGCGGCCCTCGCAAGAATTTGTAAACGAGATATAGAGGTTGTCGTTTAATTTTCTTATGTACACCCTTATAAATCTTTTCTCTTTTTCTTTTAGGCTTAAAGCACCTTCAATGGCATTGTCAAAAAGGTTTCCTATTATTACGCAAAGTTCAAGGTCGCTTAAAGCTATGTTTTGAGGAATGGAGGCTTTTATGTTTAGTTTTATATCATGGGAAAGAGCGATAGCTGCCTTCGTATTTAAGATTGCATCGCTCATCAGGTTTCCGGTTTTGATTACACTGTCTACCTTAATCAAATCTTCAGTTAGATTGTTTAAATAGCTTTCAAGTTCATCATAGTTTTTAAATTCGAGATAGGCCTTCATAACCTGAATATGATTATGAAAGTCATGCCGCCAGCCGCGCATTTTTTTATAGATGGAATCTACATCCTCGTAATATTTATTGATAAGGCCGTTTTCAAAATCATCAAAACGCTTATTGACGGCTCTTTTAATTAAAAAGTACAGAAGTATAAACAGCAAAAGGACTGAGCTTAAAACAAGTATAAAAATGAACATCAGGTTTCTCCTTGGGTAAAAAAGCCGATAAAGAGGGTGTTGACATTTTTATATTCCCTGCGGCTTATCGGAATTAAAGTATTATCCGCAAGGACGGCCCTGTCTTTTTGAAGCTGCCTTATGTGCATCAGGTTTGCGATAAAGGCTCTGTGGGTTTTTACAAATAGTTTGGAATTTAACTTTTCTTCCGCCTCCGATAAATTCATCCTTGTTATGTACTCGCTTTTTAAAGTTTTTATTTTTAGATTATGCGAAATAGATTCTATAAAAACAATTTCAGATTGCTTTAATGTTGTAAGGCAACCTTCGCAGGAAAATACAAAATTTTCTTCTTTAACTTTATCCTGTTTTTTTAAGGCTCTATCCAAGCAATCAAAAAGTTTTTCTTTTTTTACAGGTTTTAAAAGATAGTGCAGGGCTTCGACATCATAGCCTTCCTGCATATAATCGGGTATACCTGTTATGAAGATGATAACGGCATCGCTTTTTGTTTTTCTTATTTTCTTTGCAAGTTCGATACCGCTTATCCTAGACATCTGTATATCCAATAAGATTATATCTATATCGGAAAGCTCTTCAAACTCAAACCAAAACTGTTCGCCTGAAGAAAAAAGTTTAATTTCCGGCAAAAGATTATTTTTATTTGCCCATTTGTTTGCATAGTCTTTTAGGAGTCTGGATTGAACTTCATTATCTTCGATGACGGCTATTTTAAGCATAACTCTGCTAATCTTATCAATAGAAAGAAATATATTTCTCCGGAGTTTCTTGTTCGGCTGACTTTAATTTAGTTTTTTTATTTAAATTAAGATCATACAAAAAGAATGTCAAAAGGCTTCCGTCATATTCAGTAAATAAAAGTTGGTTATTGTCTGTAATTCTAACTTTATATACCGAGTTTGAAATTTTAATTAAATTTTTACCGTCATAGTCGGAAATATATAAGGCTATATTATCTTCCGAATTTAGAGTCTTATCATCATTTGTGTCTTCATTTACAACAGCATAAATATTTTTATCGCAATAAATATCATTTCTGGTTTTTTCTTCAGCAAATCTATATTTATATATAAAAATATTTGAGTCAAATAATTTATACTCTTCATAACTTGTATCTTTTATAAAGATAAAGTTGGTGATTCCTTCGTTATATGTTTTTCCTAAAAAACTTGAACTCGATTTAAAGGATAATTCAGGTATATCGTCATATAATCCATCAGCTTTTATTTTTGAGCTTTTAAGATTAAAAATAAAAACATCTTTTAGCTTTTTATTGAATTCTATATATTCCCGTATCTCCTCTTTTGTATCGTCTTCAACAATTGTTACTGCATTTGATACGGTATGGCGGCCAAATGGGCCAAATGCATCTATCATAACAATAACCCATGTAATAATTCCCAAAATAAAGAAAATAAAAATTAACACAAAATCAATTTTTTTGATTAATTCAAACGATATTTTTTTCATTTTATATCTCCTACGCTTATGAATATTATATTAGCATTATTGTATATCTTTTAGGTAGAAAGTACAAGGTGCCGGTAAAATAACAAATTATTATCGGGAAGTGTATATTATGCAAATTCTAGATCAGAAAAACTTACGCTTATAGCTGAATTTTGATTGAATTTTTTATATATTGGTTTTTCCAATATTAGCGGATTATCCAAAACATAGATGTATGCTTTATCATCATCAGAATTATAAATACGAGAACGAGGGGTTTTAGGCGGTATAATTTCTTTTACGGGATATAATTTTTTTATCAATACTTTTTTTGCATCTGTATCCCATTCACGAATCCCGATAAATATTGGTTGGTGATAATTGTCATTTCTATAAACAAGGTCTTCCTCTATTCTTTTGATCTCAGCATCTTTATTGATGACAACCGCCCATATGTCTATATCCGATATTTTCATATTTTGACTCCCTGTAAGATAACTATCAAATTCATCTGCGATATTTATAGTTATGTTGTATTTTTTGATTACTTCATATATTTCTTTCCATTCTTTATACAGAATCTTTACATTAGTGTTTGCTGAAAATTCAATTTGATTATTATACTGTGTTAGCAATATAAGAATCTTTTTCGGCTGACTGTAATTTTCAAGAATTTTTAAATACCTATTCATTTGATCTTGTCCAACAGTGCTTAGCCCTATTTTAGTTTCTATAACTATTGCATAATTCTTGCTTAAACAAAGGATATCAAAACGTGCAGAACCAAAACTGGGCTCATAATAAACTTCTAGTGTCTTAACATCTTCCTTTTTAAATTTAAAGTTTTCGCCTTTTATAATTTCTCGAATTACCCTATAGTCAGAATAAAATAAGCAAGCCAAAGTTCTTGATAAGCCGGTTTCTTTACGATTGTATAAATCAAACAATGATTTTATTTTTTCCATTTTTTCTCCATGCTTAAAGTATTGCTATAGCACACACAAAAAATTATAAAGGTATACTGTTTTACTTTATAAATTTTCTCGTATTTCCTTAGCTACTCTTTCTAATTCTTCTCTATTCGGCTTGTGATTATAGTACCTTCCAGAAAACTGTAGTTTAAATCCGTCATCTTTATATCTTGGGAAACAGTGTATATGAGCATGGCTCACTTCTTGAAAGGCCGCTTCTCCATCTGCTAAAAAATAGTTAATACCTTCACATTTTATTTTAGACTGACGTATTGCTTTGTTAATTTTATTTGTTACCATAAACATTTTAGATGTTATCTTGTCATCGATTTTATATATGTATTGTTCGTGTATTTTGGGAATTATTAATACATGGCCTGCGTTTACAGGCTGAATATCCAAAAATGCTAAGCAATCATCATCTTCATAAATCTTACTTGCGGGTATTTCGCCTTTAATAATTTTACAAAATATACAATTATCCATTTTTGCTGTCTCCTATTTAGATTATATTCTTAACAAAACTTCTTCATCCTTAATCCTACATCAATACCTTATTTTTTTCAAGTAAGAAAAAAGCATTTGTGTCTACAAGCCAGAGAATGTACCCATAGTTACAGAGTAAAAGCCATAGCAAAATCTAACTCAGCATGGCTATGCAGTATGGCAGATAAATGATAAAATGATAGCTGAACAATGATTATACTGAATCGGACTAAACTAATCTTTAAGAGGACAAATAATGGGAGAGGTCAAATGACAATTCAAGATTTTATTCGTGCGGAGGGTTTAATACCCAGACGCTTTGCGTCGTAACAAAGGGTATTAAAGCCGACTGCAACCACCTTATGAGAACATACAGTGAGAAACATTGAGCACTGTACCCCGATGCTCTGCGTCTGGGTATGTTGATTAAAACTCATAACACAGATTATCCACATTAGAAGGGACAATAGCTATTATGAAAACTAATATACACGATACTGATGATTAAAAAATATTTCCAAGGCCATGTCTTTTTCAACCAACAAAAAACCGTTCAAAATGTTGGAAGTCCATACATTCTGAACGGTTTTAGCTTATCTGATTAGAGCTTTTTAAAAAGCCCTTACTTTATCTTTTTAAAGACGGCAACGCCGTTATGGCCTCCGAAACCGAGAGAGCCTGAGGCGGCACAGTTTATTTCGCCTTTGACACCCTTGTTCGGAACATAGTCCAAATCGCATCCTGCTCCAAGAGAAGGTCGAGAGGCTCTACCGAAAGTCGGGAGCGAAGACCAAGAGCGACTATGTGAGAGCCCGAGTCTTAGGCGAGCCGTTCAAGGTTATTACAAAGGACAAGTCCACTGAGAAGCATCTCCGTGAATTGTCTTCCATCATCGCCTCTATCCAGCAGATCGGCATCCTCTACAACGAAGCCGTGAAGACGCTGATACAGCTACCACTCCGTAGCCACGGCTCAACGAATGATCGCCAAGCTCGAGAAGTATTCCGTGCTCCTCATTAAGCTACAAGAGCAAGCGATAGCTCTAAGGGAGGATTTAAGAACCCAATGACTTTTCTTCGCCTCGCTTACTCGGCGGATAATTCTAATCAGTAGGATTACCTACAATCCCAATACGAGTCGTACTATCTTGAGAGTATTATGGCTTATAGATTCCAGCTTTTAACGCTTCCACAAATTCCACCCCATAAATAGAAGCTTCCAAGCAAGCTTTTCGAAACTCATCAGTACAAAATAGCCTGTTGAAGAAGTAGCTACTATCTGTCATAAATACCTGTTGGGATATATCTGTCCTTAAGTGTAGCTCTATAGGCTTCTTTATAAAGCCTTTCTTGTCATAAACAATATTAGATGACGTATGGTTAATTAAGTCTGTATAATTATAGAAGCGTATGTAGTAGTACTCTTTTTTTTTATTATCACCTTGTCGTTCTAGAAAGTCGCAATTTTACTACTCTCCATACTTCTTCACTTAAGATCGTCATTCTCTATTTTACGAATAACAAAACTCTTACCTTCTTCATTTAAGGAGTACAATTCATCTAGGTGGATATGATATGTCATATCCACCTCCTCCATTTTAGCTATACCTAAGATGCTCCTTGCTAGAAGCTGTAATCCGATTTCATTACCCAAAATTTCAATCTCACCTCCTATAGGTGAGATCTGAAAGGAAAGATAACAACCTGACTTGGGTGTAATATACGGGATCCCCTCTTCGTTATAGCGAACCGTTATGCTTCTTTTTTTCATCAATCCTCCAATGCCTTTTTAAGAGCGTCTTGGACACGAGAATTCTGTGCTACTTTTTTAGGAAGTTTTTCTTGTGCCTGTCCAACAGTCAACCCTGATATGTTTATACACTGTTCTTTTTTTGTTCCCCGATTGATGTGTACATGGGGACCATGGCTATCAACATGTATTTCTACTTGATTGTGGGCAACCTTCTGCCTTGAGAATACCGTGACGCTAGAATTAACATCCTCACCTATTTTTTTGCTCTTATATGTTAACCCCAACACATCCAGCCAGCTATTGCTATCTTCTACATAGTTATGCAGTGCTAACGTTCCACTAGCAAATCGTATCGGGTCTTCCGAAATATATCTCCCCAATTCTGGTGAGTAGTACCTGAAACGGTTGTAAGCCAGCTCCGTCTCGTGGTCGTAGTACTGTCCTTGGAAGAGGAATGGGATGCGTATCTGCTCGCTGTATGGGGCATTCCTGTCGTACACCTCCTCCAGTATCTTACCGTTCATATCGAGTCTGCGACGGGTAGTGTCCCACCACTTTGTTCGATCCTTTGTACTTCTCGGTAAGCTGTCCATCCTTGTCATACTCGAAGTGCCACTCGCCCGACTGCTCGATCTTACCCCCTTGGAGGTACTTGCGAAGCTTGCGTTCGGGGTCATAAAGGGCATTTGCTGAATTTAATCCGATGCCCACCACATGTTACACCTTTGGTAAAAAGTAGAATTAGTGCTTTTGTCGCTGCGTCGACAATGTAGTCCTCTATTGTATTATAACTTGAGTAATCTATCTCTTCTACGAAATAAAAGTGCCTACTGTCTGATATCGGATTCCATAAAGACCATTCTACTTTTCGAAGTCCCCATAGAGTTTGTTTATGACTAGGAATGGCGATTGAGATAAATAAGCGATACCGATCTCCCCAGCGAAAAGAACGTTTAGCTACCCCAACCCTATCCGAGGCTCTGGTCATAACAGAAATAACCAAAGATCTTCCTCCTATATCAAGTCCTTTCGCAAGTTTATCTACTATCTCACTAAACCTAACTTCTACAGCCTGCAGATCAATTTCTAGGCTTGTTAAGTTTGATATTTCACTTGGAAATGATATCTCAATATGCTCCTTCATGACTTTTTCAACGCCTTTTTGACTCTGTCAGAGATCGCTATTCTCGTTGGGAAGAAAAACGCCTCAGAGGAACCAACAATTGGGACAATCGAGTATTTTTTTATCTTCTCCGCAGAGAGTACTGCTTTAATCAATATGCTCTTATTCACCCCATAAAGAGAACTGTCTTCATTAAGTATATCAAGAGTTCTAGTGAATTTTGGAGCAAAATAACGATACTGATTTCTTGACTGAACTACGGACACTTCGTACCATTCAATTTCTTCCTCGCCTGTCATTAATTCATCTATGATATTTCGAACTTGTTCTGAGAATAATGGTACACCCAAGTCATCGGCGATATAGTCGTCCAATGACATTTTTGGGGATAGTCTGTATTGGAATGGAAATCTTCTGTTAGATTCGATTGCCTCCATCCAGTCTATAAGTGTTTTTTTCCCATCTGGAGAGATAGCTAGGGGTGTTGAGGAAGTTTCCTCTTCGGGGAATTGTATTTGCCACCATTTCATATTTATATCCATCCTGTTTTTCGTAATAAGTCGGGGTTGTTTCTTACGGGGTCCTTCACTCGAACTTCGAACTCCTGTAAAAAAGTCTTCTTTTTTTGTCCACGAGGGGCTTGCGATGCAATTTGGTCTGCAGCTTTCATATTTACCTCCTAAATATATCCATACTTTTCAGCAATCAATTCGAAATATTTTGATGGTGTAAAAATTAACGGTTTATCAATTTTTACATCTTCAAAATCCTTGTCTCCCGTAATCAAAATATCTGAATCAGATAAAATTGCGGATACAAGAACCGGCAAATCTTTTATATCACGAACTTTTGGATATTTATTTTCATCAATTGTATCGGGACTCTTAAATTCTTCAAAAGTAATTCCATCAAAGAAAATACCCAATAACTCTTTTTTAAATGGAAATTTATTTTCAAAAACTTTTTTGCATTCTTCCTTTGTATATGAAGAAATTATTACCGTATGATTTTCAAGCAAATGAGAAAAAACTTTAGCAACCTTACCATCAGGGAAAAGTATCGCAGAAATCACAATGTTTGAATCTATGAAAATCCTCAACTCTTTTTCCTTAGCTCTTTAATATAAGCAATAACGTCATCTTCTGTTTGAAAGCCGGCTTTTTCTGCTTCTCCTTGCATTTGAGTCTGAATATTTGCTAAAGTTATTTGAGAAGCATTTGTAATATAAACTTTTCCTCTGCTTTCTTCAAAAAAAACTTTATCGCCGGTTTTTAATCCGAGCATATTTCTTATCGCAAGCGGAATTGTAATCTGACCCTTAGATGTTAGTTTTGCAAGCTCCATAAAACGCCTCCTTACTTTCCTTACTTATACTATTATATAATAATTAATTACTTTCTGTCAATAATTTGTATTAAATCTTTTTATCCTATTTATTTGAAAAATTTATTCTTATGAAGTCTTCGATTTCTTTTTCTTTTAGAATTGAACATTTAACTTCGGTACGGGAATTCCGAGGGCCGAAGTTAAATGTATTGTTTCGGTTTTAGCTTATCTGATTAGAGCTTTTTAAAAAGCTCTTACTTTATCTTTTTGAAGACGGCGACACCGTTGTGGCCTCCGAAGCCGAGCGAGCCTGAGGCGGCGCAGTTTATTTCGCCTTTGACACCCTTGTTCGGAACATAGTCCAAATCGCATCCTGCTTCAAGGTCGGGTTCGGTTAGGTTGATGGTCGGGGGATAAAATCCTTCTTCCATTGCCTTTATACAGAAGATAGCTTCAAGAGCTCCTGCGGCACCTAAGCAGTGGCCTATCATCGACTTGGTTGAAGAAACCTTCATTTTATACGCATGGTCGCCGAAAGCTTTTTTAATCATGGCCGTTTCTGCAGGGTCGTTAATCGGTGTCGAGGTTCCGTGAGCATTATAGTATTGAACTTCTTCAGGTTTTACGCCTGCATCGGCGAGGGCGTTGGTGATGGCCAAAGCGCCTCCGTCACCTGAGGGGTCGGGGCTGGTTAAGTGGTAGGCATCGGAGGAAGCTCCATAGCCTGCAAATTCTGCATATATTTTAGCGCCTCTCTTTTTTGCATGTTCATATTCTTCAAGAATGAGAATGCCGGAACCTTCACCCATTACAAAGCCTGAGCGCTTTTTATCGAAGGGACAGCAAGCCTTGGCAGGATCGCCTGAGGCGAGGGTTTGCAAAATCGTAAAACCGCTTATGCCGAAACCGGTAATTGTTGCTTCCGTACCGCCCGATACACATACATCGAGCCTTCCTGAGCGGACAAGGTCTAAAGCGTTTCCGAGAGCATCGGTACCGGAAGCACAGGCCGTAGCCAAGGTCCAAGACGGGCCCTTTATGCCGAACTGCATACTTATGTTTCCGGCTGCCTCATTCGGAATAAGAAGAGGAACAGTCATCGGCGGAATACGATCCGGAGCGACTTGAAAGTATTTTTTAAAGGCTTCTTGGTAGATTTCAAAACCGCCTATACCGTTTCCGAGTATTATACCTGTGCGGTTTGCATCGATGTTTTCTTTTGAAAGGCCTGCGTCCTTCATTGCCTGTGAAGCTGCGGCTACGGCAAATTGAGTGAACCGCGCCATTTTACGGGCATCTTTTTTATCCATAAATTGTGAAGCGTCAAAGTTTTTTACCTCTGCCGCTATCTGAATCTTAAAATCGGAACAATCAAATTGGGTAATGTTTCCGATTCCGCATTTACCTGCTTTGATTCCTTCCCATGTTTCATCCAGGGTGTTTCCTATGGGGGTTACGGCACCGAGGCCTGTAATTACAACTCTTCTCATATAAACTCCTTTTTTATGTCAGTCTGTCTACATAACAACTTTTATAGAACAAAGTCTACTTGCTTTCGGCCTGTGTGTCAAGGCCGGTTTTTCTGAAGCCGCGGAAATCAATTTTGCAATAAAAATGTATTCTCTTACAAAACTTGCCAATCTATGTTATAATAAAATCAGTGAGGAAACGGCTATGAGTACGTCAAACAGAAAATACAAGGATTCGGTTTTTGTTGATTTGTTCAGCGAAGATGAAAGAGCAAAAGAGAATTTTTTATCTCTTTATAATGCTTTACACGGAACGGAACTTAAAGCTACGGAAGATTTAAAAAACATCCGCCTTGATCAAGTTTTGTATATGACATTTTACAATGATGTATCATACCTCGTGGATAACAAAATAATAGTACTTGCTGAACATCAATCAACGATAAACCCCAACATGCCTTTGCGCTGCCTTGAATATGTCAGCCGCCTTTATGAAACTCTATTTGAATCAAAAGAAAAATACAGCCGTAAGCTATTAAAAATTCCAACTCCAGAGTTTTATGTCTTTTACAATGGAGAAGAAAGCTATCCTTCTGATAAAATACTGAAACTATCGGATGCTTTTATAGAAAAGACAACGGAAACTAATCTTGAGTTAACTGTTAAAGTAATAAACATAAATCAACAAAACCGTCATCCTATATTGGAAAACTGTAAAATGATGCAGGAATATAGTATATTTGTAGAAACGGTAAGGAAATGGAAAGAAATAGATCCGCAAAAAGGTTTTGAAAAAGCTGTTGAAGAATGTATACAAAATAATATTTTGCGTGAATATTTAAAGCGCAAGACCAAGGAGGTAATTAACATGTTACTAGCCGAATATGATTATGAAACAGATATAGCCGTACAACGGGCAGAAGAACGGGAAATAGCCTTTGCCGAGGGTTCATACCAAAAATCACTCGAAACGGCAAAAAATTTGCTTGAAATGGGTTTTAGCACAGATTCTATTATAAAAGCGACAGGTTTAACCCTAAAAGAAATAGAAGCTTTATAAAGTATCAATCCTTTCGGCTTCTGATTGCAGCTCGGCTTATCTTGCCGTTATGGGTTTTAGGCAAAGTTTCTACAAATTCGAGAGAACGCGGGGCCTTGTAGAGGGCCGCATTTTTCTTTGCAAAGAACATAAGCTCTTTTTCTAAGGCTTGGCTCTCTCGATAGGTTTTGTTTAAAACAACAAAGGCCTTTACCGCCTGACCTCTTTTCGGGTCGGGCACGCCTGTTACCGCACATTCAAAAACTGCCGGATGCTGGAGAAGAACCGACTCCACCTCAAAGGGGCTTATACGGAAACCGGAGCTTTTTATAAGGTCATCGGTTCGGCTTTCAAACCAAAAATAACCGTCTTCATCCCTATAGGCGGCGTCTCCTGTGTGGTAAACTCCATCCTTAAAAACCTCGGCCGTTTTTTCTTCATTTTTATAATAGCCTCCGAACATTCCGAAAGGAACCTTTTTATCCAAACGCAAGATGATTTCTCCCGATTCTCCTGCCTTGCAAGAAGATCCGTCGGGGCGGATAATATCTATCTCATAGCCGGGTGCGGGTTTTCCCATCGAGCCGGGTTTTATTTTCATGCCGGGGAAGGTTCCCGTTGTGAGGGTAAGCTCTGTTTGCCCATAGCCTTCCCGCAGTTCTATTCCGGTCTTTTCTTTAAAGGTAGTGAAGATGTCCATGCTAAGGGCTTCACCTGCCGTTGTACATTCTTCTAATGAGGATAAATCGTAATCGTCTATTTTTTCGCGGATTAAGTACCTGTAAACGGTGGGAGGTGCACAAAAGGAAGTTATCCTGTATTTTGATAATTTTTCGAGCATGTTTTTAGGGATAAACATTTTCATGTCGTATACAAAGACGGCACAGCCGCAAAGCCATTGACCGTAAATTTTCCCCCACATGGCCTTTGCCCAGCCTGTTTCGGCAACGCTTAAATGCCTTCCGCCTTCTTTGACGTTTTGCCAAAATTTTGCGGTTGCAATGTGCCCAAGCGGATATAAAAAATTATGCTCCACCATTTTGGGATTACCCGAAGTGCCTGAGGTAAAGTACAAAAGAGCGGTGTCCTTTCCGCAAGGGTAGGCTTCTCCTTGGGGAGGAGTGAACTCATCACTCATATTTTTTACGAGTTCATCAAAGGAAATCCAGCCATCCATTTCGTCATGAACCCAGGCAAGAAGGGGCTTATTATAAGCGGACTCGGCAGCTTTTTGAATTTCTTCTTGCAAATTTTTTTCTTGTACGGCCATTATCATTTTTATATTGGCTGATTGAATACGGTATTCGATATCGTGGGCTGCCAGTTGGACAGTTGCGGGAACGGCTATTGCCCCTATTTTGTGCAGGGCAGGAAGAACAAACCAAAACTCGTATCTTCTTCGCAAAAAAAGCAAAACCGTGTCGCCTCTTCCTATTCCCATCGCCTTAAAAAAGTTGGCCGTTTTATTTATCTGCTTTGCCAATTCTCCGAACGAAAAAATCCTTTCTTCGGTTTCATCGCACCAGACGAGAGCCTCCTTTTCGGGGTATTCCTTCGCTATTCTATCTATTATGTCATAAGCAAAATTAAAATTCTCGGGAGCTTTGACTGAAAAAGAATTATGTACGGTTTCCCAATCATCGCTTTCAGTATAGTTTATATATTCTTTATAAAACATAGATTTACCTTATAAGGTTATAGACAAAGCTGTTCCAAAAAGGTTGCAATAGAAAAAAAATGAAAAATATGCTAGAATTCCATTTGATGAATTTATAGGGACTTTTATGGGAGAACTTATATCAAGGACAACGAGTGATATCCTTTTGGATATGCTTATAGAACAAAACGGAAGCCCCCTTTCGGGCGAAGAAGCGGCTTTGCACTTAGGCCTTTCGAGGGTTTCCGTCTGGAAGGCTGTGCAAAAGCTAAGGGATGAAGGTTATAAAATTGAAGGCGGAAAAAACAAGGGCTATATTCTAAAATCCTCTTCAGATGTGCTGAATGCTTTTTTAATTGAAAAGAACCTATCTGCCTTTGCTCAATCTATTTGCAAGGGGAAGGTTGAAGTTTTTAAGACAATAGATTCCACTAATACCGAGGCAAAAAGGCGTTTAAATTCTTCAAGCAGAGCCGAGTCCCTTCACGGAACGGTTCTTTTTGCCGAGCATCAAAGTGCCGGGAGAGGCCGCTTTTCACGCAGTTTTTATTCGCCAAGAGGAGCGGGGTTATATTTTAGTCTGATTTTTTGCCCCTCAATTCCGGCAAGGACTGAAAAGGAAGTACCCGCTTCCGCTCTTTACACGGCAATTTCGGCAACGGTTATCTGCCGCTGCTTAAAGGCTCTTGGTTTTACTCCGCAAATTAAGTGGGTAAACGATATTTATCTTAACGGAAAAAAAATCTGCGGCATTTTAAGCGAGGGAATTATCGATATGGAAACTTCCTCAGTGCAGGCCGTAATTATCGGCATAGGCCTCAATGTAAAAGAGTCTAATTTTCCTCCGGAAATAAAAAACAAGGCCGGCGCTCTCTTTACCGAAGCCGGCAAACTTTTTAATGAAACCGGCTCATCTTTTAGTGAAGCCGAAGCGCCTTCCCTCAACCGGAATGTTTTAGCTTCTTCAATTATATCGAGCCTGATTGAAGCCCTCTACGGTCTGCATTCTCAAGAAAGCTTAATGGAAGAATATAAAAGCCTCTCCCTCCTTACGGGAAAAAAGGTAAGGGTTCTGCCCTTTGCCGATACCCCTTATGAAGCCTTGGTTTTGGGAATCAGCGATTTAGGGCATCTTATCATAGAAACCGATGACGGCAAAAAAGATGAGTTAATTTCGGGCGAAGTTAGTTTGGAACTTGAAACTTAAAAAAGCTTATCTTTTGGATAAATGCTTTGCTAGACATAAATATTGAAAAGTGCTAAAATACGATGTAAGTAAAAATTGTTAGTCCAATTTAAACATACGGAAAAGATTAAGGAGAAAAAATTATGAGTTTTGTAGATGAAATGAAAAGAAAGGCAAAGATGTATGCTAACCGCCTTGTTTTACCTGAAGGTACTGAAGAAAGGACTCTCAAAGCAGCCCGATCTATCGTAGACGAAAAATTGGTATCGGAGCTTTTTTTAATCGGTTCCGATGATGCTGTTTCTGCAGCGGCTTCTAAGGCAGGGGTAAAGCTTGACGGAATCAAGATAATCGATCCGAAAAAATCGGAATGGCTCGACTCCTTTGCCGAAAGCTATTACGAAAAAAGAAAGGCCAAGGGTATGACCCTTGAACAGGCTAAAATAGAAATGAGTGCGGAGCTGGGCTTCGCAGCAATGATGTTGGTTCAAGATAAGGCGGATGCAATGGTTGCAGGAGCCTTAAACACAACAGCCGATGTACTCCGTGCAGGTTTAAAAGTTATCGGAACTCTTCCGGGAATGAAAACCGCTTCTTCTTGCTTTTTGATGGATACAAAAAATCCTAAACTCGGAGCAAACGGAGTCTTTATCTTTTCGGACTGTGCCGTAATTCCGACTCCCAGTTCGGAACAGTTGGCCGACATTGCCTGCTCCGCAGCTATGAGCTGCCGAACCTTTGCCGGGGTTGAGCCGATTGTTGCAATGCTATCCTTTTCTACCAAGGGCTCGGGCGGCGACAAAGATGAAAATATTTTACGCGTCCGCGAAGCCGTAAAAATCTTACAGGAAAGAAAACCCGATTTTGTCTTTGACGGAGAAATCCAGTTGGACTGCGCCATTGTTCCTTCCGTTATGCAAAAGAAAGCCGCCGACTCTCCCGTAAAAGGACAGGCCAATACCCTTATCTTCCCCGACCTCGGAGCCGGAAACATAGGATATAAACTGGTACAGAGGATTGCAGGAGCAGAGGCCCTCGGGCCCTTCCTCCAAGGCTTTGCAAAGCCCATATCCGACCTTTCCAGAGGCTGCTCGGTAGACGACATAATCACCACCTCGGCTGTAACCTTGGTTCAAGCCGGAAGAAAATAAACTTATGGCTAAGTCTGTAAATGCGCTTATAAATGAAGCTATTGAAGCCGGAAAAAAACGCGACTATAAGACTTCAATTTTAATTTTAGAAAACTTAGCCGCAGAAGGCTTAGCCGAAGTATCTTCTCCCTTTTACGGCGAAAAAAAGGGAAATCCCGAAATATATTTATACCTTTCAAGGGCATGGGCTGCCGTAAACAATTACGGCAGATCAATAGCCTATGGTAAGGCCTATGTTAAAAGATGCTCATCGGACTCGTCCGCAAATAGTACGGGTCTTCCTATGGGTTTCTTTTTTTTGGGCCGTTCCTATTTGGCGGCAGGGCAGTATGACAGAGCTGTTTATTGTCTTGAAAAAAGCTTAAAGCTAAATCCCCATCCTCTTGAAACAAGAGCAATGCTAGGTTCGGCCTATCTAAAATGGAAAAAACCGCGTCTTGCCAGAGAAACCTTTGAAGAAGCCTTAAAGTTTGCTCCTTCGGATACAAAGCTGAATGCCGGATATTTAAATTCTCTTTTTGTTGAAGGAATTTATGAATTAAGAAACGGCAATGCAGATATGGCTCGCCAAATGTTCAGCTTTGCAATAAAAAACGGCATAGACGGAGTTGCTCCGCGCCTCTATCTTGCTCACGCCCTAAAAATGGAAGGCTATCTTCCGGAGGCCCTAGGCCAATACGAAGCGGCTTGCGAATTCGAGCCAGATGATCCGGCGCTAAAATGGTACCCTGCAATGATCAAGATGCAGCTGGGCGATGCTGCCGGAGCGGCCGAAGATTTTGCAAAGCTTGGTATTGAGATTCCCGATGACGGAGTTTCGGATCGCTTTTTTGCAATGGGCGTTATTAAAAAACATATGGAGCGGGGCGATTACTCAAGAGCTGCCGTTGCTGCCCGTATCTTTATTAAAACCTTTGGAAGCGATGCCGAAATACGCCTCCTCGCTGCCGAAGCTCAGCGTTCGATGGGCAATACCAACACAGCCTTGGGACATTATAAGTGCGCAATTGAACACGAACCTGAAAATCCTTATCCGCATTACGGCATAATGCTTGCCCTCCAAGAAGCATACCGCTGGGAGGAGCTTAGTGCCGAAATTCTGCGGGCCGAAGCAAGCGGTGTTTGCGATGCGAACGATATTTATTATTATAAAATAATTACCGCTGCCCATATCGATAATCCCCCCGAAGAGGTATTGCCTCATCTTCAAGCTCTTATTCAAAACGGAAGAGCCGATTCGGCTATTTTTAATGCGATGGGCTGCTGCTACATAAAACTGAACATGCCCGACCTTGCCCTCGGCTGGTATGAAAGGGCTTTGAGCATCAATGAAAAAGATGAAGAAGCTAAAATAGGAATTATCGCCTCTTACGAAAATTTACAGTTACATAAGGAAGCTGATGAAGCTTATGGAGCCTATCTAAATGAATGGGGAAAGAATATCTACATAAGACGGGACTATGTACTATTTTTGGAAAAATGTGAACGTTGGGAAGATGCCGGCAATCAGCTTGAAATTTTAATGAGCCAAGGCAAAAAAGTTAATTTTGATCCCGAGCTTGCTTTGTTCCGAAGAAAGGCAGGACAATACCAAAAAGCCGCTATTCTTTATAGAAAGATGCTTAGGGCTAAACCGGAAGAAAGACTTTTATTACACAACCTCGTCTTCTGTCTTGATAAAATGGGGCAAACAAAAGTCGCCCTCGATCTTTTAAAAGCTGCCGAAAAAATGTTCGGCATTAAGACCGATTCCATGCTCATCAAAGGCATCCTTCAAATGCGCCTAAAAAAGAAAGAAGAGGCAATAAAAACTTTTCAATACATATTGGAAAAAGAACCTAAAAACAAACATGCTGCCGAATTCTTGGAAAAGGCCTATGGGAAATAATTTGGAGGTAGAAACAGCTGTTCTTACCGGCTTTAAAGCTAAGGGCTGGGAAGCAGCTCTTAGACTAATTTATTATGTCAAGTTCGTATAAATTTAGACTTCATTCTATATCATTATTTTGCTTCAAAAAGGCAGGCTTCTTTTTGAAGCTTGCCTTTTTTATTTAGGTTAAAGCTAAATTTCGTGAAACTTTAAACCTATTCAATCTTAGAATAGATTGTTTTTAAAATTTCGGTCTTTAGCTTTTCGCCTTCTTCAAGCATCTTATTGCACTCCGCCCTTGTTTTTTCGCAGAGGGGAGCGTCATCGATACCGCCTAGATTTATCTTAACGTTTAAGATAGCACCTTCCAGACCGGAGCGGGCATTAAGAGCTGCAACACCGGCATCGGACGTGGCATTTTTGTTTCCGTGAAGAGCAACAATGGGTAAAAAGCGAAGTACATCCAAACAGGTCTTAGCTGTTTCAAGCGGAACCTGCATTGCCACGACAGTAGCATCGGACATAGCTTTGCTGCGTTTTGCCTTTTGCTCATCGGTGTCCTTGGGCAGCTTTAGAGCTTCCATAAAGGCGTTAAAGGCCTGTGTGTCTTCATCAATGATTTCGACCAAGCGTTTTTGAGCCTTTTCTAATTTCGGGAGCTGGGCCTTAAATTCTTCTTGAGTTTTTTCATCAAGAGAAGCAAAGGCTTTTTTTCCTGTTGTCAAGCGGATAACCATCTGACCGAGGGCCGAGGCGAGTGAACCTGCCAAGGCAGAAACGGAGCCGCCTCCGGGAGCAGGTGAATCGCTGGCTGTTTCGTCAACAAAGGCACTTACCGTCATCTTTACTAATTCCATAAAATATCTCCTATTTTCAAATTATTTTTATTCAAATTAATTAACTTCAAGTATTACAACTAAAAAATTTAGTTATTGTAAACAGGCCTGCCCTTTTCGGCAACAAGCTTTCCCTTTTTCCAAACCTGAGCGGCGGAATTTACGCCGAAGTGATAAACAAGGAAATCTATATTCGGGGCATCAAAGATAACAAGGTCAGCCTGTTTCCCTTCTTCGATGCTGCCTATAGTTTTTTCACGAGCTATCGCATAAGCCGCATTGATTGTAACGCCGCGTAAAATTTGTGCAGGCAAAAGTTTCATCTTGTAACAGGCTGCCCACATTGCCATTTGCAGGTTTTCTGTCGGGCTGCTTCCGGGGTTGTAATCGGTTGCAAGGGCGACCCTTACGCCTTCTTCAATCATCTTTTTTGCAGGAGCATAAATAGGCGACATCAAAAAGAATGAAGTTGCAGGCAGAAGAACGGCAACCGTTCCGGATTTTGCAAGAGCCGTAATGCCCTCATCGGATATAGCCATCAAGTGCTCGGCTGAGTGAGCATTCATCTTTGCTGCAAGCTCCGCTCCCTTTAAGGGAATAATCTCGTCGGCATGAAGTTTCAGTTTAAAACCTAGATCGGCAGCGGCCTTCATTATTCTTTCGGTTTCTTCTACGGAAAAAATCTTGTCTTCACAAAAGGCATCAGAGAATTCCGCTAAACCGCGTTTTTTAACCTCGGGCATAACCTCTTCTATCATAAACTTGATATAGCCTTCCTTGTTGTCCTTAAATTCGGGCGGAGTTGCATGAGCACCCATATAGGTCGAAACAATATCGATTGGGTGATTTTTATTCAGATAAGAATTTATCTCAAGACATTTAATTTCGGTTTCCATGTCGAGGCCGTAACCGCTTTTTGATTCGGCGGTGGTTGTACCGTGAATAAGCATTCGGTCAAGGCTAGTCAAAGCTTTTTGCGTTAACTCTTCTTTTGAAGCTGCTCTGGTAGCTCTTACGGTGCTGAAAATACCGCCGCCGCTTGCGTGGATTTCAAGATAAGTTTTTCCTGCAAGTTTCATTGCAAGCTCATGCTCGCGTGAACCGCCGTGTACCAAGTGGGTGTGAGCATCGACAAGTCCTGCCGTAATAGTCTTTCCACGTGCATCTATTATTTTTTCGGCTTGGCTTTTTAAACTTTCGGGAGCTTCTCCCTTACCAACCTTTTGAATGAGCCCGTCTTCTACAATAATGTAGCCGGCAAAGGCCTTATCAAAGTTTTCGTCCTTTTTTTCCGTAGAAGAAAAAATACTGTCACTTATAAATAAAATCATTTTGAATCCTCCATAAAAAATAAAATTATTTTATAAAATATCTTAAAATATCTTTTAGGTTTAAGTTTACGGCATTGTTTATAAATTTAAAAATATCGTCTTCCTGTATTTTATTCAAGGTATTAAAAAAGGTGAGAGGATTTTTTAATTCATTTACATTATTTAAACCTGCAGCTTCAAGAGAATAATCGGCAAGACCGCCGTAATTTTCAAATTTCCAATCTTCCGTCATACTAAAAAGAGCTCTACCCTTTTTATCGAAAAAGACGGAATAATTTTTTTTATCGTTAGGATTATATTTATTTTTTACATTGCCGTTCCATTTTAGCGGGAAACAATCCGCATCAAAACCGGCTTCCTTTACCTTCTCGCGAATTGCTTTTTCAATACCGTCGGAAACAACTATAATTTGAAATTGATCTTTTAGACCGGCGTTTTCAGAAGTCTTTTTATAGTATGCAGCAGCTTTTTTATAGGCCGCCGATTTTAAGGCATCGCTGTCATCTGCAAATATAAGCCATGTTATGGTATATCCTCTTAGATCTTCATCTTTTATCTGTTTAATTATTTCGGTTTCTTTGGCTAAAGAATCCAAAAGTTCACATCCTGTAAGAATAAATACAAGAATAGTCATAAAAAAAACGGTTTTAATTTTTTTCATTTTTACCTCCGCAATCAGCGGAGATAGGATAGCATTAAAGAAGATGTTTTTCAATAGGGCTTTTGCAAATATGCGGGCAATTACTGCGTCGTTACACAAAAGCGAATGCTCAACGTACGGCAAGTACGCCTCCGCTTCGCTTTTGCTAAACTCCTTGTACTTACCTCGCCTATTTTCAAAAGTGCTGTCAGTGCTGCGTTACTCCACAAAAAAGTGACCTCGACGTACAGCAAGTACGACTCCGCTTCGCTTTTGTTAAACTCCTTGTACTTACCTCGCCTATTTTCAAAAGTACTGTCAATGCTGCGTTACTTCACAAAAAAAACAGTCCTCGACGTATACCTAATACGCCTGCGGTACTTTTTTGCCTAACTCCTTGCATCTGCTCCGCCTATTTGCAAAAGAACTGTCAGTGCTGCGTTACTCCACAAAAAAGTGACCTCGACGTTTGGTACGACTATTTGTAACTGCTGTTGATGTGGTTGCCTTCCATTAGGATACAGTATAAAGCATTAAGGGCGAAATTGCAAGGCTTAAAAACTGTGCTCTATACGTTCTTTAATTTTTCCCAAAGCCTTGAAATCTTTTCGATGATTATTTTTTTTTCTACCTTGCCCGAAATATAGGCATCGGAAAGTTTTTTTAACTCGGGTAAATCTTCTCTAAAGATTTCAAACTTTGACAGGGGCAGGGCATTTGCATCATACTCAATGCAAAGGCTTCCCGTCTTTTCATTCCTTTCAATTTTGCTGACCGCCTTATGAGAAGAAGCGGCCTTTTCAAAAGCTTCAAAAATATCCTTATCTTTTATCATCTCACCCCTGAGCCTTATATGCCCGGGAAAAAAACTTGAAACAGTCATTACTTTATCCGGCCTCCAATTAAATAGATTCGGCGAGGGGCGGCTCATAGCCGCTCATAGCTTCTCATTGCGGACATACCTATGGCAACCGTCGAACCGTTATGAACTAAGGCCGCTGTAGCCGGAGGGATTGAGCCCGCAAGTTCCCCTGCAATCAAGCCCGAATTAATGCCGATAATAGCCTTATTGTTTACATTGATTCTTTTGATCAAGCCCGTTGCTATACGCCTTAAAATGGGTAAGGCCCTTAGCCCGTCATCCGGTAAAAGAATGTCGGCGGTTTCTCCTGCTATCGAAGAAGCCTGTCCCATTGCAATTCCTACATCCGCTTCCGACAGGGCAGGGGAATCATTTATCCCGTCGCCTATCATGACGATTTTTTTACCCTCCGCTTTTAACTCTTTAATAAAATCGGCCTTTGTGTCGGGAAGAGCTTGCGCATGATAACGGTCGATACCGGTCTTTTCGGCTATGCTGCGTGCGGTTTGTGGGCCGTCCCCTGTAAGCATAATTATATTTTTTATTCCCAGTTTGTGAAGCTCTGAAACAACTTCTTTTGCCTCGGAGCGTACCGGATCTTCTATCGCAATGATACCGGCAAGTTCTTTTCCTATCGATAAATATAACTGAGAACAGCCGCTCTTCGACAAATCTTCAATGGCTTTTTCGGCCTCTTCCGTTTTTGGAATACCCTCATCATCAAATATAAAATGAGCACTTCCTATACGCAGCTCCTCTCCTTTTAAAGTAGATTTAAGGCCATGGGCTAAAATATAGGAAACCTTCGTATGTTCTTCTCTGTGTTTAATGCCCCTGTTTTCAGCTTCCCGTACAACGGCCCTTGCAAGCGAATGGGGAAAATGCTCTTCAAGACAGGCCGCTATTTTTAATACGGCTTTTTCCGGCCGGCCGCCGAAGGTAATTATCTTTTTAACCGAGGGTTGGGATTCCGTAAGAGTTCCCGTCTTATCGAATACGATTGTATCGGCCAGGGCAAAATCTTCTAAAAACTTTCCGCCCTTTACGGTGATACCGTGCTCTGCACAGTTTTTCATAGCTGAAAGCACGCAGACAGGAGCTGATAACTTCATCGCACAAGAATAGTCGACAAGAAGAGTCGAGGCAGCCTTTGCAAAGTTACGGGTAAAGGCGTAGGTCAAGCCTGCAAGTAAAAAGTTATAAAAAACAAGTTTATCCGCAGTTCTTTCGGATTTGATTTGTGAAGCCGCCTTTAAAGATTGAGAGCGGTCAATCATATCGGCTATTTTGCTCACTCTGGTTTCCCGTCCGCAAGCCTTTACGCATACATGGATCTCCCCCTCCTCAACGACGGTAGAAGCAAAAACAGTATCTCCCGAGACTTTGTGCACGGGAAGGCCTTCTCCGGTCATTGAAGCCTGATTAACGGAAGCCTCGCCCGATACGACCGTTCCGTCTGCGGGAATAACCGACCCAATCCTAAGAATAACCGTATCTCCGGCTTGAAGAAGATTGGCGGAAATTTCAGTTTCATTTCCGTCTTTTAGAACATGAACAGTTTCTTTTGCATTCAAAAAACTGCGGGTTAAATTTTCATAGGACTTCCGGCGGGTATAGTCTTCCAAGATTTCGCCCATTTCAAGCATCATTGCGATGGTTCCGGCGGTGTTTAGGTCTCCCGTCGCATAGGAAAGAGAAAGAGCCGCTGCATCTAAGGTTTCGGCACAAAAAGGCCTGCCTCCTTTCAAGGCTTTCATTCCGCCTTTTACACGGGGCATAATTGAAAAGAGAGCCAATATTCTGCGAACAGGAATAGGTAAGAGTCTGCGGATAAAGAATTCCGCAAGCAGCATCCCCAGAGAAACCGTTAAGCTCTCGCTCACTATCGGTTCATCCACACTCGCTAATAGTTCTTCATTTTCAAGGTAAGAAGAATTTAGAGCTTTTATATAAGAAAGAGCTTCGGCTTCGCTTATCCCCGAATATTCAATTAAGATGCTTCCTGAAACAGGATTTACACTTATCGACCTTATGCCTTCCTGCAAAGACACAAGAGTTTCTACAAGAACGGCTTGTTTGCGGCTTAAACCTTTCCGGCTATATCTTAAACGCAAACGCCCCGGAAGGCGGTGAGCAATATAAAAGTTCATAAAGTTTTAAAAAAATCAGGCTAGTTTGCTGCCGAAGCGGCTTCTTTGTTATATGCAGCTTCTGCCATTATATCTTGAGCGTCTTCTTTTACCGTTTCAACAAAGGCTGCAGCATCGTCTTTTAATTTTAAACCTGCTCCAATTATTTTGGCACAAGCTTTTTTAAAACCGGCATCTCTAGCCAAAAGAACCGCAGCTCCGCCTGCAACAACACCGAGTGCAAATGCTCCCCATTTAGTCATATATACCTCCAATAATCCTATCCTTGTGGGGCGTATTTTATCATTTTTTTATTATATTTACAAGGCCGCATATTTTTAAAAGAACTTGACCTATCGTCGATAATTATATAAATTAACCCTTTAAGGAGTTATCAAAATGAAAAAGACCATATTTATTTTTTTACTTGTTGTTGCAGCCCTTGTTTTATTGGCTGGCTGTCCGCAAAAAATAAACAATGAAAAAATACCGGCCTTTACTGTAACCTTTAATGTGCAAGGACGCGGAAAAACACCGGCGGCTTTAACCGTACCGAAAGGCCGCTTGTTGACTGCTGCTCAAACCCCGCCCCTCGAATTTTCGGGCTGGGAATTCGGCGGATGGTATAAAGAGGCGGCATGCAGCACCCCGTGGAACAATGCTTCCGACAAGGTTACCGAAAACACGACGCTGTATGCCAAATGGACACAAAACACAACCGTTGCCGTACAGGATTTATGGCAAAGTAAAACAGCACCCTATCCTAACGATTTTTACCGCATACCCGCCCTTGCAGTAACAAAAGATGGAACCCTGCTTGCCGTAACCGATTTACGTTACACTGCAAACACCGATTTGGGGTACGGTCATGGTATTGATTTATTGATTAAACGTTCGGAAGATAATGGAAAAACATGGTCGGACGATACCAATATCACAAAGATACCGAAGGATGATCCGAACGGCTATGGAGATGCCGCCATCATTGCCGACCGCGAATCGAATGATGTACTAATATTGTGTGTACACGGAACAAAACAATATCAAAATGGTAACTATTCAACGACAGATCCAAAGAAATACCTGCACATTATCAAATATGTCTCCCACGATGGGGGCAAAACCTTTCCCCAAAAAAAAGATATTTCCAATACGATTTTCGGGTTTAATCCCTCGTGGTTCAGTCTGTTTTTCGGTTCGGGCAGAATTATGCAATCGCGCTATATTAAAGCCGGCAGCCATTACCGCATTTACTCGGCGCTGTTAAGCAGAGGCTATGGCAATGCCGTCGTATATTCCGACGACTTCGGTTCTACATGGAAGCTTTTGGGCAATGCATCTACTTCTCCTATCTCCAACGGAGATGAAGCAAAGGTAGAAGAACTGCCGGACGGCAGCGTTATACTTTCCAGCCGTAACGGTCCTTTCGGCACTGGCAGATTGTTTAATATCTTTAAATATAGCAACCCTGCTACAGGAGAAGGAAACTGGGGGACAACGGGATCTTTAAACATTGGCCCTAGCGGAAGAGGCACAAACGGCGAAATCCTTGTTGTAAAGGCGCGTAAAGCGGATACAAAAGAGCCGGTCTACCTTGCATTCCAATCGCTTCCCGATGGTCCGGATCGCAAAAATGTTACCATCCATTGGCGCGAGCTGACGAACGGTACTATAAGTGTAAACGATTTTGTTTCGGCTTCCGCATGGAACAGCCACAGCCACTTGGTGCAAGACGGAGACAGTGCCTATTCGACTATGGATGTACAACGCGACGGCGGTATCGGCTTTTTATACGAAAGAAACACACGTGGAGCGGGGCTTGATTACGACATAGCGTACAAAAATCTGCCCATCGATGTCATCACAAACGGCGCTTATGAAGCTATTTTTCTCGGTACGGGTTCAGTTCAGTGCCCCTACACCGATTTGGAAGGCAAGCCCGTTGATCCAAGCGTAAAAGAATATTACAAAAACGAAAAGTTGTACTGGAAGGAATAACTGCCTGATTGTTATAAGGGGAGCTGTGCCCCCTTAAACCACTGGCTTTTATATGGGGAAAGAGAGACCCTTGTCAGACGCAAGTTTCCCTCTATCTCCTTTTCAACGCTTCCAACGGGGACACCCCCACCTATTTTCAAAAGATTACACTTTGAACTCATCGACCTCCGCGGCCGAATTTTTAAAATATTGCCGTCTATTCATCTTCTTTTTCAAAAAGTTTAGGAGCCTTCTCCTCGGCGATTATCGCATCGAATTCTTCGTTTTCTATGGTTTCCTTTTCCAAAAGGGTTGTTGCTATCTTTTCCAAAAGATGCTTCTTTTCGTTCAGCATTTTTACAACACCCTCATAGCGGGTATTGATTATTTTTGCGATTTCTTCATCGATGTATTGCTGGGTTGTTTCTGCATATTCACGCACCATCCTAGGTTCATTATCGCCAAGATATCCGGCACCCCGCTTGCTCAAGGCTACGTTTTTAAATTTAGAACTCATACCGTAATCGGTTATAAGGCTTCGGGCAATATCGGTGGCACGGGTTAAATCGTTTGCAGCTCCTGTAGAAACCATATTGAATTTTACTTGTTCTGCGGCACGGCCTCCTAAAAGAACATCTATCTCGGCCAAAAGCTGTTTTTCGGTAACAATGTGCTTATCGTCTTCGGGAATATGGAAGGTATAGCCCAAAGTCGAGGTTCCGCGGGGAACGATGGTTACCTTATGTACCTTATCGGCTCCATCGGTAAAGCTGCCCACTATGGCATGTCCCGTTTCATGGTAGGCTATTACTTTTCTTTCTTCTTCGCGGATTACGCGGGATTTTTTCTGTAAGCCTATCATTGCCTTTTCAACAGCTTCATCCAAGTCAGTCATAATGACGGTCTTTCTTTTACCTCGGACAGCCAAAAGAGCGGCCTCGTTTATAATATTTGCAAGGTCGGCACCTGAACAGCCTGCCGTAATGCGGGCTATCGCAGCCAAATCGGCCGAAGCATCCAGTTTTACATTTTCTGCATGGAGCTTGAGAATCTGTTCCCTTCCCTTTACATCGGGGCGGTCAACCACGACCTGCCTGTCAAAGCGGCCGGGTCTTAACAAGGCCGGATCCAAAACGTCGGGGCGGTTGGTGGCAGCCAAAAGAATCAAGCCCGTCTTATTGTCAAAGCCATCCATTTCAACTAAGAGCTGGTTCAAAGTTTGCTCACGTTCATCATTTGAGCTGTAAGAATTATGACGCGACTTTCCGATAGCATCCAATTCGTCTATAAAGATAATACAGGGAGCTTTTTCACGGGCCTGCCTGAATAGGTCACGCACACGGGAAGCTCCTACACCGACAAACATTTCGACAAAGTCCGAGCCGCTTATTCTAAAGAAAGGAACTCCTGCTTCCCCTGCAACAGCCCTTGCAAGAAGGGTTTTTCCCGTTCCGGGAGGTCCTACCAAAAGAACGCCTCGCGGAATCTTTCCGCCTATTTCGGTATATTTTTGAGGATATTTTAAGAAGTCGACAACTTCCATTAATTCTTCTTTAGCTTCATCCACACCTGCAACATCCTTAAAGCGGGTTTCAACCTTTCCCTCGTCTATTGCAGCACTTCTGGCCTGCCCGGGAGAAAAAATGCTTCCGCCCAAGCCGCCCATACTCTTTGTCATCCGCCTCATAATGGCACGCCAAACAAGGAATATCAAAAGGAAGGGAAGCACCCACTGTAAAAGAAGTTCAACAAAATAGCTTCTTTCCTTAGGTCTTACATGATAAACTACATGATGGTCATCTAAAAGCTGCAAGAATTCCGAGGTGTATATCCCGACGGTTACATATTCATTAGTATTTTTTTGTACCGACAAAAATGAAAATAAAGAGGTATTTGAAGCATCATCATCCTGTATGCTGGTATAACCGGTAAAATAAACCGGGCCTAGAACAACCTTTTTTATCTGTCCCGATGTAATTCTATCCTTAAATTCCGAAAAGGGAATCAGAGCAGAACTATTGAGAACCATTAACTGATTAACTAAAATAAAAATGACAACTACAAGCGGCGCTAAAAGCCATAAAGAAAAAAACGGCTTCTTGGGTGATTTTTTATCGTCTCCGTCCGAATCCGGTCCGAAATTAAAAAAGTTAAAGGGGTCGTTTTGGTTTTTATCGTCGTTATTTTTACTCATACATTCTCCAATTAATATCTCGAATTTATTTTACTATAATACATAAAAAATAAGAAAAAGTCGATAGGAAAACAAATTTATATTTTAATTAAGGAAAACGTTTTTATAGAAAAATTCCCCCTTTTCATAATTATTGTACGAAAAGTTTGCAACAAATGGTAAAATTTGAAAAAAGTCGGGGTTTCCAAAGGGGAAATCCCCTTTGGCAGCGCGGGTACAACCAGCGTAGCTTCGAGGTAAAAGAGAGGGGGTCATAGGGGGAGAGTACAGCCAGCAAAGCTTCAAGGCTAACCCCTGCTCTGACTTGAAAAGCCCGTAAGGGAACGGGGTGTTCTCTCCCCCTAAAAAGCATTGTATTGACAAAAAAATAAGGCGGTTATATAATTAACAAATCTTGTCGAGGGGGGCTTTATGAAAAAAGAGAAAACATTCACATTTAAACAGATATTTTCTACAAAAAAATTTTATAAACATCCCGTATCAATGCTTATAACGATTCTTGCAATAACCTTGTTTTTTGCTCTTCAAATAATAAGATTGAATTTTGATAATAATAATTTCCGTTTTATACCTAAAAATGATCCGTCCAGAATCAGTGCAAAAAAAATTGCCGACATTTTCGGAGAAGATGTGCCTATACTAATAGGTATTGAACGCCGTTTTTCTACCATCATAGACAAAGAATTTTTAGATGAAGTGAGACAACTGGATGAAAAACTAAAAGAAATTGAGTTGGTAAAAAACACGGTCTTGATAACAAATACAACCCATATAGATATTGGCGAAGAGGGGATTGTAAGCGAACCCATTATTCCGCCGGATTTTTCGGGTACGGAAGAAGAAATTAAGGCTATTAAACATAAGCTCCGCAATTGGGACATGTATGAACGGAGCCTTGTTTCTGAAGATTTACATGCAACCCAAATCCTTGTTTTTCTCAATATAACGAATGAAGAAAGCGGCTCTCCCGAAACTATTGCGGCCTGCCGTAAGATTATGAAACTGACAGACTCTTGGAATTTTCCGGATTCTAAAATCTACCTGACGGGAACTCCTATTTTTAACGAGATAGTAAATGAAGCAACCGCCCATGATTTAAGCTTTTTAGTTCCTCTGGTCATCATTGTCGTTTTAGGCGTTTTATTTCTTTCTTTTAGAAGATTTACCGGTGTATTTTTACCGCTTTTGACAGTCATAACCTCCGTAATATGGGCTTTGGGAGCAATGGCTCTTTTTAACGTTCCCTTATCGATTCTTTCTACAATTTTACCGATTATTTTAATTGCAGTCGGTTCGGCATACGGCATCCATGTTATCAACCACTATTATGATGAGGTCGTACAAGATGATTCCATCTCAAAGGAAGAACATAAAGAACAGGTTATCAAGGCCTTAAGCGAGGTTATAAGGCCGGTTTTTTTGGCCGCTCTTACGACCTTTGCAGGCTTTGTTTCCTTTTGCTTTACCTCTGTCGTCCCCATCTTTGAATTCGGTATCTTTTCGAGCTTCGGCGTTGCTGCAGCATTTTTAATATCCATAACCTTAATTCCCGGTATATTGATACTAAGAGGGCCTAAAAAGCCGTCAATGCGATGGGCGGATAAAAAAGATAACACCAGCCGCTTGGATCGCGGCATTGCAAGTACCTTTGTTCTTATTGCAGAACATTCCCGCTCGGTCATTCTTTTTGTCGGTCTCATAGTAATTTTTTCCATATTCGGAGTAAAGAAACTTGTTATCGATAATGTTTTGATGGAGTACTTTGATAAAGATGTCGCAGTAATTCAATCCGATCGTTTTATGCGTAAACACTTCGGCGGTTCAAAAGTTCTTGAAATGGTCATAAAGACCCAAGACGGTTCCGATGTTTTACGTCCCGATATTTTAAAAGCTATCGATGATCTTTCTTCTTTTTTGGAAGAAGAAGTTGAAGATGTAGGCAAGGTTACCTCCATTGTTCCCCTAATTAAGCGTTTAAATCAGGCATATAATGCCGATGAGTCCCCTGAAGGAATTGTTAAGGGAACACAAAATACCGATGAGGCTATGAATGCAGCGGAAGATTTCGGCAGCTTTGAAGACTTCGGAAACTTTGAAACGGAAACGGCAGATAATAATCAACTTGCAGAAGATATTCGCACAAAGAAAAAGCAATATACCCAAGAAGAAATTATGACTATGCTGAATGAAGTTGCGGAAGAAAGAACCAAAAAAAATCTTTCCGCAGAAAAACTCGTTTACGACTTCGGAAAAAAGATAAACTACAAGGGACTTGCCTACTATGAAATTCCAACCGACCCTAAAAAATACGGCAGAAATTCTCAAGAAGAACTTTCGGCCATAATGAAAAACTATCTTATCCTTTTAGGGAAAAACACCGAAGGTTTTTTAGATAATAATACAAATCCCAAAACACTAAAAGTGAATATTCAGCTCCGCACTGTCGGACAGCAGGATACGGACAAGGTTCTCGAAGAAATTAACGAATTTGTAAGCCTTAAATTCCCCAAGGATGTAATCGCTGAAACAGGCGGCTTTGTATTGGTCGAAAAGACCTTGAACAAACTCGTAGTAGAATCTCAATTGATTTCAGTTGGAGTTTCTCTTCTTATAGTATTTTTGATTCTTTCCGTCTATTATAAATCAGCCTTTGCAGGTCTTTTTGGAATTATCCCGCTGGCACTTTCTATCTTGATTAACTTCGGAATAATGGGCAGATTGGGTATAAAGCTAAACATAGGAACTGCGATGGTTGCAAGTTTTGCAATAGGAATAGGAGTTGATTATACAATTCATCTTTTGGCAGCCTATCATAAATGCTTTTTAAAAACAAAGGGCAGCGGCCAATTTTTGTATCTAACCTTCTTGGGTTCGGGAAAGGCTATCTTATTCAATGCCGTTTCCGTAGGAGCGGGTTTTGCAGTTTTAATGCTCTCAAAATTTAACATGCTTTCAGAGCTGGGCTTTTTAATTGCCCTGATAATGATAACCAGCTCCCTCGGCAGCTTGACTATTCTTCCGGTTTTATTAAATTTAATGAAACCAAAGTTTATAAGAAAACTTTTACCTGTAGACATAAAGGAAATCAAAAACGAACATCCTTTTAACGAAGAAAAAGATACGGAGGAAGTATGAAAAAAATTACTTTAAGTTTAATTTTTACTATCGGATTTTGCAGTTTAATATTTGCCCAAAATGCAGAAGAAATTGCAGCTAAAACAAAGACAAAAAACACGGCATCTTCAATGGGGTCTGCCTCAAGCTTGGATATACAGTCAGGCGGAAAAACCCTTTCCACCTTGGATATTATTCAATATTCTTCTTTGGACAAAAACGGTTTACAAAGAATGCTTGTCGAAATAAAAAATCCGCCGTCTTATAAGGGCTCAAGGTTTTTAATGATTGAAAAAGCCGACGGCTCCACGGATCAGAGAATGTATTTGGCCCAAACAAAAAAGGTACAAAAAATATCGGCCCAAGGAAGCGCCGATGAGTCCTTTATGGGTTCGGACTTTTCAAATAACGATATTTCGTTTATGGAAAGGGACACAAAGCTCGATAATTTTAAAATTTTAGGCGAAGAAGAATATGCCGGAAAGCCTGTCTATCTTATAGAATCTACCCCTAAGGATAAAAATTATACATATTCAAAAACCATAATGCGGATCACAAAGGATAAAAATCTTTTACTAAAGGCCGAATTTTATCAAGGTTCTCAGCTTGTAAAAACTCTTGAGCTTTACGATTATAAGGAAGTAAACGGAATAATGACAGCCTATAAAACAAAACTGTCCACCGTCAAAACAAATACCTCAACCATAATCACAATAAAAAAAATAGAATACGGTATGAAGATTCCCGATTATGTTTTTACACAAAAATACTTGGAAACCGGTAAAAAATAAATTATTTAGAAATTAAGGGAGATCTTAAACACAAATTGAGTTAAGGTCTCCTATAAGGTATTTTACAATATGAAAAAGTCTTTCTTTATGTTAGTTTTTATCCTTTCTATAAGTTCATTGATTTTTAGCGAAGATGACAGTTTGGGAGATTTCGGTTTTGATAATGAAGAAAGCGGAACGGAATCAAGTGTATTCAGCATAGATTTCGGCGGTGCGTTTTATGCGGGCACGGAAGTTTTCTTTGATGTCCTTAAAAAGCCCGAAAACTTTAAACCGCCCTTCCCTCTTTGGGGCAGTCTCCATTTAGAAGCAAAGTCGCCCCTTGCCGAAGCCTATGCCTCGGTAAACTTAAACGCCAAAACTCTTGCGATCGGAATGGGTGAAACAGCCGAATTCTTTCCCAATCCTCTTTTTCCTAAATGGATTGATGAAGCCTATGTACAAGCCCTCACAGGCCCTGTAGTTTTCGGCGGAGGAATAAAAAAAATAAACTGGGGACGAGCTAATTTTTTCAGTGTTTTGGATATTGTAAACCCCAAGGACTACAGCAAGCCCTACGAATTCTATCCCGAAAAAATTAAAAAAGCCTCTCCGGTTTTTTTTCTTTCGGCCTATCTGCCCAAAGAAATGAAGCTTGAGCTTGTATATCTTCCGGTTTTTGAAGCCGATGAATTTACCCTAGACGGCAGATGGGAAAAAAACACATTTGCAAACATTGAGCAAGCTCTGCCTTTTTCTGCCAATAAGACCTTAGTTGAAGCAAAGAAAAAGCTTTTTTCACAACAAGCCCCAAAGACAAACACCTTTGACTATGCCCAAGGAGGCTTGCGTTATAGCCTGACAATCGGCGGTAAACACGATCTAGGCTTTCAGTATTTTACGGGCTTTTTACATGAGCCTAATTTTAAATCGGCCCATAAACCTTCCGCCCCCACCGAAGCGGAATTTACACAAGTCTTCGATAAGGCAGAACTTACATACAACCGCTATCATCAAATCGGGGCAGATTATGAAGCAATGTTCGGACAGTTTACAGTACAGGCCGAACTTGCTGCAAATATAACCGCTGACTTAAAAGGAAACAATCCCGATATATACAACCCGAACCTTGCATGGAATTTGGGCATTTTATACGCTCTTCCTAAAAATATAAGCTTGAGACTTCAAGCTGCCGAAACCGTAAGACTTTTAAATTCGGGAATAAATCAAGATGAACTCAGCCTCGACACGGAAAAAGGAAGCCCGATAACCGATACCCGCCTCCTTTTTTCCATCTCTCAAACCTTGGTACGAGGCTCCCTTGAATGGAAGCTAAATGCTCTTGTAGGAATAGAAGATGCGGATTTTATGATAAACCCCGAACTTTCATGGCTGATAGGCACAATCGACTTTGATTTAGGCTTGGGCTTTTTCGGCGGCAAAAAAAACGGTAAATTAGGCCGGCACCAAAACAATCATTTTATAAAAATGAGCATCGGCTATGAGTTTTAGAAAATTTTATAAATTGTAGTATTTTATCCGGAAATATGTTAAAATGATTTTATGGGAGGAACGTATGCCATATATCGCTTTGGAAAAAAAGATAAATAATTTGACTTTAGAGCAGCAACAGTCTGTTTATGATTATGTAAATTTCCTTTTATATCAAAATACAGCCGCAAAAAATCAAAAAAATATACGCAGAAACCCCGGAGGCCTTGAAGGTAAATTCTATATGGCGGAAGATTTTGATAAAACTCCGGAATGTTTTAAGGACTATGTTTGATGTACCTGCTGGATACGCATACATTGCTATGGTTTTTAAGAGATTCTCCACAACTATCAAAAAAAGCTTTAGAGATAATTACTACAGAAAATAAAGTTTATGTCAGTATTGCCTCATTATGGGAAATAGCAATAAAAAAAAGTATAGGTAAACTTGAATTTGAACACTCTATAGAAAAAATCGCTGAATTATGCCATGAGAAGGATATTTTAATATTACAAATTCAACCCAAATATTTTGATAAAATAATAGAACTGCCAAATATTCATAACGATCCTTTTGATCGTTTGATCATTGCTCAGGCAATAATTGAAAATTTGGTAATTATTACAAAAGATACAATCATTCCTAAATATAGTGTAAAAACTATTTGGTAACTAAAAATATTTAATAAGATAATGGGAGGTCATTATGTTGGTTAAAGAAGAAATAGAAAAAGGCATCGCCTTGGTAAGACCCTATTTACAGGCTGACGGCGGAGATATAGAGCTTGATTCGGTTGATGAAGCCGGAAAAGTTTATGTTAAGCTAAAGGGAGCCTGCGGCTCATGTCCTATGGCTATCTACACTCTTAAAATGGGTGTTGAAGAACAGCTTAAGGACATGTTCCCCGAAGTTACCGAGGTAGTCGCAGTGTAAAATTTTTTAGAGCGGTTAAGCTATTATTGCCTCTAAGGCAATTTCCATCATGGTTTTAAAGGTAGTTTGCCGCTCTTCGGCACTTGTCTGCTCTTGTGTAACTATATTATCCGAAATGGTAAGAACGGCAAGGGCTTGACGCTTATACTTTGCAGCCAGAGTATAAAGCTCTGCAGCTTCCATCTCGACAGCTAAAACCCCGTAAGCAGCCCACATCTTCCATGTTTCAAGGTCATCATAAAAAACATCAGAGCTGGCAATCGAGCCTACTAAGGGTTTAATTCCCATTTTTTGAGCATGGTCATAGGCATTTTTTAGCAAACTCCAATCGGCCGTAGGAGCATAATGACAGCCCCTAAAGCGGTGCGTGTTGATACCAGAATCGGTAGAGGCAGACATAGCTAAAACTACATCCCGCAAACCCATATCCTTTTGCAAGGCTCCGGCCGTTCCGATACGGATAGCCTTTTGTACGCCGTACTCGTTAAACAGCTCATTTGCATAGATTGAAAAAGAAGGCTGCCCCATTCCGGTTCCCTGAACAGAAACCCTTACGCCCTTGTATGTTCCCGTAAAGCCCAACATACCTCTAACCTTGTTATAACATTGAGGATTTTCTAAAAAATTATTTGCAACAAATTCCGCCCGCAAAGGATCTCCCGGTAGAAGAATTTTATCGGCAATTTCTCCTTGTCTTGCAGCTATATGAACACTCATTATTTACCTCCAATATATCTACGATAATATAAGTATACCCTATTCAAAGCTAAAGTGCAATGCGCAGACTTGACAACTTACAAAGTGATTGCTAGAATAATAAGTAGGAACTAAAAACTTCAGTTTTTAGAAATGCCCATATATTAATATAGGAGGTGTTTTTATGAGTTTTATGGATTATTTTGCAATTCATGTTGTTCCGAAACTGTATAGAGGAAAAGGAGCTTTTCATCCTGCGGAAACCGGAAAATTGACGGAAACGGTAAGTTGCGTAAGAGAGTACGATGTTAATATTTTTTTTATCCGCAAAGGTAACACTCTGATCGCAATAGATTCCGGGTACAAAAATCATCATGCTCTCTTGCCGGGGTGTAAAAAAATCGGAATCGATCCTAAAGCGGTTCAGGCTCTGTTTCTTACACATGCAGATCCGGATCATGCAGGCGGCTTGGATATTCGTTGTGAGAATTGTTTTATTAACGCTGAAATTTATCTAGGCGAAATTGAAGAAAATTATCTGACAAATACCATATATCGTAAAAAAATCGGCCCGTTCGGATTAAAAAATTCCGTGAAAATAAAAGACAATTATCACCTTCTTAAAGACGGCCAATCCGTTTCCGTCGGTGATTTGACAATTCAGCCGTTTTTAGTTCCCGGTCATACTCTCGGGCATTTAATGTATTTAATCGACAACGAACTGCTTTTTACGGGAGACTCCATTGCACTGAATCAAGAAGGCGGATGGTGTTTTTTTGATCTGTTTAACTACAACAGTGAAATGAATATTGAATCCTTGAAAGCATTAAAGGAAAAACTGGATTTAAATAGAATTAAGTATGTATTTACTTCCCATAACGGATTTACGGATAAAGTGAAGGATGTCTTTGCGCATGTTGATGTTATTCCAAAATGGAATGAAAAAGGATTTATATTTGATAAAACGGCCCCTTATGATTGTTTTGCAAGGAAAGATAAACTCCAACCCTGTATCAAATGAAGACATAGATTGGGAAAGCTTTGAAAAATGTGCTTTATTGTGTGATGAAAAGAAATATTCTTGTAACGCAGTTCTTTCCAATAAGGCAACTCTTTCGGAATTGATTACGATGATAACTCACACGGCCAGAGCTGATGCCGTTAAAATAGACAGTAAGTTTTCGATTGTACAGGATATCGAAAACTTAAGTCCTGTTCAGTTGTTTACTCCTCGAAATACGAAGTCTTATAGTCAAGGCCTTTTATTTGCAGATATTCCTGAAACTATAGAATTTAATTTTATTGATGAGGCCCCAGGCTTTAAAGAAAATGAAAGGATTATTTATGATACGCCTACAGGAGAGGAAGGAGAAACCGAAGCTTTAAAAAACAGCAAGAAATACTTTGGGGTGTTACAAATGCAATGCAAGCTTTTAAGATAGGGCGATATCAATATGCCTGTATGTACAACAGACCTCGTGTGCATAAAATTATGGAAGGGTTAAGGGAGTAGAAACTTTAAGCGGTTTAACTACGGCCGGCTTTTAAAAGGGATATATCGAATTCAATCGGATGTAAGAGCCTCACACCATTTTTGCATACAGATACCGAAGGCAACGCTTACGTTTATCGAGGCTTTTATTCCATACATAGGAATTGTGATAACCCGCCCTTGGGCTTTTTTTACGGCTTCGGGACTGACCCCCAATTCTTCCGAGCCGATAACGACAATTCCTTTTTTGGGGAATTCAAACTTTGAAATATCGGTGCCGCCGGTTTCAAGTACAATCAGCGGAAGATCGGGAAGGCTCTCAAGATCGGCTCTCTCCCACGGGAGATATTCGGTACAACCCATCGCCGTTCTTTTAGCTTTAGGACTGTCAGGGGAAACGCAGTCATGGGATAAAAAAACTTTTTCAACTCCGAAAGATTCTGCCGTTCTAAAAATCGAACCTATGTTAAAAGGCGTGCGGATATCTTCGGCATAGACATAAACTCCTTCAAAAAAAGTTCGTCTGAAATTTGCAATTTCATCGGCAGAGGAGTTAGGCAAAATCAAATCCCACTCCGCAGGTGTTGTATCAAGTTTTTTATAAAGCTCGTACCTGACAAAATTGATAATCTTTCTTTTATCTTCTTCCTGAGGGGCTTCAATCCATTTTTGAACTTTTAAAGAAGACTCGAAATCCAAGTCATCTAAAATAATTTTTAAAAGAGAACGCAGATAAAATGTATCCAAGAATTCATCTGCCTTATTTTGAACAAGAGCAGCTTCAGCCGATTCCAAAATACGCAATATTTTACGGCATCTTTGTTTTTGGGGTAAATTGTAAAGCTTAAAAATCTCAGGCATCTTAAAAGGCTTGTTTTATAATTTCAAAAATATCGTAATTTGCAAGAGGCCTTGGGCTATAGTTCATAAAACTTAAGCGGGCGGCATCTTCTGCAACAGGCACAAGGGATTCGATAGTTAAATCTATATCTTTTAACCGTATAGGTAAATTAGCTTCAGCAAGCCTTCTTCTAATTTCCTCAACGCCGCGTTTTGCAACTTCGGCAGCATCTCCGCCTTCAAGCATGGTTTCACCCAGCATTCTCGCTACAGCAACGGTCTTTGAAAGGCTTGAAGAAATCGCATCATTAATAACATGAGGAAGTAAAATCGTCGCAATAAGGGATTTTGAAATTCTATATCTTCCGCCCGCAGCAAGCGCTATAGCTGTTCCAAGTCCGGGTGCGGAAGCCGCAATTCCGATAGCGGAAAGACAAGCAGCCTGAGCCACAAGTTCCTCTCTGGGCATTCCGACAAGTTTTTCATGCTGAGGATCAAGGGAAATTAAAAATATCTCGACAGCCTTTCCCAAGATAGTCTCCGAAAAAAAACTGCCCCTTGTCGAAACATAGGCTTCAAAGGTAGAACATAAACCTGCAAAAATCATTGAAGTCATAGCATTGGGCGCAAGGCCTGCATATGTATTTGAATCAAAAATTACAAGGTCGCATAAATCTTCTTTTATCTTTAATAGATTTACTGTTCTATTTCTGGAATCTACAATAAAACTGGAATTCCCAAATAAAAATGGGTCACTGCATGTCGTAGGAACTTGAATAAGAGGTAAGGATTCTGCCGTAATAGGTTCTCCTTCAATATAGCGATAAACAGGTTTATCTTCATTATAAAGAGCTGCGATAGCCCTCCCTATAGCACATGCTGTCATATCGCCACAGGCAATTACGCCTCTTATATGAGCCCCTCTGGCTAATGAAAGAGCTCTTTCTATAACCTCAGAATCGGCTGTCTGTTCAAAACCGTTAAATACAAAAAGGGAGATATTTTTTTCTTCAAGAGATTTTCGGACCTTATCTACTAAACCCATATCTTCAAAAAAAGGGTCAACCACAAACATAAAATTATTTCCGAATTTTACAGCTTCCTCCCCGATGCGGGCAAGAGAATAATTACCTAAAATAACCTTTGATGAAACTTTAAATACAAAATCTGCCATCTTTTCAAATTCCTTTACGGAATAAATTTTCGGCATATTTTTTTTAAACTTGAATTTTAATTGCTGCCTTGCAAAATATAGCATTTTTGTTTATAATGACAGAAAACCCTAGGTCATTATGGAGGGGACTATGACTACAGGTACTATAGTTACTTTAATGCGTGAAGGTATAGGTATCATACTGATGCTTTCCGCACCCATCTTAGTTGCAGCTCTTTTAGTAGGCTTAATTGTTGCAATCTTTCAGGCGACTACCTCTATACAGGAACAGACGCTGACCTTTGTTCCTAAAATTTTAACTATTTTAGGAATGATTGCTCTTTTGGCAACTTGGATGATTACGGTGTTAAGGGAATATTTTGTTTCTTTAATGAATTTAATTCCGCAGCTGGTAAGATAAGGGCATTCTATAAATAAATGCAGCCCTTCGATTTTATCCTAAATAAAGAACCCATTTTTTTACTCGCAGCTGTCCGAATTTTTGCCATATTAATGACATCCCCCCTAATGTCAATGCGCAATGTTTCACGAATTGCAAAGGTTGCTCTTGCGGGCTTAACTGCATTTATGGTAACCCCCTATGCCTATCCCAACTTCGGAAATCTAAATGCCTTCAGTCTTGAGTATCTTCTTTTACTTCTTGGAGAAGGGCTTATCGGTGTTTTAACCGGTTTTTTTATAAGCATTTTATTTTCTACATTCAGCACGGCAGGACAGTTTTTTTCGTTCCAGATGGGCTTCGGTGCATCGGGAGTTTTTGATGCCCTAGCTCAAGTTGAAAACCCCCTCGTGGGTCAATATTTTAACTTTATTGCAGTTCTTATCTTTTTACGCATAAACGGTTTCCAACGTCTTTTTTTAGGCGGAATAATGAAGAGCATTGAGCATGTAAACTGCTTTTTGTTTTTAGAAAGGCAGGAGGAGCTTTCGACCTATCTTTTAGGAGCAGTTGGAAATCTTTTTTTAAACGCAATGATAATTGCCTTGCCGGTTATGGGAACACTAATCTTAATTCACATAACAATGGGACTTTTAACAAAGGCAGCCCCTCAGATGAACCTTCTATCGGAAGGCTTCCCCATTACAATTTTAACAGCCTTTTTTATTTTAGCCCTTGCTCTGCCTTTTTTTATAAACACCTTTGAAATTATTTTGGAAAAAGGCTTTTCGGATTTTTGGCGGCTTTTAGACAGTTTAGGGGGTACTAAATGATATCGGGAAAATCGCCCCTCCTTTATCAAAAATATTTTTCTCAAGAAGAACTCCTTCTCAATAAAACGATAGGCTTGCAGTGGTTCGCTGCCGAAGATGAAGGCAGAACAGAAGACCCGACCGAATATAAGATACGCAAGGCCAGAGAAGAAGGAAGAGTTGCAAAAAGTCAGGACTTAAATGCCGCAATGGTTGTGCTGCTTCCCGTAATCAGCCTTATAATAATGGGGCCCTACATATTTAAATCTTTAATGCAGGTCATCGCCTTCTTTTTTGAACGCTGCACAACAGAAGATGTTGTAAACGGAACTTGGTTCAGGATTTTTGTTTTATATTTTTTTAAAACGGTTTTCCCGATAACGGGGGTAGCCCTAATTTCGGGAGTGTTGGGAAATATTATTCAAAACAGAGGCTTTTTATTTTCGACAAAACCTATTCAGCCCGATTTTAAAAGAGTTACTCCCAATTTTGTGAGGTTCTTTAAAAGAGCTCTCTTTTCTGCCGAGGGGCTTTTTAATTTGGCTAAATCGCTTTTTAAGGTTGTCATTATAGGTTTTATAGGATATCTTGTTATAAAAAACAATATTACAAAGATGATAGCCCTGCTTCAATCCGATTTTCCCAATTCGATAATTTTTATAGCAAAAACAGCTGCTCAAATATTGGTGTATGCTGCGATCGCATTGGTTCTTTTAAGTATTCCCGATTACTTTTTCCAAAAACGTCAGTTTTCGGAATCGTTAAAAATGTCAAAAACGGAAGTAACCGATGAGTATAAAGAATTGGAAGGCGATCCGATGGTAAAGGCTCAAATAAACAGGCAGATGCAGGCAATCTTGCAAAAGACCGGTATAAAAAACGTTCCGGATGCCGATGTCGTTATTACAAACCCGACCCATTATGCTGTCGCTCTTCAATGGAAACAAGGCGTTATGCCTGCTCCCATGGTTATATCGAAGGGAGTTGATGCAACAGCCCAAAACATAAAAAGAATTGCTCGGGAAAACAACATTCCTACTATTGAAAATGTTCCATTGGCCCGTGCCCTATACGCTAACGTAGATTTAGGACAGATAATTCCAAGCGAATATTATCAATCGCTTTCGATTATTTTCTTAAAAATTTACTCGATGAAAGAAAAAGAAATGTTAAGGAAAAGATGGAGGTAACCCGATAAATGGCCGAAAACAGAATTTTTAAGGAAGCACCGAATGCCTTGGTAGCTATGGGAGCTATCTTGGTAATATTTGTAATTGTTATTCCTCTGCCTACTGCTCTTTTAGACTTTTTTATGGCACTGAATCTTATATTCAGTTTGATAATATTACTCATAGTTTTATTTGTAGATAAGCCTACGGAGTTTACGGTTTTCCCTTCATTGCTTTTAGTCTCCACCATATTCGGCCTTGCCCTAAACGTTTCATCTACAAGGCTTATTCTAACATATGGAGAAAAATTTGACGGAAAGATGATAGCAGCCTTCAGTCAATTTGTTATCGGCTCTACAGGAAATCAAGGTTTGGTCATAGGTTTTGTAGTTTTTATTATCTTGATTGCCGTTCAAGCCTTTGTAATCACAAAGGGAGCAACAAGAATTGCCGAGGTTGCAGCCCGTTTTGCCTTAGACTTTAATAATACCAGAAGTATGTCTATAGAAGCAGAGTACAATGCAGGCGTTATAACTGAAGCCGAAGCTCGAAAGAAAAAAGAAGAATTACAAAGGTCTACGGATTTTTACGGGGCTATGGACGGTGCGAGTAAATTCGTTTCGGGAAACGTAAAAATAGGAATCTTTATAACGGTCTTAAATATTGTAGCAGGTTTAATCGTAGGTATAGTGTTTAGACAAGAAGAATTCACTAAAGCGATGCAGATGTACACAAGGTTTACAATAGGGGACGGACTTTTAGCTCAGCTTCCTTCTCTTTTTATATCGGTTGCAACAGGTCTTGTAGTAACCCGCTCAGCTTCAACAGGCTCTTTTGGAAAAGACATCACGGACCAGTTTGCACGCAATTCGACTGTTTATTACATAGCCGCTATCACCTTGACTGTGATGGCAGTTTTACCCGGTTTCCCCTCAATAATCTTAATCATCATCGCATTAAGCCTTGCTTTTTTAGGCTGGAGGCTGCAGACAACAAAGGTAACAAGGGCTCAAAAAGAACAGGCGGCTAAAGAAGCCCAAGCAGCATCGGAAAAAGCGGCAAAAACCGAAACAGACGATACCAAGGCTGTAAGCCCATACGACGATCTATCCTTGCAATTCGGATACGGCCTTATTCCATTGGTCGATGAAAAAAGAGGCTCAGACCTCGTTCCGCGGGTTAAACGCATAAGAAAAGAAATAGCTCTCGAAACCGGTCTTGTAATGCCGGTTATCAGAATGATGGATGCCATGAACCTTCCTCCTGATGAATATTGTATTACAATACAGGGAGCCGAGGTAGCAAGATCAAAGATAAGAATGGGCGCATACCTCGCAGTAAACCCTGGAAATGTTCAAGATGAAATACCCGGCGAACCTACCTTAGATCCGGCTTTCGGTCTTCCGGCTATTTGGATTTCCGAATCAAACCAAGCAGCCGCCGAAAGGGCAGGATATACGGTTATAGATCCGCCTTCCATCATAGCAACTCATTTAACTCAGGTTATAAAAACACATGCGGATGACATCCTTTCAAGACAAATGGTAAACAACATCTTGGATTCCGCAAAAAAATTAAACCCAATCGTCGTCGACGAAATTCAGTCAAACGACAAGCTGACATTGGGAGACTTGCAAACAGTCTTTAAGTGTCTCCTTAGGGAAAATGTTTCCATACGCAATACCACAGCCATTCTTGAAACCATCGCAGACTATAGGCGCATAACCGGCGACATGTATATAATAGCCGAAAAAGTCAGACAAAGGTTAGGCAGACAAATTGTTCAGCAATATCTTGGAGAAGACAAGGCATTGCGAGCTTTTATGGTAGACTCCGCTTTTTTCCAAACCGTTTTGGCAAGCCGCATAGATACCCTGACCGGCCCTCAACCTGCAATAGACACTGAATCGAAAAAAGCATGGCTTAGAGCCGTTCAAAACGCATACAACAACTTTAATGCTCAATTTGTAGGCATTGCAGTTATCCTCGTTCCCGAAGAAGGCAGACTTTTGATAAAACGGCTTCTTGAATACGAAATGCCCATGGTTCCGGTCTTATCAGTCCCCGAAATTCCAAAGGATATTTCGGTCATCGGCATGGGAAACATCACCCCGGAAATTCAATAAGTGAAAATATTGACTTTTTTCTTAAATAATAGTAGAATAGGGCTATGATATTTCCATTAGAAGAACTCATCGAGTTTGATGACAATATTTACGAGATTACATGCGCATCGACAAGAAGGGCCTATCAGCTGGCTAAAATCCAAGAGCCTAATGCCGAAAAAAGCGGAGACAAGGTTGTTTCAGCCGGAGCAAAGCAAATTTTTACCGGTGAAGTAAACTATCAGATAGAACGGCACCCCGAATTCAACTAAAATTTCTGCTTCAAAAGTTTGCGTGGTTCCCGTATTGATTTTTTTCGGAGCGACGGCTTCGGGAAAAACAAGCTTAGCTTCCGAGATATTTTCTTATAAACATTCAAAAGATTTCTCAAAAGAGGACGGAATTTCGGCTCTTTCAGCTTGTGCCGAAATTATAAGCGCCGACTCGGTTCAGGTGTATAGACACCTGCATATAGGCTCGGCTTCTCCTTCCAAAGAGGAATTAGACGGCCTCCCCCATCACTTAATCGCTATAAAAGAGCCTTCCGAAGAATTTTCGGCAGCCGATTTTGTAAAAGAAGCCGATAAACTTTGCCCCGAAATATATAGGCGGGGAAAACTTCCGGTCTTGATGGGAGGCACGGCTTTTTTCTTAAAGAATTTTCTATACGGCCTTCCCGTTACGCCCACAGCCGACTCTAAAATCCGCGAACACTTTCAAAAGCGGGCAAAGGAAGAAGGGGCAGGCGTTCTTTTAGAAGAGCTAAAAAAAATAGACCCCGAAACGGCAAAGAGGCTCCATGTTCATGATGAATACAGAATAATAAGAGCTCACGAAGTTTTTGCCGCTTCAGGGAAGCCTTTAAGCTCTTTTGCCCTCCCCGAAAACCCAAGAGAAGAATACGAGTTTTTTATCTTAAGCCTCGAAAGAACCCGCTCCCTTTTATACGAAAGAATCGAAAAGAGGGTCGATGCCATGTTTGCCGAGGGCCTATATGATGAAGTAAAAAAGCTTTATGAAATGGGCTATACAAGCGAAAGCCCCGGACTCAAAGCCATAGGCTACAGGGAATTCTTTGATGAAAATAGGCGTTTAAAACCGGAATCGGACTTGGAGGAAGTCTCGGCCCTTATAAAACGGAATACCAAACACTACGCCAAGCGTCAAGAAACCTTTTTTAAAACAATCCCCGATGTTCACCGTTATTTTATAGAAGATAAGGCTGAAATATTAAGGCTTTATAAGGATATTTGCGGATTTTATGAGAAATGGGTGTAATTTTTATTCATATCTTACGCAAGTTCAATTTCATTATAACTTGAATGCCCGCCCGCATTCCTAAGGCTTACAATATATACAGGATAGCCTCTTCCAAAAATTATCATTTGTTTAATCTTTATTAAATAAATCATCCGATACATCACTGTATATTGTCGGAAATGGAAATCTCGGTACAGGAGGAATAGGCGGAACCTCATAGCCGGGAACCGCAGGCACAAGAGGAGTCCGTACCTTAAACATATTCAGAACCATACCATTATTAAGCTCACCCACATAGCTGCCGTCGCTTTTATGAACATGACTTCCGTCAAGCGGACCTGAATAAGCTCCCTTCATGTCATAAATGCGGTTATTTTTCATAATCCCAACCGCATTTCCGTTTTTTGCATTATGTTTATATTAAAAATGCTTCTCTAATATATCTTTTAATTGTTTTGCGACATCTTCTGTAAATCGTAAAGATTGACTAGTTCTTCCATAATTTTTTCTTTCAGAAGAACCATAAGAGTCTATTTGAAAATATTTTTTATCATCTTTTTCAAATATAAAATATGTACATTCTGTTTCTGTAATATTTTCTCTTATATTTTTAGATTCTAGTCCTTTCAAATTTTTTACTAATGCCATAAAGTTCTCCTTAAAACATCTAAAGATTTAGATACATTATACAACAAATTAATTAAAAAGCCAGTATATAGCTATATTTTTTAGGATTATCAGCAATTCCATAAAACTGTACACAAACCTTTATTTAAAATACTTCTTTAAGTCTATTTTTTTTCCTTCAAATTGGTTTATTCCGTTTTTGTATCGAAGTTTTTTACCTGTAAAACAATAGTCAAAAATCTGGGTGTCTTCATGATACCTCATTTCATAACAAAAATTGCCGCCAAAAATAATTGTAATAGGACTATATACATCAGTATCAAAAGCACAATCGGAGGAGCTGTCTATCAAAAACTCCACAATTTTATCATACATTTCATAGGCGGTTTCTGCACAGTCAAAATAAAAAATTGTCATTTGCCTATTTTCCGGTGCAAAATTTTCAAATTGAATTACATATATTGGCTGTTTATCGGAATAACATTTGCGCGGAAAATTCATATATTGATTTTCTTCTATGTATGAAAGGTTAATATACCTCAAATTTATATAAGCAAATCTGTATACCTTATTTAAATTTAAGTTATTTTTTATGTTATGAAATTTAGAAAGATCGAATTTAGGATTATCATTATTTTGTACGGCAGATGGATCTTTTTCAAGTAGATTATCAGAACAAAAGTATTTAAGAACCTCATCTCTTTTTCCTGCAAATTGCATACGCTCAAAATCAAAATTATGTTTTAATCCCGTACTGCAAAATTCAAGTATAGTAAATCCATCTTCCTCTGTTACTTCCATATTTCCCATTTTCCTATACCTCCATAACGCGATGTTTTGTGCAAGAAATATCAATTTCTAAAAAAACAGTCTATCATAAATATTTGCATAATTTAATTTTTAATTAAAAATTTTGATTTTTTCTGCGAATCACGGGTTCAGTTAGTTTTAAAAAGCCTTCATCAGCCTCATCCGATAGGAGAATCATGTCGTCAGGGATTTGCTCCACTAGATCTATAAGCAACAAACAGAGTAATTTATCCCTTTTAGTATTGGAAAGTCCTGTTGAAGCACTATTTTTACTTATTTTTTTGCCGATGGGTGACAAGGAATTTAAATAATTTCTTCTTATAATTTTGAGCTCTTTAAGCCTTTCATTGAGAGATTTAAGGATATTTGATTTTGTTTGTTTGTCTTGAAACGGAGGTAATCCAATTTCTTTCTGCAAAGAACCGATATCGCAATGTTCCATGCTTTTTAATGTTTTTTTTATTTCTTCGATTGCAGAAGTATATGACCTTGCAATAATAGGCGGCTCTTTATACACCCATAATATCCACTCATAAAATTCAAGATCAACATCTTCACAAATATTCTCAAAAAACATGGTGTCGAAAAACATAAGCCATCGCCTCCATAAAAACTTTGAAATTAATTCGGTAATTATGGAGATGATAGCACACAATCAAAAAATAGTATTCATGCGAGTCAAAAAAATTCAAATTTTTATCAAAATCTTTAAGATTTGCCTACTCTTCCCCTTCCTCGTCTTCAGTTTCGTCTTCGGGGGGAGGCGTTTTTTCCTTTACAGGCTTGGGAGCTTTCTTTTTTACAGCAAAACGCCTCGGTTTTTTCTTATAGCTCATTACATAAAAAATAAAGCTTAAAATAAGACCGCAAATAATGGTTACACCTATCACTATGGGGGAAAGTAAAACATTTTTTATAACATAAAAAAAATCGGGCGAATTCATATTTCTTTTATCGGAAAAACTTATAAAAACTTTTAGAGGCTTCTCCTTTTGCTGCTTGTCAAAATGGGGGATTCTTAACCTTATCAATAAACCATTGCCCTTATTTTCTTTTTGTTTTTAAGGGAATGTTTAAATATTTGTGGGAATTACTTTAATCTATAATAACAAATGTTTTTTCCTGAGCCTTCTTTTTTCAATTCACCGGCTGATACTAATTTTCTGAGCCCTCCCTCGATAGAACTTATACTCAGTGAAGGACAAAGTTCACGAATATCCTGCTTAGTAAATCGGCCAATCTTATTTAGAGCGGCACGTCTTACAGTTTCAAGAGCAGGAAGTTTTATTTCCACTAAAGCGAAGCGGTCTGCAAAATCTCTATAGGCCACAAGAACCGTTCCAAGCAAGTATTTGATAAAAGGAACCACATCTTCTTTGCCTTCATGCCAACCAATCTGAGCTCTACCAAGTGCGTCATAATATAAATCCTTGTTTTTTGCAATTTTTGCTTCCAAAGAGATATATTTTCCTACATAAAAGCCGTTTCTGTATAACAGAAGAGTTGTCAGCAGACGGCTCATTCTTCCGTTACCATCGTTAAAAGGATGTATGCAGAGAAAATCATGAATAAAAACAGGAATTGCTATTAAGGGCTCCACTTCCATATTTCCAATTACTCGGTTATATTCTTCACAAATTTTATCCAACGCCTCCGGTGTCTCAAAGGGAGCAAGCGGCGTAAATAATATTTCCGTATGATTATCCGAATATGCAGCACTGATATAGTTCTGTACACTTTTTATTCTGCCTGCCATCGGATTGTTCATATGACTATACAGAATCTTATGGAGCTGCAGAATATAGTTTTGGGAAATAGGAATCGCATCAAAACTTTCGTGGATTATATTTAATACATCACGGTAACCCGCAATTTCTTGCTCATCACGATTTTTAGGTGTTGTTTTCTCTTTCACCAACTGCTTGATACGGGTACTTGTTGTTACAATACCTTCAATTGCATTCGATGCCTCTGTACTTTGTATCTTTGCAATCTCGACCAGTTTCTCTAATTCTTCCGGACGCTGTTTCAAGTACATTTCCTGTTTTCCGGCTTCTTTATATATTGCAGCAATCAGACCCAGGGTACCGGAATCCCACTTTTGATTTTTGATTTTAGAATAATTAAATGGTCTCATTGTTTTGCCTCCGATATTTTCCCTTAAATTATAGCAGAAAATAAGGGGAAATTCAAGTCAATTTAGATATTCATTCTTGTAACTGCTATATTCTTCAACCGCCGGATAAAGGCTTCGTTATCTTAATCTTAATTCCATTCTTTCGGCCAAAAATCGAAACTTAGGAAAAAAGCTTTTATTTGGGAATTAAAAAGAAATTTTAAAAAAAGCTAAAAAAAACTTGACTTTTAATCAAAAGAGGCTTAGAATGTATACATGGAATTTAAAGATGCATTAAAACCCGATTCTGTAGATTTGAAGGATGTTATAACTCCTGAAACCATTAATCTGCACTTAAAAGGGACTACAAAAGAAGCTATTATTGATGAGTTACTTGATACGCTTGTAAAAGCCGGAAAAGTAAAGGATAGGGTTGCTACAAAGGCTTGTGTTTTAGATAGGGAACGCAAGATGTCTACAGGGATGAAGCATGGCATAGCCATACCTCATGGAAAGACGGACTCTGTAAGTGATCTCGTTGCCTGTATAGGCATTGCAGATAATCCGGTAGACTTTGATTCTTTGGATCAAGAACCGGCCAGAATATTTATTATGACTCTTTCCCCTCTGGATAAGACAGGCCCCCACTTGCAGTTCCTTGCACAGATAAGTTTATTATTCAAAAGTGCAGAAAAAAGAGAAGAACTTTTAAGGGCTGCAAACGAACAAGCCGTCATCAAGCTTTTAATGGAAAGTGACGAAGAGTAACAGGTTAAAAAGCTGTAAATAATGGTCTATGCCGGACTTGGCACAGACCGTTATTTTTTGCTCAACTTATTTTTACTCCATGAGCCGCTGTACCGGTTGACAAATTAGCGAATTTAACACATATTATTATCATGGCCCATAAAAAAGAAAGTTTTTTCCAAAAAATAATAGGTTTATTTATGTCCTCAGAGAGTCCCGAGGCCGTCAAAAGGCGTAAGTTGAAGGATATTGCAAAAACCATAGGAAAAACCAGATACAGCAAATGGTATAAATCGAGTTCTCAAGAGGTATTACCCCAAGCGGCACAATTTTTTTACAACATTTATAAGGTCGTAGGCCCGGCCCGGCCCCTCTTAGCAGGAGCTGCTTCTTCGAAGGTTTTAAAAAACGTTACTGTGGAAAACTCTTTTTCGGATAAACAAAAAAAACTTCTTGAAAATTTGTCCGAAGAATCAATAATAGAACAGTCAAAAAACACAAATACCGAAGTCCTCGCCGAAAAGGTAAAAAAGGAATTAAAAACCTTTATAGGAGAACTTGATTCCAATCAAATACAAAAAATAGATCTAAGTTACCAACATCTTGATGCCTTTATACAGTTTGTACTCTTTGACTATTATTTTTTACTTCGAAAATTCGATTCCAACTTTATTGAAAATAATTTCAACTATACCCCTAACTTTCAGGCAATAAGGGGAGAGTATATTTCCGAAGACTTAAAAGATTTTGCATCGGTTTTCTATCAACTAAGTATAGATACCGATTGGAATCTTATCTTCGATATAATAAAAACCTATAAAAACATTCAGCCGGTTCATGCAGGCCAATGGAAAAAGCTTTTAGGAACCCTAAACGACCTTCGCCGCTCACGGGCTCTCGAATATATTATCCAACATATTACCGAGGATATAATTTACACGGTTGAAACAACCCCCTTTACCGAAAAAGTAACGGATACCTATGTGTCACAAATTAAAACAAATACCCAAAACGTTATCAATAAGCTCATCGAAGAGCAAAGATCGTCAAAGGTTGCGGTTTTAATACACAAAATATTCGGGGAGCAAGTCATCTCCGGTATGAAAAACTACGTCATCGATGCAAATAAGCCTTTTACAAAAAGAGGCTTATCGGGATATATCTATGCCGAAGAAATGAGTTATCTAAAATCTTTTTTATTAGAATATGTAAAAACGGATATACGGGCTCTGTGCGACCTATTTTTAGTACGGGGAAATTGGGGAGGCTTTGCCGGCACTACAGCAGATTTTTCCAATAGTTTTCATGCAATAATGCAAGTAACTTCCAAAACGGTAGAGTTTGATGATAAACTTTCCGAGGTATCCGATATAGGCGTAAAGTTCCGAACCCTTCTTTCCAGAATGGAAAGAGAAAAGGAAGCAGGACGCCAGGCTGCAAAACTTTTAAATGATGTAAATGACACAGCCCTTAAGCTTATAAATATTTCGCTAAAGCACATCATAGTAATAGGAAACAACTTTAAGAATATAATAGCCGATTATGACAAACCCCGCCGTGAATTAATTCAAAACTGGAAAGAGATTGAACAAAATTCGGAAAGGCCTGTAAGGGAATGGCTTGTCGAAGCCTACAAAAAAATCTACGATTTTACCATGTTGATGCAGCTTTTTATAAAAAAAGAATAAAAAGCTTCTTCACAAAAATCTCAATCCTATCTTTAGTCTGTACTATCCTTAGCTTATATCATTGTAGTGGGCTGACCTGTAGCATCCAGAGCATCACGCCACAAAGAACTTTCAGGGTTGACATATTTCCTTTCCGAAACAACTTGTTCAATCGGCAGGTGCACAAATTTATTGTTTACAAGCCCGATAAGGGTGCGGGTCTTCCCTGCCATAGCAGCATGAACCGCATTGTTGCCTAAGCGTTCGCAATAAACCGAATCAATGGGCGCTGCAATTGAAGATCTAATCTGATAACTGGGATCAATGTACTTTAAGTTTATGTGCATACCAATCTTTTCAAAATACTCGGTTATTTCTTTTTTCAAAAACAAACCTATATCTGCAAGTTTTTTGTTTCCTGAGGCATCCGTTTCTTCTTCAATATTCATTAAATGCTGACCGGCGCCTTCGGCGGCAACAATTAGGGCATAACCGTTTTCAATAAGCTTTTTTTCCAAAAGCTTTAAAAAGCCGTTTTCGCCGCCCAATTCAAAGCGGACTTCAGGTATAAGAACAAAGTGAGCCTCATGGCAGGCAATGGCCGTATGGGTTGCGATAAATCCCGACTCCCTTCCCATAAGCTTTACCAAGCCTATACCGTTGATCTGCGAACTGGCCTCCATATTGGCAGCGGCAACAGATTCGGTAGCCTTTGCAATAGCCGTATCGAATCCGAAAGACTTTTGTATAAAAGAAAGGTCATTATCTATCGTTTTGGGAATACCTATTACCGAAATTTTTAATTTACGCCTTTCAATTTCTCTTGAAACCTCTAGGGCTCCTTTTTGCGTACCGTCACCGCCGATAAAAAATACCATATTGATATTCATCTGCTCAATTCCGTCTACTATTTCGGTTACCCTTGTACCTCCGCCTCGCGAAGTACCCAAGAAAGAGCCCCCCGTTTTATGTATTCCGTTTACTGTTTCAGGAGTCAATGGAATGGGAGAAAACCCATATTCGGAAATAAATCCCTTATATCCGAATTTTATACCGCTGATTCGGCGGACTCCGTATCTTGTCCACAGACAGCGTACTATAGCCCTTATAACATCATTTATACCGGGGCATAAACCTCCGCAGGTAGCAATTGCAGCATGTACATAGTTAGGGCTAAAATATATCTTTTGGCGAGGGCCGGCCTTTTCGATAAGGTCGGCATGGGTTAGAGGCTCTCCGGTTTCACCCAAGGAGGCATCCAAATTATACCTTATAAATTCGTTATCGGTAACATAGTTTGCAATCAGATCTCCGTGTGTCTCCGACAGCATAATAGGAGACTGTATTTTACATTCTCCCAATGTAGAAATGGAAAAGTCCGTTTTTTTCATAATAACCTCCTAACTCCCGTTCAATGAATTATTTAATTTTTCTCTTCAAAAGATAAATCGTTTCTTGCGTCAATTTATCGCCTTCTTTTATATCCATTCTTTTAAACATACCTTGAGGAACTTCAAGAGCATAGCGTACGGAATAAGTACTTTCAATTGTTTCCAGACTATAAGGTGTCATATCGCATATTTCTTTAATTATACCGGAGCTGTCTATAAAAGCAATTGAAAGGGGATGGGGCGTATTCTTCATCCAAAATCTTAACTTAGTATCTTCTTTATACAAAAAAATCATTCCCGTGCCTTCAGGGATAAGTTTCCGCTCCATAAAGCCTCTTTGCTGCTGGGCAGGAGTGATTGCAAGTTCCACATTTATTTTTTCGATATTCTTTTTAACGGATTCTTCGGTTTTTGCTTCTTCATTTGTTTCATCCGTTTCTTCATTTGAGATTTTTTCTATAAAGATATCTTCCGTTTCCATTTTATTTTGAGAAGAACACGAAGCAAAAAAACAAAGCATTAAAAATACTATTAGAACCTTTTTAAAAATCATTTATAAATTCCTCTCGCAAAATATCACTGTAGGCCTTATCGGTTTGACTTTTTTCTAAAAGCTCATTAAATACCTTTAAATCAATATACTTTATTGCCAGAGGGCGCTCTAAAATCATTGACACGGTTTCGTTTTTCCAAATAGCCCTTTTGGGATCTATACTTAAAGGCTCACCGTATTTTGAAGTCAGCGCAGAATACATCGAATAATAATCTATCTTGTCGGTATCCATCTGGATAATAATAATATATAGATTGTCCTCATAAAATTGAAACCAAGCTCTTTTTATATTGCTTGAGCCCTTTGTTTCAATAAGGCTGCGGTTTTTCCCCGGTAAAAGCGAAATATCCCTTTCTCCTCGATATCCGAATATGGAATCTTTTAAAAGGGCTTCTTTAACAGCATCCATACTCATTCCAAGGCTTATTTCTCTATATCCGGCAGGAAGTTCAGCAAACTCAAGCTGCTCTTCTTTTTTTTCGGTTTCAGTTTTTTTAAGAATTTCTTTAGCGGACTCTGTATCTTCGGAAAAAGCAAAGCCTATCAAAATAAAGACTATACAAAAAAACAATTTTTTCATAATGCGTTTCCGTTCTACCAATATCCGCCGTTCTTTGCACGTGCATTTATACGGGATTTTTCAATTTCCTGCATCTTTTTAAAGTAGGCAGCCTGTTTTGAAAGCTCCAACTCATCCGTTATGGAAATTTTAGATCCGTCACATCTTACTATCGGTTGTTTTAAAAATTTTGTAACGGCTTCGGCTACTTCTTCTTTAGGTATACCGCACATATTTGCCAACTCGACGGGGCCGAAATTAAAGGTATGGTACTTGCCCTTTACAGGTTTAATTCTGGATTTTTCAAGTTGAATAGCAAGCATATCATACATTTTTTCGACATGGTCTTTGATAAGGGTATTGGCAAGCTGCTTGTACATTGCCCAAATTCTATCTGCAAAGGTAGTTGTAAGGCGGGCAATCAGCTGGGGCTGAGTTGAAACCATTTGATTAAAGTTTTGGCGGTTTACGGCTAAAAGCTGACATCCTTCTTCGGTAACAATAGCACTTGCAGATCGGGGTTTATTTTCCAAAAGGGCCATTTCACCGAACATATCGCCTTCTTTTAAGACAGCCAATAGAACTTCATTATTATCAAGAATCTTTGTTATTTTTACATGGCCTTTTTGAATAATATACAATTCCGTTCCGGATTGACACTCACAGAAAATCATATGCTCTTTATCATAGAGCCTTATCATTTGGTTTGTAGGAGGTTCAAGAACTTCCATAGGGATTTTTACCCCCATAGCCTTGATAGCCATAACCCTTTTTTGAGCTGCATCAGCAAATTCACCCTTGGGCTGAGCTTTTAAATAATGATAATATGCATAAAGAGCCAAATCAAATTTGGACATCCTCAAATAATATTCACCGATTGTAAAAAGATGGGAAATTCCGGTTACGGCATTCCGTTTTAGAGTAATGCGGGTTAGGGCCTCATCCAAATAGCGCATCTTTTTTGAAAAAGAATAAATTATCTTCATTGCAACAGAGGTGTTTTTTTCTATTAAGTGGGGGAACTGGCCGTATGGAACGGAAATTAAAAGCGCATCGGTCAAAGCAATAGCAGTTTCGATTTGAGTATGTCCGGACATACAAGAAACAACACCTAAAAAGTCTCCCGGCCCTAGAACATTGCCGCCTTCTTCAGCAACTACCTCATCTTCCTTTGCGACTTGCACCTTTCCGCTTTGTATAATATAAAAATGATCGGTATCCGACTTTCCTTCTATGAGAATATATGAGCCTTTTCTAAAATTCAAAAATGACAGCTGTAACAAGTTTTAACCTCTCATACCTTTATGCATTGATAAATAGAAACATTGCACATTTACAGTATATTTTGAAAAAGTCGAATTGTCAACCTACTTACCTAAAATACTTATATAATTATTTCTCCGATTGTATTTTTACACTTTTTTTGATAGAATAGGTAAATGAGTACCTTTAAAAAAATTACCGATTTTATTGAATCCAAAACAGACGATATTGTAGGATTGGAAAGGCTTTTAACTTCCATTCCTGCCATGGCTCCGGAATCCGATGGAGACGGAGAATTAAAAAAATGTGAAGCCCTGGAAAAATACTTAAAAGAAGCGGGTTTTAGCAATTTTGAACGCTTAGATGCCCCTGATGAGCGGGTTTCTTCAAAAATACGCCCTAATCTGATTGTTACCATTCCCGGAAAAAACGATAAGGAAAGGCTCTGGATTATGAGCCATCTGGATGTCGTTCCACCCGGAGACCTGTCTAAGTGGGAAAGCGATCCTTGGACTGTAATCGAAAAGGACGGAAAACTCATAGGCCGCGGAGTTGAAGACAACCAACAGGGCCTTGTTTCTTCGGTTTTTGCAGCCTTGGCTTTTATCAAATTGGGAATCACCCCCGAACACACTATTAAGCTTTTGTTTGTTGCCGATGAAGAAGTCGGCTCCCAATACGGTATAATTTACCTCCTCAATAAGCACAATCTTTTTACCAAAGACGATTTGATTCTTGTACCGGATGGCGGCGACCCTAAGGGAGAAACAATAGAGATAGCCGAAAAAACCAGCCTTTGGCTAAAAGTTATTACGAAGGGTGTCCAAACCCATGCTTCAATGCCGAACACGGGCAAAAATGCCTTTGTTGCAGCATGCGACCTTGCCCTCCGCTTAAACGATCTGGAAAATCATTTTAACAAAAAAGACGATTTATTTTCGCCTAATTATTCAACATTTCAGCCGACTAAAAAAGAAGCCAATGTACCGAATGTAAACACAATTCCGGGAGACGATGTTTTTTATGTAGACTGCCGAATTCTTCCTTCTTACGATGTAAACGAAGTCCTAAAAGAAATGCAGAAGAGAGCTTCAGAGGTTGAAAAAAAGTACGGAGTGGGTATCAAGTTTGAATATGATGAGCCTGAGGCTTCCCCTGCAACACCTAAGGATGCGAAGATTGTAAGCCTTCTTTCATCTGCCATAAAAAAGGTAAAAGGAATTGAAACCTCTACGATAGGAATAGGAGGCGGAACAGTCGCTGCCTGTCTTAGAGCTAAAGGATTTAATGCCGTTGTTTGGAGCTCTCTTGATGACAGCTGCCACCAACCCAACGAATATGCTTTTATAAAGAATATCATAAGCGATGCAAAGGTTATGGCAGCCATGATGTTCGGTGTCAAAAATATTTAAAACCCAAACACTTAAAATATGAGCGAAAAAAATTGGAGGGAATTTTCGGCCGCTGAAACAGCAGATTTTGAACAGCCCGTCTTAATTTCCTCCGCTTTTCAAAAATTGATACAGGAAGCAGAGCCCGAAGACTCAAAGGCCCTCCGCCTCCAAGTTGAGCCTTCAGACTGCGAAAAAACAGCATGTTCTTACGAAACTGCCGACCCCCTCGGCGAGCATAAATACTGCATCACCCCCTATCTTGTTCATCAATACGAAAACAGGGTACTTCTTATAACGACAGGAAAATGCCTTTCATATTGCCGTTATTGCTTTAGACGGGGCCTTACCGCCCGATCTCAAAGCTATATTGGAGGCGGAGAATTAAAGGCAGTTACGGACTACATCAAAAAGATGCCTCAGGTTACGGAAATCCTTGTTTCAGGGGGTGACCCTTTAAGCGGAGGTTTTGAAAAGCTTGAAACCGTGTTAAAAAAACTAAGAACCGTAAAAGATGACCTTTTGATAAGACTGTGTACGAGGGCTCCTATTTTTGCACCCGAACTTTTTACTGAAGAACTTTTGAACCTGCTAAAAAAAACAAAACCCCTATGGCTCATTCCTCATATAAACCATCCTGCAGAGCTTGAAAAAGAGCAAGCTAAGGCTTTAAATGCCTGCATTGAAGCCGGCATACCCATTCAAAGTCAAACAGTTCTTCTAAAAGGAGTAAACGATAATGAAAAAACTTTGATTAAGCTTTTTCATAAGCTTACCTGCATGGGCATAAAACCGGGCTATCTTTTTCAGCTGGATCCTGCAGCCGGAACCTCCCATTTCCGTGTTCCTCTAAAAGATGCCTTAGAGCTTTGGGAAAGAGTCGAACCGAAACTTTCAGGCCTATCCCGCCCTCAGTTTGCGGCGGACCTTCCGGAAGGGGGCGGTAAATTTCCCCTTTCGGCACTTATTTATTCCAAAAAAATAATAGAGCAAAAAGAGGATTTAAGTTTTAGTGCCCTTGGTATGGACGGCGTTATACATAAGTATACATATTGATGTATACAAAAATATACAGCATCTTACTAAAAATTATGATTTTTGATCTGAAGCGTCTATAAGTTTTAATAACTCCATTATTACCCTGTAAAAAATAAATAAACTTAGGCAAACTTATAAAAGCATCTTATAAATGTTAGAAAAAATAAATATATTTTAGCACGCTTTTTGCTTACTGACTTATGAGGTAATAAATTATGACGGAAAATCTGCTTTTACAATACATTAAGGATAGCAAAAAATATCCTCTTTTATCAGCCGAACAAGAAGCAGAATTAGCCGATGAGGTAAAAAAAGGCAATGCAGAGGCAGTAGAGACTCTTATTACATCAAATTTGAGGCTTGTAATAAAAATGGCTAAAAAGTTCAGCTCAAATGAAAACCAAATTTTGGAGCTCATTCAAGAAGGAAATATGGGACTTATGAAGGCGGCCTCTAAATTTTCAAAATCGTTTAAAGTTCGTTTTTCAAGCTATGCAGCTTGGTGGATAAAACAGTCTTTTATAAGATACTTAAATTCTTCCGACAAAGTTATAAAACTCCCTGTAAGAAAAGAAGCCTTAATGAGACAAGTACACAAAGAAGAAGAAAATTATAGAATAAAATACGGAATTTCACCTTCTTATAATCAGCTTGCAGAAATAATGAAAGAAAAAGTAGATATTATCGCTCAGATAAAATCCTTTAATTATACCGATATATGCAGTTTAGACGATCCGGTTGATAACGAAAGATCGGCAAACCTGTATGATTTTATTCCATGCAATACCTATAACCCGGAAGAAGAGTTTATAGATAATGAATTCAAAGAAAAATTAAATAAGTGTTTGGAAATACTGAATGACCGCGAAAAAGATGTTTTAAGAAACCGGTACGGTCTTGACGGTACTATGACTTCAACCACTTTTGCCGTCTTAGGAAAAAAATATTCAATCTCGGCTGAATCCATCCGCCAAACCCAACTGCGGGCTTTACGAAAACTAAGAGCCGATACAAATAAGATTAAAGCAATGGTCTCGGTATAGCTTTTCTTTCCAGCTGATTTTTTTTATCAAATATGATACAATGGGCTAGAGGTATAAACAATGAACATAGAACTTTTAGCTCCGGCAGGGAATACTGAGGCCCTTGATGCTGCCGTAAACGAAGGAGCCGATGCCGTATATTTAGGCTTAAAAACTTTTAATGCGCGTATGCGTTCCTCCAATTTTGCATGGAGCCAATTTGAGGCAGCCGTAGACAGCCTCCACAAGCGGAATAAAAAGGTCTATGTTACCGTTAATACGGTTTTAACCCAAGAAGAAACCGAAAAAATGTACCGCTTTTTAAAATATCTTGACTCCGTTTCTCCAGACGGCATCATCGTTCAAGATTTGGGCATAGTTCAAATGGCAAAAACACACTTTCCAAAATTAAAGCTTCACGCCTCAACCCAGATGAATATAGCCTCGGCCAAGGCTGCAAATGCTTTAAGCCGTTTCGGAATATCAAGGGTTGTTTTAGCAAGAGAACTTTCATTAAAAGAAATTGAAGCGGTCAACTTAAATACCTCCTGCGAGCTTGAAGTTTTTGTGCACGGAGCCCTCTGCGTCTGCCAATCGGGGCTATGTATGTTTTCTTCATACCTCGGAGGAAAATCGGCGAACCGCGGAATGTGTGCCCAAGCCTGCCGAAGACTGTACACAGCCCACACACCGCAGGGCGACAAAGACGGCTATTATTTTTCTCCCCATGACTTGCAGCTCATCGATTATGTTCCCGACCTTATAAAAGCGGGAGTTTCTTCCTTTAAAATTGAAGGAAGAATGAAGAGTGCAGAATATGTAGGGACAGTAGTTTCAGCCTACCGCCATGTAATCGACAATTGGGAAAAGAATAAAAAGGAAGCCGTCGAAACAGGCCGCCGCATCCTAGCCGGAGACTTTGCCCGAAAAAAGACGAGCTTTTTATTTGTTTCGTCAAAGGCTGAGGAAATATTAAACCCGAATCAGGCGGGAGGCACGGGTATTTTTTTAGGAACGATAGACAAAACCGCCCAATTTAAGATTAAAGAAGTTGAAGGAAAAACAAAAGAAGAGCCCATGCGCAAGGTTCACTATGTGCTTTTAAAGGGCGGCTCCTATACTCCCGATTTTGGGGATTCGATTCGCCTCCATACAAAGGATGACCGAGGCAGGGAAAGCTGGAAGATTCAAGATATAAGGATTGAAAAAGCCTCTTCACAAAAAGCAGGTTCGGCCGATGAAGCATGGATTCAGGTCCCTGCCGATTTCGGAATAGGCGACAGCGTTTACCTTTTGCAGACTAAAAGCATGAGTAAGCGTTATACTCCGGTGCTGCCCAAAACGTTGAGCTTTTTTAGAAAAAGGCCCGGAGACGAAAAACTTCCCGAACTTAAACTCTATCCCGAAGGGAATCCTGCCGGTAATGAGAATGTAAAGGCCGGGGCAAAAAACAAACAGGACGACAATCGGGCTAAAAAGATTTTAAGTAAATCCAATGTCGATATCTTCCCTGACGGCTTCTATGTCCAAGTATCTTCAGTAAACAGCCTGCACACCATTCTTTCCGACAAACCTGTGCGGGTCATTATAAACCTAAACGAAGATACAAAAGAAGCCTTAGCCGGTACGGCAAAAAACGGCAAACCTCTTCCCTTTTCAAAACGGGAAATTTTTATTTCCCTTGATCCTTTTATGGGGCAGGCCGAAAGCGATGAGCTTGAGCTTTATCTTATGAGCCTCATCGAAAAGGGCTATACTCAATTTGTAGTCAATAATCCTGCTCATATTACGATGCTGAAAAATAAAAATCTAAACCTTGTTGCAGGCCCCTATCTTTACAGCTTTAACCGCTGGGCAGTAAAATGGCTCCAAGAAAATAATATTTTAAAGTTTATATCCCCCATCGAAAACTCTCAAAAAAACCTTGAAGAGGTTTATGCCCCCGGTATGCGAAAACAGGTACTGATTCCGGTATTTGCCTATCCTGCCCTCTTTAGAATGAGATTTACGCTTCCAAAAACTTATGATTTCTTATATTTTTCCGATAAACAAGGAGAGGCCTTCAAGACTTTTTCAACACCGTCTGCTTCATTTGTGCTGCCGGAAAAACCTTTTTCAATAACAGACCGTATCGGGGCCCTCGAAAAGAAAGGTTTTGATAAATTCCTCCTTGATTTTTCTCACACGGAAATTGAACGCAGTGAGTACAGACACATTGTGAATTCATGCAGGAAAGGAATTTTTCTTGAAGATACTTCACGCTTCAACTGGAAAGAAGGCTTTTATGACCCTGTAAAAATTGAGGCGAGAAAACAAAAGTAATATTTTAGAAATTATTGATATTTTTAATAATTTGCAGTATAATGGATATATCTAATATTGTTATCTAAGGAGTTTTTTATGTCAAAAACAACAGACACCTCAGCTCAACTTTCTCATTCGGCAAAAACGAGGTTCTATTCTATAGGAAGTAGGCTTTTACTTTTTACCGTTATATTGCTTTTAGCCCAATATCTAATAATCGCATACAAGGATTGGCGAAGTCTTAAAAAATTCTCTGCAAATCAAATAAAGATGATGGCAGACATAAAACACTCAGCTTTAAACCATGAATTAAATACATATGAACTTATGGGTAAGATAATACTGAATAATATTTCTAAAGATGACGAAATAATACAAGCCTTTGCAGAAAGAGACAGGAAAACTCTTACCGAACTTACCTTACCCCTGTTTGATGAAATGAAAAAAAACTATAAAGCCAAACAATTCCATTTTCATATACCGCCTGCAATTTCATTTTTACGTGTTCACAACCCAAAGAAATTCGATGATGATCTTTCAGGGTTTAGAAAAACAATTTTACAGGCAAATTCCGAAAAAAAAGAAATATACGGGCTTGAAGTCGGAGTAAGCGACTTGGGCTTTAGAGTAGTAAAACCTCTTTTTGATCAAACCAACAAACACATAGGTTCCGTAGAATACGGGGGAGATGTTAATAACGATTTTATACAAAATTTTATTAATAACTGTTCCCGTGAAGTATTGGAAGGCGGTTTAAATCTAAGCATATGTGCCCGTACGTTAGACAACACTTATAAAATAATAGCTTCCAATTTTGAAAGCGATAATTCCGAAGACTCTGCTGCAATTATGGAAGAACTGGGAAACAAAGAGAACCTTATAAAAATTGACGGAACTAATGCAGCAGCTTATTATCCTATGTATGATTTTTCAGGGAATATAATAGGCTACTCAAAATTTTTATATTCGATTGAAATGATTCAAAAAAGTCAAGCAAGCTTCTTCTTAAAAACGGCAGCTGTTTTACTTTTTATATTTGTCCTATTTGTCTTGACAATCATAATATTTACAAAACTTTTTATCATACGACCTGTTAATAGAGTTATCGCAGCTCTTAAAAGTATATCGGAAGGAGACCTGAGGGTTGCTCTTCCTTCAACGGGTAATAATGAAATTGGAAAACTAATCGGTTATTTTTCCGACACAATTGCAAAAATAAGCCATATGATAAAAACGGTTTTAATGAATTCGCAAGAAATGAAGAATGTCGGTGAAGTACTTGCACAAAATATATCCGAAAGAGCAAGTGCCATACACCAAATTACTCAAAATATAGAATCGGTAAAAAACCAAACAGTCAATCAAAGCGCTAGTGTAACGGAAACGTCTGCAACAATCGAACAAGTTATAAGCAGACTTGGCGAATTGGACAGCGACATCGAGGTACAGGCATCAAGTATTGAGCAATCATCCGCAGCAGTTGAGCAAATGGTTGCAAATATTGCCTCGGTTACAAACAACCTTGAAAAAAACAATGCCCTTATTAAAACGGTATATGAGCAAACGAAAAACGGTAAAATCGGAGCAAGGTCGGCAAATGATGTTGTAGCTCAAATAGCATCGCTATCAGCATCTCTTATGGAAACGAGTGAGATTATTCAAAACATTGCAAGTCAGACGAATCTTTTAGCTATGAATGCCGCAATAGAGGCAGCTCATGCAGGTGAAAGCGGAAAAGGCTTTGCAGTTGTAGCCGATGAAATCAGAAAGCTATCGGAAGAGTCAAATATGCAGGGTAAGCAAATAGGCGAGGTTATGAAAAAATCTACTCAGATTATAGAAAAGCTCTCAGTCGTAGGAGCGGCCGCCGAAAAGTCCTTCATTACAGTATATGAATTAGTAAATCAAATTTCACAGCAAGAAGAGCTGATGGTAGCAGCTATGAAAGAACAAGAAAACGGAAGTAATGAAGTCTTACAGGCTATAAAAAATATAAATGAAATAACGGGTGAAGTAAAGACCAGAGCAGTAGAAATGCTGTCGGGTGGTATTAAGGTTTCAGAAGAAATGCAAAAGCTTGATGCTCTTACCAAAAATATTAACAACAGTATGAATGAAATGGCCGCCGCTTCTTCCGAGATAAATGACTCAAGTAAAGAAGTAAGCGATATTTCTCAAAAAAATAAAAACAGTATTGAGCAGCTGTCTATTGAAGTAAACAAGTTTAAAGTATAAGGTATTTTTACGTAAATACTATAATTAAACTTGAATAATCAAAGCACCGGTTTTTCTGTCATGGAAGAACCGGTTTATTTTTTCGTTTTCAATTTTTATAAGAGAGCCGTCTACATATTCTTTAAGCTTTGACCGAGAGCTTTTTTTTTCGGTTAAGAGTAAAAAACCTTTTTCGGAACAGGCATAACGGCCGATCTTTCCATCGCCAAGCTTTATTATTTCGGAGCTTATGCGTGCAAGAAAATCTTTTTTTTCCTTTTTAGACTCAGCCTGCTTTTCTTTTTTTTCTTCTCCTCTGCAATATATAAAAGAAAGGCTTGCCCTGGTCTTTTCGAGTTTTGCCGCTTCAGAAAGCTCAACAAGTTTTGGAGGGGTATCATCTGCATAAAAAGAAAAATGACACCACTTATCCGAGGCTATGGGATATTTTATATTTTTCTGTTCAGACATTTTTTTCCCGGGAATAGGACAGATTTCTGAATGTGGGCAGGGAGAAATGATTTTATATTTTTTTTCGATAAAGTTTTTACGCAAGGCAGAAACAAATTCGCCGGCAAGGGGAATGCCGGGCTCAATTATCAAGGCCGCCCCATTCTTTTGAAGATAATGTTGAATTGTTTTTGCAGCTCTTTCAGCTTCACCTTCAATCTTAATTGAAGAATCCCAAAATATTTCGTTAAACATATTTGCACTTACAAAAAGGTTTACCTTTTCTTTTAACGGAAGACCGAAGCTGCCGTTTAATTTTGTAAGTTTCCAATTCGATGTTTGTTCTATTCCGGCTTTTTGATTTGTAAAGGCAAAAAGAGAATTAAACAAAGCCTCTCCTGCCGCCAAAGCCTTCCCCGAAATATCGGCACAATACCAATGAAGTTTTTTTGAACGCAATTCAGGCTTGGCAATCCAAAAAGCACACATAAGAGTCATAGGCCCGCAGCCGAAGTCTGCAATTATGTCGCCGTCCTTTAAATCAAAATCAAGATTACCTATCAATTTTGAAATACGCACCAAGTTCCACCACATATAGTGGTAAATATAGGCTGTTAGTTTTACGGGATTATTTAGGTAATTTACTTTTCGTGAGCTTCTTTCATTTGTAAGCTCATGGAATAGGATGCGGATATCCTTTGGAACCGAAGCAGCTTGCTTTGAAGAAAGTTTTAGAGCATCCTTTATTATTAAATCAAAGGAATTTAAAAGAGCCTTTGTGTCCGCATCATTTTCTTTAAAAATATTTTTGCCGGTATTTTTTGTTTTTACAATCTTTACCGGAAACTCTTCCCGATTATTTTTCTTTTCAGACCTCTTTTCTTTGGTCAGGGGTTCATCAATTTCTTTCTTTTTTTGATGATGAATTTTTGCCTCATTCTTCTTTACAAACTTTTCGTAAAATGGTTTATTTTGTTCAGTCATTTTTTTCTTCCCGTATAATTCCATAAATATCTAAAAGCTGATCCCTAAGCTCGGATATTTTAGCCGTAAGGGAGCCTTGGGCTGCACTTTGGTTTATTATTTCGGCAGCAGCTCCTTCAACCGTGTACTTTTTTTTATTTATTAAATAATCCAGCCGATAGATGATTCCCAAATCATGGGAGCTGTAGATACGTCTTCCGCCCAAATCTTTTTTAGGCTGCAAGATGGGAATATTGTCTTCCCAATATCTTAAAGTATGAGATTTTATCCCTGTAATTTTTTCAACTTCACCTATCGAAAAACCTTTCATTCCTAAAGCCTTTCTTCCCAGCGTTTTCGGCTTCCCTTAACTTTAAGCAAGATAGGAATCATTTCAAAACCCAAATCGCTTCTGATTTTATTTTGAATATATCTCATATAAGATTCGGTTACATAATCGGGCCTGTTTGAAAATAACAAAAATTCAGGCGGACGGGAACCTGTCTGCACAATGTATTTAAAGGTAAAGGCTGTTTGGCGGCCTTGCGGAGGGGGAGCAGCCTGAAGCCAATCTTTTAAGGCAATGTTTAGAGCCGATGTTTCTATTTTTTTATTTAGCTGCTCGAACATTTTGACGGCCGTGTTTAAAAGCTCTTTAATTCCCGTTCCTTCATTTGCCGAAATAGCAAGTACGGGAGCATAATCCATTTTGCCGAACATAACTTTTATGCGCTCTTCTTCATCCTTAAAAGCTTTTTTTGTTTGCTCCATCAAATCCCATTTATTTAAAACAAAGATAACGCCGAGGCTGCGGTTGGTAGCCTGCACTATAATTTTTTTATCCTGTTCTGTTAAGCCTTCTTGAACATCTATCAAATGAAAAACTATATCGGCATTATCCATGCTTTTAATTGCACGCACTACGGAATAATATTCTATATCTTCATTGACCTTTGCCTTGCGCCTTATTCCCGCAGTATCCTGAATAAAAAAATTTTTATTTTTATAAGAAAATTCGCCCTCAACAATATCGCGGGTAGTTCCTGCAACATTTGAAATTATCGAAGCGGAAGAACCTGTAAGATAATTTGCCAAGGTTGACTTTCCCGTATTGGGTTTACCGACAATCGTAATTCTTATTGTATCATCTTCTTCAAATTCTTCTACCTTGCTAAAATCAAGACCGGCTGTCAACTCTTCAGCCAGATCCGAAATATTATCGCCATGCTCGGCACTTATGCAGGTCAAGGATTTAAAGCCGTAAGAATAATAGTTGCAAGCCTCCGCCATGAGTCTTCCGCCCTCGGTCTTATTGACGGCAACAACCAGCTTATTAAAATATGGCCGCAAAAATTGAATAAACTCTTCGTCTTCCGCAGTTGCAAGACCTGCATCGAGAAGAAGCAAAATCCTGTCGGCTTTTTTTAAGGTGGAAATAGTTTTTTCCATGACAAGTTCATCTATCGTATCTTCAAACGCATCACCGCTCCTTGTAAGTTTAAAGCCGCCCGTATCGACAAGCATAACAGGAAGGCCGTTTATAATCGCCTGTGCTTCAACAGGATCGCGGGTTACGCCGGGAGTCGGATCGGTGATGGAACGGCGTTTTCTTAAAAAGCGGTTAAACAATGTAGACTTGCCGACATTGGGACGGCCTACAATGGCTATCAAAGGAATGTTTTTATATTTTTTTTGATGAGAAAATTCCGAGCTATCCGGACTTATATTTTCTTCATCAATAATTTCATCTTTATTTTTCGGCATAATATTTCTCCAATGTTTTTTGTACCTCTGCTTTTATTTGAGATGCAGAATTTAAATTTTTAATTTTTTCATATAAGACTTCCGCATCCTTGACATTTACGGACTGCATAAACTTTTGCATTTTTAAAATTTTCCCGGCAGGCATACTGAAATGTCTCAAGCCCATTCCCAAAAGTAAAAAAGCGGCATCTTCATGCGAGGCCATTTCTCCACACATAGAAACCAAATGTCCTACCTGTTCTTTTATAAACCTTTGTGCATCGATAACATTTTTGATAAGCCGCAAAACAGCCGGTTCAAAATAATTTGCAAGATAAGCAACCTTTGTGTTTTCCCTGTCTGCCGCCATCGTGTATTGAATAAGATCATTTGTTCCGATAGAAAAGAAATCCAAGTGCGGAGCATAGAGATCGGCAGCTACAGCCGTGGAGGGAACTTCAACCATAATTCCGACATTAACCTTTTCAATTATTTTTTTCCCGGCAGCATTACATTCAAGTTTACATTCTTCGATTATTTTTTTAACTTCGATAATTTCTTCAATGTTTGAAATCATCGGAATCAAAAGAAAAACGTTTCCGAATACTCCGGCCCGCAGGATAGCCTTTATTTGAGTTTTAAATACTTCTTTTCTTTCTATGCAATAGCGGACAGCCCGCCAGCCGAGAAGGGGATTTTTTTCACGCAAGGTTTCCTGTTCATCAATCATCTTATCGGCACCCACATCGAAGGTTCGAATAATTACGGGCTTTTTGCCCATAGCTTCAACAACTTTTTTATAGGCTTCAAACTGAGTATCTTCATCGGGAATTTTACCGTCCTCTAAAAATAAAAACTCGGAGCGAAAAAGACCTATGCCGTTTGATATGGTAACGAATTTATTTTCAATTTCTTCGGGGAAGGCAATATTCGCATTTACCGAAACCTTAACTCCATCCTTTGTTGTGATTGAAAGACGCTCAGTATAATTTTTTTGAGCTTCTAAGAGTTCCTTAATTTCAGCATTTCTTTTTTCAATACGGCTCTCATATTCTTTTATAAGAGTCTTGGAAGGGTTAAATAAAACAAAGCCCCCGTCCGCATCGAGAGCCGCTGGCATATTGGTTCGGGCAAAATCCATACAGTTTTTTACACCTACGAGCATGGGAATATCCCAAGCACGGGCCATAATCGAAATATGGCTGGTAACGCCGCCCTCTTCCATAATTATACCGCTCACTCCCGCATTTTTTACCAAGAGAGCCTCGGAGGGTTTTATCAGCTTGGCTGCAATAATCGCACCCTTTGGAACCTTTGTAAATCGGGAATCCCTTGCTCCCTGCTTAAGGAGATGAACAAAAACGGATTCAAAAGCATCCTGAATATCTACAGCTCTGGCACTAAGGTATTCATCTCCGGCTGTTTGTAACATTGCAACGGTTTCGTCCAATTTTCTTTTTAAAACAAACTCGGCATTCATCCTTGTTTTTTCGATATCGGCAAAAACGGAATCCAAAAAGGCCGTATCCGACAGCATAAGAATGTGGGTTGATATAATATCTTCACCGGTTTTGTCATTTTCGTTTTTTTCTACATCAGATGATGAAGAAATTAATTCAGAAAGTCCGTTTTTTGCCTTTTCCACGGCACCGGTCAATCTCGATTTTTGCAAATCAATTTCATTTTCAGATATGGAATAAGAAGGAATCACCGTTTCAGGCTGTTCCATTATACAATACAGCGGTCCGGCGGCTAAACCGTCGGAGGCTATGAGTCCGTTAAGTTTTTTCATACTGTCTTTATTATAGTAGAAAACGAGGGGATTGGCAACTTGTTAGGGGAGGAAAGACACTTTTTCGGATAAAAGTTTCTTTCCTCCCCTATAACCCCTCCTATCTTCAAAAGAACCGCTTAGGGCTCTGCCCTAAGAACCCAGTGTTTTTACAAAGGTTTTGATGGTTTTTTAGTTGAGATTTCAAACATAGGGATTGGGATATGTGTAAAGGTTCAAATAAAGAAGCCATTGCTATTATCTCAAGGCATCATTCTATTTATTTTTTTACATCATAGACCGATACATAATTTGTACAAGATATGCCCGACATATCACCCGTAGTTTTATCATATTTAAAAACGCTTTCTCATGAAGAACTTATCGCATTAATCCATTCTTTTGCAAATGCCCATGAAGATATTCGGTTTACCCTTGAAGAAAAAGCCGCCGTTCAAACGACAAAAAACAAAAACGAGGCTGCCGCAGACAAACAGCAAATACTGCAGACAGCGGCGAATGCTCTTGTTAATCGAAACAGCACGGCACAGGAAAAAATCAATTTGTATACATCTCTCTTTGTCGGCCGGCAGGATGTATTTACCCTGCGATGGTACAATGCAAAATCAAACAAAAGCGGTTATTCGCCGGTTTGCGAAAACAAATGGAAAACGGGAAAATGCGATATGAAAAAATATGCCTGTGCAGCCTGTCCTTTTAAACTTCACGTACCGCTTTCCGATCGGTATATTTTTAATCACCTAGCCGGAAAAGATAGCACCTGCCGCGATGTTGTCGGTTTATACCCGCTTATGGAAGGAGATGTATGCCGATTTCTAGCGCTTGACTTTGATTCACACACGGGAAGTTCCGATACATGGAAAAAAGATGCGGCCGCTGTATGTAAAACCTGTGCGGCATTTTCTATTCCCGTTTCGGTTGAAATATCACGTTCGGGGAAAGGGGCTCATCTTTGGATTTTTTTCAGTGAAAACATTAGCGCAAAACGGGCTCGCAATTTGGGAATGTTGATTTTACAGGCTGCGATGAATGAGCGGCATTCTCTGCCGTTTGAATCATTCGACCGAATGTTTCCTAATCAGGATTCAATACCGAAAGGCGGCTACGGCAATTTAATCGCTTTGCCGCTGCAAGGACAGGCAGTAAAAAATAAATATTCCGTTTTCGTAGATGAAGATTTTATTCCGTTCAATGATCAATGGGCCTATTTAAGTTCCGTCAAAAAATTATCGGCAAAAGATCTGGAAACATGCTGTATAGAAATCACAAAAGTCGTACATAACTTTTTGCCGAACGGATGTGATGACTGCGGAATCAATAAAATAGACGATATTGCCAAAGACAGAACAGCATATAAAATTTCCGGAATACTGTCGAACAATCCAATCAATCAGAACAAGCAATCAAACAATCCGGCATCGAAAAATGTACAACTTACACAAAAAGATTTTTCTTCGGCTGTGTACATTACGCTTTCAAATCAAATCGAAATTACAAAAACCGGAATCTCGGAGCGGGCTCTGGGTATTTTCCGACGGACGGCGGTTTTCTTAAATCCCGAATATTTTAAAAATCTTCACATGCGTCTTCCGCTGTATAATATCCCGCGCTATATCGATTGTTCCGGCGAAACCGAAAATGCTTTACTGCTGCCTCGCGGCAATATCGATCAGATTCAAAAATTATTAAACGATTGCAATTCTCACTATGAAATAACGGACGACAGGGAAGAGGGTATGCGCATTGAAGTCGATTTTAGTGCGGAACTGTATGCGGAACAAAAGGCGGCTTTGCAAGCTATGCTCAAATCGGATATCGGTATTTTATCTGCCGGAACGGGCTTTGGAAAAACGGTAACTGCCGCTGCTCTCATTGCGGAACGGAAAACGAATACGATCATTCTTGTGCAAACGCACACCCTTTTGGAACAATGGAAAAAGGCCGTCAAGCGATTTTTGAATTACGAAGCGGGAACGATCGCTACAGGAAAAGATATGTCTACGGGAATTATCGATATTGCAATTATTAAATCTCTTACGGAAAAAAATTCGGATGCGGTAAAACCGCGGCGGCATACATACGGTATGCTCATCGTCGACGAGTGCCATCATGTATCGGCCTTCGGAACGGAAAATCTTGTAAAGAGCTTCCGCTCAAAATATGTATACGGATTGACCGCAACACCTGTACGCCGTGACGGCCGGCAAAAGATTATCTTTATGCAGTGCGGGCAGATTCTTTATGCAACGACTACGAAGCAGATGAACCGCGTGCAAAACTTTGAGCATTATTTTATCCCGCGTTTTACGAATTTTCATATCACCGCAGAAAATGAAGAAAATTCAAAACAATCAATACAAAATTATTATTCCGAAATGATAAAAGCGGAATCATGGAATTTATTAATCGTTTCAGATGTACAAACCGCCGTCAAAGCAGGACGAACGCCGCTTGTTCTTTCCGATAGGATAGAACATTTAAAATTGCTAAAAGAAAATCTAAAAGATGCAGCTGCCAATGTCATCATGATTACAGGAAAAGGAACGCAAAAACAAAAAAAAGAACAGTTGGAAATACTCAACAAAGTTCCTGCCTCTGAATCGCTTATAGTGCTCGCGACAGGCAAGTATGCCGGAGAAGGCTTTGACAATCCGCGGCTTGATACGCTTATGCTTGCAATGCCGTTTAGCTGGAAGGGTACTCTTGCGCAATATTGCGGCCGCCTGCACAGAAATTTCGCAGGAAAAGAAGAAGTGTTAATTTTCGACTATGTCGATTTTCGTCTTCCGGTTTTCGATAGAATGTACCGGAATCGGCTTAAAGGGTATAAGCAGCTCGGCTATACGATAAAGCCGGTTTTCGATTCAGGTAAGAAAGAAGAAGTACCATCAAAGCTATATTCCGCCAACGACTACACAACCGATTTTATTCAAGACTGCATGGACGCAAAAAAATCGGCTATTCTTTATTCACCGTACCTTTCCAAAACGGAAGTGCAAAAATTTTTACCTCTCGTACCTAAAATTATTTCAAACGGGTGCAAAATTTTTATTATGACAAAACTGCATGAAGATGAAGGACGGCGAAAAAAGCAACAGCAGTATATTAATATGCTCGAAACGGCGGGAGCTGCAGTTTCGGCGAAAGAGAATATTACACAAAGGTTAGCTATTTTTGATGAAAAAATTTTATGGTACGGCAGTATCAACTTTCTCGGATATTCGGAAGAGGCAGATTGCAGTATCCGTATCTGCAATTCGGAAATCGCATCAGCTGTAGAAGCGGAAATTATAAAATGAGCCGACATATCCCGACTCAAGAATATCGGGGTTCTTGATTTATGCTCAACAGGTTTTACCCCATAGCTCCTACTATAGAAGAGCCTCCGATTTTTTTCCATACCTCCCGAATGCCGAAGTTTTCCGTTTTGGAAACTTTGCCGTTGCTATAAAGATAAAAAGCCGGAAATAAGTCTGAATTCACTAAAATCAGTTTTTCTTTGCCGCCTTTCAGATTCCAGTAACACATTTCCCAGTAGTAGACATCTCCTACGGCTTTAAAACTCAAGTAGCGGTTTTCCTCATCGTATACTTCAATAAGCGGATCGAGACCATCGCTGCGTTTTATTTCGTTCAATGTAGACAAAAATGCCGCATCGGGCAAGCGCATCAGCAGGTCTTTCAGTGTTCCTGCTTTTTCGGCAAAAACACCTGAAGTACCTACAGTCAAAATAGTAAGGGCCATAATTAATATAATTTTTCTTTTCATATCTCCTCCTATCTTCAAAAGAACCGCTTAAGGCTTGGACTGCTACACCGACTTGCAATCACTAAGAACCCGTCTTATTTTGTAAATTTTTAGCATTATCTTTATTAAAATATTACCATATAAATATCAATTTTTCAATAGTTAAAAAAGATTGTTCTTTGAACAAACTCACTGTTCCACCTGTTTTGAATTTCTATGTCGATAATTGTGTTGTTCTTTAGGCGTAATTTTACGTCTAAGACTCCGGTTTTAGCGCTTATCAAATCCTTATGAAACTCCTTATCCAAAAGTTCCAAGCCTGCGATTGTTTCAGGGGGAATATCCAATATACACTCCAATAAATCCTGAAGAACATCTTTGTTTTCCTATAAAAAAATAAGCGCAAGGATTTTCAAATCCTGAGCATTATTTTAGCATAGTCGTTGCGGAGGGTTATTTTAAACAATTTTTCCATAATTAAGCCTCGTTAATAATTTTTTTAAAAGAAGAAAAATTCCTCCCTTTTCATAATTATTGTACGAAAAGTTTGCAATAAATAGTAAAATTCTATTGATTTCAAACTCAATTAAAGAATTGACTAAAACCTTGGTAACAATACGGGTTCTTAGGGCAGAGCCCTAAGCGGAATTTTGGCGAAAGGAGGGGTCATAGGGGAGGAAAACACCTTTCTCCGAAAAAGGGGTTTTCCTCCCCTAAAGCATTGTATTGACAAAAAGCTTTTAGTGTGTAAACTATTATCTATGATGACAAAAGACCTATATAACATCCTTAACCGGATAAAAAAAATTTATTTTCATCCTAACACGGTCAAAATAGCTTCTCTTATAATTCTTGGAGGGCTGATGCTTTTGCCATTTAGTATGACTAAAATGGACTTATTCAATACCGTGCAGAAAGCGGTAAATCTTTACCCATTAACGGTTTTATTTTCAGGCTTTGCACAAAGAGGTTTAAACTTTTTTTATGTAAGCAGTCTTTTGCTGTTTTTATTACCTATAGCATTTATAACCATCTTTATATCTATTTTCCAAAGAAAAATATCACGGGAGGTTGTCTATTTTTCGGCCTTAGTTCCTATAAGCCTTTATATTGCAGCCTCGATCTCCGGCATGAATTTATTTGCAAACACCCCCAGATGGTTCTATTCTTTAAGTCCTCTTACATATTTTGCTTTTTTTATAGCGCTTATCTTTCATGCTTTTTTGATAGCACACGGCATAATTTCCATAAAAAGACAAAACGAATCCTATATGGAATATAAACGCTTGTTAAAAGAAGAGGAAGAACAGAAAAAACTGTTAAACAAACGAATAATAGACAAATTAAAAAAACAAAAAGGAAAAGCACTAAAAAATACTTCCGGATCCATGCAAGAAGATGCCTTTTCTGTAGACAAACTATTAAAACAATCTATAAACAAGTTTAAAAACAGAAATAGAAGATCTCACATAAAAATAAAAATTACAATAGTTATTCTTTTTACCATATTAGTGATTCTTTCAACCTTTATTTACACGGATTTAAGAAATTATAACATGCTTCTTACCCAAAATGTCAACACAACCGGAAAAAATCAAGCCGAGCAGGTTGCGGCCATATACAGCTTTTCGGACGGTCTTCACGCTAAAATTAATGCATTCCTCGAAGGAATAAAAAAGACCAATCTATCTTCGCCCTTTCCTTTCCAAAGGGTCGATATAATAACCACAAGCAATAAGCAGCCTGTTTTTCTTGAAGAAATCAATGAATCTACCGAACTTCCTTCTTTTGACGTATTTTCTTATACTACAGCTGCAGGACAGGTACGGCTGATACCGGAGGAAGAAAAAAGCATAAGCCCCGAAGATGCAGCCCTTTATATAAAACATTTTAAAAATGAAAATACGGTTAGTATACCTATTTACAAGAACGAAAAAGGAACCTGCCTTTATATCTATCCTGTAACCTTTACCCGTAAGGAGGGCCAAAGACTCGTAGGCTTTTCCGTGGTTACATATCTTAAAGAAATTCTAGACCGTCCTTATTTTCAGGCAAAGGTATTTGTGTTTTCAATTTCGGCTGTATTTTTCTATGCTTCTATAATAATCGTCCTTTTTTTGGCGGACTTTATTGCAAATCCGATTATTTTCTTATGCGGGAATATACGAAAAACCGCAAATATTTTACGCGGAATGATTTCGAGCAATGCAGCTGTTGAAGCAGATCGGCTTATTTTTGAAGAAAACATCAAAACCCATGACGAAATAAAAACTCTTTCAATAGAGTTAAAAAATATTATCTCACTTATCCGCGGAATTTTACCCTATGTATCTTTTCATACTATTCAAAATGCAGAAAAAAATCTTTCAAGTAAAAGCACCACAAGGGACCTCTGCTTCTTGTTTACCGATATACGGGGTTTTACAAGTATGTGCGAAAACATGCAGCCTCGTGAGGTAATCAATATTTTAAACCGCTATCTCGATCTCGAAACAAAGATAATATTCGAGAACGGAGGAGATGTAGATAAGTACGTCGGCGATGAAATTATGGCTTTTTTCTCAGGACCTAAAAAAGAAATCAACGCATGTAAGGCCGCTATGGAAATACGCAAGGCAATGAGGAGGGAACAGAAGGCAGCTTTAAAAGAAGGTTCGGCTTTAGTTTCAATAGGAATAGGTATTAATTCAGGGCCTGTAGTATTCGGTCCCGTCGGCTCCAAAACCCGCAAAGATTTTACATCCATAGGAGATACGGTAAACCTTGCAGCCCGTCTTGAAGGAGCAAACAAAGAATACGGTTCAAAGTCGATTATCTCGGAAGATGTTTATAAAAATTTAAGCAAAGATTTTATTTGCAGAGAGCTTGATTTTGTTGCAGTTAAGGGAAAAACTGAAGCTGTCCGTATTTATGAAATCCTTCAGCCTACAGAAAAACTTACAACTGAAAAACTTTATGATATAAAAAAATTATTTGAAACAGGACTCGCCTACTATAGAAAAAGAAAATGGAAGCATGCCGAAAAATATTTTTCTGAATGTGCAGAAAAATATAATGATGCACCCTCCAAGGTCTTTTTAAAAAGAGTTGCCCACTATCAAGTTTCTCCGCCGAAACCAAAATGGAGCGGCGTTTTTGTAATGAACGTAAAATAAAACCGGCTCAATTTAAACCGAAAAGGAGTTTTTATGGAATTTAAACAGCTTGAAATATTTATCAAACTTGTAGAAAATTTAAGTTTTTCGACTACGGCAAGCGAGTTGAACATATCGCAGCCTACAGTCAGCCTTACCTTAAAGCAGCTTGAAGAAGAGCTGGATACGCCTCTCTTCTTGCGTTCTACAAGAGAGCTAAAGTTAACCGAAGCCGGAAATAAACTTTACGGCGAAGCAAAAACTATCCTCGCTGAAAGGGACAAAATAATAGAAAAATTTATTCATCCTGAAAGAAAGGTTATAACCATAGGGGCATCCACCATTCCGGCAGGCTACCTTCTTCCTTCCATAGTGAGGGAGTTTAAAAAAAAGCATCCCGACATTTATATAAAGGTTGAAGAAAAAAACAGCCTTGAAACAATAAAAAAGGTTTCACTAAATACCGTCGATATAGGCATTGTCGGAATGAAAATAGAAGACGAAAACTGCGAGTTTCTTCCTATCTATAAAGACGAATTTGTATTTATAACTGCAAATAATGCGTACTATCAAAAGCTAAAAAAATCAAACCCCAACTTAAAACGCATTGCCGAAGAACCCTTTATTATCCGCGAAACAGGTTCGGCCGTTAAGCAAAATATGGAGCTGATTTTAAAATCTCAAAAGATAGATTTAGATGCGATAAATATAAGTGCTTCGATAAATGACACTGAGGTAATAAAACAACTAACTGCAGAAGGCTTGGGTACATCTTTTATATCGAGAATAGCTGTTGAAGACATGGTAAAAAATAAAAAGCTGATAGCCTTTGAATTAGGAGAAGTTCCTCATCAATACCGCAATATCTATCTGGTATGGAATAAAAAAATAAACTACGCAAGCCATATCAAAGACTTTTTAAACTGCACTGAATGTTTTAAGGTAAAAAAAGAACTTAAAAATTTTGAAGATGTTTAAGAGGACTCGAGCAGATATCTTAACTTTAAAAAATAATTTATATATCTTCTAACACAATTCACCTGTTTTGTCAATATAAAATAACAATAAAATTTTATTTACCTCAACTACTTGTAATTTTTTTTAATAAATATTAACATATTATAATAAATATAGAGTAACTCAATCTAAATCATTTTGGAGTATGATTATGAACAATTTGCCTAAGGGCTTTGACAGCTTGGCTGAAGCTCAACAGAAAAAATTTTTAGCTTTAAAAAATCTAAAAGATGCAGGCGGCAAGGTTATCGGCCTTTACTGTTCCTATGTACCTACTGAGCTTGTATATGCAGCAGGAGCCGTTCCCGTTTCTTTATGTGCAACAAGTGAAAAACCCATAAGCGCAGCCGAGCGTGATTTACCTAAAAACCTCTGTCCTCTTATAAAGGCTTCTTACGGACATGCCATAACCGACACCTGTCCGTTTTTTTATTTTTCCGATTTTATTGTGGGAGAAACTACCTGTGACGGTAAAAAAAAGATGTTCGAACTTTTAAACGATATAAAGCCTACCTATGTAATGCATCTTCCTCAAAATAACCTTGATCCTAAAGCCTATCCCTTTTGGACCGATGAGGTAAAAAAACTAAAGGAAAGAATCGAAGAATTTTATAACATAAGGATAACCGAAGCCGATTTAAGAAAGGCTATAAAGGACTGCAATCAGGAAAGAAGAAACCTTGTAAATTTCTTTGAGCTTTCGGCCCTAGACCCTTCTCCTGTTTCAGGCTTGGAACAGTTTAATGTAAAGGAAGCCTTTGGTTTTCAATACGATATACAGCAGAAAAATGCCGAGATAGTAAAACGCACAAAAGAATTAAAAGAATATTGGGAAAAGAATTTAAAAGGCACTAGGGATGAACGCCCGAGGATTTTAGTTACGGGCTGTCCTCTGGGAGGCGTAAAAGAAAAAATTTTGGCACAAATTGAAAAACTGGGAGCCGTAATCGTAGGTTATGACAGCTGTTCCGGTTTACGCACCCACATGGAATTTGTAGATGAAGCCCCCGCAAGGGATCCGATTGAGGCTATTGCCGAAAAGTATCTTAAAACAAACTGTTCCGTTATGAGTCCAAATCCCGGAAGGCTCAAGGATTTGGATTATCTTTTAGATCACTACAAGGCCGATGCCGTAATCGAATGTACCTTGGTTGCCTGCCACACCTTCAACCTTGAAGCTCACACGGTAGGAAAACACATCATGCAAAAAGGTCTTCCATACATTCACATAGAATCGGATTATTCGCAAGAGGATGCGGGACAATTTGTAACAAGACTCGAGGCCTTTTTGGAAGTTGTTTCAGAAAGGAAAAAACTAAAATGAATTATATAATTACCTTTGGAACGACAACAGCAGCGATTCAATGCGACTCAATGATAAAGGCTGACCCTATAAATGCAAAGCTGGTTCCAATACCGGGCTTTTTAAAAGCCGGCTGCGGTTTTGCATGTTTCTTTCAAAACTTAAAAAAAAGCGAGGTCGAAAACTGGATAAGTAAAAACGGCATCAGCTATGAGACTTTGATTGAAGTAATATACGAAAATGGACTTATAAGTCCTAAAGCATAAAAAGAAACGCCGTACAAGAATTATTCTTTACGGCGTTCCCTAAAGAATCAGCAAAATTTATTTCTTTCGGGATTAAAAGCTTTTTCACTTTCCCAAAATTTACTTATTTTAATGCCTTCTTCTTCGATTATCTCCTTAATTTTATCCGTGTCGGAAAAATCATAATAGAGAATACTTACACCACAGCAAGCATCAGCTTCCCTGGGAGTAGGAGCCATTGTACACTTTATGCCTTCTTTTTTTATAAGACCGTAAAGCTTAAGAGCTGTTTTTGAATCGGGCAAAAAAACGTAATAATTTTTCATCATCTTAACATTTCTATAAAAGCACCGATACGGGTTTTTAGCTGTTCTGCATCTTCATCGGTATAATCCGTTTCAATGCCTAAACATGGAATATTATGTTCGCGTAAAACCTTTTCGACAAAATATCCTTCCGTATCATAGATATTACAGAATTTTAAATTTAAATCGATAACACCGTCTGCCTTATATTCTTTTGCAAGCCGGATAATATCATCGATTCTTTCTTTATTTGGGGTAAAACAAGCACAGTTTATATTTCCCAAATACCTTTTTGTTAAGTTATTAACCATTTCATCAATTGTGGTTCCCGTTTCATCAACCAAAGCCTCACAGTATCTTATTCCGGTACACATCTCTTCACAAACAACAGCTCCTCCTGTAGTTTCGATTATGTGATGAATTTTCCAGTTTGGAATTGAAAGCGGAGTTCCCGTCAAAAGAATTCTCTTTGTTCCTTTTTTGAAGACGGAAACGTTTTGCTTTTTTCGTGTCTCAAGTTCATCACAGAGCTTGTTTACCATTGTTACAAAACGGGTAGGATCATCGTAAAAGGCAATTTGATGAATCAGTAAAACGTCCTTTCCGGAAATAGGAATGTTTTCCAGCTTTCTAAAATTATTCAATCTTTGTAAGGCCTTTCTTTTGCTGTTTACAATTTCGATTGCCTTTTTTAAAGATTCGGGAGTTACTTTATTTCCCGTAAGTTCTTCAAGCTTTTTAATATAGCCCTTGATTTCTAAAGCCCATTTTTCAAAATCCTGAGGCCTTTTCATCTGGGGAATGTCCATAATATGCATGGGTGCATCTTCTGCCAAAATTTCCCAAGCTTTCTTTTTTCCGTCACAGGTTGTTTCACCTACAAACAAGTCACATATTCTAAAGAAAGGACAGGTCTTTCCAAAACGGGCTCCCAGCGAAGCCTTAATTAGGGGACAAGTTGCCGTAGGTAAAAATTTTTCACCATCAGGAACCCAAAATTGTGAACCGCTGCAAAGGCCTGTTGCAATGGCTCCTGCAGCAATTACTACTTCATCAGGAACATGAATACAAAAGGAACCTACAACCTTTCCTCCTTCCTTTTGAAAATCCACAAGTTCTTGCGGACGAATACCGTGAATGTCTGCTACAACCATGTTGAAAAAATCCATTCCCTCAGGTCTGTTTTCTTGAGCCAAGTAGACATCTCCAAATGCGCCGGGCAAAGCCTCGCATAACAAGTCGTGGGTTTTAACATCCATACCCAGATCTTCCCACATTTTTCTGTAATCTGCCATTTTAATCCTCCTGGTACATTACGTTCATATTATATTTATACGGACAATATTTATATCCGTAATCCGCATTATTCCAGCCTCGGCAAAGGCGTATAACTCTATTTTCTTTTTTAGGATTAATATCAGCTTTTTTTTTCACCTCCTTTAAAATTGTTTTATATGAACCCCTCGGACAGAGGGCAAAAATTTTTTGAATTATATTTTTTTCGGTTTTAAATTTTATACTGCTGCAAATATCATCAAAATATTTTTTTCTTCTTTCAAGGTCTAAAATATAAGGCGTATAATAACGCAGCAAAAAAGCTTCTTCAGCACTGAGGTCTGAATACTCATCTATTTTTTTTAAAACACTTTCAATGTAATATAAAATTTCTTTTGCTTTTAGGTATTTTAAATTATCAAACTTTTTTCCGTAAACTTCTTGTATGGCTTTTTCCAATTCAGATTTATTTTTATATAAAAGAACTTTTTTATCGGTGTTTTCTTTTAGCTTATTAAAAAAATGAGTACATGTATTTTCTATTAAATACATGCTGCACGAAAAAAGAATGGGACACTTATCGGTTTTTAAATAAATTACGGAACTTTTTATAACATCGCATACATTTTCCATATTACCGAATTTAAAAATTGCAGAATCGGTTCCTTCACAAGGTACGGGCAATAGATCGTAGCCATATAGAATATCAAGAGGTAAATTTTCTCCGAAGATTCCTATAACATTTGATGAGGATAAATAATTTTCGGCAGCTTCGACGTATGCCTCACGTCTAAGATTCTCCAAAAACGAAATATCTATCATGATAATATACAGGCTCCTATTGCTCCGGCAAAGGCTCCCAAATCATCCGATAAAACGGGAGCTTCAAGTTTTTTTGAAATTTCGCCTATTATGTAGTTGTTTGAACTAAAGCCGCCTGTTAAAAAATATAGATCGGAACGCGGTTTCCTGTTTGCTAATGAAACTACTTTTGAAACTATTTGACTGATAACGCCCCTTGCAATATCTTCGCGGGGACTTCCCTTTCCCATGAGGGAGGTTACTTCAGATTCGGCAAAGACAGTACATACGGAAGAAAGGTTTAAATCGTTTCCACGCGCTGCGTACTCGCTTATTTCCTGTAAGCTCAAGCCCAGCCTGTTTGCCATTAACTCCAAAAATTTACCCGTACCGGCCGAACACTTATCGTTCATGATAAAGTCAATTACAAGCCCGTCCTTTACAACAATGACTTTTGTATCCTGCCCGCCGATATCAATTACGGTTACATCTTTTTTTGCCAAAAAGTGAGCCCCCTTTCCGTGACAGGAAATTTCGGTTAAGGTTTTGTCAGCAAAAGGAACGCTCACTCTTCCATAACCTGTGGCGGTTATTTTAAAGTCCTTATTTTGCAAGGTCTCCTTTATCCAGTCCAAGACAGCCTCTCCCGTTTCCTTGCTGTTCCATCCGCTGGGTATACGATTTTTATAAAGAATGTTTTTTTTATTTTCATCCATTATAACGGTTTTGGTTGCCGTTGAACCGATATCTATTCCTATGTAGTGCATACTCACAAGTTCTCCGTGTGGTATCTATAATCCTACATAAAAAATAAAAAGTCAATAGATATATTATAAAATTTATGAATTTATTAAAATTTATATTGACTCTTTTGCAATATCATAGTATCTTAAAATATCTAATTATAATTTTGGAGGGCAAAATGAAAAAAAATATTTTTGCTGCACTATTTTTATTGCTTGCAAGTTCCATTGTGTTTGCAGCCGGTTCTTCCGAAAAAGAGTCAAAAGACCTTTCGGGAAAAACATTGAATGTGGTTGCAACAAGTGCTTACAAGGAGCTCTTTGATGCATTTACAGCAAAGACAAATGTAAAAGTTGAATTTCTTTCGATGTCGAGCGGAGAAGTTTTGGCAAGAACAAGGGCCGAAGGAAAATCTATGGCCGATGTTTGGTTCGGCGGCGGACTTGATGCCTTTATGGCTGCAAAGGCTGACGGACTTTTGGAAAACTATGTTTCTCCCAACTCAAAAGATATTCCGGCTCAATATAAGGACCCTGACGGAGCATGGATTGCAAAAGGAATTACCGTTGTAGGCTTTATCGGAAACAAGGATGTCTTAGCCGAGAAAAAACTTCCCATGCCCAAAACTTGGGCAGAGCTTGCAGACCCCAAATACAAGGGAGAGGTTATTATGAGCGACCCTGCAATTTCAGGTACAAACTACGGAGCGGTAAAAGGCTTACTCGATCTTTTCGGTGAAGAAAAAGGCTGGGATTATTGGAAAAAAATAAACGCAAATATTCCGTTCTTGGGAAAGAGAGGAAAGGATCCGCAAGAAAAAACGGCTCAAGGCGAATTTGCAGTGGGCATTATTCCCGCCGATGGAAAGGCTTTTAAACTTGCCGACGACAAAAACCTGACCGTAGTATATCCCGAAGACGGAATTCCGTGGGTACCGGAAGGAACTGCAATCTTTAAATCATGTCCGAATCTTGATGCGGCAAAGGCTTTTATCGACTTTATGCTTACAAAAGAAGCTCAGGAAATTATCGCAAGGCTTGATGGAAAAGATTCCGCTCAGATTGTAAAGCCGGGCATTAAGGGTCTTTCATTAGGCTTGCCGAAAGATAAACTTATAAAGGAAGATTTAAGCAGCTTCGGAAAAGACAGGCAAAGAATCTTAGATAAATTTGCTTCGTTAAGACCGAAAAACTAAAACAAATGCTAATCACCGGTTTAATATAAAAATCGGTGATTAGTTTTTTTATAAAATACCTTTGTTCGATGCATTTATTTTGATTTCAGAATTTTTTATAATTCTTTTCAAGCTATAGCCGTATTTTTACTTATTTTTCTAAGCCGTTTTAATTCTTTTTTTATTTCTTTTGCGCAAGGATGATTATTATCCCTAATATTTAAAACTCTCAAATGTTCTTGTAATAACTGCTTTTCAATATCGGTCAACTCATTTTTTGCATCACTAGATTTTATCGGATTATCATTAAAAAAATATTCCACTTCCAATTTATCAATAAAATTATCCGTAGCTTCTTTATCATACTGATTATGCACAAGTATACTGGCTATACTTTGTCTAAGAGTTGATAATGTTCCATATTTTACACTGCTTTCCGTATGTTTGTCATTGACATGCCAATTTAATCTATCTCTAATAGATTCTTTTACGGCAATACCGACATATATACAAAACATTCCCGACTTTGTTTCAATTGAGGATTTTATATCATCAAACTTGACATTAAGTTCGGTTAAGATAATATCCAATTCAGTTCGTTTTGCCCACCATTTATAATATCCCGGTACTTTTTTTATCTTTTGTAAATTTTCTTTATTTCTTAATTCTATCGCTTTTACTATCATGAGGCTTTTCGTTCCTATATTCGTTTTTTTTATCCAAATCAATACAATTACTATTTTTATACCTAAAAACAACACAGTTTAAATGAGGCATTAAATGCTCATAGTATGATTTACCGCCAAAAATATAGAATATATCGTTTTTTAAATCATACTTTGACTTTAATTTATTCAACACATCTTCCGCCCATTTCTTTTTATATTCTGCCGATTGTTTTCCCAAATAAAGATTATAATATGAGATATGTTCGTCTTTATCTAATAGTCCGTATTTTCCGGATAGAATATGCCATTCTTCACACTTGTATTTTTTAAATCCTTCTTCTTTTGATAATATAAAGGTGTGCCCTTTATATATATCTTTAGCCAAATATTTTTCGGCAGGGCTGTCTTTTCCTAATTTAGTACTGCTGCAAGCAATTAACCCAATTATTTTACTCATAACTCATCTCCTTTCATACCAATAACAGGTATCTTTTTTTAAAGTCTTTCCATCTTTGTGATATTCAAGTTTATGAACATAAACATTGGTAGAATCTTTTTCCCTTTTATTCACATGAGTAAGTGTATTCCCATATTTATCGTACTCATACCAAGATTCATTATTCTCACTGTCTTTACTATATGAAATTTTTCGCAATTCAATATTATATTCAAACCAAATTTCATATCCATCGGAATCTTTTTTGTGTATTAGATTATTATTACTATCATACTCATTCCAAATTTCATGATTTTTTTTATCTTTTTCATATACCATATTACCGTTGCTGTCATACTGATACCAGTACTCGTATCCGCCAGAGACCTTATGATAGATCATTCTTCCTTTGCTGTCATACTCGCACCACGTTTCATTGCCGTCAGAGTCTTTGGTATGTATTTCTTTATTATTACTGTTATACTCATACCAAACTTCTTTACCTTCGGAATCTTTAGAATAAATTTTATTGCCTTTTTTATCATAGCGATACCATATTTTACTTTTATACAAATCACCATTCTGTTGAGGTTTAATATATATTGTATTTATCAACTTTCCTTTTGAATCATACTCGTAGATAAATTCATACTGACTGTAATCTCCGTATACTTTAGTATGCAGTAAATTTCCTTTACTGTCATATTCATCAATAGATACGAGCTCTACCCATTTACCGATTTCTTCTCCATTAATTTTTATCTCAAGATATACTTTCTCACCGGCAAATAAGAATGCCGTTACAATACTATAGAGAAAAAGAAATATTGCAAAAGATAAAAATTTTCGTATCTTAATTTTGACAATCATAATTACCCCTCCTATAATTGGACCCCGAATAACTCATTTTTACTACCGCATTTTGGACAGACTCTATCAGACACTTTCATATTTTCACCGCAAGAAGAGCAAGACACCATTGGAGTTTCATCTTTGTTTATTTTTATATTATTGCTTCTCTCCGTATTATTTATTCTTTCTACCAGAGTAAGAGATTCGGTTTTTCCTTTTGCAGGTAAATTTTCGCATAATATGTCATATATTTTAAACACTATCACAAAAAAAGGTATTATTGCAGCTTCTATTAAAAAGGCAATCACAATAAATTTAATGGCACCTAAAAAACTATATAAAAACTCGTCATTGCCGATGATTTTATTTGCATAGTCATAACCGCGTGTACCTCCTATAATACCCGCAATTATCAAAAAAGCCCATGCAAAAATTTCCATCAAATATTTATAACATTTTACAAGCAGTTTTGTAAGCATCATATTTCTCCTTACATTATAAATACAGTTTACTCAAGCATAAATTTCATCGGAAAAAATCCTTTCGGTTTTAATCCATGTTTTATCCACATTTTCCTTGATGATAATTGGCAGTCCAATAAGGCATTTACTATATTGTCTTCCGTGTCCGTATTTATCGGTTTTGCACTAGCACCGATTTCAAATACGGTAGATAAAAATCTGTCATCGGCAAACCTTAATAAAAACACCCCGTTAGAAAAATAAAACCATATATCATAGCCTGTAAAATTCGGTTTAGAGAGTTTCATTACCCGTAGCTCCCATTTGTTTTGCTGTTTATATGATTCATCATATATCATCCATTCATGCGCACAATGCGATAAATTTTTAAGGTAGCCATTCATTTTTTCTTTCACCAACGCAATGATTTTAGCTTCCGTAATTTTCTTATCATTCCGCGTAGAAAATATTTGCTCATACTTAATTTTATCTTGAGTATAAGAAAAATCTTCTTCTTCCCACCAGTTTTGTTCAGCAAAAAGAGAAATGCCGAATAGAATTAAAAATATCGAACACGTAATTTTTTTATATACACCCATGGTAATACTCCTTTATCATTAAACTAGTATTAAAAAATCAATAGATATATTATTTATTGTTTTTCAATCTTTACAATTTTATTGTATTTAATATAAGCGTCTACTGTCATTCCTTCTTTAGTCAATCTTCTGGTATATCCTTGCTTCTCATAATATTTTTCATTTTCAAGTGCTTGCGAAAGGCTAATCTGCCTTCCTTTTGCATCATAATATGTAAGATGTTTCAAATCGAAAACGTAAGCGATCTCTGTTTCAGTAGTTGCCTTTTGAGTTGATGAAACATCCACTCGCCAAATATTATAATGGTAAAAGGGAATATTACTGGGAGGTTCTTTTACATATGGGTTTCCGCCATGATATACGTATTCACTGCTTTTTTTATACACAAAATACCAGCTGCCGACAGGAGTATTATTAAAACATGCATCCTGCTCACTTGTAGAAACAGCTTTGAGTCTTTTAACTTCATACCAGAACCGATTGAGTTCATTTTTTATAATGGCATTATCATTACTATGCCTTGGCATGATCACTTTCCCAAAAGAAGATGTGCCTCCTGAATAATGACTCCGTCCATTTAGAACAAGGCAGCCGTCATTATATTCAACAAAATCCAAAGAAAAAATACATTGCGATGTTCCCTTTTTATACATCTTGACCGTTGTTTTATCCATATAGAGCGTGTCTATTTGATTACAGAATCTTATTACTTTATCATATTCTGTTTTGTTGGATGATTCGATGCCATGGTCTCCAAAATATTTTATCAAATCATTTTCAGTTTTGCCAACAAAATATTGTTCTCCGTGCATCCATACCCCTAAACTTGCACAAGAGGTACATACCAGTATAAAAATGCAGTATACAAGTACTACAGTTATCCATTTTTTCATATCACACCTCCTTTTATCGCAATTATTTTCTTAGTTTATTACGGGCAGCTTTTCTATCTTCTTCCGTAAATAAATCGTGCCACTGTTCTTCAAGGACAATGCTTTCCATTGTCAGTCCAGGATGCCCCAATTCATGAAGTTTAAGAAAACCGCCTTGAGGTCTTGGATCATGAATAAGTCTTTTTATCGCTTGTACTGTTCCATAGTCATTTCTCATTTGCATAAAATAAGTCGGCTTATATCCCAAGCTGTTCATCTTTTTTATGGCGCCATCAATGTATGTTTCAAAGTCCATATTTTATCATACCTCCTTTATTCTCTTTGAAGAGGCTTCCAAAATCGAAAATATTTTTTTTAAAAGCCCCGGTTTTATTATTTATTTTTTATTTCCTGAAAACGATACTGTATTTAGTCCCTGTACCATCACCTTACCGGTTACTTTATTATCACTTGTTATCTTTCCTGTAATGGTAAAAGTTGTTCCTGTCAATTTCGTTTTGCCGGAACCTGTAAAACTCCCACCAGCTTTTATACTACCGCTGCATTCCGATTTTGCGTCAGATAATATTTGAAACCATCCTGTAAAATTTCCTGAAGCACTGACAATGAATTCCCAATATCCAACACCGGAATAATTTTCACCCTCACCGCCATAGGTTCCGGCATAAGATATACCTGCTAGTGCATTTTCTATCTTATTGTTCGTACCTGAACATCCGCTCATCACCACCGCTGCACCAAGTATCAAAACTAATGCACCAACCATTGAAACCGATCTTTTTTGTTTCATCTTAACCCTTCCTTCTTGAGATATAATTTTATAAATAGAATTATTTTTATGAGAAAAACAATAATGTAAAAATTTATTCGTTAGAGATATTAGAATTAATAGAGAAAATGGGGGGGGGGGGGTAAACCAAGGCTAACATCTTTCTCTACTTTTTTAGTAAGTAAATTTGAGTTTTGAGAAAAATAAAATTGAAAATAAGCTAAAAATCTCCCAAGCATATATCCATATTAAGCCAAAACCTAGAATCTGTCAAGCCTGAGTAAAACGGGTTTCCTATATCAATCACCTAAAATTTATTCCATATCATATACTAGTAAATTTATTAAAAATAATATAGACTTATAGGATAATTTAATGAAACAGCAACTTAAAAGAAATTATAACGGCCTTATAGACTATATCCTCATACTAAGCTTAATTTTAGGTATTTTTATATTTATAGCTATGCCTTTTTTTTATGTATTTAAAGAAAGCCTTGTTATAAACGGAAGCCTTAGCTTTGAGCTTTTTAAAGATGTTTTTAAAAATCATCTTCATCTTTTAAAAAATTCCTTATCGGCAGGACTTTATACGACGGTTTTAACGGCAATCGCAGGAATAACCACGGCCTTGTTTTCTTATCTGATGCCTAACAAAATAAAACGCCTTGTTTTTCTAATTTTAGCTGTAACGATGATAAGCCCGCCCTTTGTAACAGCCCTCAGTTATATAAACCTCTTTGGAAGGAGGGGCCTTGTTTCTTATTATCTTTTAGGTATTTCAAAAAGTCCGTACGGAATTACCGGCATTGTGCTGATGCAGTCTTTAAGTAATTTTTCTTTAGCGGCTTTAATCTTAATCGGTTTTTTAAATAATTTGGATAGATCTCAATTAGACAGTGCCCGTAACCTCGGAGCAAAGACAAACCGCCTGATTATAGATATAATTCTTCCCTTTCTTTTTCCTGCAATCAAATCGGTTATGCTCTTAACTTTTTTGCGAAGTTTGTCGGATTTCGGAACTCCTGCAATCATAGGAGGTTCTTTTAATGTGCTTGCAACAGAAAGCTATTTTGCGGTAATAGCTCAAGGCAACTTAGGTAAGGCTTCCGCAATAAATGTGCTTCTTTTAATTCCTGCAATTATTATTTTTATTCTTTATCAAAAAAGTTTTAAAAATATTTCCATATCTTCACACGGCACGGCTTCATCGGAAATTGAAATAAAAAGGCAGGGAATTCTTTTTTATCTTATAAGCGTAATTGCTGTTTTCTTTTTATTATGGATAAGCATTCAATATTCTTCTATTATACTATCCGCATTTACAAAAATGAAAAAAGGGAAAATGATTTTTACCTTTGCAAATATTTTAGAAACAAGAGATCATATTACAAGCACAGTTATAAGGAGCATAGTCTATAGTCTTATCGCTGCAGGCGGAGGCAGCGTAATCGGTTTGCTTATCGCTTATTATAAACAAATAAGAAAAATAAAGATAATGCAGGCTGTAGATTTTGCCGCAACTCTTCCCTATATAATTCCGGGAACTTTTTTTGGGCTCGGTTATTTATTGGCCTTTAATTCAAAACCATTAATGCTTACAGGAACGGCAGCAATAGTTGTTTTAAATATACTATTTAAACAGCTGCCATTTTCTACAAAGATAGGGAATGCTGCAATGGAAGAAATAAACATCGACACTTTAAATTCAATCAGAGATTTAGGCGGTAAAAGAATAAATGAAGTTACCGATGCCGTTATTCCTTTAAGTAAAAATGCCTTAGGCGTTTCTTTTATCAACGGATTTACAACAACTATGACTACAATAGGTTCAATTATTTTTTTGGTATACCCGAGTCAAAAAGTTTTAACCCTTGTTATGTTCGATGTAATTCAAAGCGGTTATTATGAAATAGGCTCGGTAATTGCTTTGCTTATAATTATAATTTGTTTAATTGTAAATTTAATTTACTTTTTAGTTTTAAAGAAAAAATAATTTTTAAAATGCCGGAGGTTTTATGTATTTGGAATTAACAAACCTAACAAAAACATATAAAGAAAAAAATGCGGTAAAAAATATAAGCTTTAATCTTGAAAAAGGGAAACTCCTCTGTCTTTTAGGACCGTCCGGCTGCGGAAAAAGTACGGTATTAAAATCGATAGGAGGATTTTTAAAACCTGACAGCGGAAAGATAATTCTTGACGGCAAAGAAATTACAAATGATCCGCCTGAAAATAGAAATGTTTCTACCGTTTTTCAATCCTATGGACTTTTTCCTCACATGAATGTTTTATCGAATATTATTTACGGTTTAAAATTTAAAAAGATGCCTAAGGCTGAACGAGTTGAAGCCGGAATGAAGATGATAAAAACGATGGGCTTATCGGGTTATGAAAAAAAACACATAAGCGAACTTTCAGGCGGAGAACAGCAGAGGGTCGCTCTTGCACGCAGTTTGATTATAAGGCCCAAACTTCTTTTGTTGGACGAGCCTTTAAGCAACTTGGATGCAAAGCTTAGAATCAATATGCGTAAAGAAATAAAACAAATTCAAAAAGAATTTAATATCACTACAATTTTTGTTACCCATGATCAAAGCGAAGCATTTGAAATTGCCGATAAAATTATTTTGATGAACAATGGAGAAATTATTCAGGAAGGAACAGCCGAATCTCTTTATAATCAACCTGCAAGCGAATTTGCTCTTGACTTTATCGGTGCAAACAATAAAATAGAAAATTCATATATCAGACCTGAAAAGATAAAAGTATTTAAATCCTTACCGGAAGAAGATACGGAAGATTTTAAAGAAGCCCAAATTATCAATATTATTTTTAAGGGAGAAATAATAGAATTATTTCTTAAATCTAAAGAAAAAGAATTAAAGGCCATTGTTTTAAACAATGACTGCAATTATCAAAAGAATGAAAAGGTCTACATCAAATACAATATGGAGAGTTTAAATTGAAGATACTTCACTGTCTTGCACAACTACCGATGAAAACAGGAAGCGGCGTTTATTTTAGTACCCTCATCGAAGGAATGATAAAAAAAGGACATGAAAATGCGGTTCTTTACGGCACACAGCTCCCCTTTGCCGAAAAAACTTTTAATCAATCTTTACCCGACAAATTACAAGGAAGCGTAAAAGAATATCCCATTAAATTTTTATCCGATTATGTGCAAGAAGAAAAAACTGTTTTTAATGAAGACATCCCTTTTCCGATTGCAGGAATGAGCGACATAATGCCCTATACATCAACCGTCTATTCCGAAATGAATGATGAGATGTATCAAAAATGGATTTCGGTTTTTGAAAAAACTCTTCTCCGTGCAAAAGAAGAATTTAATCCCGATGTCATTATAAGTCATCATCTTTTTATTTTAACCTCTTTGGTAAAAAAAATATTTTCCGGCAAAAAAATAATAGGCATAAGTCACGGTACGGATATAAGGCAGATTAAAAAAAATCCTTGGATAAAGACACGGTACATACAAAACTTGGATAAGCTTGATTTATATTTTACCGTAAGCCCTAAGGATATTAACGAAGTACAAACTATTTTTTCGGCACCGCCTAAAAAAATTAAATTGGCAGGAGGAGGCTTTAACCCCGATATTTTTAACGATAAGGATAGACATATCTTTGACGGAACATTCAGGCTTTGCTATGCAGGAAAGATATCCGATTCAAAGGGAGTATTTGAACTTGCAAAAACCCTTCCGCTTATTTTAACAAAATATCCTAATACGGAATTAACCTTAATCGGAAATGCAAGCGAAGAACAAAAGAACATTCTTTTAAAAAATGCAGACTACAGTGAAAATTTAAAAATAGTAAATGCTTCATCTCAAATATGTATGTGTAAAATTTTAAAACAAAACGATATTTTTATTTTGCCTTCGTACTATGAAGCCTTAGGTCTTGTCGCCGTTGAAGCCTTAGCCTGCGGCCTTTTTACAGTTACCACAGAAATTGAAGGCCTAATAAACCTCCTCGGCGAAAAAATCAACACAAGCGGCATTATCGAATTTGTCAAACTTCCACGCATTTACGATGTGGACAAGGCATACGAAGAAGATAAGCCCGCCTTTGTCGAAGCCCTTGCCGAAAAAATAATGCTTCAAATGGAAAGACTTAAATCTCAAAAAGATTTTTATTCCCCTGTCGCAGAAGAAATAAAAAAACATTCTTGGGACAGCATCATAGATAGGGTTGAAGAGGAGATTAAAGGTGCTTTTTCTTATTAATGATATTAATGTGTTTACCTATTGCATAATATATATATATATATATATATAATAAGTATATTATTGATTTACAGAAGATATGACTCTGAAAGTTATAGTTAAAAATCCGAAACTATTATTAACAAAACATTCTTAATTTCTGGATACAAAAGGTAGTTGCGGAGTAAATGAACATAATCAGTATTATAAAACAGGAGACAAAAATGTACTTCATATTGATTTTTATTCTTAAAACCATTCAAACGGCAGTCTCAACAGGTATCTTATATTTTTTTGGATTCGCTATTGATGAATTTACAAAAAATCCTTCACCCGAAAAAATTAAACTCATTATATTCTACGCTCTGCTTGAAATTCTTTTTGTAGTCATTCATCACCTATGTCAACGAGGCGTATTTTTTATGCGCAAGAAATTTGCTCTTCTTTATAGTCAAAATCTTTCAAATGCTATTTTTAATATTCCTCCTGAAGATTTTTTAGAACATGAAACAGACTATTATTTTACCGCATTTAAAGATCAAATACCTAAAATACAAACCTCATATTTACTTGGACGCATTAATATCGCTTCAAGTCTTGTAGGAATTTTACTGACAGTTTTTGTTTTGATATCATTTCATTTTAGTTTGCCGATTATTATGCTCTCGTCTTTTATAATCGGTAAATTAGTTACAAAAATCATTGAACCTCACATTGACAAAATGTCTTCTCAAGAAATTAGACTGCAAGAAGAATATAATGCAAAGACAAGCGAAAATCAAAAAGGCCTTCCCTTCTATATTTTAAACGGAAAAAGAAATCTGCTTTTTACCCGTCAAGTAAGCGCAAATAATATATTTGAAAACAAAAGCTGCAAAATAGAAATTAAAAAAACGGTTTTTGAATGGATAATGATTTTAACTTCAATGTGTTTAGCGGTAGCCGGTTTAGCATTTGCAATTTTTTTGTTTACAAAAAACAAAATAACAATCGGTATGTTGAGTTCTACAATCTTATATATGAATGTTTTTTCGCAAAAGCTTGAAGGGCTGCTTAAGCTTTTTATTGAAGTCCGTTACGGAAAAACAAGCAAAGAAAAAATAGACAAAATTATAAAAAGCAAAAGAAATAAAATTTTATCGGCAGAGGAGTTTCAAACACTTAATTTGAGCGATGTTTCTTTTTCATATAATACAAAAAACGGAGAGAGCATTCCGATTCTAAAAAATATAAACTTACAAATCAACAAGGGCGATAAAATATTATTAACGGGAAAAAGCGGCAGCGGAAAATCTACTTTGATAAAACTTATATTGAATTTACTAAAACCTAATACCGGTAAAGTATATTTTAACGATAAACTAATTTCAGATAATGAATATCCGCCGTTTTATTTTATTAATCAAAATTTTCATCTTTTTAAAACATCGATTGAAGATAATATTTTCTTTGGAGATAAAAAACAAAAAGAACCTTATGTATTTGCACGGCTTGAAAAATTTTACGATAAGGATATAACCGCATTAGATACTGACGGAGTACAAATATCCGGAGGAGAAAAAGAACGCACCTCTTTAGCTAGAGTTTTTGCAGGTTCATATAAAAATATAATTATGGATGAAACCTTTGCAGACCTTGACTTTGAAAATTATAAATTTATTCAAAATAAATTTTTGGATGATAAAGAGTTAACATATATTGAAATTTCGCATCGTGAAATTGATACCGAAAAATTTGATTATATATTTACTCTGGAAGGAGGAAAATTAAATGTTACAACTGTTAAAGAAAAATAAATTTCTATTTAGTATAACCTTTTTATTAGTTGCAATGACTGCATTTTTAAATACTTATTCATCAAAAATTTTACAGATTAGCATAGATAAGACTATTGAAGGAAATGGAAAGGTCGAATATGTTTTTCTATTTGCCGCATTCGGTTTTGCTGCAGCTCTGATATTATTTATAGAAAATTTAGCTGAAACTAAACTGCGAAAAGATTGCAGATTGACACTTAGAAACAATATCGCAAATTATATGGCTTTTGAAAACAGAATTGAATATCATCAGGACAAAACAAAATACTATGAGCTTTTTATAAACTCTTGCGATTATTTTTCTTCCGAAGCAATTTGTAATCTAATGGATGCCCTCTATAATATAAATGCAATTATATTCGGTCTCGTAACAATGTATTTTATTTTTCCTCCGTTTATTATTTTTTGTTTTGTTTCAATGGCTTTTTCTTTTTTAATGTTCAAAAAAATTGATCCTAAACTTGATGAACTCTCAAATACATTTATAGACAAAAGGTCTGATTATTATAATTACATTCAAGATATTTTAACGGGGCATTTTACTGTTTTTATTAACCGTGCAAAAAAATATTTTGTAAAACGTACAAAAAAAGAATTTGAAAATTATGAAAACTACCGATATAAATATAGCGCAAACAGAGATTTACTTTTGAATATTGTGAATTTTCCAAGTATTGTTATAAATGTTTTGATGATTATCTTTTTATTCTATTTTATTTTAAAAGGAAAAGCAACAGTCGGATCGGTTGCCGGCATACTCGGATTGAGTGCACTTATTTCAAGCAGCTTTGAAAATTTATTTTATAATATTGTTTCGATTCGATCAGGTCTTTTAATTTTGGACAAAAAATATTTTAAAGTTAAAATTCCTCTTTCGGAAACTAAAATAACCACAAAACCCCTTACTTCAATACAGATAAAAAATCTTAATTTTTCTTATGGAGATAATCCTGTCTTTACCGATTTTAACATATCACTAAAAAACGGGTTTTACTATTTGCAGGCCGAAAGCGGAAAAGGAAAGTCTACTCTAATAAAACTTATTACAAAAGAATTACCTGCCCCTGATAATTCGATTTTTATTAACGGTAAAGATATCAATTCCTATACTGAAGATGAACTTATCGGTGAAATTTCATATATTCCGCAAGAAAATTTTATTATCAATGGATCTATCGAAGAAAACTTTTTTGTTCCTATTGAACAAAAACAAAAAGAGCTTGATCTTGTCTGTGCATTTACCCTTGCAAATACTTTACATGAAAAAGGCAGCTTAGATGAAAAAAGTATTTCTGGAGGCGAAACTAGAAGACTTAACCTTGCCCGAAACCTTGATTTATCAAAAAGCGTTATCATCTTGGATGAGCCTTTTAAAAATGTAGAACGCGAAATTTACAAAAAAATAGAGCACAATCTTATGCAAATAACCGATAAAATTATTATTGCCGTTACACATGAAAAAATTGAAGACAAAAATGCAGCGGTGATAAGCATTTAACTCTCATCATAGAATGAAACAATTTTCTCCATTAGACCTTTATCAATTTCAAAAAAATGTTTTTTGTCCAGATGTTTTTTAAAATACTCGGCTCGTATTTCAGGCGTAATTTCTACTTGCAAAGATTTTTTAAAACTTGTAAAATCTTCGCTGAGTTTTTTACCGTAACTTCTAGCTTCGTCAGTATAATACAAATAATTATGACCTCTATTATCATACTCGATAAAAGTGAAAAAGTATCACAATAGATAAAGTAAGCAATACCCATGGGCAAAATAAAAAGAACAAACATAACAGCTGTTATCCATAAAATCAATTTTCTTTTTATCTCCATATAAAACCTTTTTTAAGCTATTAGTTTTACACCCATTTCTATAGCTATCTTTTTCAATTTTTTATCACAAGTCAGTAGTTTGGCATTATTTTTTCTTGCAGCAATGAGATAAAAAATATCATAAGCAGGATGTTTGTATTTTACCGCTTCTGCGTATACCTCATTACATAAAAATCTCGTATCTACAAAATCATCTATTAGATCTATGCAATATTCAATTCCTTTTTCACATTTTATTAAATCCAAATTAGAAAAAATTCTATACTTCCAAAAAACATTTGTTATTTCAGAAGGGTAAATATCCGGAGCAAGTATTATATCTGCTTCCATACAAGAATTTTTAAAAGCTTCTGCATTTTTCATGTTTAAAGCAATTTCAATTGCGGCACTGGCATCAAGAATTAAAATCAACGTTCTCTATCCTCACGCAGCAGTGCTACAGGGTCTGGAAGTTGATCAGCTTCAATGTTAAGGTCTTCCATTTTTTTAAATACAAGCTGTCTTTTACTTTTATTCCCTATCCTTTTATCAATACTATCCTGTAACATTAAAATCGTTTGTTGCCTTATAGTTCTATGCTCTTTTTTTGCAAGAAGATATATTTGTGAATAAATTTCATCTGGTAAATCATGTACTTGAAGTATAGGCATAATCCCTCCTGCCCTACATTATACCATATTTATATATATAGGGCAATCTATAAAAATATCAAATTCTATCAGCAAAATATTTCTTTTACCTTTTCTTTAAATTTATTACCGCGGTCGAATTCGTTTTTAAACATGCCGAAGGAGGCCGCTCCCGGCGATAGAATTACGACATCGCTTTTTTCTGCATTTTCTTTTAATGAAAACAAAAGAGAGTCCAAGCTGTCAAAGGGGCCATTATATTCAATAGACGTTTCTTTGAGGAGAGGAATTAAAAGGTCTGTTCCCGTTCCTGCAAGAAGATATAGGCTTTTGGCAAGATTTGCTTTTTCGGCAAGCGGAATAAAATTTAAGTTTTTATTTGTTCCGCCGCAAATTAATACGGGCGGCTTATCAAAGGCTTCTAAGGCAGCAGCAGATGCTTCGGGAATTGTAGCGGCCGTATCATTATAAAATTTTATTCCGTTTTTTTCATAAAAGAATTCCAATCGATGTTCAATACCCGAATAATCGTCCATAAATTTACGGATAAATTCGGATTGCTCTTTGATGTTATTGTCTTTTAAGATGTCGTTGCCTTTCAAATTTTCAGGCTTATGAATTTTTTGATAAAGCAGAAGAGCAAGCCCTGCGTTCAAGACATTTTGTTTAAGTTTAAGCCCTGGAACTTTTGCATCCTTTGAAAGTAAAAGCCTTTCTCCACCACTTAAATTGCAAAGGCCTTCTTGGTTCTTATTAAAAAAAACACCTCGATATTCTTTAGCCGGTTTTTTTTCACTGTACCAAAAAACATTTGCCCTTGTTTCTTCTGCAAAAATTTTTCCCCAGCCATCATCAAAATTACAGATTAAATAATCCGCTTCATCCATATTTTCATAGATTATTTTTTTATCGGCAACATATTTTTCCATTGTGCCGTACCAGTTTAAGTGGTCGGGCATTATGGGCGTAATAATCGCAATCTTAGGCTTAAGCAGTTTTTTATTTTTTAAATCGGCAAGCTGCCAACTGGAGAGCTCCAGAACTACAGGTGTATCGCAAGAGGTTTCTTCAAAAAAACTTAAAGGGCTGACTGTAATGTTCCCGCCCAAAAAAGCATTGTAGCCTAACTTTTTAAGCCCGTAATAAAGAGCACTTACCGTAGAGGACTTGCCTTTGCTTCCGGTTACCGCCAAAATCGGAGCCTTTGAAAGGGAAAGAAAAATCGAAACGTCGGACTCTATTCGTTTTGCGGCTTCTAAAAAAACATTTCCTTCAAGTTTTACGCCGGGGTTTTTGATGACAAGATCGGCTTCCCTAAAATCCTCTATTCTATGTTCACCCAACACAAATCGAATATTCTTAAAGGCAAAAAGTTTTTCGATTGACGGCCTTAATTCTTCTGAAGTTTTTAAATCGGTTACCGTAACCTCGGCTCCATATCGTGCAAAAAATTGGGCAGTCGCAAGGCCTCCCCCATTTAGACCAAGTCCCATAACGGTTACTTTTTTATTCTTTATATTTTCTAAGCTTATTTGCATAGCACCATTATAACAAAAAATTTTAGGAAGTACCAGATGAGGGGGAATGGATTGTAAGTACATAAGACTGGAATTATCGATGGAGTGGTAGAATTTGTTAATTATTTGTCATAGGGTATACAAATTTTAATGATTTTATGCTATATTTTATTGGGTGGGTGATATAATGACAACAACAAAAATAAATAATCGTCGATATTTAGGAAATAAATATAAACTGCTTCCCTTTATTACTGATGTTATATCATCGGAATGCGGTAATTTTAATAGTTTTGCCGATATTTTTGCAGGTACAGGAGCAGTTTCTTCTGCATATGCGGATAAACATCTTATTATAAATGATATTCTATACAGCAACTATCTTTGTCACCTAACATGGTTTTCCAATGAGGCATTTGATGAAAAAAAAATACAAAAATATATAGATTATTTTAACTCCGATATACCCTATGAAGAAAATTATATGACAATAAATTTCGCAAACACATATTTTTCGTCTAAAGTATGTTCAAAAATCGGCTTTATACGTGAATATATAGAAAAAGAATACAGCTTAGGAAAAATAAACGGCAAAGAAAGAGCTATGCTTATAACATCTTTATTGTATGGTCTTGATAAAATAGCGAACACATGCGGTCATTACGATGCATACAGACAAAATGTTGAACTTACCGAAGATTTTATACTCCCATGCCCTGAACCCAATATTGACTTAAAGGATAATCTATGTTTTAACAGCGATGCCAATGAACTTGTTAAAAATATTTCTGCCGATGTCGTATACATAGACCCGCCATATAATTCACGCCAGTACAGTGATGCCTACCATCTTGTTGAAAATATTGCCAGATGGGAAAAACCTGATGTTCATGGGGTTGCAAAAAAAATGGATAGATCTTCCATAAAAAGTAAGTACTGCACCCGTTCAGCACCAAAAGCATTTGAGGACTTAATAAGTGATATAAAAGCAAAATATATTGTTGTATCATATAATAATATGGCCAAAAAAGGAAATGACCGTTCAAATGCCAAAATTTCAGATACCCAATTACTTGAAACTTTAAAAACAAAAGGAAGTGTTAAAGTTTTTTCAGAGCAATTCAAGGCTTTTACAACAGGTAAATCCGAATATTTAGATAATCAAGAGAGGCTCTTTGTCTGTAAATGCAATTAAAAGAGAAAACTATAATAAAATCACCCCTTAATTTTACGGGAGGAAAATATAAGTTGCTGCCTCAACTTTTACCTTTATTTCCAAAAAAAATTACTAGTTTTATTGATCTGTTTTGTGGAGGCTGTAATGTATCATTAAATATTGATGCTGATAAAATTATTTGTAATGACAATGACGATAAACTTATTGAGCTGCTTTCATTTTTTCAAAAAAATTCTTTTACAGATCTATTTCCAAAAATAAAAAAAATTATTAATGATTATGGATTATCAGATTCACAAGAAAAAGGATATAAATTCTATCGATGTAATTCATCAGACGGCCTCGGCCGATATAACAAACTAGGGTTTCTATCTTTACGTTCATATTTTAACTCACTATCTATTAAAAACGAAGATTATTACCTCATACTTTATGTACTTATCATTTTTTCATTTAATAATCAAATAAGATTTAATAGTAGAGGACAATTTAATCTTCCTGTAGGAAAACGAGATTTTAATATCAGAATGCAAAATAAATTAAAGGTATTTTTATCTGCAATTAAACAAAAAAATATTATTTTTATGAATAATGATTTTTCACAGATAAATCCGAATGAACTAAAAAAAAGCGATTTTGTGTATGCTGATCCGCCTTATTTAATAACCTGTGCTACATATAATGAAAGAGGTTGGAATGAAATGCAAGAAAAAAAATTACTTGAATATTTAGATAATCTTACAAAAAAAAGAATTCAATTTGCTCTTTCAAATGTGATAACTACTGATAGCAAAACCAATTATATTTTAAAATACTGGTTGGAAGATAATAAAAAGTATAATTGTCACCACTTAAATTTTTCTTATAAAAATTCCAATTACCAGAAAAAAAACATTGGAAAAAGTGATGAAGTTTTGATTACAAATTATTAAAGGTGGTAAATAAATATATGAAACAACTATGGAGCTGTTCAACAACAATGAGAAACCCCGAAAGGGCTTTTCAATTTCTGTCAACAATTGCAGAAATGGAAGGTGTAGAATGGACTAAATCAGCCCAGGAAGAACTGCAAAGCCGATTAATAAAAAACCGTTATTATGTCCCTACAAAAATAGATATTCTTTCAAAAGATTTACAAGATGCCTTTAATGATTTATCTCATAATCTAACATTGGAAGAAGCTAAAGAAATTTTTTATACTCAAGATTACGAAGATCCTCCAATGAGAGGGCGGACTTCATTTGATCCGATTGAAAAAATGGGGTTGGCAGTACTTATTGAAAATAAAATTCAAATTACAGATATGGGTCAGAGATTCCTTGATGGAGAAATAGAAATAGGAGATGTGATGCTTTCATATCTTTTAAAATTTCAATATCCAAATCCCCTTATGAAAGGCTTTAAAGACTATAATACAATTCCATTTATAAATACACTCAGACTTATACGATATGTCAATGAAAAATGCCGGAAGAGAGATATCAAAGAAAAAGGAATATCAAAACTTGAATTTGGCATATTTGCACTTTCGATAACGGATTTTGAAAATGTAGAAAACATTGCAGAAAAACTTATATTGTTTCGCAACAAAATGGAAGCTTTGAAAAAAGATAAAGAAAAAAGCCTATATATTGAATCCTATATTTCAGAATATCTAAAAGATTTTAATAATCCTCAAAAAAACATTCATGAATATACCGATAATATTATCCGATGTTTGAGATTAACAAAATATATATACATACGAGGCGGAGGTTATTATATTGATTTGGAACCTCGCAGAAAAGTTGAAATAGATGCAATTCTTAATGATTTAACAGGTGAAGCTCGCTATTATTCCGTTGAATCATATCAAGCCTTTATTGGAGACTATTACGGTTATACTCTGCCTTTTGAAACAGTTTTTGAACTACAGAGAATTGCTTCCGAAATTATTTTAGAAATTAAAGATTTAAAAACAAAGCTAAATAAAACAATTTCAGAAATAATACTTCAAAAAGACATAGACAATTTAAAAAAACAAATTGAAAGTTTGCGAAAAGAACGGCTTGCTCTGCAAAATGAAATGCTTAAATACACATATGAGAATGATGTAAAAATTGATGATGCAAAAAGGGCTTTACAAAATATTTCTAAACTTGGTATAAAACCCTCTATAGCTTTAGAAAAATGGACAAATATTGCTTTAAACATTATAGACGACGCAAAACTGATAAAGCCGAATTCTCCATTAGGCGATGATAATGAACCAACATTTACCGCTCCGGCAAAAGTTCCTGATATTGAATGCTTTTACAAAAACTTTAATGCAATTTGTGAAGTAACAATGCTCACAGGTAGGGATCAATGGTTTAATGAAGGCCAGCCGGTAATGAGACATTTAAGAGAATTTGAAGACAAAAATAATGAAAAACCCAACTATTGTTTATTCATCGCACCTAAATTACATGAAGATACAATAAATACATTCTGGTTTGCCGTAAAATATGAGTATCAAGGTCAAAAACAAAAAATCATACCGCTTACAATATCTAACCTCATCGACTTGCTGGAAATTTTTAAAACAGCAAAAAAACAAGGCATTAAAATACATCATTTAGATATAATGACGCTCTATAATGCATGTGTGGATATATCCGATGTGTCTGATTCAACTGAATGGCGAACTCATATCTCTAATCAGTTATTATATTTTAAGAAGAGATTTTTAGGGTAAAGAGGTAGAAAAAAATATGGAACTGTGATAGGATTATGTAAACTATGTTATTGATAAGGGAAAATAACGATGAAATATATAGAATCAGAAGAAATTATTAAATTAGATTTTCAAAAAGAGTCTGAAAGTCCTGATATTATTTTTCACTCGCTACAAACGATGTTTAATAGTATAATCACATTACAAAATGAATTGTTAAGTAAAGTTGATCCATTGCTGGATATACAATTTATTCTTTCTGATCTAAAATATAGCTCAATAATAAGCAAATATATAAAAAAAATACTTATTCCAGATGAGGAAGATAATATAACGACTATTCCAACTGTTGAAGGAAATATTATGCAATATTTAAATGCATCACAAGATAGTGTTATTAATACTGTAAGTAATTTTGATGGTCTATTAATAAAAAACGACACATTAAATGAAATAGTAGAAAACATTTCAAAAATATCAGTAGAAACAGGCGTTAGTAAAAATGTTAATTTTCGTATGCCAAATAAAATAATAATAGCTAAATCATTAGAACAATTAGCAGATTCAACAAACATTCTTGATTTAAAAGATAAATATCACTTTATAAGAAAAAATGAAGAAAAAACTATTAGAAAGGTATATCTAAATATTGATTATGATCAGCTTAAAAATGAAATGACAGAAAAAATTATTGAAACACCTATACATATCAAGTTAAAAATAAAAATTGCAGATTTCCTTGGGCATTCTAGATGGAAATTTAAATTAGAAAATGGAAAAACTATCGATGCAAAAATATTAGATGAAGTTTGGTTAAATAAATTTCATGAAAAAAAGGAAATTCTTGGACCAGGAGATTCAATAGAAATAAAAGGAACGGTAAAAGATTATTATGATGAAACAGGCAATATGATTTATTCAGATTACATTATTAATAATGTTATAAGGATACATGAAGCAAATGACCAAAGAGAAATTAATTTCTGAAAAAAAAGCTATACAAGCAGTAATAATAGATGTTGTTTTTACTTTTTTCCCTGCATGTGTATTGATTTTCATAAAAATTAGTACTAAATCAATGGAGAATTTTTTTATACGTTCTGATTGGTCCTATATAGCAATGATACTATTTGGACAATCAATTATAAAAATGATAAATGCTATCTCTGAAAATAAAAATGACAAAAATACTATGTTAATTGTATTACATATGACTTTATTAATATGTTTTGGTTTTGTTCCCTCTGTTATTATATTAGTTTTAATTGAAACCGGATATAATCACTTGCTAATAATAATATTACAATTTGTTTGGTTAATAATATCCGTATTAACTCATTTTTTATTTGGTTGTATAAGTTATATACTTAGTAAAAATAAAACAATAAAGAATTCTGATTTTATACAGTATTAGTATATTTACAATATGACAAATGCCTATTTTATCATATTGTAAAATACCAATTTTTTATTCATATCATTGTCTATGAAATTTATAGTGAAATATATTTTGAAATTGTATTCTAGCTCTTTATTACTTAATATCATTACTACAGCTAAAAAGTTGATATTTTTAAGTTTCTTGTTATATATAATTTATATTATCTACTTTCGCACTCAAAGAGATAAACTCACTATTTCACGGCATATCAAAAATATTTTACCGAAGGTAAATTACAAACTGTCTCAACTGTTGCAAATTTTGCAACAGTTCAAAATGAAGAGAATCGTCTGGTAGAATGTGAATAGACTACTACAACCTTAATTTTTTATGATCTTCAACCATTAGACTATATGAAATAGCGGTATCTTTCCGTAAAATTCACGAAAAATTACGAAAATACACGAAAACAGACTTGACAAATCATAAAAAACTATTTATCATTAAGAAAACCCTTTAAAAAAAGGAGAATCTTTACTTTATGAATAAAGCTTATAAGCATTTTTTTATGGCTATGGCAGCTCTTGCCCTTGTGTCGGCTATGACATCATTGGTTGTACCCTTTCTGTTAAGTTTTTGGGCAAAGACCGATGTTGAGATGAATTTAAAAAGATTTTTTATTGTTATATCGGTGTTGGTACTGATGTTCTTACTTAAAACCGCTATAATTTTTTTGCGTGAAAATTTTGCAAAACATTTTAATATAAAAAATGCAAAAAACATTATTGAAAAAATTTTAAGGTTAAAATATGATACGATTATTTCTCAAGGGAATATGAATTTGGTTGAGCGGATGGCACAGGCTGTAAACAATATGTACATATATATGACGGGAGATGCCGTTCGGATATGGTCAAGCATAATTTCAACAATAATTATTTTAATCGCAATATTTTTTGATAATTTCATTATAGGTTTGATACTGCTTGTTTTAATTCCAATAAATTATTTAGGTTATAAATCCTTGAATGCCGAATTAAAAAAGCGCTCTCAAGTTATGCAAACAAGTACTGCAACGGGATTCCAAGAAATACTTTCAGTTGTAAACCAAACAGATTATTTAAAACAATGCCCCGATTATGATATTGTACTAAACCAATTACAACCCGCATTGGATAAAATTTACGGAAGCATGGCTCAAGTAAACAAATATGCTCAAACTTCTTCATCGTTTATATCATCGCTTAATTCAATGCTGCAAACGGTTTGTATTTTACTTGTTATGTACAATTATCTAAGCGGAGAAAATCAAGTTTTACCGGTTGTAATTTATACAATTGTACTTCCTTTATTTTTTTCCAATATCAGTATAATTACAAATATTAATTTAAACAAAAATAATCTAAAAGTCTCGCAAGAATTTATTGCATTTTTAGATTCGGAACAAGAAAAAGATTCAAATGAGACAATCAGATCGATTGAAAAAATAGAATTTGATATAGGTGCAATACAAATAGGAGAAGAAATATTTAAGGCCAATATAAAAGATAAATTTATAAAAGGTGACATTGTTTGGGTACAGGGAAAAAGCGGCTCGGGAAAGTCAAGTTTAATGAAACAACTTGTAAAATTTAGAAAGACATCAGAAATTTTAATAAATGAGAAACCGATTTCTTCTATTAATAATACTTGTATCAGGTCTCTTATTGATTATATCCCGCAAAATAATTCAATTATAAACGGAACAATTCGTGATAATTTATTTTTAAACAAACATCATTCAAATGAAACTGAAGAAGCACTAAAGAAAAGCGATCTCCTTTCTACAATTTTACAAAACAAAAACTTTGATACAATGATAATGGATATGGGCGCTAACCTTTCAGGAGGAGAAAAACAAAAACTTGCCATAGCCCGAAGTTTATATTCAGATGCAGAAGTTTTAATCTTTGATGAGGTTACGGCTAATATTGATACTGAAAGCACCTCCCTAATTTTAAACGCAATAAAAAATATTTGTAAGAATAAAATAGTCTTTATAATTTCACATGAAGCATTACCTGAAAATTTTGCCAATAAAGTTATACGGATGGAATAAAACTTACAATGCCCGATTGCAATCAAAGAAATTTTATTGTAAAATTAAAATAGGACTAGGGGAAAAAATTTGGAAAAATTATATACAATGAATCAGATAGCCGAGATGCTCGAACTCAGTGTAAGGACAATTCAAAATTATTTAAAAGAAGGAAAACTTACAGGAAAAAAAATAGGTTCTCAGTGGCGTTTTACCGAAAAAGACCTTGAACGGCTTTTTTCGGACGAGAGTTTTATTGATGAAAAAAATATCGATGAAAACCATAGATTACAAGAATTTTTAAAAAAAGATTCCGTTAACAAACCTGAAATCTTTTCAATTCTAAATTATCCGTATAAGAAAGATTTTAAACTAAAAGAATTAATGAAAAAAATAAATGAAAATATCGAGAAAGCAAATAAATGCCGGTTTTATTTTGCCTCAACAGCAAACACTTTTAAATTTTTTTTGGAAGGGGATATTGAATCAGTTATCAACTTACAAAAAATAATAGATGAAAATTTTAAGTTTTAACCTTAATATTACACAAATATAGAGAGTATTCCACGGATCCCTTGACTATATATGCAAAATAATGTATTTTATAAACATATTGGAGATTATTTTATGATAAAAAGACACAAATTAATAGGATTTGCGGCTGTTGCAGCGTTTTTTTTGCTGCTATCTTGTAAAAACAACCTTTCACCGGAAATCCCTGTTGAGGACATTATTATTTCGCCACATAATGAAGGCGAAATTTCTATTGTAAGCGGTATGTCAAAAAACATAACCGTGAAAATCATACCTGAAAATGCGACAAATAAAACACTAGCATATTCTTCAACACCCGGTGAGGTCGCAGCCATTGACAGCTCCGGTTCAATTAGAGCAGGCAAAGTCGGAAATGCGGTCATCAAAATAACGGCAGCAAACGGCGTAAAAAGAGAGATCAAGGTTACCGTTGTGCAGGACCAGAATTCTGTTGCTTCCATTGAGTTTGAGGAGCAGCCTGCAGATCCTGTTGAATTGATTATCGGCGAGTCTTATGAACTCAAGTTGAAGGTAATGCCGGAGACTGCCGCTAATAAAACGCTGAATATCACTTCATCTAATGATAGTGTAGCATGGCCGAATGGCGATGGGAACCGATGGATAAAAGCCGATGGTGCTGTCGGAGAAGCAACTGTAACCATAACCTCTGCGGATAATTCCTCTATCAAAAAAGAGGTTCGTTTTAAGACGAAGGAAAAACCCACAGGACCCTCAATTAGCATAGAAACACTAGACGTTGAGTATGAAAGTGATGAAGCCAATATTACCGTTGCGGTAAAAACGCTTGACGGCAAGCTTGCGTATACGCCTGAGGTCGTAGGAGGCGGAACAGGTGAAAAGGCATGGCTTACCTTTGTTAGTAAAGTCAATACGGATGCAAACACAGATACGGTACATTTAAGTCTTAAGAAAAACAAAACCGTATGGGATAGAACGGCATACATCAAATTTAAAGATAATAATACAAATGAATATATCATTTCTGCAGGTAAGCATCTGGAAGTAAACCTTACCCAAAAAGCAACCAAGAATCCAACCGTAACGATAAAGTGGGTTGATGGCATAGGTGAGCCGACACAGGCTGAAAAGAAGAAAATTCCTGTTTATGGTGGCGAAAAGAAAGTTTATTGGGATGATGATAAGATTTTTTGGTGGAATGAAACCAATGAAACAAAATGGTTTAACAATAGAAAGGCGCAGCCCGTGGGTGCCGTTGCTCCTGACGGCGGCGATGGAAACCAGTGCTGGGGTAAAACCGCTTCCAATATGTTGCATTGGTGGTTTGTACAGAATAAAGAAAACATAGACAATTACATAACAAAGAAAAATATAACAGGTGCTGAAAAAAATAAGTATCAAGATTTTTACAACCGGAATTATTCCGATAGTCAAGAGCCGGAGAAAAGTTATATAGCAAAAACTTTCAGGACAAAGGCACATAACGGAGCTAAAGGAGATTATATTATAAGCGGACTTTCATGGTATTTGTATGGTAATGAAACGGCAAAAATATCAAGACCAGGGAAAGATGCCCCGGCCTTGTTCACAGACGTTTTTAGCAAAGAAAACACGCCTATTGAAAGAATAAATGTGCATGGTAAAGACAATTTTAATGAAATAATATCTAGTGCTCTTAGATCTAAGAAAGCAATCGGGATAGATATATGGGGTACAAAAGGTGGAAATGAGTATGGTCACGCCATAACGCTTTGGGGTGCCGGCTTTGATGAAGAAGGAAATATCCTTATAATTTATGTTGTTGACAACAATTTTAAAGAGAATAGAATATTTCCATATGGAATCTGGTATAAAGAGGGTAAACCGTATTTATTTAACTACGGCGTAAATGGTTTTGTGCAAGATAGGTATGTAGGCCAAGTAACCACCCTCGATAAAGGTGAAGCCCAGTGGCAAGAATGGTTTGATAACAATCCGTAAGCCAAAAAATAAAGGGCTTGGGGCCGGTCTTTTGTTTATAAGGTTTTTACAGATACCCTATAACAAAAGACCGAGCCGCCGGCCTAATTTTAGCCGACCAAGCCTATGGTAATACCAATTATCATTATATTGAAAAAATCAATAAATAAGGAGCCGACTATAGGAACAACAAAGAATGCTATTTTTGAATAGCCGTATTTTTCACATATAGAGCCCATATTAGCCATGGCGTTAGGGGTTGCGGCAAAACCGAAACCGATGTGTCCCGCCGTGATAACCGCAGCATCGTAATCTCCGCCCATAACCTTAAAGGTAACAAAACGGGTGTAAAAATACAAAAGAACGATTTGTGCACTTAAAATAATCATCAGAGGGATAGCCAAACTTACCAGCTGCCAAAGTTTTAGCGAAACAAGAGCTAAAGCCAAAAACATATTCAAAGAAATATTTCCGAGTGCATCAATTTCATCCATATTTACCTTGAATTTTTTTGAGGTATCTGCAATGTTCCGTATAACGGCAGCACAAATCATCGCCCCGATATAAATGGGGAATTTAAATTTGGGCGACAACGAATTAAGATGATTGGTAACAAAAAGACCAAAACCTGAGGCCAGAACTAAAAGCATAAATGACATTAAAAGCTTTTCACTGCTAAGATGCTTTTCAGAACTGGTTTTTGAGTTATCTACTTCACCTTTTGCGGAGGCTTTGTGAATAACTTCTTCTTGAACCGTTACGACTTCCTGAGCTTCTTCTCTGCCTTTTGTGGGATTAAAGAATAGCCTTTTTATAAAGCTCGGATGAAACGTTTCAACTTTCTGAACAACTTTTGTTGTTTTTATGATGTTTCCCGATTCATCAATTCTTACCCTTTCGGAGGAACTTGAAGGCCCTAAGCCGTATTTTTTTATCAGGCGGTTTCCGACGGGGCCGCCTAAGATGGAGCTTATCAAAGAGCCGAAGGTGGGAACGGCTACTGCGAGGGATAAGGCTCCCAGAGTGCTTTCCGGATCAACAATCGGTGCAAAGGAGGCCGCTGTACCGAACCCCCCTGTAAAGGATGTTGAACCCAGCATGACGGCGAGCATCGGACTAAAGTTTATAAGCCTTGCGGCTCCTTGAGCTACAACATTTTGCAAAATAGCAAAAACGATAGCTACAGCCAAAAAGATAAAAACTTTTTTCCCGCCGTCTCTTAAAATCGAAAACCCTGCATTATAACCCACAGAGGTAAAAAACATCACCATCCAATAGGTTTGCAGGGTTGTGTCAAATTCGAAGTCGAGTACTTTTGTTACGTGAAGTGCTAACGAAATCAGCGCAAACAAAAAGCCGCCCACTATCGGGGCAGGTATACAATACTTTTGAAAAAACTCAAACTTCGCCTTAATGAATCGTCCGACAAGCAACCAAGCGATTGCAAAACCGAGCGACTGGTACATATTCATATGAATTACCATAACTCCTCTCCTTTTGCGTGCGTCTAACGCAATTCGGGATGCAAGAGTGAGTATAGGCTTTTTATATGAAGATGTCAATCTATGGATACAACATCTATCGATACAAAATCTTTGTCTTCGGAGGCTTTAGAAAAACCGATTGCTTTTCGGAATAAATAGTAGTATAATATAGCTCTATTGAAGGATAACTTTATGCTGAAAACCTTATCAAAAAGCCTTCGGGAATATAAAAGAACGTCCGTGATCGCAGTGCTGCTGACAATCACGGAGGTTGTATTTGAAATTATTATCCCTTCCTGTATGGCGTATTTAATTGATTTTGGAATTGAGCTCGGTGCAATGGAAACCGTGTTTAAGTACGGTGCGATGCTTTTGCTCTTTGCAATTATTCAATTGCTGACAGGCGTTTTTTCATCGGTTACAGCGGCAAAGGCTTCGGCAGGATTTGCTGCAAACCTTCGGCAAGATATGTACGCTAATGTTCAGACCTTTTCTTTTTCCAATATCGATAAATTTTCAACTTCTTCTATTATAACACGGCTTACCACCGATGTAACGAATGTGCTCAATTCTTATCAGATGCTTGTAAAGCTCGCTGTGCGCGCTCCCGGTATGATGATTTTTGCGATGATTGCATCGTTTAGAATCAGTCCTAAAATTTCCATGATATTCCTATGTATGATTCCGCTGCTGGGACTCGGCATCTTTTTGATTATCAGTAAAGTGCACCCGATATTCAGAAATGTTTTTAAGACCTACGATAAGCTCAACAATGTCGTGCAGGAAAATGTGCGCGGAGTACGGGCGGTAAAGTCCTTTAACCGGCAGCAGTACGAAATTGAAAAGTTTGAAAAAATTTCGGAATCTATTTACCGAGGTTTTTCAAAAGGGGAGAGGTATATCACTCTGATGATGCCGATGGCACAGCTATGTATTTATACCTGTATGATTTTGATTTCATGGTTCGGCGCGAGGGAGATTGTCGCAAGCGGCAACAATGCGGCACAGGGCTTAACCACCGGATCGCTGATGGCTCTTTTTTCGTATGCAACACAGATTATGATGAGCTTGATGATGTTCTCCATGGTCTTTGTGATGATCACGATTTCCCGCTCATCTGCGGAACGCATTGCCGAAATTTTAAATGAACGCTCTACCATCCAAAACCCTGAACATCCTGTGATGGAGGTAAAGGACGGAAGTATATGCTTTACCGATGCCGATTTTATGTATCGTGCCGGTGCAGATAAAAAAGTTATTACCAATGCAAACATTTCAATCAATTCGGGAGAAACGGTTGGAATTATCGGAGGCACCGGTTCTTCCAAGACTTCTTTTGTGCAGCTCATTCCCCGCTTGTACGACGTTACTTCCGGTTCGGTCAGCGTAGGCGGCGTGAACGTAAAAGACTATGATGTAAAAACTCTGCGGGATGCGGTTGCCATGGTTTTACAGAAAAACGAATTATTCTCAGGTACGGTGAAAGATAATTTGAAGTGGGGCAATGAACACGCAAGCGATGAAGAAATTGCCGAGGCCTGCCGCCTTGCCTGTGCCGACGAATTTGTCGAAGCAATGCCGGATGCTTATAATTCCCGTATAGAGCAGGGCGGAACAAATGTTTCGGGCGGACAAAAACAGAGGCTCTGTATTGCGCGGGCTCTTTTAAAAAGACCTAAGATTTTAATCCTCGATGATTCTACCAGTGCGGTGGACACCAAGACGGATGCTCTGATTCAAAAATCATTTAAAGAGTTCCTTCCGGAAACAACAAAGATTATTATTGCACAGCGGATTTCTTCCGTGCAGCATGCGGATAAAATCCTCGTATTCGATAAGGGTTCAATTACTGCGGTAGGTACGCATGACGAACTGCTGCAGACTAGCGCCATCTATAAAGAAGTCTTTGAAACTCAACAAAAAGGACATGAATAATATGAAACCCATTAATGCAACAAAACCGGAAATGAAGCTTTCCATGCCGGCCGTCAAACGCCTTCTTTCCTACCTTAGACAATATAAAACCGTCCTTACGGTTGTTACGGTCTGTATTTTATTAAGCGCAGGAGCAACTGCATCAGCAGCTTTGTTCCTGCAAGTATTGATTGACCGGTATATTATGCCGCTTCTTGCACAAAGCACTCCGGTGTTTAGCGGACTTTTACGGGTGCTCATCTTTATGGCGGCGATTTACGGCACCGGTGTTCTCTGTTCGTGGATTTATAATCGCCTGATGATTAAGGTTGCACAGCGAACTCTCAAGCGTATTCGAGATGAAATGTTCTCTAAGATGCAGCGCTTCCCTCTGCGGTATTTTGACACGCACACTCACGGAGATATTATGAGCCGCTATACCAATGATACCGACACACTCCGGCAGATGATTACGCAGTCGATGCCTCAGCTGGTTTCTTCTATGTGTACGGTTGTTACAGTTTTCTTTGCAATGCTGTATCAGAGCGTGTATCTTACGATTATCGTTGTCGCTTCTATCTTTTCTATTTTAAAAGTGATTAAGTTTATCGCAAAAAAAAGCGGCTTTTATTTTGTACGGCAGCAGGAAACGCTCGGACAGCTGAACGGCTATGTTGAAGAAATGATTAACGGACAAAAGGTAATTAAAGTGTTCTGCCGGGAAGAAGCGGTCAAAGCCGATTTTCATGAAAAAAATGCCGCATGGCAGGAAAGCGCCTCAAAGGCAAACTCCTATGCGAATATCATCATGCCTTTTATGAATGCGCTGGGATATTTTCAGTATGTGATTGTCGCTCTTGTCGGTGCATGGTTCGCAATTGCAAAAATACCTAATCCGACTATCGCCGGTATCAATACGCTGACGCTTGGTACCATCGCTTCGTTTTTAACGCTGTCGAGGAATTTTACCAATCCTATTTCTCAGCTTTCAAATCAGCTCAATTCGGTTATCAATGCCGTTGCAGGAGCCTCGCGTATTTTTTCACTTATGGACGAAACTCCGGAGGAAGATGCCGGTACCGTTACGCTCGTAAACGCACGGGAAGAAGCCGGTACACTGACCGAAACTGCGGAGCACACCGGGGTATGGGCTTGGAAAGAAATGCACGAGGACGGCAGCATTACATTAACAAGGCTTACCGGTAAGGTGATTTTTGAGCATGTCGACTTCGGATACTCACCCGATAAAAAAGTTTTAAAAGACATAAACCTCTTTGCAGAGCGGGGACAGAAGGTCGCATTTGTCGGGGCAACAGGTGCGGGCAAAACAACAATTACCAATTTGATCAACCGCTTTTATGATATTAACAAAGGAACTATCACCTACGACGGAATACCGATTACCCATATAAAGAAAGAAGACCTGCGCAGCTCACTCGGTATCGTATTGCAAGAGGTTAATTTATTTACCGGCACCATTATGGAAAATATCCGTTTTGGCAACTTGGATGCAACCGACGAACAGTGTATTGAAGCGGCAAAACTTGCCAATGCACACAATTTTATTACAATGCTTCCACATGGTTATGACACGGTTATTGAAGGAAATAAAAACTCTCTTTCGCAAGGGCAGCGCCAGCTATTGTCCATCGCCCGCGCCGCAGTCTCCGACCCGCCCGTCATGATTTTGGACGAAGCAACATCTTCAATCGACACCCGAACCGAAGCTCTTATCCAAAAAGGTATGGATAGCCTGATGGAAGGCAGAACCGTTTTCGTCATCGCTCACCGTCTTTCCACCGTTATGAATTCCGATGTTATCATGGTCTTGGATCACGGTGAAATCATCGAGCGCGGCACACACACCTCCCTGCTGGAGAAGAAGGGGGTATACTACCGACTATACACCGGAGCATTTGAGCTCGATTAAGTCTTTGACAAATATGCTGGCATCTGCGTTGTCGCTACGCCGAAATAAATACTCAACGTATACCCGATACGCCTCCGTTTTATTTCGGCTAGGCTCCTAGCATCTACCTAGCCTATTTGTCAAAGTGCTTACAGAAAAGGCGGGGCATCTACTGCGTCGTTACACAAAATGTAAATACTTTTTGTTGACCGGTAATAGTTTTGTTTTACTGAAAGCGGAGCTTGGCAAAGAGATGGTTGAAAAAGAGTGACAATATTGTTAAAATTGAAACGGAGGATAAAATATGAAAAAAATCATGCTTTTATCGGCGGCCATTTTATTTATTGGAACAATTGCCGCGGCACAAACAAAGGCGGCGGTGCACGCCTTTAAAGTCGAAGAACAAAGTTTTCAAAGAAACGGCATGAAAATATACGGGAAACTTTTTCTTCCCGATAGCGCATCGCCTGTGCCCTTAGTAATCCTTTCGCACGGATTCGGCGGAAACCATGGCGGTGTTAAAGGCTATGCTGCGGCTTTTGCGGAACAGGGTATTGCTGCATACATTTTTGACTTTATCGGCGGCGGCAATCATATCAAAAGCGATGGAAAAATGACGGAAATGTCGGTGCTTACCGAGGCCGAAGATTTGACGGTCATTCTCGATAACTTAAAAGCCGACTCTCGTTTTAAGCCTGAACAAATCTTTTTATTAGGAGAAAGCCAAGGCGGATTTGTTTCAACTTATATTGCCGCACTGCGCCCCGCCGATGTAGCGGGCTTGGTTTTATTATATCCTGCTTTCGTGTTGCATGATTACGTTCGGCGGCGCACTCCCGATCCGGAACGGATTCCCGACACAATGAAGCTGCTGGGAAAAACCATAGGGCGCATTTATAATGAGGATGTACTGTCCTTTGATATTTATACATTGATGCCCCGGTATTCAGGCAAAACGCTCATCATTCACGGAACAGCCGACTCGCTTGTACCGCTGTCGTATTCGGAACGGGCGATTAAAACCTTCCCCGACGCGAAGCTCATAAAGCTTGACGGAGCAAAGCACGTCTTTTACGGAGACATGATGCAGAAAGCAGCGGAAGATGCGGTAAAATTTGTACAAAGTATAATCGGCGAGAAAAGGTCTCAGGGTAGGTAAAAATTTTCTCTAACAATCGACAGCTTAGGGCGAACTCCTATAATTTGTATTTTACAAACAAAGCAATTTTATAGTTTTACTAAACCGTTACAATCTCATCAACTGCGCTCAATAAGCTTAAAGAGGTCTGTATATTCTCGTTTTTGCTGATATATACTTCCAACTCGGCATCGTCTTCGGGGAGGTCGTCAACAAAGCCCGGATCCATGTGCATTAAAAACCGGTACTGACCGTTTGCATCCCGATATGTAACCGCTTCGCCGTCTTCGGAGCCTTGATACTCGCGAAAGACGGAAAAGCCTTGTTTTTCCAACACGGCTTTCACACGCAAAAAGTTCCTCTCGCGCTTTTCGATATAAGTTTTAAGTTCGTTGTTTCCGATTAAGTAGGCATCGACGAGTGTGCATCCTTCAAAGGTGTTTGCTTGCCCGTCATCAAAGGCTTCAACCTCAATCGCAATAGCTTCGGCTTCGTCATCGGCAAACGAAAACTTCGATAATGGAAATTTTTTCTTTCCATAAGCTATTTCAACGAGGTCGCCTAAGGCTGCAACATGCAATTTACCTAAGACGCCATACTCATCGCCGGAATACACTTCAAAGCCCGGAATTTTTTCCAAAAAAGCTTTTATGTTGGCTTCGGAATCAAAAGCTCCAATGAGGTGTTCCCTGCCGCTTTCCATCAATTTTAATAAAAACATTTTTTCTCCTCCCTTACATTAAAAGAAAGAATTTTACAGACATAGCTATTACATTGGTACCGTTATCGCATTGCGCTAAAAGCGGGAATTCCGAATTTTAAACCGTCTTGAAGACTGAGATGTTCCGAACCTATACGACATTATTCGATTATGCCTCATGTTTGTTGCAGCGCATCCAACCAAGCTAAATAGTCCCTTGCGCTCCGCTCTACCTCTTGCCGTGCAGCTTCGCTATATCCCGCGTTGCTGTCTATCGTATGGAAGGTAAACGGCGGGCGGTAGTCTGCATTGCAGTATTTCGCTGTCAGTTCAAACGGACGCAGTACTTCGGCAACGCTGCACCCGACAGCACCGTCTGCGCGGTAGTCTGCGGCCGGCGCACCGAGCGAGACGGCAAGCGCAATTTTTCTGCCCTTAAGCGCCTTGCCTTTCGAGCCATAAGCCCAGCCATGAGTCAGCATTTCATCTAACCACTGCTTCAGTAACGGCGGACAATTAAACCAGTATATGGGAAATTGCCACACAAGTGAATCGTGTGTTTCTATCAATTTTTGTTCAGCCGCTACATCAATCTTACCTTGAGGATAGACAGCGTACAGTTCGTGAACAGTAAAGCGATCGCTATGTTGTCGCACTGCAGACGCCCAGTGTTTATGAACGGTAGATTGAGAAATATTAGGGTGAGCAAGAATAATCAGAGTTTTCGGCATTGTAAATTTCTTGAATGAGTTATATCGAGAGTATACCATAAAAGATAAAAATGTTCTATACTGAGGGACAGGTATTAAAATGAAACTTTTAATTTACGGTGCGGGCGTAATCGGCAGTTTGTATGCCGCTGCGTTCGCCGAAACAGGCTATGACACAACCGTGTACGCAAGAGGGAAAAAACTTGAAACGCTGAAAACCCGCGGCTTACTGTATGAAAAAAACGGCAAACAGCATAAAGCAAAGGTTAAAGTTATCGATGCATTGCAAAACGATGATATCTATGATTTTATCTTTTTGACGGTAAAAGAAAATCAAGTGCATACGGCGCTTGAAGAACTCCGGCCGAACGGCAGCCCGAACATCGTTACAATGGTCAATACGCTTGAACCTTACGCCGACTGGGAGAACCTGTGCGGCGAAGGGCGTATTGTTTCCGCCTTTCCGGGGGCGGGAGGCAGCTATGAAGACGGCGTGCTGAAAGCGGACTTTACGCCGCCTCTTATTCAGGCGACGACATTTGCCGAAATCGGCGGGAACACATCGGAGCGGCTGAAAAAACTCGCGGCTCTTTTTAAGACGGCGGGCGTGCCGTACCGAATCGTAAAAGACATGCACGGCTGGCAGTTGTGTCACTTGGCGCTGATTGTTCCGATTGCCGATGCGTATTATAAAGCCGAAAATCCGGAAGAAGTTTGGAAAGAAGCGGACATTATGAACAATACGGCACGGCAAATAAAAAACAATTTTCAAAAATTGTACCGTTCGGGAGTAAAACTTTCGCCGCCGAAAATGCACCTTTTGAGACTGCTGCCGGCTCCGGTGCTGCAAGCCATTTTTACTCAGGTTTTTAAAAGCCGCTTCGGAAATTTATTTATGTACCGGCACTCGATGAAAGCGCCCGACGAAATGAGAGCCCTGCACTCGCAGTTGTATCAATACCTTGCCGGAATCCCGACGAACATAGTCAGCGTGGAATGAGACTCATCTGTATCGGCATCGGCAAAAATTTTGGCTGCGGAAATAGAAAAAGCCGCAACAACCGGCCAGCCATCGTAAAAAAAATCGGCTGAGATCCGTTTTTAAGTTATATTTTAGTATTCAATTATTTCAGGAAAAATTATTTTTCCTGAAATATTTACACAAATTCTTAGAATATCTTTTGTTTTTTTTACTTGATAATTACGTGCCGCAATATATCCCGTCTTGGAATCTTTTATATCTTCCGTAACATCAAATATTAATAAATTTGACATCGCATATTTATACGATTGATTTAAAACTTTATTTGTTGTTACGGGAGAATGTACGATATAGTAGTTTACGTCTTTAAAAGGAGATTCATTTTTAAAAAGCATATCGAAATTAGATACATACGGTGTAACCGTTGCTTTAAATTCAGTAAAACCGACAAAACTGTTTATTTTATAAATAACATATGTCTCTGCAACTTCAGAATATGTCTTTACTTTGTAACCGACTGTTGATATATATATTTTTTCATCGGTAAGAGAAAACGAGGGATTTACATTAATTATTATTTGTTTCAGTTCATCGCTTTCGATTATTCGGTTTTTATTCAAATCACAAAAGCCGTAGCAAAACAGTTTGTCGAACGACTTACTGTTATCCGTCTCCGCGAAACCTTTTATTTTGAGAGAAAAACTTGTACTTTCGGTATTTTCCTTTGGAAATAAATAATTATTTACTAAATCCGAATTAAAATACAAAATCTTCGGTTCCGTTTTATCCATAATTATCATATTTCCGACCGAAAAAGGAGTTTCATCTATTTCTTTTCCAATATATTGCCGGGGGTCTAATTTCTCTCTTGAAAGAATTATATGAATGCCTTTGATGGGTTCTTTTGCTTCTACAATAAAATTAAAGTTTTCTCCTACGGAATATTCATTTTCTGAAACCGAAAACTCCTCATCTAATTTCATTAAATACGAATTTTTAACATCGGCATTTCCAACACGCCCCAAGCTCGTGCAAGAACATAATAAAGCGCAAAATACATTGAATAAAATTAACGACCTTTTCATTATTTTTCTCCAATCGGCGGCCGCGTTTATTTACCGTATTTTCTTTCTATAGCGGAAAGGGTGTCGACTCGTTCCGTGTAAACGCCGCCTTCAAAGCGGGCATCGAGAAAGGCGTCGACAATCATTTTTGCTTCTTCGGGTCCGACGATGCATACGCCCATGGCGACCGCATTTATGTCGCTGTGTTCGACGGCGAGCTTTGCCGTACACGGTTCGCTGCACGCCGCAGCCCTCACTCCCGGAACCTTGTTTGCGGCAAGAGAAATGCCGACGCCCGATCCGCACACCATCACACCCTTTTCAACTTCACGCGATTTAATCGCTTCGGCAACCTTTAAACCGAATTCGGCATAGTTTGCCGGAACCTTCGAATCCGCCGCACCGTAATCAACGCATTCGTATCCTTTATTGCGAACGTGTTCCATTAAAATATGTTTTAATGCGACTCCCGAATGATCGCTTCCAAATCCGATTTTCATATGCGCACTCCCTTTATATAAAAATATAGGGCACTTATAAAAAACTATTTTTTTAGCACCCATAATTATTTTAGTAGTTTTTTTATAAATTGTCTAGTGTAAAACCCGGGTTACTTTCTCCGCCTTGCATAACAATCTTTTTGTGATAATTTTGCTTTATTTCTTTCTTCTTGCCATTGTTAAGGTTCATGAATTCTTCTGTACAATCCCCTTGCCTAAACGTATGCATTTCAGTATTTTTTAAAAGGAGGTAATCCTATGGATGAAAAGAAACGCAAAGTTACCGTTGTGGGAGCAGGTGCGGTCGGTTCAACCTTTGCCTACGCATTGGCTCAAAGTGGTTATGCGGACGAAATAGCAATAACCGATATGAATAAAAATTTTGCCGAAGGACAAGCTCTCGACCTTGTACAGGGTCTGCCTTTTTTGCCGCAAGTCGACATACACGCAGGCGATAAAGCCGATTATGCCGACAGCGACATCGTTGTGGTTACGGCGGGAGCAAAACAACAGAGCGGAGAAACGCGCATAGATTTGCTGAAACGCAATGCATCCATTATCACCGGCATTGCAAAGGACATCGCGGAAAGCGGCTGCAGCGGCGTTATGCTGATTGTGAGCAATCCCGTCGATATTTTAACGCGGGCGGCACTCAAGGCTTCCGGATGGGAGCGTGGAAGAGTTATCGGTTCCGGTACCGTTTTAGACACTGCACGTTTCCGCTACACTCTTAGCAAAGAGTGCAGTGTCGATGCGCGCAACATTCACGGTTATATTTTGGGAGAACACGGCGACAGCGAATTTGCGGCTTGGTCGATGACATCCGTTGCAGGACGGCGCATCGACGAATATTGTTCCGGAGGTGTGTGCAGCTCAGGCCTGCACTTCGATAAAGCAAAAATTCTGGAAGAAGTACGGAATTCCGCTTACCACATTATCGACTACAAAGGTTCTACTTATTTTGCCGTCGGCTTAGCCCTGACGAGAATAGCCGGTGCTATTTTGCGCAACGAGCACAGCATTTTGTCCGTTTCGATGACTCTGGACGGAGAGTTCGGACTTAAAGACGTATGCCTGAGCGTTCCCTGCATTGTCGGGCGCAGCGGTGCGGAACGGGTTATCGAAAGCGATCTTCCCGCTGATGAACAGGAAGCGTTGGAAGCAAGCGCAAAACGGCTTAAAGAAGCTTTTACCGAGATGAATTAACCCAAACTGCTTTTTACCGAGAATTTCGTTTATTACGATTACTCTGCATTTAAAGGTTTCGTTTATCCTGCATTTAAAGCTGAACTGAACGCCCCGGACGAGTACCACCTGTACACTACCGCAACGGCAAACAAAAACGACAAAACATCGGAGAAAGGCTGCAGCAGGTAAATGCCGGTCTTTCCGTATAGGGCGGGCAGAATATATAAAAGAGGTAAGTAAAAAAAGCCTTGCCGTGAAATCGATATAAGGAGGGATGAAAAATAATGACCGATGTTCTGCATGAACATACTGCTCACGGCAAAAAAGCTTAAAAGCGGAAGCGAAAAACATTGCATTCTCAGTATCTTAATTCCGGCAAAAATTACCTCATTATCGCCAGACATAACTCCGATACATTTTTCGGCAAAGAGAAATAAGATTATTGAGGCGGCCGTTAAAAAAATTGTTCCGACGGAAACAGTAATAATAAAAGCTTTTTTTACTCTTGAGTATTGCTTGGCACCGTAATTCATTGCACAAATCGGTTGAAAGCCTTGTCCCCACCCGATCATAATCATATAAGCCAAAGCGGCAACTCTTGAACTTACCGTTAAAGCCGCTATCAAGCTTTCTCCGTATTGTGCCGCTTTAACATTAAGTAAAACCAATGCGGCGGAGGTAATTGCCTGGCGCGAAAAATTGGGCATACCGCCCGCAAGAATATGATACATACGCTCTTTGCTGTATTGAACTTTTTTTAGATTGAAAGAAATACTCTCGTGCCTTTTTGCTAAGAGCGTCAATACAATACACCCGATAATCTGACCGATAAGCGTTGCATATCCTGCACCGATAAACCCCTGCTTAAAAACAAACATCAGTACGGGATCAAGCACCATATTGCTTAGCATTCCCGAAAGAAGCCCGATCATTCCGTCGCGTACATTTCCGCAAAGACGCAGCTGATTATAAACCGTCAGTGAATATAAACTAAACGGAATGCTGATGATAATAATCCTTAAATACTGAACGGTAAAGCTGAGTACATCTTGAGATGCACTTCCTCCGATGAGTTTTGAAAGCGTTACAATAAAAATACTTGCTCCGATTGCGATCACAATACCGGTTATAATTGCAAGAACAATTCCTATCGAGGACATAATTTCCGCTTCCGCATAGTCTTGTTCTCCGATTTTTTTTGACATTGCATTACCGCTGCCGTAGCCGAACCAAAAACCGATTGCCTGAATAATGCTGACAAAACTAAACACAATGCCGATTGCCGCAATCATCGCTCTGTTATTTAAGCGGCCGACAAAAAAAGTATCGGTCAAATTATATATAACGCTGATCAACATTCCGACTATTGTCGGAATTGAAGTTTTAACTAACAGCGAAAAAATAGGTTTTGTTAAAATGTTAAACCGTCTCAGCTCTTTTGAATCCATCTCAACAGCTCCGCACTTCGCCTTTGTTTCCGTCAACTTTTATAAAATCGCCGTCTTTAAATTTTGCGGTGGCAAAACCTACACCCAATACTGCCGGTATATTAAATTCCCGAGCGACAATCGCAGCATGACTTAACGCGGAACCTGTATCTGCAACGACAGCACTTGCAAGTTTAAAAAGCGGAGTCCATTCGGGATCCGTAAGATGACACACAAGTACATCGCCTTTTTGCATTTTATAAAATTCCTCAGGCTTGCAGATAAGGCACGCCTTTCCTACAACAGTCCCCGGACTTCCGCTTACTCCTTTCAGCACATCGCCTCTTGAATCAAACACAAGTAATTTTGAAGCTTCCCAAACTTTTTCCGCAAGCGGAAATTTTTCATTCCGTATTCTTATCTTTTCTTTATAGACATCGGTTAGCCGTCCCGTTTTAAGCACTTCCATTAATTCACGATGAAAAAGATTTACAATTCCGTGTTTATAATCTTCGCTGTTTAATAAAAGAATATTTATCCGCTTTATACACTGCCTGACATAATAAAAGACAGCTTCCCACAAATATTGTGATTCTTCGCGGACAACATGCAAATATCGAAAGTTCCGTATATCTTTTTCTATACGAGGATATTTGTTTCCATAAATACGCTGTAAGTTCTGCATTAAACTTGAGTATTTTTTATCTTTTTCATTATAAGAATCCTGAACGTCGGCACTTAATAACGGGCGTATAATATTGACAAGCCTGTCGGAATCTTCGATAAATGTTTTTGCTTCAATACAATAACAGTTGTAATCCGACTTAAAACCGTTGCGTTTTATAAAATCATCTGCGAGCCGTTTAAATTCGGGAAAGCCGGCACACAGGGTGTTGAATTTTTCTCCGGATAGTATGGCTTCGGTTAGAGCGGCATTTTTCTTTATCTCATCGGCTATGCGTGAAATATCGTTTGCAATGACGGCTGTTTTATTATTGAGTTCCCAATAAAAATCAAATGCAGAATAATTTTTATCTACTCGTTTAATTATTTTTGTGAATTTTTTACTCATAAAAAAAGACGGGAACAAGGCGTATTTAAATCTGTCATAAGCAAGCTGTTGAACGAGCTCATAACTTTCTTCCATGAATTTGCTACATTCCGCCAAACTCATATTTTGAAAGTCTAAAGTTTTAATACGCTCTATCTCTTTTTCATAATGCGCAATAAATTTTTTACACTTTTCCGAACAATAGTCGAAGTTTTTGAGCATGCGTATTATTTTAAAGATATGAAAAATATTCAACGATAACCTTTTTTTGACATTAAAAATCGTTTGAATACCGTCGTCATCAATTGCAGGATTTGAATTAAAAACAAGACCGCCTTCCGCGAATATCCTTGCTTTTTGGTCGTTAATCGCCATCATATAATCAAAGTCCAGCACCCGATATGCAAAGGGCATCTTTTCAAGCAGAAATGCCATATTTTCTTTTGTACTTTTTGTTAATGGCTTGCTTTGAATATATTTTTGAATAAGTTTTTTATCATCATTGTTTTTTAAGGTTGTTATTGCGCGTGCCTGTAAAATATATATTTCGTTCTTTCGTATTGCCCATTCAATATCCATCGGCATACCGTAATGCTTTTCTATTTTTAATCCGGCTTTTACAAGACCGGCAATCTCGACATCATTCAATGCCCGAGCTGTTCTTTTTGCTTCGCTTACCGATTCTTCTTTTGTATTCTTATCGCCATAGACGATTTGCGTTTCTTTACTTCCGATATTTATTTCAATAATATTACCTGACTTGTTTACAATGTAATTATCCGCCGTTACGCGTCCGCTTACAACACTCTCACCCAATCCGTAACTTGCATTGATCTGCATTTCATCTTTGTTTTGCGTTACCGGATTAAGCGTAAACAAAACACCGGCTTTTTCACTTTCTACCATTTCTTGAATGACAACTGCAATCGCAACAGTACTTTGATTATATCCCTGATTAAAACGATAACTTACCGCCCTGTCACCCCACAGTGAAGCGTAGCAATGACATATGTAAATCAATACATCCTCTATGCCTTGCACATTTAAATAAGTTTCCTGCTGACCTGCAAAACTCGCATCGGGTAAATCTTCCGCCGTTGCCGATGAGCGCACTGCAACTCTCGCCGATTCTCCGAGTTCAGCGTATTTCTCTCTTATCTCTTTTTCCAATTGAGCGGGAAAATGTCCTGCTATGATTTTTTTCCGAAATTCTCCGGCTGCAGATAGCAATGCCTGTTCATCCGTTTGCTTTTCTACGAGAGTGCGTAAAATAATTTCGTCTATTTTGTTCTCTTTTAAAAATTCCCGATACGCCTCTGCGGTAATGACAAATCCTTTCGGAACATTTATTCCCGCAGCAGTCATCTCTCCAAGGTTAGCACCCTTGCCGCCGGCCCTTAATATGTCATCCTTATGTATTTGTGCAAAATCAAGTATCATTTTTGCTCCTCCATAATTAAAATTTTCAAAACTATACCGTTATTTTTCTATATACTTATTTACTATTCCGGATATAAATGTCAGCAGCATTTCATTAAAATACTCTTTATCAAATTGATAATAATGAGAACATAATAAAAAGCTCCCGCTAAACGCATTCAATAAGCCTTTTTTATCTGCCCGCTTAATCGAACCGTTTTGCTCCCAATATTCTATGAGCTTCGTTAAAAAGTCATCATATAGAATTTCAATCCTATGAACCTCGTTTAGTCTTTTTGCTTCAAGTATTTTAAAAGCATCTTCATACATGGGCTGCTTTTGCATTTTTACCATAAGATCAACCGAATATCGGTATATTATGTCCGTAAGAAATTCCGCCGGATCGGAGAGTGAATTCGAAAATTTCTTTTCAATATAATTTAATTTTTGGCTTGATCGGTATGCAATGAGTTCCATAATCAAAGCCTCTTTATCTTTCCAAAAATTATAAAAACTCCCCTGCGCAATACCTGCCCGTTTTGTCAATTCCGCTATACTCAGTGCCTTCGTCCCCTTATCGTGAAATAGCTCCAGCGCCGCTTCCAATATCTTTTCTTTTATTTTGATTCTTTCTTGTTCGGTAAATGCTTTTGCCATCATCCCCTCCTCAGTACATTTTCATTTTACATCGAAATGAATATTCTGTCTTTTATTCATTGCTAGTATATCAAAATATTTACTTTATGTCAATGAATATTTTATAATTTATTCATAGAATAATTGCGGCGGCTGATATTATCATAATAATTCCTTTTTCTTTCCCCTATTAACTTAAACCCAATATCAACCCGCCCCAAGTGACTTGCCGAAAAATAAAAATATTGATATAATTAATGTATTCTATATAATAGAAAAAAGGATTTGACAAAATGAAAGAAAAAGTTACATTACCTTCACTCCAAAAAACTAAGGACGGCGCTATTAGAAAAAAAACTGCATCTATTACGGCTCCCTTTTACGGGCGATTACAGTAACAATTATTTCAATCGTAGCCATTATTTGTGCGGTTGTAGGCTTCCAGCTATATAAAAAGAACATCGCCCAGTTTGATGAATTTACTGAGCAGCAATTTTCCAATATTGAAAAGTCCATAAATCTTTTTATCCGGAACGGAAAAAATGCCATTACTATGCTTGCGGAAAATCCCGCCGTCAAAAATGCCGACGAAACACTTTACAGTTATATTGTGCAGGATCGGGAAGTATCGCATAACGGAAAAACAGAACAGGATATTGTTTCGGAATTTAACCTTATAAAAGCGAATTATACGGACTTTACAGAAATATATATGGGTACAAAATGGGGCGGCTTCATAGGGCTGAAAGATAAACAAGTTTCGAAGGGGTTTGACCCGCGTGAACGGGGTTGGTACAAAAACGCCGCAGCAGCAAACGGAAAACCTGTAATAACGGAAGCGTATACATCTATAGACGGCAACCTCGTCTTTACAATTGCGCAAAGCGTAAAAAATGATGCGGGAGAATTTATCGGGGTTATAGGTATAGATATAAACCTTGCGGACTTGACTTCGTTTATAGACAGCATCAGTATAGGTACTTCCGGCTATTGTATGCTTATGCAAAACGATGGGTTGATTTTAGCTGACCCAAAACATACAGACTCCAATCTAAAAATATTAAAAGAAACAGGCATTTCTGCCTTTAACGAAATAGACAAAATGAAAGAGGGTTCGGCTTTTATTATGCTTGACGGAAAGAAATGGAAGGTTTCAGTATTTTCACTTTCCGGCCTCGATTGGAAAGTTGCTCTTTTTATCGAACAAAACGAAATACTTTCGCTTTTTTATACGCTTTTAAAAAATATGATTCTTATCGGTCTTTTTATGTTCGTCCTTTATTTTACATTGGCTTTTATTTTTGCAAAGGCTCTTAAACGCTATTTTAAGCGGCTTGAAACCGTTTTCGGCAAAATTGCCGAAGGAGACCTTACCGATAGGGTAAAGATAAAAAAGAATAACGAAGTCGGACGTATTATGATGAACCTCAATACCGCAATCGAACACAGTCATACTATGATATGCCTTTTAAAAGATGAAGCCGATAAAATGAGCTCAATCGGGTCTCAGCTATCAAGCAGTATGGAAGAAACGGCAGCTGCAATTAAACAGATAGGCGAGAACGTTAAAGGCGTAAAAGGAAAAGCCATGTCTCAGGCTGCCGGCGTTACCGAAACCGTTGCAACGGTGGAACAAATCAATGGGCGGCTTAGCAGGCTCGTTTCAAGTATCGAAATGCAGACCGAAAGTATCAACGAATCTTCTGCAGTCATTACGCACATGGCAGAAAATACCGTTAAAATAGCTAAAACGCTTAATGAAAATAACGAGCTTATCAAAACAGTCTACGGACAAACCAAAGTAGGTAAAGATGGGGCAAGAACTGCAAATGAGATTGTAAAGCAAATCGCCGAAAAATCGGCATCTCTTCTTGAAGCCAGCCAAATCATTCAAAATATTGCGAGTCAAACCAACCTTTTGGCAATGAATGCCGCAATAGAGGCAGCCCATGCAGGCGAATCCGGTAAGGGTTTTGCAGTTGTCGCCGGCGAGATTAGAAAACTTGCAGAAGGCTCTAATTTGCAAGGAAAGCAAATTGCTGCGGTTATAAAAGAGACAACGGAAATTATACGCAACATTACAGAGGCCGGTTCTCAAGCGGAAAAGACCTTTATCGATGTATACAACTTGGTTAGTCAAATCTCCGAAAAAGAAGATTCTATTTTGGAAGTAATGAGCGAACAGGAAGAAAACGGAAGGCAGGTACTTGATGCTATTAAGAGAATAAACGGTGTAACAAGCGAAATTGACTCAGCCTCAGCTGAAATGCTTGAAGGCGGCACTCAAATAGAACAGGAAATGCACAAACTCGCCGAGATAACACTCGAAACAACCGATAGTATGAACGAAATAGCTTCAGGAGCCGATCAAATTACCGCTGCCATTGCAGAAGTAAGCGACATTACACAGAAAAATAAAGTAAGTATTGAAAATCTTTCCAATGAGGTTTCTAAATTTAAAGTATAAGGAGAATCATAAAAAAACACTGGACGAAATGCGCTAAAATAAGTATATTAAAAACGGCGGAAATGTAAATCTAAAAAACGTCGTGAATCAACAACCCCGACGCAAGCGTCGGGGTTGTTGTTCTCATAAGGTGGTTCAGTCGGCTTTAATACCCTTTGTTACGACGCAGAGCGTCGGGGTATTAAACCCTCCGCACGAATAAATTTAAGGGAAACCTCGAAAAACAAAAAGTTTTTCGAGGTTTCCCTATATTGCAAGGAGTCTTAAAATGACAAAGAACGGCGGAATTTCCTATAAGGAAAATAATGAGAAAAATCAGATTGCAAAAACAGGTAAAAAGCGGTTTTCATTGCGAAAAAAACTGGTTTTAATTTTCGGCTTTTTAATTGCGGCTGCGCTCACAATTGCAGCTCTAATTACGATAAGAAATGCACGTAAAGCCGTGCTTGAAAAAGTAGAAGCACATCTAACCGATAAAGCGACCGACATAGCAGAAGTCATCGATGGAAGAGTATCTTCCGTTGTTCAATTTATTGAAGGTTTGGCCCGCATGCCGTTTTTACGCGACAATTCGATGACTTTACCCGAAAAAGCAGAACTTCTTATAAAAGAAGCCGAACGCAACAAAAAGATAGACTATTTCGGCATCTGCGATATGCAGGGCAACCGATATGATGGAGCCGGACTTCATATGTCCGTAAGTGACAGAGAATGGTTTAAGTCCGCTTCACAGGGTAAAAACTTTATTACCGAGCCTACAATTTCACACATAACAAACAATATGCAAATCCTTTTTGCAGTTCCGATTTATGATGACAATAATGCCGTAATTGGCGTACTCAATGCGGCCGTTCCGGCTAAGCTCCTCTCTGAGGAAATCGATGACATCGTAGTCGGGCAAACAGGTGAATGCTATATACTCGGTTTAAAGGGTACCGTTATAGCACACAAAAATTTTGATATGGTAACCAAGCAGAGGAATATGATTGAAGAAGGTAAGAACAATAAAAACCTTGCTTCCCTAGCGGAATTTTTGCAGCATGCCCTTGATACCGATGATAGTGAGCTCGGCTACTATGATTATGACGATATTTCAAATATCGCTTCATATGCGACGATCAAAATTACCGGATGGACGGTCATTATTAAAGCACCGGTTAAAGAATTCATAAAAACGGTAGACGATTTGAGGATGAGTATAAGAATTTTAGGTATTATCATTTTGATTATTACTCTTGCCGTTATATATGCCGTCGCTCACTATATGCTCCAGCCTATTCGAAAAATGGTTACGGCGTTAAAAGATATTGCACATGGAGAAGGAGACTTAACTGTTCGCCTTCCTGTTGCCGGAAATGATGAAATTACCGATTTATCCGAATACTTCAATCAAACAATTGAAAAAATAGGCGCCGCAATCAAAAACGTCGGTGAAAATTCGATTTCAATGGAAGCCATAGGAGAAGAACTTGCTTCCAATATGACTCAAACGGCAAGTGCTATAAATGAAATCAGTGCAAATATTGAAGGGGTCAAGAGCCAAACCCTTACTCAGGCTGCAAGCGTAACAGAAACTGCTGCTACAATTGAACAAATTGTACGCACTATAAAACAGCTGAATAACAGTATCGAACATCAGGCAGCGAGCGTTGCTCAGTCTTCGGCCTCAGTAGAAGAGATGGTTGCCAACATCGCATCCATTACTCAAACGCTTGAAAAAACCTATGATGTTGTTAAAAATCTTGCATCGGCAACTGAAGACGGAAAAGAAACGATTGTAACCTCAAACAGCGTAACACAGAAAATTGCAGAAGAGTCCGGCTCGCTCATTGAAGCTTCAAGTGTTATTCAGCATATTGCAAGCCAAACCAATTTGCTCGCAATGAACGCCGCTATTGAAGCTGCCCACGCAGGCGAAGCAGGCAAAGGGTTCGCCGTTGTAGCTGATGAAATCAGAAAGCTCGCTGAAGACTCGGCAACTCAAGGCAAGACGATAACGTCTACGCTTAAAACCTTATCGAGCGAAATAGAATCTCTTTCGGTTTCTTCTAAAACCGCCGAAGACAAATTCAATACGATTTTTAATTTGTCCGAACAGGTAAAATCGATGAGCGACCGCCTTACCGAAGCGATGCGAGAACAGGAGAACGGAAGCAAAGAGGTCCTCGGAGCAATTAAAAATATCAATACGGTAACGGTAGAAGTGCAAGCCGGTTCCGAAGAGATGCTGAAAGGCGGTGAGGGGGTCGCAGAGGAAATGCTGAAGCTTGATAACTTAACCCGTATGATAACCGACAATATGAACGAAATGGCAGCAGGTGCTGTTCAGATAAACAAAGCAGTTCAGGAAGTAAATGCAATAACCCAAAAGAACAAAACCAGTATTGAAAATCTGGCTGCTGAAGTCGGCAAGTTTAAGGTTTGATTAAACGGTAAAGATTTTATATCGGCAGACTCTTGCATTATAAACGCTAAGCCTGTATAATCCTTTATTGTTATGGGTAAGGTTGAAAATAAAAATAAATCTCTCGTAAAAAGCGGGTCAAAACTTTCTCTTTTAGTTTTCGGGTCAAGGATTTTAGGACTTGTCCGCCAGATGACTATGTCTCATTTTTTAGGGACCGGGCCATTGGCGGATGCCTTTGCCACAGCCTTTATGCTTCCCAATCTTTTTAGAAGGCTCTTTGCCGAAAACAGCATAACCGTTGCCTTTATTCCGACCTTTAATGCCTATCTGCAAAAGCACAAAGACTCGCAAGAATCCGAAAAAACAAAAAAAGAAATAAACGAGTTTTTAAATTCTATTTTTACTCTTGTAAGTTTTTCGACAGCCATTGTAGTTACATTGGGCATAATACTTTCTCCGCTGATAGTAAAACTTTTTTTTAAAAACATTGCAGACTATGATTCTACCGTTTTTTTAACACGGATAATGTTTCCGTATTTATTTTTAATTTCGGTTGCCGCCTTTTTTCAAGGCATTTTAAACGGAGTAAAGATTTTTACCCCCTCAGGCATTACGCCTATTTTATTCAACATAATCGTCATTTCTTCTACCTACATTTTTGCAAAACCTTTTGGAGATCCTGCAGCAGCAATGTCATACGGTGTTGTTGCAGGAGGCCTTGTGCAGGCGGTTTTTCAGCTACCCTTTGTTCTAAAGACGGGTTTTAGTTTTAAGATTACAAGCCTTGCAAAAACTTTTTCAAACCCGGGAACAAAAAAAGTCCTTGCCCTTATCGGTCCGACCATAATCGGCATGGCAGCCTATCAAATAAACGATTTAGTTTCGACCTCGCTTGCAACCTCGGCAGGTCTTGGAATAGCTTCAAGCTTACAATATTCTATGAGACTTCAAGAATTGTTGCTGGGAATATTTGCCGTTTCTGTAGGCACGGTAATCCTCCCCGAAATGTCGGCCTTGGCCCTTCGTAAAGATTGGGAGACATTTCAAAAGGTACTATTACAAGCTATAAAAGTGATAGCTTTAATCACAATACCCGCAACCTTTTTCTCTCTTTTATCGGGAGAAAATTTAATCATCCTCATTTACAAAAGCAATAAATTCGATGATGCTTCGGTAAAATTAACATTTGGAATTTTTAAGTTTCATATAATCGGGCTTTTTGCAATTGCAGCAAACAGAATTATAGCTCCTGCCTTTTATGCCCAAAGCGATTCAAAGACCCCGACAATCGCAGGGATAATCTGCTTTGCGGTAAATATCCTGCTCGCTCTTATTTTGGCAGGCCCTATGGGAGGAAACGGCATCGCTCTTGCCCTGACGATAGCTTCATTTATAAACACAATAATTCTCTTAATATTTTTAAAAAAGAACAAGGCTCTTGATATAAAAAAGCTCATCTTCCCGGCCCTTTTATTTATTGCAAAAATATTTGTTTTTTCGATTGCAGCCTCAATTCCCCTTTATTTTTTAAAGGATAAGATTTATTCTCCATTTGCTTCATTCGGAAAACTTATCGGACAAGGAGTTCCTGTTTTTATTTCTTTTATTATTTTTGCAGGGCTTGGTGCAGGCCTTTTACTTATAACTAAGGATCGAACAGCAAACATAATTTTAAGACGCTTAAAGGAAAAATAAAATGCAAATCATAAAACGAAACGGTGAAACTAAAAATTACGAGCCGGAAAAAATTGAAGGAGCTATCCGCTCCGCTTTTAAAAGTGTGGAAAACTCTCCGCATAAAGATTTAGATACTCTCATTCCGCCCTTGGTAAAAGAAATAGAAGAAGACATATTGGAGCTTACCAAAAGCGGAAGTCTTGTTCAGGTCGAAACAATTCAGGACTTGGTAGAAAAAACTTTAATAGAGCACAACTACTATGCGGAAGTAAAAAACTTTATACTCTACCGTGTCGGCCGCACAAAGAGGCGGGATTCCCGTCAAATGATAAGCCGCTTTTTTGATACAATAGAAATTCAGCCTATTCTTACCGAGATTCAAAACGACTTTACTTCGGACGAGTACAGCCTAAACTTGCTTGCACATAAATTCCTTTCTTTTAGAAAAGAAAATATGAGCGAGACCGAATCCCTCGCTATGCTTATTAAGGCCTCCGTCGAACTAACCGCCCAAGATGCCCCGGATTGGGAATTTATTGCGGCTCGCCTTTTAATGCTTCAATTTAAATTAAAACTAAAAACCGAGCTTGAAAAAAGGCAGATTCATTCTTTTTATGAAAAAATCAAATACCTTGAAAACGAAGGTCTTTACGGGACATATATTTGCGAAGCCTATAGCCGAGATGAGTTGGAAGAGGCTGCTTCATTTATAAACGAAGAAAGAAATAAACTTTTTACCTACAGCGCCCTAGACCTTCTTTTACGCCGCTATGTTATTCGCACTCATTCAAACACCGTTCTTGAATCGCCTCAGGAAATGTTTTTAGGCATTGCTCTTCACTTGGCAATGAAAGAAAAATCAAACCGGCTTGAATGGGTAAGGCGTTTTTACGATATGACAAGCAGCTTAAAAGTTACGATGGCGACACCAACCCTTTCAAATGCCCGAAAGCCTTATCATCAGCTTTCTTCATGTTTTATAGACACGGTTCCCGATTCTCTTGACGGTATTTACCGCAGCATAGATAATTTTGCCAAGGTTTCCAAATTCGGAGGAGGTATGGGGCTCTACTTCGGGAAGGTCAGGGCTGTCGGTTCGCCCATACGCGGGTTTATGGGAGCGGCAGGCGGAATTATCCGCTGGATAAAACTTGCAAACGATACGGCTGTTGCCGTTGACCAGCTTGGAGTAAGGCAGGGCTCGGTCGCCGTCTACCTCGATGTTTGGCACAAGGACATCCCCGAATTTTTACAGCTCCGCACCAATAACGGAGATGACAGAATGAAGGCCCACGATGTTTTTCCGGCAGTCTGCTATCCCGATCTTTTTTGGAAAACAGTCCGCGATGATATAAATGCTTCTTGGCACCTAATGTGTCCCCATGAAATTTTAAAAATCAAGGGCTATGCCCTCGAAGATTTTTACGGAGAAGAATGGGAAAAGAGGTATAAAGACTGCGTTGCCGATTCCCGCATCAATAAAAGAGAAATTCCTATAAAAGAGTTGGTTCGTTTAATCTTAAAATCGGCTGTCGAAACGGGTACCCCCTTTGCTTTTAACCGCGACCATGCAAACAAAACAAATCCTAACCCCCACAAGGGAATGATTTACTGCTCAAACCTATGCACAGAAATTTCTCAAAATATGAGCGAGATAAAAACTAAAAGCATCGAAATAAAAGCTGAAGACGGAGATACTGTCGTTGCTACAACTACTATCCCCGGAGACTTTGTTGTATGTAATCTGGCTTCCCTTGTTCTCGGAAACATAGATGTAAACGATGAAAAAGAAATTGACACAATCGTTTCTTCGGCAGTGCGTGCCTTGGACAATGTTATAGACTTAAATTTTTATCCTATTCCCTATGCACAAATTACCAATAGCCGATACAGGTCAATCGGTTTGGGTGCTTCGGGCTATCATCATGCTCTTGCAAAAAACGGCATTGCATGGGAAAGCGAAGAGCACCTTAACTTTGCAGATAAAGTTTTTGAAAGAATAAATTATGCAGCAATCAAAGCTTCTTCACAGATTGCAAAAGAAAAAGGCTCCTATTCTTACTTTGAAGGAAGTGATTGGCAGACAGGAGAGTATTTTAAAAAACGGAATTATGTTGATGAAAAATGGAAGACTCTCGCAGAGGAAGTAAAATCAAACGGAATGAGGAATGCCTATCTTTTGGCCGTCGCACCTACAAGCTCAACCTCGATTATAGCAGGCACAACTGCCGGCGTAGACCCGATTATGAATAAGTATTTTTTAGAAGAGAAAAAAGGTTCTCTAATGCCTAGGGTTGCCCCCTCTCTTTCACCGGAAACCTATTGGCTTTATAAAAACGCCCACAATATTGAACAAGGCTGGAGTATAAGAGCCGCAGGCTTACGGCAACGCCATATTGACCAAGGTCAATCCGTAAACCTTTACATTACAAACGAATTTACCTTCAGCAAGGTGCTTTCGCTCTATGTAAAGGCTTGGGAAGAAGGCCTTAAGTCAATCTATTATGTGCGAAGCCGCTCCCTCGAAGTCGAGGAATGCGAAAGCTGCAGCTCTTAGAAAAGATAAGAACTATGTTATTGAAGCTTCGTAAACGCCCTTGATTGTTTTTTCCAAGGTTGCATTAAACTCGGCATCGCTTTGACTTGCAAAAAGGCCTTCGGCAAGAGCTCTGGAGAAACTTGCAATCATACCTCTGTTTTTAGCCAAGAGCTTATTTGCATCATCTCTGGAATAACCGCCTGATAGGGCTACCATTCTGACTACCTGAGGATGCTTTGTAAATTCCTCATAAAGATTTTCTTTTGTCGGAATTGAGAGTTTAAACATTACAAGCAAGTCTTTCGGCAATGTTTTAAGGTGTTCTTCCAATTCTTTTTTGAGAATTTCTTCACACTTGGCCTTGTCGGGAGATTTAATATCTACTTCAGGCTCAATAATAGGAACAAGCCCGGCCTTTGCAATTTGAATACCCAATTCAAACTGCTGATCTACAACAGCCTTTATTCCTTGAGGATTTGCTTCTTTTATAACGGAGCGCATCTTTGTTCCGAAAATGTGCTTTTCTACGGCGTGCTTTAATATAGCGTCCAAATTGGGTATCGGTTTCATAAGCTGAACGCCGTCCTTTAAGTCGGCAAGCCCCTTATCGACCTTTAAAAATGGGAGAATCTTCTTTTTTTCCCATAAGAAGTCGGCTGTGGGCATTCCTTCAATTTCCCTCTCCATTGTTTGTTCAAATAAAATTGCACCCAAAATATTATTGGAATTAAAGGCTTTTCCTGTGATTATTCTTGTACGCATAGCATGAACAAGATCAAACATCTCATCTTCATTGGAATATGCCGTTTCGGGAACTCCGTAAGCAGCCAAAGCTTTAGGAGTACTTCCTCCGCTCTGATCCAATGCCGCAATAAAACCTTTATCGTTTTTCATTCTTTCAAGTTTTACTTTATCCATAATTTACCTCTCTAAAAATATTTACCGCAAGTTACCCTGCGTACTTTTCTATTATAACATATAAACTTTACTTCACTCAAGGGCTTGGATTAGAAAGATAAATTCATAAGTGTCTATTTTTCTTAATTTTTGAAGAACATTAATCTTTTAAGAAATAAATATCATAAATTTAAACAAGCCTTGACAAATTTTATTTTTTAATTTAGTATAATCTGCGTTTAATCGATTTAAAAATAAAGGAATTTTGCAATGAAAAAGCTATATATATCGGCAACGATTTTTTTTCTTACATTGTCTCTTTGCTTTCCTCAAACGTTTTTACCGAAAGGTACCTATCGTTCTCCTTTTGAAAAAGGCGTAAAGGGAAATAGCGGTACAAACAAAATAGGTAAAAAAACCGGTCAATATTTGCTCCTACCCACAGTGGGTTATGGAAATTATGCAAATATGGATGTCGGGAATGCAAATTTAAGCCTATTCGGTTTAGACTTTATGTATGCAAAAAAATCGGGATTTGCGATTTGGGTTAATAATACATTTTTTCTTGGGAAAGGATCTTTTTCCCGAGAGAGTGAAGGATGGGGTCATCACTATGGAAGTTCAAGCTTATATGATCAATATGATTCAGGGCTATTAGGCGGCTGGAGCGGAGAGCTGTTGTTGGGGTATTCAAAAAAAATAGAAAAGCACAACATAAGCGTGGGAGCCGGTTTTCAAGCGGCAGTAGGAGACGGCTTTGAATTTATATTAGAGCCGGGCGCTTTCGCTATTCGTGTTGACTATTCATATTTTTTTAATGATAAGATTGGAATTACTGTTTCTATTACAGATGGTTTAGGTGCAGGAGTTTCCGGTCGTAATCCTCTCGAATTTATGAACTCTTTTAGTCTTAAATTTGGACCTGTTTTTAAGATATAATGCTATATTAATTAGTTTATATAAAATCTATTTTTTAGGAGATATATAATGAAAAGATTTTTTAGTTTTTGTTTTTTAGTTGCGGCTGTAGGATTAATTTTAACATCTTGTACAAGTAGTCAACAAATGTCAATAAGCAGAATGCGACACAGTGAGCCTGCCTTCTCTGAAATTCCATTTGATTCCTATACTGTACTTGAGCGAGTCAGCGGCGAGGGTAAGGTTTCAAATGTAGTAAATTCTGTAGGCTTATTTGAAGGAGATACAGGACTTTATGGTAGTTTAGATGCATTTGATGCAATTTACCTCAATATGGATCAAGCGACAGTAATAAGGCCCAAAACGCCATATGAAGCCGCTTTGGCAAATGCTATATACCAGATGGTTGAAAAAGCAGATGCCTTAAAAGCAGATGCTGTTATTTTTGTACGCACCAAAACAAAAATTGTTAATGAAAATGGAAAAGCCACTGTGTCTGTTAAGATAAACGGAGCAGCAGTTAAATTAAAATAGTAATTTATTTTACTAAATCACAAAAGCTGCTCAAACTTTAGCTAATCGGTATTTTGAGCAGCTTTTCTTTTGACCAATGAATATATTAATTTTCTAAAACGATTACCAATTTATAACCGCTGAATTTCCAACAGTTCCCCGATTGTTTTTTTTTGATTTTTTTGCTATTATTTTCGCTTAAATAAGATTTTGGAGAATGTGAAAATGCTTGATAAGATGCGTAACATAGGAATAATGGCTCATATAGACGCGGGAAAAACCACCACGACTGAGCGTATTTTGTTTTATACGGGAAAAATTCATAAGATAGGCGAAATAGATGACGGTCAAGCAACCATGGACTGGATGGCACAAGAACAGGACAGGGGAATCACTATCCAAAGTGCCGCCACCACTACTTATTGGAAAAACTTTCAGATAAATATAATCGACACTCCCGGGCATGTGGACTTTACGGCCGAGGTAGAACGCTCCTTGCGTGTCTTGGATGGAGCCGTTGCAGTCCTCTGTGCAGTCGGAGGAGTTCAGCCCCAGACCGAAACCGTTTGGCATCAGGCAGACCGGTACAAGGTACCCCGCATTTGCTTTGTGAACAAGATGGACAGAATCGGGGCCGACTTTTTTGCAGTTTTAAAAGATGTGCACGAAAAATTCGGCGTTGAAGTCATGCCTGTTCAAATTCCTATCGGAGCAAGCGAGAGCTTTGAAGGCGTCATCGATCTTATTGCAATGAAAGAAATTCACTGGGATGCCGCAACCGAGGGCGAAAAATACGAGTATACCGCAATAGCTCCAGACCGTCTTGCCTTGGCGGAAGAATGGCGCGAAAAAATGCTCGACACTATTTCTTCTGCCTCGGACGAAATCACCGAGCTCATCCTCGAAGGAAAAGATGTCCCCGAAGAGCTTATCAAAAAAGAAATAAGAAAGGCGGTTTTAAATCAAAGCTATATTCCGTTTTTGTGCGGGTCTGCACGAAAGAATATCGGAGTTCAACCCTTAATCAATGCAGTCGTCGACTTTTTGCCCGCCCCCGATGAGGTTCTTCCGGCAGAGGCCTTTAATCCCAAAAAGGAAGAAAAGCTCTCGGTTCCGTGCAAGGTAGAAGGGGCTCCCTTAGGCCTTGTATTTAAAATTCAATATGATAAGGATGCAGGAAGCCTTTGCTATGTCCGAATGTACTCGGGTAAGATCAAATCGGGCGATCAAGTTTTTAATACGGGAAAAAAGAAAAGAGAACGCGTAAACAGAATCCTGCGTATGCATTCAAATAAGTCGGAACAAATGGATTCCGTTCAAGCCGGAGATATTGCCGTTTTTATCGGTTTAAAAATCTCTCAGACAGGAGATACCCTTGGCTCCGAGGGACAGCCTCTCTTGCTTGAATCCATGCAATTCCCCGAACCTGTTATTTCCGTTTCGGTAGAACCTAAAAGCTTATCGGAAAGCGACCGCTTAAAAGAGGTCTTGGAAATTCTTTCAAAGGAGGATCCCACATTTACAAGCCGAGAAGACAGCGAAACGGGGCAGCTTATAATTTCCGGCATGGGAGAACTTCATATAGATGTTCTAACCCGCCGAATGTTGGATGACTTTAAGGTAGAAGCCAGAGTCGGAAATCCGCAGGTTACCTACAGGGAATCTATCACTACCGAAAAAACTCAAACCGAAAAATACAGCAAACAGCTGGGCGGAAAAGACAATGAAGCTGAACTTACCCTTACTGTCCGTCCCCTTGAAAGAGGAAGCGGAAACCGCTTTATTTCAAAAGTTAAAACCTTCCAGAAGTCCGGTTCGGGCGGCACCAATGCTCTCCCCGAAGAGCTTTTAGAAGCCGTTAAGCGTTCTATTGAAGGCTGCTTTAGCTCGGGTATCAAGGTCGGTTATCCTTGTACCGACATCGAGGTAGAACTTGTTTCGGTAAAATACAATGAACTTACGGCAACACCCTTCGCCTACGAAGCCGCCGCCGCAAAATGCTTTGATGATGCTTGCAGTGCAGCCGACCCCGTGCTATTGGAACCGGTAATGGCTGTGGACATTATGAGTCCCAAAGAATTCGTCGGAGATGCCATGAGCCAAATCACTCAGAGGGGTGGCTTAATCTCAAGCATGGATTCAAAGGCAAGTACCGATATTGTACACGCTCAAGCTCCAATGGCAAAGATGTTCGGTTTTTCCACAGACCTCCGTTCAGCCACACAGGGAAGAGCTTCCTTTACGATGAGCTTCAGTCATTTTGAGATTAAGCGGTAGAAATTAAAAAACATCTTCGGGTTTAAATATTTTTCTACCATATCTTTTTTTATCTGCAATTTTCTACGCCCAAAACGGATAATTGCAAAACGCGCAAGTATATTGAGAGGAATATAAATCTAAAAGAATATATTGAGCCCCGAGTAAAACAAGAAAAATAAAAATATATAAAAAGAGAAGATTTTTAACTTTGGTTTATTTGACATTAAAACATCTTTATATAATTACTACACTTATTATTCTATTATATATATATATATATTGTCAAGTTATATTTATTTTAGTATACTCAAAATTTCTTCTTGTGTTAAAGCATCAACTAAAATATACTTAGCATCTATGAATCGATATTTGTCTTTTGACAGGCGTGCTATAAAATCCTGATATTCAATATCTCCTGCGCCTTGATAAGATTCTTCATCATCCGGATCGCCGTTAATAATAACTAGGGATAATTTCCAAGAACTTATATCTTCATCTTTTACTATGTTTATATTCCTGTATTCTACACTCGGCTTATAGGGCAAAATGGTTTCTACTTCTTGGGTTAAAGTATAAAGCCCAATAATTTTTTTTGTAGCATTATCCTCAAAAAACATCTGATTTGCTGAAAAAGCATCTAAATACTGAATATCTTTAAAGAATTTACTAAATGCTTCTATTGGATTTTCAGAATTTAAAAATCCTTCGACAATCGTATGGTTAATAGCTACTTCGCGGAAAATTCCAAAACTGATGTACTCATCCGTATCTTTATTTTCAAAATAAGATTTTATTCCGAATAAGATATCCTCGGTATAATTAAATTGATCAATATCCTCGACTGTAAAATGTTCCCCTCTTTCACTGACAATATCACTCCCTAACTTCCGGGCTAAATCTTTAATATAGGTGAGAGCAATTTGCCAATCTTCATTTGTGCTTGGCGTGAAAACTCTCACAACATACTGATTAAACTCCTTTGCAAAAGAGAGCTCAAACCCGCGAGAGCTTTCCCCATATACTCCGCATAGCAAACATTCATAATCGGCAACAGACGAGTTATAGAATTTTTCTAAATCGAAATTATTTTGTGTTTCATCAAAAGCAAATTGCTCTATCTTTTGTGAAGAAAACCCTAAACATTCTTTTACGGTCATGGGTGTTTTACTTTTTAAAAAAATCTTTTTGTTGTTAATATAAAATGATACGCTCATAATGTCCTCCATTGTATCTGACAAATTTATTTATGGATGTTTATTTTTTTCCATGTTATATAATCTTTTTTTACCTTCATATCTTTTAGCATAGTCCATGCCTCTAAAGCGTCTTTTCTTGTTGCATTTTTTTCATTTGCCAGATAATCGCTTATAAAGTTATTAAATTTACAGGATGGAATTTGCGGAAGCTTTTCTTCAGTTTTATTTAATCGAATATATTCGCAAACGACATCATTATAAGTTATTTTTTCGCCATTAGAAAGCTTATTTTCAATCCAACGATTAAGCCAATATTTTGCGCCTGATTTCGGTTTTAATCCCGGAACTCGTTTATCCATTTCACTATTGATGAATTCCCATGTTTCTTTTTTGTTTCTAAAATTTTTAACATAACTATGATTATTCAATATGTCTATATTCCGGTTTTTAATCCGAAAACTATTCTTTTTATTTACCGTTCCGATTTCCAAAAATTGAATAATCATGTCTTCAAGCTGATCCTTTCGTGTTCTTGAATCAAAAGGAATTTCAAGCGACTTTGCTAGTGCTTTGAGTTCACTCATATACCAATATTTATTCTCAAGTTCTTTTATTGTCATAGAATCTTTTGCTTATGTGCAGTAATTATTGTGTAACTGTATGCATTAACGGTTATAATAATTTTCCATAATCACGTTTTGCATAAAATATATGCATTATAGTAACTATTTTTTTATTATCATCAATTAAATATATGGTTTTATTATACCATAATAATACCTTTATGCCTATAGTAAATACTTTTTTATTTCACTATGAATTTTCACATAATCATAGGGAGAAAAATTAAAACTTATAGTTCTTCAATCTAACCTGACACTTACTTTCTCAACATACTCACAAATTCCTTTCAGTTTTTCTTCCAAGCCCCATGGCGGATTTGTGATTAAAAGGCCTGAGCCTTGTAAGCCGTATTCATTTTCAGAATCTATCTTGTTTGAAAAATGTTTAACCTCAATGTTTAATATTTTATTGTTCATGGCCTTACTGATTCGGCTTTTTAAATTTCGGCACTCTTCAATTTTATGATTCAATATGGGATACCAAATTATAAAGATGCCTATAGGCCATTTTTTAGAGACCTTTTCGACAGCTTCTGCAATCGCTGTATAGTCCGAGTCGACTTCGTAGCTGGGATCAAATAAGGCAAAGCCCCGGATAGGGAGAGGCGGCGTAAGAGCCCTGACAGCCTCATAGCAATCCCTTTTATGTACATGAACATTTTCTACACGCTTATAAATTTCTTTTAATTTTTCAGCTTCGGCAGAATGTAAATCGCATAAAATCAAATCGGATTCTTTTTGTAAAAATGAACGGATAATTTCGGGAGAACCGGCATAAGAGGAATCTTTATCATAATTTTTTAGGCAAAAATCCAGATAGGCCTTAAGGTCTTCAGGTATCGGAAGAGGCAGTTTTTCTTTTTTATATAAATCTAAAAAACGGATTATCCCCTCTTCCGCTTCGCCGGTTTTTAAACTCCACTCGCTTAAAAGATTATAGGAAGCGCTTCCTGCATTTAAATCGAAGGCCGTAAACGGCTTTTGCTTTTGGGTGTAGAGTTTTAAAAAAGAAAAGAGAGCCGAGTGCTTAAAAACATCGGCCTGATTTCCTGCATGAAAACCGTGTCGATAACTCAGCAAATTTTAAACCCTCTTATTACACCAAACCCCTTTGCGGTAGTGATATAGAATAACCATAAATTCGGCTGCCTCCGAAAAAATATATGAAGTCCAAACGGCAAATAAGGGAAGGTGTAAAATATTTACAACCAAAAATAAAAACGGGATTTGTACAAACCATCGAGAGCCCAAGGTAGAGTAAAGTATGGGCCTTGTATGACCCGAACCCGAAAAGACCACAGCGAGCCCCAATCCCATAGATAAAATTATAAAGGACGGATAAAATATACGCAGCATTAAACTTCCCTGCAAAAGCATCGACGGATCATTTGGGAAGAAAAACCGCAAAAAAGTTTGAGGCGTTCCCATAATTATAACTGCAAAAAGTCCTACTACAGAGGCTGACATAAAAGCGTTTATCTTAGAAGTAAGTCTTGCTTCCTTAACATTATCTCGGCCGAGGCTTTGACCTACCAGAGTTGCGCCTCCCATATTAAATCCAAAAATAGGCATAAAAGCAAACTGTGAAAGCTTACCTCCGACACCTGCAAGAGCAACTGCATCGGCACCGTAAACTGTTACGAATTTCATAATCGTTACCTGAGCAAAACTGCGGACGAGGGAATTAATACCTGAAGGAAGTCCTATAAGTAAAAGGTCGGTATCTATTTTTTTGTCAAGTCTAAAAAGACCTTTAAAGCTTATTTTTACCTTGCGCCTTCCGCTTAAGAGAATCAAAAATCCGTATAAGAAACTTATAGTTCGGGCTGTTACCGTTGCAAGGGCTGCACCAAAAACACCCATACCTAAGCCCGGGATGCTTGTTCCGGGAATTATATCGAACATAAAAACAGGATCTAAAACCAAGTTTATGATGGTGGATATTATCATAATGTGCAAGGGTGTTTTTGCATCTCCGGTACATCTAAAAATCGTATTTACCGAATACGAAGAAAACATTACAGGAATAAAAAAGATTCTAAGCCATCCGTATTCTAAAGCGGAATTTAAAACTTCTTGATCCGGAAGAAAAAACCATAAAATCGGTTTTAAAAAAAGAGCCAAAAGGGAGCCAGATATTACTGCAAGGACAACCTTAAAGCTGATAGTCTGTTCGGCAATACGCTGAGTCTTTTCCATATCGCCTCGGCCGTAGTTTTGAGAAATCATCGACACGGAACTGGCCCCTGCGACTTCATTTAAAATAGTAAAAAGCATATATATGGAAGAAAAGAGGGTAACACCTGAAAGAGCCGTCTTAGATATCTGTCCTACCCAAACCATATCGACAATATCATAAAAGTTTTGCAAGCCTGCTGAAATCATCGTAGGATAAGCCAGCTTCCATAAATTTTTTGATATTTTTTTAAGTTTTAATTGAAGATCGGTTTCATCACAAACACACTTTGAGCAAGATAGATTCTCCATAATAGCATACTCTCCTTTAGGCTTTTAAATCGGCAATCTCCCAATTATCAATTATACTTTTTTTGAAGAAAAAAGATTTTTAAAGATTGACGGTTTTATCTCTCCATCTTTTTTTAAATTATTTTTTAGGCTTATCTTTCCGCCGGAAAAGTTATAGATGTGTTCTTCAGAGGCAACAACTAAAAGAACATCATCATCTTCGAATTTATACTCAGGGTCATCCATAAAAATAAAGTCTTCGCTTTCTTTTTTTCGGCGGGCTATGATGTTTACGCTCATATCTTTTCGGATATTGGATTCGGCAAGGCTTTTACCGACATATCTTGCTTCCACTCCTACTTCGGCAAGGGCAAGATTTTTTGAAATAGGCATAAATTTAAGAAGGAGGTCGGCGGCTAAAATAGGGGTTGTTCTTTTAGCTGCTTCACTGTCAGGATAAATTACACTGGTGGCTCCGACAGTTTTTAAAAGTCTTCCGTGTTCGTCGGATTGGGCACGCACAACAATATTTGCAATGCCTAAATTTTTTAAGATTGTCGTACTAATTACTGAAAGCTCCACCTTGCGGCCGAAGTCTACGATTACCGTATCCACCTTGGAGGGAAGAATTTTGCGTACCGAAAGCTCGCTTATTTCTTCAAGGACAATTGCAGAAGAAGCCTTTGGTTTATACATTTCGATAAGATCTTTATTTTGCTCGATGATTATAACCTCAGCTCCGATTTTTATAAGCTCATCCAGCATCCTTACTCCGAAGGTACCCAAGCCCATAATCGCAAATTTTTTCATAAACTTTACCTATTCTTCATCGCGGGCAACAACATCAAGCCCGATAAGCATATCGGGACTTTCAATATCCAATATTCTTACACCCTGTGCAGACCTTCCCATAGTGCCGACAGAGTCTACATTGATGCGGATAGTTTTTCCCTGACCCGTTATGCAGACAACCTCATCGTCATCAAAAACCGTAAGAAGCCCTACAACTTCTCCCGTTTTTTCCGAAAGGGTATAGATGCGCTGTCCGCCGGTTCCTCTTCCGTGAGCTGAAAATTCGGAAAAGTCCACGCGCTTGCCGTAACCGTTTTCGGTCATAACAAGCATTTTTTGATTTTCCGTTACTCGAAGCGCTCCTGTAAGCTCATCCTCGGAAGAAAGCTTTATTCCGGTAACACCTCGCGACGAACGCCCTTGAGAGCGGATGTCCTCTTCGCTTGTGCGGAGGGCTTGACCTCGGCGGGTAATCAGCATAATTTCGTCTTTGCCGCCTGTAAGAATTGCACTTACCAGTTTATCGCCCTCATCGAGTTTTATCGCTATGATTCCGCGGGTTTTTGCATTTGCAAAATTATCGGTTGTTACTTTTTTTACAACACCGCCTGCTGTTGCCATCAAAAGATAGGTCTTATCGTCGAATTCTTTTAAGGAAACAACAGCCGTAATTTCTTCATCAGAAGAAACGGAAAGAAGGGATTTTATGTGAGAGCCGCGGCTTGTTCTGCTTGCTTCCTGTATTTCATGCACCTTTAACCAGTAGGCCTTTCCCGCATTTGTGATAAACATAATGTAATCATGGGTTGAGGCAGTAAAAATCTGATCCAAAAAGTCATCTTCGGCAAGGTTTGCGGAATTGGAACCTTTGCCTCCCCTGTTTTGGCTCTTATAGGCTGTGGCAGGAATACGCTTAATATATCCGAGGTGAGAAATTAAAATAACCATCTCTTCTTTTTTGATAAGGTCTTCGATATTGAGCTCTTCAACCTCATCGGCTACTATATCGGTCTTGCGTTCATCTCCGAACTTTTCAGCTATCTCGTTAGTTTCTTCCTTTATTAGAGCTAAAATCTTTTCGGGATGGGCAAGGAGGTCTTTTAAGTGAGCGATTAGAACCTGCAATTCCTGTAACTCTTTTCGGAGGTCTTCAATTTCCAAGCTGGTCAAACGCTTTAGCTGCATATCGACTATGGCCTGAGCTTGAACATCATCAAAGCCGAACCTTTCCATCAAGTTGTTTTTTGCCGTTTGCGGATCTCGGGATGACCTTATTATTTTGATAACTTCATCTATGTTGTCGATGGCGACGATGAGGGCTTCCAAGATATGAGCCCTTTCTTCCGCCTTACGCAAATCGAATTTTGTTCTGCGGGTAACTACATCGACTCTGTGCTCAACAAAGTATTTTACAAGAAGTTTTAAGTTGAGAGTTTCAGGTCTTCCGTTTACAAGAGCAAGGTTTATAACTCCGAAAGAAGATTGCAGAGCTGTCTTTGCAAAGAGCTGGTTTAAAACAACCTTTGTAATAGCCCCCCTCTTTAGCTCTATAACAATACGCAATCCCGTTCTATCCGAAGTTTCATCGTTTACATTTGCGATTCCGTCTATAATTTTTTCGCGGGCCAGTTCTCCGATACGGGATACAAGGGTGGTCGTATTTACCTGATAGGGTACTTCGGTAAAGACTATAGTTTCTTTTCCTTTTTTATCGACCTCGATTGTAAATTTACCGCGTACCAAGATTTTTCCGCGGCCTGTCTTAAAGGCTTGTTTTATTCCCTTCCGTCCGTAGATAACTCCGCCTGTCGGGAAGTCGGGGCCCTTCATATATTTACAAAGCTCGTCTATTTCGATTTCGGGATTGTCTATGTAGGCTGAAACCGCATCGGCTATTTCGCGTAAGTTATGGGGCGGCATATTGGTTGCCATACCGACGGCAATTCCGCTTGAACCGTTTGCAAGCAAGAAGGGGAATTTAGCCGGAAGAACGGTCGGCTCCTTTGTAGAATCGTCAAAGTTCGGAATAAAATCGACTGTTTCTTTTTTTATGTCCTCGACCATGGTTTCGGCTATTTTGGCCATCTTAGCTTCCGTGTATCGGTAAGCTGCGGGCGGGTCGCCTCCTATGGTTCCGAAGTTTCCTTGAGGATAAATAACCGGATAGCGGAGAGAGAAGTCCTGTCCAAGGCGGACGAGGGCATCATAGACCGAAGCGTCGCCGTGAGGGTGGTAACTTCCTAATACATCACCTACAATCTTAGCACACTTTCGGGTGGGGCCTGAACTGCGTAAGCCCTTTTCCTCCATTGAATAAAGGATTCGCCTGTGAACGGGTTTTAGACCGTCCCTTACATCGGGCAGGGCTCGGCTTACGATAACTGACATTGAATAATCTATGTAGGCTCTTTTTACTTCATTTTCGATAGGAATCGGAATTACGGCTCCGCCTTCCTTAGTTTCTATCTCTTCCACGCATTATACTCCTAAATTCGAGGCATTTTAGCATAAAAAAGGGGCTTGGTCAAGGAATGGAGAAAATTCAAATATCTGCAAACCGGAAAAGCGCCACTAGCCGCAAGAATAAAGCAGCATAAAATAAAAAAACAGATTACCGAGCATTCCCGATAATCTGTTTTTTAAAAATTCTTATATCAAATCTATTCGAGTAATCTTGCCTCGATTATCTGGCTGAATTCAAAGTTTTCGATTTGGAGATAATAAGAAGCAACGTCCATTAAGGCTGCCATCGGGGTGAGGCCGACAATTTCGGTACCGACGATATTTACGCCATAGCGTTTTGCTTCCATCTTTACCATTTCGTAGGACTGATAGAGAGAAGTCTTTGTATAGTCCGTCATGTTCATTGAAACTTGAACAATGCCGCGCTCCGTAAGGTCTACACCCATTGCTTTAACAAAGCGTAAACCGCCTCCTAAAAAGCGTACCTTTTTTGCAATCTTATCTGCGATTGAAAGATCGTTTGTTGCCAAGTTTACGTTAAAGGCAACGAGGGGCATTCGGCAGCCGACTGCTGTAACTCCTGCAGAAGGATGAATTTCCGTTCCGCCGAAATCGGGCTTCCATTCGGGCTGCTTTACCTTTTCAGCCATTCCTTCAAACTGTCCCTTTCGGATATTGGAAAGGTTTTCACGTGCAGGGGCAGATGCCGATTTTTCGTATAAAAATACGGGTATCTTGTGCTGCTCCCAGATGAGTTTTCCAACCTCTTTGGATAATTCGATACATTCTTCCATTGTAGAATTTTTAATCGGGATAAAGGGCACAACATCGGTAGCTCCCATTCTGGGGTGGGCTCCCTCATGCTTGCGCAAGTCGATGAGGCTGGCTGCTATTCCGATAGCTTCTACTACGGTTTTTTTAAGCTCTTCAGGCTCACCGATTACGGTTACAACAGAGCGGTTATGATCTTTGTCGGATTCATAATCAAGCAGTTTTACATTTTCTTTTCCGCGGAAGGGGGCTATAATCTTTTCCAAAACTTCAGGATCGCGGCCATTACTAAAGTTGGGAACACATTCAATTATTTTATTCATCATAAAAAACTCCTAAGACCTTCAACGTCTTTGGTAAGTGTAACACAAAAAAAGGTCTTAGACAAGATAATAATACCGGTTTATAATAAATATTGTAATTTATATAAAAATCAGCAAAATTCCATAAAATTTTGAAGAAATGACATATTTTCAATATAATAATATTGAAGAAACCGCATTATTTAGCTTTTAAAATCTTGAAGAAACAACGTTTTTATACTAAAATAATATTGAAGAAACCGCATTATTTGGCTTTTAAAATCTTGAAGAAACAACGTTTTTATACTAAAATAATTTTGAAGAAAGTGAGGCATACTATGGTTTTTAGAAGAAAAGTTTATGATAAATTATTAAGATGGAAAAATGAAAATTCAAAATCCTACAGTGTTCTTTTGGAGGGAGCAAGGCGAGTTGGAAAATCAACCATAGCGGAAGAATTTGCTAAAAATGAGTATGCTTCCCATATTTTGATTGATTTTGCAAATATATCCAATGCCGTAAAATCCTGCTTTGATGATATTCATAACCTTGATATGTTCTTTTTGAGATTACAGGCAGCGACAGGAAAAAACTTGATAGAAAATGACAGCGTAATTATCTTTGATGAAATTCAACTTTTCCCAAAGGTACGGCAGGCAATAAAATACTTGGTCAAAGACGGCCGATACCACTACATTGAAACAGGATCCTTGATTTCAATTAAAAAAAATGTAAAGGATATTTTGATTCCGTCAGAAGAAATGAAAATTGCTGTTCACCCTATGGATTTTGAAGAATTCCAATCGGCAATTCAAGGGAATACCTATCAGTTAAGCAAAGAAGTATATAAAAGCGGGAAGAGTGTCGGCGGACAAATACACCGAAAATGGATGAGAGATTTTAGATTGTATATGGCCGTAGGAGGAATGCCGCAGGCAGTTGAAGCATATTTGGAGGGAAAAAATTTTACCGAAATCGATAAAATAAAAAGAGGTATTATAAATCTTTATGAAGACGACTTTAAAAAGATAGATCCTTCAGGCAGGGTTTCAGCCCTATATCATTCCGTACCTGCCCAACTTTCAAAAAACGGAAAAAGATATATCCAATCACAAGCTACCGGCAAACGAAAAAGCGTAAAAGATGAAGAAATACTCTATGATTTGATTGATTCAAAAACCGTCCTTATTTCTTATAATACTACAGACCCAAGAATCAGTCTTTCTTTGACCAAATCGCCTGAAAGCTATAAACTTTACTTGGCAGATACGGGGCTTTTTATAAGTCTTATGTTTATGGATAGGCCGGAGGCTGTTAATGACATTTACACAAAATTATTATCCGATAAACTACCGGCTAATCTTGGCTATCTATATGAAAATGCAGCAGCCCAAATGATAGCCGCCGCAGATCATGAGCTTTATTATCACACTTGGGATAAAGAAAAAAGCACCCACTATTATGAAATTGATTTTTTAATTTCTCAAGGTGCAAAAGTAAAGGCAATAGAAGTAAAATCTTCGGGTATGGGCAGACATGAATCTTTAAAGATATTCCGTAAAAAATATTCCAAGGTCCTAACCTCCTCAATCTTAGTTTCCTCTAAAGATAGAAAAACAGAAGACGGCATAGACTTTTTGCCGGTGTACATGCTGGATTTTGCGGTTAGGTAGATTGAAAAAATTCTTATAATCTCTATGTATCTTGCCGTTAATCGATAAAAGATGTATACTCTAATTGTAAAGTAAGCATAACTTTAATACAATTTTGGAGGAACTATGAAATTTAATATTGCAAAAAAAGGCGGTGTAGCTGCCCAGTTGGTTTTTGAGGAGAAAATTGAAGGCGGCTATCTTAATCATTTGAAGGAAAAAGAATTATTTTCCGGAAAAGCGGAAGAGGTTTATTATACTCTCGACTCCAATCTTAAAGCTCAGCTTTTTATCGGTCTGGGTAAAGAAGAAAAAATTGACTTGGAAGTTTTAAGAAAAACCTTTTTTAACGCAGCAAGTGAGCTTTTAAAGAATAAGGTAGAAGAAGTCGAGCTCAACATCCCTAAACTTAACAATCTATGTAATTATAAGATGGCTGAGGCTATTGCAGAAGGTATGCTCCATGCCACCTATAAATATGATAAGTTTAAAAGCGATCGTAAAGAACAAACCGAAATTACGGTTAATTATAATCCTGAAAAAGGCAAGGAAGACAGAGCCGAAAAAGGTATAAACGAAGCCGTCAAGCTCATGGAAGCGGTTTTCTTAACCAGAGACTTGGTAAACCAGCCGGCAAATGTAATCTATCCTGAAACTCTGGCCCAAATTGCCAAAGAAAAACTTGAAGCAAAGGGTGTCAAGGTTACAATCCACGGCAAAAAAGAAATTGAAAACCTCAAAATGGAAGCCTTCCTCAACGTAGCCAGAGCAAGCACCAAGGAACCTAAACTCATCGTTATGGAATACTACAATAATCCCGGTTCCAATGAAAAAATCGCTCTTGTCGGTAAGGGCTTAACCTATGACAGCGGCGGATACGCAATTAAACCGGCTACAAGCATGGTTGATATGTTCACGGATATGGGAGGTTCAGGTACGGTCATCGGAGCAATGCACGCACTGGCCGACCTCAAAGCAAAGGTAAACGTTGTCGCTGTTGTTGCTTCTTGCGAAAATATGATTTCGGGAGACGGCTACAGAAACGGCGATATTATCGGTTCAATGAGCGGTAAAACTATCGAAATTATTAACACCGATGCTGAAGGCCGCTTAACCTTAGCCGATGCCGTTTATTATGCTACAAATAATTTGGGAGCTACTAAGCTGATTGACCTTGCAACCCTTACCGGCGCTTGTGTGTCAGCTCTTGGAGAACAGGTCAGCGGTGCAGTTACAAACAATGATGAGTTCTTTTCAGAACTTGTTAAGGCAAATGAAAGAGCCGGCGAAATTGTTTGGAGAATGCCTACTATCGAATATTATAAAAAAATGAACGAATCGAAAGTTGCAGATATAAAAAATTCGGGCGGAAAGTTAGGCGGAATGATGACGGCCGGTCTATTCGTCGGTTCCTTTCTTGCAAAAGAAGATATCCCGTGGATTCACATTGATATAGCCGGAACTGCCTACATTACCGAAAAATTCGGCTACCTAAAAGAAAATGCCACAGGAACCCTTGTAAAAAGTCTTTACTATATGCTAAGCAAAGAAGCTTAAATAGCTCTTACTCATGCCGCAGGAAAGCAAATATCTTTCCTGCGGTTATTTTTCTATCTGTTGAAAATATCTTTAAAATTATGATATAATGACGTCTTTACGGAAATATTATTTTCTAGTGAGGACAAAATATGAAAAAGTATAATTATGAAACCAAGGGCGGCAATACGGCTCAAGACCGCCTATATGAAATTTTTAATGATAATACGAAAATTGCAAAAGATGAAATAAATTCTTTACAGACATACTTTAGATTGATTCACATAAGGATTCAACTTGTAATTATTATTATTGCATTTTGCTTTGAGTTCTCTTACTATTTTATTTTTCAAAACCAAATGCCCTTATCTTTTAACAAATATTTTTTAAAATACATAATGTTACCCTTTGTTATTAACTTTCTATTATATATTATCACAAAAATACTTAATCAAAAATTTTACGACTCAAAAAAGAAAAATTATCTTGTAATGATGAGCTCCTTATTGCAATCTTTTCTTTATATTGTAGTCCATCAACTTTTTGTTACAATTTATGCAGGTTTATTATTAATGATTTTTTTGTCAACTATTTATCACGATAAAAAATTAACAAGACTTACATCATTAATATCTTTTATGGGAGCAATCTTAGCCGTCTTTGTTATAAAGTATGACGGAGATCATACTATAACAAGCAAGTATATTTCTGATTTTATAGTCATGGTCTTTATTTTCATAGTAGCTCATGTTACGGCAGAATTCGTTATTAACAGCAACAAAGCAGAACACTCTAAAATATTAAAGGCAATCGAGGAAAAGGAAAAATATTGGTACGGAATGATGATAGATGATCTTTCCGGTCTGTACTCCCGAACGGCATTAAGAACTTATATTAATAAATTACAAGATTATAAGGGTGAGCTATTTGTTGTAATGATAGATCTTGATAATTTCAAAAAAATCAACGATACCTATGGGCATCAATATGGTGATAATGTAATAAGAATCTTAGGACAAACTTTTAAGCCTTACTTAGGGGATTCATTTTCTGCATTCCGTTACGGCGGTGATGAATTTTTGACGATAATAAAATCTGATAAGAATCATGCCAATATGCTGATAGCAGAAACCAGAGAGTCTTTTAGAAAAACCTGCTTAACTCAATTTAAAAATTCCGAACTAAGTTTTAGTGCCGGTATAAGCAGATTTTCAAATGATATACCTATAGCTGAGATTATCAAACAAGCCGACTCAGCACTATATAAGGCAAAAAAAGCCGGAAAGAATACAACCGTTATTTACGAGGAGTAACCTTACATTTACCCATGGACGCAAATTCCGATAATAAATCCGATACAAAAATAAATATTTATGTTATAATGGTTATAATAAAAGGAGAATTATGATATGAGTACAAAAAACTTACTTGATGGTGTAGAAGATACATTATATATCCCGCTTGCAGCAAGAATATATGCATCCGAGAAATTTCCTAAATTTTTCTATGATGAAAAAGCATTGTCATTAAAACAATATATACCGACGGATAACATAGAAAAGAATACTACCGAATATTTTTATATGGCTAGTGTTTGCAGACAACAAACAATCGATAAAAAGGTAAAAAAATTTCTTGAAGAAAATATTCAAAGCAATGTAGTGTTTTTAGGAGCCGGCTTAGAAACCGCCTATAATCGTATCAATAATGTTAAATCTAACTTTTATCAAATAGATTTACCTAACGTTATAGATACCAGAAAAAAAGTATTAGGAAATGCAGATAATGAAAAACTGCTCTCAGGGGATATGTTTACTCTTGATTGGGTAAAAGAAATAGATACTTCATTGCCGACTATGATTGTTGTTTCGGGAGTATATCAGTACTTCGATGAAGGTAAAATTATAGAGATGATTAAAAAAATGAAGTCTTTAATTCTTAAAGGAGAATTGGTATTTGACGCAACAAATTCTACCGGATTAAAATTAGCTAATAAATATGTTCAAAAGACCGGTAATGTTAATGCTAAGATGTATTTTAGTGTCGATAACCCAAAGGAATTTGCAAATATTACTGATACAAAACTTATAGAGGTCGATGGATTTTTTGATGGAGCATTAAAACATTGTGAGGGATTAAAATTCCTAACCCGAATATATATGTATTTCGCCGATAAATTGCATAGAACATTGGTTGTTCACTTAAAATTCAATTAGGATTGAGACTAAAAGCTTTTCCTGTGTTTTAGTGTGTTTTTTTATAAAATTATCCTTGATAAATACACAAATATTTGATATAATTTTACTATAAAGCACGGGAGAATGGATATGTACAGAAAAATCAGCAAGGATTTGGAAAAATGGAAGAACAGCAAATATCGTAAACCACTCATATTGCAAGGAGCAAGACAGGTTGGCAAAACCTATTCTATCTTAGAGTTCGGCAGAGAAAATTATGAAAATGTAGTCTATTTCAATTTTGAGATGAATCCTAAGCTAAATGAAACCTTTAAAGAAACCTTAAGCCCCGATTACCTGCTTCCTATACTTTCCAATATTGCGGGTAAGTCCATCGTAAAAGAAAAAACATTGATTGTATTTGATGAAATTCAGCTTTGTGAAGAAGCCTTAACCGCACTAAAATACTTTTATGAAGAAGCACCTGAGTATCATATTCTGGTTGCCGGAAGTCTTCTCGGCGTTGCCGTGAGCAGAAAAAAATTTTCTTTTCCGGTTGGTAAGGTTGATATGAAAACGCTCTATCCTATGGACATGGAAGAGTTCCTCCTTGCTATGGGCGAAGAAATTCTCGTAAAAGAAATAAAAAAAAGCTTTGATACAAATACCCCCCTCTCCGCTGCCTTGCACGATAAGGCAATGATTCTTTATAGAAAATACCTCATCGTGGGAGGAATGCCCGAATGTGTAAAACTTTTTATTGAAACGGAAAATTATATCCTTGTCCGCCACATTCAAAATACTATACTGGCAAGCTATCTAAATGATATGAGTAAGTATAATAACTTAAATGAAATAAAAAAAACCAGACTTGCCTATGATAACATAACCATTCAGTTGTCAAAAAAAAATACACGCTTTCAATATAAAATGATTAAAAGAGGAGGAAGGGCAGCAGAATTTGAAAATGCAATCGAATGGCTGTCTCTTTCAGGTATTGTATCTCTTGTTTATAAGGTAACCCGGATTAAAAAGCCGCTTGAAAACTATCGTGATATAGATTCGTTTAAAGTTTATGTATCTGATTTGGGCCTACTGCTTGCAAAAAAAGATTTGTCGGCAAATGATGTACTTTATATGAATGATGAATTAAATGATTTTAAAGGCGCTATGACGGAAAACTATGTACAGGTTCAGCTTTCTATAAACGGTTATCGAACTTATTATTGGGAATCCGAGCGGGAAGCGGAAATAGACTTTATCATAAAACGAAAAGATAAGATTATTCCTATTGAGGTAAAATCGGCAGATAATACCAGAGCAAAGAGCCTAAAGGTTTATATGGAAACATATGAACCGGAATATGCCGTAAAACTTTCTTCAAAAAATTTCGGCTTTGAAAATAAAAAAAAGATTGTTCCTCTCTATGCCGCTTTTTGTATTTGATCGATACGTGTTATGACAGTCAAGATGTTTTTAATGAATTAGTGAAAGCCTTCGAAGTTTAAATATTTTTTGGTCTTGACAAACCTCATCTCTTTGAAAATTTATCTTAAATAGTATATAATGCAACTATGAATCAAGATAGGGTTAAAGAAATTTTGCTTGAGACGGCGGATACGGAGCTTGAGTTTTCTGTTGTTTTTACGGGAAAGAGCAGCAAAAAGGTAAACGGGCTTTATAAGCCGGACACGCACGAAATTATTCTTCATAATAAGAATTTTGCAAATGATAATGAACTTATTTACACAGCTGTGCATGAATATACTCATCACAAGCAGTGTGAAAAAGAGGGCGGTTTTTATTCAACGCGGGTACACAGCCCCAAGTTTTGGACTCTCTTTCACAGCCTTTTGGCTGAGGCCGAAAAAAAAGGTTTTTATAAAATCACTCTTGAGGAGTCGCCCGAGCTTTTGGAATTAACCGATGAAATCAGACAAGTCATAATGGTAGAAGACGGTAAACTTATGAAAGAACTCGGCCGCCTGCTTGGAAAGGCTCGGCCTCTTTGCAAAAAAGCCGGCGTAAGATATGAGGATTATGTCGATAGGGTGCTCTGCCTTCCGAGGGCATCCGCAACTGCTATCGAAAAAATCAGTGCCTACGATGTAAACCCGGCCATCGGTTATGAAGCGATGAAGTTTGTAGCCAATATAGGCAATGCGGAAAAAAGAGCTGAGGCAGAAGAAATGTTTTTAAATAAGACAAGCCCTGCAACTGTCCGGGGTACAATTTCTAAAAAGAAAGAAGAAGACCCGCGGCGAACCTTAGAAAAAGAAAAACGGCGTTTGGAAAAAACTATTTTAAGTCTTCAGGCTCGGCTTGAAACCGTTGAAAGCAGGCTTGCCAATATGCCGATAAGTCCTTTTATAATCGCAGTGATTTTTTCTATCTTTATGTCCCTGCCTATGATTGGGCAAAACTCTAATCCGATTCCTATTCCTTCCGTTCCTCCTATCCCAGGTATGCCGGAAATCCCTAAACCGAATACAATAAACCCTGTAATACCTCAAGCTCCGGCTGCCCCGGAATTTTTAAAAACAACCAATCAGCCTAAGACTGAAAAAACCTTAACAAGAAAAAAAATAAGCCCTGCCGAAATGATAGAACGCTTAAACTCAAGCCAAGGCGGAGCTTTTGCAAAACGGCTGATGAGTACCCTCATCGAAAATGACGATCAAGGCTTTGATGTTCTAAACAAAATTATCGAGGAACTTTCAAAGGATAATTTACAAGGATTCCCTATTCAAACAGTAGAGTCCAAAAATAAAAAAAGCGTTTTAATAAAGAATTTTAATTTTAACGGAAAAAATATGTTGGAAGAATTCGGCTCCTTTGCCTTATCCGGCATAACGGCCGATGAAAGTTTTTTTATGGCAGCAGAATCAAAGGCTGCGGCAGCAGGTCAAAAAAACGGAGAGCGGTTGTATATTTTTGCAAAACGGAACATAGCCGGAACCTACAAGCTCTTTGTAGAAATAGACCAAGACACCAAAAATCACAGCTCACTGTTTTTTAAGTTTTTTAAAAACTCTCCCTTTGATGCGAAGCTTGACCAAAATATTTTATTTTCTCAAATAAAGACCGATAGACTTGATTTGGATGCGGTTTTTGACCTAACCGCAGAGTAAAGGTAAACTATACAAACATAAACTTATGTAAAAAAATAAAATGGAACAAAAAAAGAAGACTCACCCAAAAGGAGGATAATGAGCGAGTCTAGTGAAAAACAGTGTGTATCGTTTGTGTGTGGCTTGAGTATACTTAAAACGGATAAAAATGTCAAGCATTTTTATAAAAATTTATCTAAAATTTAAACATTAAATTTAAAGAACATAACATCACCGTCATTTACTACATAGGCTTTCCCTTCTTGACGGTAACGCCCTGCTTCCTTTATCTTTTGTTCACTTCCATATTTTACAAAGTCATCAAAGCTGTATACTTCAGCCTTTATAAATCCTTTTTCAAAGTCGGTATGAATAACTCCGGCAGCTTTTGGAGCCGTATCCCCGGCATGAATTGTCCATGCACGGCACTCATCTTCTCCGGCCGTAAAAAAGGTTCTAAGCCCGATTAAGTGATAAGCAGCCCTTGCAAGCTGTGAAAGGCCCGATTCTTCTAAGCCTACCTCAGCTAAAAAGCTTAGGCGTTCTTCTTCACTTTCAAGGTCGGCTAATTCGGCCTCAAACTTTCCGCAAATTACAACGGTATCGGCCCCCTCCGATTCTGCAATCTTTTTAACTGCCGCTATATAGGGATTACTGTCTTGGGCACCTGTTTCATCTACATTGCAAACATACATTTGAGGCTTCATTGTAATTAGATGGGTGTCGTAGATTGCATCTCTTTCATCATCGGTCAAGTCGGCAAGGCGGGCGCCCTTTCCTTCCTGCAAAAGAGGGCGAATTTTTTCGATAGCCCGCATTACAACGGCAGCTTCTTTTTGAGCTTCCTTGCCCATGCGGCTCGCCTTTTCGGCACGCTCGGCTCTTTTATCCAAACTTGCAAGATCGGCAAGAGCGAGCTCGATATTTATCGTTTCAATATCGGAAGCCGGATCTATTTTCCCCGAAACATGGACTATATCATCATTATCAAAACAGCGTACAACATGGGCAATAACTCCGACTTCTCTGATATGGGACAAAAACTGATTCCCTAAACCCTCTCCCTTTGAAGCTCCCTTTACAAGACCTGCAATATCCACAAATTCTACGGTTGCAGGAATTACCTTTTTGGGATTAAAATGTTCAGCTAATTTTTTTAAACGGGCATCGGGTAAACTTACAATTCCTACATTGGGGTTTATTGTACAAAACGGATAATTAGCAGCCTCAGCCGGCGCACTTGTAAGAGCCGAAAATATAGTCGATTTTCCTACATTGGGTAAACCCACAATTCCGCAATTTATAGCCATATCTCTTCCTCCATTACCGCAAGTTTAGTTTTCCCAAATAAGATATTCGGGGCTGTAAACATAGATGCCTTTTTTTGATTTTAAATTTAAAAAGTCAGTGAAGGCTTTGATATCTGCAAAGTTCATCTGCGAAAGCGTCGAAGCATCAATATCTTCTAAAATACTTTTTACCAAAGCTTCCGTAAAAGGCAGGGGCTTTTTTATTTCCTTTACGGAATATTGTCCGCTTATGTTTGCAAGCTCTGCAGCATATTTTACGGCCTCGTCCAAAGAACCCAAAGCATCAACCAATTTTAAATTTAAGGCCTGTTCACCTGAATAGACACGGCCGCCGGCTAACTCTTCAACGGTTTTTTCCGGAAGGTTTCTTCCTCTTGCGACGGTTTCGATAAATGTCTTATATATGTGCATAACTTCCAGCTGCCTTACCTCTTTTTCTTCCAACGAAGGTTCTTCTAAAACGGAATATGAAGGCTTTTGTCCCGAATAAACCAAATCGCTTGTTATGCCCAGATATTTTTTTACGGCTTCCTTAAAGGATGGAGCTGTAGCCAATACACCGATTGAGCCGGTAATTGTGTAAGGGCTTGCAAAAATATAATCTGCAGAAGAAGAAATCCAATAAGCTCCTGAAGCGGCAACAGAACCCATGGAAACTACAACAGGTAAACCTGATGCTTTAGCTCTGTCGATAGCCCGTCTTATTTCTTCCGAAGCAAAAACCTCTCCTCCGCCTGAATTTATTCTTACAACGATAGCCTTTACAGTCGGGTCATCTTGGGCAATATCAAAAAGTTCTACAATTTTATAACTTACGGCAGAGTCATCTATACGCCCTGTACCGGTAGAAGAGATCGCTCCGTTTAGATGAATAACACCTATAGAATTTTGAGAGGGCATTTCTGCAAAATTTGCATTATATGAAGCAGAGCCTATTGTGTTTACATTTACCGAAAATGTTTTACTATCGGCAAAACCTATGTTTGCAGCAAATTCATCGACTGAGGCAATATCGGTAACAAAGCCTTCTTCTAAAGCAGCCTTCGCTCCGTTTCCTTCACATTTTTTTATAAGGGCATTATTGTTTTCGGCGAAAGCTATAATTTTTTCGGGCGGCATACCTCTATTCGCTGCAATATCCGAAGTGTATTTATTCCATAAATCATCGAACATGGATTTTAAATTGGATCTTACATTTTGAGAAAGGCTATCCCGCGAATAAGTTTCTGCCATACCCTTGTAGGTTCCGGCCTGTATCACATTCCACTTGATGCCGAATTTTTCTTCCAATCCTTTAAAAAAGACCGGACGGGAAGCAAAACCTGCAAAGGAGACTTCTCCCAGCGGATCGATGCCTATACGGTCTGCATAAGAAGCCAAAAAGTAAGAGGGAATGGAATAGCCTACAGCATAGGCATATATTTTCTTACCGGAATTTTTAAAGACTTTTAAAGCGTCTCCCAGTTCACTTAAGTGTCCCGATGAGAGTCCGCTCAATTCCGAGAAGTCCAAATAAAGGCTTGTTATCCGTCTATCGAAGGCCGCATTTTTTATCGCCTTTACAATGTCCGAAACGAGGACTGCCGATTTTTTCCCGATTGCGGGAATGCCGGCCAAAAAAATATCCGATTCCTTTTCTGTAAGAATTCCGGAAGGATTTATCATTAGGACAGCCTCATTCGGTACGCGCTCTACTGTTTTTGTGTTAGAGGGTATGCTGCCCATAACCCCCAAAAATGAAAAAAAGAAAAAAAAGAAAATGATGTTTATTATTAGCAAACGTAAAATGTTTATTCCACGAAAAAACGCCATAAAACAACCCTGACGCTTTTTTTGTTCTTGGTTTTCCTGCATATTTATCTCCTAAAAATACAATTTAAGATATCATCATAGCAAAAAAACGTTTTTTTTTCAACCAAACGCATTGCCGTCAATATGTAAAAGAGAAAATATGGGCTGATGATCAAAAAATAACCGATTACGATGATAAGGGGTTCACTGAAATTACTTTTTCCTCTTCACAAGATGACATCATTATGAGATGTATGGCAGAACGAGCCGGTATATTATAATTTTACAAAAAAATACCGATTAGCTTACAAGACTAATCGGTATGAATGCTTACTTAAAAGAGCTGTTATTTTATGGGTTCCAAATGAGCTTGGAAGTGTCTAAGAATCGGGGGTTCCCAGATAATTTTGTAGCCCTTCACCTGAGATGCTCTTTCTTTAATGTTGATTAAAGCTCCTGCAATAACATCTAAGTGAGATTGTGTGTATACTCTTCTCGGAATTGCAAGACGGGCAAATTCGAATTCGGATTTGATTTGTTCTCCGGTTTCGGGATCGTTTCCGAGCATAAAGGAACCGATGTCGCATGTTCGGATTCCGGCTTCTTTATATAACTCTACGCAAAGAGTGTGGCCGGGGAATTGATAGTACGGAATGTGCGGGAACATGGCGTTGGCATCAACATAAACACCGTGTCCGCCTGCCGGGTTTTGAATGGCAACACCTGCATCAAGAAGCTGAGAGGCTAGGTATTCCATAGAAGCGTTTCGGTATTTTAAATATTCTTCATCAATACCTTCGTACAAACCGATAGCCAAGGCTTCAAGATCACGGCCGGCAAGGCCTCCGTAGGTAATAAATCCTTCAAAAGAAATACAGTTACCCTTAATCATTTGATAGATTTCTTGATTGTTTTTAATACCGATCAAACCGCCCATATTAACGATAGCATCTTTTTTGGCACTCATCGTAAAGGTGTCTGCATAGCTGAACATTTCACGGATAATTTCTTTAATAGGCTTATTCTTAAATTCTTCTTCTCTTTGCTTTACAAAGTAGGCATTTTCTGCAAATCGAGCTGCGTCAATATTGAACAAAATGCCGTATTTTTTTGCAACTTTGGCAACATCGCGGATATTCTGAATTGAAACGGCTTGTCCTCCGGCAGAGTTGTTTGTAATAGTCATTACAATCATTCCGACCTTTTCTTTTCCGTGCTCGTTAATAAGCTGTTCAAGCTTTTCGACATCCATGTTTCCCTTAAAAGGTGCATATTCGGAAGGTTTTTTTGCTTCCTTACATACGCAGTCGAGAGGTCTTCCTCCGGCTAAGGTTACGTGAGCTCTGGTTGTGTCAAAGAACATATTTGAAATAGCAACTTGGCCTTTTTTGAGCAGCAAGGGGAATAAAACCTTTTCTGCAGCTCGGCCCTGATGGACGGGCTGGATGAATTCATATCCGAAGATATCCTGTCCTGCTTCAACCAATTTAAAATAGCTTTTTCCTCCGGCATAGGCCTCATCTCCGACCATAACGCCGCCCCACTGCTTATCGCTCATTGCATTAGTTCCGCTGTCGGTCAATAAATCAATGTAGACATCTTCACCGCGTAAGTTAAACATATTGTATTTTGCTTTTTCAAGATATTTGATACGGTCCTCACGCGTTGTCATTTTGATGGGCTCAACCATTTTAATTCTAAACGGTTCCGGTACATACTTTTTCATTAAAAAGCCTCCTATAGTTATTATGACGCTTAGTTTACCACGCCTTTTTTGTACTGTCAAGGTCTTCTTTTTTATCATTCTATTGTAAAGGTAAAAAATATATGATATATTATCTATAACTTTTGATATTAAAGGGGGCGGCAATGATTTTTATTTATTATCTTACGGAAAAAAATTATAATCCGCTATAAAATTTAAAAAAGCAATCAGATGTTTATAGAAAATAAAAAATGACAAGGAGAATTCCGATAATGAAAGCGAAAACCGGCGATGTATACTGTGTGTATAATTCACATTTAAAAAAATATACTGCGTGCCAAATAACCAAGATAGAGGAAGGTGAGAAAAAACCGAAAGCAGTGCTGCTCTGGTTAGATTGGTCGGGTGAACAGCCTCTCAAAGAGGAAGAATTACCTTTACTAAAGCCGCTTTATCAGGACTTTATGTACTGGGAACGAGGCCTGCATCTTTGTAATGTTGATGTCATGGTGCCTGCGAACCATATGTTAATCGGTAACATGCAGCCATTAACCGATGAAAGCACAAATACCTATGCAAGGTCTTGGGGAAACGGATACGAAGTATATCGTCAACTTAAATGGCAGGAGATTCCTAAAGAGCAAAGAGATGCGTTTAAAAAAGCGGAGAGCAGTAAGGAAAAAATTATATTTGCCGGAAAAGAAATGGCCGTTTCCAGATATCGTATACATGATGATGTTCCTTTTGAAAATGTGCTGGAATTAAAAGCCTTTCCATGCTTATCCTATTTGGCATGTAAAAAATGGCATATCGGTTTATATGAATATTTACAATCATGTCCATTTTTAGATGAGCTGGTACTTGAAAATCATCAACAAAAAAAATTGGATTTTTCCAATGCGCATTTACATAGTCTTTCCATTGATATGAACGGTGTAGAAGATCTTTATCTGAATAACGAGTTGGAAGAACTTATTCTGTTAGGTGAAGTAACAAATAACTGTAAAATACATGCTGTTGAAAACGGAGCTTTATTACTTTTAACATCAACTGAAATAGTGCCTAAAATACAGGGGCTAAAAGACTTGGGCAAACTGCATTGCTCAGAGATTACAGAACTTGATGTAGCCGAGATTTTAAAAGCATATCCGATGCTGAAGGAATTGCGGCTATGGGGAAAACCAGGTATTCTTTCTAACCTTTCTATGCTATCCCGATTTACAAAACTGGAGGGCTTTACTACGGTTGATTTATTCGGTTTTTCTGCCGAAGACATTCCGGAGCCGGAACGTTTACCTAACTTACATTGGTTTTGGATGAGCAGCCTGCCGGAAAATGCAGCCAAAAAAGCTAAACAGCTTTATAAAAAGAGAAAAGAAGAGGGGCTTGATCTTTGGATACAAAAGCCGCGAAAACCGGAATGGTTGGCGCAAAACCTTGACAATCCGTTCCGTTCATGGGACGGACAAGAAAATATTTCTGCAGCGAATGCCAAGAAAGCAGCAGATTTATATAAAAAAACAAGAGCCGAAATTCTCAAATTGGGACAAAGTTCGCCGATCGAAGCTGCTCGGACTGCCGAAGCTTTGGTGAGGACATACACTGAAGCCTTTAATAAGATGGACAAACGCAAATATTTTATTGAAACAGTAGAAAGAGAGGATATCTATTGTGCTCTTACAGAACTTTTAGATTTAATACCGCTTTCTCTATCTATCAATAAAGAAAAACTCTTGGAAATTTTTGACCTAACACGGGATTTTTAGGATAAATACCGTTTGAAGAGATTAAGGTCTTGTTGTTAAAAAGCATAAATAAATATGACTGTGAAGATTTTGAAATATTAGGATTATGGTATAATCAAAAAAGAAATAGGATGTCTGGAGAAAAAATGAATAAAATAACATGTATTTGTTTAGGCGTGAGAAATAAAAAAAACAAGTATAGGAAACCGTACTGCACAAAAAATAATTGCTGCAAGGGGACATATCAAAAAATAAGTTTTATTTCGTTTGAGCTTCTCCCTCAAGCACGATTTCGGAGCTGCAGCAAGCAGTGATAAGTTCAAAATCGTGAGTAATAATGATAATCGTTTTACCGCAAGCCGCCGCATCCAAAAAAGCTTTTGCAAGGATATCCGCATGATAGCCGTCCAAACCGCTGGTCGGCTCATCGAAAATGAGTATGCTGCGGCCGGACAGCAGGGCGCAGGCAACGGAAAGCCTCTGTTTTTGTCCGCCGGAAAGCGTTGCAGGATGAACATCTTTGAGATTGTAGAGCCCCATAGTTTGTAAGATATTCCGCGCCCGTTCAAGCTTATCAGGGGTGTTCATCATACTCAATAAAATTTCTTCGGAAACGCTTTCGGTAAAAAATTGCGTTCCAGTGTCGTTGGCGCTGTACCATACCGCTTTGCGTCGCGCCCGAAGTCCGCATTTTTTTCCGTTGAGGAATACCGTGCCGCCCGACTCTTTATTAAGCCCGCTCAAAATAAGGCCGAGCGTTGTTTTTCCAACTCCGTTTTTACCGGTAAGCGCAATAATCTGTCCGCTCCATACGGAAAAAGATATTGTTTGCAAAATAAGGTTCCCCTTTTCTTTGCGGTATATCCCGTCTGCTTGCAGTAAGGGTTCATTTGCCGTACCGGAAGATAAGGCTCTTGATGAAGGAGGGGGAAGAGCCGGTTTTAAAGCAGGCGTAAATGACCTCAATCCAAAAAGCTTTTTTTGCTCAAGCGTCATTTTCTGCATTTCTTCAGCCGTACGCACCCACTGTATTTTTCCTCCATCTATATAGATAAAACGGTCGGCAATTCCATACAGCCAGCTTAACCTATGTTCTGCAATAATCAGAGTACGCCCTTCTTCTTTGAGCTTCTTTAAAACATGAGAAAGCCTTATAGCGCTTTCTTCATCGAGATTGGCAGTCGGCTCATCACATACATATATTGAAGGCGATAGGGCATAGACCGAAGCGATTGCAGCGCGCTGTTTTTCTCCGCTTGAAAATGTGTCAAGCGTATGGTCTCGTAATGCCGCAAGATGAAACGCTTCGATTGCCCCCTCCGTGCGGGCGATGATCTCGTGTTGTGCCAGCCCGTAATTTTCGCATGAAAAAGCAATCTCACCTGCAAGCTCGGAAGAAAAAAACTGACTTTGCGGCTCCTGAAATACGCTGCCTATAAATTTGCCGCGCTCCCATAATGGGGTAGAAGACATATCTTTTCCGCCGATAAAGATATGTCCTGAAAGTGTTCCGCTGTAATAGCCCAGTGCTAATCCGTTTAAAAGGCGCAATATTGTCGTTTTACCGCCGCCCGACGGGCCGGTTAGAACCGTACATTCGCCTTCGTTAATTGTAAGGTTTATGTCCGACACACCTCTTTCACTGTTTTCATAATGAAAACTTACATTTTCCATATGTATCATTAAGCAAGACTCCTTACCATGATAACCGCAGCCGTGGTAGTGCTCCACACGATAACAGCTATATAGTCGAAAGTCTGCATCTTTTTTCCGTAATAGCTGCTCCGTTTTACCGGACACTGAATACCCCGCACAACTGCCGAGACTGCGAGCTGATCGGCAATTTGAATGCAGCGTAAAAGCAGAGGAATCAGCACATATTCTCCCGTTTCTAAGGGATGAGTTAGGATGCGGGCCGGGTCCAAAAGGCCTTTGGTTTTCATTGAAAGGCGGAGCTTTTTTACTTCCGCTTTCATCACCGGTATAAAACGGAAGATGACGAGCAGTCCTAAAATAACGGAGACCGGCATTCCGATACGGGAAAGGAAAGCTGCAATCTCTCCGGGCGGCGTTGTTATCACATCCCATCCTATAAGCATAACAGGTAAGAGGTTCCAACATAAAAAAATATAGAACTCCGGTATGATGATTGTTCTAATGCCATACCGGCGGATACCTATTAAGAGAAACATTAGCAGCGCATAAAAGAGACCGAATGATATCAGCAGCCGCCATTTACACTGGACGGCAAGATATAAAAGTCCGATAAGCGAAAGAATACCGTTTATCCTGTAATCGGCGATAAAAAATGAGCTTACAATAACGCACAAAAGCGTCCACAATTTTACCGGAGCCGTAAAATCTTTTGAAACCTTTTTCATTTAATTTTTTAACAAGGCATTTTTAAAAACTCTGATGAGCTTTTTGCAAATGTTTTTATAATACGCCCGCTTTTTCAAAATGTTTTTTTATCAGCCTTGAAGCAATCAGACTTCCTGCAAAACCGCAGACGGTTGTAAACGCAACGATAAAAATAATCCAATAAGGAACGGTAAAATACCGAACATATGAGTCGATATATTCTTGGCTCATCCCGCTTGAAACGGCAAAGGCATAATAAGCATCCCAGAAGAACCAGATCGGAAGCAAATTTGTTCCGTTAAATAACAGGCTGGAAACCGTCCATGCAGCCATAAGCCGGTGCGGATTTTGATAGGCTCCATGTTTCCATAAAACGGCTTCGCATATTAAGCCGATAACGATGTAATACGGCAATAAATACCAGTTTCCCATTATTAGAAAAATGATGCCGAGAAGTGTCATGTAGATAAAAGACACACCCCGTTTTCCCACCCGTTGTACCATGAGAAAATAAACCGGTGCACAGATAAATACTGAAAAACCGACTGATAGCGTCATACTGACAAAATGGTTTGCCATGCACACCATATTTACAATAAATTGCATAACGACAAGAAGAGCACTTAATAAAACCGTAGTTATTACATCTTTTATCGTCCATTTGGCTGTTGTGTTCATTTTTTTATTCATTTAAATCTCCTATTTTTCTATTTATTCTATGTTTTTTGCTTTTATCACGAACATAGGTATGGTTTTATACCTTGCCGTTTGAAAAGCATCCATATATTTCTCTTTGGAAAGAAGGCTGCTCGCAATTTCTTTAAAATCGATTTTTTTCAGCATTTTTTCATCCCATTCAGGACGATTTATGTAGGCAAGCGGAAATTTTTTCAGAATGTTTATCATCTGTTCATCATGATAATAATCTCTGAATTCGCCGTATTGCTTAACAAGCTCCGCTTCATATGATTTGAATTTTTCAAACTCATCTGTATTCCATATCGGTTTAAGCCAATTAGCGTCAATGTTCAGCATGATTCCTTCAGGCTTTAGTATTCTTTTCCATTCCTTGTATACGGTTTCCGGTGCAGTGAATAGCCATGAAGCATGTCTGGAAACCACAGCATCAAATAAACGTTCAGGAAAACCCGTTGAATGAGCATCTTTAAGCAAAAAGGTGATTTTGTCAGAAAGCCCCAATTCTTTCGCTGTTTTTTTTCCTTCTTCAAGCATCGCTTCGCTGCTGTCTATGGCTGTAACTTCCCAGCCGTCTTGTGCAAGCAGAATAGCTAAAAAACCTGTACCGCACCCTGCATCCAAAACTTTCTTTCCCTTGCAGTCCTTGAGATTTTCCTGAAGCAGTTTTTTCCATTCACTCCCGTTTTCTTTTAATTCCTGCATGTGAAACATCCGCATATTTTCTGCCTGTTCAGACCATTTTTTCATTAAATCTTTTATATCCATTCTTTTCCTCTGATTGTTTATTTACGGATTCCGGCAAAACACAATATTTCGCCGTTAATAAAAAATAGCAATGTTATTTTTAGTATATATAATTTCTTTTTGATTGTCAAGATAGCGGTGTTATTTTTTAATATTTAAGGAAAATGATATCTCTGCAATTATAGACTTACATCAATATATTTTAGTTACTAAAACATATTGACAAAGAAAGTGTTTTGATGTATATTTATTTTAGCAGCTAAAAGAAAAAGAAAGGCTTATTTTAGACAATGCAGTTGGCATTGTCTAAAAACGCTGCGAGTTTGCTTACGCAAACGTCGCGTTATTGTATGTGCTTTTTTAGGCCATCGCCTTACAAAAGTGCGGCAATTCGCCAATCCTCGCCTTTTGATAAAGGCTGGGTTGTCGAATTTTAAGGAAGATATAATGAATGATGTAGAAAGCCTTATACGACGGACGGCAAAAATTCAGTACAAAGTAAACGCTAACGATAAAAAGCCCAGAACTTTCGGTACGCAGCATAAATTGTACCAAAGTGAAATTCATTTTATAGAAGCAATAGGTTTAGACGGCGGATACAGCGCTTCCGAGCTTTCGGAAAAACTCGGCATTACAAACGGTGCCGTAACACAAGTTGCAGATAAGCTGCTCAAGAAAAAATTGATAGAAAAATATAAAAAAGCGGATAACAAAAAAACCGTTTATTTTAAGCTGACAAAAGAAGGAACCGTTGCATATAACAATCACGAAAAATTCCATGCCGGTTTTAACGAGAAACTTGCAGCATATTTGAGTTCTCTTTAAAAAAAGGAGTTTGATGCAATTGCACGTTTGGCGGAATTGGTAGACAACAACATCCCCGATTTAAGTACACAGGAGGGTTTATTTTAAGCGGCATTATTACGCCGCTTAAAAACACGGGCGAGTTTGCTAATCGCAAACATCGCATATTGTATGTACGCTACCGCGTACGAATTAAACAGCTTCCAAAATTGATATTTTGTTCAGCTGTTCAATTTTAAGGAGGGTTTATTATGAAAGCTGTTATCATAGTATTCAGTCCGTCAGGACATACATTGATTGCTGCACATATGATTCAGAAAAAAATTAAAGATAAAGGCGGCACGGCGGATATCATAAATATTACAAAAGATGACAGTCTGCTGTTTGCCTCAAAATCCGAAAGGCAAAAAATCTTGGAAGAACGCTTACAAGATTTCGATGTACTTTTTGTAGGAGCGCCGGTATACGCAGGACACGCTGAAAGCCATATAATGAGCATCCTCGAATCGCTGCCTTTGCCGGATCAACAACGTTCAAAAATTGCAGTTCCGTTTATTACTTATGGAGGAGCACATTCGTTTATCGCATTGGAAGAAATGGGAAGGGCATTAAAGAAGAAAAAATATGTACCGGTTTTGGGAATAAAGCTTGCTTCGCTTCATACACTTAGCAGATTTTTCCATACCAAAATACTGGAGAACAAACCCGGCGATATGGAAGAAGGTTTAATAGAAACGGCAGTAAATAAAGTGTTTGCTCTGTGTTCACATAAAGAACACATAAAAGACAATAGTGCTTCTTTTGCCTATACCAAAGGTCCAATGCGCTTTATGCTGAAGCTACTTTCGCAGGAAAAAATACACGGAAAGTTTAAAACCGTATCGATTATACGGGAAAACTGTAGTGCATGCAAAAAATGTATTTCAGTGTGCCCCATTAATAATTTTATATTTACAGACGGTAGGGTATCGATAAAAAATCAAAAAAATTGTATATTATGCGGAGAGTGTTTTTATAACTGCGGCTGCAACGCAATCGATTTTGCATACCGAACGGTTGCACAAAAAAGATTAAACGATGGAAATATTGTTTTTGAAAAAGATATATCGGCCATATATCCTAAAAAATACGGCTATATAAATAATAAAGGAGATCTGCTATGAGTAACGTATGTATTGTGTACAGTTCAACACATCATGGAAATACCGAAAAGGTTCTGAATAAAATAAAGGAAAAGTTTCCTGAAACGGTTTTGATAAAGGCCGGCGATTTTAATCCCGATGATTTTAATCGCTATGAAGCAATCGGTTTTGCTTCAGGAATTTTTTACTTTAAATTTGCAAAACCGGTCGATAAGTTATTTGAACAAGCGCTTGTGAGCAGTGTACAAAAGCTGTTTTTTATTTACACCGCCGGCGCGGTTAATGCCGGTTTTGAAAAAACTTTGCGCAAAAAAACCGAACAAAACGGAAAAATCTGTATGGGCATATTCGGCTGTAAAGGCTTTGATACCTTCGGCCCTTTAAAACTCATCGGCGGTTTAAACAAGAACAGACCGAACGAAAAGGATTTTAAAAACGCAATCGATTTTTTTGAAAAAAATATTATGAATGCATAAAGGTTTTATAAAGGCCGGATCATAAATTTTATAAAATTCCTTTACATAAAAACCATAATCAATCCAATTTATAATCTGCGGTTCAAGATTTTTATCTTTTAAGGTAACTGCCTTAGATTTTTCATTAAATGAATCAATAACTTTATATAAATATATCCATATGATATTTCATGGAAAACCCCATTAACTTTTATATAAACCCATTGTCCGAGCCTTGCTCTATTTTCATATATTTTTGATATTTCATCATCCGTACATTCTGTGATATTTTTATAATTATTCCCAAAAAGAATTTCTCTATAGTTATAAGAAAAGCCTGGAATTGAAGTAAATATTAACAATGAAAATAAGATTATTTTTTTCTTCCTCCTAAAAATTAGTACGCCGATGTCGTATCCGTTTAACAACTACTTAAACTATTTTGCGTCTCGTCCGCAATGTCAGCGTTGAAGCGGGTGTTAGGCGAAAATATTTCTTTTCGAAATACTATTTCTTATATTCTCTTCCTAAAAAAAGATTTATATTTTAGAAGCGACACTTCCATTTCTTTGAAAACCTTCCCAAGCAATAAAAGTCACATACTATCGCTTCCTTGCTTCATCCTAAAGTCAAATACATAACATAAATCAAGCTCGACTTGCTTTATGTTATGTCCCATTTATCCAATTGCTTCTTCGTTCAAGCTCTAAAGTTTAATTTCATTTTATAATTAAAACAAATTTTCATTAGAAATAAACATAGTCATCAGTTACATAAACAAAATACCAATTCTCATGACTTGTCGGTTCGATTTTCTTGAATAATTCAGGTCTTGGATTATTTGTAATTATATCATTTTCAGAATAAACAATTATATTATTAAACTTTTTATCCGGATATATATTAAATAATGTTCCTACTCTATATTCCAATTCAATTTTCATGTATCCATTATATTTTTCATTTGGAGTTCTTTCTTTTCCAAGACGGCACCATGATATTCCTGCGGTATATGTCATATAACCAAAACTGTACTTTTCAAAATAATCAAAGTTTTTTTCAAAATAGTTTAATAAAGATTCTGGTTTTGAATATTTTAAAGAGAGGACTGTATGGATAGGGAAAAAAAGAAGAAAAATTATAAAAAGAATTGAAACAATACCATAGATACCAAATCTATTATTTCTCTTTTTAGAAACAGCGTTCTTATTTGAGATTTTATTTTTAAGTTCTATAATACCAAAAATTATTCCGGCTCCAGGAAGAATGAATATAAAAAAATAAAATGATATTAGTAAAAAAACATTAAAACCCATTTTGTATTTTTTCCTCCAAGCGCTCCAGTGGGGCGTCCGTATAACTATCGCTTAACCTGCATTTGCGACTTGTCCGCAATGTCAGGTTGAAGCGGGTGTTAGAATTTTTACAATTATGCAATTTGTTTAATAATGTCTCGCAAATACATTGTCAATCGTTCAGCTTCCTGTGAATCTATTATATTCGTATGAGCTATAACATTTCGTGAACGTTCACATTCATTCATTCTGTTGTTGATCCAATGTTGATCTGGAAATGAGAATTTAAAGAGTTCCCAATTGTTTGTAATTAGCAAACCAAGATCACCAAAATCTAAATAATATATCGACTGTGGATTTCTTCCAATATGCCATCTGTTTTTTATTTCTTTGTCCTTTCGCTGCTGAATTTTTCGTTTCATATCCGATGATGCTATTGTATCAAACCAATCAATACCTTTGTTTTCGGTAAATACATCATTAATAAAATCACGCAATGTATTTTCAAGGGCAAACAAATATCTGTAATATTTTGACATTTCAAGAGAACCAGAACGTATTTTTTCAGGTAAAGATGAATATAAATCAATTTCTTTTTTCTCTATATGTGTTAATGTTGGTGATACCAAAGTTCCATTAGCTTGCATATCTTTTATTGCATATGAGGTAAATATACCGCGTAAAACAAAAGAATCAAAGTCCTTCATTTTATTAGCTCTTCCTTTAATGCTTTAAATATCGCCCTATATGTATCGATGTTTTGTGTATCAGGTAAATGTATTTCAAACCTATAGACAAGACCAATTCTATTATTATCATCTATACCATTGGTACTTTGAACCAATGGTATAGATGATTCAGATTGTACTTTGTCATGTTTGATTGGGTGAACTTGTTTTCCACGAGAAAAATCCGCGAAATCAACAAAAGTTTTAAAAGTAGTTGCTATTTTTTCTGCTACAGCCTCACTGACACCAGTCTTTGTTCGGAACCATCCTTTAAGTTCTGCTATAGACATTTCATCGGCATGTTTATTTGCATTAAATAAGTCATCATATGCAATACGCAACTGTTCTGCTAATACATACTTTGATTGTGTTTGATCTAAGAACTTTCTATATGCCTCTTGAGGTTTACCATTTTGATCTAGTAGTCCGATATATTTTAACATCTTTATAACTCCACGATCATTTGAACTTGGGAAGCCTAGATCCTTTAAAAAATCAAGTGTAAAAGTTGTTGGTTGAGCAGCGTGCATCATTTTTTCAAGAATAGCAGTTATGTTTTTACTTGCCTGCATATAAGGGATTTCATTCGTCATACTGTCCTCCTTTAAACTCCATATTTATGTATAGTTCTAACATCCACTTCAGCTATTCCTTATTATATAGCAAAAAATAACTTATTGCAACATAAAATAATAGAAATTTATAAATCATATCCTGTCTATATCGCATTGAATGTCTAGGCCGCCGTGGTTTAGGCCATGAGTTTAAAACCTCTTCACGGTCTTTGTCTTAGAATGAAAACAAAAGTCGCATTTTTTACCGCCCATTCCTAAGGTTTCGCTTCTGTCGAATTGCAATTTTTTTATATTTCCGAAGACGATATGATCGCATAAACAAAATATCTCACAGATTTCCGGGCAGTTAAAATGGGTGCAGGTATCAAACCAAAGACATTTTAAAACATCCGTAGAATACTCATTCGCATTGTCGGCTAATGTTTTACTTATCCAAATTTCTTCACCGGTCATTCCCTTTCTCATAAAAAAACGGAACAGTTTAAAAAAACCGGGAATATGGAACAATGCGTTCAAAATACGGTGTGCTTTTCCTGCAATATAAAAAGAATATTCTTTTACAAATTCCTTTGCCTCTTGTGCAGGAATCCCATTGTCGATAAAAGTTTTATAAAGCGCTATGTTTGATATGATACTGCTCTTTTGACGCTTCTTTTGTTTTTTTGTCCATGCTCCGCGATCGAGTTCCTGAATAAGAAGTTGCATTTTTTCTTTATAGATTGTGTCTATATGCTTTAATATGTGCGGCGTTAATTTCCCTGAATCAATAAAGCCTCTGTGCGAATAAAATCTTTTATATTTCATACATTTCTCCGATCAATCTTCCACCCGATTGCTTCTTCACGGATGCCGACGAATCTCCGGTATAGTCCGTCCTGCTGCATAAGCTCAGCATGAGTACCCCGCTGCACAATGCGCCCTTCGTCAAGCACAATAATTTGATCCGCTTTGCGTACCGTATTCAACCGGTGCGCAATCATCAAGAGTGTTTTGTTTTTTGTCAGCTCCTCGATAGCTGTTTGCAACTCGTGTTCATTTTCAGGATCGACACTGGCAGTCGCTTCGTCTAAAATAACAACGGGCGCGTCCTTAAGAATTGCCCGCGCGATGGAGATACGCTGCTTTTCTCCCCCCGACAGAGTTGCTCCGTTTTCGCCGATTCTAGTTTGATACCCGTCCGGCAGTGCAGAAATAAAATCATGACAGCAAGCTTTTTTTGCTGCGGCAATCACTTCGTCCATCGTTGCATCCGGCTTACCGAAACGGATATTGTTTTCTATCGTATCTTCAAATAGGTATACATGCTGAAACACAATAGAAAAATTTTTTAAAAGACTGTCGCACGTGTAATCCTTAACGTTGATACCGCCGAGTAAAATTTCACCATCGTCGACGTCCCAAAAGCGCGCAATTAAATTACACAGAGTTGTTTTTCCCGAACCGGACGGACCGACAATCGCACAGCTTGTTTTCTGCGGCACCGTAAAATCGGCATTCCGTATCACTTCTTTTGTGTCATCCCTATCGTAAGAAAAAGAAATATTCCGAACCGTAATGTCATAATTATTCGGAATATGCTCCGTACCGTTTTCATCCAACAGCGGCATATCCGATATTTCTTCCAGCCGGTCAAGAGAGGCATCAACTACCCGTGCAACAGCTGCCGTACTTCCGGCAAGTTCTACGGTTGCATAAATCATAAAACTTGCGACAGTCAGCAACAAACACTTTTCAGGTGTTATATTTCCATGCATTAAAAGATATGGAACCGTAACCAGCATCGCAGCTCTAACTACTTTGAAGACTGTTTGAAAAGCAGCTGCGAGTTCGGAGAAGATTTTTTCCAAAATGATATTTGCCGCCGCGCTTTCACTGATTGCTGCATCAACCGTTTTACCGGATTGCTCGCCGAGTCCGAATGCTTTTACCACCGTCATCCCTTGGATATATTCCAAAATACCGTTTACTAGTTGTGCCTGCGCTGCCTGCCTGCGCGGTGAATATTTTTCTCCCGCGGCTTGTGTTTTTGCATAAATAAAGAACGAGATTAAAAGACCTGCAAGCATCAGCAATCCGATTCTCCATTCATAAATCAACAACCATATATTGATAACAAAGGCATGAATAAATCCGCCGGCGACCGCCTCCAGCACCGTTACCGCACTTGTTTCAAGATCGCCGAGCGTGGTGGTAACCGCAGCGGTAATGTCTCCTAATCGATGCTCGCTGAAATACCCCATCGGTGCACGCTTTAATTTTTCGCCGAGGTTCATCCGCCACTCGCTGCACATGGCAAAACTTCCCAATGTTCTATTTATAGAAGCTATATTGATAAAAACGATTTTCCCTACAACACTGAGCAGCATAATTGCGAATGAGCCCCAAATCGTTTTGTACGGCATTCCATTTCCTGAAATGGCGGAAAGGATTCCGGAGAGAACCGTCAGAATTGCCATAATGGGAAGCATTTCAAAAAACGAATTACCGATATGAAAAATAAAAGAGAGTATCAATCTTCTTTTTTCTACACCTGAAAAATGCAACAATCGTTTAAACATATTAATCATACAATTTCTCCTAAAGCAGCGGTCGAAGTTAAACCGTTCTCCTTTTTATCGCTTACGCTGATGTGCGCATTCCAAAGCGTGCGATATAGTTCACACGATTCCAACAGCGCTTGATGAGACCCCTCCGCTTCAATGCGTCCGTGATTCATAACGATAATTTTATCTGCCATCGTGATAGTCGAAAGCCGATGCGCAATGACTATCAATGTTTTTCCTGCGACCAGTTCTCCGATGGAACGCTGAATGACAGCTTCATTTTCGGGGTCGGTAAAAGCGGTCGCTTCATCCAGCACAATGATAGGGCTGTCCTTTAGTATTGCGCGTGCGATTGCAATGCGCTGCTTCTCTCCGCCGGAAAGATTATTCCCTCCGTCTCCTGCGACCGTATCATACCCTTGAGGAAGTGCGCTGATAAAATCGTGGCAGCTTGCTTTCTTTGCAGCCTGTTCTATCTCGGCATCCGTAGCGTTCGGTTTCCCAATCCGTATATTTTCCCGAATGGATAAATGGAATAAATAATTATCCTGTGAAACATAAGCGACCCGTTCCATCACTTGCGAAAGCGGAATGTTCCGTACATCGCAGCCGCCTATCATAACCGAACCATTGCTTGCTTCCCAAAACGAGGCGATTAAACGGGCGACGGTAGATTTTCCCGAGCCTGACGGGCCGACAAATGCAGTCATCCCATTCGGAACCGCTTGAAATGAAATGTCGTGCAAAACTTCCGTATCGCTATATGAAAAAGACACATGCAAAAATGCAATAGTATTTTCTTTAAGCGGTATAACTTCTTTCGGACGATTCATTTCTTCCGCTTCCAAAAGTTTTGCAATTTCTTTTACGGTAGAGTCTACCATTGCAAGGCTGTCCGTGTAACGCAGCGCCTGGATGAGCGGTGCAATAAGACCGAGCGACAGAATGATACACGATATAAAACTTCCGGCGGATATACTCCCGTGTATGAAAAACCAACAGCCGAGCGGCAGCACACCTAACAAACTGGAAGGAGCAATTGCAATTCCTGCAGCGTAGTAGGGATTGGTCTTTTTAAACCATTCGGCTTTTGCATTTTCATTTTCCGCTATTGCCTCGGTATACTTCCGATATGATGCAGTACTTTGATTAAAGGCTTTTATCACTTCAATTCCGCCGATGTATTCAACCGTTGCGGCATCCATATTTTTACTTGCTGTAAGAACTTTTGCATACCGTTTTTCGTAGTCCTTCATCATCCCCATATAACAAATAAGACCAAGCGGAAAAGTTGCAAAAGCAGTAAGCGCTAACCGCCAATCAAGATAAAAGAAATAGACTAACATTAAAAAGGGAATAAGCAGATTAGCCGTCAGCTCCGGTATGATATGAGCAAGCGGTAATTCCAGTTTTTCAACCGTATCGACCAGCATTGTTTTGAATTTACCGGATGGGGTATCCAATATAAAACCCATCGGAACGCGGGAGAGCTTTGCCGTCAGCTGCATACGGATGTTTTTCAGCACGGTAAAGGCCGCACGGTGAGAACGTATCGTAGAAAGTGTTGACAAACATAACTGTCCAAGATACCCGCCAAGAGCGATAAGAGCCGTTACAAAAATTGCCTGTAAGGTATAATTTTGTGCGCATATCCGAATGATAAGGCGGGATACGGCAAGGTATGGAACAATTCCAGCCGCTGCTCCCAAAACCGCAAAAATCACGGAACTTATTAGAAGACCCTTGCACGGTTTTGCAAGCTCAAATAGATACTGCAAAGCATTTTTTTGATTTGTATGTTCAGAGTTTTTCATTATTGTCTCCTACTAAATAAAATAGCAGTGTTATTTTATTTAGTATACATAATTCTTTTTTGACTGTCAAGATAGCAATGCTATTTTTTTAATAATTTACCGAGTATTATTATCAATATGTAGTAGAAAAAAATGAATTTAGGATGATATAATGCAGGCAAATAGTGAAAAATAGGGTATTCCTGTGGATATTATTGAGAATTTATGGTATAAAAAGAAAAGAATACTTAGGTTAAAGTTATACGGAGGGAACTTATTTTATGCACAATGGGATATCTATAGGAAAAGGCATTTTGTGGGTGCTTGTTTGGTTTGGCTTTATGATCTTGTATACTATTCTTGATGTTTCGATATGGAGAAAGATAGCCCCTGAACATAGCAGAGTTTTGAACATAATTACTGTTATTTTGTGTATGACTATATTCCTTGTTTTACTAATGAGAAAAACAAATTTCAGACCTAATTTATTTACGAATATTTCTTTTCAAGGATTAATATTAGCTGTAGGCTGTTCCATATTGTTCTATTTCCTTTTAGATAAAGGATTAGATCCTATATTTGAAAGTTTTTTTCCATCAAGCAGAGAAAATTATCAACAAACAATTCAATCAATAAGAGCTGCACCAATTATCGGTTTACTTGATTTTTGCATACTTGCACCTATTCTTGAAGAAATCTTAATGAGAGGATTTCTGCTTGAGGGTCTATCAATAAATTATGGAAAAATTGTTGCCTTACTTATATCTGCAGCACTCTTTGCTATGCTCCATTTCAATATAGCCCAAATAGTTCCTTCATTTATTTGTGGTGTGATTTTAGGCTTACTTTATTTTCATACAGGCTCAATATTTTCTTGTATACTTGCTCATATGGGATACAATTTAATTGCGTACAGTGTGATAGTTTTACCCATATATAACAAATAATGGAAAAACTGAAAAGTACAGACTACTGCTAAAACTGTAATTATAAATTTTCTGTTATTTGATTAAATATCCTTTTTCAACGGCTTTTTCCAATAATTGCAGGACAAAATTCCATATTTTTTCCGAGCCGTCTTTAATATGCATATTTTTATTTATTACCATATCATATGTTATGTTATTTTTCTTCCAAGAATAACCTTCAGACATATAATTTTGAATTATCGGTTCTAATCTATCAAATACGGAAGCAAATTTTGCTTCATTCGTTTTCCTTTCTTCAAATTCTTCCCATAAGCTTAAAAAATATTTTTTTTGATCCGGTTCCAATAAACCGAAGATTCTATCCGCTGCTTTTTTTTCATTATTATAAGATTCATCTCTTTGTGAAGAATATAAAAAGGTATCACCGGCATCTATTTCAACAATATCATGGATTAACAGCATTGAAATAACTTTTTCGATATTAACTTCAAAATTGGCATATTCTTTTAACAAAATACACATTATTGAAATTGTCCAAGAGTGTTCGGCATCATTTTCAAATCTATTGGAATTAAATAATTTTGATTGCCGGAAAATATGTTTAACTTTATCTATTTCTATAATAAAATTGAGTTGATTAACTAATTTATCATTTTGATTAAAATCAATTAAAAACGCTCCTGTTCTTTTTGAATCCATTTTTTTCTCCTGTCTTTTTTTACAAACCGGAGGCTTCTTTATTTGTTGGATTTACTTTTAAGAATTTCTCCTTTTCAGCATATGTTAATTCTGAAATTTCAATATCTTTTTCTTTTGCATAATTGCGCATCGCTCGCATATCTATAAAATTCGGAAGAGTATTCACATCTATAGGAGAATAATTTTTTTGCATATAATAATTATAATTGTTCATCTGTCCATTCATACTTGTAAACCTCCATAAGTTTTTTCATCTGGTCACCGAATATTCCAAAGTGAAATTGATGCAGCATACAAATTGGCTCTGCTCCAAGTTTTTCTACATAATGCTGCAAAAGTATTTCATCTGCAGCAAATCCGAACACATCGCCATCATAGCCGTATTCAAAAGATTTCTTTCCAGCAATAGCAAACAGATGTCCGCCGATACCGGAATACTTTGGTGCATCAGTCAACTGTTTATTGTTCTGAGGAGCAGAACACATCCACTGAATGTAAAGTGCTCCTGCATTTGGATTATTTTGAAGTGAAACCAATCCCTGAATATCCACAGTTCCTTTTACTACAAGAGCGTAAACTTCAGAGTTCTTTGTTAATTCGGACCAGTCTATATACCAACCATTCTTCTTATTGTATTTTTCCAAAAAAGAACTTCTTTTTATTCGGATAACTTCAGTGTCTATAAGTTCACCAGTTTTATTGTCTTTTATACACGGAGTAAAATCATCTATATGAACTGAAATATAACCAAAATCCATTGTTCTATTATATCATACTTTTCAATAAAAGAACACCCATATATTTTGGACGGTTTTAACTTATCGTTATACCAGCTTTAAAAGCCCCTCCCATCCTGAATTAAAGAAAACTGCGATTTCTTCTACATATCCCATCGCCTGTTCTCTTGGCATGTCATGTACTACGGTTTCAAATACTGCGGTAAAATAGGCACTTGTAATCATATGATGAAGTTCATAACTGATGTTCCCTTTGATTTTTCCCTTTTCCCGCAAGAGCCGGTAATATGTTTCGGTACGCTCCACATCAAGTTCCACCAGATCATGGATATAATTTGCGTATTTTGTGCCTTCCGCGCCGCAAAGTACCAGCTTGAATTCATCAAAACGGTCATACACATAATTTACAAAGTGCCGTAAATACTCTGTCGATAAATCTCGGCTTTCCGCCGTCCGCTCTTGAGGAATCAACTCAAAGTGCGCCTCTTGGGCCGCCTTAAATTGCTTGACCAGCCCGTCTGCCGCTTCGGAGACAAGGGCTTCAAACAAAGCGGCCTTATCCGCGTAATACCGAAAAATCGCACCGGTCGTTAAACCGGCTTTCTTTGCAATCGTGCGGACAGAGGCAGCGCTGTAGCCTTTTTCCAAAAACTCCCGCTTAGCCGTATCCAAAATCAATTGTTTGGTATCTTCACTTTTGCTCATAAACGAACCGCCTTCCAATAAAAATAGCAATGCTATTTTTATTTAGTATACACAATTTCTTTTTGGCTGTCAAGGATAAGTTTTTTTAATTCTCCGTTGTTTCAGTGATGCTTTCTGCTTGTGCAAGAGTCTGTATCTGATTGATTGTACTTGCCGTTTCCTTAATGTCGGACACAAGTTTGTTACCCATTTGTTGCACCGCGGCGGTGTTCGTATCGAATAGCTTTACAGAATCACCTATTTTGACTATGGTGTTATTAAAATGAGTAGAGAGATAAGATAATTCTTGTTTTCTTTTTATCGGTCTTAATCTTAATATTGTAAGAGATAGTACAATAGTAGCAAGGATTGACATTACAACCATCAAAACCCATAAAATTTTCATAGTGTTTTTTAATATCCGTATGCTGCTTGTTAATTCATGGATTGGTGTTTTTGCAATATATAATGCAGCAGCTCCCAGTATAAAACATGCAATCAAAACCAATATACCGAAAAAAATAACAAGTTTATTCAAAATAGAAAAACCCGCCTCACTTCGGTGATTTTTTAAGTTTACCATAATAGGCTCCCTGTCTTATTTAGAGTATTCTGATTACGATTTATAAATAGTATGCTTATAAAATATACAGTTAAGATATGATTGTATAAGATATCATATTTCTAAATTTTTTTCAAGTTGTTAAGATAAAAAAAATAAAATTTTATCAATAATGAATGATTGCCTATATAAAATTAAGAATTTATCCTCATTTATTTACTAATTTTAAGTTTTTTTGTATTATTTAGGTCTTAGATTTTTAATCTAAGAGGGAGACTCTATGAGACTTATCATAAAAAACAGTTATGAAGATTGTTCAAAATGGACTGCCGATTATATCTGCAATAAAATTATCGAATTTAAACCTACAAAAGAAAAGCCCTTTGTTTTAGGACTTCCGACGGGTTCTACTCCCTTAGGGGTTTATAAGGAACTTATAAAAAAGCATAAAGAAGGTATTCTATCCTTTAAGCATGTAGTTACCTTTAATATGGATGAATATGTAGGCTTGGAAGCCTCCCATCCTCAAAGCTATCATTATTTTATGATGGATAATTTTTTTAATCATATCGACATTGAGCCTAAAAACATTCACATCTTAAACGGAATGGCCAAAGATAAGAAAAAGGAATGTGAGGACTATGAAAAGGCTATCCGCTCTTATGGAAAAATCCATTTATTTTTAGGCGGAATAGGGGCAGACGGGCACATAGCTTTTAATGAGCCCTATTCTTCATTAACCTCCCGCACAAGAGAAAAAACCTTAACGCGGGATACCATCATAATGAATTCACGCTTTTTTGAGGGAAATGAAGACCTTGTTCCAAAGACAGCCTTGACTGTAGGCATCGGCACGATTATGGATGCCGAAGAGGTTCTTATAATGGCAACCGGACATGCTAAGGCTGAGGCTGTTCATCAAGCCGTCGAAGGGGGGGTAAGCCATGTTTGGACTGTAAGTGCTTTACAACTTCATCCTAAATCCATTATAATCTGTGATGATGCTGCAACAGATGAACTTAAAGTAAAAACCGTAAAATACTTTTTGGATATAGAAAAGGAAAATAGAAACTAATGTACCAAGAAAACAAGCACCGACTTCAAACTATTTCGTTCTTCGTATTACTTGCAGGAATGTTGATTCTTGTGGGTAAATTATTTTTGCCCTACGCAAGCGTTTTATTATGGTCGGCAGTAATTTATGTTTTGGTAAGGCCCTTATATAATAAAATACTATCTAGGATGAATAAAGAGAAAAAAACTTTCCCGATAAAAAAAAGATTGCTTGCAGGCAGTTTTGCAATAATAACGGTTCTTGTTGTTGCCGGTGTTTTGTTTTTTGTTGTGATAAAAATATTCGGGCAAGGGAAAATCCTTGTTCAAAATATTCAGAGCTTTTTAGAAAACATAAACAATGCAGATTCGGGTTTTTCAAAAAATGATATAGCCGCAGCTGTAAACCGTTTATCTATGGGAACGGTAGATATTTCCAACCTTGATTTGCAAAAAGAATTTTTAAGTCTTTTATCTTCTTCTTCGGATAAAATATTGCGGTATGCAACAAGCCTTGTAAAAAATGCCGGTTCGTTTTTTTTATCTCTTGTTTTTTTTGCCTTTGCTCTTTATTTTTTTTATGTAGACGGAGCTTATCTTTTCAGTTTGTTAAAACATGCCATTCCTATAGAGAATGAAACATCAAATAAACTTTTTTCTAAAATAGGCGAAATTACAACCAATCTTTTTAAGGGACTTTTTCTTGTTTCGTTTTATCAAGGTCTTGCATCTTTTATAGTTTATCTTATATTCGGTGTGCAAAGCGCACTCTTGCTTGCAATTCTAACCTTTTTTAGTACATTTTTACCCCTTGTCGGCTGCGGTTTAATTTGGTTTCCTGTAGGAGTCGGGCTATGCTTTACGGACGGCCTTGCAAAGGGGCTTATCTTTTTGGTTGTTGCAGGTTCGATAATCAGCTTTATGGATAACTTTCTACGCCCCTTCTTTTTAAAGGATAGAATAAAGATACATCCTCTTTTAATCTTTTTTTCAATGCTGGGCGGAGTGAGTATGTTTTCATTTGACGGTATTATTTTAGGGCCGATGATTGTAATCTTGTTCTTTACGATTTTAGATATGGCTTTGGATATAGAAGAAAAAAAAGAAAATGATGAAGACAGTTTTGAGCATTTAATATAAGGAGAAAATTTATGATAACGGAAAAAACTATTTTGCCGCATAAGGCCTTGTTTAATGAAAACGGAGATATAGAAACTCATAAGCGTAAGATGATTGGAGGAAACACCACCAACCTAAACGATTTTAACAATATGAAGTATTCTTGGGCAAGCGATTGGTACCGTCAGGCTATGAATAATTTTTGGATACCCGAAGAAATAAATATGACCACCGACGTACAGGACTACCGAAAATTATCGGCTCCCGAAAAAACGGCCTATGATAAAATTCTTTCTTTTTTAATTTTTTTGGATAGTATTCAAACTGCAAATCTTCCCAACGTCGGCCAATATGTAACAGCCAATGAGGTAAACTTATGCCTTACCATTCAAGCCTTTCAAGAAGCCGTCCACTCGCAAAGCTACAGTTATATGCTCGATACAATTTGTTCTCCCGAAGAACGGATGGAAATCTTATATCAATGGAAAGATGATGAACATCTTTTACGCAGAAATAAATTTATCGGTGATTTATACAACGAATTTCAAACCGATAAGAGTGCTCTTGCTTTCTTAAAGGTCTGCGTTGCAAACTATATTTTGGAAGGTATCTATTTTTATTCAGGTTTTATGTTCTTTTATAATTTGGGAAGAAACAATAAGATGCCCGGTTCTGTTCAGGAAATCCGTTATATCAACCGAGATGAAAATACACATCTCTGGCTTTTCCGCTCGATGATACAGGAACTTCAAAAAGAAGAGCCGCAACTATTTACTCCGCAAAATGTAGAACTTTTTAGAGGAATGATAAGGGAAGGCTGTGAACAAGAAATAGCTTGGGGAAATTATGTTATAGGAAACGACATTCCCGGGCTTAACAGTCAGATGATTACGGACTATATTCAATATTTGGGAAACCTCAGATGCGAAAACCTCGGCTTTGCACCCATTTATGACGGGCACAAGGAAGAACCCCAATCTATGAGCTGGGTCAGTCAGTACAGCAATGCGAACCTGATTAAGACCGACTTCTTTGAAGCCAAGTCCACCGCCTATGCAAAATCGTCGGCGATGGTAGATGATTTATAAATTAAGAATAATATTTTATAAGATTACAAGTCCGGCTGTATAACTTAAAATAAGTTCGAACCTTTTGCTCTTTTGTGACGATATTAGTATGAGGCCTTTTTTATGGAGGGAAAAATGTTTTTTGTTTCACTTATTACTGTTATTATTACAGTATCTACTTTTGCGCTTGTTGCCCGCATCCTTATTGCATATTGGATTTATAAAGATGCACAAGAAAGAAATGACGAACCATTGATTTGGGTTTTAATTATATTTTTTCTATCGGCAGTGCTTGGACTTGTTCTTTATCTTGTAGCGGCCCGAAAAAGTAAGAGGATAAAATGCACATCATGCGGATTTATTCAAGCTGCCGGAATACCGTTTTGCGGCAGCTGCGGTAGACAGATGCCTCATATTTCGGATGCTGTAAATAAAAGAAACAAGGCAAATCTCTGGCCTCTTATTGCCGCCGCGGTTTTAACTCTTTTGAGTTTGATCTTTTCGATTATCTTATCTATTTATATTTTTAAATCGGCCATGGATGGTGAAATCGGAAATTTCTTTCCTGATACAAATATAGCCATTATGCAGACCCAAACTAATTTTAATAATCTATGGAAGGCTAAATTTAAATATAAAACTTCTGAGAATATCACTACCTTTACAATAAAGGAAGGTAAAAAGTTAAAATGCTTATGGAATATAGATTCAGGTAATATTTCGGCAGAAATAAGTTTTGGTGATAAGTTAATAACATCTTTTGATAATAATAAAGACGGAAATATATTAAATACCGAAATTGATATGTCTGCTTACAACGATAAAAAAATTAAACTCAAAATAAAATGCAGCAAAGCATCCGGTTCTTTTGAATTTAATGCACGCTAGATAGATACTAAAAATATAATTTAATAACGGTAAAAGATTCTCCCGCTTACACAATATAAATCTCACAAGACAGCCGAAATCAACAACCCCGACGCAAGCGTCGGGGTATTAAACCCTCCGCACGAATAAAGGCCGCCTTGTGAAATGACAGTAACTTATGCACTCAATGGTTTATCTTTAGTGCTTAAATCTTTTTTAAAAAGTTTAATCACTATAAATGCTGATAAAACCGTAACCAGCGTGTCTATTATCGGGCTTGAAATCCAAACTCCCCGTGTTCCCAAAAATACGGGGAGAATTAATACGGCCGGAATATAAAGTAAAAATTGGCGGGCAATTACCAACATACCTGCATACTTCGCTTTACCTAAAGCTTGAAATAGGGTTAAATTGATAATCATAATTGCCGACAAAGGAAATAAAGAAATAGCAAGCATTGCATTCGTTCTTCCTAAAGATATAAGCTCCTTATTTTTCAAGAATAGCCCCAAAACCTGTTCAGGCATAATTAAAAATACCAGCCAAAATATCAGTGATAAAAATAATCCGAAGCCGTAAAAAAGAAAAGTTCCTTTTTTTACCCTGTCAAGTTTTTGTGCTCCGAAATTGGTTCCTGCAAAGGGCTGATAGCCTTGACTTATGCCCCAAAGAGGAATAAAGGATAACATTAGATATCTAAAAAAAGCACCCATTAAAATTACTTGATCTTCTCCGCCGTATCTTTTTAATGTAGAATACATAACGGCCTGCTGTAAAAGGGCAAAGACCTGCATCAACATTGCAGAAAAACCTATTGAAAGGGTTTCTTTTACAATGCTTTTTTGAAGCTTAAAGTGTTTGAATTTAACATTTTTGCTGAAGAATGCAAAGTAACAAAAATTACAGATTGCAAGAACCACTTGAGATATTACGGTTGCTATAGCGGCGCCTTCAAGTCCCTTTTTTAAAACAATTACAAAGACTGCATCCAAAATAATATTTAGTACGGCACTTATACCCATCAAAAGCATGGCAAGACCCATTCGGCCTTCTCCTCTCATAACCATGTTGGCTGCTTGACCGAAGTTTACAAAGAGTGAACCGATATATACAATCCGCAGATAGCTTACTCCCAATCGGAGCATTTCTCCTTCAGCTCCTATAAGAGCCAAAAGTTGAGGTGCAAAAATTAATCCGATTGTCATAGTTCCCAATGAAAAAAGAAGAGTCAACAAAAGGACGTTTCCCATAATAGAATCAACGGTTTCTTGGTCGCTTCTCCCTACTGCTCTCGAAAGAACCGAAGCGGAACCTATACCTACTAAAACGGCAATGCCGTTATTTATCAGTGTAAATGTATAGGCTACACTTATTGCTCCTAAAGCTACGCTGCTTACATATCTTCCTACGAAAATTGCATCCACAAAGCTGTATAAGCTGATGACAAACATTCCGATAATACCCGGAATGCTAAGCTCAAGCATCAGCTTGAACATATTACCTGAAATCAAATGTTCTCTTTTATCTGTCATAAGAATCTCCATAACTGACGTATTCGTCAGTTATATTATATAAAAAGAGAAACTAAAGTCAAGATAGGATAACTAATTTTTATTATTCAATTGTAAAACTTTTTTTTACACAAGAATAAAGAAGGTCGTGGAGCTCTCTTTTTCCCCTATCAAAGGGTGTTTTATCTTCAAAGAGTTCATACATTATAAGGATTCCGTTAAAAAGACGGGAGTAGAGCCGTCCTGTTTTGTTTGTTTTATACTTTATTTTTTTACCTGCAAAAGTCCCTTCTTTAAATAAATGTTCAAGGTTTTCGCTTATAAACTTATGAGCTTGATCTTCAAGTTTCCAAAAAAGAGCCTCATATTCTTTATCATATAGAATTTCGGCAAGAAACATTAGATAAAGCCGCTTTTCGGGAACATTATCAAATAGTTTTGCTTCTAAGGCTTGGGTTACAATTTCGTAAGGGTCATCAATTTTTTTTGCAGAACTAAAGATTTCTTCATTGCGTCTGTATCGAAAATAGTTTCCTTCCTGCATTATGGCAAACATTATAGCCTTCGTACTTTTAAAGTACTGATAAACCCCTCCTTTTGAAAGGCTTGTAGCGGCAACAATATCTTCCATCGTAGTATTATGAAAACCCTTTTTTAAAAACACCTTTTTTGCGGCTTCTATTATCTCATGCGTCCGCTCTTCTTTTGTTTTCCGTTTAAATTTAGCCATATCTATATTATAAGGAAAAAACAAAAAAAAGGAAGCCTAAAAGGTGCTTACCATAACTTTTCACAAAATGCTTGCTTAATTTGCCGTTTTAGGGTATAATGACAGCCATATATGACGCGCGGATCAAAAGGTTCTGACAGTAAAAAAAGACTCACCTCCCCTGAGGACATTTTAAAACAGGTCTTCGGATATGACGAATTCAGGCCCTTCCAAAAAGAAATTATAGACAGCCTTCTCCAAAAAAAAGATGTTCTTGCGGTAATGCCCACAGGAGGCGGAAAATCTTTATGCTATCAGATTCCGGCCCTTATTTTTGAAGGGGTAACCATAGTAGTTTCTCCCCTTATCTCTCTTATGCATGACCAAATTTGCGGTTTGGAAACTATCGGTGTTGAGGCGGTTGCCTTAAACAGCTCCTTGGATTGGGAAAAATATGCCGATAATATACGCCGTATAAAAAACGGAGAGGTAAAAATCCTTTATGTTGCTCCTGAAACTCTGGTCAGTGACCGATGTAAAGAGCTTCTTTCTTCAATAAAAGTGGATTGTCTTACGATAGATGAAGCTCACTGCATTTCGGAATGGGGTCATGATTTTAGACCGGAATATAGGCAGTTGGCTGAAATACGCAAGCTATTAAAAGAATCGGTCTGTCTTGCCATAACGGCAACAGCAACCGAAAAGGTGCGTTCGGATATAAAAAAAATGCTAAAGCTCAAAACGCCAAAAGAGTTTATTGCCGGTTTTAACCGCAAAAATATTTTTTTGGAGGTTAAAGAAAAGCAAAAGTCTTTTGAACAAGCCTCGGAATTTCTAAAAGAACATAGGGGCGAAAGCGGAATTATTTACTGTTTTTCCCGCAAACAGGCAGATACCTTGGCCGTTCAACTATCGGTTTTAGGCTATAATGCAAAACCCTATCACGCGGGACTATCAGACGAGCTTAGGCAAAAAACTCAAAACGATTTTATCAATGACGATATAGAAATAATTGTAGCAACCGTGGCCTTTGGTATGGGAATAAATAAACCTAATGTAAGGTTCGTTATTCATTTTGATTTGCCTAAAAGTATTGAACAGTATTATCAGGAAATAGGCAGAGCAGGCAGAGACGGAAATCCGGCTCATGCTCTTTTGCTTTTTTCGGCTGCCGACATTTTTAAGCTTAAATTCTTGATGCAGGATAAATCTCCCGATGAGGTTAAAAAGGCCGAAGCAATGCTTTCCGCCATTAGTAATTATGCTCAAGCTAATAGCTGCCGCCGGCGGGCGATTTTAAAATATTTCGGAGAAAATATATCCGAAGGAAAATTAAAAGAAATACAGGGCGATGCACCTTGCTGTGATTTTTGTTCAAGAGAAAAAATAGAAAAAACCGATTTGACAGTTCCTGTGCAGAAATTTTTATCCTGCGTTGTCAGAACCGGCTGCCGATTCGGAGCCAGCTATATAATCGATGTTCTTTTAGGTTCAAAGCAAAAACGAATACTTGAAAACAAGCATAATGATCTTTCCGTCTGGGGAATCGGTACGGAATTCAATAGAGAAGGCTGGTTTAATCTTGTCCGTATTCTATTGGCGGAAGACTATCTTGTAAAAGATGAAGATTACTCGGTATTATCTCTTACCCAAAAAGCAAAAGAAGAACTTCAAGCCCGAACAAGTATTATGCTTCCTTTTAATTATGAAAAAGACAATTCCGCTAAAAAAGAAGTAAAAGAAAAATCAAAACCTCAAACATTTGAAAATAATTTAGATGGACGCGGTAAGGCTATAGTAAATGCACTAAAGCAAAAACGAAGAGAACTTGCAGATGAAGCAAGAGTTCCTGCCTATGTTATTTTTTCGGATAAGACCATCTTCGATTTGGGTGTAAAAAAACCTGCAACAATTGCTGAGCTTGATAATATCTTCGGAATAGGAAAAGCAAAAAAAGATAAATACGGAGATATTATTTTAAAAACAATATCATCTGCTCGTAAAAGTAAATAAGAATTAAAAAGGGATTTCAATATTTTTGAAATCCCTTTTTTAGTTTATTTCTTTAGCGGAACAAGAGGAATCCGTTCAAGCTCAGCACTTTTTCCGTACGCCTTCTTCACTGCAAGAGCGGCAGCATCAAAATTATCAATCCTTTTTATTTCACTAATATCATAAAACGGCATTGAACATTTAATGGTAAAATCTCCAAGGTATACAAATTTCACATCTTCCGGTATCGTTAGCTCTGATTGGATTGGTAAGGTCAATTGTGCACAATATGCGTTACCAAAGTAATAAACTAATTTATACAAGTTAATAATCCGTTTATTTGATTGTAAGGTAATTTTCTTCATAACAAAATCGGTTTTTTGCGGATCTTCATCACATTTAGCCGACAAAAAATATTTATGAACAAGATAATTTACATATATTTGATCGGTAGCAACACTTCCATCATCAAAACCAAAATTGCCGAATTTTATATTGCGATAGTTTGAAAAAAAAGCACTATCAGGAGTTGGTAAAACTTTTAAACTAAAAACCAAAACAACCTCTTCTTTTGAAGGTAAGGCTTTTTTCTCTTCATCAGCGAATACAAATCCTGTGACTATAAATAATAATAATAAACACAAGATTTTAAATAATTTATTTTTTTTCATTTTCCAACTCCTTTATTCTTGCTTCAATAAGCGGTAACCATGCTGTATGTTGTAGCAACTTTTTTATTTTTAAAAGACATTTTAATTCGTACTGAGCACTATCTTTACGAGCCAAAGGTACAATCATTCCTGCCTTTCCTTCCGTAATAAAATCATAAGCACCGATAAACATTAAGCCTTTTTTATGTGTTACAAATGCTATTTTTCCTTCTGCACCTAACTGAGGCGAAAAAGTAGTTATTACATTAAAATTTACATTACGTAAAGACACTAACTGAAAAGCCAGATCGGTTTTAAACGGTGGAAAACAAAAGATACTTCCATCTGCATAGGAGCCTTGGAATACAAAAGGTGTTGTATAAATAGGTTCTTTTGAGGGATCGGATTGAATGTACAATTGTTCTGTTGGTATTTTTAAATATCCAAACGCAAGGCAATCTTTTTCGGGATCACCCATTGTTTTAAGATTGACCTTTTTCCCATTAATACTGGCATGGCCTTCTTCAGATAATTTTTTAAAATCGCTTAACATAGCTCTTAACATAGTACATGAAGTAACCAAACATACAGTCAAAACCAAGACTGTAAGGAGGTAAAATTTTTTAAGTAGTTTTTGCATAAAAATTTCTTCCTTAAAACTAAAGTTTATAATTTAAATAAAATAAATTTCTTTATTAAGAAAAGCTTAAATGAACCGATACTTAGATATAATGTCTGCTTAGCTTATACACTGTATTTTAGGCATAAATATATTCTTTGTCAATCACTAATTGGATAATTAAATTGAAAAATTGTATCTAAAACCGTATTTTTATTGCTTAGACATAAATAATTTCTTCCTATTGACCAAAATTAAAATTTAGTCAATAATATTATCCGGTTATGAATATTCTAATTGATAAATTTAAAGAAGTCTTGATGTCGGTTTTACCAATCGTTATTTTGACTACTATCTTGAATTTTGCATTTATTCATATCGATTACAGTGTCTTTATTAGATTTTTAATCGGGAGTGTATGCATAATATTAGGGCTGGCTTTTTTTCTGTTTGGAATCGAAATGAGTGTTACAAAAATCGGTTTGCAAATGGGAAAAGAAATCACAAAAAGGAATAATATTCTGATTTTGATTTTAGGAGGTTTTGCCCTTGGTTTTTTAATTTCAATTGCAGAACCCGATTTACAGATTTTGGCAAGTCAGGTAAAGACGGTAACAAAAAGCGGGATTCCGGCATTAAGACTCATAGTAGTTGTTTCTGTCGGTGTTGCAGCCTTTGTGGTTTTTGGTATTTTGAGAACCGTATTTAATATTTCGCAAAAAATCATTTTTGCTCTTTCTTACGGCGTAATATTTTTGCTCTCTCTTTTTTCGTCTTCCGAATTTATTTCGATATCATTTGATTCTTCGGGAACAACTACAGGCGCAATAACCGTGCCTTTTATTCTGGCCTTAGCAGCCGGTGTTTCCGAGATGAAAAAAGACTCGGCTGCTTCCGAAAGGGATGCTTTCGGTCTTGTAGGTATGGCATCTGCCGGAGCAATCTTAGCAGTATTGGCTTTAAGCGTATTAGGAAAAACAAAAGAAATATCCGCCGATGATTTTGTATTCAATTTAGATGTACATGCACAAATATTTTATCCCTTTGCTGAACATTTTTTACCGGTACTTTATGAATGTATTATGTCTCTTTTACCCTTGACCGTAATATTTTTAATTACAAACTTTATAAGTATAAAGTTGAGGGCCAAAGATTTAATTCCCATTATTAAAGGTCTTATAATTACATTGATAGGCTTATTTCTATTTATGTGGGGAGCAAAATCGGGCTTTTTAGATGTCGGAATAGCGATGGGAAGCCGATTGGGAGAAATAGGAACACGGCCTTTAATTCTTTTTATCGGTGCCCTGATAGGTATTGTTTCTATTTTGGCCGAACCTGCCGTTTATGTTTTGACGGTACAAATAGAAAACGTAACGAGCGGCCATATTCCCCGCAAGATAGTTTTAATATTTTTATGTATAGGCGTCAGCTTTGCGGTAATGCTTTCGTTACTTAGAATTATAGAACCGGCATTTCAGTTATGGCATATTTTACTTCCCGGATATATAGTTTCACTTTTATTATCAATCATTGTTCCGGATCTTTTTGTAAGTATCGCCTTTGATGCCGGAGGTGTTGCTTCAGGCCCCATGACTGCAACCTTTGTTTTATCCCTTGCACAAGGGCTTGCCGATTATACGCCGACGGCAAATGTTTTAATAGACGGCTTTGGAATTATAGCCGCCGTCGCATTGGCTCCTATTATTTCGTTACAAATTTTAGGATTAATATTTAAGATTAAAAGCGCAGGAGAACAAAAATGAAAGATTTTTCCCTTCTGATTATTTTAGTCCCTTTTGGGCGTGCACGTAAAATAGTAAAGTACGCTAAAGATAAGGGCCTTACCGGAGCTACAATAATGATTGCCTTTGGTACGGTAAAAAGTAAAGTACTTGATTTTTTAGGAATTCAAGAGACAAGAAAAGAGTTGATTTTAACGGCCGGACATGGAGATTTTTTAGACGGTCTTATGGATGAGCTAAATAAAAAGTTCAATCTTACTCGTAAAAATTTCGGCATAGCATTCCGTATGCCTTTAAGTTTTATTAATATTGAAAATACCCTGGATGATGAAAAGCCCGTATTTAAACGGGAGGAGGTAAAAACTATGAAGTCTGCAATATTTACTGTTGTTAATAGAGGAAAAGCAAGCGAAGTCGTTGATGCTTCTTTAGAAGCAGGAGCAAGAGGAGGAACAATAATCCATGCAAGAGGATCGGGGCTTAATCAAACAAAGCTTATCTTTGACATGGAGATTGAACCCGAAAAAGAAATTGTTTTAACTATCGTTGATGACGATCAACTTGAAAATGTTGTTGAAGCAATCAGAAAAAAATCCGATGTAGAAAAAGAAGGGCATGGAATTCTTTTTGTTATTCCGGTAAGCAAGGCTTACGGTATAAAATAGGTGTTTATAAGATGAACGAACCTCCTCCGCAATGGTTTTATATTTTACTTTTAATTGTTCTTCTTTTTTTATCGATGATGTTTTCATCGGGGGAAACAGCCTTTTTATCCGTAAATAAATTGAAAATAAAATATTTACGCGAAAAGAAAAATAAAAAGGCTGCAAGAGTCGAAAAAATTTTAAAAAATAAACAAAAGTTTTTAACAACTTCTCTGATAGGAAACAGTCTGGTAAATATTTTAATATCGGTAATATTAACGGCTTTAATGGTAGAGCTTGTTGGGGCTAAAGGGTTAAGCATTGCAGTAACGGCTGCAACTATTGCAATTTTAATTTTCGGAGAGATACTTCCTAAATCAATTGCTTTGGTTTTTTCCGAACCGATCGCCTTAAAATTTTCAGGCTTTATTTTGTTTTTAATTAAAGTGCTTGCCCCTCTTGAATGGCTCTTTTCGGGTTTTACAAAATTCTTTTTAAAATTTTTAGGCGTAAAAAACCTGCAATCGAATGAGGCCTTAACCGATGAAGACCTAAAAGATTTCTTTGATGTACGCCAAGAACATGGAGATCTTCGCTCGGAAGAAAAAGCCGTCCTCGAAAAAATATTAAGCTACGGCGATATAACCGTAAAAAATATTATGACGCCCAGACCCGATATAATAGGCCTTACAGCTGATGTAAACCCGGAAGAAATTATAGGGCTTTCTCACTCTTCACGATTTTCAAGGTTTCCGGTTTATGAAGAAGACATAGATGAAATTATCGGTATTTTTTATATTAAAGATTTTTTATTTTCGGAAGCGGCTGCAAAGGATTTCTTACAGGAGTCAAAAGAAAAATTCGATATAAAAAAATATTTACGCAAACCTGTTCTTGTTTTTGAAAATACCGAGCTTTCAAAGTTGCAGGAAATATTTAGAAAAGAAAAGCAGAATATGGTTGTGGTTATCGACGAATACGGCGGAACTTTAGGTATTGCAACTCTTGAAGACTTAAATGAAGAGATATTCGGGAACATAGCCGATGAATACGATACCGATGATGCCGCTGCAGAAGAACCCAATCTTGATAATATAAATGATGAATCAACTCAAAATATTAGTCAAACTATTTTAGGCAGCATGAGGCTGAGCGATTTAAATGAAAATCTGGGAACTTCATTTTCTTCCGAGTATTATGACACAATAGGCGGTCTTATTATGGAAAAATGCGGAGAGGTTCCGCAAATAGGTTCTACAATAAAAATAGAAAACTATAATTTTACGGTTATAAAAACCGAAGGAAACAGAATAAGCGAACTGCAAGTAAATATTGCGGGAGATGAAGAATGAAGTTAGAATTAGCCTTAATGATAATAGAATTTATAGCTCTTCTTTTTTGCGCATTCTTTTTTTCTGCAACCGAAACGGCAATTACTGCAATTACAAGAACCGAATATAAGACAATAAAAAAAAGCCGGACAAAAAAAAGCCGAAGACTTGCTTTTCTTATTGAAAGAAAAGATGAAATTGTAAGTGCAACCCTGATAGGCACCAATTTTGTAAACACCCTTTCTTCGGCTTTGATAACAGCCTTTGTGATAGATATGTACGGACAGCAGCATATTCCGGCGGCTACCGCTATTACAACTGTTCTTATAATTATCTTTGCTGAAATCTTACCCAAGGCTGTAGCCGCTTACAATGCCGTAGAAATTACAAAAACATTTTTAGTACCCTTATCGGTTGTAAGGCTTCTTTTAAAACCCTTTATTTTTATTTTTTCGCTCATGTCTAATTTTATTATTAAACTTGTTTCAAAAAAACAGAACAATCAAAACTCCGAACTTTCCGAAGATTATTTGGAAACTCTTATAAATATAAGTTTGGCAGACGGGACTTTTCAAACGGGAGAGCATGAATTAATTAAACGAGCTGTGAGGCTCCATGAATTAAAACTGCAAAGCATAATGACAAAAAAAGAGGATATTGTCAGCCTCGATATAAATTCATCACTCGAAAATATGGTAAGCATTTTTCGTAAAACTATGTTTTCTCGTCTTCCCGTTTATAAGGGAGAAAAAGATAAAATAATAGGCAGTGTGCATTATAAAGATATTTTATTTTATAGAAGCCATAATACGGAAATGGATATAAATAAAATTATAAGACGGGCTCTGTTTATTCCGAAAACAGCAAATATTTTTTCGGCTATAAAAACAATGAGCAAAAATAAAAGAAATATGGCCTTTGTTATAGATGAATACGGTTCCACTGCGGGACTTATCACAATTGATGATATAAGTACTGCTATTTTCGGTTCCATTCAAGATGAGTATGCTAAAACAAAAACAAATCCTTTAAGCGGAATGAAGATTGTTGACGGTACGCATATTTTAATTCCCGGAGCTGTCCCTATAATTCAACTTAATAGTATTTTAAATACCGATTTTCACTCGGATTATAATGATACTATAGGCGGACTTATTCTTGAAACGGCAGAATACCTTCCCAAGGAAGGCGAACTGATTACTATAGGCGAAGTCGACTTCAAAGTAGAAAAGGTTGAAACAAGTAAAATTATTTCTCTTATTGCAGATGTGTCTAAACTTACGGCTGGGGCACAATTCCCAAAAGCTTTTCAATAATATCGTCAGCGGTTAAATTATCTGCGGCAGCTTCATAAGAAAGTTTAAGCCTATGCCTAAGAGCCGCATATGCGACGGCTTTTACATCTTCAGGAATTACATAATCTCTTCCATTAAATAGAGCCTTTATCTTTGCACATTTTTGAATAGCTATTCCGGCCCTTGGAGATGCCCCGTAAAGAATATAGCTTAGGTAATTCCCATGAATATAGTCATCCTGCTTTACATTTTTTACAGGCCGTGTTGCTGCAATTATTGAAACTATATAGCTTGTAATTTCGGGAGAACATTTGACTTGTTCTACAGCATTGCGGAGAGTTTTTAAATTTTCGAGTGTCAAAACGGCTTCGGCCGGATTGATATTTGAGCTTTGACCGGGGTTTTGCCCCACGTTTTGACTCGGCCCTAGGCTTGAAAATTTATTCACTATATTTATTTCTTCTTCAATAGAAGGATACGGAACGAATAGTTTTAACAAAAAGCGGTCAAGTTCAGCTTCGGGCAGGGGATAGGTACCTTCCTGCTCGATAGGGTTTTGTGTCGCTAGTACAAAAAAAGGCGCAGGTAAAGAAAAAGAATTTTCTCCTATTGTAACCTGCCCTTCGGCCATGGCTTCCAAAAGTGCAGACTGCACCTTTGCAGGAGCTCTGTTTATTTCATCGGCCAAAACGATATTTGCAAAAACGGGACCCCTCCTTACGGAAAACTTACCGATACTTTGCTGATAAATCAAGGTTCCTATTAAATCGGCAGGAAGAAGGTCCGGCGTAAATTGAATACGCTTAAAGCTTGCGCTGGCCAGCTCTGCAAAGGTTTTTACTATGAGAGTTTTTGCAAGGCCGGGCACACCTTCAAGGAGCACATGGCCGCCTGCAATATACGCAGTTAAAATTCCTTCTATGAGTTCTTGCTGACCCACAATCCGTTCTGCCATCTTTGCTTTAAAATTTTCTACTATCGTTTTATAGCTTGTATCGATCATAGTATCATTTTACGCCTTATGTTAAAATTTTGCAAGAGGTTGAAAGATTTGAGTGAGCTGCTTATTCCTACAAATTAAATGATTGAGTTTTTCCGTCGGGAGTTTGAATTGTTATATCGATATTTTTTTTCTTTTTGTTTTCAAAGGTTTCATTTACCGTATTTTCCGAACCGGCTGCTTTTTCTAAAAAATCCGCCGGATCATTTTTAGAGGGAATCTTTGTACTTATTACTATAGTCTCGCTATCTTTTTTTTGTTTAGGCTCTTCAAAAACAAATTTAACATTTTCTTTTTGGATAGCTTCCAAAAGTTTTAAGCCTTCTTCGGGTGTAATCGCCTTGTCTCTAATCATGTTTAAAATTTCAAGTTTTTCGTTTTCCATAAAATATCTCCTTGTAGTTCAAACAGAACTGTTGTCGCTGTTCTTCTAAATTTTTTCTTCTCCGGGCTCTCCCGTCAAAAATGAAACTGCAGAATCAACAGATAACTCTCCGTTCTTTATTTTTTGTAAGACTTCAGAAACATTAACGGACGGAAGGCTTCCATCCGATAAGCCCAGAGCCGCATTGATTTCTTCTATCTTATTCCGAACAGTCGGATAAGAAATGCCCAATTCTTTTTCCATATCGCGTATGCTGCCTCGGTTTTTTAAAAACATCTTTACAAAATATTTTTGCTCCTTTGTTAGGCGGCAAAACTCGCATAGCTCAAACTCGCCCTTTAGCGAACTATTGCATTTTGAGCAATGCAACTCCGAAACGGTAAAACTATCCCCGCACACGGGACAGATTCCAATAACCTCTATCATGCTATCCCCCATAAAAACTTTAATTCTATGATAATAAAAATTCTTTCTGCTGTCAAGAGAATTCATCAAAAATATTAAAATATATACATTAAAAATTAAAAAATATAATAATTTTGAGCAAAAATATAAGAATTTTCAAATATTTTATTAAATATTTCAAAATTTAGCTTGACTTTTGTTTTGTAATACCATAAATTGAAATTACAGGCTTGTAAACATTCAATTCTGATAATTTGGAGGAAAAAAATGAAAAAATATTTTAAACAATTTATGAGGCATAATGCCGCAGTTATGTCTATTTATTTGATATTTGCCGTCTTGACAAATATATCGCCGCTTCTTACGATGACTGCATTTGATAAACTACTTCAAAATAATATGAACGGCTTTTTACAACTAATGGGAATTAAGGTTGGTTTGGCTATTATCCTTTTGCTTATGAATTATTCCCGTAATGTTGAAAAAGCAAAAGTTACATCAAAAATGCAGACAGCTTTAAGACAGGACATAACAAAAAAATTAGAAAATTGTTCGTATTCCGTATACAACAAAGAAAATTCGGGAACCTATCTTTCATGGTTGAATAATGATGTACAAACGATAAATACGAGCGGATTTTCGGCTGTTTACGATGTGCTTGATTTAGGAGCAATGGCTCTATTCGCTTTTATTCCGCTTTTTTTTATCCATTGGAGCATTGCGGCTGCAAGTGTAATTTTATCTTTCATCGTAATTTTTGTTCCGAAATTATTTCAAAAGAAAATGACAGATGCAATAGTTCAATTTAGCATTCAAAAACAAATTTTTGTAAGTAAGGTAAAAGATGCTTTAAGCGGTTTTGATGTACTTTTCAGTTTTAACCTCAGAAATCGTATTACGAATGAAGTTGAAAAAGCATCTAATGCACTTGCAGATAAAAACGTATATCAAACTAAAAAAGTTATAACGCCGGCAATTATGCTTGCTTTTTTTTCGATGGTCGCAGGCTTGATTATCTTAATTTATACCGGTATTCTTGCCGGGTATAAACTTGTAAATATAAGTGCCATGATAGCAATCAATAGCCTTGCAAACACGCTTTTTTCCTCCTTAACTAATATTGCCACAAGGGGAATGAATATAAAAACGGTTTTTCCTATTTTAAAAAAATTCGAAAACATAGAAATAAATTCCGAATCAAAAAATCTTTTACAGCCGTCTTTTAAAAATAAAATAAAAATAACAAATCTTAATTTTGCATATACACCGGAAAAACCTATTTTAAAAAATGTTAATATGGAATTTGAAATCGGAAAAAAATACGGCATAATCGGAGAATCGGGAAGCGGAAAAACTACTTTTTTTAAATTGCTTAACGGAATGTTGGAAGATTATGAAGGTAAAATCGAATATGACGGTATTAGCCTTTTAAATCTGGATAAAGAAAAAATACGGGAAAATGTAGCGTACATTGATCAAAATGTTTATATCTTTAACGATACTATAAAAGAAAATATTTGTCTAGGCAAAAATTATCCGGATGAAAAAATAGACAATTCTATAAAAGAATCCGCTCTTTTACCGATGATTCAAAATTTGGAAAATGGAATTAATACTCCCGCAAGTGAAAACGGTAAAAACTTTTCGGGCGGGCAAAGACAGCGTATAGCAATAGCCCGTGCACTCATTCACGGCAGAAAAATTCTTTTAATCGACGAAGGCACTTCTTCTCTCGATAAAGAAAACGCTTTGGAGATTGAAAAGAGATTGATAGAAAATCCCGATTTAACCGTGATAATGATAAGTCATAACTTTGACCCGCAAATAAAAGAAAAATTAGACGGAGTTTATAAGTTGTAAATTTAAACTTTTTTAGAGGTTCCTAAAATTTTAAAAAATCCTTTTTTTGCCTGCTTAGCAGATTCTTCCTTTTGAGGCGGTATAAAGTTGTTGATAAATTTAGTTAAAGCACCATGCTTAGATGTATCAATTAAAAAATATGTTATATCGCCTAGTGTTGAAAAGACAGGTATTAAAAGATTGTCCCCTTGTTCTACAGGAAGATGGCTTATTGATGCTTCCTTAAAGGCTTCTCTGATATTTACTTGAGGTATAAGGTCAGAAATATTTAAATCTTTATTATAATTTTTTTCCGTTTTGATTTTTTGAGAAGCATCTATAATTTCTCCGTTAAGGTTGACTACAACAATAGGTATATCTATCATACTAATCAAGCTTCTCATCAATCCGTTAAGACTCGCAATTTTTAAACTTTTTTGTGCTGTAATTGTGCTTGAAGCTTCAAGGGCTTCTTGTAAAGCAAGCCCTGCCGAGCCCAGCTTTTTTATTTTTTCTTTCGATAAAATGCCGCCCGATTTTATGGTTTCCATTAAAGTAAAAAAATCTTTTTTCTTTTTTATTGCACCTATCATGATATTGATGGTTATAATTAGCTGCAAACCTGAAAATATAAAGCCTAAAAATAAGACAAGTTCGGAATCGCCTTTAAGAGGGACTTTCATACCTACGCTGTATGCCCAAAAAGCTGTTATTATCATAAAAACAAATGAGATTACTAAACTTATAAACAATAGTTTTTTTTCAATAAAAATCATATTTGCTCCGTTACATATTTCTAAATTCTTCAAGTTTTATATTTGAGCCTATCAAAAAAAGTTTATCGCCCTCTCTCAACTCAAAATCATCTTCCGGATAGTGCATAACCTCCTGTTTGACAGGATTACCGACAGAATCTATATCCAAAGCCATTCTAACAAGAGCAATCAAAGTAATATTGAATTTTTCTTTTAGAGCAACGGAACCGACTGTTTTTCCTATAAAAAATTTCGGCACAATGATTTCTCTTATCGAAAAATCTTTTGTAACTGCAATTGAGTCCATTACATCGGGAGAAATAAGCCGCCTCGCAATTCTTGTTGCTGCTGATATTTCAATATTTAAAACTTCGTTTGCTCCTACCCTTCGTAGAACTGTTGCATGAAGAGGTGAAACGGCACGCGCTAAAACATAGGGAATATCTCTTTGCTTTAAAAGAGTAGTTGTTAAAACGCTTGCTTCTATATTATTGCCGATGGCGACTATGGCGACTTCTACATCATCCAAAGGGGCTTTTAAAAGAGCTTCTTCATTTGTAGTTTCTACAAGCATTGCTGCCGGAACGATTTTTTTTATTCTTTCGACGGCTTGAATATCATGATCGAAGGCAACCACTGAAGCACCTCCGTCTACAAGAACTTCACAAATCCTTGAACCGAATTCTCCCAAACCTATGACTGCAAAGTTTTTATTTGTTTCCATATATTTTCCTCCCATTATCCTATTGCTATATTTCCATAAGGATATTCTATATCATCATTTTTTTGTTTTTTACCGGCCGCAGTTAAAAAAGTTAAGGGGCCGACCCTTCCAATAAACATTAAGATTATTATTACTATTTTACCGGCCGGTGAAAGAGCTGACGTTATTCCTGTAGAAAGACCCACGGTTGCAAAGGCCGAAACGGTTTCAAACAATAATGCTAAAAAAGGAAGGGTTTCGGTAATTGTTAATAAAAAAATTCCAACTGAAATTGCCGCAAGTCCGAAACCGAAAATTAAAAAAGCTTTTTTTACTTGTTCTTCAGGCACCGAAACATTTTTAATTACAACAGTTTTTTGATTTTTTAAAAAAGATTTAAAAAAAGCAAAGACCACCGCAATTGTGTTCAGCTTTATTCCTCCGGCCGTACTTCCTGCAGCTCCTCCCATGAACATTATGAATATCATAAAAAGCAAGCTTGCATTTGTCAAATTAAGGAAGGAAACCGTAGAAAAACCTGCGGTACGCAATGTTATAGCCTGAAATAAACTTGCAAGGTATTGAGTTCCTAAAGACATATCTTTCATAGTATTACGATGTTCAAGTAAATAAAAAAGAGCAAAAGAAATAAAAAGAATAAAAACCGTAAGGCTTAAAATCATTTTTGTATTTACCGAAATTAAATAATCGGTCTTTTTTTTCTTTAAAAATTTATTTTTTATATCTGTCTTGACCTTAGCTAAAACATCATAAATAACTGCAAAACTTATTCCGCCTAAAATTATGGTAAGGCCTATTGTTAAACTGATAATAATATCGGAGGTAAAAGATTCCAAGTTGTTTGAAAAAAGAGCAAAGCCTGCATTACAAAATGCAGATATTGCATGAAATAATGCAAAACCCAAGGTTTTAAGATTGAAACCTAAAATACGTGAAAACCCTATAAATAAAAATACTGCACTTAGGGCTTCTATAAAGAATGTAGATAAAACGATAACTCTTAATGTTTTAAAAAGGTTTGACATGTCATCTTCACTGACCATATAAGAAATTGTGAGCTTTTCACTGACCGTCATTTTTTTTCGGAAGGCAAGCATTCCGAAGAATGAAAAAACCATTATGCCCAGTCCTCCGACTTGAATTAAAACAATCAGAATAAATTTTCCTGCTATGGTAAGTTCGGAAGAAACATCTATAACACTTAAACCCGTAACGCATACGGCAGAAGCAGATGTAAAAAGTGCCGTTAAAAAATTTAAGGGAGAGCCCTTTGCAGATGCTGCAGGAAGCATAAGTAAAAAACTGCCGATGATTATTACCATAAAAAATGAAATAATCAAAGTACGGGCAGGGTTTGAAATAATTTTTGCAGTTAATCCTGCCCGCTTGCTTATCAATCTAATTATTTTTCCAAATAAAAAGATATTTTTAAAAATATCAAAAACAATACTTAACTCTTCAGAAATATTTTTAAAACCTATTTGTATTTTAAAGATAATAAAAGTTAAGGCAAAAATAAGTACGGCTAAAAAATCTACAAGATTATTTTGAAAGTATTTACGTATATACTTTTCCTGACGGACGGCAAAAAAAGTTTCTGAAATAACGAATAGAAGAATTAAAATATCTATTGCATGGATAATACTTGCAGGCGTGTTTTTAAAATAAAATTGCTGCAAGAATAAAAGTATAAGGCTTAAAGCGAAAGCCGCAAAGACAAAATTATCACGCTTTCTCATTTTGCTGTGCCTTATATTTGTCTTCCGCTTTTAAGTTTTTCGTTAAGCCGTTCAAGCTCTTTTCCTTCTAAGCCGCTGTCTTTTCCGGCTATCAAATTACGGATAGCTTCGAGTTCTTCTGTCGAAAAGTTTACGCCGTTTTTTTCGTGCCGCTCAAAAGAAGCACAGGCAAGGGGGGTTACGGTTTTACAAATCTCGAACATCACTTCGGCATAGTCTCTGATTTCTTTTTGTGCATGAGCATCCATACGCAGCCGCAAAAAATGAAAAAGATTATGCAAGTCTATTTGCCAATACCATTCGGTATAAGTGGAAAGGGGGAGGTTTATTCTGGCAAGCTCTCTCGCAATATTTTTATCAAGCAATTTCGAATAGCCTTCATAAATTTCTTCTTGTTGTTTTTGTAAAGAATTTATAACTTCATTTTGAAGGTCTTGAGGAACTGCCTCATTCATTCTGCCCTGCTTATTGTCGCTGCTTTGTAAAGCTATATCCTTTCCGGCGGGTACATAAAACTCGGCCTTTAATATGGAATACCGTCCCGAAATTTCGTTTAAGCGGGCAGTCCTATGCCTGATCCACTGCCGGGCTACAAAAATGGGCAGCTTTACATGAAAGGTAAAAACCACTTGCTCAAAAGGAGATGTGTGCTTGTTCCGCAAAAGATAATCTATTAAGCCGGCATCTTCACGGACAGTTTTAGTGCCTTCCCCATAAGAAACACGGGCTGACTGCACTATGCGGGCATCAGTTCCCATGTAGTCTACCAATCTGATAAAGCCCTTATCAAGAACCTTAAATTCCTTATCCAAAATTTTTTCCGCTTCCGGAGCTATACAATGTGCCATAGGAGAATGATAGCATAAATTGTGAAAATGTGCTAGAGATTAAATGCGATTACACCCCCTGAATAATTCTGGATACTACGCCTAAGAAAAAGATCGGTTTAAAGTCTTGATTAAATCCTGCTTGGAATGTAAAAGGTACGTTATCAAATAATGTATAGCCTGCACCTAAACCGCACTCGGCGATAAGGTTTATTTTTTTTACTTCGTTGGAACCGAATCCGGCATCTGCAAAGGCTGAAATAAAAAATCCGTTTGAATTAACGCCCGTTCTGGCTGCGTACCATCTAATTTCAGTTCCCCAAATATGCATCGAAGAATATTTTTGAACATCTTTAAACGAAAAGCGCCGTGTCATAGCTTCTTGAGATTTTTCTATTTGGTAATCGGCGGCGGCATTTATATTTTTAGAATTTATCCTATCGGTATTATAAAAAGTATAGACAAACCCTACGTCAACATAATACAGTTTAAATGTTACCGGCAAATCGAATTTAAGTCTGTAATTAACAAAGCGGCTTTCCGGAATCCAATCGGTAAAAAAAGAAAAAGAAGTTGTTGCTTTAAGATAGCCTAAATCTGCAAGATAAACATCAAACCTGATTCCCTGAGATATTTCGGTAATTGTTTTCGGCAGCAACTCTTTTTGAGTGCCGTTCACTTTTATTTCATTAACAAGTCTTCTTCCCGCACGGGCAGGAAAAGAAATTTTCAGTCTGTTTATAACAAATATAAAATTATTTCTTGCATAAAAAATTTGGTCGGAAACTTTTTTATGCATTGTAAACGGAACAAAATCATAAAAAGCGTTTATATCCCATTTAAAAAAATCTTTTTGAACAAACATTCCTATGGAAGAACTTATAGCGGGTCCGCTGTCTGCTGAAAAGAAGATTCCCGTATTCGGGAAAACACTGAAATTATCTTGCCTGTAAAGCCATCCGAATTTTACCGAAAGAGGAAACCCGAAATAATGCGGACGAATATTAAATTTGGAAATGTTTAAAGAATCTTTTTCATCAGCTTTTTTAAGTTCCTCTTTACTTTGAGAAAATCCTGCCGTCATCATAAAACAAAAAATTAAACATAAAATCTTTTTCATTTTAAAAGTCCTTTGATTAACTTATATTATAATTTATAAGTTTTATACTGCTATATTTTTTAATAGTATAAATCGGATATATAACCGAAATAAGAGCCGTAAAAAATATAAAAAATTGGGTTTTGATTACCGCCTTAGCTGTAATAAAAAAATTTAATAAGTAATAAGAAGTTGAGCCCGGAGGATTCATCTTTATATCAAACATTTGCGTAATAATATTTCCTGCTTGTGATAATAAAACACCTCCGATAATGCCTGCAAAAGATAAAATACACACTTCCAAAATTAAAATCGAAATAAGCAGAGATTTTTTTAAGCCTATAGCTTCCATTGTACCGAATTCGCCGATTCTTTCCATAAAGCTTGCTGAAAGACTTTGGGTCAGTGCTGTAAATATTAAAACATACAAGATGCCGCTTATTACAATGAATTGTGCATTAAATAAATTGCTTACCTGCTGCCACGAGGGATTAAGAGTTTTCCAGTTTTTAACTTCAAAATTTAAATTATTTTCTTCAAAAACAGAATTTAATTTATTTTCGATTTTTTCGATATCCTTATTATTTTTTAAATATAATCTTATATATGATGCGGCATCTTCCATTCCAAAAAAATCAAGAATATCTTTTCGGGAAGCAATTAAAAAGCCGGCAGCATTTTGAGGCGTGCCGATATCTATAGTTCCTGAAACCTCAAAAGAACCGGCCGCAATTTTCTTTTCTCCCATTGCCGTCATTATATTTACATAATTATTATTTTTCAAATCTAAACCGAGGGAATTAAATAAAGCTTTATCGAGAACAAGGCTGTTATCTCCCTCAAAAACAGGACATCCTTCGGTTGATCCCAGAGAGTGAGGTTCATCGTACCCTGCCCCGCAAAATATTGAAGAAGAATTTTGCGTTCGTATTATCCCTTGAAAATTAAGTACCGCATCGGAGCTTACTATTTCTGGTATTTTATCAAAAAGATCTTTAAGTTTATTCATATCGTGTGCTGTAAGTATCATATCTGCCGTATTTTTGTTATTCCAAAAATCTTTAAGCGCAACTTGAAGATGGCCTGATTCTTGTATAAAACCTATGGCCATTCCTTGTTCCGAATATTCTACAAATCCTCTATACAATAAGATCGCGGCAGATGCAATTGTAATTAACAATATGGAAAGAATACTTCTTTTTTTGTGAAATTTAATATTATCCCATGCACTTTTTAATAAAAACATTTTTTCTCCAAAACTTTTTTATTCCCCGGCCGCTTCATTCAATGAACCACTGACCATTTTATAAATTTTATCCGCATAATTTTTTATAATAGGATCATGCGAAACAAAAATTCCTACTCCGTTTTTTTCTTTTAAGTATTTGCGCAAATATTTATAAACTTGATTTGAGCGGTCCGAATCAAGTGAGGAAGTTATTTCATCTGCAAGAATGTATTTAGGATTACAAGAAAGAGCTCTAACGATTGAAACTCTTTGTTTTTCTCCGCCTGAAAGTTCATTAGGTTTTTTATAAATCAAATCTTTTAAATCAAAATATTCAAACAAAGGCGTAAGCGTTTCTCGTATTTCTTTTTTAGATTTTTTTTGAATTTTTAAAGGTATGGAAGCATTATCAAAAATAGTTTGAGATTTTATTAATTCAAAAAATTGGAAAATAAGGCCGCAGTTTTCAAGCCTGAATTCAGCTCTTTCACCGTTACTCATTTTATTTATGTTCTTATCTCCCCATTCTATTTCTCCTGCGTCGGGATAATCTATTCCTGTTATAAGATTTAAAAATGTGGATTTTCCCGCTCCGGAATTGCCGTAAATCCAAATCAGACTTCCCTGTTCGGCAGTAAATGAAATATTTTTTGTAACTTCAATTTTTTTACTATTAACGCTGTAAGTTTTATATAAGTTTTTAACTTTAAGTTCAGGATTTATCATAACTTTAGAATTCCTTTTTTGTAATTTTCATAAAGCAAGGAAACAATCGGGTGATTGGGAAAAATATTTTTTGCTTTATAAAAACATTCCCAACCTTTTTTTGTATCATATATTTTCATGTAAAATATAGAATACCATATATAAGCATTAAATTTATCAACCTCATTTAATTCTTCAATGTATTCTTCCGTTGCTTTAATTTGAGAATTAAAATTAGATGTGGTTTCATCAGCTGAAGAAACATGCCAGCATGACAGTTTTACAAAAGCAGCCTTATTAGTTTTATCTTTTAAAAGAGCCATTCTGTATAAAACCGGAAGCGTTAAAATTGTATTGAAGCGTTTTGTTTCGGGAAGCGGAAGTTTTGTATAAAGGTAGTCTGCATATTTTAAATATACCTCACCTTCCAAATCGGATAATTTTAAAAATCTTTTTAAATCTTTATCTATTTTTTTTATTATCTTAGCTTGATGATTCATACCACCGTAATTATAAATGTTAGAAATAATCTCAGCATGTTTAAGATATAAAATTAAAAGTTCATTTTGTCTTTTTATATCTCTGTTTTTTTTATTCTCTAAAAGAATTTTTTCCAGAGAATCTGTGAGTGCCTTTATTCCATCTATTAAGATTTTCAAATCTTCATCGCCGATAGTATTATTTCTATAATATTCGGTAAAAATAGAATCGCACTCATCCAAACTAAAGATTTTTATCTTATCCGAATCTGATGATTTTACAGGAATTTCTTGGGCAAAACAAAATGATGAGATCCCGATAAAAAGAAAAATTCCTGCTATTAATTTATGCGTTCTATTTTGAAAAGAATATTTTTCCATTTTTATTTAACTCCTCAATAAACAGGGTAAAAGTTTCATCAGGTATTAAGATGGAAGCATCTTTTAAATCCTTTTGGGACAGCTCGAAGTTTTCAAGTGCAAAGTTGACTTGAGATCTGAAAATAAGGGCTAAGTATTTTTCATAATTATTTTTTGCATTCGATACGGCCTTTGATATTTCATTTAAAGAATTTTCATAACCGCCGCCAGCTATAGGAGGAGCAAAGAATAGCCATAAGCCGAATGAGATACTTGCCGGAGCAAATTTTTTATCTTTTTTTAAGGCAGCAAGATAAAGCATTTTTGTATCATTAGCTTCCTTCTGTATATCTTGTCCCGATAAAAAAGCTATATATCTGGATTTTATATCCGCCCAACTTAACAAAAACCATTTATCGGCTTTGGAATTCTTTTTGCCCTGCATAAAAGCGGCGGATTCTTCATTTTGTTTTTTAAGCATAAGGTATATTTTCTTTTTGTTGTTTTTATCTCGATTTAAAAGATTTATTTCTTCCAAAACCAAAAAATTTTGAAGAGTCAGTTTTTCTTCTTCGGAAATTTGCATTTTTTCAATTTTATTCCTATATTCATCGATGGCAGCCGCCATTTTTTCCGAAGGCGTGTTATACAGTTCGGCTTTGAATTTATAAAAATTATCGTAAATTTCTTGAGAGGTTAAGCTAAAATTTAACACAATAAGCAAAAAAAAGATTAATTTTCCTTTCATAATAAGCCTCCAGTTTTCTTAATAGATTATATTTTTTTAAATAAAAAGGGAAGTGCTGTTATCATATTCTTTACCATAAAGATTTACCAAAATCGCTCTTGAATAATAAATGAATTTAATATAGAATAAAAATGCCATCATTATAATTGGCAAAGCATTTTAAATTTTATATAAATTTTTTGGAGGCATTATGGCAAAAGTCGCTATAAAAGGAGCAAGCTACATCTTAGTTCATGCTCCCGATCTTCTTTTTCACAACGGTTCAACTCAAACAGGCACAAGGCTTGCAAACCCTGAGGATGAATATTTAAAGGCAATACCCTCTCACTTACGCAGCTTTGAAGAGGCAGTAAACTATCCGCCTAACCAAGTTTATATCGGAAATATGACTCCCGAAGACTTGGAAAAACTTCCCGAACCTTGGTACAAGGATGCAAAAAAGGCCGAAAGAAAGGGTAAATTCGGCGAAATTATGACTCAGGCCGAGTTCTATATTTTGATGAAACATGCCGACGTTTTTGAGCTCGTTTATTTCTCAAAAGAATTCACGGCCCAAGCTGCAAAACTCATCGAAAATCACCCGATGATGAAAACTCAAGACATTAAGCTCGGTGAAGGCCATGACATGGCAGAAATCCAAAAAATGGTAGATGCCCACACAGCAGAAGGTCTTTACGAACAGGGAAAACTCATCGGTTGTGTAAAGCAGGCTCACGATACGGACGAAAACTTAAGTGCCCACACCATGCTTGAAAACCTCGCCACAAAGGCTTCTGGTATTCTTTCCGCATGGCACATGGGAAAGCTCGAAGGCATCGATATGAAGGATGTCGAATACATCATCGAATGTTCTGAAGAAGCCGCTGGCGATATTAACCAGAGAGGCGGCGGAAACATTGCAAAGGCAGTCGGAGAAAAATCGGGCTGTGTAAATGCAACCGGCTCAGATGTTCGAGGCTTCTGTGCAGCTCCCGTTCATGCAATTATCCACGGAGCGGCCCTTGTAGCAGCCGGTATCTTTAAAAATGTAATGGTCGTTTCGGGAGGTTCTGTACCCAAGCTCGGTATGAACGGAAAAGACCATGTAAAAAAAGACCTTCCCCTCTTTGAAGATATGATCGGAGGCTTTGCCGTTATGCTCAGTGCAGACGACGGAGTCAACCCCGTTATCAACACCGAAGTTGTAGGAAAGCACGTAATTTCTTCCGGTTCCGCCCCTCAGGCTGTTATGAGCGTATTGGTTTACGATCCTCTTAATGCCGCCGGTTTAAAGATGACCGACATCGAAAAATACTCGGCAGAGCTTCAAAACCACGAAATCACCGCTCCCGCAGGTGCAGGTAACGTACCCGAAGCAAACGTAAAGATGATTGCCGCTTTAAGCGTTATGAAAGGCCAGCTTGAAAAAACTCAAATTGCCGAATTCGTAAAAAAACACGGAGTTGTCGGCTTTGCTCCCACTCAGGGACATATCCCTTCGGGCGTTCCCTTTATCGGACATGCACGCCGCGATATGATGGCAGGAAAACTCAAAAATACAATGATAATCGGAAAGGGAAGTTTATTCCTCGGCCGTCTTACAAACCTCTTCGACGGCTTAAGCTTCTTAATTGAAGCCAATGACGGAAAAGGCTCCGCATCTGCCGGTCAGGACACAGCCGGAATAAAGAAGATTGTTGCCGAAGCAATGAGAAATGTAGCTGAAAATATTCTCAAATCCCAAAACTAAGGAGATAAGAATATGGCAGATAAAAAACAAATTGCTGATTTATTTTTAGGACTTGCCGAAGGGCTTGAGGGCGGCTCCTTTGCCGGCCGATTCCCCGTCGGTTTAACCATTCCGGGAAGCGAGCACGGCGAAGCGGAACTTGTTTATGCCGCAGAGCTTGCCGCAAAAAGAAATCCCGATCTGGATGTAATCCTCATCGGAGGACCGGAAGCAAAAGGCTTAAAACATTTCCCCGCAGCAACTCTCGAAGATGCTCATAAAGAAATGGAACGCCTTTTTAAAGAAGGAACAATTAAGGCTTGTGTAACCATGCACTATAACTTCCCCTTGGGCGTAAGCACCGTAGGAAAGGTTGTAACCCCCGGAAAGGGCCGCGAGATGATTCTTGCCACCACCACGGGAACAACCGATGCAAACCGCTACAAGGCCATGCTTTTAAATGCTATCGGCGGTGTTGCTGTTGCCAAGGCTTCAGGAATAGCCGAGCCCACTGTAGGTCTTTTAAACATTGACGGTATCGCCGTTATTGAAAAGGCTCTAAATAAAATGAAGGAAAGGGGCTACAAGGTAAACTACACCGAATCGAACCGCGCAGACGGAGGTGTCCGCATGAGAGGAAACGATCTCTTGCAGGGAACTCCCGATGTAATGGTTTGCGATACCCTTACAGGAAACTTGCTGATTAAGCTCTTTTCTTCCTTTGTAACGGGCGGGAGCTATGAAGGCTCAGGATTCGGTTACGGACCCTGTATTGGTTCGGGCTATGATGATGTTGTCGGAATTATTTCGAGGGCATCGGGAGCTCCTGCCATAGCCAATGCCTTAAAATTCGTTGCCGACTGTGCAAAAAACAATGTTCACGGTATCTATGCAGAAGAACTTAAGGCCGCTAAAAAGGCGGGCTTGGATGAGCTTTTAGAAGATATGCCCGGAGCAAAGCCCGTTGCAGCCGCCGCTGTCGAAGAGGTAAAGGCTCCGCCTAAGAAAACCGTTGATGCCGGTATTCCCGGAATCGATGTTATCGAAATCGAAGATGCTTGCAAGGCTCTTTGGAAGGAAGGCATCTATGCCGAAACGGGAATGGGTTGTACCGGCCCCGTAATCATGGTAAGCGAAGAAGACTTAGCCAAGGCAAGGGATGTACTCCACAAGGCCGACTATATTTAAAAATATCCGGTTTTAGAGATACTCTTTAAACCGATATAAAGCACAAAAAAGGCGGGGGCTTTTAAAGCTTCCCGCCTTTTCTTTTAGATATGCTTTGAAACAAAGTTTACAAGGCTCTTTTTATCCATATAACCTGTGTGTCTATCCACCTCTTTTCCGTCTTTTAAAACGATGAGGGTAGGAATTGACATAAACTTAAATTTTACTGCCAATTCTCGTGCATTATCCACATTAGACTGTGCAATCACAGCCTTGTCGCCGAGTTCCGCCTCGGCAGCCTGCAGCTCAGGACTGAGCTGTACGCACCCCGGTCACCACGGTGCCCAAAAATCAATTAAAACGGGCTTGGCGGTCTTTAAGGTTTCATCAAAATTAGCATTTGTAATATCCAATACTGCCATAATCATCTCCTTATAATTTTAGATTAGAAAAAATCATTTTTCCCGATTAGTTACAATATACAAAATTCTAAAATATAGGGCAAGATGGAAATTCGATTTATTTTAAGATATAAAATATTTATGTAAATATAAATGTCTCCTGTAAAAACTCCGTTTAATTTATCCTTTCGGTAGTTTCTCCGTCAAAAAAATGCAAAGCATCTAAATCAAATGTAAAGTTATGAATTTCATCCACAGCATATTTAAAATATCCTGGTTCGCTCATAATACAGTCGGTACCGTCGTCCAACTTTGTATATAAAAGCTGTTCTTTTCCGAGTACTTCAATTACATCTATTTTTGCATGGAAGGAATTCTTTTCATTTTCTCCTGCAATAAATCGTTCGGAGCGTATACCAAGGTATACTTTTTTGCCCTCATAAGCAGCAAGAACTTTTGCGTCAGCTTCTTTCGGGAATACTTCGATAACACCCGAAGCGGTTATAAAACGCCCATGTTCAATTTTGCCTTCAAAAATATTCATTGTGGGAGAGCCGATAAATTCGGCGGTAAAAATATTGGCAGGCTTATTGTAAAATTCTTCGGGTTTGCCCACTTGCTGAATCTTTCCTTTATTTAATAACACTATTTTTGTAGCCATTGTCATTGCTTCCGTTTGGTCATGCGTTACATAAATTGAGGTAGTGCCAAGTTGTTTATGCAGCCGAACCAATTCAACTCGCATGTGTTCGCGCAGCTTTGCGTCAAGATTTGAAAGCGGTTCATCCATTAAAAAAACGCCCGGACGTCTTACCATAGCGCGTCCTAAAGCTACCCGCTGCCTTTGTCCGCCCGAAATATCCGATGGCTTTGCATAAAGATTGTCGCTTATTTGTAAAATCTTTGCTGCCTCTAAAACCCGCTCATGGATAACTTCTTTTCTTTCTTTTTTCATTTTTAATGAAAAAGCCATATTATCATACACCGTCATGTGCGGATACAAGGCATAAGACTGAAAAACCATTGCAATATCCCTATCTTTCGGAGCAACTTTATTTACAATCTTTTCTCCGAAAATAAGTTCACCCTCCGTTATCGAATTCAGCCCCGCTATCATTCTCAATAATGTAGATTTTCCGCAGCCTGAAGGACCTAAAATCACACAGAATTCTTTATCATCAATTTCCAAATTGATATGTCTAATCGTAAAATTTTCTCTTCCTTCATATTTTTTGCCAATATCCTTTAAACTAACTTTCATACTATCTCCCCTTCATGTAATGTATAATTAATTATCATGTTTCTATCCTTTTACCGAGCCGGAACTTAGCCCTGAAACCAGTTGATTTTGCAAACTGATAAACAAGATTATGATCGGTATTGCCGTTAATAAGCCGCCCGCCGCAAATGCCGGTGCGTTCATAGTTCTTGCGTCGTTTATAAGTGTAAATAAGCCTACGGTAAGCGTATAATCTTTTGAATTAGTAAGTAAAACTTTCGGTAACATGTAATCCATAAAAGGCCCGATAAACGACCAAAGAGCAATAATGGCAAGCATCGGACGCGCAATCGGCATAATGATCAGCCGATAAACCCCCATATTTGAGCATCCGTCTATTTTTGCAGCGTCATCAAGCTCCCGCGAAATTGAATCTATATAACCTTTTAGTATAAATGTGTTTCCTACAATTCCTCCTCCCGAATAAATTAAAACAAGCATTGCCTTTTTTGAAAAAAACGGAATTGCCGTAGAAATAATCGAATGGAGGGTATAAAACGCGGTAAGTCCCGCAAAAACCGGTATAATTTGGATAAGCATAATTCCCATAAGAATAGTTTTTTTGCCCGTAAATTTATACCGTGAATACGCATAACCGGTAAAGGACACGATTAAAAGTGTCAGTAAGGCGGTTGCAATAGCTACAATAAGCGTATTTTTTACCCACATAAAAAAATAGGTCTCGGTAAAAAGATATTCAAAGTGCTTAAGCGAAAAACTGAACACCGATTGAAGTGAAATGTTTTTCCCTTGATTTCCGTTAAACGCCGATACAACAATAATAGCCAGAGGCAAAATAATAAATAAAGCCCAGACGATCATAATCAGATAGGAAAGGGTAAGAAAAATTCTACCTCCGGTATTGAGAGGCTGCTTATCCGACAAATAAAGTTCATTTTGTTTTTTCATCTTTATTCTCCTTGTCTTAATCTTCTTTAAAAGCTTTTGTTCTTCTAAAATTCAAAAATGCAAATACCATAAGAACCAGCGAAATTCCTATCGTAATTGCAGCCCCTATCGCTTGATATTGATTTTCGATAGTTAATTTATAAATATAAGAAATCAATATATCCGAACTTCCTGCCAAATTTCCATATTTTGTCGGATTAAAAGGCCCGCCCAAATTAAAAAGATATATAATCGAAAAGTTATTAAAATTAAAGGTATACTGCATTATTAAAAGTGGCGCGGTTTGATAAAGCACTAAAGGCACGGTAATTTTCATAGTACGCTGAAAGCCGGTTGCACCGTCTATTTCGGCAGCTTCATATAAATCTTTTGGAATGCCCTGCAAAACGCCCGTAGAAAGTAAAAAGATATATGCGGAACCGAGCCAGCTCTGTAAAAGAATAAGTGCTGTGCGGGTAAGATGCGGATTATTTTTAATATCAATCGAAAGCCCAAACAGTTTTTCAAGCAATTCTGAAATAGGACCGCCGCGCGAAGACATTATCGAAAAAAACATAATCGTTATAAACGCAGGCACCGCCCACGGTAAAAGATAAATTGTTCTAAAAACTGATTTTCCTTTTATTCTTTCTTGATTGACAATAAGACTTAAAACAAAGCCTATAACAATCGAAAGCGTGGAGGCTCCCACCGTCCAAATAAGAGTCCATCCCAAAATAAGATAAAATGCTTTACCTGCAACGCCGTGTCCCGTTATCAGCGTTTTATAGTTTTGCAAACCTATCCATGAAAATTTATTTTGATGTACCGGATCCATATTTGTAAACGAAATAAAAACCGTCGTCAAAATCGGAACTATTACGATAAATACAATAACAATTAAAGCCGGAGCTGACACCAAATAAGGAAAGCCCTCCCGTTCAATGCTTCGTTTGCTTTCAAACCAAGTTTTCCGTCTTATGCCTTTTAAGGCATTTACTTCAACCTTCCGAACATCTTTAAAAGAAACAGTATACAGTAAGACCGAAAAAAGAATTAAAATTAGAGCTATAATGCCTTCAATCATAAAAATAATTGATTTATCTATTTTTGTTCCGCCTTCGGCAAGTCCGATAAGCCCTGAAATTCCTGAACCTTGATAATTCGTATAGCCTAAAATATAGGGGAATGCAATGAGATAAATAAAAATTGAAGATAAAAAGAAAATACCGGCTTTTACATATTGTTTATTTAATAACTGTCCGAGACCGGGTAAAAAACAGGTAAAAACGGAAATTAAAGGAAACCGTTCCAATTCGATAGGCGTTTTTCTTCTTACATCGGCAATATCCGATTCTAAAACATTCAGTTTTGTTTTTATATCCATTTTAAGCCGATATGTAATATTTTTAATTTCTTCTTGTAAACTCACTTTGGGGTCGGTAAAAGATGCAGCAAGAACATCTTCTTTATATGCAGCTCTTTTAATTTTACATTCGGTTTTATAGGCTTTTTTTGAAATGGATTTGGATGTATATTTTTCCGATAGTGTTTTCAGTTCGGTTTTTAATTTTTCTTTACGCTCTGCAACGGTCAGCTCAATTGTTTTTTGAATAATTGTTCTTTCATCTTCATCAATGTCCGCTAGTTTTTCTTTTACTGTCTGGAGTTTCTTTTGAAGCAATGCTTTATGGGCAAGGATATCCGGTATATATCGTATTTCAAGTTCTGCAATTTTTGCTTCCAAAAAAGCGTCATAAGAAAGTTCCGCAAAATCTTTATAAAATTCTTTTTTTCGCTCCGCTTTAAAAAGCCGTAGATTTAAATAATCGGTTGCAGCATCTTCTCTATGAGAAGCCGAATATTGTTTTGTTTTCCGTCTTAATGTTTTTAAAAACTCTTTCCGTTTTACCTTAAAATCTTCAAGTTTAATATTGTATTCGTGTGAAGACTTTGCAGCTTTAAGTTCTTTGCGTTTTGCAGAATCGGCTTCCGCCAATTCTAACAGATATAGGTTTTTCCTAGGGTGAATATTACCTATACCGTCCGACAAAGTTTTTGAATAAGTCATTTTCACCTCCGGTTTTAAAGCTGCCGGACAATACTATGCCGACAGCTTTTAGGATATTAGGAAACCTCTAAAATCTGACAGAAATTTTAGAGCTTACCATTACATTTTAAAGTTTGCCATCATTGCATCGAAAGAAGCCTTTAATTCTTTATATGCTTCCTCGGCATTTTTAGGATTAACACTGTTCCATGAAAGAACGGCATTTCTCCATGTATCCCAAACCTTTCCCCATTCCTTAAATAAAGGACGGGCAGGGGAAATTTTATAAGATTCTATTACTGCTCTAATAACAGCCTTTTCCGTATCTGAAAGATTTGAAGCGGCATATGTTTCGGCAGGAACATTTTCCAAAATCTTACCGGTCGCTTTAAAAAAGTCTACGGCATATTTCGGGTTTACGATTTCTTTTATCATCGCTTCGGCAAGTGCATATTTTTCTGCATCTTTTTCGATACGGGAATTAATAGCAAGTCCCCAGCCGCCTTTCCAATGTAAAATCGGTTTACCGTTTAAGGTAATATGGCTTATAGGATAAATTACAAGATTTCCTTTTGTCTGTTCTAAAATACTTCCCGTATCCCACGGTCCGCCCAAACGGATAACGCCCTTATTTCCATTACTAAATTCTTTATCAATATAACCCCAACCGGCATCTGCATCAAAAAGCGGAGTTTTGTTTTCATAATTGAGCTTCCAATAATTGTATATAGTTTCAATTGCAGCTCTTTTTTCTGCCGGTAAGTCTTTAAATTCCATAACCATATCGGAAAAAAGTTCCGTTCCGTTTTTCTTTCCTAAGAATTCGATTGCAGCCGAATTTGCAGGAGCAACTCCGTACCATGCATCAAAAAGAGGCAATAAAACGGTTGCAGGATCTTTTTGATTTGCAAGTTCGAAGGGTTTGGTATAATCGGCACCTTGTGCTTTTGCATTTGCTGTATTTACAAAGGTAATGAGTGTTTCTATATTAAGGGGGAAAGCAAGATATTCGTTACCGATTTTTAAGTTTCCGCCAAGTCCTAAATCAAAATTCGACCAGCCGCCCAATTCGGAAGAAATTTTTTTGGAATCGATGGAAGCTAAAGCTTCATTCTCCGCAAGTCCGTAAAGTCTATCGGCAGGAATTGCAAATAAATCTGCTACATCCTTATTTGAAGCATCTGTGGCATCAAGCCTATCCAAATGATCGAAAGCTCCTACTTCAATAAGTTTAATTTCCGTATTCGGATGAGTTTCTTCAACCCTTTTTACTGCTTCTTTATAATACGGCATCCAGCCTTGTTCTGCTTGTACGGTTAATACTACTTTTTGCTTTTCGGTTTTACCTCCGCAAGAGACGGTGAACGATAAAGCAAAAACCAAACCGATAAAAAATAAACCGGCTACAAATACATTTTTTTTATGTTTCATAAAACTCTCCTTATTAATAAAAAGTATATCATAAAATTTACGCTTAAACAAGAATAAATTTCAAAATTTTTATTGACTTTTTTTTCAATTGCCTGTATTATGAGACTGGACAGTAGTACACTTTTTAGGAGCATACCGATGAATTGGATTTTGTATGTCATCCTTCCTGCTGTCTGTATAATTCTTGGATGGACGATTCGCTGGCTTTATGCCAGATTTCAACTATCTGCTTCTGAACAACGTGCAGAACGGATTTTACAGGAGGCAATAAAAGATGCTGAAGCTCAAAAGAAGGAATTCCTTCTTGAAGCAAAAGAGCAGCTGATTCGGGAACAAAAACAGCAGGAACGGGAAAATAGGGAACGCAGGAGTGATCTCCAGCGTTTTGAACGCAGATTGACACAAAAAGAGGAACTCCTCGATAAACGTGTCGAAACTGTAGAAAAACAAGAAAAAGAGCTTGTCAAGAGAGAAGCCGCACTTGATGAGCGAGCTGAAATTTTAAGCGGTGAAGAAGAAAGATATAGGGAAGAACTGGAAAGAATTTCCGGTTTGACCCAGCAGCAGGCAAAGGATTTGATTATCCGTAACTTGGAAACTGAAGCAAAGCATGATGCGGTTACTATTATAAATAAGATAGAACAAGAAGCTCAGCTGACAGCAGAAAAAAAAGCGCAGGATATTCTGATTACGACGATTCAACGTCTTGCAACGGAAACGGCGAGCGACATCACTGTCTCAACGGTCAGCTTGCCCAGCGATGAGATGAAAGGAAGGATTATTGGCCGAGAGGGCCGCAATATCCGAGCCTTGGAAACTCTTACCGGTGTAGACATAATAATCGACGATACCCCTGAGGCTGTTGTAGTATCTTGTTTCGACCCTGTACGCAAAGAAATTGCGAGGGTTGCCTTGGAGAGATTGATTCTCGACGGCCGAATTCACCCGGCACGTATTGAAGAGATTGTGCAAAAGGTAACCAGAGAAATTTCGCAAAAGGTTTATGAAGAAGGAGAAAGGGTTCTATTCGACCTCGGCATCCATAACATGAACCAAGAAGGCGTAAGGGCCTTGGGAAGGCTTTATTTTAGAACAAGCTATGGACAAAATGTGCTTCAGCATTCTAAAGAAGTAGCCATAATCGCAGGAATGATTGCAAGCGAAATCGGTGCAAATGTCGAAATTGCAAAACGCGGTGCCTTACTGCATGATGTCGGAAAGGGAGCAGAAACCGATTCCGATAAAAACCATGCCGAAATAGGAATGGAGCTTGCAAAGAGGATCAATGAAGATCCGAGGGTTGTTAATGCTGTAGGAGCTCACCACAATGATATAGAGCCTACCTGTGTTGAATCGGTAATCGTACAGATTGCAGATGCAATTTCGGCTGCAAGACCTGGAGCAAGACGCGAAACTATGGATAATTATGTTAAGCGGCTTGAAAACCTTGAACAGCTGGCTGAAGGCTTTAACGGAGTTGAAAAAGCTTACGCAATCCAAGCCGGAAGGGAATTGCGGGTTGTTATCAACAACGAGAAGATTTCCGATGCCGATACCAAGATTTTAGCCCGGGACATTGCAAAAAAAATCGAAAACGATTTGCAGTACCCCGGAAGAATCCGCGTAACCCTTATACGCGAAACACGTATCGTAGAATACGCCCGCTAAAAAAAATCACTCAAAAAAAGCCCTCGATTTCGAGGGCTTTTTTATTTATAACGGGCACTTTGTTTTTTAAACATTTCGGCATAGCGGCCGTTTTTGTTTATAAGCTCGGTGTGTGTGCCGATTTCGGCGATTGAGCCGTCTTCAACTACGATTATTCTATCAACACTGCGGCAAAGGGCTAGCCTGTGTGTAACGACTATCGTCGTTTTTCCTTTCATAAGTTCAATCATAGCTTCAAGGACATCATGCTCGGAATCGGGATCAAGAGCCGAGGTAGGTTCGTCCAAAAGAATTATTTCCCTATCCGCCCAAGCACAACGCATTAGGGCAAGTCTCTGCCATTGGCCTCCCGATAAATCAAGCCCTCCTTTAAACTGCCTTGTAAGCAGGGTCTTAGGCTCCAACATTGAATTTGCTATCGGAAAACACTTACAAAGCTCTTCAAATTTAAAAGCATCTATCTTAAATTCTTTTTTTTCAGTTTTAAAAGAATCCGGCTCATCATTAAACTGCTCGGCAATCTCGGAAATTGCTGCATTTTCTTCAAATGTCATAGGAAAACGGGCAAAGTCTTGGTAAACGGCCGCAAAAGACTTTCTTAGATCATTAACCGCAATCTCTTTTGAATTTTTACCATTAAAAAAATAGACTCCTTCAAAATCAGGATACATTCCGCTTATGATTTTAATCAAAGTAGATTTACCGGAACCGTTTGCTCCGACAAGAGCTATTTTTTCTCCTTTTTTAATTTCAAGGTTTATATCTTTAAGAGCCTTTTCTTCACATTTAGGATAAGAAAATGAAAGAGATTTTAAAACTATAGCATTTTGTGCTGTCTGAGGAGGATTTATTTTCTCATCATAGGGCTCGCTCTTTTCGATTATAGTTTCATCGTAGTTTATAACATCAAAATAAGGCTTTAACCTGTTAAAATCGCTTTTAAGATCGACACCGAATAAAAGCACGGTAAAGGCATTTTGCCGCAGCTGAATAACCGCCGTAATCGCAAAAACGAAGCCTCCGGTTGTTAAAACGCTTCGGCTCACAAGCATATATAAGTATGCAATCACAGTACAATCCACAAGCCCCTCAAAAATATGGGCTAAAAGGGTCATTCCCATGCTTTTATTTCTAAGCCGGGAAGTTTCCCTTAAAAGATTATATCTATTTTTCTTCCATCTTTTTAGAATAAATGAAGCTGCATTCCACAGGCGTATTTCTTTTGCAAAGGCAGAATCCAAAAGAATGTGCTCATGAACGGCGGCCTCCTTGTAGGACTCTCCGTTTTGAATTTCCAAGGCCCATAGCCTTTCTTCAAGATTCCATTTTATAATTAAACTCGGTAAAAAACCCGTTATCAGAGCAAGGGGCACCCACCAAGCCGTCGTAATTCCAATCCATAAAAAAGGCAAAGAACCCAGCACTCCCGAAAAAAGCATAGCAAGAGAATTAAAAAAACTGTTAAATTTGGGAATTAGTTGATCAGCCAGTCTTAACTTATTTAAAAAATCCGGATTTTCAAAGATGTCTATGTACGCATATTTTGAAACCTTTTCTAAAAGCCTTTCTTTCATTTCTAAAAAGATTTTCCCTTCCATATAGGTAGAATATGTCCAGCGGATAGCTTCAAAACTGTCGTTTGTAACTAAAAATGCCCCTATAAAAATTATGTATAGAATAACATTTTGAACTTGGGAAAGGTTTGAAAGAGCGTCGATTGTTTTTGAAAGAGCCCAAAAGCTCACAAAGGGAGCCAAGGCTGACACAAGAGCTAAAAAGAACAAGACCGGAAGCTGTCTAAAAGGCAATATCGAAAAAAAATTATTTTTAAAATTTAAAGTCTTGGAAGTCATTTAAATTTACCTAAATTAGGTACATTATAAATAAAGAAATTTTATTGTCAATGGTTGGAAACTAAAAAAATAATAACAAAATACACAATAAATACACTAGTTGGAACTCTCTCAAATTTATTGTATAATAGTCGGTAAATTTTATTAAAAAATTTAAAATAAACTAATAAAAAGGCAGCGAGAATGTCCGATCACTCAAAAGCAAATAATGGAATAATACAAAGAACAGAGCTACACAGAAAAATTTGGTCTATTGCAGATAATGTAAGGGGAGCGGTAGACGGTTGGGATTTTAAGCAATATATATTGGGAATTCTTTTTTACCGGTTTATATCGGAAAACATGGCCGAATTTTTTAACTCTGCAGAACATGAAGCAGGGGACACTGATTTTGACTATGCAAAGATTTCCGATAAAGAAGCTGAGACAGATTTTAGACCGAATACCGTAGAAGACAAGGGCTTTTTCATCCTGCCGAGTCAGCTATTTAAAAATGTTGCAGCAAAAGCAAAGGATAACGAAAATTTAAATACCGATTTAGCTAATATTTTTAAAGCAATTGAAGGAAGTGCCGTCGGTTTTGCCTCAGAAGACGATATAAAGGGGTTATTTGAAGATGTGGACACGACAAGTAATCGCTTAGGCGGAACGGTGGCCGAAAAGAACAAGCGGTTAACAGATATATTAACGGGAATTGCAGAAATCAATTTCGGAGATTTTAAAAACAACGATATCGACGCATTCGGCGATGCCTATGAGTATTTGATTTCCAATTATGCAAGCAATGCGGGAAAATCGGGAGGAGAATTTTTTACTCCGCAAACGGTATCAAAACTTTTAGCTCGGCTTGTCATGGACGGAAAAACAAGTATTAACAAGGTATATGACCCGACCTGCGGGAGCGGCTCCTTGCTTTTGCAAATGAAAAAACAGTTTGACGAACATATTATAGACGAAGGTTTTTTCGGACAGGAAATAAACATGACCAATTTTAACCTTGCCCGTATGAATATGTTTTTACACAATGTCAACTACAACAATTTTTCTATTAAGCGGGGCGATACCCTTTTAAATCCCCTTCACAAAAATGAAAAACCCTTTGATGCAATCGTCTCAAACCCGCCCTACTCCATCAAATGGGTAGGCGACGATGATCCGACTCTTATAAATGATGAACGGTATGCACCAGCGGGAAAACTGGCACCGAAATCTTACGCCGACTACGCCTTTATAATGCACTCCTTGAGTTATCTTTCCAGTCAAGGACGGGCAGCCATTGTATGCTTCCCGGGGATTTTTTACCGCAAAGGAGCGGAAAGAACAATCCGGAAATACCTAGTGGATAATAACTTTATAGACTGTGTAATTCAGCTTCCTGAAAATTTATTTTTCGGAACCTCGATAGCAACCTGTGTCTTGGTAATGGCAAAGAATAAAACCGAAAATAAAATTTTATTTATTGATGCAAGTAAAGAATTTAAAAAAGAGACAAACAACAATATTTTAGAAGAAAAAAACATAGATACGATAGTTAAAGAATTTAGAAAAAGAAGCGGAAAAGAACATTTTTCGAGATATATAGAAAGAGACGAAATAGAAGAAAATGACTATAATCTTTCCGTTTCAACCTATGTAGAAAAAGAAGATACGAGAGAAATCATAGACATTAAAGTGCTGAATAGGGAAATCGCGAAAACCGTCAGCAGGATAGATGAACTGAGAGCTGCCATAAACGAAATCGTCAAGGAGCTTGAAGATGAATAAAGAAATAAAAAATGATAATGGTGAAATTCTAATTTATAATACGGAAGATGGTTTAACAAAAATAGACGTTCATTTTGTTGACGAAACGGTTTGGTTATCACAACAACAAATGTCCGACTTATTTCAAACATCAAGAACCAATGTGGTTGAACATATTAAAAATATATACGAAGAAGAAGAGCTGGATGAAGATTCAACTTGTCGGAAATTCCGACAGGTTCGCACAGAAGGGAATCGCACTGTTACAAGAGAAATACCATTTTATAATCTGGATATGATAATTTCTATAGGTTATAGGATTAAATCAAAAATTGCTACGAATTTTAGAAGATGGGCTACAGAACGTTTAAAAGAATACATCATAAAAGGTTTTGCGATAGACGATGACAGGCTCAAAAACCTTGGAGGCAGCAATTACTTTAAAGAACTTTTAGACAGAATCAGGGATATCCGTTCAAGCGAAAAGGTTTTTTACCGGCAACTTTTGGATTTATTTGCCACTAGCATCGACTACAACGCGAATACCGAAGAAGCCAAATTATTTTTTGCAACCGTACAAAACAAGATGCATTATGCGATACACAATCACACAGCAGCCGAATTGATTTACGGCCGGGTAGATAGCGAAAAAGAGTTTATGGGACTTACCGTATTTAAAGGAGAACTTCCAACCTTAAGAGAAGCTAAAACGGCAAAAAACTATCTGACAGAAAAAGAACTAAAAGGTTTAAACAATTTAGTATCCGGTTATCTGGATTTTGCAGAAAGACAAGCACAAAAAGAAATTCCTATGACAATGAAGGATTGGATAGAACATGTGGACAAAATACTTGAAGCCGCAGGCGAAAATCTTTTAACCGGCAGCGGAACGGTATCTAGGCCGCAGATGGAAAACAGGGTAGAAGCAGAATACAAAAAATACTCTATGAAAACTTTTAGCCAAGTAGAAAAAGACTATCTAAATGAATTAAAACGCCTCGAAACCCTTGCTAAAAAAGGCGGCACAAAAAAATGAATAAGATAGATGAAATGTTGAAAAATGAAAAAGTAGAATGGAAGAGATTGGATTCACTAATTGAATATGAACAACCAACGGATTATATAGTTAAAACGACAAATTATAATGACAAATATAATACTCCGGTTCTAACCGCCGGGCAAACATTTATACTTGGATTTACCGATGAGAAACAAGGTATATACAATGCGAATAAGGAAAATCCTGTTATCATATTTGATGATTTTACTAGCAGTAATCAGTGGGTAGACTTTAATTTTAAAGTTAAATCATCGGCAATGAAAATCTTAAAACCAAGAGAGGGTGTCAATTTAAGATATTGTTATCATTATATGCAAATAATCAAAATTGATACAACAGAACACAAACGATTATGGATTTCAAAATACTCGCAAATAGAAATCCCTATCCCTTCTTTACAAACCCAAGAAAAAATCGTAAAAATACTTGATACATTTACAGAATTACAAACAGAATTACAAACAGAATTACAAACAAGAATCAAACAATATTCTTATTATCGAGATACGCTGTTAAGTGAAAAGTATTTAAATAAGATTTCTGAAAAGATAGATAAATTAGAAAATCAAAGAAATATTTACTGGTGTAGCATTAAAGAAATATGTATAAGACAAAAAGGAATTAATATTACAGCCGAGAAAATGAAAAAGATTAATAAACTTGGAGCAAGTATAAAAATTTTTGCCGGCGGTAATACAGTTGCTTATGTTAATGAAAAAGATATTGATAAAGAAAAAATAATAAATCAGCCAAGCATAATTGTTAAATCTCGTGGAAATATAGACTTTGAATTTTATGATGGGCCATTTAGTCATAAAAATGAAATGTGGTCATATGCGACTCTGGATAAAAAACTATTAAATATTAAATATTTATATTATTATTTAAAAAGCAATGTTAAGTATTTTAAAGACAATGCTATTTCAGGAAAATTACCTCAGATATCAACTAGCATTACCGATAATTATAAGGTTCCTGTCCCAGATATTTTAATCCAAAACAAAGTAGTACAAATATTAGATAAATTCCAATCATTAGTTGAAGATACAAAAGGCTTACTCCCTCAAGAAATTGAACAAAGAAAAAAACAATATGAATATTATCGGGAAAAGCTCTTGACATTTTTCGTAAAATGTGATAATTGCGACAGCAGACAGCAGACAGCAGACAGCAGACAGCAGACAGCAGACAGCAGACAGCAGACAGCAGACAGCAGACAGCAGACAGCAGACAGCAGACAGCAGACAGCAGACAGCAGACAGCAGACAGCAGACAGCAGACAGCAGACAGCAGACAGCAGACAGCAGACAGCTAATATCAAATGATTATTTTGTTTTATTAAAAGAGGCGGCGGATATTGTGGGCATAAAACTTTTTGGTGTAGAATGGAAAAAGTTAGAAAATGTTTCTGATATTGTACTCGGAGGAACACCTGATAGAACAAAAAATGAGTATTGGCAAAATGGTAATATTCCTTGGATGAGTAGTGGTGAAGTAAATAAAAAAATAATATATAGCACTAATGATTTTATCACAAAAAAAGGTTATGATAATTCAAGTGCAACATTAGTTCCGGCCAGTTCAACAGTAGTTGCTTTAGCCGGTCAAGGAAAAACAAGAGGAATGGTAGCAAGAATAAAAATAGAACTTTCTACAAATCAATCTTTAGCAACATTAATACCTAATGAATATCTAAATAATGATTATCTTTATTATTATTTAGAGGGGCAATATAATAAATTAAGAAATGTTTCATCAGGTGATGGAAGCCGAGGAGGTCTTAACAAAGAGATTTTGAAAAAATTTTCAATCCCCCTCCCCTCTCTCTCTGTTCAGAAATACATCGTATCAATCCTTGATAAATTCGATACATTGGCACATAATATTTCGGAAGGGCTGCCGAAAGAAATTGAACAAAGAAAAAAACAATATGAATATTATCGGGAAAAATTATTAAATTTTCCTAAACCAAATTAGATATATATAGAGAGATAAAACATGGAAGAATATAATTCTTTAACAGAAATAGCTCAAAGAATAAAAGATTCAAATAAAAAGATTACTTTACTATATGCGTTTAATGGTACAGGAAAAACCAGATTATCTATGGACTTCAAAGACTTGGTCAATGAGGTAAAAGATGATGAAGCAATTAAACATGTAATATATTACAATGCATTTACACAGGATTTATTTTTTTGGGATAATGATTTAGAGAATGATAATGAAAGAAAATTAAAGATTAATAAAAACTCCGAATTTATTGACCTTATAGAAAGACAGGGAAAAGAAACCGAAATAGTAAAAAGATTTAAAGAATTTACCTTTTCAAAAATTGAACCGGATATAAATATAAGCACCGGAGAGATTACCTTTAGTTTACCGACAGGAGATAAAAAAGCTATCCCAAATATAAAGATTTCTAAAGGCGAAGAAAGTATTTTTATTTGGACTGTATTTTTTGTCCTAATGGAAACGATTATATCTGAACTAAATATTGATGAAATCAGTGATAGAAGTACAGATGAATTCAATTCTATTCAGTATATTTTTATAGATGATCCTGTATCTTCTTTAGATGATAATAATCTAATACATCTGGCTATTTCTCTGAGTAAGGTAATAGCTAATTCAAAAAATGATGAATTAAGGTTTATAATCACAACACATCATGCATTATTTTACAATGTATTATTTAATGAATTTAAAAGCGAAAGAAATATATCAGATAATAAAAAAGAATATTGTTTATTACAAAAAAATGATAATAATAGATATTTGCTTAATAAGCAAAATGATACACCATTTGGATATCACTTATTTATCAAAAAAATAATTCAAGAAGCAATTGATAATAATAAAATTGAGCGATACCATTTTATGCTATTTAGAAATTTATTAGAGAAAACCGCAACTTTTCTCGGTTATAATAGTTGGGGTGATTTGATTGCGATTGAAAAGATGTCTGAAGAAGATAAAAAAGCATATGTAAGATTTATTAATTTATTTTCACATAACAAAATATCAGATTTAGAAGCAAAAGAACTAAAGCAATATGAAAAAAATTTATTGGACGTTTTATTCAATAATTTTAAAAAAACATATAAATGGAAGGAGTAATTTAAATGCCTGAAGACAGTATAAAATACGGTACATCTACCATAGCCGAAATGACCAATGGAATTATCTTAGCCCATTTTGAAAAAGGCTTATATGCAGAAGAGACATCATATCAAAGCGAGGCAGAACTTGAACAAACTATGATTGATAATTTGGTTTCGCAAGGCTATGAAAGACTTGCAATAAGATCAAATGAAGACTTATATGCAAATTTAAAAATCCAAATTGAAAAATTAAATGGTATTACATTTTCATTGGAAGAATGGAATCGTTTTTTACAGGAATATTTGGATGCTCCAAACGATGGTATGATCGAAAAAACCCGCAAAGTCCAAGAAAATCATGTTTATGATTTTATCTTTGATGATGGGCATGTAAAAAATATAAAAATCATCGACAAAAAAAATATTCATAATAATTTTTTACAGGTAATAAATCAGGTTGTTGGAGAAGGAACTAAACGCAACCGTTACGATGTAACGGTATTAGTAAACGGCTTACCTCTTGTGCATATTGAATTAAAAAAACGCGGCGTAAATCTCCACGAAGCCTTTAATCAAATACACCGATACAGTAAAGAAAGCTTTAACAGCAACAATTCCCTATATAAATATGTACAAATTTTTGTTATTTCCAACGGAACATATACCAGATATTTTGCAAATACCACAGCCCAAAATAAAAATAATTATGAATTTACCTGTGAATGGGCGGATGCAAAAAACAGGATTATTCGGGATTTGGAAGATTTTACAAAAACCTTTTTTGAAAAACGGGTTATCCTTGAAGTTCTTACAAAGTATTGCATATTTGATGTTAATAACACCCTCCTCATTATGAGGCCTTATCAAATTGCAGCAGCCGAACGGATTTTATGGAAAATAAAATCAAGCTATGAAGCAAAAAAAGCAGGAAAGCAAGGAGCAGGCGGTTTTATTTGGCATACAACAGGTTCAGGCAAAACGCTTACCTCTTTTAAAGCTGCACGGCTTGCAACTGAACTGAATTTTATCGGCAAGGTATTTTTTGTAGTAGACAGAAAAGACTTGGATTACCAAACCATGAAGGAGTATCAAAGATTTCAACCTGACAGTGTAAACGGAAGCAAGGATACAAAAAAGCTCAAAGAATCAATTGAAAAAGATGACAACCGAATCGTAGTTACCACAATTCAAAAATTGAATGAATTTGTCAAAAAAAATCCTTCTCATGAAATTTATGATAAGCATTGTGTTCTTATATTTGATGAATGTCATCGCTCTCAATTCGGAGAGGCTCAGAAAAATATAAGAAAATCTTTTAAAAAGCATTATCAATTCGGCTTTACGGGAACTCCTATATTCCCCGAAAATTCTTTTGGAGGCGATACTACATCGGGAATATTCGGAGCACAGCTCCACAGTTATGTTATTACGGATGCAATTCGTGACGGAAAAGTTTTAAAATTTAAGGTTGACTATAATAACATCACGCCAAAATTTAAAACTGCAGAGAAAGAAGAAGACGAAAAAAAATTAGCTGCGTTGGAAAAAAAGATGCTGCTTCATCCTGAGCGGATAGCAGAAATAACAAAACATATTTTAAAAGTATTCGATACAAAGACACATAGAAACGAGTATTATGATTTAAAGCATAGAAGATTAAACGGCTTTAATGCTATGTTTGCTGTACAAAGCATTGAAGCAGCAAAATTATATTATGAAGAATTTCAAAAACAACAAGAAAATTTACCCGAAGAAAAGAAATTAAAAATCGCAACTATTTACAGTTTTGCAGCCAATGAAGAGCAAGCAGCCATCGGCGAAATATCCGAAGAAAATTTTGATGTATCCGCGATGGATTCTACTTCAAAAGAATTTTTAGACAAGGTTATTGCGGATTATAACGGATATTTCAAAACAAACTTTTCGACAAACGGCTATGAGTTTCAAAACTATTACAAAGATTTATCGCTGAAAGTAAAAGATAAAGAAGTCGATCTGCTTATTGTTGTCGGAATGTTTTTAACCGGCTTTGATGCCCCGACATTAAATACATTATTTGTAGACAAAAATCTTAAATTTCACGGACTCATTCAAGCTTTTTCAAGAACAAACCGTATACTAAATAAGGTAAAAACCTTTGGAAATATCGTTTGTTTTAGAGACTTGGAAAAAGCAACTCAAGATGCCATCAAAACTTTTGGCGATGAAAACAGTGTAAATATTATTTTGGAAAAAAGCTATGAAGAATATATACATGGTTTTACTGATGAAGAAACAGGAGCAGTTATAAAAGGCTATATAGAAATATGCAATGAACTTACAACCAAATTTCCCGATCCTGCCGAAATTGTACACGAATCGGAGAAAAAAGAATTTGTAAGGCTCTTTGGAGAACTATTGCAAGCTGAAAATATTCTAAGAAACTTTGACGAATTTGAAAACTTTGAAAGAATCATCTCCGAAAGACAAATGCAGGATATGAAAAGTGTCTATGTTGATATCAGAGAAGCCATTTTCAATTCGCAGCGGCACGATAAAATCGGCGGAGAATATACTGATTTTTCAGACATAGAATTCCAAATTGATTTACTTAAAACGGATGAAATAAATTTGGATTATATTTTGGCTTTGATTTTTGAAAAATCAAAAGGTAATGATGATATTGAAAATTTAAAATCAGAAGTTCGCAGGGTTATAAGATCAAGTCTAGGCACTAGAGCAAAAGAAGAATTGATTATGGACTTTATAAACAAGACTAAATTATCCGAATTAAAAAACACCGATGACATACTTGAAAACTTTTACAGTTTTGCAAAAAAGGAAAAAGAAAATAAGATTAAAAATTTAGTCGAAGAAGAAAAATTAAAAGAAGAATCGAGGCGGTTTATAGAAAAAGCCATAGGAAAGGGTTATGTAGAATATGCAGGAGATGAGCTGGATCGCATTATACCGCCTACATCACGCCGTCACGGAGCAAGAGAAAAGAAAAAAGAATCTGTTTTGGATAAAATAAGACATATTGTCGAAGTCTTCGTCGGTATTTAAATAAATTTCCTTAAATAGACTTCCGTAAAATAAAGAAATTTTATTGTCAAGCATGAAAATACTTCGAAAATCGTCATTAAAGTAAATTATAAATTCTCATAATTTACTTTAAGCCTTTAAAGTAAATTATAACTTGCTATTTTGCTAAATTTATGTTAAAATAAGTCCATTAGGAGAAAAAATGGATATAAAAGACTTTAAATCCGGCAGCTTAAAACAAGGATATAAATATCAATATTTTATGCCTGAAAAGATAAATCATGATTTTTCATGGGAAGATACCTCTATTAACACTCTTTTAGAAAAAGCTTCTTTTCATTTAGGAGCCTTAAATTCTTTTTCATCTCTGGTTCCCGATGCAGATATGTTTATCATAATGCATATTTTTAAAGAAGCCGTTATATCAAACCGTATTGAAGGAACTCGAACAAATATTGAAGAAGCATTAAATGAACAAGAAAATTTAGACCCCGAAAAAAGAGACGATTGGCAGGAAGTTCATAATTATGTAAAAGCCATGAATAATGCAATAGAGGAGCTTGAAAAATTACCGCTTTCAAACCGTTTGATTAAAAATACTCATAAAATACTACTTTCAAGGGGAAGAGGAGAGCATAAAAGCCCGGGAGAATTCCGGATTTCTCAAAATTGGATAGGCGGAACAAGTCTTTCGGATGCAGTTTTTATCCCCCCTGCACATGAAGAACTTCCCGAGCTTTTATCGGACTTGGAGCTTTTTTTAAATAATGCCAATATCAACATTCCTCACTTAATACGTATTGCAATAGCCCACTACCAATTTGAAACAATACACCCCTTTTTAGACGGTAATGGACGAATCGGAAGACTTTTGATAAGTCTTTATTTGGTACACAGCAATATCCTACAAAAACCGCTTTTATATCTTTCCGATTTTTTTGAAAAAAATAAAACCCTTTATTATGACAACCTCACCTTTGTACGGACAAAAAATGATATGTCTCAATGGATAAAGTATTTTTTAGAGGGAGTAAGTCAAACCGCCGAAAATTCGACACAAACCTTAAAGAAAATAATTGAGCTAAAAACCGATTTGGAAAAAAACAAGCTGCTTTCTCTTGGTAAACGTACCAAAACGGCAAACGAATTTTTATATTTCCTTTTTCATAGTCCCGTTATTACAAGTACTGCCCTCCAAAAAGAAATGAAAATTACAGCCAAAACAGCCAATAGCTTAATAAAGGCCTTTATCGGACTGAATATACTCAAAGAACGTACAGGATATTCACGAAATAGAATATTTGTTTTTGATAAATATGTAGATCTTTTTATTTAGTATAATTTTTTTCCATTATTTTCCTATAAATCTCCTCATTTTCTTTTCCAAAGCAGACGATAAAAACCTTCATACAATCCTTATGTTCTTTTAAAAATGCGGAAATCTCATTTAAGGCTATTTTTGCGGCTTCTTCTTTAGGATAACCATAAACTCCGGTACTTATACAAGGAAAAGCTATGGATTTACAGCCATATTCAAAAGCTAAATTTAAACAAGACCTATAAGAATTCGCTAAAAGTTCAGGTTCTCCGTTTTTTCCGTTCTCATAAACAGGGCCGGGAGTGTGTATCACATATTTTGAAGGAAGTTTATAGGCTCCCGTTATCTTAGCTTCCCCTATTTTACAGCCCTTTAAGGTTCTACATTCTTCCAATAATTCCGGGCCTGCAGCGGCATGAATAGCTCCATCAACACCGCTTCCGCCTAAAAGAGTAGTATTTGCAGCGTTTACGATAGCATCTACTTTTAATTTTGTAATATCGGCATTTATTATTTCTATTAAAGTACTTGTATTTTCCATAATTATAGATTATAACATAAAAATCAAAATAAAACACCATATTTTGACTGTATAACCTCTGTATTTTTTTTAGAATATATGTTAATATATAACCGAGTTTTGTGGATAACTTTTTTATTGCTGTATAATCAGTAATAAGATGTTTATAATTTTACGAACTTATAAATATTCTAATTCAATATTCAATATAGAATTAAGTAACTTATCAACAAATTCACAGGGCTTACTACTATAACTACTAATTATTATAAAAGATATAATAAACTAAGGAGAAAAAAATGAAAATAAGTTTTGACAGAGACACTCTTTTAAAAGAAATATCCATCGCTCAGGAAATTATCGCTACAAAAACGGCTTTAACGATTCTTTCAAACGTATTGTTATCGGTTAAAGACGGAAGCCTTACGATAAAGGCCACAGATATAAAGGTCAGCTTTGAAACAAAAATACCAGTAAACATAATCGAAGAAGGCTCAACAACTGTTTTTTGCGATAAATTCGCAGGTATTCTTTCATCTCTGCCATCAGGAGAAGTAGAAATAGAACAAAAAGACCAAAAACTCACGATAAAATCGGTAGTAAAAAAAGCAAAATTCCAACTTAAAACAATACCTGAAAATGACTTCCCTGCCTTTACGGAACCTACAAATGTAAACTTCTTTAATATTCCCACAAAAGAATTTAAAGAAATGATTCATCAAACTATTTTTTCGGTTTCGGATGATGAAACACGCTACTTTATGAACGGTGTTTATATCGAAAATAAAGAAGATACCTTATATTTTGTTGCAACCGACGGAAGGCGTCTTGCTCATATCAAGAAAAATTTCGGAATACCTATTCCCGAATTTAAAGGAGTAATTGTTCCTCCTAAAATTTTAAACATCATCAACAAAAGAGCATCTGATGAAGGAAATATAGAAGTAGGAATCGGTGAAAAAAACATATTCTTTAATTTTAATTCTTATAAATTCTCCTCAGTTCTAATCGACGGTCAATTCCCCAATTATGAAAGAGTAATTCCTGAAAATCAAAACCTTTCCTTTGAAGTTTCAAGAACGGAATTTATAGAAGCTTTAAAACGCGTTTCTCTTTTGGTAGAATTAAAAACAAGAAGAATATTTTTAAACATTCTTCCCGGTTCTCTTATTATTTCTTCTCAAGAAAATGAAATAGGAAGTGCACGCGAAGAAATTCCTTGTAAATATGACGGTCAAGAAGTTATGCTGGCCTTAAACTATGTTTATATAGAAGATCCTTTAAAGACCATCACTTCAGACAGAATAAAGGTAGAATTTACCGAAGCTATGAAAGCTATAACATTAAAACCTGAACCTGAAGAAGACTTTTTCCATATAATAATGCCTATGCAGACGGAGTAAGGTTATAAGTGCCCTTTCTTTCCGCTTCTTTCTATAATTTTAGAAATCTGGAAAATGCTACAGTAAATATTTCTTCCCCTGAAGTTTTTTTAGTAGGAAAAAACGGACAGGGGAAGACTAATTTTTTAGAAGCCCTCTATGTTTCTTCTTATGGAACTTCATTTAGAACACGTTCTTTAGCTCAGATATGTACAAAAGATGAAAAAGAATTTAGTATAAGGGCTCTTTACAAAGAAACCGATCAAATAAGCCATACTATTTCCATAATAATTCAAGATAAAAAAAAAGACATTCAAAAGAATTTTAAAAAAATTAAAAACTCTAAGGAATTGATAAGCACTATTCCCTGTATTTTGTTTCATGGGGACGATATAGAATTTGCCGTCGGAACTCCTTCAAGGAAGAGATTTTTTATAGATCAATCGGTTTCATTGTGCAATTCCGACTTTATAGAAGCCTTAGTAAAATATTCAAAGGCCTTAAAATCAAGAAATGTAATTTTAGAACAAAAAAAAGCTTCTCTTTTAGATTCTATAGATGAAATTTTTGCTTCCCTTGCTCTTTTAATCACTAGTGATAGAAAAAACATTGTAGAAGAGTATGCAAAGCATTTTTCTTTAATCTATGAAGAAATAAGCGGCGTTTCCGGTGTAGAAATGGTTTACCGCCCTTCGGTTAAGGTAGAAAGTGAAGAAGATTTGCTAATCTTGCTTGCAGAAAAACGCCAAAACGATCTGATTGATAGAACAAGTTCTATAGGTCCCCACCGCGACCGCATTCATTTTATAAAAGATAAAAAACCCTTTACCGAAAGAGCCTCAAACGGCCAAAGGCGGCTTATCTCCCTTGTTTTAAGAATGATTCAGGCTAAAATATATTCCGAAAAAACCGGCCGAAAGCCCATCTTTTTGATGGACGATATTCTTTTAGAACTCGACCCCGAAAAGCGCCAAAAGTTTATGGAACTCCTCCCCCCCTACGAACAACTTTTTTGCACCTTTCTCCCCGGCGAACCCTACAAAAACTACCAAAAAGAAAACACCAAAATATTTTTTGTTGAAGATGGGAAGTTTAGTGTGGAGAGGGGGTAAGATTTTTATTTGCTCAAGTTAGGTTGTAAATTATTGGTTTTTATGGTATATTGAGGAAGGGTCGAAGGGATGTTATGCTCACACGCCACTGGCGTGGTTTTTGAAAGTAAAAAAAATAAAAATTTAGAGTCTAACATTTCCATAGATTCTTTTGCCCAAAGCCTTCGTTTTACTCGGCTTCGGGCAAACCGGAGAAAAAAATGACTAAAGTCTTAATTATTGGTGCTGGTCCAGCAGGACTAACAGCTGCATTTGAACTACTCTCAAAATCAAAAAATTATGATGTTATGGTTTTTGAAGAAAGTTCTGTATTTGGCGGAATTTCACGTACTGTAAATTACAAAGGAAATCGCATGGACATGGGCGGGCATCGATTCTTTTCGAAAGTCCCAGAAGTAAATGCTTGGTGGCAGAATCTTTTGCCGTTACAGGGAAGTCCTTCAAAAGATGACCTAATTTTAGGCAGATCTGTGTCTTTAGCAGAAAATGGTGCAAACCCAGAAAAAGATGATGAAGTAATGCTTTGCCGACATAGAGTATCGCGAATTCTTTTCGATTCAAAATTCTATGATTATCCTGTTTCATTAAAATTTGCAACGCTTAAGAATATGGGATTCTTCAATACAATGAAGGTTGGTTTTTCTTATCTTCATTCTGTTTTCCATAAATTGCCGGAAACAAATCTGGAAAACTTCTATATAAATCGGTTTGGACGCAAACTTTACGAAATATTTTTTGAGTATTATACAGAAAACCTTTGGGGAAGGCATCCAAGTGAAATTGATGCTTCATGGGGAGCACAGCGTGTAAGAGGGCTTTCTATTTCTACAGTTCTCAAAGACATTTTTGGAAAGATTTTTAAAGGTAAAAATCGCAAAGTTGAAACTTCACTTATCGAGGAATTTAAATATCCAAAACTTGGGCCAGGACAGCTTTGGGATATTACTGCTGAAAAAGTGCGGGAATTGGGAGGCACAATTATAACCAATGCAAAAGTCGTAAGATTTCACAAAAATCATAATAGACAGATTGAGTCTCTCGTTTACGAAAAAGATGGTAAACAAATCGAAGAAAAAGGCGATATTTTTATTTCTTCAATGCCTGTAAAGGATTTAGTCTGCGGAATGAATGATATTCCGTATGATATTGAAAGAATTGCTAAAGGCTTGCCATATCGAGATTACATGTCTCTTGGTGTTCTTGTAAAAAAACTTAAACTCAAGAATAAAACATCTCTAAAAACTGTTGAAAATATAGTTCCAGACTGCTGGGTATATGTGCAGGACAGAAATGTAAAAATGGGACGTTTCCAAATTTACAATAACTGGTCGCCATATATGGTTCAAGATTTGGAAAACACAGTTTGGCTTGGACTCGAATATTTTGTAAATGAAGGCGATGAAATGTGGAACAGCACTGAAGAGGCTTTTTCTACATTTGCCGTTGATGAAATGATAAAACTTGGATTAATAGACAGCAAAGATGATATTTTGGATACACATCTTGAGCGGGTAAAAAAAGCATATCCTGCTTATTTTGATACTTACGATGAAATGGATACATTACGTGACTGGCTCAGCAGTATCGAAAATCTTTACTGTGTAGGTCGTAACGGACAGCATCGTTACAACAACATTGACCATTCTATGATGACTTCGTTTGAAGCCGTAAAAGATATTATGTCTGGAACAAAAGACAAATCAAATATCTGGAATGTAAATACGGAGAAAGAATACCATGAAGAAAGTAAATGATTTCTTTACAATGCATAAATCAGCAAATCTATTTTTACTTTTACTGTTACTAGCCATAACTTTTATTGCTAGTTTTTCAACAATTTTCAAAGTCCATTACGATGAATTGCAAGGAACTCACAGTTGGCTTTCTGGCAGTACAATAAAATTTGTTAATAATTGGCTAGAAGAGACACCACAGAAACTTCACTTTGTAAATTATGAATCTCCCGATTCCATAGAGTTTAATGAAACTACAGAAAGAGGTCCTTATATTTCATATCCATCTGGATGCACCTTATTTGTTTATTTTGCAGCAAAAATAGTAGGCAGAAACACAATAGGAATCAGTTTTTTAAAACATTTTCAGATGATATGTTTTTTGCTTGAAGTTTTGCTTTTTGGATTATTTGTCTATCGATTTTTAGGAAAAAGTGGCATTGAATCTGTAAAAGAGAAACTCTTTGTTTCTTTTGCAACAGCTACTTTTTGGTCTTGGCTTCCGACAAATGTGTGGTATCTCGCAAATGTCTATTTTGCAGACCAATGTATCATTCTTTTTGTAATGGCTTTCCTTTTAGTTGAATACGAATGTTATTATTGTGAAAAGAAATCATTGTCAATTAGCCTAAATTTTATAAAATCAATTTTGATTTTATGCGGAGTTTTGATAGATTACTATTTTTGGATTTTGGCTTTCGTCGCTTTTATTTTTCAAATTGTGATTACTGTAAAATCAGAAAAATCTATCGGTCACATAATTATAAATAGCCTATGGTATGCAATTCCTGTTATTCTTGCTTTAGGCTTTTATGCTTATCAACTGTTTTCTGTTCCAAATTGGAAAAGTATTCTTTTTGCAAAGTTTGAACAAAGAGCTGGACTTGTAAAAACCGACACTGGACCCGGTGTTTTCAACACTCCAAAGTTTATAATAAAAAATCTAATTCGGAATTTTATTTATGCGTTTGGTTTGAAAGAAAACTTGAAAGTTTTACCTTTGCTTTTATTAGTTTTATATCTATTCGTAAAAAAAGCGGATAAAAGTGAAAAAAAATCCCATTTTGTTTACAAAGAAATTATATTTTCAAAAAATGGTATTATTATCATACTTGGAGTTATTTCTCCAATTCTTCAGATTTTGCTGCTAAAAAATCATTCTGCGATTCACGAATTTTCCCAGATAAAACTGAGCTGGATATTTGCAATGTTTCCGCTTGTTGTCTCGTTGATTAGCGTGAACTTCAATAATTATTTTGAAGAAAAAATCGTTTATTTGGGAAAAATTAAGATTTCATATTTTCTAAATTTATTCATAATAAGTTTTCTTTGCATAGCATTTTTAACGGCGGTCCCATTTTCTTCATGGTCTTTTAGAAAGTCTAGAATGGAAGAATATCATGATTATCATTTAGCAGAAATTTTGAAAGACAATACCTCTTTTGAACATGTTTGTTTTTCTTTTTCTTATGAAATTCCAAATAATCCTCCTCAGGAATTAGCAATTTCGAGAAAACAAGTTTATAAAATCAACTCAAAAGAGGAACTGGAATCTTATTTTCCAAACTTGAAAGAAAATGCTAAGAAAATATTTGTAATTGATAAAACTGCTCTATCAACTTTAACTAATGAACAAATAGAATCTCAACTAGATTTACAAAGTTCTAATGTAGCTATTTATGAAGATGACCAATTCTGTCTTTTAGAAATTTGTTCAGACAAGACTTCTGTTCTAGATAAATAAGGAAATTAAAGATGCAGATAAAAAAATCATTAATACACTTTATTCTTTATTTTATTGTCGGAGGTCTAGCAACTATTGTGGAATGGGGAGCTTTCTATGTTTTTGACAACTGGCTTTCATTCCATTATATACTTGCAACTGCACTTGCGTTTGTTCTTTCAACGTTTGCTAATTGGGCATTCGGCAGACTGATTTTATTTAGAGAATCAAAACAAAATACATGGCTTGAATTGGCTAAAATATATGCTGTAAGCATAATCGGCTTATTGCTCAATATTGGAATCATGTATATTGAAGTAGAAAAACTTTTAATGAATGAAATGCTTTCAAAAATGATTGCAACAGGTATCGTTTTTGTTTGGAATTTCTTGATAAGGAAATTTGTTATATATAAAATCTAGGGATTTTGTGTTCTTGACAGCTAAAATGACCTATGCTATATTAAGCATGTAAAGATATCGTGCCTTTGATCGCGAAATTTATACGGCCGGAGCAGTTTTTATTGCTTCGGCACTTTTTTTTATATGGCAGACTTAGAAATCTACGAAATCGATTCAGCTTACATAGAATATCTTTCAAACTTCGAGGAACATCTTTTTAAGAATAAAAAGATAACTTAGGATTTTTCTCGCAAATATATCGGCATAATTCTTGAAATAAATGGATTTAAATATTTTGCTCCACTTTCATCTTTTAAGCCTAAACATAAACGACTTTGCGAAACTATAGATTTTATAAAAGTTGGAATTTACGCTGTTATAAATCTAAACAATATGTTTCCAGCCCCGTTAAATCTTTGTAAAGCAGTTCAGATAGAAAACATAAAAAACGAACATTACAGAAATCTTGTTCGTGCCGAATACCGTATTATTAAACAAAAACTGAACAGATTATAAATAATGCAAAAGATGTTTATAATCACAAAATGATAAATGACGGTAAATCTAAATTAAGTCAGCGTTGTAATGATTTCAGAAATCTTGAATTAAAATGTAAGGAATATTCTGATAAAAAGAAATAAAGCATAACAAGTAGCTCAAAGCCGACAACGCGGTCACGCCGCGTTGCGTTTTAGCTACATAGTTAGGTTGACCTGCCTGAAGGCAGGCAGGTCAACCTAACTATAACATTTATTTCGACCGAAAAATAAATTTATAGGAGTATTTTTATGGCAAGAACAAAAGAAGGTGTAGGAACTGGTATGGGATTAGCTTTAGAACCTCTTGGTGCTATAGCTGGAACTATTCTAGGAGCAGTTATAGGAGGGTTAACCGGAAATAAGGTTGGATCTGAAATAGATCGAGCCGAAGAAAAATAGATACCATAGGTATCATTAACTTGGCATAAGTGTACGAAATAGCGTATGCTTATATCATAAAAACTCCCTTTTTGGACAATAGTTCTTGCAATTTATAAAGCAGTTTTTACTTTTATTTTTAGTGTGAAAGGATATTATTGGGTTGCTGCAGGGTATAAAACGCAAATAGGGATATTTTCTTTATGTTTTATTATTGCTTATTTACGTCTTATCTTTCCAGATTCTGCAGATAATATTTAATTAAGGAAAATTTATTGAAAAATAAATCAAGTTTATGTGTAATCGTTCTTCTTCAGAAATATGATCGAATATATAGAAAAAATCTAGAATTTATGATATATTAAGAATACTGAGGAGGTATATTATGTTATATAGTACACTCGAAAAGAAATTACGGTCACTTCCGCAAGTAGCACTTGAAGAAGTTTCTTCTTATGTAGACTATATTTTTTTTAAATTTACCTTATCGAAAAAAGATACTGTATCAAAAACTCAAAAAAAAGGTTTTGGTTGCCTGAAAGATATTCCATGCAAAATGTCTCCCGACTTCGATGAGCCTATTGACGAGTTTGCGGAGTATATGTGATGTATTTGCTGGATACGCATGCAATAATCTGGTATGTAACTGGTAGTAATGAACTTTCTTTATTGGTACGGACTCTCATGGAAACAAAACGATGTTTTTTCAGTTTTGTATCATTATGGGAAATTGCGATAAAACAAGCAAAAAGAACTCTTGATTTTAAAATTACTATTTCTCAATTAAAAACTGTTCTGGAGAATGAGGAATTTATTTATCTCCATCCAACGGAATATGATGCAGAAGGAATAAAAAATTTACCTGATATTCACAGAGATCCATTCGATAGACTACTTATTGCGCAAGCGATAGAAAATAATCTGACTATAATAACAAGGGATTTAAAAATTCCTTTATATGAAGTAAAAACTATTTGGTAAAATCAATAAAACATAACTCCCGCTTCAACGCTAACAACAAGGACAAGCCGCAAATGCAGGTTAAGCGGTAGTTAGTCATTATCTTTGGGCAATAAAATAAAAGAAGGATAAACAATGGGTAATATGGTAAGACAAAAAAAAGAAGAACAATCAAAGCGAGTTAAATAACGCAATATATCAACGGATTAATTTGCTCTTAAGTATAATTTCTACAATTTGCATAGTTATTGGAGTATTTTATACAGCGTACTCAATCAATGTTAACACTAAAACGAATGAGTTTTATAGTTTGTTAGAAAGTTTTGAAAAGTTTAATAATTCACTGACTTTAGAAGTTGATAATTCTCATCAAAAAAAAGATTTAAGTAATGATTCAGTAATATTGAAGGGTAATGCAGTGATAGAAGAAATTTATATATATCAAAAAGCGAATCAACATGCATTACGGCAAACTTTCAATAAAGATGCGAATATAGTCAATGTGTTTAATGGTAATGTTGGTGATGTAATTGTTGATTCTGATAACAATAAATATGAAGTTGTGGAAAGGAAAAAGAAGGAAATAAATTCAATAAGAGAAATAATTAATAAAATGAGACTTGTTGCTATTCCTCTATTAAACTCTTTAGAAAAAATGCCCAATAGCGAAAGCTATCAACGAATAGTTGTAAGTAATATGTCAAGACTATATTTAGAAGTAATATTAGATAATGCTAATCGGACTGGTGATAGACCTAATTATGAAATTATTAAAAAATTAATTGATAAAGTTGAATTTGTTGGGTTGCCTTTTCAAGATGATAAGTAAAGAAAACCTAGTACCCGCTTCAACGCTGACATTGTGGGCAAGCCAAGTGTTTAAGTGCGTAGTTAGATCGATGTCTATAATACGAATAATGGATCAAATTTTACGATTAATTCTGTGGTAACAAGTTAATAAAATTCTTTTAATAATATTAAATAAATTAACACCTGACTTAATCTTTCAAAAACTGAATTTATCAACAAAATCAAGAAAAATACTGTATAATTATAAAAAAAGAATAGCTATGGATTATGTTTTTGTAAAAGATACGGAAGGATTTGTAGTTAAAAAGTTAAGATCACAGGTAGAATTTGATGAAAAGATAATTTCTGAGGCGGAATATAAAGAATTGTCAGGTGATAATTATTATGAATTTCATTTTGGGCATGGAGGCAAAAGACCCGGAGCCGGTAGAAAACAAAAACTAGGCTCGCCCTTAAAATTTCAGATTAGGGTAACGGAAGAAGAAAAAGAATTTATCAGCTATGCGCGTGAACATAACTTTGATTATAAAAAAGTTATGGAACAAAAAAAATGAAAGAAAATATTACGGAGGGCAATTATGAGAGAAGAATATGATTTTTCAAATGCTATTAAAAACCCTTATGAAATAATTTTTCAGATTATATGAATCTATGGAATTAAAATCATAACCGATTGAAATCGACTGACTTAAAACAGAATTGATTTTATTGCAGCCTCTTTCAGTTAAACAGTTTGAAAATCTCTAAAATATTAGATTAACATATTGTAAGAAGTTGTATTTTGGGTTATTATAATGATAGGCATAAAGAATATTAGGTCGGAAAACTTTCAGAACAAAACTATCAAAAACTTGTAGAAGCAGTTATAAAACTTATCTCAAACAAATAAATCAAATAACATTCGCCTCAACCTGACATTACATGGTAATTATGAGTATGGAAACCTATGAAAAAAATCTTTATAAATTACTATAAACCTTGACAAATCACACTATAAATAGTACTATTTATAGTGCGGGGTGATTATATGAATATGACAATAACTGCTAATGATTTAAAAGTTAAAGGTGTAAGTTTAATTGATTCTGTAGTAGAAAAAAATGAAAGTGCAATTATTTCAGTTCATGGTAAAGATAAATATGTAGTTTTAAAAATTTCCGAATATAATAAATTGCGTGAATTAGAACTGGAAAATGCTATAAAAGAAACAAAAGCTGATATAGCATCAGGCAAATTTTATACCGACGGAATATCTGAACATATGAAAAGAGTAAGCGGTGTATAAAATCATTTTTACAGAATCATATGAAGAAAAGGCAAAAAAATTCCTAAAAAAACATCCTGATTTACAAAAACAATATCGGAAAACTTTAGAACTTATGGAATTAAACCCTTATCATCCTTCATTAAGATTACATAAATTTTTTGAGTTATTTTCCATTTCTATAAACATGCAATATAGGATAGCAATTGATTTTCAGATTGAAAATGAAACAATAATTCCAATAAACATTGGCGATCATAAATTAATTTACGGATAGAAAAAAAATCTTATAGACTTTGCTTCTGTAGATATAAACAATAGTCTTTATATATAATATTATTGTTTCAAAACCTTGTATTTTTGTGCAAAAAAATGTACAATAATATTAACGGAGGTCTTATGATTACGGCAATGACAATTACAGAGGCAAGAAAGAAAATAACCTCGCTTGAAGATACAATGGATTATGATGATACTATTTCTATAACCAATCATGGGAAGGAAATTTTTGCTCTAATAAAATGGGATACATATGAGAGTATTTGTGAGACTTTAGAAATTTTATCGGATGAAGAACTTTCAAAAAATCTTGCTATTGGTGTTCAACAGATTAAACAAAATAATTTGTTGGATTTCGATTCATTTAAAAAAAGTCTTTCATGTACACAATAAAACTTACTGAAATTGCTGCAAACTATATTGCTTCATTGGACAAAAAGCATGATATTTATGAATTGATGAAAAAATACATCAAAACCGGATTGCTGGATAACAAATAAAATCTACCATGTAATGTTGGTTGATTAACAGATTGTAAGAACTTGTTTTTTGCGATATTATTATATAAAAATATTACTGAGAAGGGGAATAAAATGGCTATTCGTAAAGTTATTTTTTTGACACTCTTAATTATGATGCTTTCAAGCTGTACAACCTCCGGTTATGATAGTTTTCGAACAAGAGAAAGCTCCTTTAACCAAACACAAATCGCTACGAGTAATTCTGCTTTTTCAAAAGAAATGATAACAACAATCCTTGAAACGAAATTTCCTCCAAATAAAATTGTTTCTATAGCGATTTTATTTATAGATAAGCAAAGTCCATATTCTGCAGATTTTTCTATTGAAATAATGAAAAAAAGTAATTTAATAAACGGAGTAGAAAAATTTGTTTCTGTACCATCAATAATGATACCAAATAAATTAACTTTTGATGATATTCAGCAAATTGGAATTCGCTCACTTTGTGAATATACTTTAGTCTTTTATTCAGAATCAAGAACAGAGATGTCATTCACCCAATTTATAAAAGGAGAGATAGAATTTAAATCTGATGTTGAATTTTCATTAATAGATAACCAAACGACTGCAGTAATTGCTTCTGATAGACTTGTAACAAAGATAATGAAAAAAAATAAGTTTTTTAACGATAAAATTATTGAACAAGCAAAAAATGAAGTATTTAATGAACAAGCAAATATTTTAGCAGTTAAATTAAATGCCCTTTTTAGTAGTAAATACCAAAAAAAGTAACCACTTAAAACAGATATATAAAAAATGAGTGATACAAGAATTATTAATATTTCTAAAATAACAGTAAATGACTGTTATGAAATCTCAAAATGCTTTGAAGAACAAAAATGGCAAAAACCAATTGAGCAATATATCCAATATATGGATGATCAAAACAATGGTTTAATTGATGTTCTATTGGCTAAAGATAATAATAAATTTGCAGGATATTGTATAATTCAATGGAAGTCAGAATACACATTCTTTTATAAAAATAATATTCCTGAAATAAAAGATTTGAATGTCTTAAAAAAGTACCAAAGAAAGGGAATTGCTACGGCATTAATGGAAGAAGCGGAAAAACGAATATTTTATAAGAGTAATTTATGCGGTCTTTAAGTTGGTTTAACAAATGATTATGGAAAAGCTCATCAACTGTATATAAAAAGAGGATATGTCCCTGATGGAAGAAGATGATTGTGTGCATCGCAATGAGAAGCAAAAAAACAATTTCGGGAAGCTCTATGTGCATAAAACTAAAAACAATCACTTAAAAGGTGGAACAAGGAAGGGAATGGACCTTTGTCTTTCCGACAGTGAAAGCTATACCCTCGCCTTCTTAATAAGAAGTGCCTATGTAAACAGTATGAAAAACAGAATTTGCGGTCCGTCTTTGTTGACTGATGGAGTCTTTGAAGAGCTTGGATTTGATTATAAAACAGACTATGGTAATCTTGAGTCCAAAAATGTGCTTTTCAAAGAAAAAAAACCGGAAGCCGAATTTTACCTAAGCAAAAGAATAAATGTAAATTCAAAGATGCAGAGCTGTTTTTTAAGAATGATGCGAATCAAAGATAATTATTTTACAGGTTTAAAAGAAATTAATAAACTTAAAAGCCGGCCTTTCTCCGTTGTTTAATCATACAAAATGATGTATAGTGTTTGTAAGGAGATACAATATGCCGTTATTGCAAGTAAGAGAATGTCCTGAAGATATTTATAGAAAAATTACTTATGCTGCAAAGAGTGAAAATAGAACTATTGCACAGCAAATCATTGTTTTACTTGAAAAGGCCTTGGGACAAGAAGAATCAAATATTTTGCGTCGGAAAAATATTCTAAAAAAAATTCAAAGCCGGGATGTTTCGCATGAAATAAAAGCTATCAACCCTGTAGAACTTATCAGAGAGGATAGAGACAGGTGATTATAGTTCTTGATGTAAGCGCTGCAATAGAAATACTTTTTCAAAGGGAAAAAAGCGGCTTATTCTCCGAGATTTGTAAAAAAATGAATATAAAAGTTTGTAATTAAAAATAGGATTTATTATTTGATAGAGGAAAAAAAATGAATTTAATCGAATTTTTCGGAACTACGGTAAAACCTAAAATTACAAAAGGCAAAAATATGCTGAATCCCATACCTACAGGTAAGATCACAGAAGGTGTTTTTTGTATAAGGGATAAGGATGTAAATGTCTTTTTAATCAAAACAAAAAACTACTATATAGCAATAGATTCGGGCTATAAAAACAGTGAAAATCTGATTAAGGGCTTAAAAGAGCTGAATATAGACAGAAACGATGTAAAATACCTTTTTTTAACCCATTTGGATTTGGATCATGCTGGCGGTATTGACGGGAGATGTGATAATATCTTCCCGAATGCAAAAATTTTTTTGGGAAATGAAGAAGAAAAATACCTTAAATCGATTTATTTCCGCAAAAAAGTGCTCTTTTTTAACCTAAAAACCCCTATCAAAATCTTTAAAGATTATACCTGCCTTGAAGATGGAGAAACCGTTAATTTGGATGAAAACAGCATAGAAGCCGTTCTTACCCCCGGCCATACCCTTGGACATCTGACTTATATCTTGAATGATAAAATCATTTTTTCCGGAGATTGCCTTATAATGAACAGTGAGGGCGGCTACAGTATGTATGACCTATGGAACATTGATACGGTACAAAATATACGCTCTCTATTTAAACTAAAAGAAATAGCTCTTCAAAAAAAATGTGAAATGCTCATAAGCTCCCATACAGGTTTTACTGCCGATATCGAAAGGGCCTTTAAACATATAGATGAAGCTCCTGACTGGAAGGCCAAAGGATTCAAGTTTATTGAAAATGCCGTAGAAAATCTTTATGAGTAAAAACCATGAAACTTTTTAAAACATCAAAAGAGATAGTAGATAATTTTTCTCAGAAATTTAATGAAATGGCGGAAATTTCCTCGAACCTTAATAACGAGCAAGCCCTATCCGTTTTTGAAGGATGGGAAAAAGTCATAGGCGATAAAAAGTTGGCTGCATATTGCGAGCTTTATGATATAAAAAATGAAACGGCAATCATAAAAACCGAACATACAGGCTGGAGTCAGCAGCTTTTGATGCGGAAGAAAAAAATCATATATAATTTTAAAAAATTTTATCCGTCTTTGGATGTAAAAAATATTTCGATTTTTGTTGAGCCCGAATTTGAACTAAAGAGAAATTCTGATGTATCTGAACATCTTAATCAGAACTTAAGTATAGATATTGAAGAAGATAATCCAAAAACAACTGATGAACCCGATAAACCCCTTCCGCCCGAATTAGCGAAAGCTTTAAAATCCTTAAAAAAATCCATATTAAAAAAGAATAAGTGAAAGGCAACATATTCACAGTTATTCAAATTTAATAAACAAGTTATCCACAAGCAAAAATTAGAATATTTTATAAAATCTTTTTATATCGATATCTTTTTTTTAAAAAAGAAAGAAAAAAGGTGATAAAACTCTAAAAAGTCCATCAAAAAGGTTGTTTAAGGCTTATTTTTGATTATTTTATAACTAAAAATGTTTCACGTGAAACATTACTTTTATGTTTAATTTTAAGCTAAGTTTATCACAAGTTATCCACAAACGGAATTAATTCGATTTGGCATTCTTTTTGCTCAAGACTTAAAAGAAATCTTTTGCGATCCAAACCTGCGGAAAAACCGCCTAAATTTCCGCCTGTGCAGATTACTCTATGACATGGAATTATAATTGGGATAGGATTTTTTCCGTTAGCGTTTCCTACGGCTCGGCAAGATTTGGGATTATTTATATTTGCTGCTATCTGTTTATAGGACAGAGTTTTTCCATATGGAATTTTACAAAGCTCTTTCCACACGGACTTTTGGAAGTCTGTACCTTCAGGAGAAAGCTGTACCGTAAATTGTTTTAAACTTCCTTCAAAGTATTTTTGTAATTCTTCTTTGGTCTGTTTGCATATTTCTTCTGCCTTTGTAAAATTATCTTGAGTTTGTTCAGGTAGATTTGTAATGGAATCTTTTTTTATAAATCTTAATTCTTTTAGACCTGAGTTATCCGCAATAATTAGTATTTTTCCGATCGGGCTGTCAAAATTTTCGTATATCATAAATACCTCAGCATTAGTTTTCATTTAAAAGTTTTTCCAAACAGGGCTCAATTAAAAAAGCTTGTTTTATCTCTTTAAATTCTTCTTTGGCTTTTTCAATAAGTGCTGTTTTTGTTTTTGACTTATCATCAAGTTTTACAGCCTTGATTAAGATGTTTTTAGGCGTATGTTCCGTTTCGATAAATTCCTCAACGCTTACCCTATACCCTTCCGATTCCAGTAGTTTTCCTCTAATTGTATCAGTAAGCAGGGAAGCAAATTTTTCTGTAATAATACCGTAATCAAGCATCGGAGATAACGGCTTTATAACCTTATTTCTGTTTTTACGAATTTGAGTATTAAGCTCGTGTTGGCAGCAGGGAACTGCGAATATTATTTTTGTATTGCTTTTGACAGCCTTGGCTATAGCCAAATCCGTTGCCGTATCGCAGGCATGGAGGCTTATCACCATATCCGGCGGTGTATCAAACTTAAATCGGCCTATATCTCCAACTTCAAAGGTAAGATTGGCAAAACGGCATTCCCGGCTTAATTTATTACAAAAATCTATTACATCTTCTTTTAGATCCAAGCCTCATATCTTAACGGATAAATTTTCAATTTCAGTTAAATAATAATAAAGGGCAAAGCTTAAATAGGCCTTTCCGCAGCCGAAATCAACAATCTGCAGCTCTTTCTTTTCTTTTAAAATATCTTTTAGTTCAGGAAGAACGGATTTTATAAATTCCAGATACTTATTTATCTGCCGGAATTTATGATATTTGCTTTGAATAATTTTTCCGTCATCGGTAAAAAAGTTAAGTTTTTTTAAAAAGAGCGGCATATCGGAAGCGCTTAGAATATATTCTTTTTGCTTATTGTGTTCAAAACTTTCGTTTATCGATGCATTCCTTTTACTTAAAAGTTTTTCTTTTTTTATCGGTCTTGCCTTAAAATGAATGATCCCTTTATTGTTCTGTAAGAAAATAAGCTGACTATTTGAAGAGTTAAATTCTGCAATCTTAAATTCAAAAAAAAGACCTTCGAGTTCTTTTTGTAAATTTTGAGGTAAAAGATTTTTATGAAAAACCTTTGCATCTTCAAAGATTTCTAATTGATATTGTTCTTGATTTTTCAATATTATTTTTCTCAATTTTATTTTTTGAATCTGAGAATCTCTTTTTACCGGTTTTGAAAAAAAACCTGAAATAATATTATGCTCAATACAAAGCTCTGCCGCTTTTTTTGTTGATACTGTATTCATAAAATGCTCCGGCAATATACTATCATAAAGCCTTCTGTGATACAAGACTGCAAAATGTTTCACGTGAAACATTTTATTTATTTTAATTATATAGATAAGTATGTAACTGATATAAATGCACTGTGAAAGGAAGGATTATCTAAAAAAGAGTGATCCCGTTGTCATAAACCTATTGACAAAACCCCTGTTTTTAGGGTAATATGAACCCTACATTTTGGAGCGATGGCCGAGCGGTTGAAGGCGGCGGTCTTGAAAACCGTTGTGCTGAGAGGTACCGGGGGTTCGAATCCCTCTCGCTCCGCTATTGTTTGTGATTGTACGAACTCTGGAGTGGTGCGAGAGCGGTCGAATCGGGCTCCCTGCTAAGGAGTTGTACCCTTACGGGTACCGGGGGTTCGAATCCCCCCTACTCCGAATAGTGTTTGAGGCTATAGCTCAGCTGGATAGAGCGTCAGATTGCGGATCTGAAGGTCGGCAGTTCGAACCCGCCTAGCCTCGTTAATAGCCGGCTGAAGATTTCAACCGGCTTTTTTATTTTTGGAGAGATGCGAGAGCGGTCGAATCGGGCGGTCTCGAAAACCGTTGTACCGCAAGGTACCGGGGGTTCGAATCCCCCTCTCTCCGTTTTGTAACGGAGAAAAGATTCAACTTTAAACGCATTCCTTATTTTTGGAGAGATGTCCGAGTGGTCGAAGGTACACGATTGGAAGTCGTGTGTGCCAGAGATGGTACCGAGGGTTCGAATCCCTCTCTCTCCGTCCCGGGGCCTATGCAAAAAAGGTTTTTCAAACCCCGTCAGATCCGGAAGGAAGCAGCGGTAGATTAATTCTTTTTGTGCCGTAGTGTTCCCGGGTTTTTTTATTTTAAGCCTTATTGACCTTTTAGCAAATAACTATTATCATATACCCATGGCCTTTGCAGTAAGTCAGCAATTAAACAGGTATTATGACCTATATAAAAATATAGATGTAACTTTCTCAAAAGAAGTCGTTTCTACCCTTAATTTTGAGCCGAAGCAGGTTTTTGTACGTTGTTCCGGCGGACAGTGGCCATGCATTATCAATTCGGCTTCTATGACAAAGGCTAAAATAATTTGCGGCAAAAAAAGCGGTTTCCTAGACAGATTGAGGAGCGGTATAACATCCGTAAATATAAGATTTGCTTTTTTTGATGCTGAAGGAAAAGATTCTCTTTCTTTTTTTGTTGCAGCTAAATTGGTCGGTATTTCTTCTTATGAAGCCGGGGACCAAGATCTTGTATTAATAACCTTCGAATATACCCAAAGAGCTCCGGATGATTTAATAGAAAAATTAGGTATCTTACTTGAAGCCAATATCAATTCACAAAAACGTCAAAATGAGAGAATTGTTATCACTCCTGAAATAAGCAGAAAAATAGGTCTTGTAGAAAAAGGAACGGTTGTGTATATTGATGCTGTTCCCAGACGCTGTCTTATTAGAGACCTCTCTTTTTCGGGGGCCAAAATCCTTCTTGTCGGTATTGCTAACTTTTTAATGAATAAAGAAATAATTCTCCGCTTTGCTTTTGATGACCCGCAGTCTGTTTTCGGAATAAAGGGAAGAGCTATAAGGACAGAACCTGTTGAAGGCAGGAAAGACTTGGTTGCTCTTGCAGTTCAGTATTATCCGAAGAGTATTCCAATGATGTATAAGATGTACTTAAATAAGTATTTTTCGGTTATGCGTAAACCGGCTTCGGATGGTTTTGGAGATGACTTTTTGGAAGATGTGGCTCCTCCTACATCTTTTGAGCCTGTTTCGTCTCCTATCAGTAGCAATACGCCTCCTCTAACACCGCCCCCTGCTGATTCTGCTCCGGAACAAATTCCTTAATAATGACCTGCTGAAATTTCAAATTACCATATTTAGGAGAAAAAATGCAAAATCCTATCGATTCGCTTTTATATGTACAAATATCGGCCGAACAAGCCGGTAAAATTTTTAAAGATCTTGAGACTTCTATTCCTCTTCCTATTCAATTATCCGAACCTAACCAAAAAGAAGATTTTAAAGTCGAAAATATAGAGCCGGAAATGATTTTGGCCGGAATGCTCACCGTTTTTGCATATGACCGGGAAAATCCCAATATTCAGTATTACAGAAAAATATTCAATTTACTCCGTCCGGATATCCGTAAAGAAATGACTCAGGCTGCAATCATCAAAATCAAAAATAATGATTTTGGTATGGCTGAAGAGATTTTACTTTCTCTTGAAGGTTTAAATCCGGATGACGGTATAACCAAATTAAATCTTGCTCTTTTGATGGAGGAGCGTTCTCAATTCTGTGAGATGAGAGAGCTTTTTGATGATGCTTTGAGTTTTAATAAAAAAGCCGAAGAGCTTTATTCCGAACTTATCCTTTTTGAGCCTCCTTTGCCGGCCGCTTTTTTTAATGCTGCATATTTTTTTATAAAGCAGAAAAACTATATAAAAGCCAAATCTCTTTTAAAAACATATTTGGAAATAGAAAATGACTCTGCAGAAACAGCCGAATTCCGAAAAACTAAGGCTTCCGAGATGCTTAAAACTATTTCGGAGCAAGCCCTTGACGATGAGCTTTTCCAAAAAGCCCATAAATATATTGATTTAGGCGAAGAAGAAAAAGCTGCCGAAAGTATAAAGCTTTTTTTGAGAAAGAATCCTAAGGTTTGGAATGCTTGGTTTTTGTTGGGTTGGGCTTTAAGACGGATGGGCCGATGGGAAGATGCTCGATCTTCTTTTTTAAAAGCTATTGAACTTTTAGAAAATTCCGAAATTTCAGACAAGGAGCCTCTTTGCGATGTTTACAATGAGCTTGCAATTTGTTTGATGGAGTTAAAACTTTTTGATGAAGCTGAAAAATATCTTATAAATGCCCTGAGTTTAGATTCCGAGAACATAAAAATTATTTCCAATCTCGGCACCCTCGCCCTAAAACAGGGAAAACAAGAAGAAGCCGAAGCCTTTTTTAGAACCGTTTTAGAAATAAATCCTGACGATAAAATCGCTTTAAGTGTTTTAGGCAAATAAAGCAACTAAAAGTAGAATACAAAAAAAGAGCCGTCTAATTTGACGGCTCTTTTTATTTCTGTTTAATTTATTTCCCCTCTCTTAAAACATATGAAAGGCATAACTCTGCGGTGTTATAAATAGATTCAAAAAAGGTTCTTTCAATACCGTGCGAAGTATAAACCGTCATACCGAAAGCGGCATGTTTTAAGTTATTGCCGTGTATAAAGGCACACATTCCATCTGTGCTATAGCGGTGGTAAAGTTCAACTGAATACGGAATGTCTATCTCCTTTGCCATTTTAATCAGCTCGGTTGTTAAAGCTCTGTCGTAGTTGAACAGTCGGTCTCCTGCCACAATGGAAACACTTCTTTCAGTACCGCTGTTATCGGGACCAATCACGCCTATATCAATTGCGGCGTATTCTCTAACTTCAGGCGGAACATAGGAGCCTCCGGCGTTTACTTCTTCGTAATAAGGGAACGCAAAAAGAGTTCTGTATTTTGGTTTTTTACCGGTAGTTTTTAAGTATTCTAAAACTGAAAGGGAGGCTGCAACAGCTGCCTTATTATCTAAAAAACGCGATCTTATTCTGCCGTTAGGCATGACTTCAAAATAGGGCTCTGGAGCAATCCAATCTCCGACTGAAATTCCTAATTCTTCAACAGCTTCTTTTGAATCTACTTCTTCGTCCAACAAAAACCGCATATTAACATCAGTACGAGGCATATCTTTGGCATCATCAAAAACATGAACCGAATGGTGTTGTAAAGCGATGTAGCCTGTGTATTTTTTCATATCGCGGGTAAACAAATAGCATTTACTGTGCTCCAAACTGTGATGGTTTAAGCCTCCTAATTCTTTTAGTGAAAGCGAGCCGTCTTCGTTTATACAGCGAACCAAATAGCCTAATGTGTCCATATGTGATCCTACCAAAACCGTGCGGCTGTTATCTTCTCCTTCTGCTTCAATGTAAAAGCAATGCCGCTCGTCTTCAAAACTTTTGAATCCCAAACTGTCGGCGTATTCCTTTAAAACGGGATTCCCCAACTCGTAAAATCCGACAGGGCTGGGTGTGTTGATGACTTTTTCCAGCGTTTCCAAAAGGTATTCTGCCTTAATTCGTTTTTTGTGTGCATCTAAAAACATAAACTTCTCCTTATTTAATATAAATGACAAGCAATAATATGTCCGGCCTCAATTTCCTTTAAGGTCGGCGAAACGGTCAAGCATTTTTCCGTAGCGTGCGGACATCGCACTGCAAATCGACATCCCGGCTTAGGATCAATCGGAGAGCTTATCTCTCCTTTTAATAAAATCCTCTCCGGTCTATTATGAATCCTAGGTACAGGTATAGCAGATAAAAGAGCCTTTGTATAGGGATGCATGGGATTCAAAAAAAGCTGCTCGGAAGGAGCCTTTTCCACGGCCTGCCCCAGATACATAACCATAATTTCATCGGAAAAATAATTAACGACCGATAAATCGTGAGTTATAAAAATATATGTCAGCCCCAATTTTTCTTGTAACTCTTGCAGCAAATTTAAAATTTGAGCCTGTATCGATACATCAAGGGCAGAGACCGGCTCATCGCAAACGATGAATTTCGGGTTTAAGGCAATTGCCCTTGCAACGCCAATTCTTTGTCTTCTCCCGCCGTCCAGCTCGTGCGGATAGGCATTAAATAAACGAGGCGACAAACCGACCGTATCCATTAGCTCTTTTATTCGCTCTTCAAATTCTTTTTTACTTTTATAAGTTTTATGAATCTTCATCGGGTTGCCGATTAAAGAAGCTACAGTTCGGCGGGGATTTAGCGATGCAAAAGGATCTTGAAAAATAATTTGCATTTTCTGCCGTAATTTTCTCATTTCGCCTGCGTTTAATTTTGCAATATCGGAATCTTCAAAAAATACCGAACCTGAAGTCGGCTCCAATAAACGCAAAATAGTCCTACCCAATGTCGATTTACCACAACCAGATTCACCTACAACCCCTAAGGTTTTTCCTTCATCTAAAGAAAAGTTTATATCATCAACAGCGTGCAGCATTCCCTTGGGCGTTTTAAAATATTTTTTTAAGTTTGAAACTTTTAATATTTCCTTGCTCATTTTTCAGCCCTCCTTTGTACATCTGCCATCAGTTTAAAATCAAAAAGATTTTTGTATTTATCCTCATATGCCAGACAGGCAACATGGTGGCTGTCATTTAATTGAGAAAGAGATGGTAAGTTTTTTTCACATTCAGATTTTGCGTAAGGGCAACGCGGAAAAAATGAGCAGCCTGCCGGTAAGTTTGTCGGGTCAGGCATTAAACCCTTAATTGGGCGTAGGGGTTCATGCCGATTTTCGACATCGGGTAAAGAATTAAATAAACCCTCCGTATAAGGATGCTTAAAATTATCAAAAATATCTTCCAAGTTACCTTTTTCTACAATTCTTCCTGCATACATAATTGCAACTTCGTCACATATATCGGCAACAACTCCAAGGTCGTGGGTAATCATCAAAAGTGAAGTTTTATAATCTTTGCGTAACCGCTTCATCAAATCGAGAACTTGAGCTTGAATTGTTACATCTAAAGCTGTGGTTGGCTCGTCGGCAATAAGAAGGTGAGGATTACAGGCTAGAGCAATTGCAATAATAACTCGTTGCTTCATTCCTCCTGAAAATTGATGAGGATAATCGCCTGCCCGTTTTGCGGAGATACCAACCATTTCCAGCATCTTGCCTGCTTCGATTAAAGCCTCCTTTTTATTAAGATTTTGATGCTTAATAAAACATTCCGCTATTTGTTTTCCTACCTTCATAACAGGATTTAAGGATGTCATCGGATCTTGGAATATCATCGAGATTTGATTTCCACGAAGTTTCCGCATTTCTTTTTCCGGTAATTTGAGCAGATCAACTTCTTCTTGAATTATCTTTCCGCTGTCGACGGAACCGACGGGTTCAGGCAACAAGCCCATTATAGCCAAGGCAGTAGTCGTTTTTCCTGCACCTGTTTCACCTACCAATCCCAGAGTTTGCCCCGTTTTAAGTTGAAATGTCAAATCATTTACAGCCTTGACAACAGCTGTATCAGTTTTGTAAGAAACCGATAAATTTTGTATATCTAAAGCTAATTTTTCTGTCATTACGATACCCTATTGTTTGAGTTTTGGGTCTAATGCGTCTCTAAGACCATCGCCTAATAAATTTATCGCCAAAGCCGTGATAGCTATTGCCAAACCCGGAAACACAATTAAATATCCTGAATTCTTAAAGTATTGTCTTCCATTGGAGAGCATTGCACCCCATTCGGGGGTCGGTGCTTGAACGCCCAATCCTATAAAACTCATTGACGAGATTGTAAGGATTGCACCTGCTAATGCAATTGAATATTGAACTATGATGGGAGCCAAACTGTTAGGTATAACTTCTTCAAAAATAATCCGCCAACTGCTTGCACCGTTTGCCTTAGCAGCTTCAATAAATTCATAACTCCTTACAGATAAAACTGAAGCTCTAGCGATTCGGGCAAAGCGGGGCATTCCTGCAATTGCAATTGCCAATATAAGGTTTACGCTACTTGTTCCCAAGGCGGCTACGACCGTAATTGCTAAGAGCATATTGGGAATAGCTAAAAAAACATCCATAATTCTCATTATAATTGAATCTACAATGCCTCCGAAATATCCTGCAATAGCACCAAATAAAGAACCTATAAAAGTGCCGACAGTAATAGAAATTGCAGCAACAATTAATGAAATTCTTGAACCATGTATTAACCGAGCTAAAACATCACGCCCAAATTCGTCCGTACCTAAATAATGCTCTGATGACGGAGGTTGTAGCGTAGCATCGTAGTTGGGTTTTATTGCCATTGTTTCATAGTCATATAATTGATCGGCAAAGATTGCCAATAAAACTATACACATTACTATTACCATTCCGACAAGGGCGGTTTTGTTTTTTCTAAATCGACGCCAAGTTTCAGTAAATAAACTGTTTTGCTTAGGTGGTTGTGCTTGCTTTTGTTTTTCCATAATTTAGACCTCTTTATTTAAGCTTTAATTCTTGGGTCGATAATACCATAAACAAAATCGACCAATAAATTTACAAAACTGAATGCAATACAAAAGCAGGTAATTGACCCCATAACCGCCGGTATATCCTTACCTTTAATTGCACTAATCATAAAACTGCCTACACCCGGAAGAGAGAATACAGCTTCTATGACAACCGAACCGGCCATCATTGATCCAAACTGTAAACCTGCAATTGTAACTACAGGAATGAGAACATTTCTTATTTCGTGCTTATTTACTATTTCTCTTGGAGTTAGGCCTTTAGCTTTTGCTGTTCGTACAAAATCCGTGCGGACAACTTCCAGCATAGCAGACCTTGTCATTCGCATAATATTTGCGGCACAAGAAATTCCTACTGCAAAACACGGCATAATAAAGCCTTTAAAGCCTGATAGGCCTTGTGATGGCAACCAGCCCAGTCTCAGTGAGAAAAACATAATCATCATTAATCCGAACCAAAATGACGGCATTGCGATACCAAGCATACCTAATACTGTTGCCAGTCCATCAATGAAGGAATATTGTTTTAAGGCTGAAATTGTTCCCAAGGGAATGCCGACTAAAATTGCTATCAGCATTCCGCCAAGGGCTAATTCTATGGTAATGGGGAACCGTTGAATAACCTCTCTAAAAACATCGCGATTATTAAAATAAGAGCGGCCTAAATCCCCTTTTATCATATTACCAACATATCGAAAATATCTAACAAAAAAAGGATCGTTAAGCCCTCTTTCAACTCTCCATCTGTCAATACTTTCTTGCGGTGCCATTTCTCCAAGAGCTAATCTAGCAGGATCGCCAGGAGATAAGTCCAAAACAAAAAAAATTAATAAGGTTACGCCTAAAATAACCGGTATTAAAAGAAAAAATCGTTTTAGCACATACTTTAACATTTACATACTCCCATAAAAACTATAAAACCTAACCGACCGGTTTGTTAGAAATGTTTTAAGGACCGGTCGGTTAAGTACAAATCCAAATAAGCTTACAAAAGCATCACACTTTTGTAAGTCGTTGTAAAAATTCAACAACTTTTCATAAGCAACTACTTAACAGTATGTAATTTATCGAAGTTATGCATGTGAATACTGGATACATCAAAGCCTTCAATATTTTTACGCATAGCTATAAAGCCCATATCCGAGCTAAAACCTATAATAGCACATTCTTCTGCAACAATTTTTGCAATGTCTGTGTAAGCCTGCAATTTTTCATTATTGTCATTTGTTGTAGAACCTTTTTCTAAAAGTTCTTCTATCCTCGGATCCCAAAAACATGCGTAATTATATCCTCCAGTCGCAACTGTTGCCTTACTGAATAAGGGACGATATGTATTGTCCGGCTCTGCATTTGCAGACCAGCCTGCAAACGAACTTTGATGTAATCCTTTGCCGATTCTTTCACTGTACATAGATCTTTCAACTTGATCTAATACCAAGTCTATACCTACTTCACGGCAAGCGGCCTGTACAACTTGCAAAGCTCTAGCCTGAGATTCACTTCGGAGTGTACAAGTGAATTTAAATCCATCCGGTTTTCCGCCTTCCTTTAATTTAGCTTTTGCTTTTTCAAGATCATATTCATATTTTTTTACGTCAGGAGTGTAACCTATGGCTGCAACACCTATACAAGAGTAATTAGGCACCGCATAACCGTTACTTTGAATTTTAATAATTGCATCTCGGTCAATACAGTGAGCAACAGCTTGTCTTAGAGCCTTATTATTAAAAGGCTCCTTTGTTACATTAAAAGCAATACCATTTAACGTTGTAGTAATATATTCTTCCATCTTCAAATTTGCATTTGCTTTAATGTCATTTACAGAGATAGTTGGTACATCTATAAGAACATCAATTTCGCCAGCTTCAAGAGCAACCATTCGGGATGTTTCTTCTGGAATGACTTTGAAGATTAGGCCTGGAGATTTTGCTTTTTCTTTCCAATAGTTTTCATTTCTTGCCAGCTCAAATTTGCTGCCAAGAGTCCATGATTTAAAAGTAAAGGGGCCTGTACCGATTACGGTTTCTGAATTTTCCATTTGTTTTCCTGCAGCATCTAAGGGTTCGACAACTTTTTTGCACATAATTGAGCTGCCCATGTGAGACAGTGAAGAAATCAAGGCAGAAGACGGAGTTTTAAGATGAAGAACAACCTTTAATTTGCCTATAACTTCGATATCACCGACCATTGCAATTAGGTGACCAACCTTGCCCGATTTCTTTTGTCTGTCTAAAGAGAATTTAACATCTTCAGCAGTTAAAGGTTCTCCATTGCTAAAGGTTATTCCTTCTCGTAAAGAAATTTCAAGAGTTTTGGGATCTTTGTAAACAAAGTCTTTTGCCAGCCAATTTTCAAACTGCATTGTTTTATTATTCAGTTTGACTAATGTTTCAAAAACATTTCTGGTAACACTTGCAGAAGCAACATCATTGTGTAGATGCGGATCCAAAGAAGTTATATCAGATACTTGGGCAATTACAATAAACCCGTCTGTAGAAGATTGCTTTGCTTGCTCTGAATTATTACCTCCACAGCTGATAAGACCAAAAACCATTGTAAAAATTAACAAAGCCGTTAATATCCTTTTCATTTTATACCTCCAAGTACAATAATAAAATAAGTTCATAAAAGAACTAAAATTTAACTGAAAAAAGAGTAAGATGAAATAATCGTCAATATACTTTTCTCAGATAAATTATTCTAACATAGATTTATAAATTTGACAATAAAAATATTTTTTTTAAAATAATTAATATATTTTGGATAATACCTCTTATAGTTTCTACTTTTATGATGTGGTTGCCCTAATCTCTTGACTTAAAAAGATTATTTATAGTATTCTTATCCGGCCGGAAAATCGGCATTGGAGGAAAGTATGAAAAAAATATATTCGAGTTTCTTTTTCTTGTTTGTTGGCCTTAGCTTACTATTTGCAGGCGGAACCAAGGAAAAATCTGTAAATGACAGCTTTAAAGTTAAGGTTGTATTACCCGCAGGAGCTCCTGCGGCAGCTCTTTCAAAACTTGTGTATGAAAAAACACAGTTTGATAATTCTGAAACGGAATATGAAGTTGTTTCAGGTCCGGAGCTTTTACAAGCGAGGGTTTTATCCGGGGAGGCCGATATTGTAGCCGTGCCTACCAATCTTGCATCAGTTTTATATTCCAAACAGAAAAATATAAAATTGTTGGCTCCCATTGTTTGGGGAAATCTTTACTTTATAAGTTCGGAACCTGTTTCTTCGATAGCGGACTTAAAGGGCAAAACTATTTATTCTTTCGGAAGAAATAATACTCCCGATTTGACGGCCCGCGAAGTGCTTAAGAAGAACGGTATTGATCCTGATAAGGATGTGAGTTTTGAGTATTTAAGTGCTGCCGGGGATATTCCCTCTGCTTTTATAAGCGGGAAAGCGAAGTATGCCCTTGCTGCAGAACCTTCTCTCAGCATGATTATGACAAAAAAGCCCGATACTAAGATTGTTGTTGATATTCAGGAAGAATGGAAAAAAGCTTTTTCAGGAGCCTCTTATCCTCAAGCTTCTTTAATTGTAAACGCCGAATTTTTACAAAAACATCCCGAATATGTAAGTGCTTTTTTAGATAAGGCTAAAGAGTCTTCCGAATGGGTAAAGGAAAATCCTCAAAAGGCTGCCGAGTATGCTTCCAAAATTGCTGCATTGCCTCCTCCTCCCATTTTATCCAAGGCTATTCCTAAGCTGAATATAGCCTTTGTTGAGGCCGGAAAAGCAAGACCGGCTGTAGAAGCTTATTTGAAAGTTTTAGCTGAAGCCGATCCTAAATTTATAGGCGGAAGTTTGCCTGATGATGCTTTCTACTATAAAGCAAAATAAGTTTAAAATAGGCGGGGCTTTTTTTTGCCTTATCCTTTGGGAAACATTTGCCCAAGGCTTAAAAGCTCCGCTTATTATCCCCCCTATAAAAGAAATATTATCAGCTCTTTTTGTTATTATAAAAACTCCGGAAACTTATATTTTTATTTTAAGCAGCCTTATCAGGATTTTTATAACATTGGCTATAGATTCCTTTATTGCATTTCTTTTAGGTATAGCTTCCGGTTTAAATAAAAATGTTGAAGATTTTTTATCGGCTCCCGAAAATATTTTAAAATCCAGCCCTACAATATCCGTTTTGCTTTTAGCCTTAATTTGGTTTAAATCGAATATGACGCCCATCTTTGTTACAAGCTTGATTGTTCTTCCTCTTCTGTATAGAAACATTGTAGACGGAGTAAAAAATATAGATAAAGGTCTGATAGAAATGTCTTATGATTTTAATGTTCCTTTTGGTAAAAGATTAAAAAGTTTATACCTTCCCTGCATAAGACCTTTTTTGAGAAACGGTTATATTTTAAGTACTGGCTTTGCCGTGAAGGTTGTTATAATGGCAGAGGTCTTAAGCCAGCCGAAATACGGCATAGGCTCTGCTTTTCAGACAGCTAAGGTTCAGATTGAAACCGCATCTATCTTTGCATGGACGGGAATAGCCGTCTTACTTGCTGCCCTCTTACAAAAGGGAGTAAAAAGGGTTTTATAGTATAATTTTCCGATTTTGGTTTTCTGTATTCTTGACTTTTTTATATAAATTTAATATAAATATAGTAATCTATTTACAGCTTGGGGATGTTCCGGTTTCGACCGGAAAGACGGAGGCTTAAGCTGCAGGCGGAGTGCCGATCTCCTGATTCGGCAAACACTATAACTGCCGAAAATAACGACAGTTTCGATTACGCCTTAGCTGCATAATCGCGGAATCTGCTTTGCACTGCTCCGAGCGGGGCATGATTCCGACGCCAATCGGGGCTTGCTTTTTAGCGGTGTGTAAACGTTAAAAGGGACTTTTTTTACACTAAGGATTCGACGCTTTCGGTGCTGCTACCGGATCCCTACAACTACCTCGCACCGATAAGCCTGTAGACGCTTCTGATTCCCTTTTCGGGACGGGGGTTCAATTCCCCCCATCTCCATCAGCTTTTTAAGATTCTATACCACGCCTTGCCTGTACACCGTCATTAAAATAGTGCTTTATCATCTTCATTTCGGTTACAAGGTCGGCCGCTTCAATTATTTTTTTATTTGCGTAGCGGCCGGTTAAGACGAGTTCTACGGATTCGGGCTTGTTTTTGATAATATGCAGGATGCGTTCAATATCAAAAAGGCCGTATAAAAGAGCAACATTTACTTCTTCCATAATTACAACATCGTACTCGCCCGACATAATTATCTTTTCAATCTTATCCAAGCCTTCATTTGCTCTTTGAATATCCTTTTCCGTAGGATCATTATGAACAAAGTGAGCTTCTCCGTATTGCTCTATTGTAAGATTGGGCAGGTACTCAGGGGCTTTTAACTCGCTGTAATTCATTCCCTTTAAAAATTGGCCTATATAAACCTTGTATCCGGCACACACGGCTCTAAGAGCAAGCCCGAAAGCTGCTGTTGTTTTTCCCTTACCGTCCCCGGTATAAACTTGAACATATCCTTTTTTCATATTAACCTCCAGAAAAATTAAGCAAATTTGCTATGTCTTGATTATACCGTTTTTTTGGTAAAGATACAATTACATGTTGTATGGTATGTCAATTTTATAATTAAGATGTATAAATAAATTTTCTTTGCGATACAATATCTTTTACTGAAATGACTTTTGAAAATATAAAGCCCTTGACCATATCAAGGACTAAATATAAAAGAATAAAAAATTATAATTTTTCAAATGCGCTCTTAGTGCCCCCTGCGGTTAAATAAAAACAGCTCTTACAAAATTGAGGTAATTGTGGTATAATACAACCAATGAAGGAGCAGCTATGAGTACTTCAAACAGAAAATACAAAGACTCAGTGTTTGTCGACTTGTTCAGCGAAGACGAAAAAGCGAAAGAAAATTTCTTATCTCTTTACAACGCCTTACACGGTACACACCTTCCGCTTTCGTCTCCCGTAGAAAATATACGGCTCGATAATGTTATGTATATGAACATAATCAATGATGTTTCCTGCCTTGTAGACGGTAAAATAATCGTGCTGGCTGAACATCAATCCACTATAAACGAAAACATGCCCCTACGCTTTTTAGAATACATAGCTCGGCTCTACGAAAAACTGCAAGCACCGACCGACAGGTATTTAAGAAAGCTGTCAAAAATACCTACACCCGAGTTTTATGTTTTCTATAATGGCAAGGAAGACTACCCGGAAACTACAACATTAAAGTTATCCGATGCATTCATCACAAAGTCAGCACAAGTGCCGCTGGAATTGACAGTACAGGTTTTAAACATCAATACAGATAAGGCAAACAAAATCCTAACAGCCTGCAAACTGCTTGAAGAATACAGCCTCTTTGTAGAAGAGGTAAGAAAACAAACCAAACTTGATTCTGAAAACGGTTTTACCAATGCGGTAAAGATATGTATAGAAAAAGGGATCTTAAAAGAATATTTACAGAGAAAATCACGGGAGGTAATAAACATGCTAGTAGCCGAATATGATTATGATACAGACATCGCAGTACAGAGAGAAGAAAGCCTAAGGATTGGCATACAGCAGGGTATTGAGCAAGGCTTTTCTGACGGCTCATACCAAACAAAGCTTGAAACGGCAAAATTGATGAAAGGTATGAATTATCCGATCAATGATATTTGTACAATATCAGGGCTTTCCATTGAAGAAATAAAAGCTCTATAAGAATCAACCTATTTGCAAAAGAAAGGTAATAAACATGCTAGTAGCCGAATATGATTATGATACAGACATCGCAGTACAGAGAGAAGAAAGCCTAAGGATTGGCATACAGCAGGGTATTGAGCAAGGCTTTTCTGACGGCTCATACCAAACAAAGCTTGAAACGGCAAAGAACTTACTTGAAATGGGGTTTGCCATAGAAGCTATCGTAAGAGCTACAGGTCTCAGCAAAGAAGAAGTCGAAAACATTTGAAACGCCTGCTATCCTGGGGCAAATTTTGAATAGCCTTTTTGAAAATAGCCGGTGCAGATTCAAAAAAAACCGCAAAGCCCGCAAGGAACGCCAAGGATAAATGAAAGAATATATTATCAAAACCCTAATCAAAATTCCTTTGAGTCCTTCGCATCTTTGCGGTTAAATAAAAAATCTTAAAAATTTTCCAAAAAAAACTTGAAACCTTGACAAAACCGTGCTCTACTGATACTAATGAAAGGCAAACACAGCAGCAACAGAAAATACAAACATTCTCACCAAAAAAATGCAAAAAGTTTAGCAAAGTGCTTGACACGTAGCAATGCCTTACACAATTTTTAGCAACCAAGCGATAAAGCGGCATAAACTTCCGCTCCGCACCCAAATAAATTTACAGTTAAATACCAATTTTCTCACAGTACACCATAAGCACAAGAGCGAATCCCCGTCCTTGTGCGTTTTTTATATTACACCGTTTAAAAAACTGAAACTCCTGCCAAGCCTTGAGCTTCGCTCAACTTCGCTAAGGAATAATCCTAAGGTAAATCGGTTTATGCCCCTCGCGGCAAAAATTAATCAGCCTGCCCTTTAAGGCGGCACCGCCCCCCAACTGGACAAAACTCCGGCTTAGGGGGCGGTTTTTTGTGTGCATTAAGTGCTAAAAATTGATTTTAGGTTACACGCCGTAACAAAGCCAAATAAGAATATAACCTATTACAACCGCAGTAAGGGTGTAAGGAACGCTCATCTTCATAAATTCGCTGTTTTTTACCTGATGGCCTTCGTTTCTTAAAATACCGAGGGAGGTAATATTTGCAGAAGCTCCGATGGGAGTAATGTTTCCGCCGAGGGTTGCGCCTGAAAGAAGTCCGAAAAACAAAATGGGCGAAGCTATATTAAGTCCCTGCGAAAGAATTTGTATAATGGGCAGCATTGCAGCGACATAAGGAATATTATCTACAAATGCCGAAACTAAAACCGAACCCCAAACTATTATTGTATAAATTAAAAATACATTTGAGCCGAGGGTCAAAAACCAGTCGGCAATGGCCTGTATAACTCCGGCCCTTGTAACGGCTGCAATAACAGTAAAAAGCCCCATAAGTAAAAAGAGGGTTTCAAAACTGAGTTCTTTTTTTACGACTTTTAAAATATCAAGTTTTTTCGTTTTTATGATGTTATAGATAATACCTACTATCATAAGGCCTGTACAAATTAAACCGTTTATTGTTTGAGGCTTTTTGTCTTCCGGTAAAAAAGAGGCTCCAATCATAAGAACGACCATTATAAGAAGTAGGATTGATGGAAAGTAATCCGTTACCTTGGTAAGTTCAACCTTATCCGGTTTTTGGACGGCCTTGCGGAAAATAAAATAGATAATTCCGGTGGCGGCAACTGCTGCGATTTCAACGGCAAAGAAAAGAGAGGGCTTTCCCAAATACCAAAAAAAGTCGAAGAAGGTCATGTTCAAATGGCTTCCTAAAAGAATTGAAGTTGTGTCTCCTACCAAGGTGGCTGCTCCCTGAAGGTTTGCCGAAATCGAAATAGCAATTATGGGTTTAACAGGCGACATGTTGAGCTTTTTCGATAAGACAACCGCAATGGGTGCCAGCATTAAGACTGTGGCAACATTATCCATAAAGGCTGAAATAAAACCTGCAAAGAGGGATAGACATACTATAATCCATTTTACATTCGGAACATCATTTATAATTTTATCTGCAATGCGTTGCGGCATCTTAGATTCGGTAAAAAGGGCAACCAAGCCCATTGTTCCTGCAATCATTAAAATAACATTCCAGTCAATGGCAAAAAAAACTTCATTATAAGGGAGTATCCCTAAAAGTACAAAGATTAGGGCCGATGAACAGGCAACTATAGGCCTGTGGTTTGTCAAGGTAATCATCAAAACATAGGTCAATCCGAATAAGACGGCCGCTAAAATGAGAGGATCTGTAACCATGGTAATCTCCTAAAGGGTAAATTTTTACACTAAATGAGAAAATTTGTCAACATATAGAAAATTTATCGGTTATAAAAAAGTATAAAGGGTTGACATAATTCAAAAAAAGAGTAATAATTACCTTACCATAATAAATGCTGATAAAGCTTGTTCAAAAGGAGATTTTAATTATGAACTACTATTTGGATGTACTTAAAAAGTATATTGTTTTTGATGGCCGTGCCCGCCGAAAAGAATATTGGATGTTTATACTATTCAATTTAATTATTGCGGGAGTGGTAAGTATTCTTGATTATATTTTAGGAACTGCAATTTTAGGATCTTTATACGGCTTAGCTGTACTTTTACCTTCTCTTGCTGTACAAGTAAGACGATTGCATGATATAAACAAACCCTGGTATTGGATATTTATAACTCTTATTCCTTTAGTGGGTCCTATATGGATGATTGTTTTGATGGCAACCGAAGGAACAAGAGGAGATAACGATTTCGGTCCGGATCCGAAAGCCGGAGAATAAAACTTCTTTCTAAAAGGGATTTATAAGTTGTATATAAATCCCTTTTTTTTATGGGTGCACTAGCATAATGTTTTTATTAGCCGTAAGACATCTTTCATTGTTGCGGTCAAATCAGTTTCAGCTGTTTTTTTTGCTTGGCTGAAAGGTACGGCAAGACGGTTTATGCTGAATACGGCGGAAACTCCCATTTTATAAATATCGTCTATACCCTCTTCTGCATCGCCTACGACAGCTATCACAGGTACATTTTTCTTTTTGGCTCTTTGGGCAACGCCTGCAATAACCTTTCCTCTTAAACTTTGACTATCCAATTTGCCTTCTCCCGTAAAAACAAAATCGGTATTATCCAGTTTTTTCTCAAAGCCAACCGTATCAAGAACAATTTCAATACCCATTTTTAACTCGGAACCTAAAAAGACAAGAGTTCCGTAGCCCATGCCTCCGGCAGCCCCTGCCCCGGGGATTTCTGCCGTTTCAGAACCGGAATTGAGGGTTTCGGTTTTTCCTGCAACCAAGGCTAGATGTTTTAGGCCTTGGTCGAGTTCTTCAACCATGCCGGGATCTGCACCTTTTTGCGGAGCAAAGATGTAGGCTGCTCCGGTTTTTCCGAAAAGAGGATTATCTATATCGCACATAGTCGTAAACCTTGCTTTTTTTACAAGCGGGTTTAGGCCTGTCATATCTATGCGTTCAATATTTTTTAAGGTTCCGCCTGCCGGAATAAAACTTTTTCCGTCCTTATCAAAAAACTTGACTCCCAAGGCTGCTGCAGCTCCGCAGCCGCCGTCATTTGTCGCACTTCCGCCCAAACCGATTATAATATTTGTACATCCGTTTTTAAGGGCATCGGTTATGAGTTCACCTACTCCATAGGTCGTGGTAAGGGATGGATTAAGCCTTCCTATCGCAAGAGGGAGACCCGCACAGGCGGCCATTTCAATTACGGCAGTCTTTTCGGCATTCGGATCTTCATTTTTTAAAATACCGTAAAAGCTTTCCATTTCTTCAAAAAAAGGATTTTTGACTTTAACCGTTTTTTTTATGCCGCCTACAGCCTCTAAAAAGGCATCGACACTGCCCTCCCCGCCATCCGCTACAGGGATTGAAAGGGTTTGAGCTTCAGGGAAAATTTCTTTTATCGCATTTTTCATCAAAGTACATATTCTAGCCGAGCTCATTGTTCCCTTAAAGGAATCGGGGATAAGCAGTATCTTTTTCATAGCATTAACCTCTTTTAAATCGTTCTATAAAAATAAGGATATGATAAATATGCCTATAATTGCAGCAATACCGATTACAAGAGTCATAAGGGTTTGAGTCTTGTATCCGTCCTCAGCCTTTAGACCGCCGAAGGTTGTGACTACCCAGAAATAACTGTCATTTGCATGAGAAACGGTCATTGCTCCTGCTCCGATTGCCATAACGGTTAAAGCCGATAGGGGAACGGTAGCAAGGCCTAGGGGAGCCATAAGAGGAGCAAGGATTCCTGCCGTAGTTGTAATAGCAACCGTCGAAGAACCTTGTGCAGATTTTAAAATAGCAGCCAAAAGGAATGGGAAGAAAATGCCGACGGTTTTTAAAACGGCAGCATGTTCTGTAATATAACCTACTAAGCTTGATGAAGCTATAACCTTGCCTAAAACACCGCCTGCGGCAGTTACAAAGAGAATGGGGCCTACAACCTTTAAGGTTTCATTTGTGAGAATATAAAAGTCCTCTGTCTTTTTTTGGCTTGCAAAAAGTATGACACCGAAAATGAGACCTACCGCTAAGGCCATAATAGGGGCTCCCAGGAATTTTAAAATATCGGCACCTGCACCGCTCATATTTGCCATAGAAGCAACTGAAGAAAGGGCCATGAGGAGGATCGGAACAATAATAGGAGCTATGGCAGTAAAACCGTTTGGAAGAGTTCCATAACTTGCAACCAGTTCTTCATAGGATTGTGAAACCTCATCTGTAGAGCTGTCTTCTGAAGCCTTTACCTTAGTTCCTATATATCTTGCAAAAAAATAACCTGCAATGAGGGGAAAAATAGAAGCTAGGGCTCCCATACCGATTACTAAAAGAAGGTTGTTTCCTATGCCGAGAGAGCTTGCAGCTGCAATAGGCCCGGGTGTAGGCGGAATAAATACGTGAGAAATATACAAACCGGCCGATAGGGCAACAGTCATCGCAACGCTAGATATTCTTGTTCTTTGAACAAGAGCCTTTCGTATCGGGTTTAGAATAACAAAACCGCTGTCACAAAATACGGGAATTGAAACTATCCAGCCCATAATCAGCATAGCAAGTTCAGGATGCTTTTTACCTACAACCTTGATAACCATATCGGAGAGCTTTAGGGCTGCTCCTGTTTTTTCAAGGATTGTTCCGATTAGGGCACCAAGAATAATAACAATACCGATACTTGTAAAAGTTCCGCTAAAACCGGCTCCTATTGTGCCGGGAATCTTTACCAACGGGATTCCTGCGGCCAGAGCCAAAAGGAGCGAAACTCCCATAATCGATAAAAAGGGATGAATTTTCAGCTTTGAAATAGCGAAAATCATAAGAGCAATAGCAATAACAAATGTAATAATAAGTGCTATACCTTGCATATAAACCTCCGGACATTTAATAAATGTAAGGAGAATTATATCATATAAATGTTTAGAATGCAAATATAAATATGGTAAAGGCATTCAGTTTTATGTTCCAAGTTGATAAAGTCTTGACATCATTTTGAAAAAACGTCATCATAGTTTTATCATGTTCGATAGATTTAATGAGAGGTTTTGTTTTATGGGTATAAAAAAACTAAAGAAGATTATAATTTTTATGAGCTTTATTTTTCTTGCTGCGGCTTGTTCGGATAATAAGCCGGAAAAAGAACAAGATATAAAAACAGCTGACAGCAAAAACGATGTTAAAGAAGAAGAACCTATAAATTTGCCGAATACTGAATCTATAAGCTTGACCACAGCAAAATCAAAGGGTGAAAAAATAAAGCTTAGGGTTGAAAGATTTGTTTCTAACCGTGAGCCTATCTGGATAGATTTAAATTCAAATAAAAAAATGGATGAAAATGAAGATATAACGCCTTTTGTTGTACCGGGTATGTCCGCTTATCGTGATTATACTATTGATAGTGAGGTTATAACTATATACGGTAAAATAAATAGGTTTTTTTGTGAGGAAAACCGTATAACAAGTATTGATTTAGCTAATAATCCCTCATTAACACATCTTTCTTGTTCCGATAATAACCTTCAAGACTTATCTCTTATAAATAACAGGAATCTGGTATATTTATCTTGCGGTAAAAATAATTTGACTTCTATAGATTTTAGCCAAAATTTCGATTTAAAAGAAATTTTTTGTGATGAAAATCTAATCAGAGAACTCGATGTTTCTCATATTAAGGTGTTAACAACTTTAGAAGCTCAAAAAAATAAATTAAAATTTCTTGATATGTCGAAAAATACTTCTCTTATAACTTTATATTGCTATGAAAATGAGCTGACATATTTAAATACGGATAATTGTGAAAATTTAAAATTTCTTGCTTGTTCCGGAAATGCTCTTACATCCATAGATACAAGTTCAAGTCCTCTTTTACGTAAATTATGGTGTGCAAATAATAAACTTGAAAATATCGATTTATCAAAAAATGTGAACATTACATTTCTTGTGCTGAATAATAACTTATTATCGGAATTGGACATAAGCAATAATCCCGGCTTAAAAGAGTTTTGGTGTTATAAAAATAATCTATCCAAATTATCTTTAGATGGTCATGAGAATCTTGAAATATTATCTTGTTATGATAATAAACTGAATTCGCTTGATATTTCTCATCTTCCCAAATTACAAGAATGCTATTGCTACAATACAAATATAAGCGAGCTGGATGTATCTAAAAATAATAAGTTGATAAGATTGTCTTGCGGCAAAAATAATCTTTCTCAAATAAACTGTTCTAATCTTAAAGATCTTGAGTTTCTTTATGTATCGGAAAACAGCCTTACAGCTTTGGATATAGGGCAAAATGTAAATCTTACGGAACTTGATTGTGGAGGAAATATGTTGACAGAATTGAATCTAAACAGTAATAGAAAACTAAAAGAATTATATTGCGGAAATAATAAACTAAAGGTTCTTAATACATCTAATAATGTAAAATTAATTTATCTATACTGTAAACAAAATGAAATTACAGATATCGATCTTGCAAAAAATACGGAATTACAGTTTTTGTCTGTAAGCGAAAACCGTTTAAAATTTTTGAATTTACGAAATAATGTAAAATTGGAAAAGGTATGGTGTTACGATAATTTACTCATGGGGCTTAGTGTTTTAAATAATAAGAATATAAAACTTATATCTTGTTATAATAACCAAATAAAAGAAAAAGAAATGGAAAGGCTCATAAAGTCTTTGCCGACCCGTCCAAGCGAAGAAAATGGAAGATTCTACGTAGTCGATAGACGGGAAAATAGTACAGATAATAATATCTGTACTATTCAGCAGGTTAATAATGCAAAGAAAAAAAATTGGGATGTTCTAAAATCTGATGGCGGCGAATTTACAGGCCATTAAAAATTTTATAGGCTATTATTTAACCATTATGTGGTAAATCGTCGATTCTTCTTTCATTCCCTTAAAAGTAATGCGTTGACGCTGAACTTTGTTTGTAATTGCAGCAATGGATTTTTGTATTTCGCTATTGTTAAAGAGCTCTTCTGAAATTACTACCTCATTCGGTTGGGCTGCATTTTGGATGCGGGCGGCCATATTTACGCTTGTACCGAAGTAGTCTAGGCGGTTGTTTAAGGTAACGACCAGGGCGGGACCTGCATGAATACCGATTTTCACTTCAATTCTTTCGATTTCGAGATTGTTTTTATAGTGCTCATGTAATTCTTTTTGAGCCTCAATGCTTGCATCTACTGCATTTTTAGAGTTCATAAAAACGCCCATAATTGCATCACCTATTGTTTTTACAGGAACGCCATCAAATTTTTTTATTACATCAAATAGAATCCTAAAGTGTTCTTTAACAAGGGCGAATGCCTTTGCATCACCTAACTCCGAATACATAAGGGTTGATCCTTTAATATCCGTAAACAGAATTGCCGTCTTCATTATTTGCAATGATTGTTCGGCTATTAAAACATCTGACCCCATAAGTTCTCTGTAGAGGTTGTTTTGAATTAAATCGATTCCTTTTATGGAATTAGGCTTTTTCCATGTAAGATAGTTTCCGGCATTTACATCATTTTCTATTTTTGCAAGATAGTTTTTCTTCAATGAAGAATCTAAAGGTAGTATATTCGGGTGAATGGAGAAGAAAATTTCAATATTGTCGTCTAATGTATTGTTAAAGTTCTTTTGACAAGCCGGACAATAGTTTTCTGAAACGGCTTCATGTATTGAAAGGGTTTCGTGGGCAACGCCTCCGCAGGTAGGGCAATGATACATCCAGTCTATTATAAAAGAACCGTCATATACGCCTTGGATAAAAATATTTAAGGCTGTTTCCCTGCTTAGATTTAACTCTTCTGCAAGACCGTATACATCTATGTGAAATAATTTTTCTTCTTGCAGAGCCGATAAGGAGGCTGCAATTTTATCCGCTGCTTCTTGATTTTGATTGTATTGTAAATTTAAATTCATAAAATAACTCCAAAAATTGAACACATAGTTATTATAAAAGTTACAAATTCGACATTTAAAACCTTTCCGCTATAGCTTTTTCTATACGCTTAACGGCTTTTTCTATTCCTAAAATTTGGATTGAACCTACAAGGGGTGGGCTTATTCTGCTGCCGGTAACTGTCATTCTGACAGGCATCATAAAGTCTCCCATCTTAATACCCATAGCATCAGCTTCCACTCTAAAGACTTCTCCGCCTGCATGGTCGTCAAGGCCCGCAATTTTGGGCATTACTTCGATTGCCTTTTGGAGAACTTTTTTTGTAGTTTCGGCATCAAGTTTTTTCGGTATTATTTCTTCTGCCGGAGGAACTGCCGGTTCTTCAAAAAGAAAGCGAACCATTTCGGTTATTTCGCTTAAAAGGTGAAGTCTCTCTTTTACCAAAGGCATCACCTTCATTAAAACTTCTTTTTGTTCTTGGGTCGGCTTTAAATAGGTTTGATTTTCAAAACGGCATCCGGCTTTTTTCAGCTCTTCTTCATTTATCTTTCCGAAAAGGCCTGAATTTGCAATGTAGGGCCATGTAAGAGCAAAGAGCTCTTCATCGGTTTTTTCCCGCATATATTGGCCGTTAAACCACTCCAGCTTTTTATAGTCGAATACGGCCGGGGCCTTGTTTAAGTGCTTAATGTCAAAGAGTTTTTCCAAATCTGAAAGACTGTACATATCACGGCCGTCTTCATAAGAACAGCCAAGCATAGCAACATAATTGATAATGGCTTCTTTTAGGTAGCCCTTGTTTCTGAATTCATTGCAGCTGGTGGCTCCATGCCGTTTTGAAAGCTTTTGCCCGTCATTTCCCATAACCATGGGCAAGTGGCAAAATTGGGGCGGTTCCCAGCCGAAGGCCTTGTACATTATAATATGCATGGGGGTGGATGGAAGCCATTCTTGGGCACGCATAACGTGGGTTATGCCCATGAGGTGGTCATCTACTATGTTTGCCAAGTGATATGTCGGAAACCCGTCGCTTTTTAAAAGGATTTGGTCGGGGTTTATATCTTCATTTTTCCATTCAATATCGCCTAAAAGGGCATCTGTAAATTTGGTGCTGCCTTCAAGCGGAACCTTTAAGCGGATAACATAGGGAATACCTTCGTCCATTTTAGCCTTAATTTCTTCATCGGTTAAATTGCGGCAAGCCCTGTCATAGCCCGGAGGCATCTTGTTCATTGTTTGAATTTTTCGGATTCTGTCGAGCCTTTCCGAATCGCAAAAGCAATAGTAAGCAAAGCCCTTATCGACAAGCTCTTGGGCATATTTTCGGTAAATATCGAACCTTTGAGACTGAATATAGGGTGCACAGGGGCCTCCCTTTGGGCCGCCTTCATCCCATTCAAGGCCGAGCCATTCAAGGGTATCATAAAGGTTCTGTTCATATTCTTCGCTGTATCTTGTTCTGTCGGTATCTTCAATACGCAAAACGAATTTTCCGCCTTTTGAGCGGGCAAAAAGGTAATTAAACAAGGCTGTACGGACTCCGCCTATGTGCTGAAAGCCGGTGGGAGAGGGAGCATATCTGACTTTAACTTGCATAGTTACAAAACCTCCTAACTGTTATAGATAATGTCAAGTTTATTAAGGGGCTTATTATACATTTTTTTAGCCTTAGGTGCAAGGCTAAATTAAAGCTTATTTTTTTTAAGCCGATACAGGTACTAATGAAGACTTCTCGTATTAAATTTGCCGTTAGGCTAATGTTTTTTTTATTTTGTGTTTCAGCCGTTTTTTCCGAATCCGGAGATATAAAGCAAAATATTCCGGTTACTTCGATACCTCCTAAGTGGGAGCCTTTGTTTCCGTCAGCTTTGTGGTTAAAAAACGCTCCAATCCAACAAGAAGTTTTAATATACACTGTAAAAACAAAAGAAGAAATGGAAGCTTCTCTTAAATTTGATGAATCAAAGCTGCAATCCGTTTTATTAAACAATGATATTTTTGCTCTTTATGGAAAACCGGGGGCCTATACTATGGGCATTTTAGGAAGATATTCTCCTGAAGAAATCGAACCGATTATGAATGAGTTTGCGGCAACTTATGATGAAGCAAATAAGGAAAGAGGAATTATATCGGCTTTTTATTTAATTTACGGAACATGTTGGCCGGAAGGAGATATAGGTCTTCTCCGTATGTCTACTGTAAAAAAATATATAGAATTTGCTGCCGAAAGGGGTTGGTATGTATTTATTGACCATCAAATCGGAAAATATACGGTAGAACAGGCTATGAACGCAATTTTGCCTTTTTTGAAGTACCCAAACGTGCATTTGGCTTTGGATCCCGAATGGCATACAACCGAACCGATGAAGGTAATCGGCTCCGTTACGGGTGATGAGATAAACAAAGCTCAGGCAATGATGGATAAATATATAAAAGAAAATAATATTACAGGCAGAAGAATGCTTGTAATTCATCAGTTTAATGCTATAATGATTAAAAAAAGAGCTAATGTAAGAAGCGATTATGAAAGAGTGCAGCTTATTCATTGTGCGGACGGCTTCGGTTCTCCTCAATTAAAGAAAGATTCTTATGCTTATAATGCTCTCGCACAAAATATTCCGCTTAAGTCTTTTAAGCTTTTTTCAAAACCGACTGTTGCAGGTGCTGGTTATGACCAGCCCATGATGACCCCGGAAGAGGTTTTTAGCTTAAACCCGCGCCCTTATCTTATAATGTATCAATAAAAACCAGTAAAGATGTATAAAACCCAATCAACAACCCCGGCGCACAAATAAAAAAGGCTGTAAGCTCATAAAGAGATACAGCCTTTGTTGTTTTAAATATGATATAGAAACCATGATGCCGGTTCGGCATGGCTTATCCATGCCTTTTTCAATAAATTATTCTAATTAAAATCCTAAAGAGTCTAAAATTTTATCTGTTGTTTGATCCAAAACACTGTCGATATATGAAGGATCTTGAAATTTTTTGATAACTTCTTCTATTTTTTCCCGACGGATATCAGGAGCAGCCTTTACTGCATCCATTGCAAAATAAATTTCCGATAATTTTTGAGCTTCAGGAGATACTTGCACTGAATCGGAAACTTCTACCTTTTCCATTCTTCTTGGTTTTTGAGTGTTTTGTAAATTTTTGATCGGATCAATTCCGCCCAATTTTTCTATCATCATGTTTTCCTGCCTTCCTAACCGATTATCGGTTAATCTTTATCAAAAGTTAAGGTTTTATTTTTATAAAAGTCTATTTTCCTGTAACAAAAACAGAAAATTCCCCTTTTATCGAGGGCCTTTTTTCAAAATTTTGCAAAACTTCACTTGCCGGCCCCTTGATAATCTCTTCATGGAGTTTTGTAAGCTCCCTCCCTATAATAAGCTCACGGTTACTATCTATTTCGGCAATATCGGCTAAGAGCTTTACGATTCTATAAGGGGATTCATATAAAACAAAGCCTGCCCCAAAGTCAAATAGCTCTTGAAGCCTCCGTTTGCGTTTTCCGGCCTTAGGCGACAAAAAACCCTCAAAAACTACCGTTTTGTCGTAGGTTCCTGCTATACTCATTATAGCACCAAAGGCTGAAGCACCCGGAATAGGAATTATTGTATGCCCTGCTTCCCTTGCCGTCCTTACTAAAATAGAACCCGGATCACTGATTGCCGGTGTTCCCGCATCGCTTGCATAGGCTATTTTTTTCCCTTCATCTAAAAGTTTTACAATTTTTTCGGAGGCTGCGGCTTCATTTACAGCCCTGCACGAAATTAAAGGCTTTGAGATCTCATAATGAGTTAAAAGGCCCAAGGTGTGCCTTGTATCCTCACAGGCGATAAAATCGGCTTCTTGAAAAGTCTCTAAAGCTCTAAAACTGATATCTTTTAGATTGCCTATAGGAGTGGCAACCACAAATAAAATTCCCACTTATTCATTATATCATAGTTTTAGTATTGAATCAATAGAAAAAAAAGTGTATGATGTATTTATGACGGATTTACAGCCTTTATCATGGATGATATTAGTTTTTATAGGCCTTTTTTTAATTGTATTCGCTTATGTTCTTTTTAGTGCATCTGCAAAACATGCAAGCGGTAAAAAAATCAGGCAAACGGGGAAAAAAGGAGCACCCGGAGTTTGCCCTGTTTGCGGTACTGTTTTGGCTAGAGATGAACAGGTAAAATCGGCTGTGTATCCGGGATCGGATGATAGATTATGCTATATATACGGCTGTCCGCATTGTTATCCCGGTTGTGAAAAGGGTGTGCAGCGTCAATGTCCTGTTTGCCATAAGTCTGTTCCAAATGAAGCTCATCTAATTGCAAGATACTTCGATCGAAAAAAAGGAAAAAAGCGGGTTCATATTCTAGGCTGTTCAAACTGCCGTTTTATGAGGTGAGAATGAAAAAAAATTCTTTTACACTAAAATATCTTTTTAAAAATAAATTATCTATTTTTTTTGTAATTTTTTTGGCCGCGGCAGCTTCTTTCTTTAATGTCGGTACGGCTTTTTTACTAAAACTCATTGCCGACTCGGTTTTCAATTACGAATTAAATAAAATGATTCTTCTTGGAGGCTGTACTGTAGTTTATATTTTTGTTGCCGTTTTATCCGATTTTTTGGCTCATTATTCCCGTATTAAATTTTGCAAGAATATTTCATACTTATTAAAAAACGATATTGTTTTTAATCTTTTGAATAAAAGCGTTCTTCATAAAGAAAAAAAATCTTATTCCGATTATCAATCCTTATTATTAAATGATATTTTAAGTTTGGAGCAAAACTATTTTGAGGCTATTTTATCGTGCCTATATCAAGCTCTTAACTTGGTTTTTTCATTTTTGGCAATTTTATACATTCAGCCGCTTTTTTTACCTGTTATTTTGGTTATATGTATTCCGCCGATTTTATTTCCTAGATTGACACAAAATAAACTTGAATTCTTGCAAAAAAATAAATCCGAAACCCGTTCATTTTTTATAAAAAAATTAAGCGATGTATTGAACGGTTTTAGAACAATTAAAATGTATGGAGCTGAAGCGGCCGGTGTAAAATATTCCGATGATTCAAATTATGATTATACCCAAGCCGAAATAAAACTTGCAAAGCGTGAAAATCTTATTATGTCATCAGCTTTTGGACTAGGGCTTTTAATTATTCTTTTGACATGGGTTTCAGGGGCGTTTTTTATCAGAGCCGGGCTTTTGACTTTTTCCGGTTTGATAGCTCTTACCAAAATTGCCGAATCGATTGCCGGGCCTTTTCAAATTATAGGTGAAAGATATGCCGGTATAATGTCTTCTAAAGCTATCAAAAAAACTATAAAATCAGTTCTACAAGAAAAAGAAGATATTTATAAAATAAAAGATTTTAAAGAAATACGGATTAAAGATTGTGTAATTGTTAAAGAAGAAAAGGAATGTTTGCAGATAGAAAATTTATCCTTAAAAACAGGGGATAGAATTCTTGTAACAGGAGTAAGCGGTTCCGGAAAAAGTACCTTACTTAATGTTTTGGCAGGATTTGAAAAAAATATGGGTAAGCTTTATATAGATGAAGTTTTACAAGAAGCCGATATTAGTCTTTCAAATCTTATTTTTATGCTGGAGCAAAAAACTCATATTTTTGATGCCGGCTTAATCGATAATATTACATTGTTTGATACGGCAAATAATGCGGCCGCCGAAGATGCAATAAAAAAACTTAATATAGCCTATTTAAGTACAAAGATGGAAAATCAAAAGCAATTTTCAGGCGGGGAAGAGCGGCGTATAGATTTTGCAAGATTGCTTATAAGAAATTTAAGCGAAAAAATAGTTTTACTTGATGAACCGTTTTCAGGACTGGATCTGCAAAATACCGAAAATATGATAAGAATAATAAATGAACTAAATCCTAAAATTTTAATTTTAACAGCTCATGAGGCGGACCAATTAGGCGGTCTAAATTACAACCGCCTTTTAAGAATAGAAAATACCGAATTAAAAGAAATTTAAAACTGAGGGACAACCTCTCCCGCTATTTCACCTCTGTGATTTTTGATGTTTTTATCGGCAATGCTATCAAAATATTCGTAATCGGCTTTATCAATTACACCGAGTTTTTTTAACAAGTGAACCAAAACGATATCTCTGGTTTTTGAAATTCCGTCATAGGTTTTGACGGCAATACCGTATTTTTTATCGGGTAAAAGGCCGCCGAAATATCCGTTTGCTCCCGATTTTACAACAAGTTTTCCGGGATATTTTTTGACCAAAAGATGGTCTATTCTATCAGTACCGGAAGTGTATTCGGAACAGGCTGTTATGGAATCTATTATGTCTTTTGCATGAGTAGATACATTTTGAGGCAAATTTTCATAGTCGGCCATTCTTGCCATTCCGAATGCAAAATTGTAAAGGGGCAGAGAGTGAACCGGAACTCCGCAGCCGTCAACCGAGATATTATCATCGGGAATCTTGCAATCGCAAATCAGCTCTATCATTTCCCGTATTTTTTGCTGAACGGGGTGCTGAGGCTTGTAATAATCGTCAGTAGAAGCTTTCATTAATACGGCTGCCGCCAGCATACCGGAATGCTTTCCGCTGCAATTATTGTGAATATCGCGAGGTTTTTCATTATTTACCTTCATTCTCAATTCTACTTCCGGTTTAAAAGGATAGTGGGGGCCGCACTTTAAGGCACTTTCATCAAGTCCTATCTTTTTTAATATTCCCGTTACGGTTTTTATATGAAAATCTTCGCCTGAATGGGAAGCACAGATTTGAGCTATTTCTTCATGGCTTAGATTGAACTTTTCCTTGGCACCCAATGAAAGAGGCACCAGAGCCTGAATAAGTTTTGCACTTGAACGCGGAAAGGATACTTCCTTTGGGTCTCCTGCCGAGTATACAATCTTGCCGTCCTTATCGACTACGGCGATTGAACCGAATGTATAAAGGTCTTCAATTTTGCCCCTATAAGATTTTAAAAGTATTTCCATTTTGGTCTCCTATTGGTGTATAAGGTTTATGAATTCTATTATAGTTTATGCATATAGTCAATAGCAATTATATGTCTTTGTCAAGACTATTACCGGAAAGCCGAAAATAGCATTATTTCTATTTACAAAATAAGAATTTTATCCGATAATTAATATATGCAAAAAAGAAAGTTTTTATGGATTCTTGTTGTCGGATTTCTTTCTGTTTTTCTTGAGGCTGAGGACTTAAGCCTTTCAAAAGAAGATTTGCTTGTTATACAAAACCCCAAGGGCGGCTATCATTTATATATAAGAGCCAAACCCGATATAAAAAGCGTTCTTTTAACGGAGACGACAAAGGATCCCGATTTAAAATTGGATAACTATGCCTACCGTGATCCCAATTATAATGAAATAAACGGAGATGAAAAAAGGCTTTTAAACGGTGAATTTTTGCTGCCCGAAAAAAAACTTTACAGTCTTATAGATTCTACTCCCGAAAAAAACACGCCTCTGGGGGAGGCCTATCATATTTGGATTCCCTATATAATTTTATACGGATATGATTGGTCGAGAAGCGGCGAGGTCGAAGTAAAAGACGGAACCTTTTTTAATATACGCACCTTTGCAAAACCTTACGGAGATTATACGGGAAATTTTCAAGATAATCCTTTTACCTTGAGGGTAACCCAAAAACCTGTTGAAAAAGACCCTCCCCCTGATCTTTCGTACAGTGATGAGGCCGTAAAAACTTTTACGGATTTAGCCGATACGACTGAAGGAGAAATGATTTATGCAAAGGGGCCTGAGGATATTCTTCCAACAATAAAAGAAATTTTAAAAAAGGGAGAAAAGGACCATCTTGATTTACTCTTTGCTTTAGATTCCACTGAAAGCATGAAAGATGATATTGAAGAGGTGCGTAAAAATATCAGCTCCATGCTTGCCGAGATTCTGCCTCAGTATAAAACTTATAGAATAGCTTTAGTTTTATATAAAGATTACCGTGAAGACTTTTTGGTACGGGAAGCCTGTGTTTTTACCGATAACTTAAAAAAATTTGAAAAAGCCTTATACGGCTTTAGAGTTTTCGGAGGAAGAGATATTCCCGAAGCCGTATATGAGGGTATATTCTTAGGGCTTCGTCAGTCATGGCGTGCCTTAGATGCTGATGTGGATAAAAAACTTATTCTTATAGGAGATGCTCCTCCCCATCCCAAACCTCGAGGCAAGGTAACAAAAGAAAATGTAGATAAACTTGCTGCAGAGAAGGGAGTAAAGATTTATCCCATAATATTGCCGCATTCTTTGTCGTATTAGGTATTGTTAAGGCCGGTAATTAAGCCTCCTCCTACTTTTATTTTTTCATCTTATGTGATAAAATACTATCTCGCTAAAAAGTTTTCGATAAGAGGAGGTAAAGAATGAATCCCAAAGATGTTGTCGAATGGCGGGAAAGCATTGTAAAGCTGCCCGATCATCAATTTTTTGATTTAATACAGCTGTATTTGGGAAAAATAAAAACCCCCTTTAACAAGCAGCGGCTTGCGGAACAGCTAAGTGCTTTCTTGCGAAAACCGGCAATACAAGAAAAAATTGCAGAAGGTCTGGATTCTTACGATATATTAATTTTAAAAGCCGTAAACGAAATCCCCAACCCAACACAGGCGATGCTATCTGTATTTTTTTCAAAAAAAATATCTTATTCCGAATTATCCGAAAAACTTTTAAATGCGGAAGAACGCCTTCTTTTGTACCGAGTTCAAAACAATGACGGGGATAAAATATACAAGATAAATCCTATTTTACAAAAAATTATAGAACCCCTTTTATCAGCCAATCTTTTTTTTATGCCTGAAAAAACAGGGCAGGTAAAATCTAAAGAAATAAATATAAATGATACGGCCCTTGCCGGACTTTATTCCTTTTGTATTCATAACGAAGCCGTTTTAAAAAATGACGGTTCTTTTAAAAAAAAATACGAAGATTTGATCAAAGAAGTTTTTCCGTGGCTTTCGGAAAAGACAAAACATGTTGACTCTATTTTTTTAGCATGCGAATCTTTAGGTCTTATTTTTAGAACCGAAAACGGATTTGCAGTTCAAAAAGCAAAATGGGGGGCTTTTTCACAATTAAGCAAACTTGAGCGTCTGGTATATTTTACGGCTGCATCCTTATTTAAAATGAGGAAAGAAAATTTACAAAAACTTGTTATAATCCTTTTCGAATTTTTAAATAGTTTTTATCCCGATGCATATTATGAGGAAGAAGATGTAGAACAATTTTTTCTTCTTTTGTGTATGCAAAATTTTTCTTCGGCAATACAAAATGAAATTGGAAACGAGAATATTTTACATACAAGCTTTATCGAAACCGCAGAGCTGTTCGGAATTTTATGCAGAGAGAAAAATTTGATTTACTTAAATCCCGAATTATTTAAAAATGCGAAAGAACCTCAAAAGCCTCTTTTAATTGACCCCTCTTTTGAAGTTACGGTTTTGCCCGACAGCAACCTAAAAAATCTTCTTCCTGCAGCGGAGTGTATGGAACCTGTTTTAATTCAAACGACAGGAAAATTTGAAATCACAAAAAAAGCTTGTTCCAAAATTTTTCAGTCGGAATTAACTTCCGAAAATATATATAAAATCTTATCGGCTGCAGCAGGGCATGAGATTCCTCAAAATATAAGAGTTTCTATAAATGAGTGGTATAAGAATTTTACTTCATTGGAATTATACAGCGGCTTTGTCGTTTCCGTAAACAAGGAAAAGGAAAAGTTTTTTGAACTTGATACGCCTTTAAAAAAACTTGTCCGTAAAAAAATAGCGGAGGGCGTTTATCTTTTAAATGTTCAAGATTTAAAAGATTTTGAACAAGCCGTTTATAAAAGCGGTTTGGAATTTATCTTTTATAAAAATAAACCTCCTCAATCCCCTTCCGTAAGAAATTTTCAAAGTTTGAATTTATTTTCTCAAAAAGAAAAAAAAGATTACACAAAAAAGCTTGATTGGGTAAAGCAGCAAAAAGAAAGAGAAAATAAATACTCAAAAACCTTATCTCAATTAAGTGCAATACTAAAAGATTTGCACTTAACAAAGGAAGATGCTAAGGCCGTAAGCAGCCGTATAAGCCGTAAAGCTATAATTACGGAAGAACAGCTTAAAGACGGAGTTTTTAAATTTACAAAAAAAGAAGCTTCCGGTCTTGATTTTTTAGGGAAACAAAAAATAGCAGAGCAGGCAATCTTAGGAAAGCACATCCTTGAAATAGAGCTGCACACTGAAAAAGGAAAGGAAAAGATAAGCGGGGTTCCTGAAGAAATTTTAAAACAAGAAAAAGATGCTGTTCTTATACTTGCATGCGGTAATCTTAATGACAAGCTGAAAATTTCTATAGCCCATATTTCAAAAATAAAGCTGATTCAAAATTCTATTTTTTCGGAATAAGGGGATGACGGAATAAAAGGGGGCAAAGCTATGGGCAAATACAAAAATCAAAATATAATCGAAGAGCGTGTAGAAATTGAGGGAATACCTTGTCTGCGTTTTTATCCTTCAGAAACAAGCGGCTTTATTCGGCCTTTTCCTACCGTATTTTATTATCACGGCTGGTCTTCAGAAAAAAATAAGCAAAAGCTGATGGGCTATGTTTTTTCGACTTTGGGTTATCAGGTAATCTTACCCGATGCAGTCCATCACGGTGAAAGAAATAAGTTTGAAGATTATGATAAGGCTTTAAACGAATTTTTTTTGCCTACAATTATGCAAAACCTTGCCGAGTTTTCCGTACTAAAAGATTATGCCGTTAAAAATTGTAATGCCGATAAAAACCGCCTTGCCGTTTCAGGACATTCTATGGGCGGCTTTACTACGGCAGGAATCTTTACCCATAATCCAAGCGTAAAAACTGCGGTCGTTTTTAACGGTGCCTGCGATTGGCAAAATGCAATCCTTCAAATCGAAAAAGAATATGATGAAGCTCATATCGAATTTGATGAGGCAACAAAAAAAGCCGATCCCGCTCAAAACATCGGTAAGCTCCTAAACCGTCCTCTTTTCTTACTACACGGAATAAAGGACTCCCTAGTTTCTTATAAAATCCAAAAACAATTTTACGATTCAACCTTACCGCTTTATAAAAACAAGGAGCTTTTAAGGCTTATGAGCGTCGAAAGAATGAACCATTATATAAGTATTCAAATGCTGGATGAGGCCATTCTATGGCTTGGAGAAAACTTATGAGGAGGCTGTTATGGTAGTACGAGAAGTTACTATAGATGACTATAAAGATATTTGGAACTTAAATAAGAATGCTCTGGGTTATGATTTTCCTTTGGAAAAAACAAAAACACAGTTGGAAAAAATTTTGACCAGCAATGGCGATAAAGTTTTTGGAGCCTTTGTTGACGGTAAATTAATCGGCTATGTACATGTTTCCGATTATGAATGTTCTTTTAGTGACAGCTTAAAAAATATTATAGGTATTGCCGTTGATCCCTCATACCGAAAGCAGGGAATAGGCAGAGCCCTTCTTAGTCAGGCTGAATCTTGGGCGAGAGAAACCGGTGCCGCAGGTATAAGACTTGTTTCAAGTGTAGGCCGTACCGAAGCTCATAAATTCTACGAGGCAATGGGATATACCAGCAAAAAAGAACAAAAAAATTTTAGAAAAATATTTTAGAGAGATGAGCTATGAAGGATGAAGAAAAGCTGACAAAGATGCGGGCTCTCGAACTTTGGGATAAAAATTTAATTGACAATATTGAAGTTGGAACCTTTAAGGGTTTGCAAGAAATACATCGGTACCTGTTTCAAGATATTTTTGATTTTGCAGGAGAGATTAGAAAGGTAAATATTTCAAAGGGGAATTTCCGCTTTGCTCCGATTTTATTTTTGGCTGAAAACCTTAAAATAATCGATAAGATGAAGTCGGAATCCTTTGACGAAATTGTGGATAAATATGTAGAACTAAATGTTGCTCATCCTTTTAGAGAAGGCAATGGAAGAAGTATGAGGATATGGCTGGATGCTCTTTTAAAACACCGTCTGGGACGCTGTGTTGATTGGTCAAAGATAGATAAGTTTCCTTATTTAAGTGCGATGGAGCGCTCTCCGATAAACAGTCTGGAACTTAAGGTTTTATTGGAATCTGCTCTGACCGATGATATTCAAAATAGGAAAATTTATATGAGGGGTATACAGGCATCTTATGAATATGAAGGCATGAGCAGGTATGATATATGGGATATGTAAAAGAATATCTTGTTTTTGTAAAATGCCAAAGGATTTATAATTTATGGAAAACTTGGAGAAATTAGTTGAAAATTTAATAAAATATGATAGTGAAAAAAATTGGTTTGAGTTCAAACACAATAATTATGATCCCGAAATAATTGGGCAAAATATAAGTGCTCTAGCTAATAGTGCCGTGTATTCAGATAAACCTTGTGCCTATATGATATGGGGAATTGATGATAAAAATCATAATATTGTAGGTACAGATTATGATCAATATACCCTAAAAGTTGGAAATCAAGAGGTTGAAAGTTGGCTTAGAAATTTAGTATCAAAAAATGCAGATTTTAAATTTCAAACAATTTATATGAAGGATAAGAAAAATAATAAAAAAAGCATTGTTGTTCTTACTATACATAAACCGACAAGTCAGCCTGTAACATTTAAAAAAACGGCTTATATAAAAGTTGGTACCTATACAAAAAAATTGAGTGATTATCCGCAGATGGAAGCTCAACTGTGGGATAAAATAAGAAATAATCGTTTTGAAGAGTTATATGCAAAAAATGATTTAACGGCTATGGAAGTAGTGCAATTTTTAGATTTTTCGGTATATTTTGATATAAAAAAAGAGCCTATACCAACCGAGTTTGAAACTATGATTCATTATATGGTACAAGAAGGTGTTATAAAAAAACAAGATAATGATTTATATGCTATAACAAATATGGGGGCTATCTTATTTGCAAAAGAATTATCTAATTTTCCGAGACTTGAACGGAAGGCTGTCAGAGTGGTACAATATAAAGGTAACAACAGACTTGAAATGTTAAAAGAAGATGTTAGTAATAAGGGATATGTCTTAGGTTTTGACGGATTATTAAAATATATTGAAGCATTATTACCTTCCAAGGAAGTCATCAATGGAGCTATAAGACATAAAGAATTATCTTATCCACCAATTGCTTTAAGAGAAGCAGTAGCCAATGCTTTGATTCATCAGGACTTTTCTATAACCGGAACAGGTGTTGTGATAGAAATTTTTACTAATCGCATTGAAATTACAAATCCGGGTATTCCCCTTGTTGATATTAACAGAATTATTGATAATCCTCCGAAATCAAGAAATGAAAAATTAGCAGCATTAATGAGGCGGTTAAAAATGTGTGAAGAGCTTGGTACCGGTTGGGATAAGATAGTTATCTCCTGTGAACTTCAGCAATTACCGACACCTCAAATCAAAATATATGAAGAAAATAGTAAGGTTGTCTTATTTTCGAAAATAGGCTTTTTTGATTTGCTTCCGGAGGATAAGCTTTGGTCCTGCTATATGCATGCGTGTATTAAATATATTCAAAGTGAATTTTTAACTAATAGCTCATTACGTGAGAGGTTTGGATTACCAACTTCTTCATCGGCTAGTATTTCAAGACTAATTAAAGAAGCATGCAAAAAACAATATATCAAAAAATTAGAGGAGACAGCGCCAAAGCATAGTAAATATATTCCAATTTGGGCATGATTTAACTTGCCGGTAACTTGCAGGATTATTACGGAGGTGATTTATCAACACAATATGCAGAGTTGTATCTTAATATTAACACTATATGTAGCGGTTTTTAACTTGCCTATAACTTGCAGAAACAAGATACTTATAATTGATAATGTGATAAAAATTATTTAGGAGTTGAAAAAATGAAATTAACATCGAAACAAAAGGGCATTATGTTTTTAATTTTGTCGGCTCTTTGCTTTGCATCGATGAATTTGTCGGCAAAGCTTGCCGGTAGTTTGCCTTCAATGCAAAAGGCTTTTTTTAGGAATCTAATAGCGGCTGTTGTATCCTTTGCCGTGCTTATAAATTCAAAGGAAAAATTTCATTTGAATAAAAAAAATCTACCCTTCTTTTTTATGAGGGCAATTTTCGGCACTATGGGGATTGTCGGAAACTTTTATGCGATAGAGCACATGCTCCTTGCGGATGCTTCTATTCTTGCAAAGCTGGCTCCTTTTTTTGCCATTCTGTTTTCTTTTTTATTTTTAAAGGAAAAAATAAAGCTGTATCAAATCCTTGCGGTAATCACGGCTTTTTCGGCAAGTCTTCTTATAATAAAACCGGCCTTTGCAGATACAGGCCATGTGATTGCAGCTCTTATAGGGGCTTTTGGAGGAATGATGGCAGGAGCTGCCTATACTTGCGTTCGCTGTCTTTCTCTTAAAGGAGAAAAGGGGCCTCTAATCGTATTTTTCTTTTCATTTTTTTCGATTTTAATGCTGCTTCCGGTTTTTATTATTTTTTATCATCCGATGAGCCTTTATCAAATCATTATGCTCTTAATTGCTGGTCTTTTTGGGACAGGGGGTCAGTTTTGTGTAACCGCAGCTTATGCCCATGCTCCGGCAGGTTCGATCTCGGTCTATGATTATACCCAAATAGTTTTTTCTGCAATTTTCGGATTTGCTTTTTTAGGAGAACTTCCCGATCGGTGGAGCCTTTTGGGTTTTGCCATAATTTTTGCAGTAGCTCTTTTTATGTTCTTACACCATGAAGATAAAACAAAAGCTAATGTAGATTTAAATTGATGTGGAGGAGAATAATTTATGTATATATCGATACAGGCAATGATTTTTTTATGTTTTTGTGTTTTTCTTGCAGGTTTTGTAGATTCGGCTGCCGGCGGCGGGGGACTTATTTCTATTCCGGCCTATTTTTTTGTAGGGCTTCCGGCTCATACGGCTATAGGCTGTAATAAGTTTTCGGCAGCCTGCGGGACAACTTTTTCGGCCTTTAGGTTTTTTAAGCATGGAGCTCTTGAGTGGCGGATAGCCTTAGTTTCTGCCTTATTTTCTTTTATTTCTTCATATCTGGGAATGAAAATTGCTTTGGGAATAGACCAAGTTTTTCTAAAAAAAGCTATGATTTTAATACTTCCGGCAATAGCTTTTATTCTTTTGCTAAAACGGAACTTCGGCAATGAAAACAAATCAAAGGAAATACCTCAAAAAAAGGCTTTTGCTTTGGCTGCCTTGATAGGTGCTTGTGTAGGTTTTTATGACGGGCTTATAGGGCCGGGAACAGGGACGATTGCGATTATAGCTTATTCTGCATGGATGAGGTATGACCTAAAAACGGCATCGGGGAATGCCAAGCTTTTAAACCTCGCTTCAAATTATGCTTCGTTGACGGCCGTTCTTTTGAATAATAAGGTTATTTTTTCAATTGCAATTCCTGCTGCTGTTTGCGGTATTATCGGTAATTACTTAGGTGCCGGATTTGCTTTAAAGAAAGGTGCAGCATTTATCAGGCCTCTTATGATTGTTGTTATAATTTTACTGATTGCAAAATTATTTTATGATGTATTCGGCGAAATGATATTAGGGTTATTTTAAATTATCTGACAGACATCAGCTTATCGGCTTCTTTTTCGGTTATTAGGTTTACCTTGACAAGGTCATAAAACTGCTCGCTGTTTGTTTTTCCGAAGAACAGAATATCATCGGTTCCTATGCTTATAGGAACTCCTGCATCCATCATTTTTCGTAACGGATGAGATTTTAGATCCTTGACTGCCCCCAGCATTACATTGCTCTGCGGACAAACATTGCAGCGTATCTTTCTGTCGGCTAAAAATTGCAGCACCTTATCGTTTTGGGCTGCCCCTATGCCGTGCTGAACCTCGTCTAAATTAAACATTTCAACAAAATACTTGACTGAAGCCGCATCTGAAAATTCGCCGACATGGGCCTTCTTTTTTAAGCCGTATTTTTCGGCCAATTTAAAGATATATACACACTGTTCAATACCTTCGGAAACTTCAGGGCCGTAAAGGTCTATATTTTTAAAAACCTTTGATGACATCATTGGTTCTATCCATTGTTTTAAAAAACTTTGATCTATGGTCTTTGATATTCCCAGTTCGGGAATGATTTTGATTTTATTTTTATATTTTTTTACTATATCGCTTATCCCTTTCAGAAAAGCATCCAAATTCTCATTAAACTGCTTGATAAAACTTATATCGACAGAACCTTCAATATATACAACATTGTCTTCAATTGCACTTTTTATGGACATCTCGATTAGATCGATAACGTCCTGTGCTGTGGTACATGCAGGACGGGTATATTGTCCGATTATCTGATGCATCTCATCAAGACCGTTCATTTTTCGAGGAAAATTAGGAATTTCAAAGCCTGCCCATTTTTTATAATCGGAATAATTCATACTTAAATTCAGATGATTATGAGTATCAGCTTTGGGCTGCTTTTTATAGTAATCAAAGTCTCTCATTAATACTTCCTTGTAACCATATAGTATAAGTATATCACTCTTTTAGAAAAAAGTCATATTAAATATACAATAATCCTGCAATATTATCGGTAAATTTTATTAAAAAGTTTAATCCTTTAAGAATTCTATTATTTTTTTTGCAACAAGTTCCTTTTCAATATCATTTGTAACAACATGACTGCTTTTTTCGAGTATAAGATACTCATTTTGAGTCCTTAAATTCTTATCCATAAGGTCTTTTACCTTAAATGAAACTAAATTGTCTGCTTTTGATAAAATTGTAAGAGTTTGGGATTTGATAAAAATCATATTTTTTATTGCTAATTTTTGAAGTTTATACAAGTCCGCAGATTTTTCTAAATACTCTATACCATTGTAGTCCGCTATTGCTCTGCCGTATTCGGGATCATTTTCATAAGTTTTTTTGACGGTTGATGCCTTTTTGACAAAAAACTTTAAAAAAGGAGTAAGTTTTATCCGATTATCTTTTGCAATAAAAGCCGGAGCACATAAAAATATCTTTTCAGGATTAAAACGTGCTGCAATCAGAGAGGTTAGTACCCCCCCCATCGAAAGACCGCCGACAAAAACTCGTTCATACATTGCACAGAGATCAATGTACTCATCACAAACTTTGCGCAGCCAATCCTTCCAGTTACTAGCCAAAAAATCATTCTTATTTGTGCCGTGCCCGGGAAGCCGAGGTATGTAGACATTGTAGCCGGCTTCATTTAGCTGATGACCCAGCCAAATCATTTCACGCGTAGAGCCCGTGTAACCATGAATCAGTAAAATAGCCGGAGCGGTTTTTAGACCTTTTAAAAAAAAGGGCTTCGTTGTATCTGAAAGTTTGATAGGATAATTGTCAAAAAACACGTAAAATCTCCTTTAAGTATAAGCACATTCTAACATTATATATCTTTTTTTGCAAATAAACTAGGTACTATATCGTAAATTTTTAACCTTTTCAAATAAGGTGTATCGTTTATTTTTATACATAGAAGTAAATAGCTCTTGTGTATTTAAAGAATATGTAATATATTTATAGAAAGATATATTCCATAGGGAGATTCTAAATGAAAAAAATTATTTCAGTATTATCAATCGCACTGCTATTGCTTGCAATTTCCAGCTGCGGCGGCAAATCGGAAAAGAACAACGCTGTTCTTAAAGTAATAAAGGAAGCCGAAGGTATGACTCTTGATCAGCTTTTCGAAAAGGCCTATCAAGAATCAAACGGAAAGGTTCTAAAAGGTTTGGGTAACTCAAGCCGAGGTAAGACAGCAGGAGAGACCTTTGTTGAGGCAATGAAGGCAAAATATCCGGACTATACCGGAAAAATAGATTGGTCTCAGCCTAAGAACAATACTATTTTTGACCAGCTTACAAACGATAATAAGAACGTTAATCCCGAATTTTCTATGACTCTTATTCAGGATGGTGCTCAGATTAAGGCTAAGATGATTGATACGGGCATCTTACATAATTTTGTTCCTAAAGAGTGGAAGGAATCTATGGGTGCCGACATGAAAGAAAACGGAAATCCCTTGGCCTTGCAAACTTTGAGTAAAGTTTTTATGTACAATAATGTCGAAGCTTCAAATAATTTTTTAAATGTCTGGGATTTTGTAAAAGAAGGTCAAAGCCCCCTGTTTATGGGTTTGGAATCCGAACCTATCGGAAAAAACTTTTTGCTCATGCTTACTCATGAAAAGTATTCGAAGGTTGTAAAAGCCGCTTATGATGCTCTTCCTGAGGCCGATAAAGCTTATTTTAAGCCCATAATTGACGGCTTGGAAAAAACGGCTAAAGAGCTTGGATTAAACGAAAACGGTAAGTATGCACTCGCATGGATCAAACTATTTGTTTCTCAGTTTAATATGAAAACCGATGACGGCCCCATCAGCGTAGACTTAGTAAAAAAATCTTCTAAAGATCAAACAGGTTTATTGGTTTATTCCAAATTACGTTCTATAAAGGAAACAGACGAATCTTCCGTAAACAATATTACCGTTGCTGCTTATCAGGACGGATATATCGGCTTCGGAGGCTATGCATATAAGCACTATTTGCAGGTTCTAAACAATGCTCCTCTTCCTTGGACAGCATGTGCCTTTATCGCTTACATGGTAACGACAAAGGAAGGCTTCCATCCTTGGGGAAAGGACATGGGCGGATACAGCTCCAATCCTGCTATCAATCAAGATCACAGCATGGATGGATATGTTGATGAAGAAGTAAACGGCGAAACCAAAAAAATAAATAAATTCCCCGCTAAAAACGATAGAGGTTATGACTGGTGGACAGGTGAAGGAAAGGGCGGTTTAATTGTCGAAGAGCCCGTATACTGTGCAAGTGTAACCTTTACCGTAGGTGAATGGATCAGCTCCTTAAGAAACTAAAAGATTATTAAAAAATTAATATGAATTTATTAAGCCTCTAAAAACTATGTCAGGTTTTTAGAGGCTTTATTATTAAATGTATGCGTCCGCCTGTGCGGTAAAGAATAATATTGCATAAATGCTCGAGTTATAGTATAATCGTAAGGAAGATAATGTGTGGAGGAGATTTTGGCTAAGACAATTCCGGTTTTTTTAAATCAAAGTAAGGATTTTTTTAAAAAACCTCAAAACCTGATATTGCTTATATTCGGTGTTGTGCTCTCTGTTACGACTATAGCTCCGATAGTAACTATTCTTTTGGATACAATTACGGTTCATCCCGGTACCATAGATGCTATGCATGGGCCTGACGGTTTTACCGTTTTTAACTGGAAAGATATTTTTACCGGCTCTCTTGCTATAAGGAATTTTTGGAGCCCGCTTACAAACACTCTGCTGCTTGCGATATTCAGCTGTATAGGGGCTATCTTAATAGGCGGAATTTTTGCATATTTGATTACACGTACAAATATAAAATGCAAAAGATATCTGAATGTCGTTTTTATTTTTCCGTATATAATGCCTCAGTGGACATTGGCTCTTACTTGGATGAACTTATTTAAGAGTACTGCCGTTACAGGAGGCTCTAACGGAATACTTGCAGATATTTTCGGAGTTACAATGCCTGCATGGTGGGCTGAGGGTCTATTTCCCGCAATTGTTGTTCTGTCCTTGCACTATGCAGCCTTTGCATATATTTTAATAGGCGGCATATTTAAAAATATGGATTCCAATTTGGAAGAAGCCGCCTTGATTTTAAATACCTCAAAATCAAAAATCTTCCGCAAAGTAACCCTTCCCTTATTAAGACCTGCCATCCTGTCGACCATCTTGCTCGTTTTCGGCAGTGCTATGGGTAGCTATCCGGTTCCTCACTATTTAAAACTGACAACCCTTTCCACCAAATATATAGACTTAAAGGTTGTAAGAACGGGGCAGGCCAGTATTATCGGCGTAGTGATGATGCTCTTCGGAATTTTAATACTGATTACAAACAGGCTCAGCATGAAATCCCGAAAAAATTATACGACAATTACCGGAAAAAGCGGACAGGTAAGCAAGGTAAATGTGGGAAAAATCGGGCAATATTTAATTCCTGCAATTTTAATTATCTTTACCTTATTTACCGGAATATATCCCGTTATCTCCTTTGCCTTTGAAACCTTTTTGCCTAACCCTGGAGACTACAGCTTTTTTAGGACGGGTAATTTTGCAAACCTAACCTTAAAATGGTGGACACATCACTCGGCAGAAGATGTCGGTATGTACGGACAATTCGGTATTTTATATAACCGTGCCTTTTGGATGAGTTTTAAAGGAACAATGATTGTTGCCTTTTTCTGCGCCTTCCTTGCAGGAACGATAGGGCTTTTGATAGGCTATTCGGTAAGCAAGCATAGAAGAAACAAGTTTGCAAATTATGTAAACGACATAGCTTTTTTGCCCTACCTTTTGCCTTCGCTTGCAGTTGGTATAGCCTTCTTTATATTCGGGTCTATGCTGGGAATATATGATACATTTTTACTTTTAATAATAGTCGGAACAATTAAGTATATTCCTTTTTCGTCGAGAAGCTCTCTTAACTCGATGCTTCAAATCAGCAATGAAATAGAAGAGTCGGCCTTGATACAGGATACGCCCTGGCATAAGCGTATGACAAGGATAATAATTCCCATTCAAAAGACGGCAATTTTAAGCGGTTATCTTTTGCCCTTTATAACCTGCGTTCGGGAATTAACCTTATTTATGCTCTTGTGCAGTCAATCCAAGATAAGCACAACCATGCTTGACTATTATGACGAAATGGGCTTATACGCCTTTTCAAGTGCAATCAACTTAATTTTAATTATATTTATTTTGGCCGTAAATTTCGGATTAAACAAGCTTACAAAGGCCGGAATTGATTCAGGACTAGGAGGAAGATAATGCCTGAGATAATTTTACAAAACCTTACCAAAAGATGGGGAAAATTTTACGGAACTGATAATTTAAATTTAACCATAGAAAATAATTCGTTTATTACCCTGCTGGGACCTTCAGGCTGCGGCAAAACAACAACGCTTAGAATGATTGCCGGTCTTGAAACTCCGACAAGCGGAAAGATAGTCATCGACAGGGAAACGGTTTTTGACAGCGAGAAAGGTATAAACATTCCTGCAAATAAAAGAAAGGTCGGTTTTTTGTTTCAAAACTATGCCCTTTGGCCGAATATGACCGTTTATGAAAACATAAGTTTCGGCTTAAAAAACATCAAAGAGCTCATGCCTCTCTGCGATTTTGAAATTAAAAGAATAGATGACTTAAAAAAGATTTTAAATGAATGTGGAAAAGCTGTGGAAATTATTATCGACTCGCAGACTAAAGACAAGAAAAAAGGTAATAGACTTGATGAAAAAACAGCCTTGATAAAGTTAATAGACAACTTTATTATTTCAGAATATACGGCAAAAACGATTTTGTCTTACGGGCTTGAAAAAACTGAAAATCGTGAAGAAAAAGTAAAGGCAATAATTTCCGGCTTGGATGAAAAGAGGGCATCTCTTTTAGAGAAGCACAAGAAAAACGGGTTTTCGGTAAATGATAACTACGAACTTGTAGATGAAAAAGGCGAAGTTATAAAAAAAATACGCAAGCTCGAAAACGAAGAAATAGACTTAATAGTCCGCCGTGTTTCCCGCATCGTAAAAATCGGAATGTTTATGGATCGGTATCCCAATGAGCTTTCAGGCGGACAGCAGCAAAGGGTTGCTATTGCTCGAACCTTAGCTCCCGGGCCCAAGGTGCTTTTTATGGATGAGCCCCTTTCAAACCTTGATGCAAAACTCCGGCTTGAAATGCGGAGCGAATTGCAGCGCCTTCATTTGGATACAAAATCAACCTTTATCTATGTTACCCATGATCAGCTGGAGGCTATGACTCTGGCAACAAAGATATGCTTGATGGATAACGGTCTTTTGCAGCAATATGATGCTCCCTTGGATATCTATGAAAAACCGGTAAACTTATTTACCGCAGACTTTATAGGAAATCCTTCGATAAATTTTATAGAAGCTGCGGGTGAAACTTCTGCAGAAGGAGATTTTAATTTAAGCTGTTTAGAAGGCTTGAAATTTAAGTTTAAGCCCGCTCAAAAAATAGATTATAAAGAATGGCTTTTGCAAACAGAGGCTGAAATTAAAAAACAAAGAGAAGAAGAAGCCGAACGCACAAAAAATGCAGAAAAGGAAAATAAGATTTTACCTTTTAAATATCACATCGCAAAGGCCGATGAAGCGGAGTTTGATTTAAATTCGCCGGTACCGACTGAAAAAGATTTTATCATCGGAGTCCGACCTGAGTTTATCAAAATACACGAAAACGGAAAACTGACAGGTTCTATATACAGCTCGATGCCCACAGGTATGGAAACTACCGTCAAAATTAAAGTGGGAAACTTCCTTTTAACGGGTGTTGTGTTTTTAAATATAACATATAAGATAGGCGAAAAAATAAAATTCGATATTGAAGGCGATAGGATTATGCTCTTTTCAAGCCTTAATCAAAGATTGATTTCTTTGGGCTGCTTGGAAAAATAAGATGTACATCATGTCTTGGATTGAGACCAATCAATCTAAAAGAGGAGGAACATAAATGAAAAAACGTTTTTCAATCCGCTACAAACTGATCATAGTCTTCGGACTATTGATAGCCATCGCTTCTTCGACGGAAGGATTTCTTGCAACCCGCAGAGCCCGCAAAGCAGTAACCGAAAAAGTCGAAACACACTTAATAGATAAGGCAACCGATGTTGCCGAAATTCTTGATGGGCGCATTACCGCCTTATGGCAATTTCTTGAAGGTATTGCACGTATGCCATTCTTACGCGATATGCAAATGCCGTATATCGAAAAAATGAAAAAACTCGCTGAAGAAGCGCAATTCAACAAAACAATACGCTCCTTATACATAACGGACGAAAAAGGCATTATTCAGTTTTTGGATGGCTCTACACCATCCTGTGCGCAAGAGCAATGGTTTATTGACGGAATGCAGGGCAAACGATTTTGCGGTGAGCCGTACATTGATGCTCGTACAGGTAATTCTTTTGTTGCCGATATTGCTGTACCTGTGTATGATGATAACAAAAAAGTTATCGGAGTACTCATTGCCGATATGGATGCCTTTTGGTATTCCGATCAAATAGATGACATAGTTGTCGGTAAAACCGGCGGTTGTTATATCATGGGCGATAGCGGTATTATTATAGCCGATAAGGATGCTGATCTGATTAAACGTCAAGTGAGTATTATCGAGCTGGCAAAAACGAACAGCGAATTTGCTTCATGTGCCGCTTTTTTGGAATACGTTTGGGATACCGACGAGACTGAAATCGGCTACTACACATACCAAGGAAAATCCTACATAGCCTCTTTTGCCACCATGAAAACCACTGATTGGTCTGTTATTATCCGTGCTCCGGTAAATGAGTTTATGGGGGCGATCAATGCTTTGCGTATTTCAGTACTCGGTATCGGAACAGTGGTTATATCCAGTGCGCTGGTCATCGTTTTCTTTGTAGCCCTTGCATTGATTAAACCCATAACAAGTATCGTTGCTGCACTTAAAGACATCGCAGAGGGTGAAGGAGATTTAACAGTGCGGCTTCCCGTACATGGCAATGACGAGATAACCGATCTCTCAGAATACTTTAATCAGACTATTTCGAAGATAGGTTCATCTATTAATCAAGTAGGTCTTAACAGTGTCGATATGGAAAATATAGGGAATGAGCTTGCATCGAATATGACCGAAACAGCCAGTGCCGTACACGAGATAAGTGCCAACATCAACGGGGTAAAACAGCAGGCTCTTACCCAAGCAGCAAGTGTTACCGAAACGGCTGCAACCATTGAAGAAATTGTCCGTACGATTAAACAACTGAACGGAAGTATCGAAAATCAGGCTGCCAGTGTCGCCGAATCTTCTGCTTCAATTGAGGAGATGGTTGCGAATATTGCATCAATCACACAGACTCTCGGCAAAACCGATGATGTTATAAAAACACTCGCCGCTGCTACTGCCGACGGTAAAGATACAATCTCAGGAGCAAACAGCGTTACACAAAAAATAGCAGAAGAATCGGGCAGCTTATTGGAAGCCTCAAGTGTTATCCAGCACATTGCAAGCCAAACCAACCTTTTGGCAATGAACGCTGCAATAGAAGCAGCTCATGCAGGAGAAGCAGGCAAGGGGTTTGCCGTTGTTGCCGACGAAATCCGCAAGCTCGCGGAAGAGTCTTCCGCACAGGGCAAGACAATAACTGCAACGCTTAAAACTCTGTCAGGTGAAATAGAAGCTCTTTCCGCTTCTTCAAAAATCGCAGAGGAAAAATTTAATGCTATTTTCAATTTGGCAGAACAAGTTAAATCTATGAGTGACAGTCTCACCGAAGCTATGCATGAGCAAGAGAACGGAAGTAAGGAAGTACTGTCTGCCATTAAGGGAATCAACACGGTAACGGTAGAAGTGCAGGCAGGTTCTGAAGAAATGCTGAAAGGAGGGGAGAGCGTTGCCGAGGAAATGAAAAAACTGGACGGTCTCACCAGAGTTATCACCGACAGCATGAATGAGATGGCCTCCGGTGCGGTGCAGATTAGCAATGCCGTACAGGAAGTAAACGATATAAGCCAGAAAAATAAGGCCAGCATTCAAAACCTTACGGAAGAAGTTTCTAAATTCAAAGTATAATTATTTATAAATAGACAAAGCCTTATTTTTTTAGTAAGATGAGCGGACAAAATTGTAAACCAATAAAAGGAGTTGGATATGAACTATTTGGTTTTAATAGGTGTTGTAATTATCATCGCCGGTTTTATTTTAAAACTTGATGTAGTTGCAGTCGTTTTGATTTCAGGTCTTGTAACAGGCTTGATTGCAAAGATGGGATTTGTTGAAGTCCTTAATGCAATAGGTACGGGTTTTGTAAACAACCGTTACATGAGCTTGTTTTTTATTTCTTTTCCTGTAATCGCTATTATGGAACGTTACGGATTAAAGGAAAGAGCTGCAGAATTCATTAAAAAGATTAAGGGAGCAAGTGCCGGTATGGTTATTTGGCTCTACATTCTTATACGAACAATTGCTTCGGCATTTTCGATCAGATTGGGCGGTCATGTTCAGTTTATCAGACCATTAATCCTCCCTATGGCTGAAGGAGCTGCTCAAAAACATGTAAAGCTTACCGAAGACGACATCGAAAAAATTAAGGGGCTGGCAGGAGCTTCCGAAAACTATGGAAACTTTTTCGGTCAAAATATTTTTCCCGTTGCATCAGGAGTTCTTTTAATTACAGGAACTTTAAAAGAACAGGGCTTGGATATAAGCAATATCGATGTTGCTAAATATTCAATCTTGGCAGGTGTTGCAATGGTTCTTATAGCCTTAGTACAGTGCTGGCTCTTTGAAAAATCACTTAGAAAAGGAGAAAAAGCAGATGTTTAGTTTTATTTATAATAATACAATGGTTATAGATGAAATCGTTTACGGCCTTTGCGGTCTTGTTTCAATTATCACGGCCGTAATCTCCTTAAAAGATAAAAAGAATCCAATCGGAACATTCTTGTTCTGGGGAATCTTAGGGGTTTTGTTTATGTTCGGTAAAGTTATCGTTCTTAACGTACCTTACGGAGGTGCCATTATCGGAGGCTTACTCATTGTTTTGGGCGGTTTTACTCTTACAAAACAAGTAAAAGTTGCGGATATTAAGTCGGCAACAAAAGAGGAAATTACTGAAAATTCAAAAAAAGTAGGTAACAAGATTTTTATCCCTGCCGTTTTAATTGGTGTTGTTGCGATGTTATTGGCTCAAATGAAGAGCTTTAAAATTTCGCTTGGAACAAATGCTGCCGGAAAAGAAGTAATCTTCGGTTTTTCTACTGCACAAGTTGTAGGCCTTGCTTCGATAGTTGCCCTTATTTTTGCAATAATTTTAACCAAACCGAAAATGAAAGATACAATCAACGATACTTCAAAGATGCTGATGCAGGTAGGCTCTTCAAGTTTACTTCCTCAGCTCCTCGGTGTTTTGGGTGCAATCTTTGCAACAGCCGGAATAGGTAAGATAATCGGCCATTTTGCAAGCGGTATTGTTCCTCAGGGTGTTCCCGTACTGGGTGTTATCGCTTATTGTCTTGGAATGGTAATCTTTACGATGATTATGGGAAATGCTTTTGCTGCCTTTACCGTTATCACAATCGGTGTAGGTGTTCCCTTTGTAATTGCACAAGGCGGAAATCCTGCTGTTGTAGGAGCCTTAGGTATGACTTGCGGATACTGCGGTACGCTTTTAACACCTATGGCTGCAAACTTTAACATTGTTCCTGCTGCAATTTTGGAAACTAAAAATAAATATACATTGATTAAGGCTCAAGCCCTTATGTCTTTTGCTTTGATTATTGTTCATATTATTTTGATGTTGATATTTGCTTTTTAAAATTAGTGAGGAGATAAATGAAAATTTTAGTTACCGGTTTTGATCCTTTCGGCGGCGAAAAGATTAATCCGGCCCTTGAAACAATTAAACTTCTTCCCAATGAAATTTTGGGGGCAAAAATTATCAAGCTGGAAATTCCGACAGTTATCGGAAAATCCGTAGCAAAGATAAAAGAAATGATCGAAAAAGAAAACCCTGATGTGGTTTTAAGTATCGGTCAAGCCGGAAACCGTGCCGATATTTCGGTTGAAAGAATCGGTATAAATATTGATGACTGCCGAATTCCCGATAACGAGGGTAATCAGCCCATTGATGAACCAGTTGTAAAAGACGGGCCTGCTGCCTACTTTGTTACTCTGCCCATCAAGGCCATTGTCGAAAAGGTAAAATCCGGTAAAATACCTGCTTCAATATCGAATACGGCAGGAACATTTATCTGCAACCATGTCTGTTACGGCGTAGCTCATATTGCCGCGGAAAGAACGGCTAAAGGCAAACCGATGAAAAGCGGTTTTATTCATATTCCGTTTTTGCCCGAACAGGTTATCGGAAAGCCCGCCTTAACGCCTTCAATGAGTTTGGAGATGATTGTAAAAGGAATTGAGCTTGCAATCGAGGCTATTGTAGAAAACGATTCCGATATAAAGGTTTCGGGCGGCAAGATTTGCTAAAATATATTTTTAAGAAGTTATATTAAAATTTTGGGGAGGTCTTAAAATGGATATTGATTTATCACGAAAGATACCGATAGGTATTCAAAGTTTTGAAGATTTACGCAGAAAAAACTTTTTATATGTAGATAAAACTCTATATGCTTTTAAGTTGGCTAACTTAGGTAAGGTATACTTTTTAAGCCGTCCCCGCCGTTTTGGTAAAAGCCTTTTTCTCTCGACACTCAAGGCCTATTTTTTAGGGCAAAAAGAGCTTTTTAAGGGTTTGTACATCGAAAAAGCCGAAGAAAAGCGAGCCGAAATAGAAAAGACAGACGCTTGGGTTGAATACCCCGTTTTGTATATGGATTTTAACATAGGCAGGTATGATGAACCTCATTCTTTAAAAAGTCATTTAAACATCGTCCTAAGCCAATTTGAAGAAATCTATGGAGCACGTGAGCAGGAAGAAGAACCAGCCCAACGTTTTGCAGGTATAGTACAGCGTGCTTATGAAAAAACCGGCAAGCAGGTAGTTATTCTTGTGGACGAATATGATAAGCCCCTTTTACAGACGATGGGCGTAAGCGAGGCTCTAAACGAAGAATTCCGCAATACCCTTAAAGCCTTTTATTCTGTAACTAAAACATGCGATCAATATATCCGCTTTGCTTTTTTAACGGGAGTAACAAAGTTTAGTAAGGTAAGCATATTCAGCGATTTAAATAATCTGCAAGATATAAGTATGCTGAATGACTATGCCGAAATATGCGGACTAACTCAAACTGAGATAGAAAAAACCTTTAAGCCTGAAATAGAAAAGTTAGCTGATAACACCAAAAACAGTTATGATAAAATGCTTGAAGAGCTAAAACAGCGTTATGACGGTTATAAGTTCAGTGTTTTAGGTAAATCGGTCTATAATCCCTTTAGCATATTAAATACCTTCAACTCCGGTGAATTAAAAAATTATTGGTTTGCAACAGCCACACCGACCTTCTTGGTAAATTATCTAAAAGATGCATATTACAATATTCCCGACTTAGACGGAAATGTTGAATTAAATGAAGCAGGAATAGAACTGTACCGTGCAGATGCAAAAAATCCATTACCGATATTGTTTCAATCAGGCTATTTAACGATAAAAGAATACATAGAAGAAGTTAATATGTATCGGTTGGGCTTTCCTAATGATGAGGTGCGTTACGGCTTTTTAGAAAATCTTGTACCTGCTTATTCTTCACTTAGACCTGATGAAACGGGAGTTTCAATATGGAAGTTTGTAGAGGATATTCGTGCCGGGAATGTCGATGAGTTTATGGAAAGGATGCAGGCGATAATAGCCGGTGTTCCTTATGATAATCTTCCAAAAGATAAGCTTAAATTGAGGGAGCAAAACTACCAAACTGCCGTGTATTTAATCTTTAAGTTGATGGGGCAATTTGTAGAAACTGAAATACACTGTGCAAAGGGCAGGGCTGACTGTATAGTGCATACTAAAGATTCAATATACATCTTTGAGTTTAAGCTGATGAGTGCAGGAAGTGCCGATGATGCAATAGCCCAGATAAAAGAGAAAGGCTATGCCGCTCAATTTAAGGCAGAGGGCAAAAAGATAATCCTGATAGGTTCTAGCTTTGATGAGGAGGAAAAAACTATCGGCGAATGGGTATGCGAGAATTTATAAAATAATTTTCGGCTGCACCTTAGTTTTTAAAAATCGGTTTATTTTTTATCAGTTTCTGTTTTAAATCCCTCATCTTTTCGCTTAAAGAAACCTTGTATATGTGAGGGTTTAAAAGACGCTTTGAAGTATAATCCAAACTGTCGAGCTGTTTTTCAGCATAGGCTTTGATTTCTTTAAGACTTGGAGCCTTGCCGACAGCCTTGCCGTTTTCAATACGCTTTTCTAAAAGAGCTTCAACCTTTGCCGGTGTAAATGTAAAATTCTGATAATCGTTTGCAGGATGATAAAAAGTCTGTTCCACACCCTCTTCAATTTTTTCGTTTTCAAGGGTTAACACATCTGCCTTAAAGGTTCCATCGGAATTGTATAGGCGCCAAACCTGTTTACATGCAGGGTTAGTCATCTTTGCGGGATTATCCGAAAATTTCATAACAGGAGTCCATTCCGTTTCTCCTAAATTTTTACGGGCTGCCATTTTGTATACGCCTGTAAGGGAGGCTTCATTTCCGCCCGTAACCATGTGGGTACCTACTCCCCAAGAATCTATAGGAGCATTGTTTTGAACAAGGGATTCTACAATTTCTTCCGTCAGTTCATTTGAAACGGAAATCTTCGCATTAGGACAACCGGCTTCATCGAGGCGCTTCCGCACATCCTTGCTCAAATAATAAATATCGCCCGAATCGAGGCGGACACCGAAGTTTTTTCCCTTTTCTTGCAAACGCTTTCCTACCTTGATGGCATTTACAATACCCGAGCGGAGCGTATCATAAGTATCTATTAAAAATATTGAATTGTCGGGATACATGTCGGCATAGGCCTGAAAAGCGTCCTCTTCGTTTTTAAAAGACATTATCCATGAGTGGGCCATTGTTCCGAGGGCGGGTATGCCGAGTTCCTTGGCAGCAAGGGAATTGCTTGTGCCGAAAGCTCCGCCTATGTAGGCGGCCCGCGTTGCACTCATAGCACCGTCATTGCCTTGGGCTCGACGAAGTCCGAATTCCATTATAGCTCCCTTTTTTGAGGCCAGCCAAATTCGGGCTGTTTTGGTTGCTATAAGGGTTTGGAAATTTATCATGTTTAAAATTAGACCTTCCAAGAGCAAGGCTTCAACCGTATCGGCTTCAATACGGATTAAGGGCTCATTCGGGAAAACGACACTTCCTTCCTTCATTGCCCAAATATTGCCTGAGAATTTAAAATCGGCAATATATTCTAAAAAATCTTTTTCGAATATTCCTAAAGACTTAAGCCAGTCAATATCGCTTTTTTCAAAGTGAAAATTTTGAATGGTTTTTAAGAGGGGTTCAAGGCCTGCAAAGACTGAATACCCCCCCTTAAAAGGATTTGATCTAAAAAACATTTCAAAAACGGTTTTTGTGTTATTTCCTTTTTTCCAAAAACCTTGAGCCATTGTCAATTCATAAAAGTCTGAAAATAAAGCGTTATCAATCATAAATTTTACCTCATATAATATTTTAAGAATGTGTAATTACTTCTCTCGGTTTTGAGCCGTTTGCAGGTCCGACTACTCCGCGTTCTTCCATTTCTTCTACTATTCGAGCGGCGCGGTTATAGCCTATTTTAAGCCGTCTTTGAATGTAAGAGGCTGAGGCCTTTCCTTCTGCCAAAACGATCTCTAAGGCTTCATCATAGAGCGGATCGCTTTCATCTCCGAAGAGGGTTCCTTGCGAATATTCTTCATCGTCTACAAATATTTCGTCATCTATATAATCGGGTTCTCCGAAAGTTTTTACACATTCTACGACTTGCTCTACCTCATCATCTGAAACAAAGGTGCCTTGGATTCGGGCGGGGAATGGTTTAGTTGTACTTACGTAGAGCATGTCACCCTTTCCTAAAAGCTTTTCGGCTCCGATGTTATCGAGAATAATTTGGCTGTCTACACGGGAGGCGACCATAAAGGCAATTCTACTGGGGATGTTTGCTTTAATTAAGCCTGTAATTACATTGGTAGATGGCCTCTGGGTTGCAAGTACCAAGTGAATACCTACGGCACGGCTCATAGCACAAAGCCTCGAAACGGTAGCTTCAAGTTCCTTTCCTGTAGTAGACATAAGGTCGGCGAATTCGTCAATTATTATTACGATGTAGGGCAGCGGTTCGGCTGCAATCTTTTCTCGTTTTATCTTTTTATTGTAGCTTTTAATATCGCGAACGCTCATGGAGTCAAGCATCGCATAGCGCCTTTCCATTTCGCAGATACAGTACTGCAAACCTTGAAGAGCCCTTTTGGGTTCTGTAATAACCGGAGTCAATAAATGGCCGATGCCGTTATAAAGTTTAAGCTCTACTATTTTTGGGTCAACCAAGAGGAGTTTTACCTCTTCGGGGCTCTTATTATAAAGAATAGAAAGAATAATGGAGTTTACACAAACGGATTTACCTGAACCGGTAGCTCCGGCAATCAAAAGGTGGGGAGTCTGACAAAGGTCTAAGGTTTGAGGCTCTCCCGTTACATCTTTTCCAAGAACGATAGGTATGCCCATTTTTTCGGTTTCGGGAATTTGAGTTTCGATTAGCTCTCTAAAACCGACTATTGCCCTTGATTCGTTAGGAACTTCAATACCGACAGCTTGTTTTCCCGGAATGGGGGCGACAATTCGGACGCTTTGAGCAGCGAGGCGGAGGGCAATATTATCTTGAAGAGCTGTGATTTTACCCAGTTTTATTCCCGGAGGAGGCAAGACTTCAAACATGGTAACTACAGGCCCCTTCCTTATACCTGTAATTTCAATTGCTATATTAAATTCTTCAAAGGTGTTTTTTAATGCTACTGCGGCTTTTCGGGTTGAATCGTCAACTATCCAGTATTCGTTTCCGGGATATTTTGTTAATAGGTCATAAGGAATGTGGTAGCCCTTTTTTTTATCCTTGGAGTCCTTTTTCGGTTTTAAGGGCTGGGCCGCACTGATTTCTATATCGTCGCTCAATTCTTCTGAAAGAGGAGTTTCCCCTTCATCTTGATCCTCATCATCAGTATCGATATCGTCAACATCGGTATTTTCAGAATCATAATCATTTTCAAGGTCTTCGTCTTCGGTAATTTCGTTCGGCTCAAGGTTACCATATTCGGCAATTTCAGGCTGTTCAGACTCAGCGTATTCAGTAAGATTTTCATCGCATTCTTCTTCTGAAGATGATAAAAATACTTCATCTCTACCGTCATCTATAGCGTTAAGCTCTTCTAAGTCCTGCTCAATGTTCATATCTTCTATTACGACAAGAGATTCGATAATGCTTTTTTTGGATTCTTCAGGAGGTGCATTTTCTCCTATGTCTACCGATATATCTGCATCTATGTTTTTAAGAGGCGGCTCTTCTTCTTTTGGTTCTTCAGTTTCTGTGTTCAGCTGGGATTTTATAAACTGATTTCGTGTAAGGCCGGTCTCCGGCAAATTTTGTTTGTTGACATCCGAAAAAGTTTGCCTGTCGGCATCGGGACCTGTCTTTGTATTTGATTTTAACTGAAATTCTGTTTTGTCTATTTTATTTCCTTCTCCGAAAACCACGGACGTTTCCGAAGAAGAATAGCTGTCGCCTATGATATCCTCTATTTCGTCTTTTTCTTCGGGCTGAACAGAGGCTTTTTGATGGATTTTTTCACTTAATATAAGGGTAAGAAATACCTCCATCAAGAGTAAAAGGCCTGTTGCAAGAGTTACGGCAATTTTTGTAAATTCTTGAACCGTGTTATTTGCAATTTTTGGAAGTAAAAAATAAACTAGGTGCTCTCCCATAACACAGGTTAAAAAATACACCGGCATAAATGACAACAAAAATTTTGAATGAAGAGACCAGCCGGGAATCATCAATAAAATTGAAGAATAAAGAAGAATAATAGGTATCAGTAAAGAAGAAAATTTATATGTGGAAAAAAGAACCGTACCTATTGTTTCAAAGGGGAATATATAACCTTTAAAACCGAAAATAGGTAAGAGAACCGCCAAGGCTATGTAGATTGAGATCATAAAAATTAGAATGCCTAAAATAATTGATATGATTCTAAATTTTGATTCTTCTATCAAAAGTCAACTCCGAAAGTATAAAAATTATCCGGCAAAACCCCAAAAATAAATACTAAGACCAATTCCCAGCGGAATTAAATAGAAAGCGAAGTACATAAGCTTTCCGTTTTTTATAAGTTTAAGTAAAAACCGGAGAGAAAAATAACCTACAACAAAGGCACTTATCATTCCGGCTATTAGGCTTATAGGGCTTACACCTGCAAGAAGATTATCGGCAGATTTGAGTTCAAGGATAAATGCGGCAAGAATTGCCGGTATTGATAATAAAAAGGAAAATTCTCCGGCCTTTTCCCTATCAAGTCCTGCAAAAAGAGAGGCTGAAATGGTGCTGCCCGAACGCGAAATACCGGGGATAACCCCTATGCCTTGAGCAAGGCCTGTAATAGCTGCCGTAAGGAGAGTTACGTTTTTTGCCGGTTTATTGTGTTTTATCTTGGACGATGCGATTAAAAGAAGCCCTGTTATGATAAAGAAGAGGGGTATTAGACGAATATCAATGGCTTTTACCCAATCTTTTAATAAAAGACCTATTACTCCCGTTACTGCGGTTGCAACTATAATGGCTGCTATCATCATAAGATCGTCCTTATCTTCAGGTTTGGATTTTCTGATGATAAATCGGCCTAAAACGCAAAAAAGACCGGCTATTCTTTTTGCAAAAACCGTGCAGACAGCTGCAAGGGTTGCTACATGCAGGAGTATATCAAAAAGGATAGGAAGGTCTTCTTGTTTAAAAAAATATTCTACAATGGCTAAATGGCCTGAGCTTGAAATAGGCAGAAATTCGGCTAAGCCTTGAACTGCCCCTAAAATAATAGCTTGAAAAATCGACATAAATTTCTCCCGAATGGTTTTATAAACGATAATGCGGTACTATATCATAAAAAAGAGAAAAATTCCAGCCGGAAATGCTTAACCTCTTATCTTTATTGTTGAGCCGTTGGCGGTTTTTTCTATTTCGATTTTTTGGGGGATGCGGTTTTTTAGCTCGCTGACATGGGAAATTATCCCGACCATGCGGTTACCCCTTACCTCATCGAGAATACTTATGGCGTTTTCAAGGCTTGCTTCATCGAGGCTGCCGAAGCCCTCATCTATAAACATTGAATCCAATCTTATGCCTCCGCTTCTTGTTTGAATGGAGTCGGCAAGACCGAGGGCTAAGCTTATGGAAACCATAAAGGTTTCTCCTCCCGAAAGGCTGGCTGTGGGACGGATGCCGCCCGTATAGGCATCATAAATTTCCATGTCCAATCCTGAAAGATTGTTGCCCGAAAGCTCCTTGCTCAACTTTAAGATATAGCGTCCGCCGCTCATGCGTTCAAGGCGGGTGTTGGCATAGACGATTATTTCGCGTAAAAAGGCCGAGAGCATCCAAATATCGAATTTCAGTTTGTATTTATTGCTGCCGTTTAAACTTAAAGAAAGCTCGGTTATAAGTTGAGCATCTTCGGCTCTTTGTTTTAATTCGTTTAAAAGGCTCTGTCGTCTTTCAAAAAGGTCTTTGAGCTTGTCGAGGGCGCTTTTTATTTCTGCAAGGCGGTCTTGTTCTTCATCAAGATTTTTTTGCAAGATTATAATTTCGTCTTCAAGCTTTTCGGGTTGAATAAAAGTTTTGCCTTCAATATCTTTTTCGAGGCCGGCAGCGGAATGTTCCAAGGTAATTTTTTCTTCTTTAAATTTTGTTATGGTTTCTTCAAAATCGGCGATTTTTTCTTCAAGTAAAATAGAATCTAAAAGCTCTTTTAAGGAGGAAAATCCTTTACGCTCAAAAGAATCTTTTAAATTTTCTTCTTCTTCCAATAAAGATTTTTCCCATTTGGCCAACTGTTCCTGTCTTTGAATAAGCCCCGCCTTTATGCTTGTATGGCGGTCATTGTTTTCTTTGAGCCTTTCCTCATAACCGCTTATTTTGCGGTCGGAGGCAAAAATCATTTCATTACAGCCCTCGATAGTGTCATCTATATTTTCTTTTTGGATATCGGAGGGGATAGATTTAAAGGCATCATCATATTGCTTTTTCTTTTCATGGAGGATTGTGTTTAACTCGCTTTCTTTTATCTTGATATTTGTAAGAGCTTCCGTTAGAGCTTCTTTTTGGGTTTGGATAGAAGAAAGCTTTTGCTCCAAATTTATTTTTGAAGTATTTGCGGTTTGGGCTTCTTTAAAAAGAAGGGAGTCTTTTTCGGCTTCCTTTCCGGCTTGCGGAAGGATGTCTTCTATTGTTTTTTCTGAGGGCATCTCTTTAAAAATAAAGGAAGCGTTTTTAAATTCTTCATTCAGATTGAAAAAAGATCGGTCAAGCTCTGCCAGCTGCTCCTTGTGCCAGTCCGCATCTTTATTGCGGGCTGTGAGGCTGTTGCTGAAGTTCTCCTTATCGTGATTAAACTTTTCGATGCTGCGTTCGCATTTTTGTATTTTTTCGTCCAGCGAAAAAATACTTTCCGTATTTTCGACGGCGGGGGAAGGGTGATGGATTGAGCCGCAGACAGGGCATGGCTCTCCGTCTTTTAAGTGAACGGCAAGGGCTGAGGCTTCTGCATTTATTTCCAAATCTTTTTTTTCTTTTTTAAGTTTTTCAAAAAGCTCTTTTTCGATTTCGATGTCCTTTAAAATTAACTGTAAATCGTTGTAGTTTTTTTCGGCGGCCGCCTTATGGGTTGTGTAGAGCTTTGAGGTTTTTTCTTTTTTTACGGCAATATCAAAAAGTCTTTTTAGGTAAGAAAGTTTTTGGCTTGAGGTTTCAGCCATTTCTTTTCTGTTATCGAGTTCGCTGATTATTTCAAGGTATTCCGAAACTTTGTCCTTTAGTTCTTGAATATTTTTTTCGGTTTGAGCAAGTTTTTCGGTATTTTCTTTTTTTTGTAAAGAAAGACCTTTTTTTTCATAAGAGCGTTCTTCTATTTCTTTGTATACCTCGGCAGCCCTTTTGAGGCGGTCGAGACTTTGCTTTAGGGCCGTATTGTTTTCTTTTTCGGCTTCGATTTCTTTTTCTTGCACTTTAAGAGAATCCAAAACTTGGGTTACGGCATTTAAATCCTTTATCTTTTTTTCGATGTCGTCTTTATATTCGGCTATGTTGTTTTTCAGTTTGCTTACGGAATCGGCAAGCACTGCAAGAGAGGATGCTCTGCGGGCTTTTTCGACAGCTTCTTCCATTAGGCCTATTTCTTCTTTATGGGCATTAAGATTTTCGAGCCTTGTTTTTATTGTTATAAGTTCTTCTTTTTTTTCTTTGAGAACCTTTGCCTGTTCTTTTTCGGAGATTTTTTCCTCGATTTTTTTTGATATTTTGTTATAATTTTTTTTGATAAGTTCTATCTCTTTTTCAAAACTTTCTTTTTTTGAAGGATAGGAATCGGCATCGAATTCTTTTCCGAGGGCTTCAAGGGCATCTTGCGTGTTTTTTATTTTATAGGACTCCGCTTTTTCTCTTTCCTTTAGATTTTCCATTATTTTGGTGTAGCGTGAAATCGGAAAAAGCTCTTCAAGGGTTTCTTTTTTTTGGCTTGAGTTTTCGCGTAAAAAAGCGGCGAATTCGCCTTGAGGGAGGAGGACAATGCGGGCAAATTCTTTTTCGTTTAGGTTTATTATGTTCAATATTTTTTTATCCGTGTCCCGCTTATTTGTAGAGCTTAAATCTTTCCAAGTTTTGCCGTCCCATTGGGCTAGGGCCGATTCTTCAGGGCTTTCGTTTTTCTTTCCCGGGCGTAAAAAAGGGAGCCTTCTAAAAATCCTGTATTTGGCAGGTCCCATAGTAAAGATAAGCTCAACCTCGGCCGTTTCCGTTTCGGAGGCAAACTGACTTCGGAGGCTGCGGGTAATTTGGGAGCGGCTCCCCAAAGGCTTTGAATAAAAGGCATAAGAGATTGCATCGAAGATAGTTGTTTTTCCGGCACCGGTTTTTCCGCATACCAAAAAAATAGAATCCATGAGGCTAAAATCTATTGTGTGAGTTCCTCGAAAGGGGCCTATATTGGTTAGTTTTAAAATTTCAGGCTTCAAATTTATTCCTCCGGTAATGGCTCTTATGTAAACTGCTCTCTGCAAAGGCTTTTGAAAAGCTCTTGTTTTTTTGCGGAGGGCTCTTCGTCTATGGCCTTTTCAAAAAGCATAAAGTTTTCGAAGATGACATCTTCGTCTTCAATGTTCTTTTTTAATATATGAATTTGCTCCTCGTCTTTTAATTCGGCGGCGACGGCTTCTTGATGCAGGTTTAAAAGATAGGGAAATTTTTGCTGCAAAAGGCTCATAGGGCTTTGAATAACGGCAGAACCTGTAAGATTTATTTCTAAAAAATCGTCTTTATATGCATCGAATTTATCCGTATTAAAAAAGTCGAAAAAGCTGCCCTCTAAACGGTTCATCTTCCGCAATGGGCTAATCGGAATTTTTTCGACCCTTACCGGGAAGCCTTGCGTTTTACAGTCTATATCTACGGATAGGACAACTTTTTCGGTTGAACATTCATCAAAGGCGTATGTAAGGGGGGCTCCGGAATAGTACATTCTGTCGGTAACTTTCTGCATTTTGTGCAAGTGTCCCAAGGCCGTATAGGTAAAAAAATCGAATAGAGCGGGCGAAACATATTCCGCAGTGCCTAAAAAAGCTCTTTCAGAGGAGGAGCTTTCTCCGTTTATGGTAAAAATATGGGCTGCCAAGACCGAAGGCATTGAGGGGTCTACAGCCTCTTTTAAACGGCGGGAGGCTTCTTGAGCCATCTCGGACTGAGATGTCAACTTTAACTCCGAATTTTCTTCGGAAAATGAGCCTAAATGTAAAAAAGGCATTAAAAAAAATTGAACTTTTTCTCCATTTTGTGCTATAATGATAGGCGAGCATAATTTGCCGATGCCTGCAGCAATGTGGATATTACTCGAGCTTAAAATTTTGGAGCCGAAGGAGAGCCTTTCGGCGGAGTCATGGTTTCCGGGTATGATAAACACGGCTGTATTGGGACAATCCTTATGGACGGCGGATAAAAATGAATCGAAGAGAGCTACATATTCTGCAGGAGGAATAGAACGGTCGTAGATATCGCCTGCAATAATAAGGGCTGCATAATCGTCTTTTAGAAGAATTTTATGAATATCATCGAGCATTTTTTTCTGTCTTTCTATCTGGGGAGATTCATATAGGCTTTTCCCCAAATGCAGATCGGCGGTATGCAAAATTTTCATACTTCTAATGTATGGGTATTTAAGGATTATGTAAAGGACCTTGGAATGAAAAACTACATAAAAATTGTTTTTGCTTTGTGCGGTATTGCTTTGGCGATAGGGATAGGAGGAGCGGCTTTTTTTATTGCTGCAAAACCTTCGTCGGATTTTCAGCTCAAGACGGATTATTTACTTGAGTATAGGTTTTATCTTGCAAGTTTAAAAGCGGATATGTATAGAACTGCATGCAAGGATGGGGAATTTTCGGTTCAAAACCTTAAAGCAAGGATAAAAGAAACGGCCAATTCTTTTGAAAATTTAAAAAAACTTTCAGCTGCCGACAAAAACGATTCTAACTTAAGGTTTGCATACAATGATTATGAGAGCTCAAATGATAAACTTTTTAAAAGTATAGAGGCTTGGAGGCAGGAGTTTGAACTTACCGGAGATTCTTCAGCAAAAACTTTTTTGCCTGTGTTAAAGGAATTCGATGCCGTACAAAACAGTTTTGAACGGCTTAAAAAGGAATATAAGGATGGCTTTACAAAACAGGAAAAAAAATCCAAAACTCTTGCCGTCTTATTGATTGTTTTAGCCTGGGGTATAGGCGTATTTTTAACATGGTTTGTTTCTTCGGTTATATACAAACTTTATATAGAAAGAGAAAGGGCTAAAAAAGCAAAGCTCAGGCTTCATGTCGGGCCTAAAACCGAGGTACAAAGACCTTCTCTTGATGGACCTGCGGATAAAATATTGTCTGCACAAAGCCCAAGTTTAAGCAGTCCTTCGGTAAACACCGCTTCGGTAAGTACAGCTGCGCTAAACACTGTTTCGCCGAACACTTCTTCTGTAAATGCCGCTTCAGTAAATGCCGCTCCGCTAAAAACTGCTTCGATAAGCTCTGCTTTAGTAAGCACTGCTATGCCAACAGCCTCTTCGTCCGAGATGCCCGAAAAAACCCTCCGGCAGCTGGTTATAGTGCAAGGCTCTTATACAGAAACAGCTCCTGTACGCATAGGAGACTCGCCTGTTTCTATAGAAAGTTCGCCGGTTTATCTCAAGCTTCAAAACGATTATGAAGAATTAAAAGAAATGTCTGACGAGTTAAACGGCGCTTATAATGAACTACAAACAAAATATAATGAGCTGGGTTCATCGTATAAGGAGCTGCAAGAGTCTTTAAAACAAGGTGATGAAAAAAAGAGCGAGAAATGCGAAACGGTAAAATTATTTTTGAGCGATATACAGATGGAAGCTGCAGAAGCCCAAGAAGATGCTCAGGCGGCACAGGAGCTTGTTGATACCTTCCAGGGCGGGCATAAGCTCTTTAAATCTACTTACGAAAAAATTGTCCATATAAACCAGAGCATTGCGGACATACAGGAAATGGCGGAGGTTATAGCCGGTATTGCCGAGCAGACAAAGATGCTTAGTATGAATGCCGCCATCGAAGCAGCCCATGCAGGAGATGCCGGAAAGGGATTTGCCGTTGTAGCCGAAGAGTTGGGACGCTTGGCCGCAGCTTCGGTTGAAAGCTCTGCCGGCATAGGAAAAACGGTAATCGAGGTGGTAAAAAATATTTCGTTTATGGCAAAGAGCAGCGAGGATCTGGATAAGGCCTTTAACGATATAAATATAAAAACAAATCAGGTTTATACAACCGTTATGAATTTTTCGGATAGAATGATTCAGACCTTCCAAAAAACAGACAATGTTTTAAAAGGCCTTGACACAATTTAGCAATTATAGTATTATAGACAGATAGAAGAGTCGTTTTACTCAAACTTTGCGGAGGTCCTTTTTTGTGAAAGTTATATATGATCAAAATCGCCCGATATATTTACAAATAGTCGAAAAAATCAAATGTAAGATTGTCTATGGTGAGCTTAAACCGGGGGATAAAATCCCTTCAATGAGCGATATGTCCGTTGAGATGGATGTAAATCCTAATACGATATTCAGGGTATATAAGCAACTTGAAGGCGAAGGTATCACTGAATCAAAACGCGGCCTAGGCAGTTTTGTTGTAAATGAGCCTGATTTGGTAGGAAAATTGACGGAAGAGATGGCAGATCAGATTATATTGCCTGCTATCGAAGGTTTGAGAAATCTGAAGTTTTCTGATGAGCAAATAATTGAGTCTATAAAAGCAAAACTATAATAATTTTTTTGGAGAAAAAAAATGAGTATAATACTTGAAACGGAGCACTTAAAAAAAACATACTTGGGAAAAAAAACTGCTCTGTATGATGTCAGTCTCAAGGTAGAAAGCGGAAGAATCTACGGTCTTTTGGGGCCGAACGGTTCGGGAAAAACAACCTTTTTAAAAATAATTGCGGGACTGATAAAACCGACTGCCGGCAATTTTAAGGTGTGCGGAAAAGAATTCGGCATAGATACAAAAAAGATTGTAGCCTTTTTGCCGGATAAAAATGTCGTATATCCTTGGATGACTTCGGAAGATGCCATTAATTTCTATGCAGATTTTTTTGAAGATTTTGATAAAAACAAGGCCTTGGAAATGCTTAAATTTATGAAGCTGGAGCCAAAACAGACCGTAAAAACTATGTCGAAGGGTATGATCGAAAAACTTAATTTAAGCCTTACCTTTTCGAGGGCTTCAAAGCTGTATATTTTGGATGAACCGCTGGGCGGCACAGACCCTGTAGCCAGAGAGCAGATTATTAAAACTATAATCAAAACATGGACCGAAGAAAGTGCAATCCTAATAACAACTCATCTGGTTTCGGATATAGAGCATGTGTTTAATGACGTAGCCTTTTTAAAAGAAGGCGAGATTGTTTTGGAAGGCGATGCTGAAGATTTGCGTACTACAAGAGGCAAATCTATTTATCAAATCTATCTTGATGTTTTTGGAGCATAAAATGGGAAGAATTTTTAAATATGAAATAAGGCGAAGACTGAATACTATTTTAATTTTAAGCGGAACTATGGCTGTATTGGCAATCGGGTCAATGATTCTGTTAGGCATCTTTAAAACGCCCTTCTGGTCAATGGGAACGACGGGAAACCTTTGGCTGGGACTAACTTTTTTTGCCCTTGCCTTTATACCCATTGTAATGTTTTTTACATGCAGTAACGGGCACATAGATGAGCTTTTGTACAAGGATACCAACTACCTTATGCTCACCATCCCTATAAGAAGCGAGGCTATACTGGGAGGCCGAATTCTCGCAGGTTTTGTAGAATATTTAATATACGCTCTTATCGCCGGCATATTTTTTATAGTAATCGGAGCCCAGCAAGCCGTTTTTTATGGAACTGCCGGACAAACTCTTATATCGGTTTTGGGAGATATATTCTATCAAATATTTGCACAGAATTTTCTTCCCTTTCTTTACGGCGTTTTATTATTGGTTTCATCATTTTTACTTGTGGGAACGGCTTTTATGTTTGTTAAGGCTTTAACCCGTTCTTTTATAAGAAAAAAGATGGCCGCTCAAATTGTTGCAATCATTCTATTTATTTTAATTTTTGAGAGAATCATAGCATTAGGTACGTATTTAAGTACAAGGTGGGATCTTGTGCAATACATAGACCTAAGACTTATGTCTTCCCAATATGATGCCTTTGTAAATATCCAGCCGATGCCGGTTCATTTGGTTACGGTAATTATGACCATGCTTATTTCAGCCGGTTTTTTTGCGGCTACAAGTTGGTTATTCAATAAAAAGGTTGAGCTGTAATTTAACTGCGGCAAAGGGATATTCTTATAGGGCTTCTATTTCTTCAACAGGAAGCCCTGTTCCTTCGGCTATTTTATTGATATCAAAGCCGAACTGCTTAAAAGCCTTAGCCGTTTCAAGAGCTTTTTGATAGGCCCCTTTATCAAGACCTCGTTGATAGCCTTCATTTATACATGATGCCCTGTCATGCTCGTATTTCATACGGGAATCATAAAGCCATTTATCTTTAGGGCTCATTTCCATTACTTCTATCGTTGTATTTGCCTTTCTCATCATAGGCGATTCTTGTTCTAACATTTTTCTTACCTCCGGATCATCAGTTTCGATAAATTTCAGCCAGTTTAATAAGCGTTTTGTTTTATTATTTTTATATTGACCTTCTTTTAAGAGCCTTGCCTTTTCAAGGTTCAATATATGAATCTCAAGTTTTGAAACTAAAGGCTCTTTTGTATCTTGTTCAAGAACAAGATACTTGTTGTGCAAACGCTTATTTTTATTAAAGCCTTTTCCTACCAAGTTTATTGTAATACACTTTGGCAGTTTTGTATAGTCTTGACCTTGTTTTATGTTTTCATTATACATCTTAGACCAATAATACAAGGTTCTTTCAGGAAAATCAAAATACCAACTGTTTTGAATTTCAATGTCGACAAAGGTTCCGTCTTTTAGCCTTAACTTGATATCCAAAATACCTAGCTTTTCAGTTAAAAGCTCCTTATGAAACTCCTTATCGAGAAGTTCCAAGCCCGCGATTGTTTCAGGCGGAATGTCTAAGATACATTCCAATAAATCCTGTAGAACATCCTTGTTTTCCTCAACTCCGAATACACGCTTAAAAGCGAAGTCGTTACGGAGGGTTAGTTTAAACAATTTTTTCATATTTAACTCCAATAAAATTATTTAATAAGAAGAAAAACTTTTCCCCTTTTCATAATTATTGTAGAGAGTATTTGTATTTAATAGTAAAATTTAAAATATTAAGTCTATAATTTGATAAATATTTAGTAAGCAATAGTTGACATTATTTGAAATCTGTGCTTAAATAGGTTTATGTTGAGTATTGCTAACATCGAATATAATTTAGCTTATTCTTGTGCTCCCTGTTTGGCAGGGATTAAACCCTCAAATTTATTTTCTATTTCGGCAGAGGATTTTAAGCAGTTTTTTTTGCTTGATAAGGATTTGCTTGAAGCTAAGGGGTTCTTCCTAAAAGTGCTGTGTGCCTGTGAACGGGGCGTACAGATTCTTCTGTATAAAAAAGATACTCTTGAGGCTTTGATTAAAGAAGAAAGGGTACAAGCTGCTTTATTAATGTTCGGGTATGAGCCGGGGATGAGTTTGGAAGATATGCTTGATCTTTTAGCTTCCAGAATGCACAGCTCGCAGGCAGACAGGCATTGTAAAAGGTGCTGCTCTTTTCCGCATGAGATAGGGCTTTTTTTGGGCTATCCCGTATACGATGTTTTGGAGTATTACAAGCGTCATGGAGAGGGCTGTATTTTTTCGGGTTATTGGAAGGTTTATGCCGATGCCGAAAAAGCCGCCGAAACCTTTGAGCAATATAATGAATGCAAAAAGCATTTTGCTTTGCAGATAGAAAAAGGATTAAGACTTTACGATTTGTTGAGTGCTTAATCTTTAATTAATTTTTTAACCATTGGAGGTTTTTTTATGGCAAAAATCGCTGTTATTTATTGGAGCGGAACTGGAAATACTCAGTCGATGGCTGAGTCTGTTCTTGAAGGCTTAAAGGCTGGCGGAGCGGATGCTTCTCTTTTTACCGTTTCGGAATTCGGATCAAAAAGCATTGATGATTATGACAAGATTGCATTCGGATGCCCCGCAATGGGAGCCGAAGAGCTTGAGCCGGATGAATTTGAACCCTTCTTTGCTTCTATTGAAGGAAAATTGTCCGGCAAAAAAATTGCCTTGTTCGGTTCATATGAATGGGCCGGTGAAGGTTCGGGCGGAGAATGGATGAGGAACTGGGAAGCAAGGTCTAAGGATAAGGGCGCCGACTTATTTGAAGAAGGCTTGATTATCTATGACGCACCCACTGCCGCCGGAAAAGATAAGTGTAAAGAATTCGGCGAGAGATTTGCAAAATAAATTCAGATAAATCCTGTTTGTTTTTATAATTAAAAAAGTTTAAAAATTGATTTTTTAGGGCTTAGAAAACGGCAGTCTAAACTGCCGTTTTTAGGCCTTTTTTTATTTAATAATCAGAATTTTTCTCACTTCATCTATATCGGGGCCGGCAATTCTGACAAAATACATACCGCTTGCAACCGGATTTCCGCCATTGTTTCTTCCGTCCCATAGATAAAAGTGGTCACCTGCACTGTGGTGAGAACGGGTCAAAGTGCGTACTATGTTGCCGTCCAATGTCATAATCTGAATTGTAAGCATTCCCGATTTTTTTAGGTGCGCAGCTATTGTGGCAGACTGCCCCTTGTGAGGATTTACAACATTGTCAAAGATTGACACGCCGCCCTTTTGCATTCGTACTCCTACAATTTTAAAATTCCAGACATCGAAGGAAAGGATATCGTTTGGATTTCGGAGTCTTGCACAGGGAAGCCAATTATTATAGACATACATAAACTGCCCCACCTTTCCTTCTTTTAAGGAAGGATCAGTTGATGGGATGATGGAGGTTATAAGGTTACCATTCAATGTAGGAGAATAATTTGTTGTGCCTGCCTGAGGATTTGCAAAAGAGCCGGGTGGTGATGGTATAGTATCGGGATGCCAAAATTTATGCTCCGCAGAGTTTTTTGAGAAAAAATGCAAGATAACATTGGAAGAAGAAGGTGCTTTTTCGGCGAGTACTCTAACATCAAGTGTAGGTAAGGCCGGGTCATTATCACCGGCATTAAAGTTACGTAAAACTATCGAGTTAGAAGCCGTCAAAGGTTCTACCATTCCGATTCCGATATCAGAGATTTGGGCTTTGTGTTTAAGTGTACCGAAATAATTTAAAGATACCTGATAGGCGGATTTAAGAATATCATCAGGATTAAATTTTTGAGTTCCGTCAAGTTGAATCTTCCATAAAGAATGTCCGGAAGGTATATATGAACTTGGTTCCTTGTTGACTGTTTGCAGATTAGATGTATAAGTTGTTACGCCGTCTGTAATTTGCAAGGAATAGCTTAAAGCTTTTAAACTATGAAATTCTTCTGTAGATAAGCTGTCGTCATCAAACAAAAGATAGATATGGTTATCATTGGGTTTAGCAAAGGAATTTACTATTTGCAGACTATCTTTATAAAATATCCAGCCGTTTTTACTAATTGTTGAGCCGCTATCATCTTTGCTGTTTTTTACAACATAATATTTACCTTCCGGCCGAATTTTTACATTGCCTGTATAGATTTTTAGATAATTTCCTTTTGCATTATTTGAAGAATCCAAATCGTGGCTGTTGCTTAGATGAATTTCGGCACTATTAGAGCCGTTAATTGTTAATGGCTCTCCGTTTGCTCCGGAGAGAATTAAATCTCCGGTTACAGAAATTTTGCCGCTTATGTTAAGAGTTTTTGAGGTAGTACTTGTTGTACACTCAAGGTTGCTGAATTTTGTATTGGCAGAGCCAATGTTTTTAACCGTATGATCATTATTACTTAGTTTTACTGTGTGTGTGTCTGCATCAAAGGTTCCTTTATTAGTAAAGTTATTTTCAATGGTAACAGGAGAAAGTAATTTTACCTTTGCAGAAGTGTTGATTATAAGATTAAAAATATTTTTCTCGCCGCTGCCCGTAAAGTGCAGGTTCTGATCAGTTGAACCGTTAAAGGTAAGAGTGCCGCCTGTTTGATTAAATTTACCGGCGGTTAGGTTGCCTTTAAGTTTTATGTCTCCAGCTGTGGGCTTCCATAAATAACCATTATCAACTTTGATATTACCGTTTGACGTAACATTCCCCGAAGAGTCCCAATTTTTTTTTGCTTCAATGTTATTCGCTGTAATGGTGGAGCCTTTAGAGTCCCAAGCTCCCGTAACGGTAATATTATTTCCGGCATTAGTTATAACTCCGTCTGCAGAAGTCCATTTAGCTGCTTCTATGTCTGTGCCGGCTGTTATAGTACCGCTGTTGGAGTTCCAGTCTCCTAGTACCTTAATTTTATTTGCTGTAATATTGTGTTTTGTGGCTATTGTTGAACCTTCGAGAGTAATATCTTTTCCTGTAGCATTTATTGCTCCATTATAAGTTTGAGTACCTCCGCCGCTATTGATGGTAACATTGGAGCTTTTAACAGTAAGCTCTCCGTTTACTGTTAAATTACTGTTTTGTGTTGTGCAGGTTCCTATATTATTTAAAATCAATTTATTATAGCCGTCGGTACCTCCGCCCCATAGCTTTATTGTTGGCGGTGCACTGTAATATTCAACCGTAGAATTTTGGGTTATTGTCATTCTGTTTGAAGAATTAGAATGTTCAAACCAGGTTTTTTGATCATCTGTACCTTTGAGTCTGAGGGTGCCTTTAGCGGTAAGTTCTGCGGTTGCAGTTTTTGCCGTATTTGAGTATATAAGTTTATCGGCTAGATCGAGGGTTGCGGTGCCTACAACTTCTACTTTTTTCGCATAATAATCTCCGCTTCCCAATATGGGGTGGTTACCGGCTGCGACTGCACGCACTGTTGCAAATTGAGTTGGTTTAGGGGCATGAGAAGTTCTGGGTCTCCAGTTATTTGGATTATTCCAGTTATTATCGTTAGCCTCACCTGTCCATCTTAATTCATATACATTTGTGAAAATCCAGTTTTCAGGTTTTCCGGCTTCTATATCATTAGTATTTCCGGTAGGCTTACTTTCGTCAGTGGTACAGGTATACGTAGAAGAAGTCAGAGATTTTATCGGAAGATTTGTAGCAACACCAAGCCACTTACATTCATAGCCTAAGGCGGTTCCCTGATTTGACTTGACATAAATTTCGGCATTATTATTTGTTCCCGATATATTAAGCACGTTATTTATGCTCGATCCTTGCAAGGTTAAATTACCGTGTACGGAAATCTTTTTGTCAAATCTAATATGTTTTCCGCCCGCATTAATACAGACGAGGTTGTGGAAGTCGGTGTTGTTTTGTGTACCTATAGACCCTGCTGCCGTATTGCCTGTAATCGTATGATCCGCGCCATTAGTCAGTGTTATGGTATATCCGGGAGCTGTTGTTGCGTCAAAGGTTCCGCTGTTGGTAAAATTGCCCTGAATCGTAATATTCGAACCGAGTTTTACCTTGGCAGAGGAATTGATTGCAAGATGATTGATATTTTTATTACCGGCACCGGTAAACTTAAGCTCCTGCTCGGGTGTTCCCGTACCATTAAAGGTAAGAGTTCCGGCTGTTTGATTAAATCTTGCGGCGGTCAGGTTGCCTTTAACTTTTATATCTCCGAAGGTGCTTGTCCATGTATTAGTATGAGCGGTGTTATCGGCTGTAATATCTCCGGATGCGGTAATATTGCCTGTAGAAGTCCAGTTTCTTTTTACAATTATATCTTTTACAGTAATCTGCCCTATAGAAGTCCAACCTCCAGTGCCTTCTTTGACGGTGATAGTACCTGAACCTAGAGCGAGCATAATATCTCTTGTTTTTATTGCACCGTTTCCATCAAAAGTGATAGAATTTCCAAAAGTGTTTAAGTTATTTTCAAATATAGTTCCTACAGGTAAATCGGACTTAAAAGTAGTTTCTTTTTTTAACTCTACAGCACCTTTATAATTTTGTGAATCTGCATTAACGGTAAAACTTCCTGTGGTATCAACGGTAAAAGCTTTATTTACTATCAAATTTCCCGTTGTAAAGCTTGTTTTTCCTCCGCTTACTTTTAGATTTTCGTAGGGGCCTGCCCAAATATCATCAGCTGAGCCGGCATAATATTCAACGATGGAGTTTGCCTCAACGGTCATTTTATTTGCATCATTAGCATTTTCAAACCAGTTTTTTTGGCCTGCGGTACCCGTAAGTTTCAGATGCCCCTTATTGATAAGTTTTGCTGTGCCTCCGGTTGTGTTGATAAGATATCCATCTAAGTCAAGGTCCGCTCCCGAATTCACCGTAACGGATTTTGCAGACACGTTCGCTGTAAGTTTGGGATAGTGAGCAGCTGCCTCTTTTTGAGGAATTGTTACATCAGATTTTACGCCGGGTATTCCGTAGGGCCGCCAGTTTTGCCAGTCGCTCCAGTTGCTCGAATGATTTCCCTTCCAAGTCATAGGTCCGGCATAGCTGCTAAAAATCCAGTTTTTAGGATGACCGTCGGAAATAAGAAAACCGGAAACTTCGTGATCCTTGCTTTCCGTTACGGTATAAGTTTTACCGCCACTTTCCGGAATCATCGGTATATTTGTGTGTACATTAAGCCATCTACCATTACCCGTTTGATCTGCCGAAAGTTTAATACCTGGACTATTGGTGCCGCCTGCTATGGTGAGCAGACTGCCGGCACTTGTTCCCTCCAGTTTTAAGATTCCGTTGACGCTAATCTTTCCGTTTATCGTAAGCGTTTTCCCGCCTGCACCTGTAAGGCTTAGATTATGAAACTTTGTATTGCCCGCATTGCCGGTACCTGTAATCGTATGATCCGCGCCATTAGTCAGTATGACGGTATTGTTTGTTCCGGCAGCAAAGGTGCCGCTGTTGGTAAAGGTTGTGCCGGTAAAAGTTATGTTGTCAGCATTGGCATTGAAAGTTCCGCTGTTGGTAAAAGAGCCGTTAAATGTAAATGAGTTATTTGTACCATCTGTGGAATTAAAAGTGCCGCTGTTGGAAAAGATGCTGTTCAGAGTTATATTATAAGTACTTGCATTAAACGTTGCTCCGCTGCTATTTATAAAGGCTCCGCCGACTGTTATATCTTTATTAAGGGTTACACTTTTACCGCTTGCTACGCTCAAGTTGTTAAAGCTTATCGCACCGCTTCCGCCTATGGTGGAGGAACCGTTAAAGGTTACGGTATTGGAACCCGGCGTAAAGGCACCGTCATTTGTGAAATTACCGCCGAAGGTTATATTTTTATCATTTGCATTAAACGTTGCTCCGTTGTTATTTATAAATGCTCCGCCGACTGCTATATCTTTATTAAGGGTTACACTCTTACTGCTTGCTACGGTCAGGTTGTAAAAGCTTATCGTTCCTGTTCCGCCTATAGTTGAAGACCCGTTAAAGATGAAGGTTCCTGCCGCTTGAGCGAAAGAAGGAGAGGCAACGGTAAAGTCTTTGTTTACGGTTATAGACAAAGCTCTAAGATTTTGTCTTGTACCGCTTACTTTCAGATTTTCGTAAGGGCCAGCCCAAATGTTTGCATTGGAAGGGGGGGCGTCGTAATATTCAACAGTGGATGTGTTTCCGAGTGTTATGTTATCGGCATTTCCCGCACTGAACCAGCTCAACTGATCTCCGCTGCCCGTCATTTTAATAGTACCATCATTGGTAAGTTTTGCTGTAAGGGGGCCTTTTTTTATGGTATAATGAGTCAAGTCAAGTTCCGCTCCCGAATTCACCGTAACGGATTCGGCAGATACGTTCGCTGTAAGTTTGGGATAACGGCTTGTTGTCTGAATGGTAACGGGTGTATGGATACCGGGGATTCCATTTGGAGACCAGTTTGCGTAATCGTTCCAGTTTTGTGTTGAATTTCCTCCTGTCCACGTCATATTAATAAGGCAATCTTCAAATATCCAATTAGCAGACGGGGTTCCTTGAGGTTTGCTCTGGACTACAGTATATGTTCCTCCGGCTATTGGAATACCGGCTTCTACCGTTAAATATTTTCCTTTGGGAGGGGTGCCTGTTATAGGCGTGGGAGGAGTGTAAAAGTTAATCTCTCCGGCACTTTCCGGAGATACCGTAAGAGGATCTTTACTTGGAGGAGAAGCAGTACCTCCTTCTAGTTCAAGACCTTTTTCCGCTACTGAGATTTTGTTTTTTATTTTAAGCGTTTTATTTCCGCCGTTTATCAGCTTAAGTTTATAAAATTTAGTGTCGGTCGCATTGCCGGTGCCTGTAATTGTTACGGTATTGCCGGAAGGTATAAGTTTAACCGTAGATGTTTTTGGTTCAAAGGTTCCGTCAGTATTATCAAATTCTTCTGTAACAGTTATTTCTGTACCGCTTCCTGCATTAAAGGTTCCCTTATATATATTTTTAAAAACTTTAATTTTTATTTTTTTGCCATCCGCAAGTGTTACCTTGTTGTAAGGCGGTGGCGCAGGCAATTCTCTTTTATCTATTGCCAACGTTGAAAATTCCGTTTCGGTTGCGGTGCCTGTAATTTCAGATCCGAATCCGACAAAGGTTACCGCTTTGCCGTTGTGAGTAAAACTTCCGTTATTTGTAAACGTCCCTGCAACTTTAATATTGCTCCCAAGTTGTAATCCTGCACTGCCCGCTATCGTAAGGTTCCAAAACGTTGGTTCCGAATTAACAGGAGCAGTTATTGTTGAAGTCGAATTGGTAAAAGTAACGGTTGTATTATTGTTTGCATAAAAACCGCCGTTTTTTGTAAATGTGCCGGCAATCTTAATATTTTTTTCAAGTTCTAACTTTGCAGGGTTTGCAGCTACCGTCAGATTCCCAAACAGCGGTTCCGAACTGCCTGTACCTGTTATTTTGGAGTTGCTGCCGTTAAAGGTTACGGTGGTGTTAGGCCCTGCACTAAATGTTCCTCCGTTATGTGTGAAATTGCCGGAAAGGGTTAGGCTTGTGTTTCCTGTTATGTTAAGAGAACCTGAATTAATTTTAAGTGAATTTAAATTTATAGGTATGGAAGTGTTAAGGACAGGAGCTTGTCCGTTAGAAATTATAATCGCAGTATCGGAAGAAGTAGAGGGATATCCCGGATGGCTGGGAGGAATAGACCCCGACCGAATCCAGTTGTTTTGATCCTTCCATGTTGCACTAATTCCGAGCCATGTAAAATCTGCAGCAAATCCCGCCGCCATCACAAAAAGAGTAAATGAAATTGCAAAAAATGTTTTCTGTATTTTCTTCATAACACTATAATTATACATCTTTTTTTGTGAAAAATCCAGTCGGATATGGAGAAATTTGAGAAGTTGCGATGTTTGACCGCAAAGGGGGTTAAGACTGCGAAGATGATATGTTTTTAATATGTCTAATTACAAACAGAATATCTAAAATTATTAGGTTAATAGCTTGAAAAAATAGGTTTTTGGGGTATATTTATGAGGACATGTTTAATATGTATTATACGGACAGCTCGGAGAGCTGCTTGTTTGAAATATAGACATTTTAGTAGAAAAATAAACTATTGCCGGAAGGGGGAAAAATGAAAAAGAACTGTTTATTAATCTTATTGATTGGATTTTTGTGTATGAATTTATTTTCACAAAGTTATGACGAGCGAAGAATCCTTTTTGGTGAAAACTATCAGGCGATTCAAAAAATCTCAAAAGAAAGTGAATCCATAATAAAAGATTCCTATTCGGAGGTGCTTGCTTTTGCAAATAAATTTCATTTTTTTTCAGACTCTTCTTTGGTAGAACATGGCATTTATAAGGAAGTCCATAATTCATTTGTTTTTTATAGGTTTTTATTTACCGATAATCACTCGTATGGAACTTTTGTTTTTAACTATTTGCAGATTTTTTGTCTTGCATACAAAAACAGACTTTACATCTTGGATTCTTCTTATTTGCATAAAGAACAATTGATAGAGGAAACGATTCACGGATCTGATGAACATATATATTCAAATTATTCTGTCATTCAAGAGAAGGGCGAATTTGAAATTATCATGCACCAAACAAAAGACAAAACCGAATTCTATGCTGATGAGGAAGATGATTCAGAAGAAACTATTAAAGTACCAGGTGAAGGAGTTGCATATTTTTATAAATTATCGGATATTCTTAAAAGGATAGAAAAAAGTAATAGTATAACAGATACTATCGCGCAAGTAGAATTGAAAGAGTATAAAACGGTACATTGCGACAGCACATTGATTGATGAGAAACGTCCGTTTTTATATACAATTCAAAATGCATTTGATAAAAATCCTGAGACAGCTTATGTAGAAAAGAGTGAAGATGATGATATTAGTATTTCGATAGTGAGTGATAAAAAAATAAAACGAGTCGGTATCATAAATGGGTTTGTAAAAACTCAAAATCTCTATGCAAGTAATAATCGTATCAGAAAAATAGATATTAATTGTAAGCTTTTTGAGTTAAAAGACATGCATTCAAAAGATTTCGTGTTTTTCGATATTCCGCTTTCTTCCGACATTTATATTCAAACTGTAGAATTATATAAAGGAAACCGTTATTCCGATACTTGTATTGCAGAAATACAAATTGAATAGTAAGCAACATATAACACCCGTTTCAACGCCGACATTGCGGACAAGTCGCAAATGCAGGTTAAGCAAGTATTATATAAATACTCTTTGTGCATGTAGAATAAAAACATGAAAATTTCTAATGAGCATGGATTTCTGTATAGCAGCAAAGCTTCAAGGCTAAACCCTGCTCTGACTTGAAAAGCCCGTAAGGGACGGGGCTCCTACCCCTGATTATAGAGCCTCTACTTCTTTAATGCTTAAACCTGTAGCTTTTACAATATTTTGAATGGGAAAATTCATTGCAAGCAAATTTTTTGCCGTTTCAAGCTTGGTTTGGTATGCACCCTTTTCAATACCCTTTATTTCACCTTGCAACATTCCTTTTTCAATACCCTGCCGATAACCTTCACTTATACATGAAGCCCTGTCATGTTCATATTTCATACGGGAATCATATAGCCATTTATCTTTAGGACTCATTTCCATTACAGAAATAGCGGCATTTGCTTTTTTCATTATCTCTGAATTTTCTGCTAACACTTCTCTCACCTCCCAATCAATTAGGGGAGGAAAGACAACCCGACAGAACAGGTTTTCTTTCCTCCCCTATAACCCCTCCTATCTTTTCCGTCTGCCAAAGGGAGTTCCCTTTGGAAACCCCTTCTTAACTTTTGATATATTAAATTGTATTCCCATTATTATAATAACATTCGGCTAAAAATTTTACAATAGTCTTGACCTTGTTTTATGTTTTCATTATACATCTTAGACCAATAATATAGGGTTCTTTCAGGAAAATCAAAATGCCAGTTGTTTTGAATTTCAATATCGACAAAAGTTCCGTCTTTTAGCCTTAACTTGATATCCAAAATACCTAGCTTTTCACTTAAAAGCTCCTTATGAAACTCCTTATCGAGAAGTTCCAAGCCCGCGATTGTTTCAGGCGGAATGTCTAGGATACATTGCAGTAAGTCCTGTAGAACATCTTTATTTTCCTCCGCTCCGAATACGCGCTTAAAAGCATAGTCGTTGCGGAGAGTTAGTTTAAACAATTTTTTCATTTTTTGCTCCAATAAAATTATTTAAAAGAAAAAATTTTCCCCCTTTCATAATTATTGTACGAAAAGTTTGCAATAGATAGTAAAATTTGAAAAAAGGAATTTCGATACGAGATATAATAATTTTCTATATTATCAGACTTTATTCTAGAAAAATGGCGGACACCAGATAACGTTCAATTTAATATAGTGCAAGAATTTTCAAAATGTGATATAATTATGACCATGAAAGTTTATCTTGATAACTGTTGTTACAATCGGCCATATGACGACCAAAATTATTTGTCGATTTCACTTGAAACACAGGCAAAGTTGCTTGTTCAGTTGCTTATAAAAGAAAAACATCTGGAACTAGCTTCTTCGTTTATTTTAGATTATGAAAATTCTTGTAATCCCTATATGGATAGAAAAACTGCCATAAAGAATTTTTTAAACGACAATGTTTCTGATTATGTCTGTAGTGAAAAATCGGAAGAAGTCATTACAAAGGCAGAAATAGTGATGGCAACGGGAGTAAAGATGAAGGATTCTTGTCACATAGTTTGTGCTGAAATGATGAAATGTGACTATCTTTTGAGCACGGATAAAGGTATGTTGAAATATAAAAGCGATACTTTAAAATTACTTAATCCGATAGAATTCATAGATTTATTAAATGGAGGTAATAAAAATGATGACTGAAATGATTGTACCGCCGACTACGATAGAGCTTCTCTCTCGTGGTATGGAATGTCTGATAGAAACAATGGGTGTCGTTGAAGCAGAATACTTTATTGCTGCTGTACGAAGGGAACGATTCGATTATACAAAATGGCAAAGAGAATATTTTGACAAAATGGATTTAAAAACTTTTGTTAATAATGCAAAATCTCATGCTCAAAGTATGGAAAAATAAAATTACCCACCACCCGCCTCAGTTTACGCTTTTCCTATCCCCCTACCGCTGCACCCTTCCCGATGCATCTCCTTGGGCAAGAGTTAAAACTTCATCAAAAGAAACTTGGTTAAAGTCGCCGTTTATAGAGTGTTTTAAGCAAGAGGCGGCTGAAGCAAAGTCGATTTGTTTTTGAGGTTTAAAGCCTTTTAATTCGGCACAGATTAAGGCTGCAGCAAAACTGTCACCGCCTCCTAGCCGGTCAACAACCTGCATTGTGTATTTTTTGCTAAAATATGCTTTACCTTTTGTATAAAGCATGGCCGACCAGTTGTTTTCACTGGCTGATGTGGATTCTCTCAGGGTTATTCCTACTTTTTGAAAACCGAATTTTTTGCATAACTTTGCAGCAACCTCTTTGTAGCCTTTTTCATTTAACTTGCCGGAACTTACGTCCGTGTTCTTTGAGGTTATACCGAAAACCTTCTCAGCATCTTCTTCATTTGAAATACAGATATCGACAAATTCGCAGATGCGGCTCATTGTTTCTTTTGCTTCATCGGGGGTCCAAAGTTTTTTGCGGTAGTTGAGGTCGCATGAAACGGTAATACCCATTGATCTTGCCGTTTTGCAGGCTTCAAGGCAAATTTCGGCAGCATTTTTGCTTAAAGCGGGAGTAATTCCCGTAAAATGAAACCATGAGGCTCCTTTAAAAATTTCTTTCCAGTTAAAGTCGCTTGGTGCTGCCTCAGCAATGGCAGAATTAGCCCTGTCATATATTACCTTTGAGGCACGCTGGGAGGCTCCTTTTTCTAAAAAATAGATACCTATACGCTTCCCTCCGCGGATTATGCCTGAAACATCTACCCCGTATCGGCGCAAAGAGTTTACTGCAGCTTGGCCTATTTCATGGGCCGGCAGTTTTGTTATGTATGAGGATTGCATTCCGAAGTTGGCTAAAGAAACTGCGACGTTTGCCTCCGCTCCGCCGAAAACCAATTCCAGTGCGTCGGCTTGAACAAAACGGTTAAAACCTGTGGGTGAAAGGCGGAGCATTATTTCGCCCATTGTTATAACTTTGGGTGCTTGGTTTGTTTCAATGCTTCCGCTTAAAGAGCTTTCATTTGATGTTGAGGCCTTTGTTTCTGTTGAAGTTTTTGGGTATGAAAATGCAGTTAAAGCGCTCGGACTTTTTTTAGGATTACGAGCCTCTTTTACTGTTTGTAGTGCAATGATAGACTCTTCTTCTATTTTTTTAAAATCTTTTGAAGCTATAAGCTCTTTTGAAACCATCCAGCTTCCGCCGCAGGCTATTACCTTTGAAAAAGCCGCATATTCCGCAATATTTTGGGCGTTTATTCCTCCGGTCGGCATAAATTTTATATTCGGGTATGGTGCGGAGATAGCCTTTATAAATTTTAAGCCCCCTGCAGCCTCAGCCGGAAAAAACTTGACTACTTCAAGGCCGAAGCTAATAGCCTGTTCGATTTCTCCTGCGGTGGAAACTCCGGGAATTATCGGATAGCCTGACTTAACGCAATGCTCTACAACCTTAGGATTTAGTCCGGGGCTTACGATGAATTTTGCTCCTGCAGCGATAGCTTTGTCGGCCTGTTCCGGGGAGAGAACCGTGCCTGCTCCTACAAGAAAATCCGGAAAGTTTTTTGAAAAAACTTGAATAGCTTTTTCGGCTGCTTCCGTTCTAAATGTGATTTCGGCACAAAAAAGGCCGGCGGCAGAGAGGGCTTTCCCCAATGGAAGAGCATCTTTTTCATTGTCTAAAACGATGACAGGTACGATGCCTATTTTTTCTATTTGTTTAAAGATTTTATTCATAAAAGCCCCTTATTAAGTTTATTTTGTATTTAAGATTTATATCGAGATATTTTAGCATAATTCTTATTGTTTGTCACTTAAACTACAAAAAACGATAAATTTTTTAAAAAAATATGTAATAATGAGTGATCCCTATGTTGACATAAATATAAAAAAATGGTAAGCCTCTATTAGACTAATAATTTAAGGAGTGACTAATGAAAAAAATTGCTTTAGTTTTGTTTGTTGTACTTGCTGCTGTTTTAATTGCATCATGTTCAACAGTAAGACCTGTTGCAGGTGCTTCAGGTGTTGTAGGACGAAAAACCGGTGAAGCTTCTCAGGCATTTTTTGCTGCTTTCCCTATAAAAGGTGAAGGCGGAATTGCTCAGGCTGCAAAAAATGGCGGTATCACAAAAGTAGGAACAGTTGACATTAGAGTTGACTATCCTGCCAGTCCTGCTATCCCCTATTATATTGTAACTACAGTTGTTACAGGGGAATAGGCTATTATAGCTTCGACAACCTCACTAGTTTGATAGTGGGGTTTTTTTTATTGTATGAAAAAGTATTTTTTTGTTTTAATATCATTTTTGGTTTTGTTCTCTTCATGTATAAGTACCCTTCCTTCAGGGAAGGAAAAAGTTATTACGGCTTATATGGAATCAGGTAATATGAAATACTATATCCGTCCCGAAAAAATGGTGCTAAAGGGTGAAAAAGATTCCTCAAGCCATGTAATGGCCGATTTTACTTATCAAATGAAGCAAAGAGAATATGTTTCAGATGCATATTTTAATTTTACCTTACATAATAAAGCCGATGCCTTTATTTTAAAAGCCTATTTTATTTTAGATTCTAAAGAAATTGTAGAACTTTTTGACCTTAATACTCTTGATAGAAATCTTTCTTTAGGATATGTGCGAGTTTCCACGATTGTAAAACAAGAAAAAGTTAAAGACGTGTTGCTTGGAATTCATAAAGGGTCGGCTGTACTAAAGGTGGTGCTTGATAATGATACCGAAATGGAATTCATAGCCTCGAAAGAGTTAATAAGCCGTATTGAAGAAGCTTTTCATAAATAATCATAACCTATTGACAATATCCGCTATTGAGTATATGCTTTTACCTACAAGATCCCCGCTTGTGGAGTAAGTGTGTGAAAAAGTTTACTCTGATTTTTATCTGTTCTCTGTTTTTAGCTTCGTGTATAAAGCCTGCCGAGCCTCGTTTAGATGCTGTCGTAAAAGGTGTTTTTGATGCAGAAAATATATCTGTAGGTGATATACAAGTACTGGAAGGAGAATGGATTTTTATTCCAAACAAATTTGTCAGCCCTTTGGAAGATTTTACTAAATATACCCGTTATGAGAATATAAATACATCTTGGCATAAGTATGGAGACGGCCTGTCGATTTACGGATATGGGACCTATGCTTTAAGAATAAAAAATCTTTCTACAAGCGGTGTATATGCAATAAAAACGGCAACCGTTTCTTCCGCCTTTACTGCATACCTTGAAGGGAAGGAAGTTTATAGAAGCGGTGTTGTGGGTAATTCCCGTAAATTTGAAGTCTTTAATTGGGATGCCCCGTTTATTATCCTTCCGACTTTCGGGAAGGAAAAAGTAACATTAGTTTTTCATGTTTCTAATTTTAGTGATAATAAGGCCGGTTTTTTAAAGCCCATAGAATTCGGTTTTTACTCTGATCTTTTAAATGCAAAAAATGCAAGCGTTTTAACTCTGACTATATTGGCCGGCATCCTTTTGTTGGTTGCAGCATTTTTTATTTCTTTGTTTATTTTTTATTCTAAAGAAAAGCAATCGCTTTATTTCGGTTTGTTGGCGGCTAATTTTTCTTTAAGAATTTGCTGCTATGATGAATTTTTGCTTGCAACAATAATACCCGGTATTAGCGGGGAGGCTCTTTTCAGAATAGGTTATATGACACTTTCATTGGGTATCATATTTGCAGCATTGTTTATAAACAACCTTTTTAGCAAAATAAAAAGCAGATATTGGTTTATTATGCTTGTTCCCGGAATATTGTACATTATCATAAATATTTTTGCTCCTATCAGAATTTCGGCTGCGCTGCTTCAGCCTGCGCAAATCTATGTTTTATTGTTTGCAGCATATAATGTAATAATTGTTATGAAAGCCGCTTCACGGAAAGATGCATCGGCAATCCTTTTTTTGACGGGGTTTTCAATCTTTTTAATTTTAGGTGTAAGAGATGTTTTAATTGCAAATAGGATTATACAGGGCTTTTTCCTATCACATATAGGTGTTTTGGTCTTATTGATTCCAATGGCCATTGTTGTTTTGCGTAATTTTAGAGACAGCTCTGATAGGGTTATCGGAATTACGAAGCAGATAGAAGCTACAAACGAAGCTCTTGCAAAATTTGTTCCGAACGAATTTATGAATTTTTTACGAAAAAAACACGTTGATATTAAGTTAGGAGATAATATTTTAAAAGACATGTATATAGCTTTCATTCATTTAGGTGTTTATACAGATTTAGAAACAGAAAAAGACAGACTGGGTCTTCTTAAAATTTATAATTATACTTTAGCAAATATCAATCCTATTATTCAGGCTCATAACGGATTTATCGATAAGTATTTAACTGAGGGCTTAATGGTACTTTTTCACGGCTCGGCAGATGATGTTATAAAGTGTATGCTTGAAATTAAATCCGTAGTTCAACTTGAAAATATGGATAGAGAAATAAGTAAATTGCCTAAAATAGACCTTGCTGTAGGTATTCATTATGGAAGGCTTATGCTTGGTACGATTGGAGAAGAAGAAAGAATGGACAGCACCGTTATATCCGATGTTGTTAATGTTGCTTCCAGACTTCATTTTTATGCTCTAAAAAAAAGAGTAAATATTTTTATCAGCGAAGTTGTTAAAAAGAATGTAACTAATCTTCCCATAAATGAAGTTAAATTTGAATATAACGGCTTGGTAAGATTTAGAGGAAAAGATGAACCGGTTAGAATATATGAGGTAAAAAAATTATGACGATAGAAAAGAAAAGGTTGTTTTTAGGGTCTATTCCTTTTTTTTGTTTGTTTATTCTTTTATATCTAACTAATTTGTTTAAACTTGTTTATGAACAAAAAATCATAGATTTGGAAGTAAAAAACGGTAAGGTGTCTATTCCCGCGAAGACCTTATCAAAGTCCTCTCTTTTTTCTTTAAGCGGAGATTTTTATTATACGCCTAATCAGTTTTATTCTTTAAAAAATAGCCATGAAGAATCTTATGCTAAGGTTCCAGGTGATTTTGCAAGCAAGGATTTAGGGAATGTTTTTGGTTACGGTTCTTACGGTTTAGAATTATATGGTTTAGATCCCGGTACCATTTATGCAATTCATGTCCCCCATATTTTTAGCAGCTGCAGTATTATAATAAATGGAATAGATCGTGAAAGTCAGGGGCAGCCCGGTATAGATCGGGAGACAGAAAATCCGGGAACCAGATCATCTCAAATAGCTTTTAGACCCTTAAAAGACGGAACAGCTACTATAGTTATTAATGTTTCTAATTTTTTTAACAAGAAAGGTTATATTTTTTCTCCGATTATTTTGGGTGAAGCCTCTCAAATAGGACTAATGTTTAGAGGAGATTTGATCTTCTATGGTACTATATTTGCCGTAACTTTTTCAGTTGCTTTATTTTTCTTTATGCTTTCCTTTTTCCATAAAAACTCCTTTGTAATTTGGTTTGCATTAACGTCCATGGTTTTAGCCGTTCGGGGAATTTTCTTTTATCCTCATATTTTTATGATTTTATTTCCGGACATTCCATGGATTGCTAATTTTATTATGCGGTATGTTACAGTTCCTTTACCGATTATTTTTTTTACTGTCTTTCTAACAAAGGCCTTAAAATTACGGTATAAGATTCCTTATATCATTATATTATCCGTATCAATTTTATATGCAATTTCCACTATAGTTCTTCCGCCTGAAGTTTCAACATTTTTATTGGGTTACTACCAAGTTTTTGCTTTGTTTTGTGTAAGTTATATTATCAGTATTGCAATAATAGGTTTGAAAAAAAAGAAAGAATTTTCCGTATGGATATTTATTGCAACATCCGTATTGTTTTTATTCGGTGTTTATGACTTATTTATTGCTTTAGGTATTATATCGGGAGATTTTTTTATTCAGATAGGGACGGTTTTTGCAGTTATCATATTGTCGATAATGGTATTGGATGATTATTCGGGTTCAATAAATAAAATAGAAGATCTAAGTGTAGAAATGAAGCTTATAAATCGATCTCTTATTAGGTTTGTGCCTGATCAAATTGTAGAGCTTTTAAATAAAAAGTCTATAACGGATGTTAAACTGGGAGATAATGTTGAACTTACAATGCCAATCCTTTCGATAGATATCCGTTCCTTTACTCACACTTCAGAAAAACTTGCACCCAATCAAGTTTTTGAATTATTGAATGAGTATTTTGCATTGGTAGCTCCAATTGTTCGGAAATATAATGGTGTAATAACAAAATACTTGGGGGACGGTTTTTTTGCTTTATTTCCTGATGGAGCGAATTCTGCTCTTTTATGCGGAATAGATATACAAAAGGCTATCCGAGATAATAGTATTGCAGTTCCTAACTCATCCCCTATAAAAATAGGTATAGGAATTGATATGGGGGATATTCTTTTAGGTATCATAGGTAATTCGACACGAATGGATAGTATTATTATTTCCAATTCTTACCACATTGCAGAAGTTTTGCAGGAATCTACAAAAAAATATTCTTCCTATATGATTATTTCCGATAGAATTTATGAGGCCCTTAATGATATTTCTGAGCATTATATTAGACCTATACAAAGGGTTAAAAATTCATCGAACAAGGAAACATTCTTATATGAAGTTTATGATTGTGATGATGGTTTTATTCGTGATTTAAAGTACAGCTCTCAGGGCTACATGGAAAAGGCTTTAAAAGCTTTATCGAACGAGGGGGTTGGATCTGCAGCTAAATATTTTGATAAGGTTTTGAGTATATTCCCGGACGATCCTGTATCTCTCTATTATAAAAAAATGTTTGAAAAAATCAATTTAGAATAAATTTTATTTTAAGGAGTAGTTTATGGCAAAGAAAGTTGTAATTGTAGGAGGCGTAGCAGGCGGAGCTTCAGTTGCCGCGAGAGTTAGACGCTTGGATGAAAATGCTGAAGTTATTATGTTTGAAAAAGGTCCCAATGTATCTTTTTCAAATTGTGCCTTACCCTTTTTCTTGAGTCGGATTGTTCCCGAAAGCGAGAATCTTGTTTTGATGACTCCCGAACGGTTTAAAAAGCAATATAATATTATTGCAAAGACTTCTCATGAGGTTTTGGCTGTCGATTCATCAAAAAAAATCGTTAAGGTAAAAGACTTAAATACCGGAACAGAATTTGAAGAATCTTATGATGTATTAGCTCTTTCTCCGGGGGCTGTACCTGTGGTTCCGCGTTCTATAACGGGATATGATAAGCCTCATGTTTTTACCGTAAGGAATGTTGTTGACATTAAAAAGCTTGATGATTATGTTAAAGCTCAAAATGTAAAAGATATTGCTGTTATAGGGGCGGGGTTTATCGGTATTGAGGTTGCAGAAAACTTTAAGCTTGCAGGTAAAAATGTTTCTCTTGTAGAAAAACTTCCTCAGGTAATGGCTCCGTTTGATTATGATATGGCCCAAATCCTTCATAAAGAGTTGCACGATAAGGGCGTAAACTTAGTTTTGGGCGACGGTATAAAAGAGATAGGCGACAGCCATATTATCCTTGAGAGCGGCAAAAAGCTTGATGCAGGAGCTGTTGTTCTGTCATTGGGTGTCCGTCCTGAAGTTGCTTTAGCTCAAAGTGCAGGCGTAAAACTTGGAGATACGGGAGCTATTTTAGTAGATCATAATTACCGCACCAATGTAGAAGATATTTATGCAGTAGGAGATGCTATTGAAGTAAGTCATTTTATAACGAGCAAAAAGACAAGGCTTACTCTTGCAGGCCCTGCACAAAGACAGGCTAGGGCTGCTGCAGATGATATGTACGGCATTCCTCATAGAAATACGGGAGTCATCGGTTCTTCAGTTATCCAATGCTTTGATTATAATGCCGCATGTACGGGTCTCAATGAAAGAGAGTGTCAGGCACAGGGAATTAATTACGACTTTGTCTATGTTATTCCCGGAGATAAGGTAGGTCTTATGCCGGATGCACATCCTCTTTTCTTTAAGCTGATTTTTGCCAAGCCTTCCGGCAAGATTTTAGGAGCTCAAGCAATAGGAAAAGGAAATGTCGATAAGCGTATAGATGTTATAGCTTCGTTTATTATGTTGGGCGGAACTTTGGAAGACTTAAAAGAGTTGGAGCTTTGTTATTCCCCTATGTTCGGCACTGCAAAAGATGCTGTAAATTATGCCGCTCTTGTAGGTTTAAATATTTTAAACGGAGTGTATAAGCAGGTTCCCGTTACAATGGTAAGAGAGCTTGTAGAAAACAATGCTTTTATTGTTGACGTTCGCGAGCCCAAGGAATTTGAAGCGGGCCATCTTGTAAATGCCCTCAATATTCCTTTGAGCCAATTACGAGAAAGAATGAATGAGATTCCGAAAGATAAGCCTGTATATGTACATTGCCGCTCGAGCCAGAGAAGCTACAATGCTCTTTGTGCTTTAAAAGGAAAAGGATATAAGAACATAGTAAATATTATGGGCTCATTTTTAGGCATAAGTCTTTATGAATACTTTAATGACATTACTCAAAACCGAAAGCCGATAGTTACTAAATATAATTTTAAATGAGGAACAGTTAATCAACAACCCCGACGCGAGCGTCGGGGTATTAAACCCTCCGCACGAATAAATACTTAAAAAAACGCTTTAGAATTTTCTAAAGCGTTTTTAAATTTTAATTTTGGCCTATTAAAGATTCGGCTAAAATTTTTAAGGCCTGCCTTGAAACATTTCCGTCGATTGAAATTGCTTCTAAAAAAATATTTTCCGGCACAACAGCTAAAAGACAATCTGTTACTGCAACAGCCGTACCCGTCCTCTTTCCGTTTAAAAGACATGCAAGCTCTCCGAATAAGTCGCCTTTTTCGAAATTCAAAATTTTGTTTAACCTTGTGACTCTTACGCTTCCTTCTATTATGTAGTAAATCTCACTTGATTCATCTTCATAATTAAAAATAGTCTCTCCTGCTTTTATTTCTATAGTTTGTTTTCTATATTCTTTTGGCGGGCTAATAAAAAGATGCCTTAAAAGCTGATTAAAAAAACCGGGAGCATCTTCTTTTGGGAGCCTGTAAAGTTGTGAAATTATAAAGCTGTTAAAAAACTGATTAACATACATAAATTGTGCAAAAAACACAAAAAAGAAAAAGAAAAACCAGACTTGAATTAGGACAAGTATTACATTTGTAAAAAGGCCGTATACAAATGTAAATTTAACCGTAGACCTAAAAAAAATAAAAAATATCTTTACAAAATAATAAGATAGAGTGCAGGCTGCAGATGAAAGAAAAGCCGTTTTAAAAGAAGGCTTTATAGGCGGCATCCAATAATATATCAGACAGACAAACAGCTGCATAAAAATAACGGGAATAAATCTAAATAGATTTCTTAAAAGACTAAATAAGTTCGGTGAAAAAACAGGCTGAGCAAAATCGCTTCTAAATACCGCAGAGCCCGTTATTAAAAATATAAATAGAAAAACAAGCAGGATAACAACAATTATTTCGCCTAGAATAACTATCAGGCTGGTCTTTAAAGGGGTTATTTTTATTTTCTTACGGTATACTTTTCTGATTGAATGCTGAATGGTGGCAAAAAAACGTCTGGCCATCCATAAAACAAAAATCAAAACAATAAACTCAAAAAAAGAGAAACTATTCACATTCAATAAAAAATGAAAAAACCTGTCAAGATTAACCGTGTTTTGAAAAATTGAAAGAGCTCTGATTGCTTCTTTTATTTGCTGAGGACTTTGTTTTAAGACACGGAGTAAAATAGTTAATGTTAAAATAAAAACAGGGAGAGCTGACATTAAAAAATTATATGCTCCCGCAGCCGCAGTAGTTAAAAGGTCATTATTTACAAAGCTTACAATTGTGATATATATTTTTTGATTAAAGTCATAGAGCCCTTTTTTTTGTTCTTGAATAACTCTTGCATACCAAGCTAAAAATTTCTGACTATTATTTTTTTCTTTTTTCAATCAAGGTTCTCCTATTTTGTATAATAATATACGACTAATTGTGTCCTGTCTCTTAAATCCAATTTTTCGAGTATGGAAGAAACATAATTGCGGACAGTTCCTTCACTTAAACTAAGTCGGTTTGCTATTTCTTTATTATTAAGCCCATCTGCAACTAATTCCAAAATGTCCGTTTCCCTGTCATTTAAGTCGCCTGAAAATTGAGAGCGCGCCGGTTTTGTTTGAGGGATTTTTGATATTATTTCCGAATCGAATACGATGCTCCCTGCGCCGACTGCGTTTAATGCAGGTACCAGAGAATCTATGTTTTGTTTTAATATATAACCCTTACATCCGAAGTTAATTGCCTTTGTAATATATTCTTCATCGTTAAAGGTTGTAAGCAATAATATTTTTGCATCGCTATGTTCGGATAGAATTTTTTCGCTTGCTTCTATTCCGGTCATATTTTGCATTCTGATATCCATTAAAAGAATATCCGGTTTGTATTCATTAAAGAGGGCAATAGCTTCGCTTCCGTTTGAGCCGGTTGCAATAATATTGAACCCGTTGACTGTTAATATTGTTTTTAAAGAGGAAACTACAAGACAATCATCATCAACTATTATTATCTTCATTGTATTTATCCTTTATTTTTGGAAATATAATATGAGTTTTAAATCCGTTTTCGGAATAAAATTTAATTATACCTCTATGTTTTTCTACAAGGTCGGCTATAACCTTTAAGCCTATTCCATAATTTAGATTTTTGATTTCTTTTCCTGAAAAACCTCGCCCGTTATCTTTTATTATAAGAGAGTAAAAGCCGATGTGTTCCAGTACGCTTAAATTCAATTCACTTGCTCCGCTGTGTTTGATGGTGTTTGAAAGACTTTCTTTTACTATTGAAAAAATATCGTATTTTAGCTCATAAGGTATAGAGTCTATCTTATATGTTAATTGTATCTTAGGTTTTTTTGTGTTTTCAACAAGCTCTTCCAAACCTGTTTGTAAATTAAAAGAATCATTATGCATATTATGAAGACATTCTCTTATTTCGGTCATACCGTTTTCTAAAGAATTTTGTAAAATATTTAAGCTGTCTTTTACTTCTTTCTGATTTGAAATATATTTTAGTGCATTCACCTGTAAAATACCGGCACTAAGTGTGTGACCTATGGAATTATGAAGACTTCCTGAAATTCTGTTTCGTTCGGCGAGGATTAAAACTTCAGCATTTTTTAAAACCTCGTTTTCTAAAATTCTTTCTCTTTTTTTCGAATTAATTTTGCTTTCGGCAAGTTTGTCTTTTAGGCCGGTTACTTCCAATGTTTTAAGTAAATAGTTTTCCTTAACACCCGAATAGAAGAATATAATCAAAGTAAACAGAAAAAAAATAAGATCGAAATTAAAAAATACACATAGTAACGGAAGAAATTTAAAAATAATGGACAAGTTCTTTTGATTTTCTTCAGCTTCTAAATTCATAGCGATAAAAACGGGAGAAAAAAATGCAAGATTTTTATTGAATGCTGCTATAAATATGACAAAAATAATAAAAATAAAAGGCTTTATGTTGCTGTGTATCATACCGCTCCAAAGGCCCATAGAAAAAAATATCATAAAGTAAGGAATAACTATAAACGATCCGGTTTTAAGAAATACAAAAAGAGAAGAAAAAAGAACTATCAAAAAATTTTCTAAAAATAAAAGCATATAATTACAGGAGTCTCTCTATTAAAATATCTACCGTTCATTAAGTATAAAGGAAAAGGTTAAAAAAATCAATCAACAAAAAAATTAGTGTTGACTTTTGCAAAAAACTGTGCAATACTTTATTATACAATTTACATAAGGAGGTTTAATTTAAATATGTATAATATAATTGACTTGGTTAAACAAAAGGAAGCTAAGATTATTCAAATTAGGCGGGACTTACATCAGATTCCCGAATTGCAATTATCCCTTCCCAAAACTGTGGACTATGTTTGTAGGCAGCTTGATGCTATGCAAATACCATATCATAAACTTGTCGATGGGAATGCTATTGTTGCACTTATTGAGGGAAAAGAAAAGGGCAAATGTATAGCAATTAGAGCCGATATGGATGCCTTGCCTATAAAAGAAAATACGGGTCTAAGTTTTGCATCAAAACATGAGGGCTGTATGCATGCCTGCGGCCATGACGGGCACATGGCTATGGCTCTTGGAGCCTGTATGGTTCTCAAGGAACTGTCATCGGAATTTAAAGGCTGTGTGAAAATTCTTTTTCAACCGGGAGAAGAGTATCCGGGAGGAGCTCTCCCCATGATTGAAGAAGGCTGTATGGAAAATCCAAAGGTTGATGCCGTCATAGGCCTTCACGCAGGTTATATTTATCCGGGCGTTGAAAAAGGAAAGATCGGTGCATGTAAGGGGCCTTTTTTTGCCGCCGCCGATAAATTCAAGATTATCATAAAGGGGTATGGCGCTCATGGGGCTTATCCGCATCTTTCGGTAGATCCTGTTCCTATCTCTTGTGAAATAGTTTCCGGTCTGCAAAAGATTATAAGCCGTGAGCTTCCCCCAACTTCTCGCGCCTTAATTTCCGTAGGGCAGATACATGGCGGATCCGCTTTTAATATCATACCCGATGAAGTTTTTATTGAAGGAACAGTGCGTGTTACAGATGAGAATGAACGGAATTTTATAGCAAAAAGAATTGAAGAAATTGCTTCAGGTATTTCAAAATCATACAGGGCAGAAGCAAAAACGGTCTATGATTTTAGATATCCTGTTTTGATAAATAATGAAGATTTTACGGAGTTTTTTATTGAAAGTACAAAAGAAATTTTGGGAGAAGATTCTATTCACGAAATTTCGGTGCCTACAATGGCCGGTGAAGATATGGCCTACTTTTTGCAAAAAGCTCCGGGTACGTTTTTTGTCTTGTCCAATCCTATAATACAGAAAGACGGTAGTATTTATCCTCATCACTCAGATAAATTTGATATGGATGAAAGTTTATTTTATAAGGGAACCTCTGCTGTGCTGGCCACTGTTCTAAAATATTTGAATTTAGGCGGCTTAAAATAAAGCCTTTCACATAGTTTCTGCATGAAAATTCTTGATTTTCATGCAGAAAGACTTGACCTTTCTGCATAAAAGTGCATAATTTTTATGTAGAAAGGCTGCTTATGAGAAAATTCGATTATTCTTTTTTAAAAAATGCTTTGCTTCCGGCAGGGCTTTTGAATATTTCTTCAGGGATTGCAGATCTTAAAAATGAGGCAAAACACAGAAAACAAGATTATTTAAAAGTTTTTACGGAACTTGAAGCAGTTGCAAGAATTCAATCTATTAAAAGCTCAAATGCAATCGAAGGTATTGTTACAAGCGATGAAAGAATAAATGCTATTGTAAATCAAAACAGTGCTCCTCTTAATCATGATGAGGCTGAAATTGCAGGTTATCGAGATGCCCTTGCTGCTATTCATTCAGCCTATGAAAATATTGATTTTACGGTTAAAGATATTTTGGCTCTTCATAAAATTTTAATGTCTTCGGCAGGATATGAATACGGCGGCTGGTTTAAAACTTATAATAATTCTATAATTGAAGTAGATTCAGACGGAAACAGGAAAATCAGATTTCAGCCTATATCTGCTGAAGAAACACCTATGGCAATGGAACAATTGGAGCTTGCTTATCTTTCTGCACGGGATGACAGCGGTATTAATCAGTTATTATTGATACCATGTGTCATTCTCGATTTTTTATGCATTCACCCTTTTAAAGACGGAAACGGAAGAATGTCAAGGTTATTATCTCTTCTTTTATTATACAAAAACGGATATGATGTAGGTAAATATGTTTCTTTTGAGGAGCAGATAAATAATTATAAATCGTACTATTATGATTCTCTAAAAAAATCTTCATATTATTGGCATGAAAATAAAAATGACTATATCCCTTTTATCGAAAACTTTTTGTCCACCCTTTACCGATGTTATAAAGAACTTGATAAGCGGTTTGCCGTTCTGCACGGAAAAAAAGTTACAAAAACGGCCAGACTTGAAGCCTGTGTTTTAAACAGCCTTACCCCAATTTCAAAATCGGAAATATGCAAAATTCATCCCGATATTAGCCCCACAACTGTTGAGGCTGTCTTAGGCACTATGTTAAGGGATGGATTAATCAAAATTATCGGCAGCGGCCGATCTTCAAAATATATAAGAAATAAATCCGTTCTATAATTTCGATTATAATCGAAATTATAACAAAAATACCAATATTTTCGATTATAGTCGAAACTATAGTAAAAAATACTAATTTTATCGACTATAATCGAAATTCTTCTTGATTTTATCTTTTATTTCGACTATAATCGAAGTATAAGAGGTGATGGAATGAGCTATATTGTAAGATCACGCTATATGGAAAAAATCCGGCAGTTTATCGATAAGCCCATTATTAAGGTTCTATCCGGTATGAGACGGGTTGGAAAATCAACTATTTTACTGCTCATAAAAGATGAGGTTTTTCACCACATACCCAATAAAAATAAAATTTATCTTAATTTTGAATCCATAGAGCTTTTTACGGTAAACAAGGCCGAAGCCTTGATTGAATACCTAAAGCCCTTAATCAAGGACTTAACCGGAAGAATATATTTTTTCTTTGACGAAATACAGTTTGTAGAAAATTGGGAGCAGGTTATAAACGGACTGCGGGTTGATTTGGATTGCGATATTTATCTTACAGGCTCAAATTCCGGCTTGCTTTCTGGAGATCTTGCAAGTCTACTGGCCGGAAGATATGTGGAATTTGAAATTCAACCTTTCAGCTTTGGGGAATTTATAAGATGCTTTGATGGTAAGGCTCTTTCTAGGGAAGATTTGTTTTTTGCTTTTGTTAAAACAGGAGGAATGCCTTTTTTGAAGTATTTTAATTTGGAGGAAGTTCCGTCTTTTAAATACTTAAATGATGTTTATAATACCGTTTTGGTTAAAGATGTTTTACAGTACAATAATATAAGGGATGTGGATATATTTAACCGTATCTTAGATTATGCTATGGCAAACATAGGGCACACCTTTTCTGCAAACAGTATAAAAAATTATTTTAAAAATGAAAACAGAAATGTTTCGACGGATACGGTACTTAATTATTTGGATTATTGCAGTAAAGCCTTTATCATAAAAAAGGTGCCCCGCTACGATACTGCGGGAAAAAAGGTGCTTAAAATCGACGAAAAATACTATCTGACGGATCACGGGTTTAGGCAGGCACGAGGATTTTCCAATATGAAAGACATTGAAAGAGTGCTCGAAAATATTGTCTATATTGAACTTCGTTCCAGAGGCTATGAGGTTACAATAGGCAAGGTAAAAGACAAAGAAATCGACTTTATAGCTAAAAGAGAAAACGATGTTTCTTATTATCAAGTCGCTTATAAAATGGGAGATGAATCCACAAGGGAAAGAGAATTCGGTGTTTATAAGGCAATCAAGGATAATTTTCCTAAATATGTACTCTCCTTGGATTCTATGGATTTTAGTCAGGACGGAATTATCCACAAAAACATAATCGATTTTTTACTAGAATATGGAGCCTAGCTTCTAGCCCATGTAGAGCACCTCATCGGCAAGGGCGGCAGCCTCGTCTTTGTCGTGGGTAACATAAACGGCTGTGTAGCCCAAGCTCTCCTGCTTGGCTCTTAATTCTTTACGCAAGTGCAGGCGAAGGTCTGCATCGAGGGCAGAAAGGGGTTCATCAAAGAGGATGAGGGCGGGCTTTACTGCAAGGCTCCGTGCAAGAGAAACCCTTTGTTTTTCTCCGCCCGAAAGGAGATCCGTTTTGCGTTTTTGTAAGGCCTCCAAATGAAACAGCTCGACGAGGGGGGCAATGGCCTTACGGGCTTCCTTTTTGGACATGCCTTGGGAAACCAAACCGTAGAAAATGTTTTCTTCAACATTGAGATGAGGGAAGAGGGCATAGTCCTGAAAGACCATTCCGATTCCGCGTTTACCGGGAGGCGTGTGATTGATATTCTTTCCGTCCAAAATAATTTCTCCCGAATCCGCAGAGACAAGGCCTGCGATTATTTTTAGAACCGTTGTTTTGCCGCAGCCCGAAGGACCGAGGAGGGCAAGAGCTTTCCCCTTTTTTAATTCAAAGGAAATGGAAATATCTTTTTCGGTAAAATGTTTTTTTATGTTTTTAAGCTGTAAAAATGCTTTTTCGTTTTCCATCGGTTTCTCCTTAAATTATTTTAAATTTCTTTTTCCTGTAAAAAGAAAACAAAGCCGGTTATAAGGCTTAAGACGACTGCAACCGCAGAAGATTCTACAAAGCGGTATGAAGAAGCATAATCGAAAATCAGCAGGGCAAGGTTATTAAACCGCGGTATGTTTAAAACTATTGGCAAGGAAGCATCGCCCGCACTTATGGCAAAGACAAAGGCCAAGGCGGAAAAGATGCCCTTCTTGCACATGGGTACTATCACCTTAAAAAAGGCCGTTTTTTTGTCCGGTGAAAGCAAGACTGCTGCATTGATAATATTTTGAGGAATGCGTAAAAGCGCGGTCTGTATCTGAGTCCACGCAAAGGGCCATGCAAGTGAGCTTTGTGCAAAGATTAAAATGAGCTCCGTTCCGTTGGGTCTTAATAAGAGCCAGCCGAAGCCCAGCATTACCGATGAAACGGCCAAGGGCAGATAGGGAACCGCGTATATTTTTCTCCGGTTATAAAAGACGGTAATGTATGCGAAGAACAAAGAAGCTATGAGGCTTACAAGGGCTGTAAGAATACCGATTTTGATACTTGTCCAAAGAGCCATCCAAAAAGTTCGGGATAAAAAAATATTTTTCCATGCTTTAAAATAAAAGAATTTATTAAAGATAGAAGTATAATTTACATTATATGTAGAATGTAAAAAGATAGAAAATAAGGGCGCTATTAAAAAAAGAATAATTATAAAAATCGTAAAGCTAAAAAAAACTTTTTGTCCAAAGCCTTTTATTGCAGTCCGCTCCCTTATTCCTTTTAGGTTTTCGTTTTGTACCATCATCTTTTTTTGCAGCTTAGAATAGATGAAGATTAAAATTAAGGCCGCAGATATTTCGGTGAGGGCTATCTTTGCGGCAAGGTTCATATCCAATTTTGTGCGGGCTGCCTTGTAAAGTTCTACCTCTAAGGTAGTAAGGGCAAGGCCTCCGAAAAGCAGGATTATTATAAAACTAAAAAAGCAAAAAAGGAAAATCAACAAAAAGGAAACGGCTATCGAATTTAAAAGAGCCGGAAAGGTTATGGTCTTAAAGATTCTAAATTTACTTGCGCCTAAAAGGAGGGCTGCATTAGGTTCATCTTCGCTTAAGCGTTCCCAAACTTGAGAAATTGTTTTCATCGCAAGGGGAAAGTTGTAAAAGCCGTGGATTATAATTACTCCTGTCATCGAAAACACAAAATTGACAGGCGGTTCGTCTTGGTTTAATAAGCTCTTTAAAAAAGAATTGAGGATTCCGTTATTGCCGAAAAATATTATAAAGGAAAGGGCAACGATTATTGCAGGCACGCAGAGGGGGACACTCGACAGAGCCATTAAAAATTTTCTACCCCGAAAATTTTTTCTTGCACAAAAATAAGCGGCAGCAAAGCCTACCGCACAGGCAAGGGCTGAGGAAAAAAAAGCCTGAGAAACCGTAAAGGCTGTAATCCTAAAAATCTGCGAAAAGTCAAAAGAGCTTTTTACCCCCGTAATATGCGAAAAGTCAAAGCGTGAAGAAAATAAGGGAACAAAGCTTAAAATCAGCGGAAGAAAAAAAGAAAGCAGTACAAGAAAAAAGATGAGGCCGCCAAGCGGTAAAACAAGGCGGCCTACCTTTGATAGGCCGCTCGGCCGAAAAACTCGGTCAGGCCGAGTATCTCGGCTTTGTTTTTTATTTTTGTAAAACATTGATTACGGCATTTACCGATTCGGTTTGATCTTCTGAAGGAATACGCAAAACTTTTGCAGGTTTGGGAACATCCTTATAAGAAGCAGGAAGAGCAAGTCCCTTGATAACGGGGTACATAAACTGCGTTTCGGGCAGGAGGCTTTGAGCTTCTTCCGTCAGCATAAAGTCTATAAATTCCTTTGCTCCTTTAGTATTAGCTGCATTGGCAGCAATACCCATGCCTTCAATCTGAATAATATGTCCTTCTTCAAAAATCAATGGCTGAAATCGGTTTGTTTTATCATATAAAACATGGGAGGCGAGGCTGCTTGTGTAAGAGATGGCTATGGGAGCTTCTCCGGCTGTAAAATAGCCGTAGCCCGTACTCCACTTGGGGGCCATGGCAAAGATATTTGGCTTGAGGGCCTTCCAAAAGTCTAGGTAATTATCTCCAAATACAGCCCTTGTCCAAGCGGCCAAGCCCAGTCCTGTTGTGCTGGAACTCGGATCCAAAATAACAATCTTTTTTGCATAAACGGGCTCGGTCAACTCTTTTAAAGATGTGGGCTTTTTGATTTTGGCTTTTGTGTCGAACATAAAGGCAAAATAGCCGTAGTCAAAGGGGGTTAAAAGCCAGTCATCGGCAATAAGAACGCCTGAATCTATTTTGTCTGAGGCCGTAGGTTTGTAGGCTTTTAAAAGTTTTGCTTTGCGGGCCTTTTCGATAAGGTGATTATCTATACCGATGAGGACATCGGCTGTAGAAGCCTTTCCTTCCAGTATGACCCTGTTCAAAACGCCTTCTTTGCAGATGACATATTCAACCTCTTTGCCCGTTTTTGCCTTAAAGAGCTCGGCAATTTTCGGGCCGGGGCCGTAGTCGGCAGCAAAGGATTTTGTTGTGTAAACCACAACCTTTGTTCCGTCAGATTCTTTTGCACCGCCTGCAAAAAGAGCGGCACAACCGATAATTAAAAAAGAGAAAATTAAAATAGAGCGTAAATGATTTTTCATATGCTCCCTCCGCCGGTATTATCCGGATCAGGTAATAGGGCATCCGTGCGGACAGCCCTTTGCGGGTATGTTCTCAGCTTGTAAAAGCACCCCGGCAATATGAGCTTAGCATAAGGGGGAAAAAAATTCAATATGCCTTTTTGGGAATTTCTTTAATTTTTTTAATTTAACCGCAAAGATACCAAGAGCGCAAAGGAATTTTGATGGTGTTTTGATAACATATTCTTTCATTTTCCCTTGGCGTCCCTTGCGGGCTTGGCGGTTTCATTTTATATCTACTCCGCTTTACAAAATAAGTTTGCTCTACACATAGTTATTTTTCTTTCCAAGTCTTTCCGGCGTATTTTGGTTTTCTTTTTTGGTCTTCAGTCATATCTAGGCCAAGGGTTCCGCCCGGATTCATTATATTGTTCGGGTCGAAATGTTTTTTTAAAGCCTTAAAGATTTCAAAATTGGTTTGGCCTATGGATTCTTCCACCCAAGCTGCCGTCATCTTGCCTACACCGTGGTGGTGGCTCATGGCCGCTCCTGCCTTCATTATGTTATCGAAGATGCCGTACTGGTATTCCACATATTCTTCCTTGTTTTTAAAAAGACCTATAAAGATAAAGTACAGGTTTGCTCCTTGCGGATAGGCATGGGAAAGATGGGTCATGCAGACCGTGTGAGGGCGGGATTTTGCAAATCTTCTTACCTCTTCGTGAACTCTCGGCATCATATCCCATGTTACGCTGCATTCCATTGTGTCTATTATTACTCCGTAATCTTGTAAGGATTCTCTTAAATACGGATCCGTAAAGCGGCCGTGCTCCCAGCCGTCTACAGGCTTACCCGTTAAAAAAAGTCCGCCGTTTTGTTTACATATCCGCTTTACCTTTTTGTAAAGCTGCTTTGAAAATTCTTTAGCCCCTTCGCTCCAGCCTAAAAAGAGGCAGCGTTTCATCGGTTTATATCCCATGAGGTTCATCGCAGTTTCGGCTATGGTGCCTTCAACTCCGTAGAGCTTTAACGCCATGTCGGTTTCTTCCGCATCCGAAAGCCTAAACACCGAGGGAAAGCCCGATTCGTTTTGCATAATCTCGCGGCATGCTTTCATTCCGGCTTCCCAAGTTTTAAATATAAAGCTGAACTTTTTGCGGGTTTCCGGCCTGTATTTAAAGAAGCGCAAGGTAACATTTGTAAGAATTCCGAAAGAGCCCTCGCTCCCCATCATAAGCTCGTCGATGTCCGGTCCGACCGCATGGGCGGGAAGTCCGTAGCTTTTGACGATGCCCGCAGGAGTTACATAGGTTTGTTGAAAAACTATGTCCTTTATATTTCCGTAATATGTGGAATTTTGTCCTGCTCCGCGGGTAACTACCCATCCTCCCACGGATGAGTATTCAAAGGATTGCGGGAAGTGTCCGCAGGTGTAGGCCATCTTTGCATTGAATTCTTTTTGGGCATTGTTTAAGTGAGCTTCCAGTTGGGGCCCCGACATTCCGGCTTGCACCGTAATTGTCTGGTCTGTTTCGTTAAAGGCTAAAACCTTGTTAAAGTTTTTACGCATATCGAGGGATATGCCGCCCCTTACTGCTTCAACGCCTCTGGTAACGGAAGAACCGCCTCCGTACACATAGAGGGGAATTTTGTGTTCATTTGCGTATGCTACAAGTTTAACTATTTGGTCATGATCGGAAGGGTATACTACAACATCGGCGATGTTTTCAAGGATGCCCTCACGGAGGCGGTAGGCATCGTACATAGTTTTTCCGTAAGCGACCGATACCCTATCCTTAACAGCCGTGCTGACATCGGCCTCTCCGAAAATTTCTTTTAAGGCCTCAATGTGTTTTTGGTCGAGGTTTACGGGAAGGCTTTCAGGCAAGGCCTCAAGTCCTTCAAAACGCTTTTGTTTAAATGTCTCATCTCCTATGCCGAAGACCGTTTTCATATATTTATAAAGTCTTTCGTTAGGCTCCTTAAATTCATTTGGGTCTCCCCACTTCGCAGCTTCTCTAAAAGAGTCCTTTGGAGGCGGTACCTGTTCCCAAACCGGTTTAAAATCCTTGTACTCATATCTTTTTCCCATAAGTCTATTCTTCCTTTATAAAGCTATATTAAACCTATTTGAAAAATAATGCAAGTCAAATTACACCTTAAACTTTCCTACCTCTTCGGCAAGTTGGCAGGCCTCTTAATGGTGCTTTTTAAAGAGGCTTTTTGTTTCTTCTATCGAAGTTTGAATAGCCCTAACGGTTAGGTCAATCAGATCGGTTAAGACCTTTGTTTTGTACCTTCCCGTAAGGCTTGTTTTAAGTTTCTTTTTCTTCATAATCCTAACTTACACCTTAAATTTAGAAACCTCGTTTGCCAAATTCTCAATACTTTGCTTATTTTTTTGACTTATTGCGTTTACTTCTTGTACGGCATTACTGATTTGTACGGCACCGGAGGCCATCTCGTTCATGCTGTCGGTGATGACGCGGGTAAGCTCATCGAGTTTTTGCATTTCTTCGGCAACATTTTCGCCGCCGCGGAGCATTTCTGCGGAGCCGTCGTTGACTTGGTTGGTTACCATGTTGATGTCGCGGATTGCAGTGAGCACTTCTTTACTGCCGTTTTCCTGTTCACGCATAGCGTCCATGAGGTTTTGGCTCATAGTTTTGACTTGTTCGGATAAGTTGAAGATGGCGTTGAACTTTTCTTCTGCCGTTTTTGAAGAGGCTGAAAGAGCCTCAATCTCGCCGGAGAGGACTTTAAGGGTGGAAGTAATGGTTTTGCCTTGAGTGCTGGATTCTTCTGCGAGCTTACGGATTTCGTCGGCAACGACGGCAAAGCCCTTGCCTGCTTCGCCTGCGTGGGCGGCTTCGATTGCGGCGTTCATTGCGAGCAAGTTGGTTTGGCTTGCGATGTGCTGAATAACACTTGAAGCCTCCAATAGACCGCCGGATTCTTCGGCTATTTTTTGCGTAACGCTGTTCGCTCCTGTAACTGTTTCTTTGCCGTTGGCCGTGGCTGAAGCAAGAGTTTTTATAACATCATCGGTTTTGCCGAGTGTCTGCGTGATTGAAGCGATATTGCCGACCATTTGCTCGATAGCTGAAGAAGACTCGGCAACGGAAGCTGCTTGATTTTCGATACTGCCGTTAAGCTGTTTTATTGTGCGGATAATTTCTTCTACTGTTGCAGCCGTTTCGGTAACACTTGCAGCTTGGGTCAAAGCCTGCTGCTTAACGCCGTCAATGTTCGCACTTATTTGGTGAACGGCACTCGCTGTTTCTGTCATATTGGAAGCAAGCTCGTTTCCGATATGTGTCATATCTTCACTGCTTTCACCGACGGCTTTAATCGACGAGCCGATTTTGGAAATGGTTTGATTGAAGTAGTTGGAGAGGTCGGTAACCTCATCGTTGCCGGTAACGGGCAAGCGTACAGTCAAATCACCTTCGCCTTGGGCAATATCTTTTAGAGCACCAACGACAACATTAACGGGTTTTATCATTGCACGGGCAACAAAAAAGACGATAATCAAACTGACTGCTAAAACACCGAACCCGATGAGAATCATTTCAAGCTTCAGTTCATTAACGGTTCCCATAAATTCATCTTTGGGGGCCTGAACAATAACTTTCCAACCAGTGGTTTTCATAGTGGCATACGAAGCTATTTTGCTTATACCCTTGTATTCATAAAAACCGATTGAAGGCTCGTCGATTTCGACCGCCATTTTTTCAAAATCGGCAAGAGAAGTAAAAGCGGCATCTTTTTTTGCCTCTTCGCTGAAATTTATGCGGTTTTTTACCAGTTCCTCATCTTTATCGGCGATGGTAGTTCCGGTCAGTCCTAAAATGTAGCAAACTCCCGTTTTGCCTACGACGATATCCGATATGTCTTCCGATAGCTGTAAACCATTGACGTCGGCGGATAAAACCCCGACTACGGTATGGGTGGAATCGAAAACGGGAACTGCAAAAGTTATTACAAGTGTTCCAGTCGCTCTTTCTATGTACGGTTCGGTAACGAATTTTTCTCCGGAAAGAGCCTTTTGAAACCATTCCCTGTCGCTTACTTGAACGGAACCTCCTGCATAGTAAAAGTTTCCGTTTTTATCGGTTATATCCAGTTCTTTTATTCTTTCATTAAAAGCCGCTTCTTTCATCAAATACGCCGTTTTCTCTTGATATGAAAGAGTGCTGTCTCGGAGCATCGGTGTACGAGCAATACCCTCAAAAAATTGAAAGAATGAATTAACACGCCCGTCAAGAATTTCAGCCGTATCGGTTGCCTTGTCTATAAGGTGTGTTGCTACCTTTTCGGTTACGGCTTTGCGTGCAGTGCGTATAGCTAAAACGCTAAGTATAAAACCGACCGTAAGAATAAGCAAGCCGAAGATAATCATCAATTTGTTTCGTAGTGAAAAACGATGTTTCATATTAATCTCCTGTAGTTTAAGGGGGATGTCCCCCTTAAAAATCCCCCCAATTAGGGGTGCTTTTTTCTTTTTTCCGACAAAAGAAAGAAGCCCCCCTATGACCCCGAAAAAAGAAAAGTGCGGCTTAGGGGCTTACGCCCCTAAGAACCCCGTTTTTCGAAGGGAAGGGTTTAGTTTTGTTTGGATTGGCGAGTCCCAATCCGAAAAGGACATTTTGGTATATAAAACGGAATATCTTTTTCCGTGTTTTATGAGATAGTTGATTGTTTGTAAAAAAGCTGTGCTGTTTGCCAAATGTAACCGGCCTTTTTGCAAATAGGCGGAGTAGATGCTAGGAGCGTACAAAAAACACCCGCAGGCATGTTGGACAGCGTACGTCCGTGTACGCTGTCCAACGACAAGTTTTTCTGACGAAAAACTTGCTGCAGCTTGGAATAGGCGGCATCCGTGCCGCTTTTGATATGCCAAGGACTGTTTTTTGTAAAAATCCTTTTTTGAAATAGGCGAGGCAAGTACAAGGCACAAGAAAAAATTAACCGAAGGCGTATCTTTGATACGTTGAGGATTAATTTTTTCGCAGTAACGCAGTAATTGTCCGCATATTTCAAAAAATTCGGGGGGGGGGGGGTAGTATACTCATTTTTTTTATTTTGTCTAGTAGTTTTTGAATAAAAGTCCAACTTTTTTTCTAATAAAATACCGTGTTGTATCATGGTCAATATTATAGGGTAAAAGAGCGGAGCTGTCAAGGGAAAATTGTATCTTCAATTCTATCTTACTCGTTCATCTTTTTTGTTTCGGGATAATTTGTTACTCTTTGTATATCCTTATAAATATCTTTTAGTGCAGGATATATTTTTTTGTATACGCTGAAAAGGCCGTCATAAAGGGTGCGGTGTTCAGGATTCGGTATAAATTCCTTTTCGTATAAGACCATTTCCTTTACGGCATCTTTGATTGAAGCATACTCTCCGATTCCTGCAGCGGTTATGATTGCGGCTCCTAGGGAAGAAGCTTCCGGCGTTTTTCCCCGTACAAGGGGACGGTTTAAAATGTCTGCGGTAATTTGGCAGATTGCATCGCTTTGAGAAGCTCCTCCTGAGGCAGCAACTTTTTCGCATCTTAAATTTCCTTTTGCTTCGATTAATTCCAAGCCTTCACGCAAGGAGTAGGCAAGGCCTTCGATTATAGCCCTGTATAAGTCATCTCTTCCGTGCACATCGCCGAAGCCTATGATGCTCCCCTTTGCATAGCGGTCAAAGATACTCGCTCCCCAGTAAGGCTGGAGCATGAGGCCTCTTCCGCCCGGAGGCGAGGCATGTAAAAGTTTATCCAAAATAACTTCAGGGATGATGCCCTTAGATTCGGCTGCCTTACATTCTTCTTTCCCCAGCTCTTCTTTAAACCAGCTTATCATCCAATAACCTCGGAAGATTTCCAATTCCGAAAGCCATGTATCGGGGAGAATGCCGCAATAGGCAGGAAAGAGTTTTTTATATTCAAAGTATTTTTTTGAGCAAACTTCGATTGTGGCCGTTGTGCCGAAACTTAAAGAAGCCATAGAAGAATCTATTACGCCGGCTCCTATAGTTTCGCAAGCCTTGTCGCTTCCGCAGGCAACAAGAGGAATACCTTGCGGGAGTCCCAATTCTTTTGAAACTTCGTCCGTTAAAGTGCCGATTATTTTTCCGCTTTCTATAAGGTCATGCCGTTTTTCGTTTTCCAATGGCATGAGAGTTTCTTCGATCGAATGTTTTTTTGCCCATGTTCTTTTTCGGTTTACAAATGGAATGTAACCTACCATCGAGGAGACGGCATCGCATGCCTTTCCGGTCAGCTTATAAATAAACCATCCTGAAAGAAAAAACATCTTCCATGTTTTGTCCCAGATTTCAGGTTCGTTTTCTCTAAACCAGTTTATCTTACAATTTGACTGAACTGTAACTATAGAATCATAAACTCCCGCTGCATGAAAGGCTGTGCGTATAAGGCGGTTGGGATGATAGGGGCCTCTGGCTGTTCTGTTGTCGAGCCATACGATTGCAGGCCGCAGCACATTTCCGTCTTTGCCGACAAGAACCGTTGTAGCCCTCATCGAAGATACACCCATTCCGGCAATATTTTCAAAGTGAAGAGGCTCTTTTTCTTTAAGACCGGCAAGGCCTTCTTTTAGAGCATTCCAGTAAACTTTTACATCTTGTTCGGCCCATGCAGGTTGAGGGCTTGTATGAGGTTTATACGGAATGCGGTTTGCCGCCAAGATATTTCCCTTTAAGTCAAAGAGCGTTGTACGCAAACTTTGGGTTCCGCAATCGACCGTTAAGATGGTTTTCATAGGGAGCCTCCTGCTGCGATTAAATCTGCCCCGCTTTCGGCAAAGTTTTTTACGATTATGTCGCCGGGCATTTTTAATGAGTCCGCTTTAAGTTTGCGGATAAGATGCATATATTCTGAAAAGTTTTTTAAAGGAACTTCTACGCTTGTTTTTACGGGGAGCCTCGGAAAGCCTTCTACTGAAGAGGTTATCGTGCTTGTAAGAATTCTCATCGGGCAGACAGCTTCCGATTTTCCGTAGGAAAGCCCCTTGGGACATTTATTTCCGGAAACGCTGATGTTTTCATTTTCGATTTTTACGCTCAAGCGGCAGCCTCTGGGGCAGGCTGTGCAGATAAGGCTTTTAGTTTCCATCATTGACCCCCTCTGAAGATTCGCTTAAAACTATTTCAAGCTTTTCGGCTCCTCTTAATTTTTCGCAAGGCAGAATAAAGCGTTCCATTTCGGGAGGTTTAAGCTCTTCGTATTTTCGCTCAAAGACGGTTTTACCGTCTGCTTTTAAGTTTAGGCCGGTGTTTTGCATTTCTTCTGCGGCTCTAAAATAAAAGATAATAGAACCCTCTGCTTCAGTGTCTATTTTTTGCGGAACAACATAGAGAATTTTTCCGATGATATTTAAAGGCAAAAGTTTTTTAGTCTTATTGCTTATTTTTAACGGGAAAAGTTTCTCCTCCTCGGCTCCCATGTTTAAAGCAAAATCGGCGGCTGCTTCTCCTGCGATTTTTCCCGACTCGGAAACATAATCTACAAGGTCGTTTACATGCAAGGCATTTCCGCAAGAAAAGAGCCCCGCAGCTTCCGTGTGCATAAACTGGTCAACGATGGGACCCTTTGTTCTTCCGTCTATAGGAACATTTAAGCTTGACAGTATATCGTTTTCAGGAATGAGGCCTACGCTTAAAATCAGGGTATCGCAGGGGATTCTTTTTTCGGTTCCTGCAATAGGCTTCATTTGTTTATCTACTTGGGCAATCTTTACAGCTTCTACCCTTTCCCTGCCCTCAACTTCGGTAACCGTAGCGGATAGATGGAGAGGAATGCCGTAGTCGTCAAGGCATTGCACGATATTTCGGCTTAGTCCTGAGGGGGTAGGTTTAATTTCGTATACCCCTTCTACATGAGCCCCCTCAAGAGTGAGGCGGCGGGCCATTATGAGGCCTATGTCTCCCGAACCTAAGATTACGCATTTTTTCCCGGGCATGAAGCCGTGCAGGTTTATGAGGGCTTGTGCCTGTCCTGCCGTAAAAATACCTGCGGGTCTTTCCCCATGGATGTTTACCTGCCTGTCCGTCCTTTCGCGGCAGCCCATAGCTGCAACAAGACTCCTTGCCTTTAGCTCAAAAATTCCGTATTCGGGATTTGTAAATTCCATGCAGAACAAATCATTTTCTTTTTTTAGCTTGGTTAAAAATGTAAAAAGAAAAATATCTATATTTTCTTTTGCTTCTGCCATTTCTTTATAGCGCCATGCATATTCAGGACCGGTCAGTCTTTCCTTAAAACGGATTAGACCGAAGCCGTCATGAATGCACTGTTTTAAGATGCCGCCTATCTGCCCCTCTCTTTCGATAAGGGCAATTTTCAGTTTAGGATTTTTTTCTGAGGCAGCCAGAGCTGCGGCCATTCCTGCAGGGCCTCCGCCTATAACGATGACATCATAATCGGTAAATGCAAGCTGTTTCATTTTTCGCCTCCGCTAAAGGCTTCAAATTTTTCTATCGGCTGAACAATCTCGGAGCCCTCTCCCTTCTTTGTAAGCTTTTCTATCGGGATACCTTTTTCTTCCGCAATAATTTTTAAAATATGGGGAGTACAAAAGCCTCCGTGACATCTGCCGGCTCCGGCTCTTATTCTTCTTTTAACGGCATCAAGGGTAAATACGTTTAGGGGGTTGTTTACCGAATCCCTTATTTCGCCTTCGCTGACCTGTTCGCAGCGGCAGATGATTTTTCCGTATTGGGGATTTTTTTCGATTAGTTCCTGTCTTTCATTAGTTTCCATTTCGGAAACGGGTTTCATAGCCTTTCGGACGGGTGAAAAATTTTCTTTTAAACTTACATCTATTTTTTTCTTTAAAATTGAAACGGAAATCTTTACGATGTCCTCCGCAATGGACGGAGCGGAGGCAAAGCCCGGGGACTGAATTCCTGCAGCGTGTACCAAGTTTTCTACCCGCTCTGAAGCTTCGACGATAAAATCTTCTTCCCATGTGCAGGCTCTGGTTCCGCTATAGTAGGTTATTATGTCTGAAGACGAAACCTTTGAATTGAGCTTTAAGTGTTTTTTTATTTCTTCAAGGGCTTCGGGTTTTGTAGAAAAGTCCTCCCGATCCATAACTTCTATTGCATTAGGGCCTATTAAAAGATTGCCTTCAACACAGGGCATGATTCCGCCGCCCTTTGAGTGCCCCTTGCGCAGCCTTAAAAGACTCGGCATGGCGGAGCATGTTTTTTGTAAACCGTTTAGTTTCTTATCGAGAATAGCATCCGTTCCCTTGCGTGTATGTATCGAAAAAAATCTGTCGCCGGCAAGGTCTGCAACCTTATCGGCCCAAACTCCGGCAGCGTTTATAAGAAGTTTTGTCCGGCAAGTACCGCGGTTGGTTATAAGTTCGGTAATAGTGCTTCCTTCTTTTTTGACGCCGATAAGGGCAGTGTTAAAAAAGAATTCCACTCCGTTTTCGCAAGCGTTTTCTGCATAACAAATAGTAACCTTCATGGGCGAAGCGACACCCGCCGAAGGAAGCCAAAAGCCGCCGTAGTTTTTATCGGTCATAAATGGGTCTATTTTTTTTACTGCTTCTCGGGAGCGGTAACCGTAATCTCCGTCCACCCCGTTGAGGCGGCATCTTTTTTTCATTATGGGAACCAGTAATTTTAAAATAGGATGGTAAAAAAGAAAAAAACTTCCGCAGCGGTTTATATCAAAGCCCAGCTCTTCTGAAACCTTTGTGTACATCCTGTTTCCGCGAGTGTTGAGCTTTCCCTTTATTTTTTTAGGATTATCTGCAAAGCCCGGATGAATCATTCCGTCATTGTGTCCCGAAGCCTGCATCGCAACATCGCTTTCTTTTTCAAAGAGGGCTATTTTTAAATCGTAGCGGGATAGTTCGCGGGCGATAGAACAGCCTATTACTCCTCCGCCTATAATTACCGCATCAAAGTCCCTGTCCTCTAAAAGAGAATCCTTGATTTTGGGTAAACGCATAGGTTCTTCACCCCGGCCGTTTATAGTTAAATCGTTTACAACTCCCTTAAAACCGCAGCGGGCGGCCGCATAACCTGCTTCCATTCTTTCTTCCATTGAGGAAACATCGCCTTCTAAAACAACGGATTTTACATCAAGGGAAATCTTAATCTTTTTGCTGAGATTAAGCCGCTTTAATTTTTTTTGTAAACTTAAGAGCTTTTTATTAAAATCTTCTTTTTGCTGCATAATTTTATTTTCTATACTTCGGAGCATGAAAAGTGTCTTTTGTTTTTCTATAAGGCTTGCGGCCTTATCGCCAATATGCTAACACAGAGGCTAAAATTTGTCAAGTTTTATTCGTGCGGAATCTTAGAAAATATAGTATCTCTTTGATCGCCACTTCTTACAATTTATGATAGATGTGATAAGGTTAACGATAACATTGAATAAGACCTTATCTTATGTTATAATCGTTTATAGGAGGCCAAAAATGAATTTTGATTTTTCGAGAAAGATGCCGATAGGGATTCAAAGTTTTGAAAAGATGAGGAATGATAAATATCTATATGTAGATAAAACTAAATATGTGTATAATCTAGTGTGTACTTCTTCTCCATACTTTTTAAGCCGTCCCCGCCGTTTCGGTAAAAGTCTTTTTCTCTCGACACTCAAAGCCTATTTTCTGGGCCAAAAAGAACTTTTTAAGGGCTTGTACATTGAAAAAGCCGAAGAAAAGCGAGCCGAAATAGAAAAGACAGACGCTTGGGTTGAATACCCCGTTTTGTATATGGATTTTAATGTGGGCCGATATGACTTGGAAGAGGCTCTAGCGGAAAGTTTAGACTACTTTTTAAGAAAAGAAGAAAAACTCTACGGGCTAAAAAATGAAGGCGATTCTTTCGGAAAACGTTTTCAGTCACTCATAGAAACCGCCTACAATAAAACCGGCCGCCAAGTGGTCATCCTTGTGGATGAATACGATAAACCCCTTTTGCAAACTATGGGCATAAACGAAACTCTAAATGAAGAATACCGAAATACCCTAAAAGCTTTTTATTCAGTAATAAAAACTTGCGACCAATATATCCGTTTTGCTTTTTTGACAGGCGTAACGAAGTTTAGTAAGGTAAGCATATTCAGTGATTTAAATAATCTGCAAGATATAAGTATGCTGAATGACTATGCCGAAATATGCGGCCTAACTCAAGGAGAGATAGAAAATACTTTTAAGCCTGAAATAGAAAGACTGGCAAAGAGCTCCAAAAACAGGTATGATAAAATGCTTGAAGAACTAAAAAAGCGGTATGACGGCTATAAGTTCAGTGTTTTAGGAGAATCGGTATATAATCCTTTTAGCATATTAAATACTCTTAATTCAGGAGAATTAAAAAACTATTGGTTCTCCACAGGAACGCCGACCTTCTTGGTAAACTACCTAAAAGATGCATATTACAATATTCCCGACTTAGACGGAAAGGTAGAGCTTGATGAGTTCATGCTGAATGAATATAGGGCCGATACAAAAAATCCCATACCTATACTTTTTCAATCCGGCTATTTAACGATAAAAGAATACATAGAAGAAGTTAATATGTACCGCTTAGGTTTTCCGAATGATGAAGTAAGATACGGCTTTTTAAAGAATCTATTCCCATCATATTCTTCACTTAGACCCGATGAAACCGGAGTTTCAATATGGAAGTTTGTAGAAGATATCCGAGCCGGGAATGTAGATGAGTTTATGGAAAGGATGCAGGCGATAATAGCGGGGGTTCCTTACGATAACCTACCAAAAGACAAGCTTAAATTGAGGGAGCAAAACTACCAGACTGCTGTGTATTTAATCTTTAAGTTGATGGGACAATTTGTGCAAACTGAAATACACTGCGCAAAAGGCAGAGCCGACTGTATAGTGCATACTAAAGATTCAATATACATCTTTGAGTTTAAGCTGATGAGTGCAGGAAGTGCTGATGATGCAATAACTCAAATAAAAGAGAAGGGCTATGCTTCTCAATTTAAGGCAGAGGGCAAAAAGATAATTCTGATAGGTTCAAGCTTTGATGAAGAAGAAAGAACTATCGGCGAATGGAAGAGTGAAAAAATATAATGACAATTTAAATTCATTCTATTGACAGCTTTTTTATTTTTTGATAAAATCCATTTAGATATGAGGCATTAAGTCCGTATCTTCATGGGGGTGCAATATGATTTATTCCTTAATTACTATAAGCTGCAAATTTTGCCTCCCTCGTTTATTTTGATAACATCGGTTTTTCCGATGTTTTTTTTTGCATTTTTGTTTTTAACAGGAGCTTTAAATGGAAAACAAATTTATGGGGCGTTCATTGACGGTTATCGATGACTTATCAATCGATGAAAGAAAATACCTTTTTGACAAGACAAAGCGCTTAAAAAAAGCTGTTCAAGAAGACGATCAGAAGGTAATGGATGAATTTAGAATTAACGACAAAGACTTCGGTATTTATGAGGTTTTTTTGGAACCCAGTACCCGTACAAAAGAATCATTTAGGAATGCAGCCAAATTTCATCAAGTAAAATTAAGCGATTTAGCCGCTGAATCTTCCTCTTTTAACAAGGGCGAAAGCTATGCCGATACCTTTAATACTCTTGCAGGTTATCAAAACAGCATCTTCATTGTACGCAGCAAGGTAGAGGGGGTATGCCGCTGGCTTGAAGATGAGGCTCAAGCCTTTTATAAACGAAACAATTTAAAGAGAAAACCTGCCTTTATAAATGCCGGCGACGGAAAGCATGAGCATCCTACTCAGGAGCTGCTTGACGAATTTACCTTTATCGAAGATAATAACTGGTCCTTCGACAAGATTCACATAGCCTTAGTAGGCGACTTGTACCACGGAAGAACTGTACATTCAAAGGCCGACGGTCTTAAAATCTTTAAGTCCGTAAAGGTTGACCTTATAGCTCCTGCCGAACTTGCTATGCCTGAATATTACAAGGTCAGGATGCAGGAAAACGGATTTACCGTAAGAGAATTTTCTTCAATAGAGGAATATCTGGAACAATCCGATGTAGCGCTTATTTGGTACTTTACCCGCCCCCAGCTTGAAAGAATGGGCGAGCAGGTTTTAAAAAAGCAAGACGAGCTCCGCCGCTCCATAACTTTCCGAAAAGAATTTATCGAAAAACTTCCCGAAAATACCCGCTTTTATCATCCTCTTCCAAGACACCGCGTACATCCGACGATTCCTACTTTTTTGGATGCAACCCCTCTTAACGGCTGGGAAAGACAGTCCATAAACGGGATGTACGTCAGAATGGTACTTCTTTCGATGATAGCAGGTAAAATAGGCGATGACTATAAGGGGCCTGAACCTAAATCTTTTGAAAGTGTCGAAGATGAAGACTACATAGTTGAAGTTCCCATAAGCAATTCCAAAGAAAGCAAGGTTGAAACCTTTTCCGAAGGTGTACGTCCCATACAAAACGGAATAGTTATTGACCATATTTGCCGAGGCGAAAAACCCTCAGTAATCAGGCATCACATGTCCAAGATTATAAACGTTATGGGGCTTGAAGAAGGTAAGGGAGGCGAATGGGTGTCAACTTCTACAAAAGATAAGGGAACCTTTAAAGGTATAATTTTCCGACCGGGAGAGTATAAGTTTTCGAGGGCAGACTTAAAGAGGTTGTCTGCCGTTGCTTCGAGCTGTACGCTCAACCTAATAAAAGACGGAAAAATTCAGTCAAAGTACAGGACTCACCTTCCGCCCCGAATTTACAACTTTGAAGATTTGATTTGCAAGAACGAGGCCTGCATTTCTCATCCGGCACAATCCGAAGGTGTTCCCGCCATTTTTTACCGCACGATCGACAATCGCTATGCTTGCCAATATTGCGGAACAATCCATACCTTTAAAGAAATATGGGGCGAAAAAAAGAACTAAAATCTATATCCGTTCCTATCGTTTTGAAGTTTTACAGCTTCTGCGATAGGAATAGGCTTTTGAAAAGCATACCCCTGTCCGTAATCGACACCTATATCTTTTAAGATTGAAACTATTTTCTCGCTCTCTGCATATTCGCCTATTGTGTAAAGACCTAAATGGTGGCACATATCTCTCATGGTCTTAACCATAGAAAAATCTATGTAGTCTTTATCTATGGACTTTATAAAAGACCCGTCAATTTTTACGTAATCTATGGGAAGAGTCTTTAAATACGGGAAAGAAGAAAAGCCTTTTCCAAAATCATCCAATGAAAAAGAGAAGCCTTGTTTTCTCAATTCGGTAACAAATGTTGATGTTGCTTCCAAGTTTCTTACTGCACAACTTTCCGTTATTTCAAAGCAGAAGTTATGAGCCGGTACATTTAATGTTTTACGGCTCTCAGCTATGAATTCTACAAGGTCATTTGAAAAAAACGAGTCTGCCGAAATATTGATTGAAAATATTGCATCTTCGTTTAACTCCCCTTTACGTGTAGCTTCTGCAAAAAAGGCAAAAGCATTTCTTATAACCCACTTATCTACTTCATATATGAGATTATATCTTTCTGCTATAGGAATAAAGACATCGGGCATAATAATATGATCATCATTAGTTTTAAGTCTTATTAAAATTTCATACTTGGGACGGTGAAGCAAATCATTTAGAGGCATAATTGCCTGTGCATATAAAACGAACTTATTTTCTTTAAGAGCTTTTTGGATTGTGTTTAACCAAAATGAAATATTTCCTCGGGAGAAGCCTGCTATTCCTGAAGACAATAAAAGTTCGTAACATCCTCCGCCTTTTCTAAAAGCTATAGAGCAAGCATCATATGCATTCGATATTATTTCTTGAGAGCTATGAGGTATTTTAGGAATATTTACAATTCCGACACTTATGGAAATAGTCAGTTTTTTTTCGTTCCAAGTAAAGTGTTCACTATTTATTTTATCGATAAGGGTTTGTGTAAACCGGCATACTTCTTCCTCGTTTCCGAAATAAAAGATTGAAAATTCGTCCCCTATGACATGCATAAAAGAGTCTTCAGGAATATTAAATGATTTTATATGAGCTAAAATCATAGAATATATGTGCTGTATTAGGGCATTTCCTGCATAATAGCCCCAAAGTTGGTTTATAGTTTTAAACTTATCTATATCCAAATATAAGAGATAGGCCTCTTCATCAGCATCCATGTTGATAATTATGTTATCTATTTTTTGAGTCAGAGTGCTTGAATTTAGGGTAAAATTTGCTCCTTCTTGAAGATTCGATTTTGCATTTTTCACTACAGAATTAAAACTCTTTGCAATTCTTGCGAGTTCGTGATTTTGCCTATCTAAAAAATCGAACTTAATGAGCTCATTGTTTTTTGCAGCTTTCTCCAGTCTGTTTGTAATAGTTTCTATGGGAGAAGCTACTCTTTTTGCAATTAGGAAAGATAGAATACTTACGAAGATAATAAAGATACATGCAAATAGTATTGCCCTAAATTGTAAACCATTCATAGGATTATAAAAATCCGATGCAGGTATTGTAAATCCCACCGTCCAGCCGGAGACTTCCGATTGTGCAAAGTAAAAGAATCTTTTAGCGCCGTCATAATCTTTTACGACAGGCAAGTTTTTGTTATAGCCGGAGTCAATTTTTAATTTGGCTATATGTTCTATAAAATCTATACCGCCTTCAATATTATAAATCTCAGTAAAATTATCAATCTTTAATTGGTATTGTTCATTGGGATGAGATAATATGCGGTAATCTTTTCCTATCAAAAAAGCATAGCTGCCGTCTTCATTTTTAAATTTTCCTATGAGGGATAATAATTCATCTATTTTTATTTCCCCTAAAAATACTCCATCAACTCCGTTTTTTGTGGTAAATTGCTTTATAACGGAGAAGGCGATTGTATCGGGTCTTGAGCTTATGCTGTGATACGGATTGGTTATGATTGTTTCTTTGGTACTCTTTGCTTCAATGTACCAAGGTCTTTTCCGAGGATCATAAAAGGCCGGAGGAACCCAATTTTGACCGTTTGCAAAAACACCTGTTTCGTAAAATACCGCATAATCGGTTTCGGGATTAATCCTATTCAAATTTGCTAAAAATGAGGTACATTCTTCATAATCGGTAATGTCCATATAAATCAATGTATCTATGGTTTGCTCTATAACCGTCTTTTTTTCAATAAGCCATTCATCTATCTCTTGAGCTATAAGTTTAGCTTTTAATTTATTCTTGTTGTTGAGATTTGTTGAAAAAATATTTGCTGCATAAAAAAAGTATAGAAATACGGAAATAATTATAAGAGCACTAAATACTATTGCATTTGAGAGAACAATTTTCTGCTTTAATCTCATGCTTCCCTCCTTCAATATGGATGCTAAAATTTGTGCATAAATCTATATAACTGAGTTAAAATAGATATGCGATATATTGTTCTTGCTGAAATATAACTAAATTTCAAACTAAAAGTTACTGATTTTTCTTTATTATCTTTAACAAAGTAAAATTATTGATATTTATCTAAAGACTCATCTTAAAAGCAGCCGGAAACATATTTTTTTAATAACTTATTCAAATCTTTTATAAGCTCATTATGGCGCCCTGCTATTATCGTTAAGTCTTCTTGACTGATATCATCTGTAAGAAATAGTTCATAAGGAGTAGTATTGAGTGCATCTGTTATTTTTGATAAAGTTGCCGCGGATACCCATTTTTGTTTGTTTTCTATTGCATTGATAAATGCTATTGAAACATCAGCCCTAAGAGCTAATTCCATCTGGGACATTTCCAATTTATGCCGAATTCTTTTTATATTTTTAGCTAAAATAGATGCATAATCATAACTCATAATTAATAATACCCCCAAAATTTGATGACAGCAAAGAGCTAATGGTGTAATAAAATATTCTATCAGTTGAAAATCTAAATCTTAACTAATGGATAATTTAAACTTTATAGGAGAATTAGATAGCTATCTTGAAAATAAGAGTAATTTTTGATAATATAGAAAGTGTTAACTTTATCCAATTTAATTCGGTATATAAAAGAATTCTTCTATTCCTTGTTTTACTTGAGTGAAGAAGAGATAAGCTCCCAAAATGCCCTGCGTAATATTGTTCAGGAACTAAAGCAGTGTAAGTACCCTGTATACCGTAATGATAATACCGTCTTAGCCGGATTACCGATGATTATCTATGAGATTTATAGGATAAGTTTGCCCTTCAAAAATATTTTGCAAGAGACCATATGCTCCAATGATATCAGACTTTCAGGCGTTTTTTTAGATAACCTGGTAGAGTCTTCATTTTCGGATAATCAAAAAATTCTAAAGGAAAATCTGTCTTTTAGCAGCCGGATGGAAAAGATTTCGGATCTGATGAGGGAGGATTTTGACCAAAAACTTAAGGACCAAACAAACGAGTTCGATGAGCTTATATTTTCCTTGACCGATCCTGCTTTTAAATCTGTAGATGCTAAAATAAATAAATTGTTTGCGTTTTTTGATTTTTGCAGTTTTCAATTTAATACTTTTTTTGCTTATTTTGACCCCGGTTTTAATACGATTGTAAATACGGATTCTGTGAGAGATCATTATAACTTTGAAAATGTAGATGGAATGGCTGTTCTTCAAGAGATTCTTGATTTGGATTATCTTATTCGGAATATATCTGTAGATGAACAGCTGGTAGATGGAATCTTGTTTTTAAATTCCGTTCTTCCACAAGATAAACAGGTTGATGAGGTTTATATAAAAAGGAATTTAAAGAATTTTTTCTCAAAGCTTGAAAATAGTCTGGGTAAGGATACGCTAAAAAATATTGCAAAATTGATTAAAAAGGATCCTAAGTTTGAAGATAAAACAAAGGCACCACGTGTTTTTTCGGAAATAGAAGAGTACAAAGCTCGTTTTATCGCGAATTTTAGTGCAGATACAAAAAAAATACTTAAACTAAGGCAGGATGTTCAAATGTCATCGCTTATCAGCGGTTTATTCGGAGATATTGAAATCCTCAAGCTGGATGTCTATAACGAAGACTTGAACAGCAAAATTCAAGCTTTAACAGGCCTTTCATTAGATTGGATAAAACCCTTGGAAATTGTAAAAACATATACAAAAAATTTCTTTCAGCCTTCGATAGAGCCTTTTTTGAGGGAACTTTTAGTAGAGGGGCTTTTTGAAGACAAAAAAATGAAGTCCGACTTTGCGGCAAACTATTATTACTGCTCGGCTGTTGCAGACAAAATAGATGAACTGGAAAAAGTAATGTATGGTAAGAATGAGTCTTCAATAGAGCTTATAAGAGGCTATTTAACAAGAATTGAGGCCGGCGGTGATTTTGAAAGACCTTTATCAAAAATTATCGACGAGATTAACCTCCGTGCAAAGAAATTTTTGGAAGATTCAGGCAGGCATTATTTGGACCTTCTTAAATTTTGTAAGTTAATAATAAAGGATACGTATCGGCCGGTACCCGAAAGTGTACATAATATAACATCAATGATAAATTCTACAAAAAATAAAGACCGATTCGCTGTTTTTGCAAACGGAATGGAGAATTTTGAAAAAATGATCGAACTTTTAAAAAAGTATGTTGTTATCGATATATCGGAGCTAAATGAAAAGGCAGGTAAAAATTATGAAAACAATTCCAAATAAAAAATTATTAAAAAAAGCATTACATGCAGGGAATTGTAAAAAATACACAAATAAAATTCTTCATCAAGAGAAAGAAATTTTTGACTTAAAACAACTATTGCAAATTTCAAAAAGTTTAAATTCGGTTTTGGAATTTGACCGCTTGATTGAAGCGATATTATATATAGTTATGGCTCAGCTAAAAACCCTTGGAGCTGCAATTTTTACAAAAAAATCTTTTGATGATAGTAGTTTTGTATTAAATAGGGACCATTACGGTTTTGATATAATCCGCGATGCGCAATACTCTATAAATGTAGATCATCCTCTTATAAATTTTTTGGATAAATCGGATTCAGGATACACTCCCGATGAGATAAGTAAAAACATAAAAACGGATAAGATAGTAAAAGACCTATTTAGCCTTAACCCTTCTTTTTTTGTACCCTTAAAAGCAAAAAATAGAATGATAGGCTTTTTGCTTTTAGGCGAAAAAATGGAAAGTGCTCATCAATTTACGGATTATGAAAAGAATATTATAGAAAATATAGCCTCCTTAGCTGCTATAGCCATAAACAATTCTCAGCTTTTAGAAATGACTACAACCGACATAATGACTCATCTAAAACTAAAGCATTACTTTTTTACTATTTTGATGGAGTGTCTGTATACCATAAATTCTTCAGGTGAAAAAAAAGATACTCTTTCAATTTTGATGATTGATATAGACTTTTTTAAGAATATAAACGATACTTATGGTCATGCTGCCGGAGATATTGTTTTAGAAGAAGTTGCAAAAATAATAAAAGCATGCACAAGGAATGTAGATACGGCTGCAAGGTACGGCGGAGAAGAATTTGTAGTAATGCTTAATAATACTCCGCCGACTGCTGCTATGACTGTAGCCGAAAGAATCAGAAAACTTGTTGAAGATAAGATTATACTTTACGATGGGCAAAACATTAAGGTTACAATCTCTCTAGGAGTATCAAGTTATAACTTCGACCTTGAACCGGCAAAGTCTATAGTTGAAAGAGCTGACAAGGCCCTATATGAATCCAAGCAAAATGGAAGAAATCGTGTAACATTATCTGAAAAAAACTTGCCTAAAGCTTGATAATTTTCGATATTTTATAGTATGAAGTATTTAAGGAAACCTTTTAAATATACATATAAGAATGCCGTACTTGTAATAGCCCTGATAAATGCCGGTGTTTTTGTTCTTACAAGTCTTTTTAAAAATTTGAGTGCATATTTAGGGCTTGTACCTATCCTTGTAGTGGAATCACAAACTTATTGGCAGTTTTTCACTTATCAATTCGTTCATGGGGACTTTTTTCATTTGGCATTTAATATGCTTGCTTTATTCTTTTTCGGCGTTCCCGTAGAACGCAAGATTGGAACAAAGGAATTTATACTTTATTATCTTTTGATAGGTACAATTGATGGGGTCTTGAGCTTTTTGGTATATGCTGCAACAGGATTTTATATTATTAGCCTTGTAGGTGCATCAGGAGCGATTTTTGGAGTTTTGCTTTTATATGCCGTAATTTATCCAAACTCAGTGGTCTACCTTTGGGCTGTGATTCCTGTGCCGGCACCTCTTTTAATTTTAGGTTATGCCGTAATCGAATTAATAAGCATTTTTTCCGTAGGTGACGGAGTCGCTCATTTGACGCATTTTATAGGACTTCTTGCCGGCTGGGTATATATAAGAATCCGTTTCGGAATAAAGCCTCTTAAAGTCTGGAATTCAACGGGACGGTAAAATTATCCGATAATTAGGCTATGAGAAAGCTGATAGCAGGACTTCTTTTTTTTATAAGTTTTTATCTATATGCGGATACTTATTCCGGGGCTTCCGCGAGTGATGCTTTGATTGTAAGAGCTCCTGTCTGGGTATTTGTAGAAGAAGCACCCAAAGGAATCGATGATGAGAACAAGGTTAAATTCACTCCGCCTAAAGAGGCCTTGCTAGAACTTTCTGCCTATATTTTATCAGGCATGACCTATGGTTTAAACTTTGTATATACTCCCTTGGACAAAAAACGCAATGTAGATGAATATTTTGAGCTTGAATCTGTTTTTAAACCAAGTACCGAAAATATAAAAATTACGGATGTAAGGGTTAAATATCCTTATTGCTATTCTTGGGCCGAATACGGCATCCCCGAATCCTATGCAGGGCATTTTAAGCTCTGGACAAAAAATGCCCATAAGACAATAAAGGGAAGGGGAAAGGGAGACCGATTTGATGAGCTTGAAGGGGTTTATGCCGCTTATACTGAGGCTGTAAAAAATGCTGTGCGGGAGTATGCGCGAGGTTTTTTAAAAAATAAGCCTAAGGAAATCAGAGGGGCTGTTTTGATAAAATCATCTCCCCGTCTATTTGTAGAATCGGGCTTTTTTAAGGCTGAGCTTGAACTTTATATCCAAATAGATGAAATCATAAAATATACGGTTTTTTAACTTATGAATTTGATATCGGCACCCATGGCTGCAATAACTCATTCTGCTTTTAGAAGGCTTACAGCCTGCTTTAAGGAACCTGATGAGTATTTTTCGGAAATGATACATGCTCCCTCGGCTATTTCAGGCGGAGGTTTTGAAAAATGGTATTTTAAGGCAGATCCATCGCCTGAAAAGCTTGTTTGGCAGATTACAAGCCCTGATGAGGATGCCGCTGCTGCTTGTGTTCCTCTTTTGCTTCGGTATGGAGGTTTCGGCATTGACCTAAATATGGGCTGCTGTGCCCCGCAGATTGTAAACACCGGAGCCGGTTTTGCGTGGATGAAAAAGCCGCTTTCGCAGGCGACCTCATTGGTGAACAAGGTCAAAAAAGCTGCCCTCTTGTATGATGAGCAAAAGTCCGGGCCGCAAACGGAGCCTATCCGCCTTAGTGTAAAACTGCGTTTAGGCGAAGAAGAAAACTATGATAGGCTTTTATCCTTTTGTAAGATGCTTGTTTCGGAAGGAGTAGACCTAATTACCCTCCACCCCCGCACCCAAAAGCAAAAATATTCAAGGCCCTGTAAACATGAGTACACAGCCCGCCTTGCCTCCGATTTAAGTGTTCCCGTTTACGGTAACGGAGATATAAATTCCCTTGAATCTTTAAAAAAAGTTAGCTCAAAATATCCTTGTTCCGGCTGGATGATAGGACGGGCTGCCGTGCAAAAACCTTGGATTTTTTATGAACTTTCAAAAGGTGTTTTAAAAAACGGAATCGCCGAAGACAAGGACAAAAAAATCGAAATAGATTTATTAAAAACAGCAGAGCTCTTTTTAAGTTTTTTACGGGAAGAGCAGCCTCAAGAGTTTTACCTTACAAGGGCTCAAAGGTTTTTTGCTTTTTTTTGCGATAATTTCAGCTTTGCCCACCACATAAAAAGCAAGGTTCTAAATTGTAAAAACTTAGATGATATGCTTCACAATTTAAGTGACTACCTTGAAGAAGTGCCCGAAGACAGACTCATAAGGCTTTAGTTCTTTTGATGTAAACATTCTAATAATACATATTCAATATATTTTTTATATTATTCTTTTGTCCAGTCTTCGACTTTTAGTCCAGGTATTCTGGAAAATTCTCTTATATTATTTGTAACCACAGTAAGATTTCTTGCTAAACCTTGAGCAGCAATCTGTGTATCAAAAGGTCCAATCGGAACCCCTTTATTTTCAAGATAAGCTCTAATCATTCCGTATGTTTCTGTATCTTCTGTCGTAAAATCTATTATATTAGTAAAATCGGAACAAAAATTCAGAAGAGCATGGCGATTCTTTTCTCTAAATTGACTTTTTGAAACACCATACTCCAACTCAGCAATTGTAATGGAAGAAAGAAATAATTCTTCTTTTTTACAGTTAAATATTTTTTTCTTTAAATATAGATTTTTATTCTTTATGAGGAAAATACAGATATTTGTATCTAGCAAATACATTAAAAAACTTCCCTTTCTTGCATTGCCGGTTGACTTCTTCCTTCTGTCATGAAATCATCAGAAAACTCAGAAAGACTTCTCTCAAGATTTTCCCAATTGCTTTCTTTTGGTGTTAGGATTATTGATGAACCGATTTTTTTGATTAATAATTCAGAAAAATCAATATGAAATTCTTTAGGTATTCTTACAGCCTGACTATTTCCACTTGTGAATACTTTTGTACAAATCATATCAGCACCTCCATATATCTTATAGTATATACAAAGGTAAAATTATCGTCAACTTCTATTTGTCACGAAATCAATTTTTAGCTTTTTTTATTCGTGCGTCGGGGTATGTTGATTAACAATAAGCGGTGCAGTAAATCATCAACCTAACTCAAATTATACATAGAATTCTATTTTTTCGATACCACATATTCATAATTCAGTGTTTTTTCATCAGCTTTTCTTCGTAAAAGATTGAAGGTTTTTCAATTTCGGAGTTAAGTTTCTTTAAGCCTTTTTCTTCAAGAAGAGTTTTTTCTCCCGAAAATAAAGAGCGGCCTAGGCCTAAGCCCTTGGCATTAAATTCAATGCCCATACTTTCTACAATTGTGGGGAAAAGATCGAATGTCGTAAACAGCCGGTTTTTGTTTTTATCAGTTGTCTTTGCAGAATTTATAAAGGCATTGTAGGGATGCCTGTCTTGTAGTTTGACGGTAGGCAGGTATAAATCGCCGCCCATGTACAAGTGATCTCCCAAAATGACTATTGTGGTATTTTCATAAAAGTCTTGAGTTTTAGCCCATTCTACAAAATCATAGGCTTTTTTTGATGCTCCGGCGTATACATTGTGTATTTTTTCAAAATAAATGTTAGGGCATTTTTCATCGGCGTAACCGTGGGGAGAATGTGTGTCGGCAGTAAAGAAAATATAGGCAAAAGGCTTATCTTCTTTTGAAAGTTCCATAAGGTCTTCCCGTGTAAATTGATAAAGCTTTTCGTCTTCAAAGCCCCACCAAACATTGTAGCCTTGAGGGATTCTTCCGTTTTCAACAAAGTAAAAATAATCCTGAACCTTAAAATTTTTATGATTTATTAACAAATTACCCAAGCAGCCGAAATCTTTTTGTGATGCCATACTGAATACAAGATTGTAGCCGTTATCGTATAGAAGGTCTCCGAGTCCGTAACCTCCTTCCATAAAATTATCGATTTTTATTGAGGAAGTATTCAAGGATGAAATTTTTAAAGAAGATGAATCAAAAGAAGGGAGATTTAAAATTAACGGAACTCCCATATTTAGGGAAGTGAGGGAGGCTATGGAATGTGAGGTTCCCATAACCTGGGTGCCTCCGCCCAATTTTTCACAATGGCTGAATGAAAGGTTTTGCTCGGCTATCCCGCGTAATTCGGGAATAAGATCGTAACGGGATAAGCCTCCGAATTCTTTTGATGTAGCAGTTATTTCCATCGATTCAAGGTAGAGGATTATAAGGTTTCTCTTTTTTTGAGGAAAGGAAAATTCTACCTTTGAGGGGTCTATATAGTTAGTTTCATAAAGGTCTGTCGGCGGGCTTAATTTATAATAAACATATTGAATATACCCGAATTTATATTGGCTGTATCCTAGAATAATACATAGATAAATTGCCGCATAAAGATGGGGCCTTCTTATTAAAACAGGGAAGAGGCGGTAAGTTTTTCCTTTCTTTGTTTTTAAAACAAGCTTTACTTCTTTTAGGATTAAAACAAGATTTATCAATGATAGGATTATCGGAATTACAAGGGCTTTTAGATAAAAACTTAAAAGGATCTCACTGCTTGTACCGTCGATGGGTGTTACGGCTGTAAAGATAAGCTGATCTATCTGGGCATGAGGAAAAACTCCCAAAAGCCAAATTATTAACATTATAAGAAAAGAATATAAAAGCACGAAGAGACTTCCTAAAAAAGCCTGTTTTTTCTTTTCTTTTTTATTTGTGAATTCAATCTTTTCTCTTATACACATAGCACATCTTCAAGCTAAAAATTTATCCTGTATACTTATCGAAATATCCCTGTATAAATATTATAGGGGTTCCCTTGTCGCCGCTTCCCGATGTAAGGTCTGAAAGTGAACCGATTAAGTCTATAAGCCGCCTTGGTGTAGTTCCTTGCGACTCCATAGAGTCTATATGAGAGGCGGTTTCTTTTTGATGTTTTTCAATATATTCGGCGATTTTTTTCTTTTGCTCTTCTTCACTTAAGTCTTTGAAGTTGTTGTCTGCCAAATACTTTAATTTTACCTCATTGGGCTTGCCTTCAAGTCCCTTTGTATAAGCCGGCGAAACAACCGGATCGGCAAGCTCCCAAATTTTACCTATCGGGTCTTTAAAAGCTCCGTCACCATAAACCATAACCTCGATGGTTTTTCCTGTTTTTTCTTTTATTATAGCCTGTATCTTATCGACAATAACTTGTGCATTCTGAGGGAAGAGTTTTACTCTATCTTCTCCGGATTTATTGGAACCCAGAAGTCCGTAATCCGAATTAAAGCCGCTTCCATTTACAGGACTGCTTAAAATATCATCGAGGCCTAAAACTATCTTTGCTCCGGCCTTTTTTAAAAGTTTTTTTGTTCTATTCCGTGTATGAATATCACAGGCTAAAACCGAATCGGTGTATTCTATTATTTTTTTGGGATCATTGGATAGGATTACAAAGGATTCCGGATTATGCTTTTTAATTATCGAATCATAATATTCTATATAGTCCATTCCTGTGAATTTATGCTTGTGGTCTCCGAATTTGCTTCTAAATTCTTCTCTTGTAAAGGAATTTGTCCATGGGTTTACATCGGAATCTTCAAAAACATCCGGGTCAATCAGGTGGTTTCCTACCTCATCGCTGGGATAGCTTAGCATAATGATGAGTTTATTTTTTGAGCGGGCTATGCCTTCCAAACAAACCGCAAAACGGTTTCGGCTTAAAATAGGAAAAATTAGGCCTATACATGAGTTTCCGAATTTAGCTTTTATATCGGTTGCTATATCGTCAGCTGTTGCATAGTTTCCCTGTGCACGGGCTACTATGGACTCCGTAACAGAAAGAATATCCTTATCTTTTATTGTAAAGTTTTCGGCTTTTGCGGCATTTAAAAGGGTTTCAGCTGCAATTGAGGCTATGTCATCCCCCTCGCGGATTATCGGAGCAATCAAACCTCTGGATGTAGTTCCTACAAATTTCTTCATTTTGAACCTCGGAAAAGTATTATAGGTGCTTTTTTTTTGTTTGTCAATAAGTTTTAAACGAGGCATTTCAGATAGACTATCTTTCATTCTATTGAAACTATTTTATATATAATATATACTATTACACATGTTTGAAAAATATGCTATTAAAATTCCTAATATTTTACTTCCAAACAAGACAATAAATATGGAGACTTGGTCAGTAATCGCTTGCGATCAGTATACCCAAGACCATGATTATTGGAAGAAGGTGTCTTTAATTACAAAAGATCAAAAATCGACTTTAAATCTTATATTTCCCGAAATATATTTAAATAATTTTTCAGAAAAACAAAAACAAGAATATATTTTAAAGATACATAAAAACATGTTAAATTACCTCGATACAGGTGTATTTAACGATATAAAAAACTCTATGATATATGTGGAACGTAAAACCGAATATAATCATTTGAGAAAAGGGCTTATAACATGTATTGATTTGGAAAATTATGATTGGAGAGCCTCTTCAAGAACAATGATACGTGCAACAGAGGAAACCATATTGGAACGTATTCCTGCAAGAGTAGATATAAGGAGGTCTGCACCAATTGAGACCCCGCATATTATGCTTCTACTGAATGACAATAATAACCGTCTAATAGAAGAAATAGGCGATTACTTGCACAAAAATAATACAGACCCTATTTATGATTTTAATTTGATGATGAATTCCGGTAAAATAACCGGTTGGTCTGTTAATGAAGATGCTTTGTATTCACACATAGAAAAAGAACTTGAATGTATATATGATGAAAATAAAGACGAAAAAGGTAATTCTTTTATGTTTGCGGTAGGAGATGGTAATCATTCTCTTGCAACTGCGAAGGCTGTTTGGGATGAATATAAAAAGAAATTTGGAGGAATATCTTCTGATGATAAGTCCATATCTGTTCCTGAGAATATAAAAAATCACCCATTAAGGTATGCTCTTGTCGAGATAGTAAATTTATACGATAAAGACCTAATATTTGAGCCTATACATAGAGTCATTTTTGATGCTGATATTGATGAGCTGGTAAATTTCGTACAATCAAAATTAAGCGGCAGGATTATAAGATGTAATACTAAAAGAGAATTAATTGATATGGTCAATTTATCAAAGAATTGTTTCGGCTTTATATCAAAAGATAATAATTTTATTTGTTTACAGTCCGATATTGAATGTCTTGCAGTTACTGCGATTCAACCTGTATTAGATGAATTTATTTCTTCTGCAAATAAAATAGATTACATCCACGGCTGTGAGGAGACGTTTCAACTTGCAGAGCAAGAAAATGCTGTCTCAATATTATTGCCGCCAATATCAAAAGATAATGTTTCTTCGACCATCGCTAAATACGGCCCCTTACCTAGAAAAAGCTTTTCTATCGGGGAGGCTGATGAAAAAAGGTTTTATTTAGAATGCAGAAAGCTTTTCTAAATAAAACCTCAAAGTAATTGCTGAGACAGATTAAAAGTATTTTGATAAAATTTCTTTTAATGCAGTTATTAAGTAATTGTTATCTTTTTCGTCTCTTACTGCAAGTCTGATATAATTTCCGTTTTCAAAGCCTCTTTTAGATGAAAGGTCTTTGATAAAAATATTATATTTTTCAATCAGCAATATAGCTAGTTTTTCGGGAGATATAGCATTATCCAATTTACACAATACATAATTTGCCTGACTCGGAAAAACGGAAAAATACTCTAATTTTGAAAGTTCTGAAATAAAACGTGTTCTTTCATCAGCTATAAGATCACAGGCTGCCTGATATGTTTTGCTGTATTTATCATAAATTTGTAGAAAATATTCTCCAAATGAGTTGATGTTCCAGATACTGTTTGTTTTTTTGATTTTATTGATATAGTCGGTGTCGGCATTCGCTAAAACGCCCAATCTTAATCCCGGAATACCATAACTTTTACTTATAGATTTTATAACAATCAAATTAGGATATTTATTTAAAATATTTTCGTCCATAAGGGAATATCTCTTTTCTTTTTCTGCAAAATCTATAAATGATTCATCAAAAACGAGAAGAATGTCTTTTCTTTTTAACTCATCACAAAGCCTTAAAACATCGTTTTTTTCTAAAAAGTTACCGGTAGGATTATCAGGGTTAATCAAAATCACTGTTGTTATATTTTCTTTATTTACACAGCTAATTATATCATCAACAAAGTAGCTAAAAGTATCGGGATCGGTATGTATAGGGACTATTTCTCCATTTACTAACCTTTCAGGATACTCATTAAAAGTAGGATAGGGAATTGCAATCTTACCTTTGATGTATTTAGATATTGAAGAAATAAGCTCTGCAGCACCGTTTCCTACAACAATATGCTCAGGTAAAATATTAAATACTTTTGCAGCAAGTAAACTTTGCTGAAAAGCTCCGCTTGGATATTGTGTAAGCAAAGTCTGAAAACTGGATGTCATTTCATTTACAAGCTTTTGGGGCGGGAAATACGGATTTACAAGATAACAAAAGTCTTTTAGCTGAGGAAATCTCCAATAACCTCCGTATCTATTTTGTAAACTATGCAGCTTATCTACTCCGGTTTTAAACCGATCTTCTGCTATAGCTAAGTCTGCAGGATCATCAATTTCATACCAATCCTCTCCTGAAACAACAAAACCTTTTAGTACAGAAGCCGATAAAAAGGATAAAACCTTCAGTACTTGTTCATAATACTCATTTTTTCCAAAGGCTTTTTGATATGCTTCAAGAAATGGAATATAATATTCCTTACTGAATTCTTTTGAAAATTTATAAATATTAACCGTTTTAAAGTAATGATTTATATCATTCCAATTAAATTGTGCCTTATCCAATATGTTTATTATATAGTTATCTTGATCAAGCACAGTGCATGTGCCGTCCATCCATGCTTCAAATGGAGATACGACGGCAATATTTTTATCATTATTCTCAATAATATCTTTTATGAGAGCCGGTTTAAAAATTAAATCACTTTCAAGAAGAATGGTATCGTCCTTTGCCATTTCATTACAGGCAAGATATAAAGAATAAATATTATTTGTTTTATCATATATAGGATTTTCTATATACTCAATTTTCATCCCGTTTAAATTACTTTCATTAAATTTTGAGGAAATGAATTCTTTTAAAACATCGCCTTTATATCCTATAACAACTATCAGTTTATCAATTTTATTTGGAATCAAAGCCTCGATAGTATATTCAATCAATGTTTTTCCGTTTACGGGAACCATACACTTAGTTGCATCTTTTGTATAATTCCGAAGTCTTTTTCCCATTCCTGCTGCTAAAATAATGGCTTGCATTTTACTCCTCCAAAATAAATTAAGTATGAATTTACTTGTTTTATATCTAAAATTGATTATAGATGATGGTATATACTTTGTCAAGTAAATATTTATATCATATTTACAAGCCGGCTTTTATGTAACTTTTTGTATTTTTATCTGTGTTTTAAGATAAAGGGTAAATTGAAATAGAGGCTTTTTCTAAAGGCCTTATTTTAAATACCGATAAATTTAGGAGATACCTATTTTTATTTTTGGAGGGGGTATGAGTTATAATAGTCAGGCTGCAGCAGCTTATAAAGAAACAAGTGTTAAAACGGCAAGTCCGGGTTCTCTTATTCTTATGCTTTATACTGAGGGGATAAAGGAAATAAATCTGGCAATTTCAAAGATGCAAGTGCCTAAAATTCCTGCAAAGGATATAGAAGCTATCAATAATCACATAATTAAGGCTCAAGAGATTATAACGGAGCTTATGGCAGCCTTAGATATGGATATAGGCGGAGAAATAGCTGCAAATCTTCTTTCAATTTATTCATATTTTAATCAACAACTTTTAACTGCTAATCTAAAAAAAGACTATAAACCCTTGTTGGATGTAAGCTCTATGATGCAGGAATTATATGACGTATGGAAGCAAATTATTGAATCTCAGCCTGTACCTCAAAGGTCTGAGGTTTCCGTAGGTGTAAACATAGCCGGATAAGGGGATTCTTATGAAGAAAACGTTAAGCCGTCAAGAAATTGATCAGAGGGTGGCTGTTCTCAAAAGATTTAAAGCCCTTTTACAAGAACAAAGAAAAAAATTCAGTGATTATCTTGTTGTTCTTGAAACTCAGGAACGCAGTATCCACGAGGAAAATATAGATGCTCTTGTGCATCACACGGAGTTGGAGCAGTCGATAATAGGGGATATTTTTACAATTCAAAAGGTAATAGACCCTATAGAAGAAATGTACCGCTTAGGTATGCCGGACAAGGACGATACCGAGGTTGTACGGCTTAAATCCGATCTTAATAAACTTCAATCCCAAGTTATGGACCAAAACCAAAAAAACCGAGAGCTTTTGCAATCGCGAATGGCCGATTTACGTCAAGAGATGATATCTATAAACCCGAATTACAGTTATACAGCAAAAGCCTTCTCCAAACAAGAAGCCGTTTCAAGTTTGGTGGATATCAGCATTTAATTCTTAGCTTTTAAGTATTCAATATCTTCTTTTATTGTTTTAGCTCTAAAGGAATTAGGAGCTTTTTTTAAGGCTGCTTCAAGATGCTCTATTACCGTTTTAATCGGAGGATTCGGCAGGCGGGAATAAAATGAAGCTATATTGCACAAGGTAAGCTGCTCTTCTTCAGGGTTTAAAAAACCTGTTTCTAAGACCTTTTTTAACTCAGCTATTATTTCCGTATATTTTTGCTGTTTAAACAAGGGTTCAATGTTTAACTCCATTCTTGCAAGTATAAATGAACCTAATAATCCGCTTTCATTTGAAGGGTCGCTTGCTATTCCTTCATCAAAAAAAGTTCGGTATTTTTCAGGTTCGATAAGATAAATTGTATCAAAAAATGCGTTTATTGCTTTTATTTTTTCAGGGCCGTCCGTTTCGTTTATGTTTTTTCTTAAAGTTTCTACCGTTACGCTTTTTTCTTTTAGCTTATTCAGATACTCTAAAAATGAAGAGGAATTATTAACTTGTTCAGGAATCAGATCCGAATGGTAAACGTCTCCATGTTCATTCATCAAGCAAAGATAGGGAACTTGGGTAATATTATAATCGGAAAAAAGAACATAGTTTTTTTCCAATTGGACCGAATCAGCCGAGCCGGTTTCCTTTACTATATCTATATTATAAAAAATAAAATCCTTGTTTATTTTTGAAAATAAGCTGTCCGTAAAAACATTTTCCAATAAGTTCTTACTTTGCGGATCCGTATCGGAGGCACTAAAAAGCATGAGCCCATGTTTTTTTGATAGGGCTATATCCTTTTCGATAGTGGTTCCGTCTGTTTTCCAATCTTTTTGTACGCTTGAACAGCTTGTAAGAAAAATCACAAAAAAGACAAACAGATAAATTCTCATAAAGTTGATAAATTTCATATTAACTCCCGCAAAACAAATTCTATTTTAGCATTCTAAACAAACTTAGAATAAAAGGCAAGGCCGTTCGTACCGAAATGTAGAGTAAAAAGCCGTAAGCTCCGATTTGAAGGATAGAACCGGTTATACCGACAATCCTTTCTTTCCCCTTTAATTTGTAGAAAATGCTCGTTCTTCCGCCCCAAGCCAAATATCCCGAAGCTATTATCGGAATACTCATACCTATGGACATAGCTATTGCTGCAAAGATACCTAAAGCCAAAATATCGAGGCTTACGGCTAAAACCAATACAAGCATGGCTGCAGGGCAGGGATAAATACCGCTTATTAAAAGTGCTCCAAGTTTAAGCTTTTTATGGTTTAAATCTTTTTTTGTATTTATGTCCTTTATTGCATCGATTATTCCGTAAAGAGATAAGATTATTAAGATTAAAAAGGAGATTCCTTCCATGTATATCATTGCGTCATTTGAGCGTGAGAGGATTGCTCCCGAAAGCCCTTTAAAAATCAGCATTAGGATTATGGCTGCTCCTCCATGCATTCCTGCTAAAGCAAGGCCTGTAAAAAGCGGTTCTAAGCGGTTTGATTCTTTTGTAAGGTAAAACGAGAATATAATCGTTTTACGGTGTCCCGGACCTGCCGCATGTACCAAGCCGTATAAAAATGAAAGGGCCAGTATGGACAATAAAACATCAAAATTTTTATTTTCTTTCCAAGCGCTTATATAGTCTCCCAACTTTTGGTTTAAAATACGCTGTCCTTTTAAAATGTTTTCTGAAGGCTGACCCTGATATACGGGCGCCGGTGAATTCTTTTTTCCCGTAAAGGGATTTGCGGACAATAGGGCGAGATTAAGAATAAAAAGAATAACAAAAATACCTTTTTTTTTCATAAGCGTTTTAAAACCTGATTCTTACCTCTTTTGGATAATAGGTATTAAGACCGGGTGCCCACTTATAATATATTCTATTATCATCCATCGCTCCCAGAGGGTCATAGTAAACGGGATAATTTTTATTTTCGATGACGGTATATGAGGGAGTTATTAGAGTCTTGTCATATATGAATTTAACTGCTGCATTTTTAGGATAGGTAATATCACAAAAGAAAGTATAATCGTAACAGGCTAAAAATATTTCCTGCCCCTTAAACCCGCTTAAATCTATAAAAAAGCGGTAACTTACAATCCCCTTATTTTGCCAGACGGAAAAAGATGCCTTTGCAATATGCTCAGGACTTGTACGCTTTTCCCCCTGTCTTATAAATGTAAAATAGTAATAGTTTTCAGTATAACTAAAAGCATTTTCGTATACATCAGCCGTTTCCGCTGCATTAAATACACCGTCTCCGTTTAAGTCATAACCGCTTATAATATCCGCACTAAAAAATCTATCAAATGTCCATGTTACGTAGGCGCCTTTTAAGGTTTTCCCTGCAAAAATGACTTCAAGAGAGCTGGTAAACCACATATGAGGGTGAGAAAAAGATTGAAAATTTATAAAAATTAAAAAGATAAATAACAGTATATTTTTTTTTGATTTTAACATATTTTTATCTTGCCGCCGAAACATAAAGTTAGAACAAATATTCTTTTGATATGATACAAAAAACTCCTTGTTTTGTCAAAGGAAATAGTGTATAATGTTAGACATGAATAAACGAATACATGTAACAGGAACCATTACTTCTTCAAAAGAAGATTATCTTGAGCGGATTTACGACTTATCTTTGATTGATGAGCAGGTAAGATCAATTGATGTTGCAAGGGCATTGAATGTTTCTCGGGCAAGTGTTAATAAATCGCTTGGAGGACTAAAAGAGGATGGATATATAGAGCAAGAACCTTACGGAACAATCACTTTAACAAAAAAAGGCAGAGCGATTGCAAAAGATGTCCGCACCAGGCACAATGCACTTAGAACTTTTTTAACTCAAGTTCTTAATGTAGATTATGAAATTGCAGATAAGGACGCTTGCGAAATGGAACATGCAATCAGCAAGCATACGGCAGATAAGCTTTATGCCTATTTAAAAAAACTTGGTATAACCGAAAAAGATATCGATAAATAGATTATCTTACTTGCCACTTTCCTCCGATATTGACCACACGCTTTGATGGCAGAGAAAGGATTCGTCCGTCTTCTCCCAATAAGGAAACCATTTGGGTAAGAAGGTTTACCTCTGTAATCTTAAAGGTTGTACCGTCATATGGGAATCTTGCGCCTTCAGGCGGCATTAATCTCCTAGCTTCTGCGTACCAATCATATTCGTAAGAGAGGCAGCATAATAATCTTCCGCACTGTCCCGATATTTTTGATGAATTGAGCGATAGGTTTTGTTCCTTTGCCATTTTTATAGAAACAGGTTTAAGTTTATCGGTTACGTTATGACAGCAATAGGGTCGTCCGCAGCAGCCGAGGCCTCCTATAATGCGTGATTCGTCTCGGACTCCTATTTGCCTTAACTCAACTCTTATTTTAAAAACGGAAACAAGATCTTTGACTAATTTTCTAAAATCAATCCTTGTATCTGCACTGAAAAAGAACAATACCTTAGGTTCATCAAGTAAAAAATGGCAGCCTATAAACTTCATTTCCAAGTTATTTAGGGCGACCTTTTCTTTAAAAATCTTGGCGGCTTCTTTTTCTTTTTTATTGTTTTTCTCTAGGATAATCTCTTCTTCAGCATTTATTTTTCGAATAATTTTTACAACCTCATCCGGGTTGGCATTGATGGGAGCCTTGACAGGACCTCCGAAACGAGCTGCATCAGTACCGTACCGTGTAGGTACAAGAACAAAGTCCCCTGTTTTAAATTCTTGATGCTCATCAGCTGTCGCATAAAAGCTTTCTTTTGAGTAATCCAAATTAAGCTCATATAGGGGTTGAGGAAAATCGTTGGGATTTGAGCTCATTTTTACAGGTCTTTGATCTTTATCTTCAAGAGATTCGATATCTTCTATATTTTCGTTAATGTCATAATTCATTATTACCCCGCCTATGTAGTCAAGTTGACTAAAAGACCTTTTATTTCATCCAGTTTAGCTAAGATTTGCAGTTTTTCAAGTTGATTAAATAAAAGTTCCTGTGTTAGTTTGTCTATTTTTTCATCAATGACTTTTACTATTACATAATTACGCTGTTTTAGCGGATTTAAACCGCCTGAAGTTATCGCTTTTACATTAAGTGAATGTTGCAGTGCAAAGTTTACAAAGCTTTTGACTGCTTTTTTATATTTGTTTATTGTTTCCTCATTTACGTTCTCGGCCAGATTAGCCCCGCTGGAATAAACCTCGTCCTGTAAGACGGCCAAAATATCGTCTACAGCTTTTTTTCTTTCTTCAGGATTAAGCCCTTCCAGTTTTTTTTCGTAATAGGATTCCTCAGACTCTTGAATATTGCTATCCAAAATTGTATCTAAAAAAGTTTTTTGCTTTTTTACTTTGGTATTTTCCGTTTTTCGTGCTTGATTTTTTTGAATGTACGAATCTTTGGCTATTAGAGGTGCGGCGGTATTAAGAGCGGAAACATAGTTGCTTGTATCCACGGAGTTTCCCATAATTTAACCTCACCTGGAATGTACAAGAGCAGAAGCCGCAAGGCCCTGCCTATTTTTGTATTCTTTTTCCGCCTTTTCAAATTCGGCCTGATTATCTACGGCAAAGCAGTAGCCGTGTAAAAATACATCATCATCTAAGCGTATTTTTTTTGTCAAAACCGAGCCCAAAATAAGGCCTGTTGACAGGACGACCACGCTTTCCGGAGCTATAACATCGCCTTGAACCATTCCGCCTATGGTTATCGACTTGGCATGTATATTTCCTCGTACTCTTGCATTTTCTGCAATTATAACTCTTCCGGGGGTTTTTATGTCTCCGTTTATATCTCCGTCTACACGTAAAAATCCGGGTACACTTAAACTTCCGTTTACAAAGCTTCCCGGGCCTATGATTGTGTTTATGGAAATATCGTCAATAAAATCAGCCATGACTATTTTTTTCTTCCGGTATTCTTTATGTTAAGATATTTCATAGGATCGACAACGTCGGAACCTATGTGAACCTCATAGTGCAAGTGGGGGCCGGTAGATATACCTGTATTGCCTATGTAGCCTATTACCTGTCCCTTTTGTACATGCTGTCCTCGTGTAACTCTAAATGAGCTTAGGTGAGCGTATCTTGTAAAAAAACCATGCTTATGCTTAATAATAATGTAGTTACCCCAGCCTGAATCAGTTTCTACCGTAATAACCTGTCCGTCAGCCGTAGCCATAATCGGGTCGCCTGAGCGGCCTGTTGCAAGGTCTATACCGGTATGAATATACCATTGGCCGGTAAAAGGATGACGGTTTTGCCCGAAGGCCATCGTGATATGCCCGATACCGCCCTTAATGGGCCAAAGACTCGGAATATCCGAAAAGAGGGCTGTTTGAGTGTCCATCAGTTTTGCCATTTCCTGTACGGGTTGAATGGTGTCCTGTAAATAGGCTGAAAGTTTTTTTAGCTCGCTTACTTCTCTTGCCGTTCCTTGGGCCTGTTCTTGGACATTAAACAGGAGTGAAAGGTCGCTTGAATCATCGTTTTCTGCACCTGTTTCCATAATGGACTGTAAACCCAAAGATGTTAGTGTAGAAGAAAGAGTAGATTGAAAATTCTTTGCATTTTTTAAAAGGTCATTTGTTTCATTTTTTAGAACATTAAGACTGGCTTGAGTTTTACGTGTTTCTTCCTTTAGGTTGGCCAGTTTTCTGGCTGAAGCTACAGATTCGGCTGCAAACCAAAAAAATGAAGCTAAAATACCTACAAGCAAAACCGAAACAAAAACAATCGAAAAAATACTTGCCTGAAAATTTACAACCCTTTTTTGAGAATGCGGAACAACCATTACGGTAAGTTTTTTGCGTCCGCCGTTGATGAATTTCATTACACCCTTAGATACGCTTGTACAAAAAGCCTTAAAAAGCTCATTAAAATAGCGTACCAAGTTGTTTTCTGCCCGTTTATATGTTCGTGTTCTTGACACTTTAAACTCCTCTTTTGACTATACCATAATTAAATAATAAAAAATACAAATTAAAATTTCAAAAATTAAAGGTACTGTCTTTCTTTTATCGGTTTTTTAGGTCAAATTATTTAGCACACAACCGACATAACATTATATAATAAGTAAGATTTTTTGTAAAGCCCTAAAAAATTATATAATCCGAATTGTGTACAAAGAATTGAAAATGTGCTATAATCCTCTATCTTTTTAGATGAATTTCGGAGCAAAATATGGATATTAAAAGCATTATCAAAAATCTTCATCCTCTTGAGATTAAGGTTTTAAAAAATTTTAAAATAGGCGAGTATCTTGATAACAAAAAACTTGAGCTTAAACTTTCGTATAAAGAAGGCCATGCAAATCAGGTTTTTTCGTGGCTTAAAATGAAGGGCTTAATAAAAGAAACCGACCGCAAAAAGCACATATTTTTTGAGCTTACAAATATCGGAACAGATTTTGCCGAACGAGGCACTCCGGAACAAAGAATTTTACAGCTTTTAAAAGAAAAAGGCGAACTGAAACTTCCCGAAATTGCTGAAGCCCTTAATTTGGAAAATAAGGATGTAGGTTCGGCCTTCGGCGTTCTTTCAAAAGAAGGTGCCGTCAAGATGAATGAAGAAAAAAAGGCTTCCTTTGTGCAAGAACCGCAATCAAAACGCTTTAAAATAATTACCGAATTGTTGAAAAAAGGCCTTAAAACCGCAGGCCATATCATAGCCGAGGAAGATCTTGATGATGAAGAACGCGAGATTATCAACTCAATTGCAAAAAAACGCGGAGCAGCCGACAGCCCCTATAAGATTGTAGAGCGGGATTCGGTTGTTTACGGGTTTACTGACGATGTTCCTTCCATTCAAAAAGAGCTTGAAGCAGAGGGCATTACAGGCGATGAAACGGGACAGCTTACAGCCGAGAGCTTAAAAACCGGTAGCTGGAAAAATCAAACATTTAGAAGCTACAATATAAATCTTCCGCCTGCCCGTATAATTTCGGGAAGAACCAATCCCTATTGCGACTTTTTGGAGGGAGTAAAGGACAAGCTCGTAGGTTTGGGCTTTGAAGAATTTGACGGCCCTCTCGTAGAAACCGATTTTTGGAACTCGGACGCTCTTTTTATGCCCCAATTCCATGCAGCCCGCGATATTCATGACGTTTACTACATAAAAAATCCGACTCATGCAAAGAGCATTGAAGAGCCATTTTTATCCCGCGTTGCCGAAGTCCATGAGACAGGCGGAAATACAGGAAGCCGAGGCTGGAATTATTCTTTTGACAGGAATTTTACAAAACGCCTCTTGCTTAGAAGTCAAGGCACGGTTCTTTCAGCCCATCAGCTTGCAAAGGCTAAAATACCGGGCAAATATTTCGGCATAGCCCGATGTTTCCGGTACGATAAGGTGGATGCTACCCACCTCTCCGACTTTTATCAAACCGAAGGAATAGTTTTAGGCAATGAGGTTAATTTAAAAACCTTGTTGGGCATCCTCAAAATGTTTGCCGTCGAAATAGCCGGTGCTACCGAGGTAAAATATGTCGGCGGCTACTTCCCCTTTACCGAACCTTCGATTGAAGTGCATATAAAACACCCCGTTTTAGGCTGGTTCGAGCTTGGCGGCTCAGGCATCCTCCGCCCCGAAGTATCCAGAACGATGGGGGTTGATGTCCCCGTATTGGCTTGGGGAATAGGCATTGACCGAATGGCCCTTATGGCCCTTGGCTTAAACGATTTGAGAGAGCTGTTCAGCTCGGATATTGAGGGAGTCAGGCTCAGGAAGTAAAAAAAAGCCCCATCGGAGGGCGGAATCTTCCGATGGGGATAAAACTTTACCTGATTAAAAACAGGCTTTGAAGTTAAATTTACTTTTTCTTGGGTACGAAGCGTTTTCTTAATTCAGCTGCACCAGTATTTTTTGCGATAGCTTTGCCTTCTTTTTTATCCACAATTTTAAAATTTAACTTATTGGCTTCACCATTAACTAAAGCCAGTCCTGCTGTTACCTCAGCTGCAGATATCTCATTTGCTTTTGCCTCTGTTTCAAGTACACTTATAAAACTTTCATAAAAAGCTTTTTGTTCAGTATTCATTTTAAAAGCACAAGAAGTAAACAACAAAGCGGACACAGCCAACAAAAGTACAACTGTAAAAATTTTTTTATTTTTCATTAATATCTCCTTATAGACACCTAAATATTTTTAGTTAAAGCCTTTAAGAAAAATTCCGCTCTTCTTAAAAACTTTGCAAGTGTCTAGTAGCTATACTATACCATACCATACCATCTGTCAAGTCCCCTTGTAATCTTTTAGAAGAAAATTTATGAAATAGCCGGTACTGCTGAGGTAAACGGCGGCTCAGGAAGAAAAAAAAAGCCCCATCGGAGGATGGAATCTTCCGATGGGGATAAAACTTTGCTTGATAAAAAACAGGTTTTGCAGTTACTTTATCTTCTTGGGTACAAAGCGTTTTCTTAATTCGGCTGCTTTAGTACCTTTTGAGATATCTGTGCCGGGTTTTTTATCCACAATTTTATAATTTAATGCAAGGGCTTCAGTATTAATTTCTGCAAGCATGTCTATAACAGCTCCTGCAGGTATATGTCTAGTTTTTAATTCATTCTCAAGCGCGTTTATAAACTTTTCATAATGTGCTTTTTGTGCAGCATTCATTTTAAAAGCACAAGAAGTAAACAACAAAGCGGACACAGCCAACAAAAGTACAACTGTAAAAATTTTTTTATTTTTCATTAATAACTCCTTATAAAAACTTTTTGTAAGGATTATCAAATCCTGAAAAAAGTTTTTTCAAGTAGTTTTGCTTTATGCAAAACTACATACAATAATGCGATGTTTTGTACCCTATGTACAAAACTCGTCAGATAAACAGTGAGGCTGAATTTCTGCCGAACTGTTTATCATAACTCCTTATAAAAACTTTTTGCAAGTGTTTATACGGCCATACTATACTACAATATACATACTGTCAAGAGCCCGTATATTCTTTATCTATTAACTATATCTTTTTGAAATATATATCCATTAAATATAGACAAATAATAAAAAACAATTAGAATATAAGTTAGATAAAATTCATTTAGGAGAAGATGTATGGAATGGTGGAATAAAAGGGTTTTTTATCAGATATATCCCAGAAGTTTTTGTGATGCAAACGATGACGGGATGGGAGATATTCAGGGTATTATCTCAAAATTGCCTTATTTAAAGGAACTGGGTATAGGGGCAATTTGGCTTTCTCCCGTAACAGCATCCTCCGATTATGATAACGGCTATGATGTTTCCGATTATTGCGATATCAACCCCAAATTCGGCACCATGGACGACTTTAAGGCTCTATTAAAAGAAGCGGATAAACTGGATATAAAGATTGTGATGGACTTGATTATAAACCATACAAGCGATCAGCATAGGTGGTTTATCGAGTCCAAAAATCCAGAATCTCCCTACCATAATTATTATGTTTGGAAAGAACCTAGGCTTGTAAAGGGTAAAAAACTGCCCCCCAATAACTGGGACAGCCTTTTTTTGGGTTCTGCATGGAAGTATTGCGAAGAAAACGGACTCTATTATCTTCACCTTTTTACTGAAAACCAGCCGGATCTAAACTATAACAATCCCGCGGTTATTGAAGAAGTAAAAAAGATATTGAAGTTTTGGCTGGATATGGGAGTCGCCGGTTTCCGCTGCGATGTTATAAACTGTATTTATAAAACTTCTTATGAGGATGCAAAAAAAAGAAGGATTAAAACAGGCAAAGAGTTTTATCTTTCTCAAAAGGGCTGCCACGATATTCTAAAAGAATTAAATAGAGATGTCCTAAAACCTTACAATGCTTTTACGGTGGGAGAAACTATGGACGTTTCTTTAGAAGAAGCTAAAGATTTTATTCAGGACGAATTGACTCTTGTTTTTCCTTTTGAACACCACACGGGGGTGGACTGCTGGTTTCAAATTCCGGTTTTTAAACGGAAATATAAACCTTTCCGAATGATTAAAATCTTAAAAAAATGGCAGACTAAAATGCCGTGGACTCCTCTTTTCTTTGAAAATCACGATCAGGTACGTTCCGTTTCGAGGTTTGGGGATGAGGGAAAATACTACAAAGAAAGCGTCAAAATGCTTGCAACCGTGCTTTTAACCCAAAAAGGAACCCCCTTTATTTATCAAGGGCAGGAAATCGGGCTTACCAATACCGATTTTAAAAGCATGGATGAAATTGACGATATAGCCACAAAGAATATTTATGACACTCTCCGCCGTCTTAAATTCGGTAAAAAACGGGCCTTTAAAATGACCATGAACTATGCCCGAGATCATGCAAGAACTCCCATACCTTGGGATGATTCCGAAAACGGGGGCTTTTGTACCGTAAAGCCTTGGCTCCGGCTTAACGAAAAATATAAAGAGATAAATGTAAAAAAGAACCTATCCGAGCCTGATTCCTGCTTTAATTATTATAAGAAACTGATAGCCTTAAGAAATGAGGAAGAAGCTTTGCAGTCAGGCGATATAGAATTTGTCGATTTGGGAAAGGATATTTTTGCATATTACCGCAAAAAAGACGATAAAACTTTTTTTATTGTTTCCAATATGTCAGGCAAGGTTCAGAAGATAAGGGAAGAGGTCAGAGGCCTCCCGATTCTATTTAATTATAGAAACTTTAATCCTCAACAGAAGATTTTACGTCCCTTTGAGTCTGTAATTACAAGAATTTAGGGTATCTCAAAAAAACTTATTGGATTTTAAGAAATATTTTAAAATTTTACTATAAAGGCTAAAAAAAACATACAAGATAGGTAGGAGGTCTTTTATGAAAAAAAGATTTTTTTTACCTGTTTTGTTGGTTTTGAGCTTATGTGCTTCTTGCAGCGGAATGATTGAGCAGCCGGGCTTTGTTTCAATTTTTCTTGGGTATAATGAGAGCATTACTCTCAAAGAATTTGAGCAGTCCCCAAATAATGAGATAACTCTTATTTTTGAAGGGCGTGCTGTCAGTCTCCAAGCTTATGCTTTAAAAGGAAATTTACCCGAAGAAATTTTGTGTACTGTTGAAGAGATTAAAGCAGCCAATTTTTCGCAGAACAAGGCTTATAAGGCTAAGAACGGCGCCCTTTCCGTTTTTAAGATTAAGCCCGGTGCAAATTTTGAGATAGGCGAAGATTTTAAAATATGCGGGAAGGTTAAAGCTCAAAATCAATTTCTTGATTTTGAGCTTCCATTTAAGGGGGCAAACACTAGGCCTGCAGAGCTGTCTTTTTCTTCTTTAAAGCTAGGCTCCGCATCTAAAGAGGGCTTTATAAGATTCAGCGTAAAAAAAAGCGGAAACTTATTTGGGGTAAGTCTTGTAAATGCGGGGAGCTTAAAAGAACCTGACTATGTGTTTCCTGCCTTTGAGGTAGAAGCGGGGAATATAATTGTATTCTATTGGTATTTACCTCTGGACGGCTCAGTGCCTGAAGACGGCATTTTAGTTTCCGCTGATGCTTGTAATGCTCTTGAGCCGGGAGAAAAGGCTTTTTGTTTTTGGGCTAAGCTGCAAAAGTTTCAGCCGAAAAGAACGAATGCCGTTCTTATTAGAACAAGTCAAAATGATGGTTTACAGGATGCCGTCTTGTTTAGGAATCCCAAGGATGAAGAATGGGGAAGGCCTGAAATTGAACGAGCCGCATTGGAAGCTGCCGAAGCCGGTTTATGGCAGCCTGATGGAGATATTTTAAATGCAGTACAAGCAAATATAACTCCTACAAAAATGATTAAACGGATTTCGCAGGTAACAATAAATCATAATGCTGCGGACTGGGTTTTGACAAAATAAATTTAAAAAAAATTATAAAAAAACTTGACGGCTAAATACATGTGTGCTACAATTTTAACCAGCAGTTTAAAAGTGTCTATTTTGTCTTTAAGATAGTCTCTTAATTAAGCAGGTAATACACAAAAAGCTGCAAAGTTTTTAAACTTTTATAGTTTTCTTAAAAAGTGGAGGTTCATTTATGAAAAAGAGAACTTTGGTTTTCGGTGTTTTTTTGATAGCATTGTTTGCTTTTATCGCAGGATGCAGCAAAGAAACTGAGGAAAAAGGATCTGCAAAAACAGAAACTAAAGGTCCGGCATATCACATTGGAATTATGACCGGAACAGTATCGCAATCTGAAGATGACTTGCGCGGAGCTGAAGAGCTTATCCGCCTTTACGGTTCTGTAAAAGACGGCGGAATGATTCAGCATATTACCTATCCTGATGATTTTATGTCTCAGCAGGAAACAACAATCTCTCAGATTGTAGCTCTTGCGGATGATCCTAAAATGAAGGCTATCGTTACAAATCAGTCAATTCCGGGAACAGCAGAAGCTTTTAAACGCGTAAAAGAAAAGAGACCCGATATTCTTTGTTTTGCCGGTGAAGCTCATGAGGATCCGCTTGTAATTGATGCCGCCGCCGATATGGTTGCATCTCAGGATTTTATTTCTCGAGGATATACAATCGCTTGGGCTGCAAAACAAATAGGAGCAAAACATTTTGTTCATATTTCTTTCCCCAGACACATGTCATATCAGACCTTAGGTTTACGCCGACAGCTTCTTGAAATTGCTTGTAAAGAGGATTTGGGTATGGAATTCCATTTTGAAACAGCTCCTGATCCCACAAGCGATGTCGGAACAGCCGGTGCTCAGCAATTCATTTTGGAAAAAGTTCCTCAGTGGATTGAAAAATATGGAAAAGAAACTTGTTTCTTCTGTACAAATGATGCTCATACGGAACCATTGTTAAAGCAGCTTTTTGCTTACGGCGGTATGTTTATTGAAGCAGATTTGCCCTCGCCATTGATGGGATATCCCGGAGCTTTAGGTATCGACTTATCTGCAGAGCAGGGCGACTTCCAAAAAATATTAAAGAAAGTCGAAGATACTGTTATTGCAAAGGGCGGAAAAGGAAGATTCGGTACTTGGGCATATTCTTTAGGCTTTACCGTTTCTGCAGGTTTGGGCGAATATGCCCGCCGTGTTATTGACGGAGAAGCAAAACTACATAATATGAAGGATTTGTCGGAAGCCTTTAATAAGTTTACTCCGGGGGCAAAATGGAAGAGTACTGCGTATGTTGATGCAAGCACGGGCGTTCGCTCAAAGAATCATGCCTTGATGTTTATGGATACGTATGTTTTCGGTCAGGGTTATCTGCCGTCTACAGCACAGGAAATTCCGGAAAAATATTATACCACTAAATTCTCCAACTAAATTGGGGCTAATTATTGGTTAATTTATTTTTAAAGGATTATTTAATTTTCCTTAACTCGTAATTTTATAGGGGCGGATTAGCTTCGCCCCTTACTTTTTGATTTAGGACAGAACTGTTATGAATGACAATAAAGATTTTTTGACATTGGAAAATATCACAAAAGATTTTTCCGGTACACAGGTTCTGCAAGGTGTGAATTTTTCGTTAAAAAGAGGAGAAATAATCGGTTTGGTAGGAGAAAACGGGGCCGGTAAAACAACTCTGATGAGCATCTTGTTTGGAATGCCTGTTATTAACGATACAGGAGGATATGGCGGCCGTATTTTGATTGAGGGAAACGAAGTCAAATTTAAGTCGCCTTTTGATGCTTTGGATGCAGGAATCGGAATGGTTCACCAAGAATTTTCACTGATTCCCGGGTTTTCTGCAACGGAAAATATAATGTTGAACAGGGAATTACAAACCCCTTCTATCCTTTCGGACTTATTTACCCCCCGATTAAGTTTATTAAAAAGAAAAGAAATGAATGATAGAGCTCAAGCCGTTTTAAACGAGCTTGGCGTTTCAATAGATGCCCGCACATTAATTTCGGAAATGCCTGTAGGCCATAAGCAATTTACCGAAATTGCACGCGAAATAGACAGAGATAATGTAAAACTTTTGGTTTTAGATGAGCCGACTGCCGTTTTAACCGAATCCGAGGCGGATATTCTTTTAGCGGCAGTAAAAAAACTTGCAGATAAGGGAATAGCCGTAATTTTTATTTCGCATAGATTGCAGGAAGTTATAGATATATGCGATAGAGTTGTAATCCTAAGAGACGGAAAAACGATTCAAGATAAAAAAACAAGCGAGATAACAATTCCTGAAATTGCTGCAGGTATGGTAGGCCGCGAAATTTCCAATACGGAAAAAAAAGACAAGGAAAAAAAGACAGGGCCTGTAGTGCTTGATGTAAAAAATCTTTGGGTCGATATGCCCGGTGAGATTGTCCGAAATGTAAACTTTTCCGTTCACGAAGGCGAAATCTTCGGTATAGGCGGTCTTGCAGGTCAAGGAAAGGTCGGTATTCCCAACGGAATTATGGGTATCTTCCCGGCCGGAGGAACTGTAACATTTAAAGGAAAGGAGCTCTCGTTAAATAATACTAAGCAGGCCTTACTGGACGGATTAGCATTTGTTTCTGAAGACAGACGAGGTGTAGGTCTTCTTCTTGATGAAAGCCTTGAGTGGAATATCGCTTTTACGGCTATTCAATCTAAAAGAGCATATCTAAAAAGTTATTTGGGCGGCCTTCTTAAAATAAGAGATGAAAAAGCGATGAAATCTCTGGCAGACAAATATATAGATATGCTTCAAATACGATGTACGGGAAGTCATCAAAAGGCAAAGGAGCTTTCGGGCGGAAATCAGCAAAAGATTTGTTTAGCTAAGGCTTTTTGCCTTGAGCCTGAGATTCTTTTTGTTGCAGAACCTACGCGAGGTATTGACGTAGGTGCAAAGGCCCTTGTTTTGGATGCCTTGAGAAAAATAAATAAGGAACTCGGTACTACAATCATTATGATTTCAAGTGAGCTGGAAGAGCTCCGTTCCGTCTGCGACAGGGTTGCAATCGTTTTCCACGGAGAGATTTCAGGAATTTTGCCGCCGGAAGAAAAACCGGCAGAATTTGCTTTATATATGGCGGGGGTAAAATAGTATGGAAAAGTTTAAAAAAATACTTGCGGATTTCGGTATACCTAGAATAATTATTCTATTATTTCTTCTCAGCCTTTTTATAATTGCCCCCTTTGTTAAGGTAAGCATAGGAGCATCTCTTTCGGACGTTGCAAACCGTTTCGGTATGAATGCCTTGATGGTTTTAGCTATGGTTCCGATGATTCAAACAGGCTGCGGTTTAAACTTCGGTCTTTCATTAGGAGTTTTGGGAGGCTTACTAGGTTCTACTTTAGCAATGCAATTCGGGCTTGTCGGTATTGCAGGCTTTTTTACTGCCGTGTTTCTAACAATTATTTTTTCAGGAATAATAGGCTTAGGTTATAGTCAAATATTGAATAAGGTTAAAGGAGAAGAGATGACAATAGCCATGTATATCGGCTTTGCATCGGTTACCTTTATGGCTATTTTGTGGATAGTGCTTCCTTATTCAAATCCGAGTATGGTTTGGGCTTATTCGGGACAGGGCTTGCGTACAACAATAACTCTTGATGGGTATTGGGTAAATATTTTAAATGATTTTTTACCCATTAAAATCGGCTCTTTCAAATTCCCTACAGGTGTAATATTGTTCTGTGCAGTATGTATGTTCTTAATGAAGCTTTTTATGAAAACGAGAACAGGTACGGCATTGACGGCTGTCGGCTCAAATCCTGATTTTGCAAGGGCAAGCGGCGTAAGTATAAACAGGGCAAGAACTATAAGTATAGTCCTTTCGACGATATGCGGAGGAATAGGAATCTTATTGTATCAGCAAAGTTTTGGTTTTATTCAGCTTTATAAGGCCCCGCTTTTTATGGCCTTTCCTGCAGTAGCCGCTATTCTTATAGGCGGAGCTTCGGTCAATAAGGCTTCAATTTTAAATGTCGTTATAGGTACTGTTCTGTTTCAGGGAATTTTGTCGATGACCCCTTCAGTTATAAACAGTATTTTGCAGACCGATATGTCCGAGGTTATCCGAATTGTGCTTTCAAACGGTATGATTTTATATGCTCTGACAAGAAAAACACAAAAGACGAGGTAATTGATTATGAATAAAATAACGGAAAAATTAAATAGAAAATTAAAGAAATTTTCGGCACTCGATTTTTTGGCTGATAATCTTGTTTCGCTTCTTTTCTTATTGATTTCTTTTGTGGCTATTCCCGTATCCGGACTTTCTGCCCATCATATTATCGGTGAGATTTTAACTCGAATAGGAAGGAACTCCTTTTTGGTGTTCTCCCTTATCTTGCCGATTATGGCCGGTATGGGTATAAACTTCGGTATGGTTTTAGGTGCCATGGCAGGGCAGATAGGCTTAATCTTTGCAATGGACTGGGGTATCGGCGGTATTTACGGCTTGGTGTTTGCAGCCTTGATAGGGATGCCTCTTTCGGTACTGCTCGGTTGGGTTGCCGGCTCAATATTAAACAAAGCAAGAGGCCGTGAAATGGTAACAAGTTATATCTTGGGCTTTTTCTTTAACGGTGTATATCAGTTCTTTGTTTTGTATCTTATGGGTTCGGTTATACCGATGCACAATAGAGCTATAAAACTTTCGCGCGGTTTTGGCGTGCGGAATACTCTTGAGCTTGCTCCTGTAAGACAGGTATTGGATACGACTTTCTCATTCAATATAGCAGGGTTACGTATACCAGTCTTATCCTATCTTATCATTATTGCTCTTTGTTTATTTATCGTATGGTTTAGAAAAACAAAACTTGGACAGGATATGAGGGCAATCGGACAAAATCAATCGGTTTCAAATTCGGCCGGTATCGCCGTTGAACACACGAGGATTATTTCGATTATAATTTCGACTGTATTGGCCTGTATAGGACAGATTATTTTCTTGCAGAATATGGGAAATATGAGCACTTACAATGCCCACGACCAGACGGGCTTTTTTGCCGCCGCCGCTATCTTGGTTGGAGGCGCTTCGGTCAGCAGGGTAAGTATAAAGAATGTTTTTATAGGCGTTGTTCTCCTCCACTTCTTGTACATTGTTACCCCAATGGCAGGTCAACAGCTTCTTGGTTCTGCAATGATTGGAGAATACTTTAGAGACTTTGCCGGTTATGCGGCAATAGCTCTTTCATTGGTGCTCTATGCTGCAAGAAATCAGAGAAATGCGGAGAAGAAACGTTCCGAATTGCGTTTGCAAGCTGAAGGAGAAAAAAAATGAGAATACAATCGAAAAAAACGGTTTTAGCAATAAGAATTATTTTACCTATTCTTTATGTTTTGCTGCTTATACTTATGTTTACTCTGGGCAGAACTCACGCAGTTTTATTTGAAAACAAAAAAGCCGATGACGGCAGCTTTAAGGCCTTTGATTCTATTGAGGTCAGCTTTAACGGACAAGAACCCTTGGAGCTTTTTAAGGGCGATAGGGATCAAGTTCTTTTGAGGGGCCAAAAGCACAAGGTCGTTATAAGATTTACTGACGGAAGAGATGACTTTGTCGGAGAATTTAGAATTCCTCTTTTTCAAGATACCGTCTTATTGTCACTTCCTGCCTTGGTAGAAAATTTACCTTCGGCCGTAAAACCTTTCGAGTTATATAGCGAGCCTACAAAAGAATAGAGCTTTAAATATTTTACAATCAAATCAACCGCCTTGTAAAACAATTAAGTTTTTCGAGGCGGTTTTTGTTATATATGAAATGTTGATAACTCAAGGTGTAGAATACCCAAGTATTTTTATGCTATAATCCTGATATGACGTTTATTTTGAATTTAAAAAGAGGTTAATAATGAAGATAGGAATTTTTGGTGCTGAAGAGCAGGAAGTTAAACTTTTAAAAAAACATTTAGTTGGGGAAATTCGAAAAATTGCCGGTCTTAGTTTTTTTGCAGGAACGATAATGGGAAAGGAAGTTGTACTTGTTTGCAGCGGAATAGGTAAGGTCAATGCGGCTCTGTGCTGCCAAATTCTTATTTCGGAATTTAAGGTTGATGCCGTAATAAACACCGGGGCGGCCGGAGGGCTGATAGAGGGCTTAAAAGTTTTTGATATTGTTGTATCCTCTGAAGCGGTTCAGCATGATGTAGATGCAACAGTCTTCGGCTATCCTATTGGTCAGGTGCCTATGACAAAGTCTCCTTTTTGGCCTGCCGATAAAAAGCTTAAAAACCTTGCCGTTAAGGCTTTTAAGGCTATGCAAAAAGAAAGTGATGATGAGCGTATAAAGAATTTAAAACTTATTGAAGGCCTCATTGCTTCAGGGGATACCTTTGTTTCAGATAAAAAACTTAGGGAAAGGATTATCAAAGAATTTAATCCTGCCTGTGTTGAAATGGAAGGGGCCGCAGCAGCTCAAGTGTGCAGAATAAATAAAATTCCTTTTTTAATTTTAAGGAGTATTTCTGATACGGCCGGTAAGGACGAAGCTGCTAAAATTTCTTATGATGTTTTTTCGGCACAGGCAGCAAAGAATTCCTCTCTTTTGGTGCTGCAAATGCTTAAAATGCTTTAATAAAACACGTTGATAATATATGGATAGTTTTAGTTTTACAACGGTTCAAGGGAAAACCGAAGTATTTTACTGCGATGAGCCTTTTTTACCGCTTGTAGGTACATCCGGCGGGATGTACATCGCCGATTCCAATACTGCTCCTATTGCAAGAGAGTCAAAGAACTTCCGTCCGGACCTTCCCTTGGCTATAATTGAAGCCGGAGAAGAAAATAAAAATTTTACTTCCCTTGTGTCTATTTTAAAAATAGCCCTTGATGCGGGCTTAAGCCGGAACTCTGTTTTTATCGGGGTTGGGGGAGGGCTTATCTGCGATTTAACTGCCTTTGCTGCTTCGGTTTATATGAGGGGGGCAAAATGCAAGCTTGTTCCTACCAGTCTTTTGGCTATGGCGGATGCAGCCATCGGCGGAAAAACTGCAATAAATTTTGACGGTTATAAAAACATGGTAGGAACTTTTTTTAAGGCTGATGAAGTTTACATAAGCCCAAAGGTCTTAAAAAGTTTAAGCGAGCCGGAATATCTTTCAGGTATGTCCGAGATATTTAAGATTGGGCTTTTATATTCTAAAGATATTTATGAGGCCTTTAGGATGCAAAGGGAAAAAATATTAACTAGAGATGAAGGCCTTTGCTTGGAGCTTGTCAAAAAGGCTGTTGAAGCAAAAGCTCAGGTTGTAAGCCGTGATTTTGATGAAAAAAATGAAAGAGCTTTTTTAAATTTGGGGCACACCTTTGGCCATGCGCTGGAATCCGTCTTAAATTTTTCAAAGATTTCGCACGGAGAGGCTGTTTCTTGGGGAATATCAAAAGCGATGCTCTTAGGTAAAAAATTAGGCTTAACTGATTCTTCTTATGCTGATGATGTTTGCGCTATTATACATTCTTATAGCCGCATAGATGCTCCGGTCTTATATGATAAGGAGAAGGTTCTTTTAACAATGAAAAAAGATAAAAAAAATATAGATGCTAAAATCCGTTTGATTTTACAAAAAAATATTTGCGAGACTTTTATTTATGAAGCCTCTGAAAAAGACATCAGGGAGGTTCTATGATTTATTTGGATTGGGCGGCAACAGCCCTTCCTCAAGAAGAGATAATTACGGAGACTTTAAAAAAATCGTTTAAATATTTTGCAAATCCTTCTTCAAAGCATTTTTTAGGTAAGGATGCTCGAAAAGTTTTGGAAGATACTCGTTCGGAAATTGCAGAACTTTTGAATACGGCTCCTGAGCATATTATTTTTACATCGGGAGGAACCGAGGGAGATTATATTCCTATGCTCTCTCTATTATCCCTGCCGTCTCCCTGTTCGATTGCGGTCAGCGGTATAGAACATTCCGCAGTCAGGGAACAGGCTGCCGTTATGAAGGTACGGGGTTATAAGGTTTTACAAATCCCTTCAGACAAAAACAGCTTTATAAGTGCCGATGCGGTTTTAAAAACCATAGAGCCCGATACGGCCTTTGTTTCGGTAATGGCGGTAAACAATGAAACCGGAGCAATCCAGCCCATCGCCGAAATAGGAAAGGCTCTTGAAGAATATTCTAAGGGAAAACGAAGAATCCATTTTCATACTGATGCAGTTCAAGCTATAGGAAAGATTCCTTTTGAACTTTCAAAACTATCCATTCATTCGGCTTCTTTTAGCGGACATAAAATAGGAGCACCCAGAGGAATCGGTTTTTTGTATCTTGCTAAAAATATGGAGGCCTTTATCCGCGGGGGCGGGCAAGAAAATGGCATAAGGCCAGGAACCGAAAACCTTGCAGGTGTTTTAGCCCTGTCCGGCTGTCTTAAAAAATATTATGAAAATTTAGATGGTTATGTTTGTCATGCAAAAGAATTAATGGATTTTTTAATTGAAGAACTTTCAGGTATTGAGGGTTTAATTTTTATCCCCGAAGCTCGTCCTCAGCTAAAGGATAAATTTTCGCCTTGGATTTTACAGTTTGCGGTTAAAGAATTAACCGGAGAAGTCCTTGTTCGCTGCTTGTCGGAAAAGGGTATCTGTATTTCTACAGGTTCTGCATGTTCATCAAAAAAACAAACCCGCCCCGTTTTAGAGGCTATGAAAATTGATGCTAAAGTGCAACAAAATTCAGTGCGGGTTTCAATAGGGCCTTTAACGCAAAAGAGTGAGCTTGAAATCTTTGTTAAAACTCTAAAAGAAACTTTGATAGAATTCCGCTGATTAAATTAGATGGGTTTATTGGGATTCCCTACTTGCTGTTTTCTTGTTCTTCTTTTAGTTTTGCCGTAATCTTTGATTGACGGGCCAGCCGGTTTGCTAACAGCCGGGATAAGAAAATACCGTAATGGGGATACTCCTCAATCAACTGCATAAACTTCATCTTAGGAATCTTTACAAGAGAGCCTTCTCCGATAGATACGACAGTCGCAGATCTTCTGTCATTCATTAAAAAGGCCATTTCTCCTATAAAAATATCAGCCGGTGTTAAAACCGACATCAATTTATTGTTTACATAGACGGCGTAGCGTCCCGAACTTATATAGAAAAGATCGCTCGAATCTTCATTTTCGCGGCAGACAATCTGCATGTGTTTGAAGGTTAGTAATTGCTGGGATTTTAAAATAGCCGGTGTCAAGTTTGCTATATTTCTTTGGTTATTTACCTCAAATGAAACCTCATTCCCAATATTATTATAGCGTAGATTTTTTACAAGGGTTTGAGAAAGTTTAATGCCCATTCCGTGGAGGCCTGCTTCAAAGTCGGCTTCAAGATGGCTTCTCCAGTCAAAACCGTTTCCTTCATCTTTGATGGTTATCTTTGTTTTTTCAGGCAGTACCGAATATGTGATATACACCTTCTTCTTTTTTATTTCAGGCTGTTTTTGTTTTTCGGCAATTAAATCGAGCATATTTTTTCCGCTTCGCAGCCATTTATTTTTTTCCTCATAAGAGATATTACAGTTTCCGTGTTCTACTGCATTAAGTAAAAATTCCATCATTGCAGTTTGTAAAGAAGACCTTTCTTCTTCATTGACTCTGTCGGTATTGTAAAGATAGGTTCCTATAAGGTTTGCATAAAAAACTATTTCAAAGGGGTCGGTATCGCTTACAAAATGACCTGTTTCTTTTTCATCAGGTCTCTGATGCATTCCTCTATTAAAAAGAAAATGCTGATGTTGGTTTAAAATCTTTATAATCTGTTCGGTATTTTTTTCAAAATCTTTTCTTGTACATACAAATAAAAAGTTAGGTTCCTTTATTTGTTCAAGTTTTGCTTTTTCTTGGCGGTCGTTGGTAATGGCTATAATCCCTCCGAATAAAAGCCACGGATCATCCTTTATAACCCTAACACAAGCTTCTGCATCAATATTAGGATCTCCGAAATCGATGATCTTGATTTCAGGCATTTCATATTTAAAAAATGAAACAATGTTTTCATATCTATCAAAAACTGCAATATCGACATTTTCTATGTTTTGTTTTTTTGCGGCTGCTTTTAAGCTGTTCACGGTAGTCTGTATTGTGCTTATTATAGGGACCTTTTTCATCATTATTTCCTTTAAAATGTTATTTGCATTATAGCATAAATTTGAAATACATACTATACTTTAATGATGAATATGAACGATTTATCTTTTTTTCAAGGAAAAGCTTCTCCCTTAGGCGCAAAATTAAGCCGCGGTGGAGTGAATTTCAGCATCTTTTCACGAAACGCAAAGGAAATAGTTCTCCATTTATTTGAAAATGTAGAGGATTCCGAGCCGATAATCTCATATAAACTGGATCCTCAAATAAATAAAACGGGTGATGTTTGGCATGTGTTTGTTTCCGGTTTAAAAAGTTGGGCGTTTTATTTGTATACGGCTGACGGAGAGTTTTTGCCTTCAGCGGGCTTTTTATTCGATGAAAATAATTACTTGCTTGACCCTTATGCAAGGCTTATAAGTTCTCATTCCGTATTTAATTCGGAACAAACTTTAAATCAAATAAACAGTAAAATTTCCGACGGTAAAAATCAACATAAAAGAACGGCAAAGGGATTCCCAAAATGTGTAGTTATCGATGATAAGGAATTCGATTGGCAGGGAGATAAACCCTTAAATATTCCGCTCCAAAGATGTGTGATATATGAAGCTCATGTAAAGGGTTTTTCTTTTTTAAACGATAAAATAAGTCCTACAAAACGAGGTAAATATTCAGGGCTTGTGGAGCTGATTCCGTATTTAAAGGATTTGGGAATTACTTCTCTTGAGCTCCTGCCTGTTTTTGATTTTGATGAAAACGAAAATATGAATATAAATCCCAAAACGGGCATTCGGCTAAAAAATTATTGGGGATACAGTACAATTGCTTTTTTTGCACCTAAGGCCCTCTATGCCGAAGATCCCGGCAATGCCGTAAACGAGTTTAAATTTATGGTCAGGGAATTTCATAAAGCAGGTATCGAAATAATCTTGGATGTGGTGTTTAACCATACTGCAGAAGGAAACGAAAACGGCCATATTTTTTCTTTTAAAGGATTTGATAATTCCATTTACTATCATCTTGAAGATAATAAGATTTATTATAAAAATTTTTCGGGCTGCGGGAACAGCCTAAAAACTTCGGAAATACCTGTTATAAAATTTATATTGGATTGTCTGCGGTATTGGGTAACGGAAATGCATGTAGACGGATTCCGTTTTGATTTGGCTCCCGTTCTGGCACGCGATAAAACCGGAAGTATAGATTTAAATTCTTTTATGATACAGGCCGTCGCAGATGACTCCGTGCTTCGTTCTACAAAGATTATAGCTGAAGCTTGGGATGCTGGCGGTGCGTACATGGTAGGAAAATTTCCCGGGCGTTGGGCGGAATGGAACGATTTATTCCGTAACTCTGTCAGAGAGTTTTGGTTGCAGCCCAATCCTGATATAAGACACTTGGCAACCAGAGTAACCGGTTCTGCGGATTTATATTCTCAAAAAGGCAGAAGGCCTTATCAGTCAATAAATTTTGTTTGCTGTCATGACGGCTTTACCCTTTGCGATTTGCTAAGCTATTCCGAAAAACATAACGAAGAAAACGGGGAAAATAACCGTGACGGCTCGAATGAAAATTTAAGCTATAATCATGGAATAGAAGGAGCCGCATCTATCGAAATTGAAAGAATGCGTATGAGGTCTGCAAAAAATATTTTGACAACGCTTATTCTTTCAGCCGGCACGCCTATGATTAATATGGGAGATGAGGTATTCCGTACACAAAACGGAAACAATAATGCTTATTGTCAGGATAATGAGATGTCGTGGTTTGATTGGGAGCTTTTAAATGAAAATAAAGACTTGCTCGAATTTACCAAAAAGCTTATCAATTTAAGAAAGACTCATTTTTCTTTTTTAAGAAAACATTTTTTTACCGGAGTCTCGAAGACTAACGGTACTCCAAGCGATATAACTTGGTTTGATTATCAGGCACAAAAACCTAATTGGAACGCACCGTCAAATTTCTTAGCCTTTTTAATAGACGGCAATAAAATTAATTTGGAAAGCGATGAGGACGATAGTGATTTTTATTTTATGGCAAATAGCTACAATAACGATATAACCGTGAGGCTTCCCCCTCCTTCTTCAGGCGGGAAGACATGGCATCGTCTTATAGACACCTCGTACACTGACGGAAAAGATTTTTTAGATGAAGAACATACCGAGCAGATTATGAATCAGCAAATATATGTAGTGCTTGCCCGTACGGTTGTTGTTTTAATTGCAAAATAAAGGGAGAAAAAAGATTGAAAAGATTTGAAGATTTAACATTTACAGATGATTTTATGTTTTGTAAAGTTATGCAAAACGAAGGTTTATGTAAAAAACTTATCGAAATGATTCTACCCGATACGATAGGTAAAATTACATATATTTCTATACAGCATGCTATTAATACCTATGAACAGGCAAAGTCTATAAGATTTGATGTTTTGGTACAAACAGAGAATAGTAAATTTTATGATGTAGAAATGCAGGTAAGCAATGAACGCAATATCCCAAAACGTATGCGATTTTACCAAGCTGCCATAGATATTTCTTTTTTAGACAAAGGTAATTCCTATAATAATTTAAATGACAGCTTTATAATTTTTATCTGTTTATTTGATGTTATAGGCAAAAATAGACCAATTTACACCTTTGAAAATATTTGTATAGAGGATAAAAATACCCCTTTACAAGATGGTACAAAGAAGATTATAATAAATGCAGAGGCTTTTACAAATACTGAAAATAAAGATTTAAAAGAATTTTTGGAGTATCTTAAAACAGGTAAAGCAAAAAATGAATTTACAAGGGGGATAGAAAAAATGATACAAACAGTAAAACAAAACGAACAAGCAAGACAGGAATACAGATTGATGTCTACTTTTGAAATGGATATTACAGATAAAACCAAGCGGGAAACAGCAAAAAATATGAAAATGGAAAAACTGGATATATCTTTAATTAGGAAGATAACCGGCCTTCCTATTGAAGAAATAGAAAAACTGTAAGAAATTATAAACGAAATAGGTAATAGAGCTTTCGGCCATGATGAGGACTCTTGGTGTAAAAAAGTTGGTATAAAATACGGTTCTAATTTTGAGCGTATAAAACAGCTTGTAATAAATTCAGGCTATCCTGAGAATAGGATACAAGTATACTCATACTAGTTATTTACTTCCCCTATTCGGCTTATTTCAGGATTTGATAATCCTTATAAAAAGTTTTTATGGTGGATAAATATAAAATTTTATTATTGCGGAAAAATTACGAAACCCGCAGAAAGGAGATTAAAAGATGAATTACTACAATTTTAGGATTGACAGAAGGCACATGGGTGAACTTATAAAAAGGCTCAGGGAAGAATCGAAAGTTTCTATGGGTTGGGGAGGTAACAAGGTTAATATCGACCTGACGAATAGCGAAAACATAAAAGAAAGATTTAGGAAGGCTTATCCGAATATTAAAAGTCGAAAAATAAACAATATCCGTAGAATAGAGTATTTAAAAGATGATGACGTTTTAGTGGTACCTCATCTTCCTGAAAACGGAAGATTTATTGTAGGTGTTGTCGATGGAGATTTCCCTGCCTGTTACAGTTATATCGAAAATGATAACACTCACTTAAACCATACTATTAAATTAAAAGAGATTTATGGTTTGGATGGAAACCTTGATATTCATAATATTGAAGTGCATGAATGGTATGCCAAGTTAAAAAATATGCAGTTGCCTATTTATCCTCTTTTTAGATACGAAAAAGTTTTTGCAAAACTGCTTCTTAAGTTGAGAGGCACGCCTGATTTGTCTTTACCTATAAGCGATTTGGATAAATACAATGAAGAACTAAAATTAAGCATAATACAAGTCCTTTGTAAAAAGTTAAATAACATAAGTCCTTCAAGCAGTAATATAAACTTTGAAAATATTTGCAAATATGTAATCGAATCTTATGGATATAAGTATTTAAGAAATCATCATTATGCAAATGGAGGAGATGCAGATTTAATTTTTGAAAGTTCTTCAAAAACTTCTTCACCCTTTGAAAGCGGAATATCAAAACTATATGTTCAAGTAAAAAAACAGACCGGAGATTCGAATACACGGGCTGTTGAACAGCTTGTTTCAATAATGAAAGAAGATGATTGTAGTGATGATGTTCAGGGCTGTGCAATTACACTCGGCTCATTTAATGAGGACGCAAAAAAATTAGCACAACTTGAAGATATTGTTCTTATTGAAGGTGAAGAACTTGCAGAATTATTTTTAGGCAGTTTATTTGCAAACACAGAAATATAAATAGTATTATCAACCATTCCCCTTGTTTAAACTGTCCGATAGTGTTATACTTATTTAACAAAAATTCTTAAAGGAGAACTTTTATGAAGACAATAAAGTTGGATGATTTTAAAAATTACGAATTTTTAAGTAACCTTAAATTTTCGGAAGACGGAAGATATGCGGCCTATATTTGTGCCCATGCCGATCTAACCGAAAACGATTATAACAAGGCTCTTTTTCTTTTGGACATGGAAACAAAAAAGACAAAGCAGCTTACGGGCGAGGATGTAAATTCTTTTTACGGCTTTGACGGCGACCGCCTTCTTTTTTCTGCAAGAAGAACAAAAAAAGAAAAGGAAGAAAAAGAGAAAACCTTTGTTTATTCTATTCCCGTTTCGGGCGGTGAAGCCTTGCTTGCTTACACCTTCCCCCATCCCGTTTTAAAAATGGAATTTGCCGATAAGAAGACGGCTGTTGTTTTACACTCATGGAAGGATGACCCGTTTAAAAAGCTGCCTAAAGAAAAGGCAGAAGAAGCAAAAAAAGATGAGGCCGATTATGAAACTTTTGAAGAGATTCCGTTTTGGAGCAACGGGGGCGGCTTTACCTCGCGCAAGAGAAACCGTCTCTTTGTTTATAATCTTTCAAACATGAAGGGTACGGCTCTAACCGATGAGTTTACTCAGGTTGACGGTTTTGATTTTGATAAAAAGACCCAAGAGATTTTATTTACAAAATCAACTTATACCGATAAGATGCCCATCTATAATGAGCTGATGCTCATGCCCTTAAAAACAAAAAAGGCAAAGCTCTTAAATGGCGGTCAAGATTTTATGTACGCCGATGCCAAATTTTTCAAAGATAAAATTCTTTATACGGGTGCCGACGGGAAAAAATACGGCGTAAACCAAGATGCCGATATTTATCTTATTCCCAAAACCGGAACAGGAGCGAAGATGATTTCGCCCAAGGATTACGACAAGAGCTTGTGGAATTCCGTGGGTTCCGATTCAAGGTACGGAGGCGGTGCTAACTCCCATGTCAAGGACGGAAAATATTATTTTATTACAACCGAGGATGATTCTTCCTTTTTAAATGTCATTGACGAAAAAGGAGAATTAAAACAGCTTATTACCGAAAAAGGTTCTGTAGACTGCTTTGCCGTTCATGAAGAAAAAATTCTTTTTATCGGTTTTAGAAAACAGGAATTACAAGAGGTTTATCTTTTTGAAGATAAAAAAGAAACCTGCCTAACAAAGCATAATACTTATGCTGCAAAATTACAAAAGATTGTGCCGGAAGAATTCGAGTTTACAAATGACGGGGTTAAACTCCACGGCTTTGTTTTAAAGCCCTTAAACTACAAGACCGGAAAAAAATATCCCGGAATCTTGACAATTCACGGCGGGCCTAAGACCGCTTACGGTTCAATCTTTTACCACGAGATGCAGTTTTTAGCCCAGTCCGGTTACTTTGTGTTTTATACGAATCCCCGCGGTGCCGACGGAATGGGCCGAGCCTTTGCCGATATTCGGGGCAAGTACGGAACAATCGACTACTCCGATTTAATGAAGCTTACGGATGAGGTTCTAAAAAAGTATAAGGATATCGACAAGGAAAGGGTAGGCGTTATGGGCGGCTCTTACGGCGGCTTTATGACCAACTGGATAATCGGCCACACGAACCGATTTGCTGCAGCCTGTTCTCAGCGTTCAATTTCAAACTGGATTTCCAAATTCGGAATTACCGATATAGGTTATTATTTTAATTCCGACCAAAACGGAGGAGTTACTCCTTGGAAGGGTGTAGAAAAAATGTGGGATCATAGCCCGCTCAAGTATGCCGATAAGTGCAAAACTCCGACCCTTTTTATTCAATCGGATGAGGACTACCGCTGCTTTGAGGCCTGTGCCTTCCAAATGTTTACGGCTCTAAAATATCACGGCTGCGAAGCAAAGCTTGTTTTGTTCCATGGTGAAAATCATGACCTATCCCGAACGGGAAAGCCCAAGCACCGAATCCGCCGCTTAACCGAGATATTTAACTGGTTTGAAAAGTATCTTAAAAAATAAGGTCTTGCTCTCCGCTTAATTCCAAATACTTAAACCCGAAAGTTTTTTGAGTAAATCTTTTTTGGATTAAGGCGGAGGCTCTTATAATTCTTTCCCTGCCCAGCTCGGCTATTGTTTTAAAGCCGGCCTTGAGGGCAGGGGAATCCTCGGGGCAAGGCTCGCCCCTTTGTACCAAAATAAATTTTCGGTTTTCGTTAAGCTCTGCGTTTAGGTCCATCACGGCATGGGCCGTTGATGCCGAACCCGAAAAAAAATCTAAAACAATCGCATCCTCCGAATTCGGAACCAGCTTAAAAAGATATTTTAAAAGAGAAACCGGTTTTGCATAATCAAAAATCTTTGCTCCGAATAAGACTTTTTGTTCATATACACTTTGTATATTTGTTTTAACATATTCTGCAGGAAGGAGCGATTTCGGAACCGTTTCTTCCTTTTTTTCAAGGTAGGTTTTTACATAGATAGTCCATTTTGTAGGCCGCCCATTTATATCGGTAAAAACGGATTTGTCCGATTTTTTAAATTCTATTAGATTTTTTTCTAAAAGATTAAAAAAACTTTTTTCGACAAAGCGGTAAATGTAGCCTGCCTTAGGAATGATAAAATTCCCGTCAGGCGTTTTTATAGGATATTTTTGCCTTTTTGCATCCGTTTTATTTTTCCATGCAAATTGCTGGTATCTAAAAAATCTTCCGTCAGCATCCCTGTATTTATACATTTTCTTTGCCTTTTTCGGTATCGGGGCTGTCATGGACTTAACCTTAGTTTTATCCTTGGCATATAAGATGATGTACTCATGCGATGTGTTGATATGCTTTTTACGTAAGCCTCCGCCGGTCGAGTTATTCCATACGAGGGTAGAAATAAAATTTTCCGTACCGAAGATTTCATCAAGGATTATTCTTAAATAAGGGCAGGCCTTATCGTCAATGCTTATAAAAATAAGACCGTCATCAGTTAATAAGTTTTTTGCAAGGCTCAATCTTACATAAAGATAATTCATCCATTCTGTCTTACTTTGAAAATTATCGGCATAAGTAAATTTTTTCCCCGTATTGTACGGAGGATCAATGTATATTATTTTAATTTTATCTTTATAATCTTTTTGTAAAAAAAGAAGGGCATAGAGATTGTCGGATTCAATGTATAAATTTTTTGTATCTTCAGAATTAAAACTTTTTACTTTGTTTTCCGTAAAAGAAAATTTATTTTGATTTTTTAATAAAAGGTTCAGTTCGGAAAGAGCCTTATCCTTTTCTTCCCATGTGAAAACGCCCATATTCTGCCCTGAAAATGACTATATAATAAAAAAGGCTTTTATTCAATAATGTGTTAAAAAAAGGTAAGCCCCTCTTTACATTTTTTCTATATATTATACAATGTTCAAAAATATTTTTATATGGAGAAATATTATGAAATCAAAAATTATGGTTCTTTTTTGCTTTGTTCTTTTTGTATTTTCGCTTAATGCTTCAGGTGCTGCAGAAACCTCTTCTTATGATGCAATAGGGGGCGCTACAGAAGGCAATTCGAAGGCCGGGATTGAACAAGCTGCCGTTCATTGTGAGTTAGAAATAGATTTCCCGATTTTTGAAGATGTTCCGGCTTTAAATGCTATCGTGTCAAAAACGGTAAAAGGCAAGGTTACCGCATTTTGGAATAATTATTATTCCGTTTCTCCCGATGATATGGCAAAATCGTCCACTCCTCAAAATTTTGAGCTGATTATCGGTTATGATGATATTGTACGGGATGGAAATTATATAAGTTTTGTTTTATCGGTCTATGAATATATGGGAGGTGCTCACGGCCTTACATCGTTGGTTCCTATAAACTATGATATAAAAACAAAAAAACTTGTATCCTTATCTGATGTTGTACGCCCTGCTTCAAAAAACTGGCTTGTCAAGTTATCGAATGAGGCAAGAAAAATACTAATGGACAAGGTTAAGAAAGGGGATTTATCATCCGATGAGTCGATGATAAAAGAAGGAACTGAGCCTAAAGTTGAAAATTTTAAAGTTTTTAAAATCGAAAACGGAAAAATCAAAATTATTTTTGAGCAATATCAGGTTGCTCCATATTCAGAAGGATTGCCTGAAATTATAATTCCGATAGATTTTTTTAGATAACACCCGCTTAACTACCGCTTAACCTGCAACAAGACTTGTCCTTGTTGTCAGAGTTGAAGCGGGTGTTATAAGTTTTTGAATTTTTGTAAATTAATATCACATTATAGTCTTTTGTCTATGATTTCTTGAATAATAACTGAAATCTTTTCGCTATCAATACCACCATTTTCTTGGTCTTCTGTAGTTTTCAAGATAATATTTTCAACACTTAGATAATCTTTCTTTTTCTTTTGCCATCGTTCTTTGTAATCTTTTCTATTAATGAGACCTAAATGCTCCCAGTAATATGTTTTACCATTATGGAATATGACAAAATCCGGTAAATACTTGTTACCATTAATTTCTATATAATTTCCATCATTTTCATAATGCCAATCAAGTCCTGCATTTTCTAATTCATTTGCTATTATTACCTCTGATTTAGAACGAACCATTACACCGGTTTTTGTTCTATGAATTTTGCCTTCTTCATACCATCCCTTATTTTCTATATTAATGAACTTTGGTGCCGTAAACAAATCGGTACACCGCCTAGCTAAATCTGAATGCTCATCCGAAGAAAATCGCAAGAGATTTCTAAATTCATCGTTATATAAAATTACAAGTCCATTTTGTTGACGAGTTATTGCTGTATACAGAAGTTCCCGAGATAACATTCTGTTGTTTCTGTTTAATACAAGAATAACATTGTTAAATTGACTTCCTTGTGCTTTATGAACGGTAATGGCATAAGCAAGTTCCAAATCCCCGTCTGCTTCATCACCATAATATTGCCAATGATACATTTGACCAGAATACTTTTTTCCATAATAAGTTACTCCAAGTTGAGTAGAAAATTCAACATTTGGATATTCCTTTCCTTTTGCACAACCAACTCTTATACCTATTTCACCGTTTGCTATATAATTAAAATTATTAGGAGGATATGCGTCAGAGTTTCCATTTTTGGTACAAATAACCTTATCCCCAACACCAATTTTTTGAAGACCAAATACTTCAGAATTGTAGTTGTTGAGTTCTTTATGTCCATAGTATTTTGTTGGGCGGTATTTTTCGTGGATTGTTTCATTAATACTATAAATCCCATCAGGAGAGTTTTTTACAGGAGTTAGGATTTGCCAAGCTTCAGCCTTCGAACCAGAGCCACCGTTTATATCTATACCAAAAATTCCTCCCGCATTAAAATTTGTGTATTTTCCATTAATAACAGCCCCTAAACTTATGTCAAAATTTTTAATGTCATCTTTGTCTTTCATTCCAGTAACTTTTACAATTTCATCAATAATGGCATCATTTAGTTCTTCATCTTCGTATTTTCTAAAACGAATACCTGTTGTACTGTTTTCTTTTTTTTCTATGGAATCCAAAATACTTTCATCTGGATTGCTATTACTTTTAAACCAAGAAGCAAAATCATTAGTTTCTGAAATATTACTTCGCATGGTCTGAGAAAGTTTAGCGATATGGGAAGGATGTTCCTTTGTAAAATAGTCGACTAAATCAGAAAATGGTTTACCACAACCTATTGGGGGCAGCTGATTTGGATCGCCTACAAAGATAATTCTTTTTGCACATGATGAAGCCTTTAAAACAGCTGCAAACATTTCGGTTGTAAGCATTGAACTTTCATCTATAATTACTGTACTATCGGATAGTTCCATTTTTGAAGTTTTTGGAAGCAGATATCGTCCTGTATCCCAGTTATAACTTTTATCTGCAATTAAAAATCCAGCAATGGTTTTTGATTCATATTGTTTACCGGTCGCGTCCCACATTCTAACTCTAGCTTTACCTGTAGGTGCAAGTAATAATACTTTTGTACTTATTTCTGAGTGTGCACACAAAGCAGAAAGTACTGTTGTTTTACCGGTTCCTGCACCTCCAATTAAAACAGAAATTCTATTCTGGGCAAGCTTTGTTAATGACTCTAGTTTTTCTTTTTCTGCCAATTTGCCTTTTTCAGTATCATTACCTTCAAAGTTTGAGATTTTCTTCTTTAGAATATTCTTAAAGCAATCTATATCTAAATTTATTTTTTCAGACTTTACTCTTTCTTCTATCTCCTCACGAGCAACTTCATCAAACTGTTCTATACTCTTTAATTTTAAATAAGTTGTTCCTTCAATTTCTTTGATGATTATTTTTTCTTTTAAAAAATCTTCAAAGAGCTCTATACTGTCACTATCAAAATGCAAATCTTGTATCAAGTTTCTTGTATTTATTAACTCAACTAAACGTGTAACCGGCAATGTCGTATGACCATAGTTTTGTGCTTGCTCATCAAGTTCACGTATTAAAAAAGCCCTAAGTCTTTCTTTAGAATCTGCCTCAATTATAACTAAATCATTATCGTTTTTTTGTTTTTTTAAATTAAAAAACATTCCGTTATCAAGAATTGTTAATGGAATCTGTAAATCAAATTCGTTTTGCAAAGAGTTCTCAAATAATAAATATGGATTAACTATGTAATCACCATATTTTGCTTCATTTTGTAAAATATCTTTGAATTGTTTCTCGGTACAAATAAAACGAGAAAGATTTTTAATTATTTTAAGTTTTTCCTCTATGAATTTTTTTGCTTTAGCCTTTTGTGTTGCGGAAAAATCACCATTGTAATTAACAATTGCCTTATTTAATTTATCAACAGAATCTTGAGTTCCGTCAAATAGAATGTTTTTGATAATATCAATAGCAATATTTTTATTTTCATCATCAACTTTAGTCGTAAACTTTTCCGAGGAAAGAAGCAGCGTTCCTAAAGCCGGATATATCCCTCGTTCATTTTGTAAGCGTTCAATTTGTGTATCTATCCAATTAGAAATTTTATTATAATTAAAAATAATGGCAGGAATGTCTTTTGAAATTTCTTTATAACATTTTTTAGATTGTTTTAAAATACTGATTAATGCATCGTATGATATTAATTCTGACCCGTTACTAAATTGGTCACGATAATCGTCATCTGCAAATATAATATATTTGTCAATGTTAGGCTGGCTGTTTGATTGCCAATAATCATACAATTCCTTATAAGGAAATACAAAACCATTGTTAACAATATCATGTTCAATGATTTCGTCCCATAAATAAGGCGTAATCTTCTTTGTAACATCAGATGAATTATAAACTTGTATATCGTGTACGCTTTTTACAAATCCAATACCCAAAACAACACGACGGCTATCTTCTGTAAAAGGAACATTCTTTAAATAAGGTACAATCAAAGAGTTATTATTAAGACCGTCATAGTAATATTCCAGTACAGCTTTTTGATTTTGCGGTTCATTTATCCAAATTTTATTTATTGGATAATTACTAGAACTTTTATGGGAAAGTTTATACTCTTCCTCACGCTTTTTACTGTAATTAATAATAATAGAAGCAGGTGAATCTTCTGTTCTAAGCCATCGGTAAGGACGAGAAATTAAAGAGTTTGGTGAAACATCAACTTTTGTAGGCTTAATATGTCCAAGACCTGAATATGATGAATATGGGTACACAGCCACAAAAGAAAAAGTATTTTCTGATAAAAATGCTGCGTTTTCTTTAATACAGGGAATCTTTTCTTTTTCTTCTTCAGTAAGTTCTATAAATTTTTTAGAAGCAAGGGGGCATTCAAAATCAGAATTTTTATTTTCTGCTATGTTTTTTAAGTACTTGCATGAAAAGTTATTTTGTGGATTATTGCATACTGTTCCTTTCCAACCGTTATCCTGCCACGGAACCCTTATTGTTATGTTTTTTGAATTCTGCATAGGTTACCTTTTACTCAATTTTATATAAGCACCCCTGAGGGGCTTCCTCTAACACGTATTATACGGCTTTTAAAAAAAGATAAAAGCCGTACAAATTGATATTTTTTTCTTAAAAATCTAAAACCTATTTTGCTCCCAAGGCAGCCATAGTTATGTAATTATACGGCTTATTAAAGTGGGGCAAAAAGAAGATGTCTAAAAGTTTAAGCTTATCGATTGTAAGTTTTTCTTGGATTGCGAGGGAGAACATGTGAATTCCCATAGACATATCATAGGTTGAAGCCATTTGAGCACCGATTATAATCCTCGTTTTTTTGTTATACACAATTCTTAATTTTACCGGAGGATTATTGTGTTCCATAAATTCGGGACGCTGCAAATCTTCAAAGTCGGTAAACTCAACATCAAGCCCCAGCTTTTTTGCACGCTCTACAGTAATGCCGCTCGATACCATCTTCAAGTCATAGATATTGATTCCGTTGGAACCTTGAACGCCTATTCCTTCTAAGGGAACTCCTGCTGCATTATGGGCGGCTATAATTCCGCTTCTTACTGCATTTGTTGCAAGGGCAATATAGGATTTTTCTCCTAAAGAGTTATCAAAAACAGTTGCACAGTCTCCTATTGCGTAAACATCTTTTATGCTTGTTTCTTGTTTTAGGTTGACCGAATAGGCTCCGTTTTTAAAGGTTTCAAGTTTATCTTTTCCAAGGTCGGTATTGGGCCTAAAACCGATGCAAACCACTACCATGTCGGCAGGATATTCTCCTTTGTCCGTAACAACGGCTTCTACCTTTGTTGTTCCTTTGATTTCTTGGACGAGCTGATTATATGCAAGTTTGATTCCGTGATCGCTTAAATTTTTATCCATTAAATCGGTAAAAGGTTTATCATAATAGTTTGAAAGACTTGACGGCATCGCATCAATGAGCACGACTTCCTTATTATGCCTTTTAAAAGCTTCGGCAAGTTCGACACCGATGTATCCGGCTCCTACGACTGCAATTTTTTTAATATCAGGATTTTTTAGCTTGTCGATAACTTCTTGAGCATTTTGAAAAATCTTTACCTGCTGAACATTTTCCAAGTCCATGCCCTTAATCTTCGGCATTATAGGAATTGAACCTGTTGCAAGGATTAATTTATCGTAGGATTCTTCGATAGGCTGTGAACCCTTTACCGTTCCGTACACGATTTTTTTATCGAAATCTATGCGTGTAATATCGGCTTCCATTGTAACCTTAGCGCCCTTTGCTTCCAGTTTTTCCTTATTGGAATAAAAAAGCCCTTCGGAACCCCTGATTTGATTTCCTATCCAGAGGGCCATTCCGCAGCCTAAGAAGCTGATATTGGTATTTCTGTCAAAGACAACTACTTCATTTTCTTTTGAAAGGTCGGTTAAAAAATTAATGGCCGATGTTCCGGCGTGATTTGCTCCTACTACTACAATTTTGCTCATATTTAGCTCCTTCGCTGCCTTAAAACGCAGCTCTTATATTCTACATATAAATTCTTATTTAGTATAGGGTGTAAGTTGTATTGTGTAAGATGATAATTTATTTTATTATATATACGAAAAAAAAGGTGGGAATCCACCTAAATTTTTCGCGTTGGGAGGCCGGTATGATAAGATGAGATTATTATCTAAAACGGCTTATATGTAAAAAAGACCCGCAACAGCGGGTCTTTAGTTTTATGGATAAATCTTTACCTAAAGATTTTATGGCCTCAAAATGTTTACAAAATTAGATTGTAAAGTAATTGATTCCTACATAAGCTTTCCAAACAAGGGGCTGCTCTTGAATTTTTTCCTGCGGTATTAATATTTCAGATCTTTGAGGGTTTCCGCTTTTTCTGTTTGACTTAATAAATCTTAATAATGTTTTCATTTTGTTCTCTCCTTAAAGATATTGGCAGTTTTATCTGCTCTTGATACATCTAATATACATTAAAAGAATAAATAAGTCAAGTGAATTTAAAAGAATTTTATGTATTTTTATGTAAAATTAAAGAAAAGCTTGCTATTTCTTACGGTTTGTTACGATAATCTCTAAAAAATCTAAGTCCAGTCGCCTGCAAAAATAACTTCCGGTTCAAGTAAAAAGCCTGTCTTCTCTTTAACTGTTGATTGAACCTTTTCTATTAAAGTTTTTACGTCTGAAGCCGAAGCATTATGCTTATTAATTATAAAATTACCGTGCCAAGGTGCGACCTGTGCCCCTCCTTCGCAGAGACCTTTTAATCCTGCATCCTCTATCAGCTTGCCGCTGGGCTGCCCGAATGTCCTGTTATTTTTAAATGTACTTCCTGCAGAAGGCGCCTTAAAATGCCCCTTTGAAATTCTATCTTGAACTTTTTCCGCGGTTTTTGCAGTAATTTCTTCTTTTATTCCATGGCTTAAGGTAAATACGGCAGAAAGCACTATCTTTCTATTTTTTGTAATCTCTGTACTTACCGGACTTTGTTGAAAGGGCGAAACCTTATAATCCCAATCGGAAGGATTGTATTCATATTCTGCAAATTCCGTTTTTTCATCATCGGCTAAGATATATTTTATCGATTTTAATCTATCCGAGACTGAAACATCATAGCAGCGTGCATTCATAAATACGGCTCCCCCGACGCTTCCCGGAAGGCCGCCGAAACATTCCAGACCTGAAAGAGAATTTTCAACAGCCCATTTTGTAAGATTATCGGTTAGGACTCCCGCTCCGGCTCTTATAAAAACTTTTTCCGCAGATTCGCCTATAATTTCTATCTTGTTTAAGTTTTTTAGGCTTATTAAAACGCCTCTAAACCCCTTATCGGAGACAAGAATGTTTGTCCCGCCGCCTATTAATGATGCAGAAATCTTATTTTTGCTTAAAAAAATTAAGGCCTTTTTTAAATGCTCCTCATCTTTAGGACAAAAAAGAGCTTCTGTAGGGCCTCCGATTTTGTATGCTGTAAGAGGCTTTAGAGGCTTATCGAATTCTATAGTTCCCTCTTGAAATAAAGGGGTATTATGAAGTATACTAAATAAATTATTCATTTGATTTTAGTATATACTATTATGTATTAGGTAACAAGATAGGGGAGACGTATGAGCTTAAAATTACACAATACCTTAGGTAATAAGAAAGAAGAATTTATTCCCATTCATGAAGGCAAGGCAGGTGTTTACGGCTGCGGGCCTACAGTATATGATTATGCACATATAGGGAACTTACGCACCTACGTTTTCCAAGATATTCTTGTTAAGACTTTAAGATTTTTAGGTTATGATGTTACCCATGTTATGAATATAACCGATGTCGGGCATCTGACCGATGACGAAGATTCGGGCGAAGATAAGATGGTAAAGTCTGCAGAAGAACGCGGAAAATCGGTGCTTGAAATTGCAGAATTTTATACAAAGGCCTTTTTTAACGATACTGAAAGGCTGAATATCGAAAGGCCCGGTATTGTCTGCAAGGCTACAGAGCACATAAACGAAATGATAGAGCTTATAAAAAGAATAGAAGCAAACGGGCACACCTACATGGCGGGCGGAAACCTTTACTATGATATTTCTACATTTCCTAAATACGGAGAATTGGCAAATATAAACCTTGAAGACCTTAAGGCCGGAGCCCGTATCGAAATAGATAAAAATAAACGCAATCCTCATGACTTTGTTCTTTGGTTTACAAAGAGCAAGTTTGAAAATCAGGCCCTTATCTGGGATTCGCCTTGGGGACGAGGCTATCCCGGCTGGCATATCGAGTGCTCTGCCATGAGTATGAAGTATCTTGGAGAACAAATCGATATTCACAAGGGCGGTATAGATCATATAAGGGTACATCATACCAATGAAATAGCCCAATCCGAAGGAGCAACGGGTAAAAAATGGGTAAATTATTGGCTTCATAACGAATTCCTGGTTATGAATAAGGGCAAGATGTCTAAGTCTTCCGGTTCTTTTATCATTTTGGAAGATGTTATCAATAAGGGTTTTTCAGCACTTGACTACCGTTTCTTGCTCTTGGGCGGACACTACCGAAGTCAGCTTACCTTTTCATGGGAAGCTATGGAAACGGCAAAAAACGGACGAAAAAACTTAAATAACAGAGTTGCAAAATGGTTGGATGGATTATCAGATGCTGAAATAAGGGAATATGTATCCTTAACGGGAAACCTTAACCTTAAAAGTGCAAAAGATATGATAAAAAATGAAAAAGCCTGCAGATACTTTGATAATTTTATTGCCGCTATGGAAGATGATTTATCTACGCCCAAGGCCTTATCGGAGTTGCAGCTTTTGATAAAAGAAAAAGACATTCCGCAAAAGAATGTTTTAACGGTTCTTGCCGCTATGGATTCGATTTTGGGCATCAAACTGATAGAAGAATCCTTTAATACGCTAAAGGATAAAGGTCCTATTGAAATTGATGAATCCGAAATTCTTAAATTAATAGAGGAAAGAGCTTCGGCAAAACTTGACAAAAATTATAAACTGGCTGATGAAATTCGGGATAAGCTAAAGGGTATGGGTATTATCCTTGAAGATCAGGCCGGTAAAACAATATGGAAAAAATTATAAATTGTATAAATTTTTTATAAAATTGTAACATTTTGGAGATAAGAGTGTTTAACGAGAAAGGTAGTTTGAGGGCGGCATCAGATGAAGACTTTAGGTCAATCTACGAGGCTCTCATGCCTGTTATTTATAAAGTAGCCTACAATATAGTCAGAGAAGGGGACATAGCCGAAGATATCTGCCATGATTCTCTGATAAAAATGACCGAAAAAAAGATGGAGTTTCCGTCTATAGATGATGCTAAATACTGGCTCATTAGGGTTACGAGGAATGCATCTCTTAATCATGTAAAAAGATGCAGCCGTGAGCGAAAGGCTTATGCTAAAGCGCTAAAGGAAGACACGCGCAAAGTCGATACTGGTGAAGAGATTGTATTGAAGCAAGAGTCTATAAATTCGGTTCAAGTTGCTCTTGAAAAATTGCCTAAAAATTTAAGGGCTGTTTTACAGCTTAAAGAATACGGCAGTTTGAATTACAAGGAGATAGGGAGCATTCTTGGAATAAGCGAAGGTAATGTGAAGGTTCGGGTTTTTAGAGCTCGAGAGCAATTAACAAAGTATATAGGAGAAAATGATGTCTACATGCCCTGATAAAGATTTATATTCAGTCTATGTTGATGGAGAATTAGAATCCCCATGGAAAGAAAAAATTGAAGCCCACTTGGTTTCTTGTGAAAAATGCAGGAGTGTGGTTGACTCATATAGAAAAATCAGTTTAAAATTATCTGAAAACTCCTTTTCTGTTCTGGACATTGATGCTTCTTTTCTTAAGCTCTATGCTAAAAGGCAGGATTGCTTAAAAAGAATGGAAATAAACAAGAACAAGCCTACAAGCTGGTTCTATAAATCGAATAAGATTCCTGTTCCGGCCTTAGCCGCTGCAGCCTTGTTTCTTTTTGTATTAACTCCTATTATTGTTTTGAGTACGCAAAAAACTTTAGCTCCATCCGGAGCTGTTGCAGCTATTGAATTTAAATCCGTTGATTCTGTAGTTAATGATTTAAAACCGATAAATAAATTCAAGTTAAATGTTTCAAATGTTTTGGGTGTAAATAAAAATTCGTTGAGTTTTGAAGATAAAAATAAGGAAATAAATTTAAGTCAATATGTAAATTTATACTTGCCTCCCTCAAATAACACAGAATTTGATATATTAAAGCAAGAAATAAAGCCTCAAGTTTTATTTCTTAACACTCAAAATGCAATAACCCGTACCTCTGAAAACAATGGGAAATAGATTTACTTATTTATTTAGAAAATATTTTATCTTTAGGTTTTTTATATTCCTTCTTCTTTTCTGCGGTCTTGCAGCTTTTATTTTGTACTTAACATCCTTGACTGCTAAATATCCGTTGATCACCGAAATTAGTCCCCCGATTGCCAAAGCCGGTGATGAAATTGTAATAACCGGAGAGTATTTCAGGAATGAAGTAGACTCCTCATGGATTGAAATCGGAGATGCAATCATTCAAGCGGAAAATTGTACTGTCTGGACCGATAAAAAAATTGTTTTTAAATATCCCGAATATCAAAATGGAGGCATAGTATATGTTGTTGTACAAAATAAAAAATCTTTACCTTCATTTATGGCTTCAGTTGCATCAATGCCTGTAATAAAAGATAAGGCGCACTCAGGAGGTATTCCTTCAATAATTGCTTTGGATAAAGATTTTGCTGAAGTAGGAAGTATTATAAAAATTTCAGGCGAAAATTTTGGGAAGACAAGGGGAAACTCTCAAGTTTTATTTGTATCCGATTTTAATTCTTCAATGATTGAACAAGTTGAAAAAAAAGAAGAGATAGAGGCCGCCCGTTGTTCGGACTATGATTACGATTTTGTGCTTTGGTCAAATCAGGAGCTTCATGTAAGGGTTCCGGATGGAGCGGATTCCGGAATGCTTTTGGTTGTAACGTCTTCCGGAGCAAGCAACTCTGTTCCCTTTAGAGTGAAAAACAAGATAGGTACAAAGACTTATTCAAACAAAAAGAATTTTGCAATTGCTGCTGAAGTTGATATTTCGAATATAGAGGCCGTAGAAAAAAATTCTCTTTTTATAAAGGTTCCGCTTCCGATTCAATCTTATTCGCAGAGGGATGTTAAGGTTTTGTCTATTAATCCTTCTCCCTTTGTAGCCGATTATCAGGGAGCGGCCATCCATCAGTATGAAAATATAAATTCTTCTACAAAAATTCACATAAGACAAGAGTATGGCGTAAATACCTATGAGGTAAATACAAGGATTAATCCCATTAATGTAAGAGTGAACTCCCGTCAAAACAAGGCTATCTATGATAATTATGCTATTGCTACCGAGTTAATTCCGGCGAATGATCCTCTTATTCAAAAAACGGCAGCCGAAATTGTTCAAAATGAAAGTAACCCTTACAATAAGGCAAGACGCATATATAATTATTTATTAAAAAATGTCGAAATAATTCCGGCTTCAATATTGAATTCCGGGGCTTCGCCTGTAAATGCATTAAAAGAAAAAAAGGCCGATACCTACGATATAGCTATTTTGTTTGCGGCTCTTGCAAGAGCTGCCGGTATACCCGCTCAGCCGATTGCCGGAATCATTGCAGATGTTTCTCAAACAAGTTATCTTCACTGGTGGGCAGAGTTTTATCTGGAAGGCTTCGGATGGATACCTGTAGACCTCGGTTTAGCAAAGTCGGTTCCCATTGATATGGGTATTCCTCAAAGTGAAAGCTGGTACTTCGGTAATTTGGATGCTTTTAGGGTTGCGTTTTCCCGAGGTGAGAATATTCAGCCGCCTATGGCATCTAACAGCACAATGGTATCAAAAGAAAGAAGTTATGCCTTTTATAACGGTTGGGAAGAGTTTTCGGGTCTTACAAAATATAATTCCGTTTGGAGAACTCCGAACATAATCGCTATTTACTAAAAAGAATATCCACAAATACTGCTGTCGTAAGTTTATCTTTTCCAGAAAGCAGGCATAAAATAAATTATCATTGTGTATAATTCCAATCGTCCTGCAAGCATTATAAAAGAAAAGAAAATCTTAACAGGGGATGAAAAAAATGCAAAGTTTCCGGCAGGGCCGACACTTCCAAAACCGGGGCCTATGTTTCCGATAAGAGCAAGGGAAGCCGTAAACCCGCTCAATAGATCAGCTCCGTCGGCAGCTGCAACCAAGGCTGTAATAAGGGTTAAGAGGAAGTAGCAAAACATAAAACCTGCAACGCTGTAAACTATATCCTTTCTTCCCGGGCGGTTATTAAGCTGAATACCGAAAACACCGTGGGGGCTTAAAAGCCGTTTTGCTTCCATTCCGGCTTGCTTTTGTAGAATCAGCCAGCGGATTACCTTGATGCTTCCTGCCGTTGAGCCTGAGCATCCCCCGACAAACATCAAGAAAAACAAGACCATTTTTGCGAATTCCGGCCATGCGTTATAGTCGGCCGTTGAAAAGCCTGTAGTCGTTATTACTGAGGCGACTTGGAAAAAGCTTTGTCTTAAACCTCCTCCGATTCCGTAAATTGGATAGATAGAAAGAGCAATTAAAACGGTTGATACAAATACTATTTTAAGATAGGCTTTAAGTTCCGAATTATGGAAAAATTCTTCCGGATGGCCGGTAAACAGATGAAAATAAAGACTGAAGTTTACACCTGCCAAAATCATAAAGACAGCACAAATAATTTCAACCGACGGAGAATTAAAGGCACCGACGCTTGCGTTTCTTGTTGAAAAACCTCCTGTGCCCAAAGAGGCGAATGTGTGGCAGAGAGCTTCGAGGAATGGAAGTCCTGCAATCATTAAGAGGATTATCTGCACTACAGTCATTCCAAGATATATAAACCAAAGAGCTTTTGCCGTATGGGTTATCTTCGCCGTTACCTTTCCCTTGTCGGGGCCTGTTGTTTCACTTTTGATGAGCTGAAAACCTCCTACTCCCAAAAGAGGAAAAAGGGCAACGGTGAGGGCTACGATTCCCATTCCTCCAAGCCAGTGCATCTGGGTACGCCATACATGCATTGTTATTGGGCAGGCTTCAACATTGGTAAGAATCGTTGCTCCCGTTGTTGTAAAACCGGATACGGATTCAAAGACTGCATCTGCAAAGTTGGGTATTACGCCTGAAATACATAATGGTATTGCTCCTAAAATACCCGCAGCTATCCATGCTGCTGCAACCAATATTATACCGCCCGAAACCGAAAGTCTGACTTTTTTGTTTCTTAAAAAAAAGAAAAAAACTGCTGCAACAGCAAAGACAAATGCTGTAGGAATTAAAAAAGACGGAATCAAATAAGTTTCGTTTTCATAAATGGCGGTTCCAATCGGGATGATGAAGCTTATGGAAATTATTGCAAGAATCATAAAAATAATTCGTACATATTGGAGTGCTTTCATTTAAAATCTAATTACCTCCGAACATTTTTATAATTTCGTCGCTTCGCGAAGATTTTACTATAAAGACAATTTTATATCCGGCCTTGACCTCCGTATCTCCGGTAGGAATCTGTTCTCCGTTTTCATCCGTAACAAGAAGAACAAGATAGACTCCATGCTGAGATATATCTTTTAGTTTTTGTCCGAGAACAGGGCTTTTTTCGGAGACTTGCAGTTCTATTATTTCAAGTTTACCGTCACCCATTGTATGAACACTTGTTACGTTTTCGCTTACAAGATGGCTCATTATAGAGTCTACGACTACATCTTTAAAAGAAACTGCGACATCGATACCGATCTTATATGCAACATTTTCAAGTACGGCGCTTTGAACTAGGGATATTGTTTTATAAACACCAAGGGTTTTTAAATATGCACAGGCAATCATATTAAATTCGTAGTTCGGTGTTGTGCATATTACCAAGTCGAATGAGTCAAGGCCTATTTCGTCTACAAAGGATTCGTCTGTAACATCAGCTTTATAGATAGAAGCTTCGGGGAATTCGGCAGCGACTTCCTTTGCTTTTTTATCATTTGTTTCGATAATAGAAATTTTCCATTTTTGATTTAGATTGATCGGCAAAAGTTTTGAAAGAAAAGATTTTCCTTTTGAATTTTTAAGCAGATATTCCGCAATGCTTTTTCCTATTCGGCCCATACCTACCAAGGCAATTTTTTTAAATTCTTGAGTTTCGAAGCCTGACAGTTCATAAAATCTTTTTATATGCTCCGGCTTTGTTAAAATTGAAACCCGTGTTCCTGCCGTTAAAATAGTGTCGCCTGACGGAATTTTATTTTTTCCGTTTTGCTCAACACTTACGACAATGAAGGGAATATCGACATATTTTCTGATATCAAAAACGGCAAGACCGTCCAGAGTGCTTTTTTCGCAAACATTAAAGCGGGAAAGTTCATAGCTTGAATTTTCAAAGGATAGAATATCGCTGACGGCTCCGTGTTCGATAGCTTGAATAACAGCGAGGGCAGCTTCTTCGTCAGGATAAACCAAAGCGTTTATACCCAGAGTTCTTTCTTCCGAAAAATTTAGAGCTTTTACATAGTCTTCATTACGGACTCTGGCGATTTTTATAACTTGGGGGGCAAGACTTTCTGCGATGCCGCAGATTATCATATTGAGCTCATCCGAGTCGGTTACTGCTATCATGGCTTCGGTTTTTTTTATGCCTGCATCCAAGAGGATTTGCGTATCGTTTCCTGCGGCCTGTACTACCATACAGTCTAGCCTGTTTGCTGCATGGCGGGCTGTTTCTTCATCTCTTTCTATTAAAACAACATCATGTTTTTTTCTTATAAGCCTTCGGGCTAATTCCGTTCCGGTAACACCGCCGCCAACTATAATTATTTTCATATTTTTATGATACTATAAATTTTGTTTTTTGAAAAGGGCATAAAAATTCTTAATTGAAGTATTCATAATTTAAGGAAAAATAAGCTCTTAATAATTTTTATATTTTATGATATAATCACTCTTGATATGAATTTAATAGAACAAACAATAAAAACTTATGGAAGAGATTTAAAAAACGTTTTTGTGTTTCCTTCGAGGATTGCTTCAAGGCTGTGGTTTCAAAAATCGCTTAGTATTACCGGATTGGGAACCGTTCCTTCTGAAAATTATATGTCGTGGGACGGCTTTAAAGAGTCTTGTCTTGTTTCTAAAGCATCTTCTTTAAGTCCCGTATCAAATACGGTGCGCAGAATTTTTGCCCAATATATAAGCCGTCTTAATTCGGAAAAGGCAAAAGACGGTACGCCTCTGTTTACATCTCTCATTCCGCAAGACTATGCCGAAACGGGTGCCGTATTTTCCGAATGGATTGCAGGGATTTTGCCCCAGCTTGATCACTTTGAAAAGCGCTATGCCGATAAAGGTTCCGATTTTTTAGAAGATGATGAAATGAAGGACTATCTTGTTTTAAAGAATGAATATGCCGATTTTTTAAAAAAGAATTCTTTGTTTGAGCCTTCTTGGGTTTCTTCGGAATTTTATTCATATCAAAAAAAATATATTATTATTTATCCCGAATTAATGGAAGATTTTAGTGAACATGCAGAGCTTTTAAGCCGGCAAAAAGAAATAAGTTATATTCCATGTCCCAATTTCAATCAAAAAGGAAACTTAATTGATGTCTATAAAAATTCCAGAAGCGAATTAAAAAATACCGTTTTACAAATTGAAAAGCTTCTGATTGAGGGAGTGAGAGCCGATGAGATTGCCGTAAGTGTTCCCGATATTGAAAACTATGCGGCTTATATAAAAAGAGAATTTTCTCTTAGAGGGATTCCTGCAGAATTCCGGTCTGGCTTTAAACTGGGGCTTGAACAAGCCGGTAAACTTTTTTCCCTTATTTATGATTGTGTTCAAAATAATTTTGCTTTTGAATTTATGAAGCCCATCCTTTTAAATAAGCACATCCCTTGGAAGGATAGGGAAGGGGCTGAAGCATTAATAGATTACGGTGTAAAAAACAATTGCGCAGTATCGTGGAAAGAAAATAAAGAAGATAATGTTTATAAAAATATTTGGATTGAATCTTTTAAAATAAATTATGAAATAGATGAAATTGAAGTTGAGCAAAAGAAAAAAGCGAGGGATTGGTTTTATAGTTTTTATTATGCAGTAAATAGGATTTGCGAATCTAAAACTTTTGCGGATTTGCAAAAAAATTATTTTTTATTTAGAAATGAATTGATAGATGAAAATCTTTTTTCCGAAAAAGATAATGCAATCTTGGGCCGCTGTATTTCTTGTCTTCAAGAACTTTTATATTTGGAAGATAAGTTTGAAACCTACATGCCCTGTGATAGGTTTAAGTTTTTTATTTCGGAATTGGATAAAGCTATCTATGTTCCTCAAAATACAGGGCTTGCTGTAAGTATATTTCCTTACAGAGTTGCCGCCGCAACTCCTTTTAATTATCATTTTGTTTTAAATTGCAGTCAAGACCATACAAATATTATTTATAATAAACTTTCTTTTTTGCGTAAGGATAAAAGAGACTCCTTGGGTGTTTTTGAAACCGATGCATCTTCTTATTTTTTTGAAGCCTATACAGAATCTCCCAATGCCGTTTTTAGTTTTAGCCCTCACACTTTTAATTCGTATTTGATTATAAATAATCTTTTTGAAATTTCTGAAGATGAAGAAATTAAAAATGCTGAACGAATGGATAAAAAAATAGAAGAATTAAAATCCTATGATTCTTTTTTACTCGATTATCCGGAAGAGAAAGAAGATGCATTAGAGGAAACTTCTGCAATATATAAGATTCAAAAAAATGCAGCCTCAACATTTTCAACATTAAAGAGGAAAAAAGATTTTTCTTATTTGCAAAATTCATACGATAAGATTAGCGAAGAATTAAATTCATATATGGAAGAAAATTTATTTAAGGAAGGCGCTCTTAAATTAAGTCAAACCGATTTAAAAATATTTACCGAGTGTCCCGTTTCATGGTTTTTAGAAAAAGTTCTTTCCGTCTTTTCAGAAAACTATGATGCCAATATCTTTGATGCCAGAAATATCGGTAATCTTTCACACAATGTTTTGGAAGTTCTTTATAAAGAGATAGGTTCAACGGATAAATATTTTAATTCTAAAAACTTAGATAAGTATATTGAAAGAGCTTCTTTAATATTCGATGATCTTGCAGAAAAATCCATGGATTTTAGAGGTGCTTTGGCAAAGCCCTTTATTCAATCCTTAAAAAAAAGGGTAATGGAAGCCGTCAATTTTGTTTTAGAAAGCGATGCTTCTCTTTTGGACGGCTATGCTCCTAAGTGGGTGGAAGAATGGATCGAAATAGAAAATGACGGCATTTTATATCGCGGCAAAATAGACAGAGCTTCTTTTCCGCAAGATGAGAGGAGCGGAGTAATCATAGATTATAAAACAAATAATATGCCGACCTATTCTTCATATGGTAAAAAAAATTCAAGTGCGGAAGAAATAGAATTGACAGATTTTCAGATACCGATGTATATCTTCTTGGCTGAATCCAAATTAAAAAAGGATTCAAAAAATGAAAATTTTGAAACTATAGAACATGCATGGTTTTTAAGTTTTGTACAGCAAAAAATAAACAAGGTTGTAAACGATAATGAAGCTATTCCGGTTACACGGAACGGATCCGAAAGATCGCGTGAAGATTTTCAATCTTCAATAGATGTATTTGTCAATGAAGCGGAAAGATTTGCAGAGCAGGTGAAAACCCAAAATTTTACAAAACCTTCTTCAGTTTCATTTGAAACATGCAGTACATGCGGGTTTAAACATATTTGCAGGACAGCTTATTCGGTTAAGTAAATTTTATTGGAGATAAGATTAAGATGAATGATTATATAAAAAATATAATGGATAGTTTAAATGAAAATCAAAAAAATGCGGTAAGCGTCGAAAAAAATTCCGTAATTGCGGCGGGAGCCGGTTCCGGAAAAACGAAAGTTTTGGCTGCGCGTTATGTTTATTTTGTTGTTGAAAAGGGTGTCAGCATAGAAAAAATAATAGCTCTAACATTTACCGAAAAAGCCGCAGCAGAGATGCACAAAAGAATTTATAACGAGTTAAAAAAAATAGATCATCCTAATGCAAAAAACGCTATCGAAAAATTTCATCTTGCTAAAATTTCAACAATAGATTCTTTTTGTAATAGAATAGCAAGAGATGCATGTAGAAACTTAGGTGTTTCTCCCGATTTTACCATTGATAATACCGAATCGGAAAAGCTGGCTTACCGCATAAGCTTGGATTTCTTTTTGAAAATGCGCTCGGATAAAACCATGCAGTTTTTTTTGGGTGATAACGGAATAGATGATTTTGTGTCGGGCCTTTTTGTAAAATTATTAAGTAATTATGTTTTGATTTCAAGACCAATTGATTTTAAAAAGAGTTTAGAAGCCCAAATAAAATATCATGATGATGAGGAAAGAAAAATCCTAGCGGAATGTTTTGATGTTTTTGAATTTATAAAAGAAAACGATCCTTCTAAAAATTTTACGGAAGAAGCTATGAGCGAGTATTCAACTCTTCCTAATTTCCCTGAGTCGGTAAAAGATGAAGCATTTATTAAGCTGCTTCCTATTGTCGATAAAATTTCTAAAACAGCAAAAGGAAGAGGAAATGATACCGTAAAAGAAATAAAAGAAAAATTAAAAGCCATATATGAAAAACTTGTGTGTATTTATAATTTTGAGTACTCGAGGGAGTGCTTAGCTCCTTTTTTTGATATGCTTGAAGAACTTCAAAAAGAATATATATATGAAAAAAAACAAAGAGGTCTTTTAACTTTTTCGGATGTGTCACAGCTTGCTGTAGATGTTTTAATAAATGATGTAGATTTAAGAAACTTTTATAAAAAGAATGCAGACATTATTATGATAGATGAATTTCAAGATAACAATAGTCTGCAAAGAGATTTACTTTTTTTAATTGCCGAAAAATTTGAACGCTCCGAAAAATCCGTTCCCGGTCCTCAGGAGCTTTGTCCCAATAAACTTTTTTTTGTCGGAGATGAGAAGCAGTCGATTTATGCTTTTAGAGGAGCTGATGTTTCCGTATTCCGGAAACTTGCGGATGATATTTCGGATAAAGAAAGACTTGCCGCCACAAGACTTTTGATAAATTACCGCACAGAGCCTTCTCTTATAAATTTATTTAATACAATATTCTCTAAAGTTTTTTATTCCGAGATAAATAAGCCCTTAGAAAAAAACGGAGCTGTTCCCGCCTATGAGGCGGAATATGTGCCGACTGAAACGAGAGCTCCTGTAAAAGGGGTTGAACCTAAAATTGAAATAATCTTTTTTGATAAAAAAAGATTTAATGCATTGGAAGATTCAAGTGACTTTCTTAATCCTGTAGAAACGGAAGCTATGTTTCTTGCAAAACGAATTTTAGAATTGCATAATCAAGGTTTTAAAATTAGAGACGGTAAAGCAGCAAGAGCTTGTTCATGGAGTGACTTTGCCGTCTTGCTTAGGGCATCGACAAAGCAAAGTGTTTATGAAAGAGTTTTCCGTAATTTTGGTATTCCTTATAGGAGTGTGCAGCAAAAAGGCTTATTTAATGATGCACCTATAAACGATATTTATGCTATGCTTAAAATTATAGCCTATCCTTCCGATAAAAAAACTTATGCTCAAGTTTTACATTCGCCTTTTGTAAATATAGATGATGATGCCTTTGCAGTTTTACTTTTAAATTTTACAAAAGCCTTCGATGTTTCTTTATCGGAAAAATTAAGCGAAAAAAATAAGGATGCCTATTTGCGGGCTTGCGATTTATTTGCTCGCTTAAATAAAAATGTTTTAACTATGAGTTGTGCCGAGTCGGTTACATATCTTTGGTATGAAGAAGCCTATAGATATTTTTTATTGAGCAATGAAGAAAACCATCACTATATGGATTTATATGATTATCTTTTTGAACTTGCCTGCCAAGCCGATATAAACGGATTAACTTTTTCTCAATTTGTAGATTTACTTTCATCTCATATTGAAGATAATGAAAGGCTTGATGATATGGAGCTTCCCTTAGATGATGAAAAAGACTCTGTTCAATTTTTAACTGTGCATAAAAGCAAGGGTTTGGAATTCCCTATTGTTATAGTTCCCGACTGCGGAAACAGGGGTATCCCTCAAAAAAAGGAGGGGCTAGTTTTTTACAATGAAGATATGGGGCCTGTTTTGTATTCTCCCAAGGCGCCGGGTTTGTCTGCGAAAGCGGATAATTTGATTTTTGAATCATTACGTGATGAGGCTAATGCAAAGCTTGTTGCAGAAACGAAACGGCTGCTTTATGTTGCAGCTACAAGAGCCGAATCCTATTTAATTATAAGCGGTGTATATAATCATTTACAAAATGAAGATAACGATTGTTCATCTTCAGACTCGCGAAGTCTTGAAGAAATAAAAAACTTGCTCACACTTTCGGACAAGACTATAAGTTTTTTTGAATTGCTTTTGCCAGCTCTTCCCGATAAACATGAAGATATTATTTTTGATGAAATCTTACCTTGTAAAAGAGAGGTCTTATTTAACAATTTAAAAACACAAAAGCATGAAAAAGTCAATTTTGAAAAACTTTTTGCTTCTTCTAAAATAAAAGAATTTAATCTTGCAAAAAAAAGAATAACAACCGCTACAGGCCTTGCCCATGAGGTAAATAAAAAGCGGGGCGAAGAATCCGTTTATTCTTTAACTTCCGAAAAAGATAAGCTGCCTGATTCTTTTGAAGATAAAGATGAACAAAAAGAATTTACGGCTGCCGAGCTGGGAACTCTTACCCACTCCTTAATAGAAGCCCGTCTTTTAAATAAGGAATTTATCTATCCGAAAGGTCATTCCGAAGCTGAAAGAAAAAAGATTTATGCTTGGGCCGATAATTTCTTTAATTCGGATATGTATGCTCTTGCAAAAGAAGCCGAAAAATTAAAAAGCGAATACGGTTTTTTAACGGATTATGAAGGACAAATTGTAAGCGGGCAGATAGACTTACTGTTTAAAAAAGACGGAATAGTCTATGTTGTAGATTATAAAACCGATGAGATAGAAAACCCCGATGCACACTTAACCCAGCTGAAGATTTATAAAAAAGCCGCCTCAGATCTTGCAAAAACCGAATCGGAAAATCTTAAAGAAAATTCTGATAAGCCAATCGAAGTCAAGACCTTTATTTTCTATCTAAAAACGGGACATTGTGTTGAGCTTGAGATATAGGTAATGTAGTGTTTTAGACAAACCGGAGAAAGCCGAAGGCTCCGGACTGAAACTCTACCGTTTTGGAGCAATGTGTTTTTCTTTTAATTTTTCTAAAAAAGAATGATGCCTTGAGATAATAGCAAGGAGTTTAGCCTCGAAGCTTCGCTGGCTGTACGCCTCGAAGCTTCTCCGGCTGTACTTCCCCTAATTTACAGTTCCTCAATTTCGGATTCGGAAAGACCGGTCATTAATAAAATTTCAGAAAAAGAGTAAATTACAAAAAGATTTTTGTAATCTATATAAAAAAATCTCAGCGGCCTTTGCGTCCCCTGCGGTTAAATAATCAATAAAATTTAATTCTTTAATTCAAATTTTACTATTTATTGCAAACTTTTCGTACAATAATTATGAAAGGGGAAAAATTTTTCTTCTTTAAAAATAATTTTTATGAGAGGTAAAAAATGCACAAACTATTTAAAGTAACCCTCCGCAACGACTACGCTTTTAAACGAGTCTTCGGCACTGAGGAAAACAAGGACGTTCTTCAAGATTTACTGGAATGTATCTTAGACATTCCGCCTGAGGATATCGCGGGTTTGGAACTTCTCGATAAGGAGTTTCATAAAGAGATTTTAAGTGAAAAGCTAGGAATCTTAGATATCAAGCTAAAACTAAAAGACGGAACCTTTATCGATATTGAAATTCAAAATATATGGCATCGTGATTTTGCTGAGAGAACTTTGTATTATTGGTCCAAGATGTACAATGAAGGAATAAAACAAGGTCAAGACTATTGTAAAATCTTTAGCCGAATGTTATTATAATAATGGTAATATACTTTAATATATCAAAAGTTAAGAAGGGGTTTCCAAAGGGAGCTCCCTTTGGCAGACGGAAAAGATAGGAGGGGTTATAGGGGAGGAAAGAAAACCTGTTCTGTCGGGTTGTCTTTCCTCCCCTAATTGATTAGGAGGTAAGAAAAATGTTAGCACAAGAATCACCTATGATGAGAAAAGCCAATGCAACAATAAACATAATGGAAATGAGTCCAAAAGAAAAGTGGTTATATGAAAACCGAATGAAATATGAATACGACAAAGCATCTTGGAAGCATGTAGGTTATCAAGAGGGAATGTTGCAAGGTGAAATAAAGGGTATTGATAAAGGTGCCTACCAAGCCAAGCTTGAAACAGCAAAGCTTATGAAACAAGCAGATTGTGAGCTTGACTTTATCATGCAAATGACAGGGCTTAGTAAAGAAGAAATTGAAAAACTATAATGAATAAGGGATATAAACAAATATTTTGTTGTTTGTACGTCAAAAAAGGCAAAAATTTTAAAAAAATTATAAAAAAATGCAAATTTTGTGTAACTTTTTTGTGTTTTTGCTTGACAAGTGATTTTAGGTGTGTTACAATACCGATAAATAAATAACAAGGAGGAATTTTTTATGAAAAAAATTCTGTCAATTTTGATGATTTTGGTACTCGTGGGCGGAGTTGCTTTTGCCCAAGTAGAACCTACTTTTACAGGTGAAGCTACTCTTTCATGGGGTATTGACCTCGGAAAAGGTACGGATAAAGACGGCAGTGCAAAGCTTTCACACGGTTTCTTGAATGAGGCTTCTGCTTCCGTAAGTCTTCCGTTTGTAAAAAGCGGTGCTTCAAAAGGTGAGGGTGATGTATATGCCTATATCGACCTTTCAAAGGTAAACCTTGGTCTTTCTGCAGACATGAAAGGTGCTAAAGCTACAGGAAAAGTCGGTGCAGTAAATGCAAAAATTGTATTTTATGGTGCTTATATAACATTGTACAATGCTCCTAATATGACTACAGACTATGCAACACGCATCGTAAATGGTGATAACTATGATCCTTTTAAAACAGGGTTTGAAGGTTACGGAACAAAGATCGGTTATGCCAACAAGGAAGTGATGGATCTTGATGTAGGTCTTAAGTTTGTTTCCAACGGTTCTTGGAAAGACAGAGATGGTAATGTAGCAAAACAGTTTGTTAAAAAGATTACTGTAACTGGTGCTACTGGTTGGGTTCAGGTTCCTGATGGTCACACATTAGAAAGGCTTGGTGCACCTGTTGTTCCCCTTGCTGTTTTTAAGGACTATGTAAAGGTTCCAGGTGGTGAGTATGAACTTTATAAAGATCCTTACACAAAAAAGGATGAAAATGGAAAATATGGTTTTGGTATTGATTTCCATATGACTCCTGTTGAAAAATACTTAACTGTAGATGCTAACTTCAATATGACTTTTGATGCAAGGAAGAAATATCAAAAAACTAATACTGATTGGAACGACAGTGCTGCAATGAACTTCGGTGTTAACCTTAAATCTTCACCCCTCGATGGCTTGAACCTGGTATTGGGCTTTGACGGCGGCAGTGCTTATGCATATACAGACAAAGATGGTAAAACTTCAGGAATTTTTGCTTGGGCATTAGGATTCGGAGCTGATTATAAAGTCGAAAAAGTAGGTACATTCGACTTCGGTGTTTATGTTGCTTCTAAAGCTACTCCCTATGGAAAAGACACTGTAGTAGATGCTGACAAAGGCATAAAAGATGGCACGGATATGGCTATGACCTTCGGTTATTCCGGTCTTCCTATCGTAGAAGGTTTGGACATACATGCACGTGTAAACGTATTCCGCCTTTTGAGCCAGATATCAGATGCTGCGAAGAAGGGTGGAAACACTATTCCTGTAGGTCTTAATGTAGGTGTTGCTTATACGGCTAAAATCTCGGATTCTATGTCAATTAAACCTTATGCTGATGTTTGGGGCGAAACAAATGCTGATGCATATGCAGATGGTACAGCTCCTGCAGATCAAAAGGCTTACTTTGGTCTTGCATACAAACTCGGTGTTGCATTTATGCCCATGGAACGCTTGACAATTGATGCAAGCTGGATGCATGGTAAACTTGGTACAGATGATAACTTAGGAGTAGGAAAGGTTACCCCTGTTCAGCACAAGGCTAATAACGGTAAGTTCATCTTATCAGCAAAAATTACTTTCTAATCTATACATAGTATAGTTTAAAACCCGCCGTAAGGCGGGTTTTTTTGTGTTTAAAAATTTAATGCTATCCTTAAAACATTGAATAATCCTGTGTCTTATGCTATAATCATTTTTAGGAGGCTTAATATGGATTTTGATTTTTCGCGCAAGATACCGATAGGGGTACAAAGTTTTGAGGTAATGCGTAACGATAAATTTCTCTACGTTGATAAAACACCTTTTTTATTTAAACTTGCTCATTCCAATCGCGTATACTTTTTAAGCCGTCCCCGCCGGTTTGGAAAAAGTCTTTTTCTCTCGACTCTTAAAAACTATTTTTTAGGGCAAAAAGAGCTTTTTAAGGGTTTGTATGTCGAAAAAGCCGAAGAAAAGCGAGCCGAAATCGAGAAGACAGAAGCTTGGGTAGAGTACCCTGTTTTGTACATGGATTTTAATACAAAATATTATAAGAACACAGAAGCTCTTTTAACAATTATAAATTTACACTTAGATGACTGGGAAAAACTTTATAATCTTACAAAGACTTCCGGAGAAATTGAAGATAGATTTAAAGCTGTAATTTCAGCCTTATATCAAAAAACCGGCAAGCAGGTGGTTATCCTAGTTGATGAGTATGATAAACCTCTTTTACAAACAATGGGTGTAAATGAAGCTCTAAATGAAGAATACCGTAATACCCTCAAGGCCTTTTATTCGGTTATAAAAACCTGTGACCAATATATCCGTTTTGCTTTTTTAACAGGGGTAACAAAGTTCAGTAAGGTAAGCATATTCAGCGATTTAAATAATCTGCAAGATATAAGTATGATAACCGAGTACAGCGATATTTGCGGTATAACCGATGAAGAGTTAAAACTTAACTTTGAACCCGAAATAAAAACTTTGGGCGAAAGAAAGAAGAAAAACCTTGCTGAAACGTTATTGGAATTAAAAAAGAAATATGACGGCTATGTATTTGCAAAAGAAGGAGTAAGCGTATATAATCCTTTCAGTGTTTTAAGTGCTTTTTCTGCAAAGGACTTAGGCAATTACTGGTTCGCCACAGGAACGCCGACCTTTTTAGTAAACTACCTAAAAGATGCATATTACAATATTCCCGACTTAGACGGAAATGTTGAATTAAATGAAGCGGGGATAGAATTATATAGGGCTGATGCAAAAGACCCCTTACCTATACTTTTTCAATCGGGCTATTTAACGATAAAGGAATATGTAGAAAATGGCAATATCTACCGTTTAGGTTTTCCTAATGATGAGGTGAGATACGGCTTTTTAGAAAACCTTGTACCTGCCTATTCTTCACTTCGTCCTTATGAAACGGCTTCATCCGTATGGAAGTTTGTAGAGGATATTCGTGCCGGAAATATTGATGAGTTTATGGAAAGGATGCAGGCGATAATAGCAGGTGTTCCTTACGATAACCTTCCAAAAGATAAACTTAAATTGAGGGAGCAAAACTATCAGACTGCCGTTTACCTAATCTTTAAGTTGATGGGGCAATTTGTAGAAACTGAAATACACTGTGCAAAGGGCAGAGCCGATTGTATAGTGCATACTAAAGATTCAATATACATCTTTGAGTTTAAGCTGATGAGTGCAGGCACGGCAGAAGATGCAATAGTCCAAATAAAAGAGAAGGGTTATGCTTCTCAATTTAAGGCAGAGAGCAAAAGAATAATTCTGATAGGTTCGAGCTTTGATGAAGAAGAAAGAACTATCGGCGAATGGAAGATGGAAGAGGTTTAGGAGGCTTAAAATGGATTTTGATTTTTCGCGCAAGATACCCATCGGGGTACAGAGCTTTGAAAAGATGAGGAATGATAAATATTTATATGTAGATAAAACTAAATATGTGTATAATCTAGTGTGTACTTCCTCCCCATACTTTTTAAGCCGTCCCCGCCGTTTCGGTAAAAGCCTTTTTCTCTCGACACTCAAGGCCTATTTTTTAGGGCAAAAAGAGCTTTTTAAGGGTTTGTACATCGAAAAAGCCGAAGAAAAGCGAGCCGAAATAGAAAAGACAGACGCTTGGGTTGAATACCCCGTTTTGTATATGGATTTTAACATAGGCAGGTATGATGAGCCTAATTCTTTAAAAAGTCATTTGAACATTGTCCTAAGCCAATTTGAAGAAATATATGGAGCCAATAAACAAGAAGAAGAACCAGCCCAACGTTTTGCAGGTATAGTACAGCGTGCTTATGAAAAAACCGGCAAGCAGGTAGTTATTCTTGTGGACGAATATGATAAGCCCCTTTTGCAGACCATGGGTGTAAACGAGGCTCTAAACGAAGAATTCCGCAATACCCTTAAAGCCTTTTATTCTGTAACTAAAACATGCGATCAATATATCCGCTTTGCTTTTTTAACCGGTGTAACGAAGTTCAGTAAAGTAAGTATCTTCAGTGATTTAAATAATCTGCAAGATATAAGTATGCTGAATGACTATGCCGAAATATGCGGACTAACTCAAACTGAGATAGAAAAAACCTTTAAGCCTGAAATAGAAAGACTGGCAACGAACACCAAAAACAGCTATGATAAAATGCTTGAAGAACTAAAAAAGCGGTATGACGGCTATAAGTTTAGTGTTTTAGGAGAATCGGTCTATAACCCCTTTAGCATATTAAATACTCTTAATTCAGGAGAATTAAAAAACTATTGGTTTTCCACAGGCACACCGACCTTTTTGGTAAATTACCTAAAAGATGCTTATTACAATATTCCCGACTTAGACGGAAATGTTGAATTAAATGAAGCAGGAATAGAACTGTACCGTGCAGATGCAAAAAATCCATTACCGATATTGTTTCAATCGGGCTACTTAACGATAAAAGAATACATAGAAGAAGTTAATATGTATCGGTTGGGCTTTCCTAATGATGAGGTGCGTTACGGCTTTTTAGAAAATCTTGTACCTGCTTATTCTTCACTTAGACCCGATGAAACCGGAGTTTCGATATGGAAGTTTGTAGAAGATATCAGGGCCGGAAATGTGGATGATTTTATGGAAAGGATGCAGGCGATAATAGCAGGCGTTCCTTACGATAACCTTCCAAAAGATAAACTTAAATTGAGGGAGCAAAACTACCAGACTGCTGTTTACCTAATCTTTAAGTTGATGGGGCAATTTGTAGAAACTGAAATACACTGTGCAAAGGGCCGAGCCGATTGTATAGTACATACTAAAGATTCAATATACATCTTTGAGTTTAAGCTGATGAGTGCAGGAAGTGCTGATGATGCAATAGCCCAAATAAAAGAGAAAGGTTATGCTTCTCAATTTAAGGCAGAGGGCAAAAAGCTAATTCTAATAGGTTCAAGCTTTGATGAAGAAGAAAGAACTATCGGCGAATGGAAGATGGAAGAGGTTTAGGAGGCTTAAAATGGATTTTGATTTTTCGCGCAAGATACCGATAGGGGTACAAAGTTTTGAGGTAATGCGTAACGATAAATTTCTCTATGTCGATAAAACACCTTTTTTATTTAAACTTGCTCATTCCAACCGCGTATACTTTTTAAGCCGCCCCCGCCGCTTCGGTAAAAGTCTTTTTCTCTCGACTCTTAAAAACTATTTTTTAGGCCAAAAAGAGCTTTTTAAGGGCTTGTACATCGAAAAGGCCGAAGAAAAGCGAGCCGAAATCGAAAAAACAGAAGCATGGGTGGAATACCCTGTTTTGTATATGGATTTTAATGTGGGCCGATATGACTTGGATGGTGCTTTAGCAGAAAGTTTAGATTATTTTTTAAAAAAGCAAGAAAAAGTCTACGGCTTAAAAAATGAAGGCGGTTCTTTTGGAAAGCGCTTTCAGTCACTCATAGAAACCGCCTACAATAAGACCGGCCGCCAAGCGGTTATTCTCGTAGACGAATATGATAAGCCTCTTTTACAGACCATGGGCGTAAACGAAGCCTTAAATGAAGAATACCGAAACACTCTAAAAGCCTTTTATTCGGTCATAAAAACTTGCGACCAATATATCCGCTTTGCTTTTTTGACCGGTGTAACGAAGTTTAGTAAGGTAAGTATCTTCAGCGATTTAAATAATCTTCAAGATATAAGTATGCTGAATGACTATGCCGAAATATGCGGCCTAACTCAAGGAGAGATAGAAAAAACCTTTAAGCCTGAAATAGAAAGACTGGCAACGAACACCAAAAACAGCTATGATAAAATGCTTGAAGAACTAAAAAAGCGTTATGACGGCTATAAGTTCAGTGTTTTAGGAGAATCGGTATATAATCCTTTTAGCATATTAAATACTCTTAATTCAGGAGAATTAAAAAACTATTGGTTTTCCACGGGCACGCCGACCTTTTTGGTAAACTACCTAAAAGATGCCTATTACAATATTCCCGACTTAGACGGAAATGTTGAATTAAATGAGGCGGGGATAGAATTATATAGGGCTGATGCAAAAGACCCCTTACCTATACTTTTTCAATCGGGCTATTTAACGATAAAGGAATATATAGAAAATGGCAATATCTACCGTTTAGGTTTTCCTAATGATGAGGTGCGTTACGGCTTTTTAGAAAACCTTGTACCTGCCTATTCTTCACTTCGGCCTTATGAAACGGCTTCATCCGTATGGAAGTTTGTAGAAGATATCCGAGCCGGAAATGTCGATAGCTTTATGGAAAGGATGCAGGCGATAATAGCAGGTGTTCCTTACGATAACCTTCCAAAAGACAAGCTTAAATTGAGGGAGCAAAATTACCAGACTGCCGTGTATTTAATCTTTAAGTTGATGGGTCAATTTGTGCAAACTGAAATACACTGCTCAAAGGGCCGAGCCGACTGTATAGTGCACACTAAAGATTCAATATACATCTTTGAGTTTAAGTTGATGAGTGCAGGCACGGCAGAAGATGCAATAGTCCAAATAAAAGAGAAGGGCTATACCGCTCAGTTTAAAACAAGCGGCAAAAAGCTAATTCTAATAGGTTCAAGCTTTGATGAAGAAGAAAGAACTATCGGCGACTGGAAATTTATAGAACAATCATAAAACAAAAAAGCTGCCCAAGCATTTAAGCTTGGACAGCTTTTTAATTATCGGTTTAAAATAAAAGACTTATTTTGTCTTTAAATATTCGTTAATTGCAGCAGCGGCTTTTCGGCCTTCGCCCATTGCAAGAATTACGGTAGCGGCACCTAAAACTATGTCGCCTCCTGCCCAAACTCCCTCGATCGAGGTTTTTTGGCTTTCATCAACGACAATGTTTCCCTTTTTGGTAACTTCCAAGCCGTGACTTGTTTGAGCCATGAGGGGGTTGGAGTCGTTTCCGAGGGCAACGATTACGGCATCTACCTTTATTTGGTGCTCGGTACCGGGTTTTGCTACAGGCTTTCTTCTGCCTGACTCATCAGGTTCACCCAATTCGTAGTCTAAGACTTCGATTGCACAAACCTTTCCTTCTTCATCTCCGATTATTTTTGTGGGATTTTGAAGGAAGCAGAACTCTACGCCTTCTTCCTCGGCGTGGGCAACTTCTTCGATTCGGGCGGGCATTTCGGCACGGGTTCGGCGGTAAATACAGTAAACCTTCTTACAGCCAAGGCGGTATCCCATTCTTGCGGCATCCATAGCAACATTTCCGCCTCCGATTACGGCCAAGGTTTCAGCCTCATAAAGAGGGGTATCGGAGTGTGTTGCATCATAGGCCTTCATAAGGTTAGCCCTTGTCAAATATTCGTTTGCACTAAAAACACCGATGAGGTTTTCGCCTTCAATTCCCATAAATTTGGGAAGACCGGCACCGGTTCCGATAAAGGCGGCATCATATCCGTCTTCTTTTAAAAGCTGCTCAAGGGTTTCGGTTCTTCCTACCAAGAAGTTGGTTTTGAATTCAACGCCCATCTTTTCGAGGTTTTCGACTTCCTTTGCAACGATTTCTTTCGGCAAGCGGAATTCGGGGATTCCGTAAACCATAACGCCGCCTGTTTTGTGGAAGGCTTCAAAGACGGTTACCGAGTGGCCTTCCCTGCGGACATCTGCTGCAACGGTCAAACCGGCAGGGCCTGAACCGATGATAGCAACTTTTTTTCCGGTTTCGGGAGCAACGGGCGGAATGGTAATCTTATTATTGTTTCTTTCCCAGTCGGCGACAAAGCGTTCAAGACGGCCGATGGCTACAGCCTGTTCCGTGGATTTGAGCATCTTACCTACAGTACAAAAAGCTTGGCACTGCTTTTCTTGTGGACAAACGCGTCCGCAAATTGCAGGTAAGAGGTTTGTTGTTTTTATAATATCGACAGCCTTTTTATAATCGCCTTTTTGGATTTCGGCAATAAATTCAGGAATCGGTATACCTACGGGGCAGCCTTTAACGCAGGGCTTGTTTTTGCAGTTTAAGCATCTTTCCGCCTCAATGCGGGCCTGTTCATCGGTATAGCCCATAGCAACCTCATTCATCAACGAGGCTCTTTTATGGGGATCGAGGGTCGGCATTTCCTGAATAGGAATCTGAGTCCTTTCTTTAGGGGTTAAGGTTTTGCCCTTTAAGTCGGCCCAAAGCTGTTTGGCCCGATCTGAAAGCTCTTCATGGCTTATGTGTTTATGACATTCTTTATTTATATTTTCCATATTTTTCCGCTCCTTAATTAAAAATACCGGACTTGCACTTATGCCTATCCTGATCTTCGCGTCCGCGGAAGGCCTTCATTCTCATCATCATATTATCGAAGTCAACTTTGTGTGCATCGAATTCGGGGCCGTCAACGCAGACAAATTTTACCTGATTGTCTACGGTTACACGGCAGCCGCCGCACATTCCCGTACCGTCAATCATAATCGTGTTAAGCGAAACCGTTGTTTTTATTCCGAAGGGACGGGTGGTTTCGGCACAGAATTTCATCATTATGGGCGGGCCGATTGCAAAAACTTCATCGGGAGGCGTTTGACTTTCGCAGAGCTCTTTTAAGGGTACGGTTACAAGGGCCTTTCTTCCATAAGAGCCGTCATCTGTTGTAATGATGAGCTCATCGGCGATAGCTTTCATTTCATCTTCAAAAACGATTAAGTCCTTGTTTCTTGCTCCGATGATAACTATGAGTTTGTTCCCTGCTTCTTTAAAAGCTTGGGCTATAGGGTACATGGGGGCAACACCAATACCTCCGCAGACACAGGCAACCGTTCCGCACTTTGTGATGTGGGAGGGGCGTCCAAGAGGGCCTAAAATTGCAGCGATAGAATCACCTACATTTTTATTGCAAAGTTTAATGGTTGTGGCTCCTACGGCCTGAATGACGAGGGCAATCCAGCCTTCTTCGGCGTTCGCATCGGCAATTGTTAGGGGAACTCTTTCACCGAAGTTGGTATCTATTTGAACGATTACAAACTGTCCCGGATGTCTGTTTTTTGCGATTTCCGGTGCTTCTACGCGCAAATAAAAAACCTCAGGCGAATATTGCCGTTTTTCAAGTATTTTGTGCATAATCATACTCCTTAAGGTTTATAATCTATAAAAAAATAATGATTTAAGATGTTAGATAAGTCTTCAAATCAATGACAACCTTAACAGGTCATTATATCAAAATTTAAAAAATCTTTCAACAGGCAGGAATTTGTTTTGTCAATACACCATAGAAATGTGCCGTGGAAATGAATTTCACTAAAAACTACCGATAATAAAAACTGGACAATTGGCTTTTTTTGTGATACAATTTTTATATAAGAAGGAGGTTCTTATGAAAAAATCTAAGATATTGTGTTTGCTTATGTTTTTTGCTGTTTTGGGAGTACTGACAGCGGAAAAATCTTCTAAAAAAATGTATGTGAATATAAAAGAAACTTGGATAAAATCCGACTCGGGCTTTTTTGCTAAAGACCTTGTACAGGTAAGGTACGGGGATCAGGTATATCTTTTAGAAGAAAAAGGAAAATGGATGAAGGTTTCTCCCGTTTCAAACCCGAACATTGTAGGCTGGCTTCCGAAGGCAAATCTTACAAAGAAAAAAATAGTCGGCTCTTTTGATACAAAAACCTCTGCAGAAGCAAAGGAATTGTCTCTTGCAGGGAAGGGTCTAACGGAAGGTTCGGGAGCGGAGTTTTCGTCCTCGGGTAAAAAAAATTATGAGGCAGTTGACAGCGTTGAAGGCATAAAGGTAAACCCGAAGGATTTACAGTTTTTTATTAAAGAAGGCTTATTGAAGGACGGTGAATAATGAAGAAAAAATTCGGATTATTTGTAATTATAAGTTTAATACCGGTCGTTGTTCTATCTTGTGCCCTATTGGGAAGTTTAAATGATCCTCTTGCTTTTACAAAAAATGTTGTCGATGCAGCTGCCCCTATTGTTGAAGCTTCGAAGCCTATTCAAAATGAGGAAGAGTATTATATAGGAAGGGAAGTTGCTGCCATCATTTTAAGTAATTATAAACTTTATAGAAACAAGCAGTTGGAAAACTATCTTAACCTGATTTGTATGACCTTGGTCTTGAATTCCGACGTACCTGAATCCTATAACGGCTATCATGTTGCGATATTGGATACTGACGAAATAAATGCCTTTGCAACGCCCGGCGGCCATGTGCTGGTTACCAAGGGGCTATTGTCTTGTACTGATTCTGAAGATGCTCTTGCCGGTGTCATAGCCCATGAGCTTGGGCACATTCAACTAAAGCACGGTATAGGAGCCATTAAGGCTAATAGAATAACTGCCGCCGCAGTAGAAAGTTCGGCAACAATGGCTGTAGGCTCCGATAAAAAAGCGGAACTTAAATTTTTAGAAGATGCATCAAAAGAAATCGTAACAACCTTGGTAAATTCGGGTTATTCTAAAAGCCAAGAATATGATGCAGACCGTTTTGCCGTCAAGCTGATGGCAAGGGCGGGATATGATCCCAATGCTATGACCGAAATGCTTAAAATTATGAGTGAGAAACAGAAGAATGACAGTAGAGGTTTTGGCAAAACTCACCCATCTGCCGTTTCCCGTATAAAATCTGTAGAAAAGGAATCGAAAAAGCTTGCAGGCGACTATAACCGTTCCGCAAGGCTTAACCGCTATCAAAAGAATAAACTGAAATAAGGAAAAGTTTATGAAGAAAATACGAAGGCTGTTTTTTATTTCCATTCCGGTTTTTTTCATTGTGCTTTTTTTTATTTATTTGGGAGTTTTTAAGCAGGCGGAATATTTTTTTTATGATGATAGAATGAATAGGACGGCTTCTTATTTTTCTCCCTCCGATGAAATTGTTTTAGTTTTAGTAGATCAAAAAAGCTTAAACTATGCAGCTTCCGAAAGGGGATGGACGTGGCCTTGGCCGCGTGAAGCCTATGCCGAGATAGTCGATTTTTTTTCAGGCGGCGGAGCAAAGTCTGTAGCCTTTGATATGCTCTTTACGGAGTCTTCTTCCTATGGGGATGCTGATGATAAAAAATTTGCTGATGCGTCAAAGGAAAGCGGCATAGTTATTCAAACCGTTTTTTTTGATAGGGTCCAAGGGAATACGCAAAGCTGGCCTGACAGTGCTCCTAAGCCTGAACCTATAGATGAGACTTCTTTAAGTAAAAATGGATTAGGCCCTGCTAAGGAATTACCGGGTATTTTTCCTATAGATGAAATTGCTTCATCCGCCAAACTTATAGGAAATGTAAACAGTCTTCCCGATTCTGACGGAACTATCAGGCGTGCTCGTCTTTTTTATTCGTGGAAAAATTATAAGATTCCTACTCTGGGAATTGCTTCTTATTTTGTAGGCGGAGATGAAGATGAGGCCTTGCCTGAGGAGCTTAATCTCCGCTTTACAAAAAGTATTGATGATTATTTGCCTTACAGTGCAGGCGATATTTTAAAGGCTCAAGCCGATATAAGGGCGGGAAGGGAAAGCGAGCTCCGGCCTGAAGATTTTGAAGACATGTATGTTTTTTTCGGGCTATATGCTCCCGGTCTTTTCGATATTTGTCAAACCCCCGTTTCTGCTTCATATCCGGGAGTCGGTATTCATATAACCCTTTTAGATAATATTCTTTCGGGTAATAGGATCGTAAAAACCGGCTTTTTGATTAATGCTTTGATTATTTTAATTTGTATTATTCTTGCAGGCTTGCCCGAAATTTTTTCTGAAAAAATAAAATCCAGAGCTGCTTCGATAAGTATAAATGCTGTGAGCTTTTTGGTTTTTGTTGCCCTCTATCTTTTTATCGCATATTATCTATTCCGTTTAGGGATTGCGATACCCGCGGCTTCGGTACTTGTCGGAATGGTCTTGTCTTTTGTTGCCTCCCTCGCAGTCAGTTACATGGTTGAAGGAAAACAAAGGCGTTATTTAAAAAATGCATTTAAGCAGTATTTAAGCCCTGCCGTTATTGAACAGTTGATTGCCGACCCGTCCCAATTAAAGCTCGGCGGGGAACGTAAAGAAATATCGATTTTCTTTTCGGACTTGCAAGGTTTTACTTCAATCTCGGAGAGTTTAAGTCCCGAAGCCCTTACCGAGCTTTTAAACGATTATCTTTCGGATATGAGTAAAATTATCTTGGACTCAGGCGGAACAATCGACAAGTATGAAGGCGATGCTATAATCGCTTTTTGGAATGCTCCTGCACGAGTGGAACATCATGCCCGTTCTGCCGTAGAAGCGGCTTGGGCTTGTCAAAAAAAACTTGAAGAAAGGCGTGCCGATTTTGAAAAAAGAGCTCAAGGCAGACCCTTTAAAATGCGCATAGGGCTTAATACGGGTTTTGCCATAGTCGGCAACATGGGCTCGGTAAGCCGCTTCGATTATACAATGTTAGGTGATTCGGTAAACTTGGCCGCCCGCTTGGAAGGTTTAAATAAGCAATTCGGTTCTTACACAATGTGTGCGGAGGCCGCAAAAAAACAAGCTGAAGAAAGCGGCACAATTCTAAAATTTAGAGAGCTTGCCCGCGCCGCAGTTGTAGGAAAATCCGAACCTGTGGTTGTTTATGAAGTCATGGATGAAAAAACTTATAACGAAAAAAAAGCTTTGCTCGATTCCTTTGATAGAGGTTTAAAAGAATTCTACGCCGGAAACTTTAAAGAAGCCTTAAATATTTTTGCTCAAACGGAAGAAGCCGATCCTCCTTCAAAGCACTATGCAGAAAAATGTAAAACCCTTATTTCCCAAAAACCTGAAGGCGAGTGGCTGGGCATTTGGAAGGCCGATACAAAATAATTTTTAAATTATTAAACCATAAACATGGAGGTTATAATGAAAAAAGATAAATTACAGCTTATCGTTATCTTAATATTGACGGCCTTTTTATTTTCGTGTAAAGCTTCTGATACAAAAAGCGGCAGAGAAATGAGAATAGAAAAATTTTCTAAAATGATAGAAAATAATAAAGTATCGGGGAAAGGAAAAGAAAATGAGTTTGAAAGAACTCCTTTTGTATTAGATGACTATGATTTGGTATACATTCAAGCATTGTATACAGGGACGAATATAGGAAAAGATAACAGGATTTGTTATACCGATGTTGAGGTTATAAAATTCGAAAGAGAAAAAGAAATAGAATGCAGACAAAAAAGAACGGCAAAAAACGGCAAGGATTTTTTTTATAGTATAAAATATGAGTGGGATAAAATAGCAAAAAAATTCATAAATACAAAATACGAATTTGAGCAAGAATTAAACATAGGGGTAATTAATGAAAAAATAATAAAAAAACAAGTACACGGGTTTGTAATAGAATCAAAAGAAGATCCCGATAGAGAAAGCTTAATACCTATGTTTGAATCATATATGACAAAACTTGATAAAAATGATAAATATCATTATACATATTATGTGTTGGACTATATAAGAGGAAACTTTACAAATTCGGGATATGATGAATATATAGTTTTTTTTACCAATGATTCTAGAAAAGAGATGGAAGAAGCCGGAGAGCATCACCCTAATTTTTATAGTAAGGATGGAAAACTATCTGATATAACATGGAAAAATAATATATCAGATGCAGCTTGTTTTATTGTTGAAGGTAATACATTTAAAAAAGTATATGATATTTTTTTTGTTGGTAGTCTTTTTTTACCTGCTTATGAAAAAAGTTTAAGCTTATATGGTTCGTTGAATACGAGGCAAATGCCTTATATAACTAATTTCGGTAAACAATTTTTTCAAGGGTGGGTAGCCGACCTTAATCAAAACGGAATAAATGAAATATATATATATTTCCCATGGAAGGGTACTGTACGTATTACTATGGCCGAATTTATCGATAATGACTTTGAATTTAAGTTTATAGAAATTTTGGGAGATGAATTTAACAATGTAGATTGGCATAAAAAAACTTTTAACGGTAACTATTACAGTATAGAATTGAGATACAACATCTACGGTATAATATGGTATAAAGAGATCTTTCAATGGAATGAAGATGACAATAGCTACTGGCTTCAGTCATGTAATATATCTCCGAATAGGTCATATAAGATGTCATGGGATTGGACTAAAGATGATTGGGTAAATATAAAATATTAGGGGCAATTATTGTGAAACTAAAAATATCTTTAGTAATCTTAGCCGGTATTCTTTTATTTTCGTGTTCTAAAGAAATTAAAGAACAGAAGCCTGAGGAGACAAAAGTTGAATCATCTGCAAAAATTGAACCGAAAGAAAATGAATTTTTATCAAAGCCCGAATATAGTGCTCCTAAGAAGACAGCTGAACAAATTGAATTGGAAGAAAAATATAAAAAAAGTAAAGAATACGAAGAAAAACTTAAACAGCTTGGAGCCGAGCTTGATAAGAAAGAGAGTGCTATTATAGCACAAATACCCATAGACGCAACTGATGCAGACCTGGAACAGAAAGAAGCTAGAACATGGTTGTATGATCATAACAAAAAGGTTTATAATTATACAAATTTTAAAGAAGTAATAAAAGAAGGTGATGTTTATTATTGTAAACAAAACGTAAAAAGCTAAAATGGAGGAGTATTGGAGTATCATGTGAAGTTCGAAAAAGATAGATATACCCATAAAGAAGATAGTTATACTGTTTCTGCGATTGAGCTTTCAAGTCAAATTGATATAGGTCAAATAAGTGAAGAAATAATAGAAACTCCTGTTCATGGCAAAATATATGATTTAGCTCATGATGAAAAAAAAGATGATATAATAAAACTGTTTGAAGAATATGAAAATACACATTATCCTTTATATCATGAAAATATCGATTTATCTGCAAAATTGCTGAAAGATTATCAGATAAAGTTAGAAGCTGTTGATTATGTAAAAGGAAATTTTACCGATTCTGGGTATGATGAATATTTTGTAGTATTTTGTAAAGAAGTTCCGGGACCTGAATATGGTCAAACTGTGAAAAGAGTGCGATGTTTTGTAGTTGATGAAGATAAGATAATCAAAGATTACTATATTACTGTTCCTAGTGCATCATTTTTTCCACCGCATATTGAACGAGGCGGTCTTTTTGGGTTAAAAAATTTTGGATTTGGGTTTTCTCAAGGGTGGGTGTCGGATTTTAATCAAAACGGTAAAAATGAAATATATTTCGTAACTCATTTTAGCACAGGTAGGAATTTCTTATTTATAATTGAATTCAATGGCGAGTTTTTTGTTACCGGGTATGTATCTGCCGAGTATGGACTTGATATAGAATCTGTTGACTGGAATAAAAAAATGATAGTGTTAAGAAAAGGTGGGAGTTTTATTAGATCTGAAAAATTTAAAGGATGGGAATATTGGTATGATACGGTTATATGGAATGAGAAATTAAAAGAATACATTCTTTTAAAACGCGAATATAAATATGAAAAATATGAGGGGGCTGGAGATGAAGAAGGTTTTGGGCCTGGAGTTGGGGCGTGAAGAGTTATTACTGGTAAGAGGCGGAACGGATAAAGAAAAATATAATTCTGTGGGTGAAATTGTAAGAAGAACTAATTTAAAATATGCACAGGATGTTGTGCGTGAAGCGGCAATTTATCGTCTATGTTAAAATATTAAGGTATGGAGATTATAATGAAAAAAGACAAATTAAAACTTATTTTTATCTTAATGTTAGCGGTTCTTTTATTTTCGTGTTCTAAAGAAGTTAAAGAACAGAAACCTGTTGAAGGAAAAGTTGAAACATCTGTGAAAACAGAGTCTCCATCTAAAGAAAGTCAGGCAAAAGAGGAAGCCGATTTAAAAACTAAAAATTTGACAGAAAAATTAGCAGAAGAAAGTAAGACTTGTCTTTTAAGAAATCTTAACGGCGGACCAAGCAGCGGATTTATGTCGAGGAGCACTCCATATCGTTCAAATGATGAACACTATTACAAGGAAGGAAGTTTGCTCTTTTATAATTTAAATATAAATGACACTTATGACGAAGTTGTATCAAAACTACGGAAGTTTGGCGTAGATGGATTCTATCCTGCCTCAATAATTATGCCTAAAAAATTGCAAGAACTTGGTTGTAAAGCATATATACCCGATGATTCATCTTATAAAAGAGACTTAAGTAATGATTTTTATATAATTTTCAAAGATAATAAAATAATAAGATTTATAAAATATCAAGCGGAACATACGGCGTTTGAGAAATTTTATAATGCCGGCACTTCTAATAAATTAACCATAGTTGATGATATGAAAACAGATTCAAGCGGCTATGATTATTATAAAAAGGAAATGGGATGTGTTATTTATCATAATCAGCATTACTCACCTACAGCTTTAACTACAGTAATTATGACAAGAGTCGGTTATGAATCTTATTTTGAAAAAGCAGATAAAATTGCAGATGAGATTTTTGAATTCGGTGATTTATATTTTTACGGACTTAATATCAAAGATAATATTGAAATAGTCAAGCAAAAAATGAATAAATTTAATGTAGATTATGAAGATGAATTCTTTTCTTATCATTCGACTTCTGTAAATCTTGATGATTTTATTTATGCACTTAAAACCAAAAAAAATCTGATTGGGTTGCCTGTTGCGGAAACAAGATAGTTTTATTGGATGTACATGCAGACGAAGGAGATTCATATATTTTAATGCAGTATTTTAAAAGAAAATATCCTCTCATCAGTGCCGACGATCCTTTTTATTATTGTTGCGGCACTATGATGGGCCCCTATATATTTATTTTAAGGCGGCTTGAAGGCTACGGCAGTGATAGAGATGAAAAAGATTATCTATTTTCATTAAGTCTTGTAAATGCAGGTATATTTAATTATGGAGGAAACGAGAGATGAATTATCCGCCTTACAGCCTATAACAAGTTTAAATGTTGTAGGGCTTCCTGTAAATGATACTGCAATAAAGACAGAACAGTTTGGGGCGTAAGGAGCCGTGTTTAATAAAAAATCCAATTTAACCGTGGTCTTGCAGCAAGATACTCAGGACTGCGGTCCTGCCTGTCTTGCAACTCTTTGCAAATATTACGGGAAAAGAATACCTATTTCTTATATACGCAAAATAGCGGGTACAGATAAAACAGGTATATCAGGATACGGAATTGTTCGCGGTGCAGAAGAATTAGGATTTTCATGTCAGGGAGCTTTAAGTCCCGAAAAAGAATTTTCCGAGGATATCGTCTTCCCCATAATTACTCATTTAAAAAGAAATGATTCAGAACATTATCAAGTATACTCTTAAGTTTTTTAGGTATAATCGTTGCTTTTTATTTTCGGTTTTTGGTTGATGAAGTTTTATATTCAGGTACAAAAATAACGCTTAACTTGGTTTCTTTAGGATACCTTGTTGTAATTATTTTTCAAACGCTGTTAAATATTTCGCGTAATCAACTTATGCTTCATATGAGCAGTAAGATGGAAGCTGCTTTAAGTTTTGAATACTTTAACCATGTTCTTCATCTTCCAATGGATTTTTTTACTACACGCAAAACAGGAGAGGTCCTTTCCCGTATTCATGATGTAAATACTATAAGACAGGTTCTGTCTTCTACAGGAATGAATATTATCTTGGACTCTCTAATGTTGGTTGTAGGCGGAGCTTTTTTATGTGCATCGGGCGGTATACTCATGCTGATTGCCGTTATTCCGGTTATTATTTCCGCTATTGTAATATGTTTTTTGTGCAGCCATATAGGAGAATGATAAAAGAAAAGGCTGTAATAGATGCCGAAAAATATTCAGGCATGGTAGAGTCCATAAACGGAATAGGAACGGTAAAGGCTCTTTCAAGTGAAGATCTTGCATTTGAGCGAACCGAGGTAAAAATGGTAGATTCCGTAAATAAGGGGATTGAAATAGGTACGCTTGCAAATATAGAAAATGCCGTGCAAATGACTCTTTCACAGCTTGGAACTTTAGGCGTTTATTGGGTAGGCAGTTTTAAAATATTAATTTAAATATAAAACCCGGAATGAAAATTGCTTTTGTAGGAGCCTCAGGTTCAGGCAAAACAACACTTGTAAAACTGCTTATGAAATTTTATAATTTTCAAAGCAGATATGGCAGAGCTGGATTTGACTACTTACAAAAATAAATTTATCAATTCTCTTCTTTCTGAACTGGATAACTTTTTAATAGAAAAAGAAAAAATATACAGTCAATTAAAAGATGCGAATCTTTCTTTAAAAAACACTTGCATTAGATCGCCCATATCAGGTTATGTACAAGAAATTTCTCCCATATCATGAATTCGGCGGCGGAACCGGGGAAGTGGTTAATATAGAACCGGATTCATTTGTAGCCCGTGATGGCTCGGTCTATTTTGCCGTTACAGGAACTCTCGATAAGAATGTATTACTTGACAAAGAGAAAAAAGAATACTTTGTAAAACCCGGTTTTGAAATTGATGCACGCATTATTTTAAGAGAACAAAGTATCTTATGGCATTTTTTAAAAACAATGGATCTTGTATGGTAAAGAAACTTTTTTTTATGTTTATGTGTTGTATATTATCTTCATTGTATGCAATTGAATATGAAGAATTTATTGCCGGGGTTTTAACAAACAGTAATGAATATCAAAAGGCTCTTAGTAAATATAATATAAAAAAAACGGCAGCACAAAAAATACAATATAGATGGATTCCTAAATTATCTTTAAAGTTAAACTATATTAGCAACGTGGAGATTAAGACTCATGATCAAATACATGCCTTTACAACAGGTCTCAATTTAAAACAAACCCTGCCTATGGGAATGGGATTAACTTTTAATATTGATAATACATTTGCTTTAAGTAAAATAAAAGGTGCAAAAAATGAATACAGCTCTTCTTCCAAGACTCAATTTTCAATGCAGCTTTATTTTTTTGCTCCGGCTATTTTAAAACCGTATTCAGAGCATGAGTTTTATTTGGGTGAAGATAGTATTAGTTTTGTCGATTTGGAATTACAACGAATAAGAGAAAAAATAATCGCAGAGGCAATATATGTTGCTGTTTCTTATTGGCTTCAAAAAAAGACTATAGCAATTGAAGAAGAAAAGTCACAAATAGATTTACAACTCGGTCTAAATGATGAAGCTTTATGGAGGCAAGGAAAACTTTCTACGCTTGAACTTTCGGAAAGAAATACAAAAAGATATAATAATCAATTAAATTTGTTAAATTCAAAAAAAAGATACCTTCAAATGCTTCATACTTTAAATTTGACAGGGATGAGTGCAGATGCAATGCCGAGTAATATTGAATCTTGGATAAAAAAACTTGAAAGCTATATTTCTCATGAGTATATAAATACCGATACCGAATTTTTACTTAAACAAAAGCAATTGAAAGTAAATCAATATTATACATTGAAAGAACAGCTTAATCGGCTTCCGTCGTTTATATTTTCATTTACACTTGATCCGGCTTCTAAATCAAAAGGCGGTGTGAAATTTAAAGATACTATTCAAAATTACTGGAAGGCCGAGAAAAGCTGGCTTTTTAATTTTGCTGTTGGAATAAATATTCCGCTGTCTCCACTTGATGAAGTCTATGATATAGATAAGACTACTAAAGAACTGCTTAATTTAAATAAACTAGAAATTGAAGCTCTTAGTATGAACTATCAAAATAAAAAAGAAGTTCATGAAATAAATTTAAATATTTTAAACGAGGTTTGTATTTTAGCAGAAAAGAATAAAGAGAATATACAAAATCGTTTAGCTTCTTCAGAAGTTTTACTAAAACAAGGCTATATAACCGAGATCGATTTTAAAATTCAAAATCTTGATTATCAGCTTTCACAATTAAATAGTCTAAAAGCCAGGCTTGATTATATAATTGAAGTTTTAAAATATTAACAATTATTTTCCTTCCATTTCAGCCAAGGCTTCGTATGCTTGTTTTTTGTATTCGATGGCATCTTCTTTAATTTTATCAATATTGTCCGGATCCAATTTGATAGCCATATCAAAGTCTTCAATTGCTTTTTTGTATTCTTTTAGGGCTAAATAAGCTTTGCCTCTTGTCAGATATGAGTCTGCAAAACCTGAATTTAGTTTTATTGCTCTATTAGAATCGGATATTGCTTCATTATATGATTGCAGCATTAAAAATAGATATCCTCTTGTACTATATAATATCCAAGATTGTTCAATATTAATAGCTTTATCTGCAACTTCAAGGCCTGCTTCATAATTTTGAGTCTGTAAATATATACTTAGTAATGATTTGTAGGGTGCTATAAACTCAGGCATAAGTTCGATGGATTTTTTATAATCGATAATTGCATCATTATATTTATTTAAATATTCATTTAATAGACCTCTTAAACTGTATAGTATTCCATTATTTTGATTTAATTTAATTGCAATATTTACATCGTTATAGGCTTTATCATATTCACGGAGTTGTTTATAAACCAAGCTTCTAAGTTCATAATATTTGTAATTTTTATCGTTGAGTTGTATCGCTTTATTTAAATACACAAGTGAACTCTCGTATTGTTTTAAATATTCATATACTAATCCTTTCCAGTAGTAAGCTTTATCTTCTTTCGGATTAAGCTCAATTACCTTATCAAAATCAGCTAGAGCCTTTTCGTGTTCATTTACATAATAATACATTTCTCCTCGATTTAGATAGGCTTCAATATAATCAGGATCTGCTTCAATAGCCTTTGTGTAATAGGTTACTGCTCTTGGTATATCTTTTTTTTCTTTTGCAGTGCTCCCTGCCATGTTAAAATACTCGGCTTGACTGTAGTTTTGTTTTTTACTTGTATCGGTTGTTTTACAGCCATATAGTAAGATTAGGATAAATAAAAATAGAATTGTGATAAAAAGTCTATTTTTAGATTGCATTTGCGCCTCTCCGTTTATTTCTTTCCTTCCATTTCGGACAAGGCTTCGTAGGCTTTTTGTTTGTATTCGATGGCATCTTGTTTTTCTGTATTTTGGTTTTCTAAAGCAAATTTAATAGCCATATCAAAGTCTTCTATTGCCTTTTTATATTCTTTGAGATCAAAATAAATTTTTCCTCGAATATTGTATAGAGAAGCATTATGAGGATACATCCTTATACCGGTATTACATTCTTCTATGGCTTCTTTATATTGCCCTCTCATTGAAAATAATGTTCCGCGTATTCCATATAGTATACCTATCCATGAAGGCTTCATTTTTATCATCTTATTGACAATTTCAAATGCCTCATTATTTTTATCCATTTCCAGATATATAAAAAGTAGTCCATTATACGGCCATATATCATCAGGATCCAATTTAATAGCTATTTTAAAGTCGTTTATTGCATCATCAGTTCTTTCAAAATGTTCGTGCAATCTCCCTCTTAAATTGTATAGTTTTGCAGATTTCGGATTTAATTTAATTGCAGTATTTATATCCTCAAAAGCTTTTTCATATTCATTGATTTGTTCATAAGCACGGCTTCTTGCTTCGTAATATTCATACGCTTTATCGTTTAAGTTTATCGCAGTATTTAAGTTTTCAATAGCTTTATTATAGTTGCCGTCATCATTCAGCAACAAACCTTTCCAGTAATAAGCTCTATCTTCTTTCGGATTAAGCTCAATTACCTTATCAAAGTCAGCTAGAGCCTTTTCGTGTTCATTTACGTAATAATACATTTCTCCGCGATTTAGATAGGCTTCAATATAAGCCGTGTCTGTTTCAATGGCTTTTGTATAATAGTATATAGCCCTTGTTCCGTCTTTTTTCTCTTTTGCAGTGTTTCCTGCAATGTTAAAATATTCGGCTTGGCTGTAATTTTGTTTTTTTCCTGTATCGGTTGTATCGCTATTTGTTGTTTTGCAGCCGTAGATTAAGATTAATAAAAATATGATTGTGATAAAAAATTTATTTTTAGATTTCATCTTTTAAGCCTCTTTTTAAGAATATTATAATAGACAAAGTTTGTGTTGTCAATTATTTTTCCTGCCCTCTTTTACTCTTTTAAAAATAGAGTTATACTAAAATATAGGCTTTTGTTTTTAAAGAATGAGTTTTTACTCTGTGCCCCTTTTTAAGAACATTAGTCAATTTTATACTAATAGGAGAAGAGTATGCAATCATTAAAAGGAACAAAGACCGAACAGAATATTCTTTCGGCTTTTATCGGTGAGTCTCAGGCTCGTAATAAGTACACATTTTGGGCAAGCACAGCCGAAAAAGAGGGCTTTGTGCAAATCGCAAGGATTTTTATTGAAACAGCAGAGCAGGAAAGGGAACATGCAAAACGCCTCTTTAACTTTTTAGAGGGCGGAGAGGTTACCGTTTCGGCTACGGCCCCTGCAGGCGTGGTAGGCACAACTTTAGAAAATCTAAGGCAAGCTGCCGCCGGTGAAAATCATGAATGGCAGCACATGTATCCGGAGTTTGCTAAAACTGCAAGGGAAGAAGGCTTTCCTTTAATCGCTGCCGTTATGGAGAGCATAGCTGTTGCCGAAAAATACCATGCAGAAAGGTATGAGGCCTTTATCAAAAGGCTCGAAGAGAATTCTATGTGGGTACAAGAAAGTCCGACAACATGGAAATGCTTAAACTGCGGCTTTATCGTGGTCAGCAAAAACGCTCCCGAAAAATGTCCTGCCTGTGCTCATCCTAAAGCTTACTTTGCCCGTTTAGAAGAAAGTTTTTAAACTTATCAAATTTTAAACTTAATCTAAACACTAAGCTTATCCTTCCAAAGAGGGGTTTTCAGTTTTTTGATAAGCCCCTCTTCGAGAAGCTCTGCACTTAAACGCTTTACGTCCCCTGCTTCCCAAAATGTTTTCTTTGAAGAAAAAAAATCGATTGCTTCATTTTGAGTAAAAATTCTTTTATTTGCTTTTATAAGCTTTATAAAAAGCTTTTCATCCTCGGGATATTGAACCGCCGTTTTATTACAAATATCGCAGCCCGAACAGGCTATTACTTCTTCATCAGGATTGGAAGCTTCTGCCCTTGTTTCACCGAGGGCCTTTAATAGAACCGCCCTGCGGCACTTTCCGCTTTCGGCAAAGTCTTTAAGAACACCGGCCCTAAGACGCTGTTTTTCGGGCAAAAGCTCTATCCGTTTTCTATCGGCAGGCGACCATAGCAGAACTGCCTCGGCAATGCTTCCGTCACGCCCGCCCCTTCCGGCCTCTTGAATATAGGCTTCGGCAGTAGGAGAAGGATCCATGTGAATTACAGTTTTAACATCCTTCTTATCGACACCCATCCCCCAAGCACAAGTACATATCAGTATACCGCTTTTATGTTCATGGAACCATTTTTCTGTTTCAGCTTTTTCTTCTCTTTCGAGGCCTGCATGATAAAATCTTATATTTTCGTCATTTAAGCGGAGCCGCAAAAATGAAGCTGTCTGTTCCGTTCCCTTTCGGCTGGAACAAAAAATAACCATAGGTCTTTTTCTTTTTTTAACCTCTTCCAGAAGGGCAGGATTTTTTACCCTGCAATGCTTTACAAAATAAATTATATTTGTTCTATCCGATTCGCCTCGAACCAAATGAGCCCTGCCCTCAAAAAGAATTTCGGCTATACGCTGTAAAACCGGAGGACTCGCTGTTGCCGTAAAAGCTGAAACGGCGTAGGGATGAAGCTTTTTGATTATGTTTGTAAGTTCAAGATAGGCCGGCCTAAAACTGTCTCCCCATTCGGTAACACAGTGTGCCTCGTCTATCGCCAAGTGAACCACATTGCATGCAGCAATCCTATCTATAAGAGTTCCGCCTGAAAGAACTTCGGGGTTTGCAATTATGAGCTTTGCAGGAGGCTTGCCGTCGCTCCCTTCCATGCGTGCAAGCTGGGCTTCTCTTTCTTCTTTAGTTTGCCCTCCCTTAAAGATGACAGGCTCGAGCCCGCCCTCCGCCATTCGCCTAAACTGATCGCTCATAAGGGCTAGAAGTGGATAGATGATTACTGTAGGTCCGTCCAGCAGAAGGGCTGGAACTTGAAAGCACAAAGATTTTCCGGCTCCTGTGGGAAGGAGAATAATTTGCCTGCCACGCATAATTCCGTCCTCATCATAAAGTGAAGTTATTTTTTCTTCTTCGGTGTTTGAGGTAATTTTTTGAAGCAATTTTGTTTTTGCATCTTTGCCCGAATCTTCCTCATCTTTATTTTTAAGTTTGGTTTGTTCGGCTTCAATGCGGGCTTCCACTGCATGAACCGCATCTAAGATATTGGCTATTGCAAGCCTCTGCCACGGATAGAGCGACGGAATACCGAAAACGTTTTTTGCACAAACAGCAACGGCATCTTCGGTTTTTTCCAAACTGTATTCGGGGTTGTCGGTCTCGCAGACAAAGGGACAGTAAAGATCGTCCGGCGTATCATCCCATCGGTAAAGCTCATCGGTTTCTTGTAAATTTTGATTTTTCATTTTCACCTCTCAATATTATTGTACGAGATAGATGAAAGAAATCGTAATTTTTTAAAAAGAAAATTATAAATAATATTTTATGCCTCTGCCGCTTCCTTCTTTTTGAACATAGTTTTTTTCAAGTAAAGAACCGATAAGTCTTACAACCTTATTTTTTCCAAAGCCGCTTTTTAAAACCAGCTCACTGCTGGATAATCGTATTCCTTTTGACAAAATTTCCAGAATAGTCATTTCATCCGAATTTACTTCTTTTTTTCTGTCGACAACGGGAAGAGTTACACAAATATTGTTTTCTGAAATATCAAAAATCGGCTTTACTTCATATTCTTCATAGCAGGTCATGATACGCTTAATACCTGTTCCAAACATTTCTATTAGGTGTAATCTAAAAAAAACATTGGCGATAATCGGATTCCGCAATCTGGAGATATAGCCCTTCAAATATTCTTCCTTGCTGATACCTGAGGGTAATCCGCCGGGGGAATAAATTTCTATTCTATCGGGGTACATAGCAATACGAATATGTGCCGGAATATCCCAAACCCTATGAACGATTGCATTAGCAAGAGTTTCTCGGAAAGCTTCTATCGGTATGCGTTCAATTAGATTCCGCTCCATTCCTTCAATTTTTTCATATTGATAATATTTTTCAAAAAAGAAAATTGCCTGATTATATTCTTCTAAGATTGATTTATTTGTCAAAATATCCCTATCTAAAATTTCGCTGATTGAGGCTCCGAACCGAACCATATCAATACCGGAGAAGTTGTTTTTATCTGCAAATAATGCAGCAGCATGATTAAACTCTCCTTTTTTTGTATAAAAGCCGAGAGTCTTTAGGACATCGGTACTTAAGCTTTCCAGTTTTAATTTTTGTTGAATAATCCGAAAAAAGGACTCAAAGGTCAAATCTTGTGCAGGGGAGGGCAGATCTTCAAAGGACATGTTGTCTCCCATTAAAATCAGCCGTTTTAATTCAATTTGATCTACTTCGACTGTTGCCGTATCGCTTCGCCTGTATGCTTTCCCCTTATATAAATAGGGTTTAAATGCTCCGTCTTTTACTTCTAATGTGATTACGCCGGTACTGCGGTTAATGGAAAAAGAAAAGTCAGGCTTTGGCTGAATACTGTCATTTATTTTATTTTCAATATCCAAACACATCTTATCAGGGTTTTGAATTCCCTTTATAGAACCGTCATCTTTAATCCCAAATAATATTTTTCCGGTACCGAAGTTGGCAAAGGCCGAAACCGTTTTTAAAAAGCCTGAACTAAGGCCTTCTTTAAATTCCGTAAATCTATTTTCTTTCATCGTTAATACCCCTAATTTTGTTTAGTGTACCTTTAGTTATTATACCATATAACAAACGTAAATGCAACGTATTTTTTTGCGTTTTATTTACGTTTGAAACATATTTTTCTTTCGTTTGATTTGCGTTTGCAAAATGAGTTTAAAATTGACTGAATTACAACAGAAAATTACAGGATTCAAGGGTTTTAAAATTTGAACCTGCGGCGAGTCTTATAAGATAGAATAAAAAATCTTTTAGTTCGGCGTAGGCTTGATCCGAGAGGTTTAATTCTCTTGAAATTTTTGGAATAAGATTTTGAACTGCAAAGAGGTATAAAAGGCTTTCGCCTGAAAGGGGAAAGGCCGGTTCGTGTTTATCAAGGCAGGAACTGCAAACGCAAGAATCCTCATGCGGAACGAAAAAAAAGTTTTTTTCAGCGTAAAAAAAATCTGAAATGTTTTTATTAAGGCAATCCGTTTCCGGTATGTTACTTGAAACCCTTATTCCGCAGCGGCAGCAATTTTCCATATCCGGGGCAAGACCCGATAAAGAGATTACACGCCACAAAAAACGGAGCAGGGCTTTTCTACATTCGCTTTCGGAAGAAACGGCAATTCCCGTTAAAAAGGAATTTATGATTTGCCAATCGATGTTTCCCTTAAGCTTTACGGCTAATTCGGCTGCAAAGGCGGCACACCAAATACGGGTCAGGTTATCGCTGAGGCCTATGCGGTAGTCGCTTACCTTAAAGTCGCTTATCTTGTTTGAATTTTTTATGGGGTTGGAATAAATCCAAACCTCTCCTGTGTGATAAGGAATTACCATGCTTCGCAGTTTGCTTTTAGGCCCGCCGAAGACGGCTGCATCTACCAGCTTGCAGGAGTGTTCCGTATCGGGTAAGAGGAGAAGGGCGTTTCTGTGCCCTTCCCCGAATGTCTTCAATGAAAGAACAAGAGCTTCGGAAGACCAAGAGCGGTTTGCCATTTTTATTTAGTGCCTGTCTGATTGTTTTGAGAGCTGTTTGTATTACCGGATTGTAAGAGGCCTTTAGCCCTTCGGCTTAAAGCTCCGTTTTTTTCGTCTTCGGCAATTAAGGAAACAAGGGACACCAGTTCGGGATATCTATTCCGTTTGAACATATCCAATCCTATACTTTTGAAAATGGCATCTTTATGGTTTAGATAGGCCTCGGCTATCGGTGCTGTTCCTCTGTTTTCAACTTTTGAAATAACCTTGCCGAGCTCTGCGGAAAATTTATTTTGCTTCTTGTCCGAAATAGCTTTTAATGCAGCCTTCTTTACATCATCGAAAATTACATCAAAATTATTCTTTAAAAGGCTTTCGGCGATTTTTAAGCGGATGGATAAGCCTGTCCTTTCTTCATTAAAAGAATCTATGAGCCATTCGTTTGCTTCCGCATTATTGAAATGAGAAAGGGCTTCTATGGCGGCCAGTTTTACAACATTTTCAGGATCTTTTTTTGCACGGTATAAAATAAACGGAACAGCATCTTCTGCTTTTTCTTCTTTTGCGGACTGAACGGCTTGCAGTCTTACTTTATAATAGGAATCCTTAAAGGCTTGGGTCAAGATGCTTTTGGCTTTTTCGTCCTTAAAGCCTGCAATGCCCTTTATCGCAGCTGTTCTTAAAACCGGATCCTTATCTTCAAAAAGTTCCGATAAAACCGGAACAGCATTTTCGTTGCCTATTTTTCCAAGAGCTGAAGCAGCACTGCCTCTTATGATGGAATTTTCATCGGAATCTTCAGCGACTCTAATTAAAAAATCACTGATTTCGGGAGTGTGCAGCTCTTCCAAGGCAAACATTATGTTTTGTTTTATTATCAGTGATTTTTTTTCGTCATCGGAACTTTCAGAATCAAAAAGCTCTGTAAGAAAAACGGCATCCTCCGGTTTTCCTATCTTTCCTATTGCAGAAATACAAAGGTCCCTGTATTCGTCTTGTTCATCTTTTAAGATTTGCCTTAAAAAATCTATGCTTTCATATATCTCAAGTTCCCGTATGTAGGAAATCGCCGAGCGGACGGTTTCTTGGGGGGCGTCATCTTTATTTTCCAAGAGCATGAGGGCATCGGCCTTTAAGCAATCGTTCTTTTTTTCGGCAAAGTAAGCAAATAAGGCTTCTCTGATTGCAGGAATCTTGGTCTCGGCAAATACTTTCTGCAAATCGGCATCAAAGCGGTCATCTTCATCGGCTTTTAGTCTTTTTATAAGCTCCAAGATATCGTCGCCGATGCCGTAAAGAATCGTATCTCTTTTTTCTTCAAATTCCGAAACTTCTTTTTTCTTTTTTTCATCAGCTTGAGCGGCCTGATTTTCTGAAGGAGGCTGGGCAGTTTCTTGAGCTCCAAGTTGAACTGCGAAGCTTAAAATAAATAAGAGGCTTAGCACGCCGGGTTTTAAAAAAAAGTTTAATTCTTTTTTTAGGGTTTTCATAAATTATCCTCCGTGATACAAGTTTTTGCCTTACAAAACACTACCGATTTTAAGGCTTACAAAATACTTATTCTAAACGGTTTTCATATTTCTTTAAAAAGTTTTTATAATAATCGTTAAAAGAATCGTTTTGAATGGCCTCTCTTATGTCTTGTACCATACTATATAAAAAAGCCAAGTTATGATAAGTTGCAAGCATTGAGTATAAAATTTCTTTTGTTCTAAATAAATGCCGCAAATAGGCCCTTGTATATTGTCGGCAAACCTTACACTTGCATTGAGAATCGATCGGGTTAAAGTCGAACTCGTATTCTTTCCGCTTAATTGAAATGGCTCCTTCATGGGTAAAAAGATTTCCATTCCGGGCATTGCGGGAAGGCAGTACGCAATCAAAAATATCGACTCCGTTTTTTACGGCTTCGAGGATGTAGTCGGGGGTTCCTATTCCCATTACATAGAGGGGCTTATTTTTTGGGATGTGCTTTGCGGTAAAGCTCAAATATTCTTGGTAGAGGTCTTTAGGTTCTCCTATGGAAAGGCCGCCTATGGCAATTCCCCTAGGTTCATGCTTTAAGATAGCTTCAAGGCTTTGAAGTCTTAGGTCTTCAAAGAACCCGCCTTGCACAATAGGAAAGAGTGCCCCATCATATTCATCGGGGGTATTGTGCCAAGCTGCAAAGGCCCTGTCGAGCCAGTTCATAGTTATTTTAAGGTCGGCAAGGGTTTGGGTTTTGCTTATCCCAAAAGAAGAGCAGATGTCCAGCTGCATTTGAATGTCGCTGTTAAATCCCGTCTGCAATTCTACCGCAATTTCAGGGCTTAAAAATTGACGGCTTCCGTCTATGTGGCTTTGAAATTTTACACCTTCTTGGGTAATTTTTCTTAATTGTGAAAGCGAAAAAACTTGAAAGCCCCCTGAATCGGTTAAAAAGTTTTTTTTCCAGCCTGAAAAGCCGTGTAAGCCTCCTGCCGCTTTTATAACTTCAATTCCCGGCCGTAAAAAAAGATGGTATGTATTGGCCAAAATAATTTCAAAACCTATTTCGTCTAAGTCATCCTTTGTCATCGCCTTTACGGTAGCCGCCGTTCCCACAGGCATAAAGGCCGGCGTAAGCACCTTTCCATGAGGCAGCTCCAAAACTCCCGTCCTTGCAGGAGAAGCCGCATCTTGATGTAAAAGCGTAAAAATTTCTTTTTTTTCTTTCATTAAATGTTCAATCCTTTAACCGCTTGAAAGTTTATCACAAAGACGGGAAAAAATCAATTAAAGGGGAAAGTTGCCGGCAGGGACAGCTGGGGTTAGGTATTTAACCGCAACGAGGTTTGTCCGTATATCGGTTGCGAAACTATGTTAGGTTGACCTGCCTAAAGGCAGGCAGGTTCGGAACCGACCTATAACATTTATCGATCTAAAAATAAATTTATAGGAGGTGTTTTATGTCTGATATTGATATTACAAATAAAGTTATCTTAGACATCGATTTTGATACTCCATTCGGAAGCGGTCATATCCATTATGATGATAACGATAAAGAGAAAGATGACGATGATAATGAATAGATGAGTCTATTTATCACTGTATGATTATACTATATGTAGGGTGTAATCATACAGTCTTTGTCGCTTGTTTCTATAGCTTGAGCTATTTTTGAGTGGTTGTTTGAAATATTATAGTGATGTTCAACTGAAAATAAGTCTAGAACTGAAATAGATTAATTGGAAAAATAATATGTGATGCTATTGGAATAATCGACTTGACATGTAAATACGAATTCTTAAAAATATATATAAAAAAGAAAAATATTTCACAGATTAACAGATTAATAAAAAATATTTAAGAAAACAAGTCTAGCCTATTTTCTTAAATAGAATTGAACTTTCAGGAAAAAAAGTTAGTGGTAGTATGTGGCTTTATGTCGATTTCAACACTATTATCTGCTTGACATATACATGTGAAAGGTATATAATGTGATTATGATAAAGAGTTTTGCGGATAAAGATACTGAACTTATCTATGATCAGAAGTTTTCTAAACGGCTTCCTACTACAATACAGAAAGCCGCCTTGCGTAAACTGATGATGCTGGATAACGCAAAGTGTCTGGAAGATTTACGAGTGCCGCCTAGCAATCACCTGGAACTTCTTGTTGGAAACAGAAAAGGTCAGCATTCAATCCGTATAAATAATCAGTGGCGTGTCTGTTTTACTGAAAAAAATGGGCATTATTATGATGTAGAAATTGTGGATTACCACTAGGAGCGAATCATGTCTAATTATATTGAAACACCTACAATGGGAGAAATCCTTAGTGAAGAATTTTTCATTCCTCTTAGTCTTTCAGCCTATAAAGTTGCAAGAGAAATAAATGTTCCAACTTCCCGTATTCAGGATATTCTCCATAACCGCAGGAGAATTACCATAGATACATCTTTGCGTCTTGCAAAATTTTTCGGAGTGTCCGATGGATATTTTATGTCATTACAGAATGACATAGATATTCGGAATGCTAAATTGGAACTTGCTCCCCAGCTTGAAGAAATAAAGACTTATGTGTATGCATAAAAATACCTAACACCCGCTTCAACCTGACATTGCCTTTGCGGCAATGCAGCTTATCCGCCGCCCGTTAGACTTACTATCGCACAGAAGTAAAAATAATAATGTTATCACTAAATCACTATATCATTTGCAGATTTTATGATATAATATCAGAGAGGTGACTAAATGAAAACTGAATTGATTTTAAAAATAGATAAAAATATTGCTGAATCGATGAGACATTATGCGGTCAAAAATAAAAAAAGTATGTCAAAATTTGTTGAAGATCTTTTTAATAATTCAATGGGTATAAATCAAAGGATAGAAGAAATATCTCCACTGGTCAAAGAATTGAGCGGCATTATAAAAGAGCAGGATTTAGAAAATATAAGTTATATGAGTTATTTGGAAAAAAAATATGAGTAAAAAAATATTTGTTGATTCAGATGTAATTTTAGATATTTTATGCCAACGTGAACCCCATTATGAATATGCTGCTTATGTATTTTCATTGAGTGATACAAAAAAACTTGTTTTATACACAACATCGTTGGTATTTTCAAATGTATATTATATACTTAGAAAGTTATTAGGTATACAAAAATCAAAAGAAGCATTACGGAAACTGAGGTCGCTTGTTAAAGTAATACCGATAGAAGAAAAAGAAGTAGATTTAGCTTTGAATTCAAAGTTCTCAGATTTCGAAGATGCTTTACAATATTATACGGCAATGAGGTATGGAATAAAAATATTATTAACACGAAATATAAAAGATTATAAAGAAAGGGAAATAATAGTACAAACACCTAAAGAATTTATAAGCGATAATAAAAAAATTAAAGTCTAACACCCGCTTCAACCTGACATTGCGAACAGCTGGGACTCGGTATTTAACCGCAGGGGGCGCAAAGAACGCAAAGGATTTTTTGAGATGCGAAAAACTGTCGGATTGGTTTTGTATACCTGTATAAATTAAAATACGTCCGGCAAAGCAAAATCATAAACATCTATTATATCGACACCACAATATTGACAAGCGTCTGCATGCATTTGTAACGGGGCGCAAAAAATGGCAAAATTTTGCATTTAGTTTGGCAAAATAGCGTGTTTTTCTATGTTTTATACTGTTTTTTCGTGCATATAAGTAGTGTTCTATAAGCTTTTTACGGCCGATAGAACACTTTTTACTTTTGGCTATAACAATTGAACCTCATTATCGACAAGCCCTATAGGATAGTTTGCCGTTAGAACTTCTATTTTAGTTCTACTTGGAGAAGATGCTGCTCCGGGATGATTGTTTATTTTAAGTTCAATTTGATACCAGTTATTTTCTTTTACAGATACTGTTAAAGATTTGTTTCTGTAAGAACTTAAAAGGAATTTACCTTCAATTTTTGAAAGTTCTGTAATTAAGGCATTAAAGTCTTCTTGAGTATAACCATCATAATGCCCTTGATCTGCTCCGACATACGGCGGATCAAGATAAAAGAATGTATCTTTATTGTCCCGTGATTTAATAATTTTTAAAGCATCACAACATTCTATTTGAACATCCTGAATTCTCATTGCCAGTTCTTCCTTAAAACCATCTCTTTTCATAGACAATGAGTGTGTCAACTTACCTTGTTTATCATGGGTAAAGCCGCCTGTCATAGAGTTATTGAAAGACATATTTGCCAACATCCATATAGCCCAAGCCCTTTTTACGCGGTCAAACATTTCAGGGTTGTCATAGATGACTTGCGCATGTTTATGAAGTTTTCGGCTGTGTAGGCTTATAGCAACTTCCGATTGCAAGGCTGTAAAATCTCTCTGTAATACTTCATAAAAATTAACGATTTCGGAGTTGATATCGTTGATGATTTCAGACTGTGATTTAGGTTTTGCAAAAAAAACTGCGGCCCCGCCTATAAAAGGTTCACAGTAAATCCTATGCTCAGGAATGAGAGATACGATCTTGGACGCAAGTTGTTGTTTGCCTCCATAGTAGGTCAATGGTGTTTTCATAACACGCCTCCTAAAATATAAAATTTTAGGGCTAAATCAAAAGACAAAAATAACCGATATTTTTAATACCTATGCGCTTAGGTCGGGTGAAAGCCGGTTATCCGGTAAGTGACAATAACACTTGTCGGCGTGGACTGGACGCCGATTTTTGCCCGTTATAGACTAAATATAAACTATTCAACCTTGGGATAGCGAGCTTTAATCTCTGCTATCTTTTCAAGCCAGACGGCTTTTTCGAGGTCGCCTCGCATTACCTGCATACCCAGCGGATCGGCTTCTCTTGAATAAGCTGCTTGCCGGAGCTCATCGATGTAAGCGTTGTAATCTTCTTTTGAGAGCTTACCCTCATCAAAAAGCTCTTTTTTTGTTTTTGGAACGATTTGCCCATTTTCAATTTTTTCATCGTCTTTAAGATTTCTGAAACCTGCCTCTACCTTTTCGGCTTCACTCATATCTTCAAAATCTGTACCGGCTTTGTTGAGCTTCTTTCCTTCGGGCGGCTGGATTAGGTTTTCTTCTACAAGTTTTTTAAGGCTTTTCTTTTTGCCCAAAATGACATCTTCATACATTCTAACATCATCGCCGATGTTGGCTTGAATGTTTGAGCCGTAGATATAAATAATTCCCTCTTTTTCTTTCTTCGGTTTTTCGCCGATGATGTGATTTATGATGATATTATTTTCAATTTCTATTCTTTCTACATATTTCATATTTAATTTCTCCTATTCGTTTTTTACCAACACCCAAAAAGTAAAGGTAAGGTTTCGAGAGCGATTTTCTTCGGCGGTTGGGACAACTCGCGAAGCCTCAAATGATATTTCCGACTGATTATAATTATACGGATATAAATGCGGCACTCTCCCTCGCCCGATTGCTGTTTTTGATGCAAAAACACCTGCTTCTTCCTTTTTTTCATTTTCATCATACAATAAGTATTTTACTTTACCCTTTATATTCCTAATCGCATCACCCTGCTCATCATCTTGAAAGATATAATCCCCAATCCTGATTTGTTCTTTCGTCAATTTTTTAGAACTAAAGGGATTTGCATTTCTGCCTTTAGCTCGGAAAAAATTCCCGTCATAATTAACTTCATGCCAGCTATACCCCTCATAGTGCATTGATGTATCTTCGAGAGGGCTAGGCATTCCGGGCATCTGAAAGTAGCCTCTTTGGTAATGTTCGATAAACTTTTCATTCACTTTTTTTAAAAGTATATCATTGCCTCCTGAAAAGGCTCCTTCTACTGTATTTTTTATTTTTTCATCCGTCTCTTGCTTTGTGTAACGGTTTTCAAGAGCTGCGTTTATGGCTGTTATGCCGTCTTTGTTTTCGGTTAGGGCATCAGCGAGTTCTTTTAATGTGTTTAAGGCATCGGGAGCATTGTCAATAAGTTCTTCTATTTTTGTGTTAATTTGATGAGTCAGCTCATCTTTGGATTCTTTTAGTTTGGCGGTCATTTCGTTTTTTGCATCACTTATTTGAGTTTTTGTTTGAGCAAAAGTTGTTAGGTCGTCATCGTATTGAGCATCTGAAGCTTTTAATGTACCGGAGTCTGTACGGAGAGCAATCGAATTATTTACTACACTTTCAGTTGCGGCATGGGCCGTGGTTTCGTTAATATGCTCAGTCATTTTTTTTGATAAGGTTTCGACTTTCCCGGAAATTTCTTGAGATGTTTGAAAAACCTCATCTACATTATCCAAAAACTTATTAAAGGCATCCGCAGACACAAAATCTCCATAGGAATGATAGTCTATATAAACATCAGAGAAAGATTTAAAAAATAGAATAGCTCTATAACAATCTTTATTTGATTGTTCAGAAGCAATAGAATCCAAAATATTATACTCATAGTCAATGCCGAGGACTAATCTTTTTGTTTTAGAAATATCTTCAAAAACAGAAAGAGTTTCAGCAAAATAAATGCTGTGCTCAACATAGTAAGGATTATTAGGAACAATATTTGAGATTTTTTCTCCTCGAATATAATTTTCGGGGTTTTCCATAAAAAGGTCTGCATTTAAAAGTTTACTCATTTTAAATCTCCTTATATAAACTGTAAAAGTTTTTTATCTTGTAATGGCCTATCAGATAAAACAAAGTGTGAAAAAATTCTTGAATCTCGATTATGTTTCTTCGTTTGCCGTATTTTTATTTTTTGAGAAAGAGAACCGTTATATTCAAGTTCAATTTCGTCCACAATGCCTTGGGTGAATCCATAACCTCTTAAACTTTTAAAGGCGATTAAGTCAAAGAGAATAAGCCTAGGATCAGCCCATACTTGAACCGATAAATTGTTAGAAAAGTGTCTGTAATAGTAAGCCATAGAATTTAAGACAGTCCGTGCAATGTCATCGCTTGCTAAAGCTCCGACTTCTATATTTTTAATTATTTCTCCATTGACTTGTATGTCATCATTATTTCTAGCTGTAATGGTTTTCTTTTCCTTCCCGGGAATAAGCCGATTGCCATAAATATTGACTGTTAAAGTTTGAGGAACATCAGGAAAATAGTTCCAGACTTTGACATGAAGTCCTTCGGCTGTTTTTCGATAAGAGAATTCGAATTTACTTTTTAAAAACTTATTCGCAATTTCAACAGATGAAACACTTACAGAATCCTTTAATTCTATTTTAAATTCTTCAGGTTTGTTTTTTTCGTTTCTGCTTTCAACAGCAGTAGGATCGGCTATATCGATGTCTTCATTTTCATCAGGAATTATGTAAGTTTCGGGCATTTTGGGAATTTCAAAATTTTCTTTTTTTAAAAGAATCTGAATAGGCTTTTCCTTAATCATAATAAGAATTGAAAGCTGCTCCCCTTCATTTCTCGTTATAAAATTCCAGACTTTAACGGCGGCCTTAGTCGCTTTCCCTTCCGGAGAATAAGAATACTCGATGGAATATTCTAGGCCCTTTGGAATAAAAGCATCCGAAAATTCTATTGCTTCAAAGTTAGATGGAAGATTGAATACTTTAGTCCAAGAAGGAGAAAGCCCGCCGCCAATAGGATATTCTCCATAGGGCACATTTTTATATTGTTCAGGAAAATCAAGTTTACCGATTTCAGAATATAAGACGACATCCTTTTGACCGATTTGATATTCTCCTTCATACTCATAATTTGAGTATGAAAGATTTATTATATTGGGAGCAGCACTAGATGATTCGCCTGAATTGTTTGATTTAAACTCATTCAGCAAAAAATATCTTACGGGATATCGGACTGATCCATGTTTAGAAAGAATAAGAGATGCGATAAGAGCCGATCCTGTTTCATCGCAGGAGCAAAAGGCGTTTGTTAAAATGCAAAGATTATTTAAAAGACTTCCAACCGTTCCGTTTAAAGGGAGCCTTTTTAATTTTATAAGTTTTAAACTTTGGTCAATTCGAGAAGCTGAAAGACTTAGAGCATTTGCAATTTTAACGAAACACGAGTAAGCATCGGAATTGTCCTGTATTCCAAGTGATAGATATTTATTCTTATTAACACCGATATAGTCTTGAGCTTTAATCGATACGGTCGCTTTTTGCTCATCATTTTTTATATTCATAATATAAAATGAACCGAAGTTTAAATAAAACGGTTTATTGTGTTTACTCTGTTTTAATAAAAGTGAAACTGAACATGTCGTATTTGAATTGAAAAAACCAAACAAAGGGCTGTTTATATTTTGATTATCATAAAGTCTTGTAAGGTTGTTTAATTCCAAGTCTAAAGAATTAACATAGAGCCTGCCAATAGAGCCTTCTTTGTTTTCGGTTTTCCTTTTTTGATGTTTAATTTTTACAATATCGTTTTCATGTATTAAAAATTCAAAACCCGGATAAAAGGCTAAAATCCATATATGCTTATCCGGGGTGGCTTTAGTAACATGAAGTTCTAATATACCGGCTTTTTCACAAGGTAAATCAAAGACTATTTTATTTTTTAAGTTGCCTGTAATTGTAAAGCTCTCAATAGTTTTTCCGAATCGAGTTTTAGCCGTAATAACAGCATTTGTGATTATTCTGTCATTACTTGTTATTAAGGTTATCTTTTTTAAAGAAGTTTCAGGAAGATAAAGAGTAACTGTGTCATCTACATCCCCTGTTTGAGAGGCTTTTTTTCCGATATAGCCGATTCGTGAGTAAGGCCTATTTTTTACGGGATGAAGTCTTCCGTCTTTGTGAATGTTTTCAGCATTCGGAAAAAGGCGTGAAGCAAAATTACTCCGGACAAAGAAACGGTTTTGAATATAAGATAAAAAGGGAGAAACAATCTGATCGGGAATAGAACCTTTAACGGCATTCGGAGCTTGAATTTTAATGCTTTCAGGAATTTTGCAGGAGAGGAAATTAAAACATACAGAAGCATTGTACTGTCTGTTATTTCCGAGGATTATTTTCTCGGTTTCTTTTTTTACGGGTATCATAACATTTATCCTGCGTAAATATAAAGTTCTATAGTTACATTTGATGGTCTAGTTTCAGAAGAGACACGGCCGGATGTTCCATAAGTTTGCCGTTCTGTTGTTGAATCATCATCTTCACAAGAGTCATTTCCATGTACATTCCAAATAGAATCACGGCCGGAAGTTTCATAATATCGATGTTGATGATCTTGGAAAGTATCTATCTGACCTCCGCCGTCTCCTTTGATTCCGGGATCATGGTAGATAGAGGTTCCCGATTCTTTAAACTTGCTTGCATTTCCGCCTGCAAGACGCATAAAATCTCCGGGGTAAAGTGCATGAATAGCTTTCCATTGGGCTTCAGTTGTTTGAGGATATTTTTCCCAAGGAACAGGCATTCCGGGGCATCTGAAATAAGGAAAGCCGGGCAAAGGTATATCCGGCGGAAGTTCTTTTATTTTTTTTAAAGCTTCGGTTAAAAGTTTAATTGAAGTACAGACGCTGTTCCAGTTGTTTTCCAAAAGCGGTTCATCGCTTAAGACGGTAGTCGGAACATTAGATTTTAATTGCAGTAAGATTTGTTCAAGCTCGGGGCGTAGTTCCATTTTTTTCTCCTTTAGTTCAATTTTAAAGTAATTCCGGAATACAAGAATTCGGAGTTTTTTCTGAAAGAATGCGAGTATTTAATAGGGTGTACAATGTCTATTTTTACGGCGGTAAAAAATGTTTTAAAATCACTTTGAGGACTGATCGGCATGTTTTCTTTTTTTAAAAACAGATATTTCGAGCTATCATAAAAAGCATTGTCAATTTTTGTAATAATTTCACAAACATTCTCGAAGTCTTTTTGCGTCAAAACAGAAAACTTGATAGAGACTGCTTTATATTTACGGATTATGTCTTTCCGCTTTGAGCCGTCGGCCGTTGTAAAAGTTGAAGATATTTGTTTATCCTCGATGTCGATTTTACCGCCTTTCGGGAGAGGAAAAAATTCATCCTGTATACAAATAAAATCATGAGGATAATGATTATTTAAATATTCTGTGTCAGTCATTTTAATCTCCAACGAACCAATTTTGTTTACCGGTCTCAACGATGTTTAAAAGTTCTCTGTCATGAGAGCGAAGAACATTAAGCAAAGCTTCATCTAAAGACTTCTCACTATTTTGACTTATTTCGATACTGTATGACGGAGAGTAGCTAAATGATTTTGAATTATCTGTTTGATTTAGCCCTGCTGCCTTAAATACATTTTGCAAATTGGGAATATTTATCGGAAGGATGAGTTCAGGCAAACCCGCTTCTGCAACAAGCCCCGCATTTCCGTTAGGCAGTGTAATCCCTGTCCCTGCACTTGAAGGCATTACTATACCGCCTTGTGCAAATTTAATTAACCGCGGGGCCGGCGGCAAGGGCTGTTGTATATAGTCGGGAGGTGCAGGTTGACCCGCAATAACACCAGCCTGAATACCTGCAGCAACAGCCGCTGCAATACGGGCCGGAGCCTCTATAGCACCGGATGGATCACCTCCAAGAGCTCTAGCAATAGCTACTGCTGCAAGAGCTGTTTGTTCAGCTCCTTTAATAGACATGCTTATAATTCCTTGAGCTTTTTGCCATTTGGCTGCCTGCTGAGCGGCCTTTGCAGCTGCATCACCTGAAGCATTTTCCGTTTGAATGCGAGCTATGGCAAATTCATGTTCGGCTTGAGATTTTGCATTTAACAAAGATATCTCATAAAGACGGGCTTCTTTATCTCTTTTTTTCTTTTCATCCTCTTCTTTTTTGCGTGCAGACTCTTCGGCTTTTTTCTTTTTTTCGGCTTCAAGCTGTTTTTCAAGGTTGCGTAATTTTTCAAGATTTGTTTCGGCCTCAAACTGTCCCTGAAGTTCCTGAATATTTCTCTCAGAGGATAAAAGTCTTTTTTCGTATTCTTCATTACGCCTTTGTTCTTCCCTCTCGGAATCTTCCTGTTGTTTTTGTTCTCTCATTTCAGAAAGTTCATTATCAAGTTCTAAAAGAGTTTCATTTTTTTCGCGTTCTATTTCGGCTAATTTCGCAGCAGTTTGAGCTTTACGCTCAAGCTCTTTGTTTTCAATCGACGCTTTCGCAGCATCGGCAATTGAAGAAAAAACTTGTACAACCGAATTGCCTATTGCAGAAATTTTATCGGCTATGTCTTTGGCGGCTTCTGCAAATGACTTTTTTATTTTTTTACTTGATTCTTGTCCTTCATCAGCAAGAGCCCCTAACGCTTCAACCTGTTTTTTTATAAGGGCAGCTTTTTCCTTGTCCTTTTCATTCCCGGAATTGATAAGGTTTAAATACTCGCCCATGAGTTCTTTTTGTTTTTCCAAATAAGCTTTAGTTTTTTCGAGTTCCGCATTGCGTTCTTTTTCTTTATCTGTTTTGCCGGCAATTTGCCCGAGCTCTTTTTTTAATGCGATTTCATCTTCAACAGCTTTTTTTGTCTTTTCGGCTATTGCATTTATATCGTCTATTTCTTTTTTATGTTTTTCATCGGCAATACGGGACAGTTCTGCATTTGTTTTTTCTGTTTCGGTTTTTATACTTTCATTTGCAGCACCTACTATCTCTTTTTGAGATTGTGCAAATGTTTTACCTTTTTCCAGATTTTCATTATGAAATTGCTCAAGAAGATTAAGCCTATTGTTATAGTATTTTTCTTCGGCAGCTTTTAATTCGGCATCTTTTTTAGTTTTTTCGATATTGCGATTTGAAATGATTTCTATTTCTCTTTTAAAGGCAGCATCTATGGTCTCTAATTTTTTTGCATGTGCAGATTTTTCATTTTTGCCGGCACCCGGGTTTTCTTTGGTTTCAGAGTCCAATGCAGTTTTACTGTCTTTTAATTGGGCAAGTAAAATCTCATTTTTTGAAATTTCTTCCGAAAAGATTTTTTCTTTTTCAATTAATTCTTTTAAAGCGGCCTCTTCTTTTTTTATTTGGCTATCGTTAATACCATAACCATAATCACCTTTTGCATTTACTTTATATTCATTTGTTTGTTTTAATAAGTCAAGGTGTTTTTTATTATCCTCTATAATTCTTGAAATATTCCCATGAGCTGTTTTTGCATTCTGAAGATTAAGTTCGATCTCTTTTATTTTTTCGGCATTGAAATTTTTTAAAACTTCCAAATTGTTTTTATAACCGGATTCTTCCAATGATAACTTACCTGCAAGTTCAGGAGATAATTGTATAAGCTGTTCAGTTTGCTTTTGAAGTTTTAGTTTTTCTTCAGCCGTTAAGTTTGTTTTATCTGCCAGTTCTATGTATGCTTTTGAAAGAGAGATTGCACTTTCTGCTTCTTTAGGGAAAGAAAGAGAGGAGCGAAGAGCTTGGCGTTCTACTTCTTTTTGCTTTTCGGAAGCACGGTCTAACCAAGAACATAGCTCTTTAATGGCAACTATTGCAGCAACAGCACCGGCAATAGTCAAAACAAAGGGATTACTTAATCCTATTACCTTAAAAGCTTTATCCATCGCTTTTACTGCTTTTTGAACAGCTATTACACTTTTTGCAAGGCCGAAAACTCCGGCAGTAATTCCTGTAATAGTAAGTAAAATTTTTCCGGCTGAAACTATAAGAGCTATCTGTTCATCATTCAAATTTTTTAAGTATTCAATGCCTTTAAAAATAGGATTTAAAAGAGATTGTAAGGTAGGAATCAATTCTTGTCCGACTTTAACGGCAAAGGCTTGAGCATTCAGGCTTGCTTGTTGTAGTTGAAAGCCGAAGGCGTTAGGCCCTTCGGTAGTGGCATCTTTAAAAGCCTGCTCGGTGGCTCCTGCTGCCTGCTGCATGGCTTGAAGGTCGCTTGTAAATTTGGCAGCACCTTCCCCTGAAGCATAGAGAGCGAGTTTTCCGGCTTCGGCAGAACCGAAAAGATTGCTTATAGGTTCTCCCGTTTTTTCGGCTTCGGATTTTAAGGCCTTCAATGCCCCTTGAAGACCTCCGAAGTTTTCGATAAGTTCAGTTCCCGATTCGACACCAAGAGCCTTGAAAGTTTTCGCAAGCCTGTCCCCCGGCTTTTGCATTTCGGTAAGCAGGGCAGAAAACTTTGTAGAAACTTCTGCAGCTCCTCCTATAACACCGGTTCCTGATGAAAACACGGAAAACAATTCTTCCTGACTTATTTTTAAAGTATTGCTTTGAGAGGTGACTCGTTGAATGGATGCTGCAAGTTCCGGGAAAGAGGTTTGTCCTAATTTTACTGTTGTGAAAGCAAGGTCTGAAACTTTTTTTTGAGCTATGTTCGATGTGTCGCCATAACCTTTTGTAACGGCTGAAAGAAGAGCTATAGAGTCTTTAGTGGTAGCTCCTCCTGCCGTGGCGCCCTTTGCAGCAAGCTCCAAGTTTTTAGCACTATCGGCAGAATCACCGAAAGCGGATATAACTTCATAAAGACCATCGGTTAAATCTTTTGTGGTTTTTCCAACGGCAGGAGAAAGGTTTAAAATTTCATCTTGGAATTCTTTTACCCGTTCTTTTGCGCCCGGGATGAGGGTTTGTACTTTTCCGAAGCCTTCATTAAAGTCTTTAGCCATTTTTGCGGCAGCAATCCCCAAAGCGGCTATTGCCGTACTTGCAACGGCCGCTTGCTTGGATACTTGGCCAAAGAGCTCGTTAGCGTCCTTTGTTTTCTTTTTAAAATCATCAAGCCGGTTTGTGCTTTCTTCTACAGCCTTATTAAATTGCTCCGAGTCGCCTATTATTTTAAATAAAAGTTCCCTTGCCGTTACTGCCATTTTTATTCCTAATTATAAAGTTTACTTATTTCATCATCACTTAAAGGCTTTTCTTTTTTTTCTTTTACAACACCTTTTTGTAAAAGAATAAAGTCAAAGCCGTGTTTTACCTTTTTTATAATAGTTTCTAAAGACCAAGTTTTTAATATAAGTTCTTCGGAAACTCCATACATAAGCATAGCCTGATCTATCAGTTCTCCCCAGTCGTTTTTTTTTCAACAGAGGTAGAAGATTCAGAATCATCATTTGATACTTCCGCAGAAAAGTTTTTGACGATTGCTGTAACAATGAGCAGGTACATTTGCTCGATTTGTTTATCGCTTGCGTTTTTTGATAAAAACTCTTCGGTAAAATCGGGCTCATAAAATGAGCAAAAAAGGGATACGGATTTTATATTGTCCTTTAAAAGCTTTTCCGGACTGTCGGTTTCTTTTTGTTCTTTTATGTTTTTGTTATGATTTTCAATCAAAGGAATTGCAAGCCCTGAGGGGATATAACCTACTTCAAATTCTTTTCCTAAAAATTTAACCTTTTGACTTTCAGAACGCAGAAGATCAAGATTGATTAAGTTGTTTGCCATTTTTTTATCTCTCCTATTTTTAGCAGGGACTTTGGTTTGAAGCCAATTCCCTGCTATGTGTTTTTTTTGTTAATTTTCAGGGGTTTCCTTGTAAAGACTTTCCGATTCCATTTCATTATCTAAAACCAAATCGGGGTGCGGGGAAAATTCAAAGCTTACAGGAACCTCAGCAACATTATCCGAATCGTTTTTTGATTTGAAAGTGATTGAATCTTCACCGTCATAAAAGCCGTAAGGGAATGCAAAAGTGCGGGCTATAATTCTTCCGTCTTGAGACTTACGATTGTTTGTAAGCTTTAAAGCGATAGGTTCTACAACTCCGCCTGAACCTTTACAAAGAGAATAGGCCTTAATACGCGTAACTTCATATTCTATTGTAACAGGTTTTGAAACATCCAAAGTGCCTGCAGCGGGGAATTTATAACCCCATATATCTGCCGAATTTTTCTCAACGATATAATCGGTGTTTGAGGTTAAAGTTTTCGTGCCCTGTTTAATGACAATATTTTCAGGTTTGGATCCGTCATAGTTAGCATACTTAAATTCATAAAACTTATCTTTTTCGGCGGTAAAAACTTCCGTTTCTTTTTTCTTGGTACCCGGAACAATTTTAACGGTAACTATTCCTTTCATGATTTTCCCCAAAAGAGGAACATACCGTTCAAGCAATACAAATTCGACTTTTGCTTTATTGTCGATTTGACCTTTTAATGGAACGGTGCCGTTATCTGCCTTTACATCGATCTTGCTTGATGAAAAAGAAATCTTAATTCCTCTTGCCAATCCCAGATCTTCAAGGTCTTTAAAATCCCAAGTTTTTTTTATTTTATCGATTTCAATCCCTTGAGTTGAAAGTTCAATTTTTGCAGAACCCAGAACCATGCTGTCGGGGTTTTGAGATTTTGTCAAATCCATAGTTTTTTCTCCTTAAAAAAATTTAAATAAAATCGTCTGAATTGATTTCCAATTCGACGAGCCAGCTTTCGTTATATGAAAATGAACGCTCTTCAGTTTCCTGTAAGTCGGAAAAAAGATCGTCATCTTCCCGAAGGGATGTGTGATAAGCCATGCCGTACACAGCCTGTCCCTCGTTTGTTTGCTTGCGGATGGTAAAACCTTCCGCTTGGTCAAAGAAATTTGCTAAAAGAACGGAGCGCTTTAAGCAGTCGTTAATGCCCGGATCACTTGCGGGGATTTCTGCATACACTGTTGCTCTAAGTCTAAGACGGATTCTGCCGTTGCCTACGATAACAGGATGAGGTAAAAGATTAAGCTCCACATGGAACTTTTCACTTTTAAGCAATGACGGCATGATTACAGCCTGAGCGCCTGTTTGTGATTGTAAGCGTGCCGCATAGGCTTTGACTGCTTCAAGGAAATTAGGCTTCATAATATTCTCCTATCCTTTGTTCTATAGCTGCGATTACTTCATCAGGCAAAAACATAAAAGGGCGAACCGGAATCTTTATACTTTTTTTTAAAACAAAAACAGCAAAAGGTTCTTTGCCTTTTTCTTTTGCCATAATTACATTGCTGCGTTCCCCGCCGCCTCTTTTGTACGGGCGGTAAATCGCAAAGCCTTTAGATTCAAGAGCTGCAATTACTTCACGCGGAGACCAACCGTATTTACGGAAGAGTTTACGAGTTTCGGGCCCCGCGGGAAGACATAAAAACTTTGCATTTTTAGGACGGATTACGGTTTCCGTTCTTCCGTCTTCGGGATTGTGAAGATGAGCGTAATGTACATTTGTACCTACCACAGCTTCCGTATCCGAATGCCGTGCGGTCAAGCTTGCCCTAAGGCGGCCTGAATCGCGCAAGGTATTATTGCCCTGCTTTACAGCCTTAGTTAAGGGTGCATTATCGGGCTTTATACCGCCTTCGATGTTCTTTTGAATTGCCGATAAAGCTTTTAGAGAAAGCTCTTTCATTAAGGGTTTAGGGTTTGCAAGACGATTGAAAAAACTTCCTTTCATGTGTTCTTCAAATTCGATTTTTACCTGCATTTACTTTCTCCTATTTAATTTTAAAGCTTTCTTTTTTGGCTTTTGAAACAGCAATAAAAGGAATTGCAGCTTCCCTTTCTTTTTCGAGTGAGCGGTAACGGTCGCTTATTAACCGCTCCGCTTTTTCCATGTAGCCCTTTGCTCTGTAACGATCACCGTTATACATATAAAGTTCGTAGACCGTAAGCGTTTTAATAATTTCCGCTTGGGTTTTGCTGTACTCGTTTAATTTTTCGTCCACGAGATGAAGCATAGTTTCAGCCAAGGCGGTTGCCTTATCGATACAGTCTTGAGTTACTTCTTCTGCACTTCTGTTTTCATCCCAGCTTAATTCACTGTAGAGCTTAGGGCTTATGAAATCTTTTATGTCGGAAACGGAGATTGAAAAGCGAAGAGGCTTATTTTCTTGCTTGAGCGGCTCATGAGCGGAGGGTTGCTCATTTGAGTAAACAGGGTTTGAAGGCAAATTAAATATATCACTCATCGCTTTTTTCTCTCTCTCTTTTTTTACGCAAGGTACTTGCGGTCAACCGTTTTTGAAACTGCAACGGCAGGGAACGGCTTACTCATTCCGATAATCTTGTAACCGGAAGGATCTTTGCTTTCTACCTGTTTTGCAAAAAACGGCATGGATCTTAATCCTGCATCAAGGTCATCAAGAGCAAGGTAAAAAAGAGTTCCGGGATTTGCAAGGTCTATCGTCTTTATCGTTTTTGATTCGATAACATTGGTAAGACTTGTCGAGCCCGGGACTGCATAGGTTGCACTTAAGGGCATGATTTTGTATTTGCCGAAAAGAACGCAGCCCCAATCCGTCCACTGAACGGGAATGCTTGCGTTTTGAGTGCCGGAAATTATTTTGACAATTTCCGCATAGGCATCACTTCCTGCAAGGAAGCGGATATCGGCTGAATAACCGGTTTTCATTTGTTCCAAAAAATGCTGCTCAAGATTTGCCTGCAATATGTTGATTGCTTTGCCGGTGATGTCGGTGTCTGTCATTTTTTGAGCCTTGCCGATTTCGACTTTGTAGGTGTCGAATGCACCGCCTGCAGTTGCAGCAGGGTAAGCGATAGTTCCAGAAAGAGATTGAGCACAAAGAATTTCCGTTGAGGTTATGATTCTGTTTCTAAGCTCTTCTACCTTGTCGGTGAGCTTTTCATTAATGCTTTGAACATCGCCCAAAGCAATAGAATCGTTTAGGTCTCTTGCGGAAATAAAGCTTGAGGGCTTAAAGCCTTCAGGCTGAATGAGTTCTATTTCTTCAGAACCGGAACCGACGGGGTAAGAAGCTGCCCCTCGTTTTACTACGGGAACGGCACCGGTTACATCTTTAACTTCCGAGACTGAAAGAAAGGGAGATGTCTTTTGTTTTTTGTTGCTTTCCGAAAAGAGTAAGTCCTTGATAGGGCTTTTCGGTTTAGGCATAGTAAGCAAAACATCTTGAATGTTTCGTGGCGTAAAATACGCACTCAATGTTGATTGAATGTTTAAAGGCATTATTTTTCTCCTTTGGCCGCATAGATGCCGTTTTTGCGCAACGCCTCGACCTGAGCGTTTGTAACGGCGGTTCCATCCTTAAAGGTTAAGGCTTCTCTTTTTACCCTGCCGAAAACGATGACTACGGCGGAGGTATCTTTACTTTCCCCTTCGATGTTTTCGTTTAAAACGGCAATCGGATCTTCCGAGCCTGTGCCTTCAAGGTGTTCCAACTTTTCGCCTGCTCCCATTTTTAAAATGGTGCCTGCAAACAAATTTTTCATGCCGTCTTTTAAAGGCATTGTTTCAGTAAAGAAATTTTCGCCAACGACAACTGCCGTTTCGCTGACCTTTACTTTTCCTAAATTTCCAAGTATCATTTTTTTCTCCTTATGATTTTAATACATGCTAAATGCAGCCCATCATTTTAGCGGCACTTACCGGCTCTTGGGTTTTACCCGAATCGGGATCGGATAGTCCTATAACTTCTTGCGTTAAAACTTGGTCAGGGATAGCGTTTAAGATATCTTTAACCAAATCGAAGCCTGTAGTTTGTTTGCCGTCCGAAAGAGCGAGGCTTCCTGTTGCAGGCAGCATACCGGCAAGGGCCGACACAGCACCGTGAGCCGCAGGCGGAAGTTTTGTCTTTGCCAAGCCCAACAAACTTTCAGTTTTGGTCTTTCGGATTTCGGACAAAAGCGCTTTGGTTTGCGGATTTGAATCGGAAAGAGCCAAGTCCTCTTCCGGATATTTTTCCGCAATCTTTGCAAGCTTTGTTTTAAGCTCTTCGTTTTCGGCTTTGAGTTTTTCAGCATCTTCCGAAGAACCGCCTGCCTGTTTTGCTTTTTCAAGCTCTTGTTTAAGACTTGCATTTTGAGCTTCAAGCTCTGCAATTCTTTTTTTAAATTCCTCTTCGTTCACTTTTGAACCTCCTATATCGCTTAATGCGATTGTTTTAGATTTGATGGATGGGAAAAATAACACATCCTTTATGTCCGAAGCTGCTATTGCAGCAAGGGATTCGGTAATTGAAGAACGCAAATTTTTAATTGCAGGAGGCTCTTCTCCCAAATAGGCAAGATGATGAAGATAGAGTTTTCCGGTTTCGGCAGAACGCTTTGCACCAATTGAAAGGTCAGGAAAGAAGCCTTGTTCTACAGCATCAGCAAGAGCATCCTGCTCTTTTGTAATGCCATATAAAAAGCCGTCTTTAAGCTCCAAGCCGACTACTTCACCGAAGCGGGGATTGCTTCCTGAAAAGTCGTGTCCTAAAACAATGGGACTTGAATTCATTTCTGCAAAAGATTCGTAGATTTCTTTTAAGTCTTGTTCCGTTACAGTCTGAGGATTTTCGGTTGAACCGAAAATGCCTGCCCGTGCAATTTGTCTTATTCGTGTTTTCATACAGGCAGTATACAAAACTTAAAAAAGGCTTAACGGAGCATAGCTAAAGGATTGTGTATTTTTATAAAAAAGGTGTTGGATAAAAAAACAGCCCCGCAAGATGCGGGGCCGTTGGTTACCAGTTTTTACTGGGTGTTGTTATTATTTCGCTTTTTATAAATTCTTTGATTTTTTGTATTGCTTCTTCCGGTAGTTTGATTATGGGAGAGCCTGTGTATTGGATGGACAGGCTCTGAGTATTTAATAGGCTTTTAATATCATCTTCATTTAAAAGAAAGAAATCAGCCTGCTCTACACAAAAAACAGTACTGAGTGTAATGGTATGTCTTTTAGGATTATTATCTTCAAGTTTAACAGTTCTATCATCAGTTTTAAAATTTAAATTTTTTATAAATTGCCAGTCTTGCCCTTGATAATTAACTGAAAAATAATAAACTGCATCAAAGCTATACCCTGCTTTTTTTAAAGCATAAATTCTTTCATTGCTTGGTTTTCTCTTACCTATTGATACTATATTCATAGTCGCAAAAAGCTTATTATATTCTTTATAAATCGGCATGATATTATTTGTCCACGATTCCTCTATATTTTCATGAGTCTTTACTAATATTTCGTAAGGTTGCGCCCAATATAATCTAGCGGCTTTTGTTGTTGCCATTGAAGCACATCCAATAAGTAAAATTAAAGTAAAAAGACTACAAATTAAAATTACCGTTTTTTTCATTTTTTTCTCCTAATTTTATATTTTTTTTATTATATCAGCCATAAGCTGAATTTACAAGCTGTTCTCCACCTAAAATACCCCTATTCGAACGAAATTCTAACAGTTTTTTGGCGTTTTATTTTAAAAGCCGTTAAATGTTCCGACTTAGCCCCAAAAGACGCGTTATTGGCGTTTTTTTGGCAAAACCGCAACGAACCGCCCCTTGACTTCCCAGTCCCCATTTTTGAGCTCTATTTTGGCCCCGGAACCATCACGATATAAAAGTTCCCATTCTCCTTTTATGTTTTGATGTAAGAGTTTAAGGGTTGTGTTTGAGTTGTAACTTACGACCATAATCTCGCCGTCGATAGGCTGATCGGTGTATTCCAACAGGACGCAGGAGCCGTTTTCAATCCCTGCTTCGGTCATACTGCTTCCTTTAATCTTTGCAACACAGTATTTTTTCCGTTTATTGGGGATTAGTTTTTTAGGCACAGGAAAGGTGTCGTTTACATCTGAGGCTTCAACAGGAATACCGGCTGCAAGATTTTGAGCCAACGGCAGGTCTATGGTTTCTTCCGGTTCTTCATAGGCGGCGGTGTACAACGGGGCAGGTTCTTTTACTTCTTCGGGGAGTTTTGAATCTTCAATAAAAGTGCCGTCAGGGTAAAGAATACCCTGTTTTTCTGTAATTATACCTTTTGAGCCCATAGAACGCCGAATAACCCTTTTCGGTTTGGTTTCTTTCGGCGTGTTATAGTAGAGGTCGTACATTTCTCGATAAATTTTATCTAACTCTTCTTGCCGGTTTTCAACTTTTGCAAGTCTTTCCTCTTGTTTTAAATATTCTCTTTCCTGTATTAAATTTTCCAACTGCATTTTCATTCTTATAAGTTCTTGCTCTTGCTCTTCTATGGTTTCTTTTGCAGCCTCTTTTGCCATTTTTTCAAGCTCTTGCAAAATGGCTGGTTTTTCTGATGATGTTGTATTTTTTAAATTTATAATTTCATCTGATTCACCTTTTAGCCAGTCAGGATTTATATTTAAATTTTTTATTAAAGATAAAACAAATTCCCCATTAGGAATTTTTGTTTTACCAGTTTTTAAGTCCGATATATACTGATACCTCACACCTAAAATAGTTGCCAAACTCCCAGAAAGAGGAATTTTATCCTCTATTTCGTATATTATTTTGCTCCAATCCATAAAAATATCCTTTTTTTCTTATATTTTTCGGTAAAAACACTTGACAATATAAGATATATCGACTATATTGTAAGAAATAACGGCGACAAAAGTCGCCAATTTATACAACACTTGTGAAAAATGGCGACTTTTGTCGCCACAATATTATATCTCAAAACGGGATAATTTAATAGAGGGAAACGGAGAGGAGTTTTAAAAATGAGCAGACAAGAAGCATTTTATTGGATTGCAGGATATTTTACCTGCTTAATAAGCACTTCGGTTTTAATTGCTTTCGGCGGAACGGGAGCTTTTATCTTTGATTTTTTTAGAGAGAGCCTTCCCCATTTTTTTAGCAGAATGTTTTGCAGGTTCAACAAAAGCAATATGCAGCTGAGAGAACAGGAGGAGCCGCTCATCAAGAAGTTTGTTGATAATTGTGTTTCCGAGATTTTCGTAAACGGAAACGAAGATGTTAATGTCCTCATCGGTAAATTTTGTGATGTCTTTGGTTGCGAGGTTTCCAAGTTTACCGCAAAACAAATCGATACACTTAATTACTTCCTTAAGGAAGCGGTTAATAGGTTCGTACGAGTCAGGGAGGAGCCAAACAGAATTTTTAAACATCGAATTTTGGACATCGCTCTTGAGCTTGTTGAGGCTTGCCAAAAACTCTATTGGGTTTTTAGGTTCTACACAATGTATAAAAGCGGGAATCATAGACTGCATTATTTGGTCAACAGCTTCGATCTTACATTCAAAAAAGCGTTCATCCCTTTTTTCTTGGATGAGATTGGACTCCCGCCAAACATTATAGGCGATATTTATAGCTATAACTATTATTGGGACAATAGAGGATATCAATGCGATGTAGACATTATCCATTTAAATACTCCTTTAACTTAAATAAGGTTCCATTATACACAAAAGGTAAAGATTAAAACAGGGCTTTAAGTCCTTAAAATAAATAGCAGAAAACGAAGCAGGTTTTCACAGTGCTATTAAAAGATTTTTGACAGCGGTTTTATTATTGCAATGCGATAGGCAAGAATGGAACCTGACAAGACAGTAAAGCGTTTTAAGAGACCGACTTTTAGCGTAACCGCTTATACCGATGTGCGGCTGTTTTGCCAAAATAAAAAAACGGAATCACGCCCCGGAAGGTTTCTTAAAGGAAAGCATAATTCTCCTAATATTATGATTTAAAAAAGTCAATAGATATTTCTTTAATGCAGGTTCAAGTCCTGCTCGGGGCTTATTCAATTTTTAATTATAAATGCTTAATTGGGAATTGGAGAACCTTTCGGTTAGCCACGAAAGGCAGCTAGATGACGGCGGCACCGTAACCCGTTAGGGGGATTCGTAAACCCACGCTGCGCCGCAGGCGGTCCGGCAAGGGGCAATACTTGCAGCGGCATTTTTTTAGCGGAAGCTTTCCGCAATGGAGGAATAAGATATGAGAACGAACCAAATATTTTCTAACAAAAAATTTCCTGATAAAGATTTTTGTGTTGTATGGGTTTTATTAAACAGCATAGATAACAATTGGAGTCTGGCTCTTTACGACAAAACAGGAAACGAACAGGATTTTTATCTTTTTGGCTCTCCTTGCACAGAGCACGTGATCGCATGGAAATATGCAACGAAAGCAGAATTAAGAAGCGACAAGGGACATAAAAAACTCACAAAAAAAGAAAAGATTTTTATTTCATCACTTGATGATAAAAATAAGGAGGTAAAAAGATGAGTCAACTAAGCGAACGACTAACCGGCTTACAACAGGCAATCGCTCAAAAAGAAGAACGCAAAGCCTCAGGCGAAAAAGAGCCTTGCACCATCGACCTAATCAGGGCAGACAAAGAAAAGGCGCTTTCGATAATAAACAGCTGGCGTAAAAATGCTGTTCTCTATAGTAAAAAGCAGGCAATAGAGGACTGTAATTTTTTAATCAAATTTTTAAATAAATTAATGAAATAAAAGGAGAAAGACAAGAAATGATTATTGTAGCAAGACATCAAGAGGGTATAGGACTTAATCCTTTGGAATATCTTTTGAATGAGGACGGAACGGAAAAAGAATTTGAGAGCAAGGAAAGAGCTATAGAATTCTTAAAAAGTGCCGGAGCTTCAGAAGAAGATATTTATTATATGAGGTTTTTGGATGCAGAAACAGGAAAGGAGTTGGAGGAATAAAAAAATGAACGAACAGATAAAAAAGAAGCCGTGCGGATTTGAGGCTGCACGGCTTGACAAACAAGTAATAGGGCTCAAAGCCCTAAGAGATATGGATATTGTAACAGAAAAAAAGAAATTATGCAAGAGCTTTTATTTAAGCTTAAAAAAAACAGCAAGATTTATTTTAAGAGGAGGTTGGTATGGCTTTAACTTATGAGGAGTTTAGAAAGTACAAAGTTACTAAAAGGCCCTATCCTTTCGATTTTGAAAGGAAACAAAAAGTTGAAAGAGCGATGTACGAAAATGGGATAAAAACGGTTTCCGAGTTAGCTGTAAAATTAAAAATAAAAAGAACAATTCTAAATGAAATAATAAACGGAACAAGGCGAAGCCCCGTAAATGAAAAACGGATTGCTGCATTTTTTAAAATGCCTGTATCAGAGCTTTTTCCGCCGAGGACTCAAGACGAAATAGCAGAGATGAATAAAAAAGAGCAGGAGAGGAATAAGGGGGCAGCATGAAAACTGTAGCAACTAAAGAGATTGCTGAGGTTTTGGACTTGAGTAAAAAAAGCATCTTGGAGCGGGCAAGGAAAGAGCATTGGCAATACATGAAAAAAAAAGGTGCAATGCTTTGGCTTTGCGATAAGCTTCCTGCAGAAGTACAATTGGCTTTAATCCAAAGAGGAAAGACTCTTGTATCCGAAACAAAGGAGCCGGTAACTTTTTTACAGGCTACTGAAGTCGAACGCAAGACAGCAAAACTAAAGGCAGGAATAATAAACAGCTATAAGTGTGCAGGATTAAAAGTTCAGGATTTTTGTATAGCATTTAATGCAGGAAGGATAAGTATTGCATATAGAAAAAAATATGGGAAAGAGTTAAACGACAGAACTCTGTACCGATGGCTTAAGGATGAAAAGGAGACCGGTCTTTCCGGCATTACACCGCTTTATTCAAAAAGCGGTAAAGAATGCGGAGCAGGATCCAGTCTTACTGCAACAGAAAAAGAATCTCTTATATTCTTTTATCTTGATTATACCAAACGGAGTATAAGACATTGCTTTTTAAGTATGAAAGCCAACATAAAAGAATCCAAGGCAACATACGCCACCTGTAGAAGGTATTTAAAAAGCCTTCCGGAGGCAATGGTAGATTTTTATCAGTTGAGTCAAGAAGCTTTTGAGGCTAAGCATTTCCCGTATATCGAAAGGGATAAAAAGTTATTAAAAGCTATGGATCAGGTACAAGGAGACCATCACAGAATTGACCGCGTTGTAATGTACAACGGGAAACTTGTAATTCCGTGGATTACTACTTTTGCTGATGTCCGATCCGGGGCTATTTTGGGCTGGTGTGTAAGTATCAATCCGAATTCTCAAACAATTTTAGCGGCTTACTACATGATGATTATGCGCTTCGGAATTCCTGAAATGGTGCATGTCGATAACGGAAAAGACTATAAGGGAAAAACTATCAAGGGGCAAAAAATCAAGATGAAAGCTGTTGATAAGGACGGAATAGAGCATGAGGAAGAAGTTATCATAACGGGAGCAATAGTAACATGCGGAAGCAGACTTCAATATGCAAGAGCCTATCATGGCCAATCAAAGGGTGTTCAAGAAAGGTTTTATAAAATCCTTGAAGAGTATTATTCCAAAAATACAGGGAACTATATCGGCAGTAATACGGCCTCACGAGTTGATGAGCAAAAGCTTTATTGGCGAGCAATGAAAGGAAAAGCTAAGCGAAACGATGTAGGAAGCTGGGAAGACTTTATCAAAGAAATTACCTATTGGGTAAATTGGTACAATACCGAATGGGTTAGCGATGCTAAAGATAGAAAAGGCTTAACCCCAGAACAAGCATTTATTCAAAACATGCCTGAGGCAATAAGAAAGCCCGATCCTGCAACCGTGCAGCTTGCGCTGACCCGCGGTGAATTACGAACCGTCAGAGAAAACGGAGTAAGTGTAGGAGGAGCTGATTACTGGGCGGAAGAGCTTATAGGGCTTACAGGACAGCAGGTTATAGTCCGCGTAAACCTTACAAACAGGAACGAGGCCTTAATCTGTAACAATAAAGGACAACTTCTTTGCAAAGCTTATGCAGATGTCTTTATGGAAACGGGAAACATGGAAAAAGATAACGAGTTTGTAAACCGTGTAAGAAGGGATATAAGGCAGAAAGTTAAAGAGCAAAGCAGATTAACTCACCTTACAACAAAACCTAAAAACATGCTTGAAATTGCTATGGAAGCTACAGGAGTTGAAATTCCGCGTGTGGAACAATATATTCCGCAGATTGAAGAAGAACCAAAAGCAGCCGGAGCGGAAGACAGGCAGATAAACAAGGGTAAATATCAAAATTATTTTAATATTGATGAGGAGGCATTTATATGTGCGACAGACAAGTAAAAGAAAATCTTTCCATCAAGGAAAGATTAATGGAAACTTTAGCCCGGTATGAGATAAGTCAAAATAAAGCGGCTAAAGAAATGGGTTATACGTCAAGCGTTTTAAGTCAATTCTTAAACGAAACGTATAAGGGAGATACGGCGAAGGTTGAAGAGGCTATCATTAAATGGATAGCCAGAAAGGCTGAAGCTGCAGAACGGAAACATGTTCCAATTGTTGAAACTTCCGTAATGAAGCAGATGACGCGTGCTATCAGGCTTGCACATGATGAAAAGGATATAGCTTTAATTGTATCCGATGCAGGCGGAGGAAAGACAACAACCGCCGAAAGGTATGCAGAGGATAACGAAAGGAATACAGTCTTAATAAAATGTTCCGGGGCGATGAATAAAAAAGTTATGACACAAGAAATAGCCAAGCAGTTGGGGCTTGATACATACCGGATAAATTTTGATGCCCTTGTTAATAATGTAACAAGCACATTAAAGGACAGGGATATGATTGTCATTATTGATGAAGCGGACGGGTTAAAAAGTGATGCATTGGAGTTCAGCCGTCGGCTTATAAATGACTTGGGCGAAACAGGCCTTGTGCTTATAGGCTTGCCCAAACTGGTTTGGACTATTCAAAATTTAAAGAATGACCATAGACAGTTGGAAAGCCGAATAGGAGTGTTTTTAAAATTGGAAGGTCTTACAAAACCGGATGCACAAAAGATTGCTGTAAGTGTTTGGGAAAATGCTTCAAAAGAGGTTATCGATTCGATTTATGAGATAAGCCGAAAAGATGTAAGGCAATTCGTAAAAATTATAAACCGAGCACAAAACATCATGACAGTGAACAAAATATCGGAGCCTGATGTTGAAGTTATCGAAATGGCAGGAAGCATGATATTACGCCGTAATTATGGAAAAGGAGTGTAAAACATGGATAATTCAAAAAGCCTTGTAAATATAAAATCTTTATATAAGGATGAGGCAAAAGAGATAAATAAAAATCATAAAAAGCTTTATGATCTTATGAAAAAAGGTGTTTTAATAGCCTTTGAAATTGGAGAGCAGCTTGTTAATGTTCAACGATTTTTAGCTTCAAACGACAGAAATGCTTTTAAGGTTTGGGCCGAATCTAATCTTGAGATATCTCCGGCAACCATAAGAAACTATATAAAGCTTTACGATTATTTTTATGACAAGCCCGAACTTTTAAACACTCTGACTTTAATGGAGGCCTATTCGGAAGCCGGCATATCAACAAGGAAAGCTCTTCCGGCTCCTTGTGATGAAGAGGATGGAAAGATTTATACAGCGGGGCTTGAAGATGATGACGGAAGTTATGATGAGGAGCTTGCAACAATTTTTAACCGTAAAACAAGAAGCGGTATTAAACTTGAAAATTACCGTGTAGAGATTTACGGAGAAGAATTGTGGGGATTTAGGCGCGGTATGGGCCGTTTCCCCGTTGCTGATATTTTGTTTACTCGCCCTGCCGGATTACCGGAAATTGAATGGCAGGACATGCAAAAGAATGTTTGTATGGCTTTTGAGGCATATTACGCAAAAATCGAGATGTACGAAAACAACGGGAAACTAGAGGCTCCGGAAGATACAAGATTCGGGACAATGATGGAAAGTAAGGGAGGTCTAAAATGAAAGTAAATGAAAAAGCTTACGAGCTTTTGATGGACAAACTTTTGCAAATTGAAAATACGGCATCGTGCGGTATCATAGAAGATCAGGGCACTGAATCCTGTTTAGTTATCCGCAGTCTGGTATTTGATATACGCAAAATTATCAATGATAATTTTTATGTTGCAGGTGATGATGAACCGCCTGCAGCGTAAGAGAGAAAAATATTTTATTACAAGGAGATGTTTTATGGCAAGAACAAAATCAAATGCAGCAACGATAACGACTATCGAGGAAGCTGAAAAGATTTTAAAAGAGATGTGCGAACTTGAAGCACAGTGGGAAAAGATTGATAATGCTGCAAATAAAAAAATTGCAGACATTAAAGAAAAAGCGGCAAACGATGGAAAGGTGTTAAGAGATACATACAAGTCGCATGTGGATTCTTTAAAAGCGTATGCCGTTTACTTTAGGTCAGAATTGTTTCAAGACAAAAAAACTATTGATTTACAATTCGGTTCTATAGGATTTAGAAAGGCTCCGGATTCGATTTCATGTACAAAACAAACGGCAGAGCTTTTACAGAAACTAGGCTTAAAAGAATTTGTCCGTGTTAAAATTGAGCCGGATAAAGAAAGAATGTTAAGCCTTGATGATGAAACATTGAGCCAAGTCGGAGCGGCAAGGAAATCTAAAGAGGACTTTTTTGCCGAAACCAAAAGGGATTTGGTCAATCAAGAGCTTGCAAAATTAGCAGGCTAAAAATTTAAAAAAAAATCAAGATGTAAGGAATACTTTTTTTAGTATTCCTTACATTAAGATAAGGAGGGGAATATGCTTAAAGACAGAAATAAAAAACTAGCAGCAATACATATTGCAAAAAAAAAATTAAAATTAAATGAAGAGGCATACAGAGCCCTTCTTTCCGGGGCAGGGATTTATTCGGCTTCAGAAATAAGAACAGAAACTCAATATAAAATAATAATGCAGGGCTTTAAAAATTTGGGTTATACATTCAAAAAAGAAAAGAGAAGTAATTATTCTTTTAAAAATCAACGAAGCGGAGGCGGGAAAGATCGCCTTACGGAAAAACAAGAATACTACATAAGAGGTCTTTGGGATTTAGCGTCCCGAGTAAAAGATGAAAAAAGTTTAAATGCTTTAATTTTGCGGATAGGAAAAGTGATAGATATATCGCATTTAACCGTATTTAATGCGAGCAAGGTTATTCTTGCATTAAGAGATATTTGTAAAAAAGCGGGATTTAATCCCGATTCAAAATATACTTAAAGGGGGTTTAAAATGTTATTAACACCAATTGAGACGGCAATAATAATGACGGCTGTTGAAGGAGAACTTGTTACAACAAGACAAGTTTATTACAGATTAGAAATGTATTTAATACTGGGCGTTAAGGTCGGCACAGCATTAAGAATTCCTGAAAAAGAAATAGAGGTTTATTATGACGATGTTGGAAAGCGAGGGTTTGGAAGAAGAGTTAATGAGTTTACAAAATACTTTAAGCATCTCGGAAGCAGCATTCTTTCTGAGAGTGAACTATCATACGATTTACCGCCTGATTTGTTCAGGGCAATTAAAAGCGTACAAGAATGGAGACGAACAAAACTGGAGGATAAGCAAAGAAAGCTTAATCCGCTATTCGGAAAAACACGAAACAATCAATTAGAATTTAATTTTGCAGCGTGAAAGAAAACACCGCACCTTTTTGTGCGGTGTTTTTTTATTCCTGTTTTACTACGCTCCGTTAAAAATTTTCTTTAAAGATTAAAATTTAGTTATGAAAATTGAAAGAAAATTCTTAACGGAAAATAAATTCTCCAGGCCCAATAAAAACCTTATAGGGGTAAAGGGAATCGTTATCCATTGGGTAGGGAATGCCGGAACTTCGGCATTGGCAAACAGAAATTATTTTGAAAATCTTAAAAATCAAAAAGATATTAATAAGGCAAGATATGCATCGGCTCATTTTATTATAGGCTTGGATGGAGAAATAATACAATGCCTGCCGGCAGACGAAATGGCTTATCATGTAGGTGCTTATTCCTATTGTCAGGGAATAAAAGAAAGTCTGGGTTCTTATCCTAACAACAGCACTATAGGGCTTGAGCTTTGTCATCCCGATTGGACGGGCCGTTTTACTAAAGAAACATACGGTGCTGCAGTTGAGCTTACAGCTACATTGATAAAACAATTTAATTTAAATCCGCAAAAAGATATTTATCGGCATTTTGATGTAACAGGGAAAATATGCCCTAAATATTTTGTCGAAAAAAATGAAGCTTGGAATAACTTTAAAGCAGATGTAGAAAAGTTTTTAATAAGCATTTTATAAATGCTAAAAAATAAATAGGAGGTCTTGTTATGGGATCATTGATTGGATTTTTACCGCTGTTTGTGGTTATAGCGGTACTGTTGACGGTTATCTTTACCGAGCTCGTAAAGAAGCTGGATAAGAAGGATAGGCTTACGGGCTATCGAGTCTGGATACCTGCCTTATTCTCGGCTTTCTTTGCATTCCTTTTATGGCATGGAGCTTTTTTTGCTCCACGGGAAGTTTGGTTTTGGTGGGCGACTATATTCGGAATAAGCGTATTCTTTTATGAAGCCATCTTAAAAAAATTAAAAGAAGCGTGGCATGAGAAACATACTTAGTAAGATTGTAAAAACTGTTGCAGCCGTGTTGTCCGCGGCTGCGGCTTTCTTTGTATTTATTTTTTTCCGTAACAGAAAAAAAATAAAACAAAAAATTGATGAGGCAAAAATAAAAGCTCAAGATAAAAAGGAAAGTGTTTATGAAAAAATTAAAAAAAGCGATGGCAGCGATCTTGTTGACAATGCTTGTAATGCAAATGAGTTACACGCAATCACAGGAAAGCTCAAACAAGATGCAGCCGAGTCAATTCAACATAAAATTAGCGAAGCAGGTTTATAGCAAAGAGGACGTAGAAAAAATTTTACTTATCTGTTTAGGCGAAATGAACAAGAACATAGATGCTTCTTTTGCAGAAGGCTATAAACAAGGATTGCTTGCAAGTGCTCCCGGAGCCGAATATTACAAAACACTTTCTTTAGAACTTGAAAGAGAAGTCAAAAGATTAAACCATAAGATGAATGTTCCGTGGTGGAGTATTCCTATTTCTATTTTAGGCGGGACAGCATTAGGGTTCGGATTAGCTCAAATAAGGTGGTAGACATGGGATTTGAACAACTGATTATTGCAGCCAAAGACTGGGGACCTACAGCGATAACTACAATTATCGCTTTTGTTATTTCGTATCTTTTTAAGCAGCAAACAAAAAATGCGGCCGAAGATGCAAAGCGGTCAAATGAGTTTAAAGAGAGCTTATCAAGCGGGTTAAGCAGGCTTGAAGAAAATTTCAATAAAACAATTTTTGACCTAAAAAAGGAAATTGATGTACACCGAAAGGAAATAGGTGCTTTAAAAATGGATAAGCTTGAGAAAGACGATTTTTATAAAGACATGGGCGGATGGCGCAGTGAATTAAACCGTGTACAAGATTTAATCATTGCTCAAAATAATACGACACTTGAAAAAATTATTGAACTTTGGAAGGGACAGAAATGAAAGTTAAAACTGCATATTTGAGAGGCGAACTTATTACCTTTTTACACACCGTATATCCTGACGGAATCCCCGAACAGGTTATTGTACGGGCATTTTATGATTATAACGAACGGGATGTTATTATCTCATCGCTTGAATACTTGGCAGAAAAAGGCTATGCCGAAAAAAAAGAGATTCCTCACCCCTATAAAGAGCGTTCTTTTGTGCGTTGGTTTAAAATCACTGCAAAGGGAATCGATTTAATTGAGGGAAATATCGAAAGCGATGCAGGAGTGAATATTCCTTAATCGAAAGGCAGGCAAGTATGGGCGCTAAGAGTAAAGCACAGGAACACGGTCTTGTAGAACTTATTATCGATAAATGGGACGGCGGCAAAAATACGATAGTCTATGTTACCGAAGAAGTGAATAAAAAAATTCAGGAACTAGGACTTAAAGTAACAATCAGCCGTGAGGGAATCCGCCGCGTAATAAAGTCTCATAAAGAAGAAATCGAAGACACACAAAAAGCAATAGAAGCTGCAAAGGCAATGGCCGAAGTTTTAAAGGACTATCCGGGAACGGAAATGAGTGAGGCTGTTCTTATGCAGATGACAAGCCTTATCGCAAAAGACTTACGCACTATAGACAGCTTGGAATTTGACGATCCCGTCGACTTATTCCAGTCTGCCGCTCGTGTTGCAGAAGCTCAATTAAAACTTTCCAATTACCGAACCAAAGCAATTAAAGCCCTGGAAAAAGCAAAAGAAGAAATAAAAAAAGAATTACAAAACGCAATTAAAAACGACACCGACCTTTTACAAAGGCTTTATGTAATCATCGATAAGGTTGAGGTTAAATAATGGCTGATATTTTAACAGAACTTGTCGGGGATAACACAAAAGAGGTTTTAGAAAAGAAAGCACGTCTTGCAAAAGCCGAAAATGATTTTTTTTACTTTTGCAAAACGTACTTGTCGCATTACTTTTCTTCAGAACCGGCGCCTTACCATAAGACTTTAATAGATATTGCAAATACTCAAAGCCTTACACAAAAGCATATTGAAGAAATTAAACCTCTTATTAAAGAGCAGTATCATTCTTATTTGATACCCTCCGAAAAAGTAAAGGCCGTTGTCGATATTGAACCGCGCGGATTTTCAAAATCCACGCGCTGGGCATTGGCGTTTCCTCTTTGGCGGATTCTTTTTAAGAAGAATAATTTTGTTTGTATTTTTTGCGCTACTCAGGATATGGCAAACAGAGCCTTACAAAGCATAAAAGATGAAATTGAGGGAAACGATTTTATCTTTGAAGACTTTGGAGCAATGGAAGGTAAGGTTTGGAAAAGTGATTTTATTACATTAAAAAATGAGACTGCAATTAAAGGCTTCGGTTCAGAGGCCGCCGTGAGAGGCGTTAAGTTTAGGCAGCATCGTCCCGACTTAATTATTTGCGACGACATTTTAAAAGATGAGGCGGCCCGCACTTTCACCCAAAGAGATAAAATATATCAGTGGTTCTTGCGTGCCGTTATTCCTCTAGGTCAAGATGTTTTTACAATTATTATAAATACTATTTTTCATTCAGACGATGTTCCGAGTCGCTTATTAAAACGCATTGCAGACGGAGAACTTACAAATTGGATAGGCTTACGCTTTGCAGCCTTTACGCCGCAAGGGACTTCTCTTTGGGCTTCGTATTGGACGGACGAAAAGCTAAACACAAAAAAAAGAGAGATAGGCAGTGCAGCGTTCAGTACTGAATATATGAACGAACCTTTAAGCGATGAGGAACGCATTTTTAAGCCCGAATGGTTTATCCGTTACACTCATGCCGATATAGGCTCATTGCGTGTTTATATGGGTGTCGATCCGTCGGCAGGGAAGCATGACGAATTTGCTATTTTTGTTTTAGGCATTGCGGAATCAGGAGAATTATACGAGCTTGACGAATGGGCAGAATGTTGTTCTGTTGATAAGGCAGTAAATAAATTGATTGAAAAATATTTAATTTATAAACCTATTTTAATAGGTTTTGAAGAGGTCGGTTTTCAATCAATCTATAAAAAGCACATTATGGAAGCTGCCGCCCAAAAGAGCGTTTACTTACCCATTAAGGGGCTTTCAACACGGGGTATCGGAAAGGAAAGAATCTTATCCTTATCTCCTTTAATTGAAAACGGCTTTTTCAAATGGAAAGAAAATCACAATAAAACGATTGATCAATTAACGATGTATCCGAAAGCGGAGTTTGACGATTTGCAAGATGCATGTTATTACGCTTGGGAAGTATCGCAAAACACAACAAACGAAGTATTTGCGTTTAAATTGCAAACAGCCCCGACAAGGCTTAAGGCTGCATTAAGCAGGTTTAGACATTAAATAATAGGAGGAAGGAAAATGGAAATAGCAAAAACAATAAATGATTTTATTGAATTAAAAAATAAAATAAATGGAATGTGTTCTTTTAGAAAATATATAGGTTTTGAAACAGAAAACGGCAGAAGACTTATTATTAAATTTAAAAAGAAAGACATTCTAAAAGATTATGAGTATACCGTTCTCGATCAAAATCTTTCTATCTTTGAAGATAAAGATAACAATTTTAAATACAATACACCTTTTGAAATAGTACAGGGATATTTTCAAAACGGCAGTATTCCTATAACAAATATGGAATTCTTTAATGACAGAGCTGCCGCCGTTATGTGGTTGATTGAAGAAGAAGACGATGATGATGGGGAGGAATAAATGAAACACGAATTAGCAATGGAGATTATACAGCCGGATCAGTTTTGGTCGGTTATTTCTTATTTACCGAACCCTGCCGATTTATGGGCGGATAAGGTAAGTTTTTATAGAACTGTAGACGAAATGATTTTAGACGCTAAAATCGGCTCGCACTTACGGCTTAGAAAAGACATCGTTACAAGTTTCCCATTCGTAATTAGACAGGGAAACGCAAGCGATGAGGTGTACGAATTTATCCGCGATAATTTAACTGCTAATCTAAATTGGGAAACGGATGTTAAAGAATTTTTAACGGCAATAGAATACGGGCACTCATTCAGTGAAGTTCTGTGGAAAGAAACGGCTCAAGGAAAAATCATTCCCGATTCTTTACGGAATAAATACCCTGAAGACATAGTATATAAAATAGGTTTTGTAAAAACTCAAGGCGGAAAAAAATCGGTATGGGTTCCTGTATTGAAAAAGACAAACGAGGAGTTAAAATCTTCGCATAAGTTTTTAACTTACCGAAATAATCCGAGAGCCGAAAATCCTTACGGTTTTTCAGACCTTTTAATGTGCTATTGGCCGTGGAAGTTTAAACAACTTGGCTGGGAGTTTTGGCTTAAAGCGGCACAAAAAGCCGGTGTGCCGTCATTGGTAGCTTTGTTTGACGCTCCTGATGGAGATAAGGCTAGGAAGAATGCACAAGTTATATCCGACACTTTAAGCGAGTTAGGCGGCGGAGACGGACTTGCTCTTGCAAATGTAAAAGAGCTAAAAGTGCTTGAAATGTCCGGAGCTTTGCGCGACCATAAAACGCTTATTGATACTTGTAATCAGGAAATCAGCTTTGCCCTTACAACTCAATCATTAAGTACACAAGAAGGCGAATTCGGTACAAGAGCGCAGGCGACCGTTCATGATGAAAACTTGGTGAGAGTTTGCCACGGAGATGCTCTTGCATTGCAGGGTGTTTTTCAAAGGCTCATAGACTGGATGGTGGAGCTCAATTTTGGGAAAGAAATTCCATCGCCTAAAGGTGAATTCGATTTACAAAGTTATGCAAGTTTTGAAGAAATAATGCAGGCAATTCAAAACAAAATCCCCGTATCAAAAGAAGCCTTATACACTCGATATAAATTGCCGCGTCCTAAAAATGCAGAAGATGAATTTGTGCTTACTGAAATTCAAAATGACGGCTTTGCCTTGTCAGATAAACCTTCAAAAAAAAAAGACCGCTTACCCGCACGAGTGTTTTAGCTCAAGAAGAAGCAAAAGCCCAAGAAATTGAAAGCCTTGCGGCCGCTTCAAAAAAACGCTTTTTAAAAGCTATTCAAAAAACAGTAAAAACCTTTTTAAAGACTCTTTCAAAAAATAGTGAGCCGCCTAAAAAAGAAGATTTAAAGGCGGCACCGCGTCCCGATTTTAACCGTGAACTTTTCTCAATGACTATGAACGCCTTTGCATCGTCCTTGCTTATCGGAATGGAACATGCCGCAGGGAATATAAGTTTTGCAGATGACTCAGGACAGCTCGATTTGGATATTTCTTTTTCGGCAGAACCCTTACCCTTTGAAGAAGCTATAGATTTTTTTAAGGGTAAGATTTCTTTGACAAAAGAAGAGTGGGAAGAACTCGAGCCTAAATTAAGGTTTAGGGCTTTTACGGTTTCCCGCCTTGCAGAGGCTGACCATATCGAAATGCTTAGAGGCAGGCTTTTACATGCAATGGAAAAGGGAGAGCATTTTACCGAAACTTGGAAAGATGTAAAGGCTTTTACCGAAGATGCAGATCAGCCTTTTCCAGCTAGGTATTTTGAAACAGTATACCGCACCAATATGCAGTCGGCATATAATGCGGGACGGTTAATGCAGTATCAAAACAACATGCCGCCTGCGTGGGAATTATTGTTTATTGAAGATGGCCGTACAAGCGACATTTGCCGCGGGCTTGCTTCTATTGCCGGAAACGGGAAAGCATTAGCTGCTTCACACTCATTCTGGAGTACATACGGGTTTCCGCCTTATCACTTTAATTGCCGCACAACTTTCCGCGCCGTTTATGATTATGAAATCGGGCACGGAATGGAAATTGAAAATGTTCCAATGAAACAAATAAGGCAGAATTTTAAGCCTCAAGACGGCTTCGGCGGGAATCCGATAGAAAAGGAAAGCTGGTGGAGACTGACTGATAAAATGAAAGAAAGAATTGAACGATACGGGATAAAAGAAGAGGTCGAAGCAGCTGCCAAAGCGGCCGGGATTGATAATTTTGATCTAAAACTTGCCAAGAATGAGGTTATAAAGAGAGAGTTAGGGCATACAGGGTATCATGCAAATTTGGTAAAAGGTGCAGATCCGGACCAGAATGAAGTTGAAATTGCAAAGATTCTTGAAGAAAACGGATACAAGGTTTTATTTACACCGAAAAATACCTTTGTTCAAGGTGTGAAAAATCCTGAAGGAATTATTCCCGCTCTTGATAGAATTATTGAAATGAAAAAACTTACTAGCGATGATATAGGAAAAATAGGCGATAGAATCAAAGAGGCCGTTAAACAACAAACCGAAATAGTTGTTTTGAATTTTGACCTTAAAACAGATTATACAAAACAAAAAGCCATAGAAGAAGTAAGGGAAGCGATATACAAAACAATTCCAAAGGATACTATTTTTACCAATCCAAACCAACTTACCAAGAAACAGAAAAAAAGTCTTGAAGAAAAGAAAACAGGAATTCAAAAATTAAAAGAAGTATGGTTAATCTGGGATGGCAAAATAAGCAAGATAAAAAAATAAGAGGCTTACAACACCGAGCCTTGCGTTCAGACTTTAACCGGTAGTAAACCCCTCGACGGCACAACATGGTAGCTAGTTACACTCGCTAACGCCTCACGCCTCCGCCATATAATTTAATTATACCCTATTATCGGTAAAAGTCAAGTCTTTTTTTACGATTTTGCCGATTTTTTTAGGCAAGTTGCCCGGGTTTTATCCTTATTTTTAGATGTGTAAAAACCGCTTTAAACGATGTTTGAACGGTTTTGAATAGTCTAAAATATGGTGTTCAAAAGTCTAAAAAATAACCTATTTTTAATGGTTTTTACCATTTTTTTTGTTATTTTTGCCTGAAAAAAAAGAAGGTAACGGAAAGGGTAACGATACAGGCAGAAAAAGGGCTTTTTTAGCCGTTTTTGGCCTAAATTCGCTAAATTTCAGGCTTTTTTATGTACACGGGAATTTTAAGGTGTAGACGCGTAAGTTTATGCTCAATATAGAATTATATAATTTATATATTAAAGTGAGGATTGTCATTGTGTGTGTAAAATAACAGCTGTTCGTCTTGCAAATGAAATCGTTGATATTCAAACGGATAAGATAGAAAACGACGATATAGGCAGTTTGTCCAAGTCTGTTCAGTTATATGAAGATGCCGTTAACTCTTACGGCGATGACGGCATTCTGAATAAAAATCTTGATAAACTTAAACCTCCTCAAGAAGAACTTGATATAAGTCCTGAACCGGATTTAGAAGATTTGGGAGCGGTAAGTTTTGAAGATGACGATGAAATAACTCTCAGCGAAAGCTTTGAAGATATGCCCGATTTAGAGATGCCTTTTGATGATTTAATGGAATTGGCTGATGATGAAGTTTTTGATAGAGGAGAAGATGAAGAGTCGTTAGATAATTTGGTCTATGTTGATGCGCCCATTGACGATAGTCCGGACATAGGTGCTGAGTATGATCCTCTTGAGCTGGGTAAGCCGGGACCTAATAGGAACCGAAAGAACGATATACCTGAAGAAGAGCTTCAGCTTCAAGATACTCCAACAAAAGAAGAAGCGCTTGCAATGGAAGCTGCACCTTCTCAATCTCAGCCATATCAGGCTCCTTCAAAGGAAGCGGTTCCTTCTCAATCTCAGCCATATCAAGATACTTCAAATGAATCGGCGTCTTATCAAGCTCAGCCGCAGCAGCAATCAAGTGTGCCTGAATCGGATTATCCCCAAGATCTTAGCTTTGCCGCAAAATCCGAAAAGCCCGGCACAGCCGATATTCCCTTTTCTGCGGCAAAGCCCGATGCAGTTGACAGTTTTGGTTCTCAAGGTGAAGAAATCGAAATGGGAACGGAATTGGAAACAGTACCGGAATTTCAAAGTGCTTCCAGTCCGCTGCCTGAAAGATCGGCAGATAAAAAAACGCCTCAAGATTCCGACCTGCCAAGCTTTGATGATGAAGCTTTTTTAGATCCTGCCGGTACGGCTCCCGACTCCCTTATTCCTTCTTCCTTTGATGATGATTTGGATACTTCCGATTCTGTTGATGAAATTGTAAATAAACTTTCTGACAAGCCTTATCTTTCAGTTCTGCCTCACAGCTTAAAAGAATCGCCTCAATTTGAAGAAGAGTTGGATATTATCGAAAGTTATGAAATAGTTAATCTCTTTGTCTATTTGCGTGACTTAATGGACAATCTTCCCTCTATCGAATTAAAAGATTTTCTTATAAGTAATGAGCGTATTCAAATGGAATATGTTATAAATAAATTGTCCGGAGAGGTTGGGTTAAAACGCAGGATGATTCTCTTAAATGTAAAAGGTGCTTTGAAAAAAACAATAGACCCTAAAACTTCTACGGATAAAACTTTAAAGGATGTTTTGGGCTATCTTAGAATAATTGCATCTCAGCTGCCTGATAAGGGATTTGCTTCTGCCTGCATAGGAAAGATCAATAGTCTTATAGAACAAATCGAATAAGGCGCTCATAGCTGGACAAAAGGCAAAATATATATTATTTTTAAATTAGGAGTTTAAATATGGAATTAAATAAATATATCGATCACACCCTTCTTAAACCGACAGCTTCCGAAAAGGATATAATCAAAATTTGTAATGAAGCAAAGGAGTATCATTTTGCTTCCGTTTGTGTAAACCCTTGTAATGTTTTATTGGTAAGCAATGAACTTAAAGGTTCCGATGTAAAGGTGTGCAGCGTTATTTCTTTTCCCTTTGGAACGTCTTCAACAGAGGTAAAAGTAGAAGAGGCTAAAAAAGCAATTGAAGCCGGTGCTGAAGAGATAGACATGGTTATAAATGTAGGGAAACTTTTAGAAGGAGATTTGGAATATACTCAAAATGAAGTGAGTGCCGTTACAAAGGCCTGCCATGAAAAGAATGTTCTTCTTAAAGTAATTGTCGAAACCTGTTATCTTGAAGAAAAGAATATTGCGGATATTTGTGCAATTATTGAAAAGGCCGGAGCGGATTTTATAAAGACCTCGACAGGCTACGGCTCCCGCGGTGCTTCGGTTGAAGATATAAAACTATTTAAAAAATACTTAAAAAAAGATACGAAGATAAAAGCTTCAGGCGGGGTGCGCACCCGTGAAGATGCGGAAACCTATATCGGTTTGGGCTGTTCAAGAATAGGAGCCAGCAGCGGTATAGCAATAGTTACCGGCAAGTAAATTATTAGAAAAAAAACGGCCTCCAAGGGCCGTTTTTTTTACGTCTTTAAATTTAAGCTCTTTTGCCTAGTTCCTTATCCAAAATCATAAGACCTGTATTGTTATCGATGTATTTAAACTTATCCAAGATAGCCGTAACATTGGCTTCTTCTTCAACCTGTTCATTGATAAACCAAGTTAAGAAGCTTTGAGTTTTATAATCTTTTTCGGCTAGGGCCAACTCGTAAAGGCTTGTAATAGAAGCAGTTACGAATTTTTCGTGTTCCAAAACCTTTTTGATAACATCTATCGGTTTCCCGTATTCGGTACTTTGGGCACCGATGGCTCCTAAAACAGGTTTTGCTCCTATTTCAAATAGGTATCTGTATATTTTAAGAGCATGTTCCATTTCTTCCTTAGCTTGCTCCTGCATCCAATGGGCAAAACCTGTAAGAGCTTCAGCTTCAAAATGTACAGCCATTCCTAAATATAAATAAGCCGATTCCATTTCCTTGTTAATCTGCTCGTTTAAAGCCTTTGTAATTTTTTCGTTCATAATATTTACCGCCTTTTGTATGTTAATATATTAAAGGTAACACTATTTTTATCTATAGTCAAGTAAGAAATTCCATTATTTTCTGCTATAAAATTTGAGAAAATGCTAAAAACAGCATTTCACAGAAAAATTATGGACTGTGATTGCCTAAAAATTGATTTTCGTTTCTTCTGTTAAAATTATACTTGATTTTATTCAATACATAATATATACTGTTGTAACAGAGATATACTTTAAAGGAGTTTTTTATGATTATACGCAAACCTGAAGATAACATCAAGATACGTTTTGACAATTGTGGAAACTGTTCTGGTTCTCGTAGTTATTTGCATCCCCTAAAATCTGAATCACAGAATATGAAACAAGTTAAAAACCGGTAATTAGTTACTAATTTTAGAAATTTTTATTACTCATGCTTGATTAAAGTTATGTCCTTGGAACAAATTATCTATGCAGAATGTCTTTCCAAAAAATATAAGATGAGGGAAAATTACGCCGTTGAAGATTTTTCGTTAAAGCTGAATTGCGGCGAAATATTAGGGCTTCTCGGCCCCAATGGGGCCGGCAAAAGTACGATTATAAAAATGCTCTTAGGGATTATAAAACCCACAAGCGGTGAAGTCAAGGTTTTTAATAAAAATCCTCTTAAATTTTCTTATCAAGATAAAAAGAAACTTGGTGTTTTTCTCGGAGGTAAATCCAATCTGATTTATCATCTTCCTGTAATTGAAACAATAAAACTTTTTAAGACAATGTATAAAATACCCAATGATATTTATCAAGATAATATAAAAAAATTTTCAGACATTTTAGGGTGTAAAGATTTTCTAAATAATAAAACGGCAACTCTTTCTTTGGGACAAAAAATTCGTGCCGAACTTTTATGTATTTTAATTTATGAGCCGTCCCTGCTTATTTTAGATGAACCTTCTTTAGGTCTGGATATAGAAGGTAAAAGGACGCTGCGGAATATTCTTCAAAATCTGGCATTAAGTAAAAATATTTCAATCATAATTACTACTCACGATATTTTGGACATGCAAAAACTATGCAGCAAAATTATTTTAATTGCGAACGGTAAAAAGCTTTTTGAAATGAACCGTCTTCAGTTGGATGAGTATCTTGACAAATATACAAGTTTGACGACAAATGTTGAATTGGATTGTAAACTATTTGATATTAAAAAAACCGATGAAACTTTAACAGGTGATAGGCGTTATTTATTAAAAAGAAATCAAGCCGATTCCGTAAGTAAAACACTTGCAGAGCTTAATGCAAATATAAAGTATGAAGAGCCTAATTTAGAGGATTTGCTTTATGAATATTATAAATAGATTTTTTTTAATTTCCTTAAAAAAGAATTTTGCCTATCCTGCAAACTGTTTTTTTATTATACTTGATGATATCTTCGATCTTGCCGGAGTGTGGATTTTTTGGAATTCTCTTTTTGCTTTGGGATTAAAGGCTGCAAGTTGGAACTACAATAGTTTGACCGTATTTATGGGATTTAGTTTTATATGCACGGCAATTTCCGCATTCTTTATTGGAACATATTTTATTGAATATTATATTTTAAACGGAAGTTTGGATTTATGTTTGGTAAAACCTTTAAATCCTATTCTTTATATTTTATTGGAACGGGCTAACTTTTTTAGAATTTCATTCAGATTTTTACTGGGTTTGGGCTTTGTTCTATACGGCTTGATAAAATTACAAGCCATAAAGGTTCTCATACCGGCTCTTATAATTTGTGCAGTTGCAACCGTTGCTATAGAAAACATCCGTCTAGCCGTTTCTTTTTTAGGTTTCAAAATAGGAAAGGTATATGAATTGCTTCAGTTAAGTTTTTCTTTTTTAGAAATAAAAAAATATCCTCTTAATTTTTTCCCTGCTATCCTGCAAAAAATTTTTACCTATGCAATTCCGGTTATGTTTACTGCTACAGTGCCTGCACGGTTATATTCTTTTTCTGTCGGAAAGAATTATTTTCAACTATTTATTTGGATAATAGTTTTAGGCATACAGCTTTTCCTGTCTTATATTCTTTGTAATGCCGCATTTAAAAAAGGATTAAGCCTATATGAATCTGCCGTTTAAAAAATATTTAATGTTTTCGATTGCAAAAATTAAGGAAGAAAATCAATTTAAAATAGATTTTATATTATCTTTTTTTTCAATCTTCATAAGTTCAATTATTTTTTTACTTCTTTTTAAAAATATTTTTTTTAATTCTAAGACTGTAAATTTTAAGTATATAACCGGTTACTATATAACGGTAAATATAATTTTTTATTCCGTTTCTTCTGCAATGTATATTGCATATAATTTGATGGAAAATATAAACTCAGGATCAATAATCCCTCTTTTGATACAGCCTGTAAATTATATTTTTAGAATTTATATGGAGGCTTTCGGTTTGTTTTTTATCCGCTTAATTATAAATATAATTTTTATTGCAGCCGTTAAAATATTTTTATTAAATTCTTTTAGTTTGTCTTCGATTTTAATAGGTTTATTTGCTTCAATCCTAGGTTTTTCTATTTTATTTTTTATTCAAGCAATTATCGGCTGCTTTACGGTTTGGTTTACGGATATTACCAGATTTAGAGACTGCATGTATTCTGTTTTACTTATTTTAGGAGGAAAATTTTTTCCTGTAGAATATCTGTATGGAAGTTTAAAACATACGGTAAAATATACTCCCATTCCCTATGTTTTTGATACGCCTGCCCGATGCTTTTTAGAAAAAATAAGTTTTTCGGAATTACAGGCACAAGGTTTATGGTTTATAATTTTATTTTCAATTTTATTTTTACTCTTTAATTTAAAAGTAAAACATAATATTGAAATGGGCAGCTAAAAATCTTCTGCCTATGTTTTTAGAGGCTCCCCTCCCATAAGTTAAAATTTATTCATTATGCGTACAAAAAAGGCAAGAGTTCTTTTAAACTCGTCCAAGCGGATTCTTTCGTCATTGCCGTGAATTAAGCCTCTCTCTTCTTTTGTTAAGTGCATTGCAGAAAACCTATAAACCTTATCCGATATTTTTGAGTAATGGCGGGAATCCGAACAGGCCATCATCAGATAGGGACTTACTAATGTCTTTTCCCAAGTTTGTCTGATTGCATCACTTAAAAGCTCAAATTCGGGGCAATCTATTTTTGAATAACGGCTGGGTTCTTCATCGTATTTGACTTCAATTTTTACATCCTCATTTTTTATTATTCTTTTAAAATGAGAAATAATGTTTTCTCTTCCGTCCTCGGCTAAATAGCGGATATTGATTCCTATACTTGCTTTAGGCGGAATAACATTAAAGGCATCGGAGCCGGCCATCTTTGTTACAGCCGTTGTGGTGCGGAGCATGGCATTTAATTCTCCGCCTGTTTTTTTGGTAAGCATGTTAAATAGGGGATAAAAAACTTTTAGGTTTGCAAAGACTAATCTCATTCCAAGGCCTGCATGACGGCCGAGGACATCGAACATAGCCGAAACCGGAGGTGTTACATGCATGGGGAGGGGATTGTTTTCGATATTGCAGACGGCTTGAGCCAATTTACCTACAATCGTGTGCTTAGGAGGTGTTGAAGCATGTCCGCCCTTACTTTCCATCGAAAGCTCCACATCCATCTGCCCCTTTTCTCCTATACCTATTACAGCAAACCTTTCTTTGATGCCGGGGAAAATACCTTCAACTACGGCACCTCCTTCATCAAGAACGAACTCCACATTTATATTTTCTTTTTTAAGCTCTTCGACTATTGCAGGGCAGCTTGGGCCGTGCGGTTCTTCATCTCCCGAAAAAGAAAGATAGATATCATGTTCGGGTACAAAACCTTTTGAAAGAAGATACTCGGCAGCTTCCATTACACCGCAAAGGGTACACTTAGTATCCAAGGTGCCGCGCCCCCAGAGTACATTATCTATAATTTCAGCGCCGAAGGGATCTCGGCTCCAGCCCTCCCGATCTACGGGAACTACATCATAATGAGCCATAAAAACCGAAGCCTTTTCGGAATTCTTTCCCTTCCAATGATAGAGGAGCCCCTTAGGCCCTAAGATTCGGCGCGGGCAGGTTTTTGTAACAAGAGGGTAGGCTTCGTTCAGATAGGCTTGGAATTTCTTAAAAACTGCCGGGTCTTCAAGACTGACATCTGAATGAGATACCGTAGGAATCTTTGTCATCTCTGCAAACCGGCTTATAGCCTTATCAAAGTCCATATCGACATTTTCTACGATAAGTTTATTTGTTTTTTTAGGTTTAAATGTGAGAGCCCTTAGCAGCAAAACTAAGGGAAATACAAGAAGCAAAAATAATAGGTAAAAATAATTCATAAGGTTTTCCCCTTTTTCTATTCCGTATTATAGCATAAACTCTCAAAAAAGTCTTCCTCCATACGTATTGAATTCTTTGCCCTTATCTTGTACAATCATCCGGATTATTAAACTTTAGGAGAATTGCATGGCTGTCATAAATGTTACAAGCGAAATAGGAAAACTAAAAAAGGTGCTCTTGCACCGTCCCGGAAAGGAACTTTTAAATCTTACCCCCGATAAACTTGACGAACTATTGTTTGATGATATTCCGTTTTTAAAAGTGGCTCAAAAAGAACACGATGCTTTTGCCGATATTCTGTCTAAAAACGGAGTGGAGGTTGTATATCTTGAAGACTTAGCGGCTGAGGCTCTTTCTCAAAGTGCGGAAATCCGCGAAAAATTTATAAAGCAGTATATTAACGAAGCTGACATCTATTCCGAATATTATCAAAAGATGATCTATGATTTTCTTAATGCAATCAAGGATCCGAAAGAACTTATCCTAAAAACAATGGAAGGTGTAAACGCAAATGAGATACCCTTTAAGAATACACATTCGCTTTCGCACTATGTTCTGGATTCGGGCTCTATGATAATAAACCCTATGCCCAACCTCTACTTTACCCGCGACCCCTTTGCATGTATAGGAAACGGAGTCAGCTTAAATAAAATGTACTCCGTAACAAGATGCCGTGAAACTATTTACGGGGAGTACATATTTGAGCACCATCCCGAATATGCCGGAAAGGTAAACAGATTCTACAATCGATATGATGCTCCCAGTATTGAAGGCGGAGATATCTTAAATATCGGTAAAGATGTTTTGGCGATAGGGCTTTCACAGAGGACATCCGCCAATGCCATCGATTCTATAGCAAACAATATCTTTTATAACTCGGATTCCCCTATAAAAACGATCTTAGCTTTTCAAATCCCTGCTATCAGGGCCTTTATGCACTTGGACACGGTCTTTACTCAAATAGACTTTGACAAGTTTACCATTCACCCCGGAATTCTAGGGCCTTTAAGAGTCTTTGAAATTACCCGAGGTGCCAAAAAGGGAGAACTCAACGTAAAGCAGATTGATTCTACCTTGGAAAAGGTTCTTGAAAAATATACGGGAGCCGGAAAGATTGAGCTTATCCAATGTGCCGGAGGGGACAAGATTGCAGCCGAACGCGAACAGTGGAATGACGGTTCCAATACCCTTTGCATAAGTCCGGGCACAATAGTCGTTTATGAAAGAAACGATGTTACAAATGAAATCTTAAACAAGAAGGGCTTAAAAGTCCTCGAAATGCCCTGCGGTGAACTTTCCCGCGGCCGCGGCGGCCCCCGCTGTATGAGCATGCCTCTATTAAGGGAAGATATAAGATAAATTTACATAAAGTTTAAAAATTATGGTCTATACCGCTTTGCTTCATGATAGCATTAGCGGTATGCCGTGATTTTATTTTGGAATCGCTGATTATTCTCTTGGAGCAGATCAGGCACGGCGTATCGTACTCTTTCCATAAGGGCATCAATAGAACCGCTTTCAAGAACAAGGCCTCTTATATCATCGCTTGTTGCTATCCATACCCCGGCTTCATTGTCCCAGTTTATTTTAATGATATATTCCATGATTATAAGTTTATCATAGGCGGGATATTTTTACAAGTGTAAATTATTTCACGGCAGATATTCGGGTAAGATATTCTTTAGAGAATTAAAAAGGTTTATCTTGAGCTTGTAGGAGCCGCCTGTCAGGCGGTCGAGTCTTGAGCGGGCTGTTTTGCGGGCGGAGTTTTCTTGAAAGTTGCAGGTGCAGGTCGAACATATATAACCGGCCTGCTCCGAATGGCGGATAATCATGGGGAGGTCTGCAAGACAGAGCGGTCTTATCATCGTAACGGGATATTTTTCAAATTTTAAGACAGGGGGCATTGTAGACAAGATGCCCTTTTCTAAGGAATTCATCAAAAGGGTTTCCAAAATATCATCCAAGTGATGGCCTAAGGCTATCTTATTAAAACCTTCCTCCATGGCAAACTTATTTAGCTCGGTGCGCCGTTGGGTTGAGCACCACCAGCAATTCATCTTTTCATTAGGTTTTAATCTTCCCAAGACAGAAACGGTTTTTATCGTTAACGGAATATTCCAGTTTTCAAACATTTTTATTAAATCAGGAGAAAGGGGAGGGGCTACATCGGTTGCAATGTGCATAGCATGAACTTGAAATCTAGGCGAGGGGCGTTTTAAGCGCATCGAAAAATACTCGGCTAAGGCCGTAGAATCTTTTCCGCCTGAGGCAGCAAGTAAAATTCGGTCTCCTTCTTCTATCATCTTATAATCAAAAACAGCCCTGTCGATTGTTCTAAAAAGTTTGGGGTTTGCCATGAATATGAGAATAATATTTTTTTAAAAAAAAGACAATGGCTTTTGTTTTAATAAGCTGCCTGCCGATAATGAATAGAGGTGTTATATGGGTTTTAATGCGGATATAAAAAAATTGGAAAACATGGACGAAGGCGAATTAAAAGTTGAACTTAAAAAGCTTTTTGATGAGGTTTATGGCGCTTCGCCGGAAGAAGGAATTTTAATAGCCTCTCCTCTTAGTTTGACCCTCATGGGCGAAGAGCTGGATTATAACGGCGGAAATGTTTTAAATTTATGCTGCGATAAATCTATTTATTTTTTTATTAAAAAAAATAACTCGGATAAAATTTCTTTGACGGATTTGGTTTTAAATAAAAAGTTTGAAGGCCTTATAAGCGGACAAGCCGGAAAAAATCAAAATCCGGACAGCAGGAAAGAAGGTTTTGCAAGCTCCATATTCAATATTATTCTTTTAACGGCACAAAAAATTAATAAGCATTTTGAAAATCCTTTAAGCGGTTTTGATATAATGGTCTTCGATAAGTTACGCTTTAAAACAGGGCAGACCTCATTACCGGCCTTTGAAGCGGGCTTTTGTACCGGGCTTTTATCTATATTTAAACTTAAAGAGAACTTTAAAGCTATAGCCTCGCTGTGCTTGGAAGCCGAACATGAAATCTTAAATACAAAGAGAGGGCTGTCAAATCAAATATCTTCTTTTTCGGCAAAACAAGATGCTCTTAATTTATTTGACTCTAGGGATCTTTCTTTTTTAAGTCTGCCTTTAAATTTAAGAGAATATGGAATAGTAATAATAGGTACCCGCTCAAATAGTGAAGCTTATAGAACTTCTTCCAATATCCGCTACATGGAGTGTGAAGAGGGCTTGCGTATTTTACAAAACAAATTAGACTTGGATCATCTTTGCGAAATAACCGAAGCTGATTATACATACTATCAGCCTAGTTTTTTGGATAAGATAATTATGCGGAGGGTAAAGCATTGCATTACCGAAAACTCAAGAACTTCTAAAGCGGTAATGGCTTTAGAGGATGGAGACATGGATCTTTTGGGAAAACTCCTTTGTGAATCCCATATTTCGATGAGAGATGATTTTGAGCTTATGAGTACCGAACAAAATATTCTTTTTGAAACTGCCATTATTCAACGAGGATGCCGAGGAGCAAAGTTAGTCGGGAATACGGAAGGCTGCTATATTCTGGCCTTGGTAAAAAAAGATGCTCTTGACGAATTTTATCTTGAGGTACATAAAAGGTATTTTGAAAAAACCGGAGACAGCCCCGAATTTTTTGAATTTAAAAGTGCTGCAGGAGTCCGCATTTTATAAAGATAGGTATAGAATGAAAAGAGGTGTTTTAATGAGTTTAGAAGCTCGTTAAAACACCTTCTTTTTTGTTTAAGATTGAGTAAGGTGCCTTAGACTCCTCTTTCGCTCATTATAACTTTTATTTCTTCTTCGTTGATTCCGACCATGGCAGGGCCGAGGTTTTCTGAAACCTCTGCTAAGATTGCAGGATTATCGTAATTTTTTACGGCCTTTACAATGGCTGCTGCTCTTTTTGCCGGATCGCCCGATTTAAAAATTCCGCTTCCGACAAAAACGCCGTCAGCTCCAAGGTGAACCATCAAGGCTGCATCTGCCGGGGTCGCAACTCCTCCTGCCGAAAAGTTCGGAACGGGGAGCTTCCCGTGCTTATGCACATATTCTACAAGGGCATAAGGCACTTGGAAATTCTTTGCAGCGACATAGAGCTCATCTTCGCGAAGGCATGTCAGCTGGCGCATTTCACTTTGGATTTGGCGCATGTGTTTTACAGCCTGAATAACATCTCCGGTTCCGGCCTCACCCTTTGTGCGAATCATCTTTGCGCCTTCTTGAATTCTTCTCAATGCTTCTCCCAAATTTCGGGCACCGCAGACAAAGGGCACCTTGAATTTGTTTTTATCGACATGGTAAACCTCGTCTGCAGGAGACAGAACTTCGGATTCATCAATAAAATCGATACCGATAGCTTCCAGAATTGAAGCTTCTACAAAGTGGCCGATTCTGACCTTTGCCATAACGGGAATTTTTACTGCCTTTATGATTTCTTTAATCATCTTAGGATCGCTCATTCTTGAGACCCCTCCGGCGGCCCTTATATCGGCCGGAATTCTTTCGAGGGCCATGACTGCAACGGCTCCTGCATTTTCTGCAATCTTTGCCTGTTCGGGGTTGGTTACGTCCATAATGACTCCGCCCCTTAGTTTATCTAAAATATCCACAAAAACCTCCATAAATGTTTAGAACGGGTGCAATTATACCGCAAAGCAGGGATAAGTTAAAGTAGGGTATAATTGTAATGACTAAAGATAAACCTTGACATTTTTCCTCATCTTTTGTATAGTTTTTAAGGTGGTTTTATCATAGGAGCCGTTTTATGAAAAAAAAATTATCGATACTTTTTTTTATCTTTATACTGATTTTTTCTTTGTCATCTCAAGATTACTATATAGATGACTTTAAAGATTTTACCTTTGAAATACCTGACGGTTGGGAAACAATGACCTATCCCGGACTGAAATATAAGATAATATACGGCGATTCGGTAAAGGGGCTAAATCAAAATATGATTTTTGTTTCCGAAGAAGTTTCAGGTTCAATGGAGGAAGTCGTCAGTGAGTATTTATCCGGTCAAAAGAATCCTGATGACCCGGCTTCCGATTCTACAATAATAACGCAAGAAAAATTTGAAAATAATTATAATTTGGAATCACGAAAAATAATTATTGAACTTCATGAAGAGAAAGGGATTGTAAAACATTATTTTTATTTGTTTAAGCACAACAGCATTCTTTATGTATGTGCGGCTACCCTATCCCATGATATTGAATCTGAAATTGTAGAAATGCTCGATGCCTCTATGAAAACATTTCAGGTGCTTGATAAAAAAGAAGAAGAGTAATTTAGTTTTAATTCATGGAAAAAAAAGCAAAAAAAGCGAAACTTATTTTTGTTCTCTTTATAATTTTACTTTGGATAATTGTAATTTTAAAACTGTATCCGATAATAAAAGAATTTAAAGAAGCTAAAGAAAATGAAGGTAAGCACGATGTAACCGTAAAAGCAAAACCGAAAAAAGAAAACACAAGAGAGGAGATTTTTTTTAAAAAATATGCTGAAAGTTTATACTCGGAATATTATGATATTCCGGATGTTTCAGTTTACGATTATATACCTGATGACGAAACCTATGGTTCGAATGAAAAATTCTATTTTGTTGTAATAGAAAAAAAGTTAAAGTTTAATTCGGTGTATCAGCTTCCTTTTGTTGCCGGAATGAAAAAGGCTGCTGAATATTTTAAAGACAATAAAAAAGCTTTGAATCAATATAACAAAAGAACTACTGAATTAAAAAAGTATATAGGTAAAAAGCAAATTGAAAACAATATTTTTAAGATCACATTTACCGAAAAAGATAATTTTGAAAACATAAAAATTGAAATAGCAACCTATCATACAAAAATAGATGCTTTTTCTTTAAAACCTCCGGAGCCAGAGGTGCTTATGCAAAACGGGTTTGATTTTATAAAATATCATGTTAATACAAATTCAAAAAAGGTTAATTACAATAATGCGGCTGCCGTCGGCTATGCAAATAAATACGCCTCTAACCCCTTAAATATGTCGAGCGATATTTCGGTTTGGAATCCCGAATACAAGACATATGATAATGATTGTGCAAACTATGTTTCTCAATGTATCTATGCAGGCGGAATTTCGCCGACAGCTGCTTGGTATCCTGAAAGTCTGATTTGGATCAGGACCGGTAGTCCCAGATATACCAGCAGCGGGATAACCGACTATATGCAGCAAAAGAAAATATTTTATTCAACAAATTATTCTGCCGTAAGTGAGGGCGGCTTTATCTGCCTTACAAAAGAATCCCACGTCGTGTTTATCACATCAAACGATAGTATCACCATATTGTTTAACGGTCATACAAATGACCGCAAAATGGTTTCCTTCCCTCACTTAAACGAATCTGAAGCAATTTATTTAAGTCCGAATAATTAGCTTGCAGTTTTTACTTTGTTTGATAGATGCCTGTTCTTATAAATAGTCCGGATTTAAACCAAAACTCAATTTTTATGTTCATTAATAGGAAGAATTTTAATATATCTTATCAGGTCATTATCCATTTCATGGATAATGAATTTATATTCTCCTATGTCGGCTTCCAAACCGAGGTGAGGTGAGCGTCCCTGTTGTTTAAGATAGTTAAACAAATAACCTGCAACCGTGTTTCCGTAAGCTTCATCAAAATCCGAGTCCAGCCTGTGATTTATCTCATGGATACTGGTGCCGCCGTTTACGATATAATCACATTCGTTTCCTGTTCCATATTCGCCGCCTTCGTTTAGGTATTTTTTTACGGCAAACAAAACTGCTATAGCGACAACGCCCAATAGGGCATCAAACATACTGCCATGGTCGGCAATAATTTTTCGTGCAATAGTATAAAGCACAACCTCAAGAGCACTTCCCGGTGTATGTTTTATAAGCATGTTTACAAATTCGAGACCGATTACAAGAGAAAATATCAATGATAAGAATTCGGAGAATGAAGGAATTTTGTTACTGTAAATAAATGCATAAACCATTTCTTTTATGTCAAAGAAAATTTCGATAGAAAGAATTAAAATTCCAATAAGCATCGCAAAAGATAGAACAATTTCGATTCGTCCTGCCAACCTTGCAGCTCTTCGTCTTAGATTTTGTTGATGAAAAAAAGCTTTAATTTTTTGCATAATACTCTCCTTGTCCGATAAAAAGAAAGCAGCCCGAAAAGGAGGAGAAAGGGCTGCTTGTGAATAGAATAATAGTGTGTATCTTCTGTGTGTGAAGATAATATACTTAATTTTAAAATAAATGTCAAGCACTTTTATGAAAAAAATTATATTTTCTGCTATTTTTTTGCATATTATGCGGTTTTCTAACATATTTACCGGCTCTTTTGCATAATAATCACTGAAATCGGACACCACTCAATGGTGTATCGATGAATAGAGGATAACGATGATACCGACCTTACCCAAGAAGAAGTGGAATCTTTATCATTCTCCCCTATTTTGTAAGCCCAAGTTCTTCTCCTGCCCTTAACCTTGTTCTCATATTTTGAATTTTTGCATCCATAATTTCAAGCTCGGCAAGGATTTCTTTTTCTTTTTTTGAAGTTTCTATAACAGCTGCTATTCCTCCGTTTTTGATAACTATTCGCTTGTCCGCATAGAGGGCCAGAGCCGGATCGTGTGTGGCCATTAAAACAATTTTTTCCTTTGAAACCAAGAGTTCCAAGGCTTTTTTGCGGTCAATGCCTGCGTTTTCTATTTCGTCTATGAGGACGATGGGAGAGGCGCTTAAAATAGCCGTATCCGCAATCATAAGAGCCCTCGACTGTCCTCCGCTCAAGGCCGTTATCGGCGTATCCAAATTAAATTTTTCGCCTGCAAGATTGTTTGCCGCCTCTATGATATTTTTTACCGCACCTTCCTTGTCTTGGATTAGCCGGCTTTCCGCATGGAGCTCGATAAATTCTTTGACGGATAAATCCATTACAAAGTTCATATTTTGAGAGAGCTGAGCTACAAGTTTATTGTTTACTGAAAAACGGATTGTCTTGTCGGGTGTTTTGCCGTTAATTAAAATGCTGCGGTTTGTAGGGGTATCCTTTTGGGCCGTCCACTCGATGTCGGCAAGGAGCCTTGATTTTCCGGACCCTGTCGGACCTACAATCGAAATGATTTGAGAGGTATAAAGGGTAAGCTCATCAAAGTTTTCGGTTTCGCCTGACTTGTTTGTTCCGGGAAGAATTGTGAGGCTGTGAACCTCGTTTGCATTTTCCAAATTAAGGAAGGACTTCATTTGAATTATGTATTCAAAAAATGCAGAGTAAAGTTCTTCTCTGTTTATTGCTTCTTCTTCACAAACTTCATCGGAAAGCGATTGTAAAAAATCTTTTAGAGTCTGCTCTTTGTTTTTTAAAATACCTATTTCAATCAAGCGGTTTTCATTTATAAAATCTTCGATAAAAGGGTATTCGCTTAAAATATCTTGAATCGATTTTTCAGAAAGTTTTTTAACCTCTGTATTTTCATCACTTAAATAAAATTCATTGTTCATTTTTTTCCCCCTGCTCCTCGGCAATTTTCATCTTGCGGATATTTCCCATCTGGAAATTTTCTCCTATTCTTGTTTCACCCAAACAATAAGAGCAAAGAGCGGCAGGCATGGGAAAGCGGAGCTCCATTCCTTGTACCGTAGAAATATCCTCGGCCTTATCCGTTAAAAGGGTGCTGAGCTCAAAGGCACCTTGGCCCGTAAGACCGTTTACATGCATGATGACTGCCCTAGGATTTACGGCATTTACCCTTGCCGCAAAAACTTCGCGTTCAGCTTGAGAAACGATGTCTCCCTTTGTGATAACTACGATGTCGGCTGACTTTAAAAGAGGGCCTATTTTTTTTGGTGTATTTATCCCCGACAGGTTATCGATTACACAGATACCTAAAATATTTTTTATATAGGGGGAACAGCGGTTACAAAGCCCTGCGGACTCGCTTACCAAAAGGTCAAGCCCTTCCTTGATTCCCCATTGCACGGCCTCTTCTATGTTCGATACAAAGAAGTGGTCGGGACATAGGGAACCTGAGATTCCTTTTTGGACGGGAACTCCGGCCTTTTGATATAGAAGGTCATCATCAGTATAAAGGCAGTCGAATTTTACTGCCCCCGTTTTTATATTTTGTTTTTTTAAGGCATCTATTGTTTTTAAGATTACGCTTGTTTTACCCGACGACGGCGGGCCTGAAAATATTATTAAGTTCATAAATATAATATAACAAATCTATGTGACGAAGTCTGTAACGGATGTTACACAGACCTTAAATTTTTCCGGCAGCTGTTTCAAAATCGGTTTTTATTTTTTCCAAAAGAGAACCTATATCGTTTTGGTAAATAAAGTCCCAACCTACCCAAGAAAACTTTTTATCTTCACTCAAACGGTTATCGACATCGGGATTCGTTGACGGGAAAAAACCGCTTTCGGAAAATACCCTTCCGGTTTTTTCCGAAAGGAAGAAATCCGCAAAGGCCTTAGTTAAAGCTTCATTTTCTTTTTTTACGAGCATAAAAATCGGAGCCGCTATAGCCCCGTCTTTGGGCCAAACCGTTTTTAATGCCGAATCTTCTTTTATCATCTTTGAAAAAAAGTAGGGGCTTATGTTTATTGCAGGAGGCTCATTGACAACGGATTTAGGATTTTTTAAAACCAGAGATGCTTTTCCCTTTACCATTTGTGCCGGATGAAGAGAGGTGCGGCAAGCCCTGCCCAATTTTTTTATACCTTCATCTCCGAAACGGCTGTAAATATTTAGAATTACCGAATTAAACAAATCCAAATCGCTGAATGGAATAGCCGCCGAATTTTCAAATTCGGGTAAGAGGAGGTCTGCCCAAGTTTCGGGCATTTTTCTTCCTCTTAACAGCTCGGTGTTTACAATCATTACTGCGGGAACTACTCCGATAATTGCATAGTTTTTTTTGCCGTCTCTAAGGTCTATATAATCGTTGCAAAAATCCTTATTCATTTTTTCGATTGAACAATGAAAATCTTTGTTCTCGATAAAGGAGCCCATTAGTTTTTTGTCGAAAAAAAGCTCGAACCCTGCGGAGAGGAGGATATCGGGGAGGTTTTCCTTTTTTCCTGTTTGAGCTTCTTTTATTATCCAGTCGATTCCGAGGTTTGCGGAACGAAGATCATAGCTGATTTTATAGTTTTGTTTTTCAAGCTCATTTTTATTTTCTTCAATATACTCGGAATGAAATTCTTTAAAGGCTTCAAGCAAGGGGATTCTTATGGGACATGGAAGCACTCCCTCAATTCTTATATTTTTTTTGCCGTCATCATAACCGGTGTTTTGTGCGTCTTTCTTTTCTAAGCTTAAATCTATTTCGGCAAAACCGATATTTTTATTTTGTTCGATAACTTCAATAAGCTCTTTTTCGCACAAACCGATATCGAGGTTTTTCGACAAAAGGGCTTTTTCAAGACTAATCTTTTTCCCCATTATTTTGCGCATAAGGGGATTGGTAAGAGGGGTAAAACCTTTTTCTGCCAAGTATCTTATCGTTTCAGGAAAGCGTTCGGTAATATCAAAAACACTTTCATCCATATTAAAATATTTATTCATTATAATCCTCCGATCTATAATCAAGTTAAAATCAAAATAACCCGAAATTAAAAGTATGAATCCTATTTTTAAAAATATATCCGCTCAAGAAACGGAAAAATATTTAAAAAATACCAAGGCCAAAACCCTCAACTATAAAAAAGATGCCTTTATCTTTTTTGAGGGCGATACTCCCGCTTTTATTTTTGTTTTAAAATCGGGTATCGTTCAAATCGAAAAAAACACTGCCGATGGAAAGCGGCTTATTGTAAACCGCTTTGAAAACCCCGGTACGGTTTTTGCCGAAGTCTATGCTCTTTTGGATTCGGCTATCTACGATTACTCATGCCGTGTAATTAGCGATGCCGAAATTCTCCGCCTCCCCATAGAAGGTGTCTTTGGTGCCGGAGCGTACTCCGAAACTCATTTTAAGGTTCTAAAAAACCTATTAAATATTTTGGCTCATAAGGCTTATTTTTTAAACCAAAAGCTTCTTATCTTTTCTTCATTCAGTCTTCGCCAAAAGATAGCCCTCTATTTATTGCAGCAGGCTGAAGGAAGTTCAAGGGTTGAGCTAAACCTAAACAGGGAGGCTATGGCTGAATACTTAGCCGTTCCTCGCCCATCTCTTTCCCGCGAGCTTATGAGCATGCAAAAAGATGGGCTTTTAAAAATCGAAAAAGATACCATCATTGTCAACCTTGATAAACTCGAAGACTTTAGCTAATGGCCTATGAATAAGAGCCCTTGGCCTGTCATTCCGATTATGTTTCTAACCGAAAAAATGTTTTATATCATCTTCTATTGAAGAGATTCCAGATAATCCGAATTTGCTTATTAAGACCTCCTTTACATTGGGCGAAAGGAAACCCGGAATAGTAGGCCCAAGGTGTATGTTCTTTACGCCTAAGAACAATAGAGCCAAGAGTACTATAACGGCTTTTTGTTCGTACCATGCTATATTAAAAATTATAGGTAAATCATTAATATCGCTTAGGTTAAATATTTCCTTCAATTTAAGAGCTATAAGGGCAAGGGAATAAGAATCATTGCACTGTCCTGCATCCAATACCCTTGGAATGCCGTTTATATCTCCAAGATTTAGTTTATTATACCTGTATTTTGCACAGCCTGCCGTCAGAATGACGGTATTTTTTGGAAGAGCCTCCGCAAAACCCGTATAATAAGATCTTGTTGTGTGTCTGCCGTCGCAGCCGCCCATTACTATGAATTTTCTAATATCCCCGTTTTTGACGCTTTCGACAATTTTGTCGGCAAGAGCAAAAACTTGGGCGTGAGCGAAGCCGCCTATAATCTTTCCGCTTTCAATTTCTTTGGGGGGAGGACAGGATTTTGCCTTTTTTATAATTTCGGAAAAGTCCTTATGTCCGTTTTCATCGGCTTCGATATGAACACAGCCGGGATGTCCTGCTGCATTTGTCGTGTACATTCTTGATACATAAGAAGCCTTCGTAGGAATTATACAGTTGGTTGTCATAAGGATTGGGCCGTTAAAACTTTCAAATTCGGAAGCCTGTTTTGCCCACGAATTACCGTAATTACCTGCAAGATGCTTATATTTTTTTAGTTTTGGGTAATAATTAGCAGGGAGCATTTCGGAGTGAGTATAAACATCAACTCCTGTACCCTCAGTTTGCTCAAGAAGCATTTCGATATCTTTCAGATCATGCCCCGATACAAGGATGCCCGGATTATTTCTTACACCTATCGAAACTTCGGTTATTTCGGGGTTACCGTAGCTGCCTGTGTTGGCGCTATCCAGCAGGGCCATTCCCTTAACTCCTGCTTCTCCTGTCTTTAAGGTAAGAGAAATAAGTTCATCAACACTCAAATTTTCATCTATGAGCATTGAAAGCGTTTTTTGAATAAAGGCATCAACCTCTTCGTCTTCATAACCTAAGGCGTTAGCATGTTTTACATAGGCACATAGCCCCTTTAGACCATAGATAATAAGTTCTTTTAAGGAGCGCTTATCGGGGTCTTTTGTCTGCAAAACACCTATTGTCATGGCCTTGCCCAACCTTTTCGGTATATCCGAATCAAGATGAGCTTGTATCTCCGGATCAAGTGGTCTGTTTAAGGAACTATGCAAATCATGAATTGCTTTAAGAGTAATATTTATTCTGTTGTTAATTGCTTTTTCATCAAAATTTGCATTAGTTATTGTAACAAAAAGGTTTGTGCTTACGATGTGGTTAATTTCTTTTTCAACCTTAATCCCGTTTTCCCTCATATAACTTGTCACCTCGGAAAGCTTTTTTGTTCCCCAGATGAGAAAGTCCTGTAATCCTGCAACTAAGGGATTTTTCCCGCATACTCCGACCCTTACGCAGCCTGAATTTTTAAATGTCTCCTGACATTGAAAACAAAACATAGTGTCCATAGTATTCTCCTATAAAAACTTTTTGCAGCAAATATCAATTTGCAAAAAAAGTTTTTTCTAGTGTGTGCCGAAAAGCACACACATATAATAATGCGATGTTTTGTGCAAAGCACAAAACTCGGTAGATAAACAGTGAAACAGTATTTCTGTTGAACTGTTTATCATACCTCCTATTTTTCAAAGGTTTGAGTAAATTATAAGCATTTTATGAATAGAAGTCGGTAACGGATGTTACGAGGAGGTTAAATTTTTTCGGTTTTCCAGTCTTTTATGGTACGCTTTTTTTCATCAAAGGATGAACCGATTAAGACAATTTTTTTACCGCTTGATTTAAAAGGAGCTGCATAGCCTTTTTCTTTTATCTGTTCTATTGCATCTTCCGAGCTTCCGTTTCCGTCAAGTTTAAATTCGAAGATATAAACCGCATCTTGTGTATGGACAATACAATCTGCTCTTCCGGCAGCACAGTGTATTTCTGTTTCGACAAATTGTCCCATCAGCTTAAAAATCAAATAAACGGCAGTCTGATAATTTTGCTCTCTAAGTTTTAGCTTTTCTTTGGGAAGATTATCGTAAGGAATTCCGGCAATTATGGACTGCATTCTTTCCATAAAACCGTCCACATTTCCTCCTTCAATATCTTTAGAAAATTGGGCAACGGAATAAGCCGCTTCCGAGCTTTTAATATCCGAGTAGACAGGTAAAAGATTGCTTAAAAAACCGTAACGGACTTCATCGTTAGGAAAGCCTAAAGAATAAAGCCTGTATTTTGAATCATATTTTTTTATTGTTAAATAGCCTGCCTGAAACAAAATCGGAAGAGGATTTTTTGTGTCGGCTCGGTAATCGGCTAAGCCGGCCTCATCAAGCTCAACATTTCCGTCTAAGTCGGGAATATTATAATCAGCCTCTTTGAGGTAGTTTACCAAAAAGGTCGGAGTGCCCGTAGCAAACCAATAGCTTCCCACATCTTTTGCCGAAAAAGCATTTAGAAGGCTGAAAGGATTATAAACGCTTTTTCCTTCTTTTGCAAAAAGATATCCGTCATAGCGTTTTTTAAGAAGGCTTAAACATTCTTCATAGCTTATCTTTTCTTTGTCTGCCAAGACCTGAATTTCGGGAGAAAATACGGCCGTTAATTCTTCTTGGGTTATACCGCAAAGAGCAGAGCAATCTTCGTGAAGGCTTATGTCTTGTAAGTTATTTAAGTCACTGAAAATACTTACCTTACTGAATTTTGTTACTCCCGTTAAAAATGCAAAGCGGATATACTTGTCGCAAGTTTTTATAACGGAATAAAAAGCTTTGAGTGTGCTGCGGAATTCTTCGTTTAGAGTTTCATTTACATACATTGTTTGTAAGAGGGGCTTATCATACTCGTCTACGAGGATAACTACCTGTTTGCCCGTTTTTTCATAAGCAGTTTGTATTAAAAAAGCAAAGCGGTTGCCAAAAGATAAATCGTTCCCCTGTATCCCGAAACGAGCCTCCTCGGCTCTTAAAAAGAATTCAAGGCTTTCGTTTAAAGACCCGGGTAAGTCATAGCGTCCCGTATTAAAATCCAAGTAAAGAACGGGATATTGAGTCCATGCTTCAGTTCCTTCTTTTTTAGTTCTGTTTTCTTCGGCCTCTTCAATGTACAGCCCCTTAAACAATTCTTTTTTTCCTAAAAAGTAGGCTTCGAGGGTAGAAAGAAAAAGACTTTTTCCGAAACGGCGGGGGCGGCTTAAAAAGTAGACTCTATTTGAATTAGTCAGCTTAAAAATAAATTCGGTTTTATCTACATACAAAAATTTATCATTACGCATGACTTCAAAACTTTGTACTCCTATAGGTATCTTCCGTGAAAAATCCATCATTTTTGCCTCCCCAATCAATCGTTAAGTGCTTATTCCCTTTATCTATTATATATTATAATTTACAGGGATTCAAGTATTGATAAATTTTATGGGCTTGCCTCTTTTTGCTCACTTGAAATCTCTTATTCTATCCTATATACTCAATCTTATGAAACCGGATAAAATCATACAGTGGCAAAAATTAGGTTTTGGAATGTTTATTCATTATGGGCTTTATTCTTTATGCGGAGGCGTTTGGAAGGGTGAGCCTATAAAGCGCGGTTATAGTGAGCAGATTTTAAGTCACGGTAAAATTCCTAAAGAAGAATATAAGGCCTTACAAAATAAATTTACCTGTAAGAATTTCGATGCAGAAAAAATATGTGCTCTTGCAAAAGCTGCAGGAATGAAATACATCATTATCACGGCAAAGCACCATGACGGCTTTTGTCTTTTTGACACAAAGACTACCGATTATAATTCGGTAAAAGCCCCTGCAAAAAGAGACCTTATTGCAGAGCTTTCTCACGCTTGTAAAAGAAACGGTTTAAAGTTCGGGCTTTATTTTTCTTGGATAGATTGGAACTGTGAATATGCTCTTCCTATAAGTGATCATAACAGCGATAAAATTCCGCCCAAGCATCAGAAATTTAATATTGAGCAGCTGAAAGAATTGTTTACAAATTACGGCCCTCTTTGCGAGCTTTGGATGGATATGGGTTTCCCGACAAAAAAACAAAGTGAAGAAGTAAGAGCTCTTGCTCAAAAGCTTCAGCCCGATATGATGATAAACGGCCGTATATGGAATGACTGCGGAGATTTTTGTACAATGGGGGATAATAAATTTCCTGATAAAAGTTTAAATGTTCCTTGGCAAACCCCTGCTTCAATTTACCATGAAACATGGGGCTACCGTTCATGGCAAAGACGGGGAGATAAAAATAAAAAGGCCCAAGAGCTTATAGAAAGCCTTATAAGGGTAAGGGCGATGGGAGGTAATTATCTTTTGAATATCGGCCCAAAGGGCGACGGCTCCGTGGTAGCTTTTGAAGCTGAAGTCTTAAAGAAAATAGGCAGCTTTTTTAAATCAAAAGCGCCTTCTCAAGGGTGCGCAAAAAAACTTTGTAAAGAATTAAATTTAGATCTTCCTCGAGAGAGTATTTTAGAATTAAGCGAAGAAAAAAATGAAATCCCCTTTACAAAAAAACTATACCGTTTTACGGGAAAAGATTATTACTCTTCTCATTTTATTTGCACAGAACTTGAACTTAATCTAAAAATTTCAAAAGGATTACACAAAACAGATTTGTGGACAATAAGCCTCGTCAGAAAAAAGCCCCTATCCCAAGATGAGGTTTTGGAAATAAACGGAAAAGAATTTTGCTTCCCCGCAAACAAAAAAGAATTGGAAATTTTTAAAAACATAAAAATAGAAAAACCTCTCACAATTTTAGTATCTACAAGCGGAACACCTTCATTGCGTAAGGCCTTAAAACAGGATAACTTAATTTTGAGAGTAGAAGGAAAATGATGCCATTTGATTATTTGATTTTATATTTCACTATTTACAGTTTTATCGGAAGAGTTTGTGCCCTAAATTCGGCGCTTTAAATAAACTAATAATTACTCCACTGTTATTATTTCAATAGTTTTCATAAAGTCTTCACTTATTTTATACAATTCCCGTGCAGTTTTACTTTCGATTGTACCGTCAATTATCTTTTTTACAAATTCAATATCTCCGGTTTCGCCTGAAGGCATTTCGTTTTTCCAGTCTCCATTTTCTTCAAAGTACTGAGGGGCTTCTTGTTTGAATTCATCAGCGCCCCTTGAAAAGGTACATTCTAGCGTATACATGGGCGTTGTTGTATAATAACTCATTTGAAACATAGAAATATCAGGTGCAAATTGCGAAACCCGAATGTTTCGTGCAAATTTGTGACCATTCACTTCAACAGCCCCTCTAGCAGTTCTCAAATCTTGCGGTAAAGTTGAAACAGACAAAACAGCTTTTGCATATTCTTGAAATGTTTCTGGCAGTTCGAATTTAATGGAATCATCTATATAGTTTTTTTGAATGAGCTGTACATAAAAATTCACCCCATTTTTTAATTCAGCGTTAATATAATAATAACCTTCTTTGTCATTTGGCATTAACCTGTATTCTCCATTGTTAAAAGAAATTTTTGTAATCTCTTTTTCGATAAGAGCAATCCATGGTTCTTTTGTTTTAGTTTCAGTAATATTTTCCACATTCGTGGCATTCTGTGCAATAGAGCTTGATTCGTTTTGCACTTCAGTTGCAGTTTCCGTTTCCCTTGTAATGCTTTCATTCATGCTTACCTCAGTGTGTTTACTGCACCCAACAAGCATTCCCGCCAATACCAATATAAAAGCCAGTTTTTTCATAAAAATCTCCCCGTACAAATTTATTCTTCTCAATTTTTAGACTTTAAATTTTTCAACCTCGTTTACGAGATTGCCGATATTTTCTTTATTTTTTTGAGTGATGATGTTGACTTCTTGAGTTGCCTCATTTATTTGAAGAGCACCAGCTGACATTTCATTCATACTTGCAGTGATCACTCTTGTAAGGTCATCGAGTTTTTGCATTTCAACGGCAATGTTTTTTCCTCCCTCAAGCATTTCGGCTGAACCGTCATTTACCTGTGAAGTGATTAAATTGATATTATGAATTGCCGTCAAAACTTCACGGCCGCCGTTTTCTTGCTCTTTCATTGCAAGCATAAGAGTTTCACTCATCTTTTTTACCTGCTCAGATAAAGCGAAGATGCTGTCAAATTTTTCTTCGGCCAATTTTGAAGAAGACGAAAGGTTTTCAATTTCTTTGCTTAAAATCTTTAATGTTGAAGTTATTGTTTTTCCCTGTGAACTTGATTCTTCTGCGAGTTTTCGAATTTCGTCGGCAACAACGGCAAAGCCTTTTCCGGCTTCTCCGGCATGAGCTGCTTCAATAGCTGCATTCATGGCAAGGAGGTTTGTTTGACTTGCTATATGTTGGATAACGCTTGAAGCTTCTAAAAGACCGCCGGATTCCTCCGAAATTTTTTGAGTTACGGTATTTGATAGTGAAAGAGTTTCTTTTCCTTCTGCTGTAGCTCCTGCAAGATTTTTGATTGCGTCATCCGTTCTTGCAAGAGTCTGAGTTATGGAGCTTATGTTTCCTACCATTTGCTCTATTGCCGATGAGGATTCGGCTACACTGGCAGCTTGAGATTCTATCATGCCGTTTAATTGTGCGATAGTTTTAATAATCTGTTCAATAGTTGCTGAGGTTTCGGTAACGCTCGCCGCCTGTGTAAGGGCTTGTTGTTTTACTCCTTCTATGTTTGTACTTATTTGATGTATGGCACTTGCAGTTTCCGTCATATTACTTGCAAGCTCATTTCCTATCTGTTCCATTTCTTGAGTGCCTGAACCTACCGTTTTGATTGAGTTTCCGATTTTTTCAATTGTTTTGTTAAAGTATTTTGATAAATCGGTTATTTCATCATTCCTTTTGATCGGTAAGCGTACCCTTAAATCTCCATCACCATCTGCAATATTTTTAAGAGCTTGCACTGTTGATGTAATGGGTTTTACTATTGTAAGGGCTATAACAGCCGTAAGTATAATAGATACAATCAATATGCTGATACCTATAAGTCTGATTGTGATTTTTAAAGGCCGGAGACTGCCGGTAAGTTCATGAACAGGAGCACTGATTATGACTTTCCAGTTTTTCGTTTTCATAGGAGAATAAGCGGCTATTTCTTTTTGTCCTTCATATACAAATCTAGCTAAACCGGCTTCAGAAGATGCTAAAGCTTTTTGTTCAAAATCGGCAATGCTTTTAAGTTCAGGGTCGGATACGGCTTTTTTAATGCTGTTCTCTTGTCTTTTAACCAGTTCTATGTCCTTATCGGCAATCGTTGTTCCTGAAGCATCAATAATATAACAACCTCCCGTTTCTCCTATTACGATGTCGTCGATTAGATTGTTAAGATCTAAGCCGTTAACTGCGGCACTAAACACGCCTAAAATATTGTGTTCATCATCATAAATAGGTACGGAAAATATAATTTGAAGTTCACCCGTTGTACGGCTTATAAGAGGCTCAGAAATAAAATTCCTGCCTTTAATAGCCTCCTTATACCAGTCCCTATCACCGACAAAAATGGAAGTTCCGTCAGGAGAATATCTTATACCGTTTTTATCGGAAACTCCAAAGTATTCTATCGTTTTATTCCGCTCTGCATCTTTTTGTAATGCCTTTACTTTTTCAAAAAAAGTGAGTTTGGAATCGCGCAGTGCCGGAATACGCGCAAGGCCTTCCAAAAAATATAACAAGGCATTGGCCCGTCCGTCGACAATTTCTGCCGTATCCTTTGCCTTCATTATTAAAGCCTCTTCAATTTTTTCCATTAAGGCATTTCTTGCTACAAATAAAGCAGAGGCTCCCATTGTAAATCCTCCTATCAGGATTAACCCACCAAAAAAGAAAACTAATTTTCTTAAGATAGAAAACCGTCTTCCCTCCTTCTGATAATTTTTTTCACCTACCATATTTAGAGTTCCTTTCAAGTATTATTTTAAAAACTATTTGTAATTGATTTTTATTGAATGTACATTAAGAATTGACAGATGCGATTGTACACTAATTTTTTTATTTTTACTAGGCGTTTATGCAATAAATAAATGAAAAAGATTATAATGGAGAAAATTTATAAAATAGAAATTTAGAACCGATGCGTTTTTACGATCCTGTCGACTTATATTTCGAAACTCCGAGCAGCCAAAAAAGATAAGCAGGAATCAAAAACAAAAATGAAAGAAGAGGTAAAAAGGCGAGAGCAGGATTTTTGTATTTATCGAATAAAAACAAAAGCGGATAGTATTGAAAAAGGGCATAAGGAATTATAAATGTGCAAAAGCGTAAAATTTTATTTCCGTATATTGAAACAGGGTATGAGGCAAATGTTCTGGCTCCATCGGTAAAGATATTCATAAACTCAAGACTTTGTATGGTAAAAAAAGAAATAGCTGCATAGATTAAAAAAAGACCTGAAAATACCGCTATGCCTCCTAAAAGCATTGATATAATTGTAAACACCTTTAAAAAAGACCAATCTATATTTCCGAATCTTATGCCGTAAAAAAATAAAACGACGGCTATGAGCAATCTTCCTATCCTTGAAAATTCGAATTTACTTCCCAGTACTTGAAGGGGTAAATTTCGGGGACGCAAAAGAAGTCTGTCAAAGTCTCCGGTTATAATCAATGCAGAAAATGAATCAAAGCCTCGTGCATAGCTTTCGGTAATGGCAAAACTTAACTGCATTATTGAATAACAAAAAACAACTTCGGCAAAGGAAAAACCTTTTATGGACTGAAAGCGCGCAAATAAAAAATAAAGAGCAGCCGCGCTGTTACAGGTTAAAAGGAACTGCCCCAAGCAGGATAAAAAAAATGAAGCCTTGTATTGCATTGTGCTTTTTAAAAGAATACCTAGATATTTAAAATAAAGTTTTAAGCCGTTCATAATTATCCTAAATTTTAATTAGCCTCCTTGCACTACCAACCTTTTTTCTGCTGCTCTTGCAATAATTTTTCCCGATAAAAATAAAACGAGGAGCCAGAAGACTTGTAAGAGTATTTTTTTACCTGCATCGGCAGGTAAAATATCGTAAGAAAAAATTCTTAAAGGAATATTTTGAATTCCCGTAAAGGGAGAAAATTCCAAAATCTTTTTTATTGTTTCAGGGAAAAAAGGAATAGGGATTATCTGCCCCATGAGCATCTCGGAGGCCGAGAAAAATACTATTTGAAGCCCTTTGGGAGAAACAGTAAAAAAACAAAGCACGTATATCAGGCAGGTAAAGGCTGCTGCCGTGCAAAGCCCCAATATCATAGAAGCTATAAATATAAAAAAGGTAATAGGATCTGGCATTATCAAACGGTAAGGCTGAGGTAAAATTGAGGCAATTATTAAAACCGGAAAACATCTTAAAAGACCTCTTGCAAGTCTTAATGCAACCGAGCGGGTAAACCAAAGATTGTATATGTTTATCGGTTTAGACATTTGATACGCGATGGAGCCCGAAACAATCGAATCGGTTATATCACTTTCAAATGTCCACATTGCAAAAAATGCTAAGAATGCCTGCTGCATCCAAATATAAGAAACAAAAGCAGAAAAGCCCATAGGAAAATTTTCCGGAGAAGATTCATAAAAGGCCTTAAATAAAATGATATTTAAAGTTCCCCAAGCAAATTGAGTTGAGATACCGGCAAGAGCTGCTGCCCTGTATTGTAAGTTTGCGATAAAACGTATTTTAAAAAAAGAAAGATATTTTTTCATAAGCCGTACAGCCCTTTAACAATTCTCTTTATAAAATTCGGCAAGGCTTTCATCCAAAGATAAGGAATCTTTCTTAATGTCCTTTAATGTGCCGTCTAAAAGAATCCGTCCTTTGTCTATTAAAATAATACGCTCGGTAATTGCTTCGATATCCTGCATATCGTGGGTTGTTAAAATAATAGTCGTTTTATTTTTTTTGTTCAGTTCCGAAATAAATTTTCTAACCGTCAATTTTGAAAGAGCATCAAGCCCGATTGTCGGTTCATCCAAAAAAAGAATTTTGGGACTATGTAAAAGAGAAGCTGCAATTTCGCACTTCATCCTTTGGCCTAAAGAAAGCTGACGGGCAGGTGTTTTGACAATTTCTTTTAATTCTAAAAGATTGATCAGCTCTTCCAAATTGTTTTGAAAAAGATTTTGAGGTACAGAATAAATATCCTTTAAAAGTTCAAAGGAATCTATAACGGGGATATCCCACCACAGCTGAGTTCTTTGCCCAAAAACTACACCGATGTTTTTTACATATTCCACTCGCTTTTTCCATGGAACAAGACCTGCAATTTCGCAAGTTCCCGAATCGGGAGTAAGGATTCCGCAGAGAACCTTTATGGTAGAACTCTTTCCGGCCCCGTTCGGTCCGATGTAACCTACGGTTTCTCCTTCGTTAATTGTAAAAGAAATATCATTTAAAGCTTTTATATATTCATAGTCCCTCTTAAAAAGAGCCTTTGCTGCTTCCTTTAAGCCCTTATTTCTTTTTGCGACCTTGTATGTTTTGCAAATATTTTGAACCTTAATCATTTTTTCTTCCATAAAAACTTTTACAGGGGCGGTATAATATCATTAAAAAGAAACTTGGTCAATAGAAAATTCAAGTCTAATTTATTTTCTCCGAAACTATAGCTATGAGAAAGCGGATTTTTTATATCTTTATTTTCGGTTTATCGTTTTTGTTTTTTTCTTGTTTGAGTTTTTTTGTACGGCCTCCTCATTTAATAGAAAGCCGAGGCAGATGCTCGGCTGAGGATTTAACCGTTTTTTTTATGAGCCAAAACCCCAAGGCCGATAGGGAGAAGGTAAAACGGCTGGCTCAATTTTATATAGAAGAAGCTGATGCAGAAGAAATAAATTCGGATATTGCTTTTTCGCAAATGTGTTTGGAAACGGGGTTTTTGCGTTTCGGAGGTCTTGTAAGCGAGGCGATGAATAATTTTTGCGGACTGGGCTCACTCGGGGACGGAAAAAAAGGAGAAAGTTTTCCAAGCGAAAAGACGGGAGTTTTGGCCCATGTTCAGCATTTAAAAGCCTATGCTACGGCTAAGCCCCTTGTCCGTCCGCCGGCTGATCCGCGATACAAATATGTTAATCCTAAGGGGAAGGCTCCTACAATTTACGGGCTTGCCGGAACTTGGGCGGCAGACCCGAATTACGGCAAAAAACTTGAAAACATATTGACAAGATTGTACAAATCGGTTTATTAAGAGAAGCGGTTTTATTCAATGTAGAGACTCTTTTAAACTTATCAAATTCTTTCTATAGAGATGTCTGAAAGTTCATTTGCCTTTGTAAACATATCCTTGATGATTCTATAAGAACCTAAGCCTGCAAACAAAAAGCCGAGACCTAAGCTGGGAAGAATGGATTTTATAAAGACCGGATCGGCAAAAAATACCGGAGAGAATTTTACAAAGGATACAAAATCTAAGCTGACCTCTTTTTGGACGGCTAAAAATAAACCTATGTATTCGGCAAAAAGCAGAGCAAAAACTATCGCAATGATATTTATTATAGCACCTGTTTTGGTTGCCTTTCCTTTTCCAAAATTATAACCGTAAAATGCAGAGTAGGCTATAAAATATCCTGCAATGGATGCATAAAAACCGAAATAGCCTATTAAGATCCAAGCTAAAGAACCGACTAAGGCTCCTATAATACAGCACAAGGCTCCGGTCAAATAATTATTCGGTTCATTGTTTACTTTTTCCATCTTAGTTTTAAAATTTTCTACACATTCTGAGCATAAAAATGTTGGAACGTTCTTGATTTTATAAGCATTTGTTTCCCGTATTTTATTACATGAAAAGCAAACATCGTGTGATTCTAACTTTGTTAAAATATCGGAAAGATCTTTTAAGAAAAATTCAAACTCTGAATCGTTGTTATTGCAAGCATAGGTCAAGGATAACAAATCTTCGTCCATATTAAAGGTTTTTATCTTTCCAATCTTTTTTTGCTCATCTAAAAAAGCGAATAGGTCTCCCTTTGCTCCGCTTACGGCACAAGAAGTTTTAAGAACAAGTTCTTGATTGGTTGATTTATCTTGCCTAATAAGAAATTTATTATTGCCTATATTTCCTGTCCAAATACCGTTTACATTTTTAAAAAAGAAACGGTTAAGTATTTTTTCCACATTATCTGTCATTTAAATAGCTCCAAATATTTTATCGCCCTTATTCTATCAAAAAATAAAATAAAAAACAAGATAAAATTTTTTTAAGTGCTGGATAGTAAACATTACTTTTTTCATTTTAACCTCTTTAATAAAACAAACTATCTAACAAAGAACAGCCTTTATATTTAAAGATAATACAATTTATTAAAAGATTCAATCCGGTTTTGCACACAGGCTTGGGGCTTTCTATCGTTAAAAGTATTATGCAGGTACTAGGCGGTTCGGTCTCTGCCGAAAGCGGAAAAAGAAAAGGCACCGTTATTATAATGCAGCTGCCGCAAAATAGTATCTATGAATCCTTCCCTTAATTACACCTTCTTTCCCAAGAATTTCCTGTGCTTTAAAAAGATTCTTCTGATATTTCTCCACTTCAAAACCGGGAAATTCCCAATCAATGATTCTCGCAAACCAGACAAGTGCACCTACGTCATAAAACTCTATCGGCCTATAGACTTCAGCTTCTTCTATAATATCAAATCCGTTATCTGCAAATTCCTGTCTCGCAATATTCAAATAAGCTTCCGGAAACGGAATGTCAATATTGCCAATTAAAAGCTCTACCAGGTCTCTGTCATTTTCAGCGCCTACTTGCTGTGTAAGAAATACTCCTCCTTTTTTAAGAGTTCTTTTAATCTCATTTACATTGTATTTACCATGTCTGTTAGTAATAATGTCAAAGTAATTATCTTCAAAAGGAAGGATATCTTCGCCGTCACATGCTTTAAAATTTATCCCTAAAGGACGAAGTCTTTCTTCACACATTTTGATGTTTGGTTCATAGCCTTCAATCGCAGCGGTGTGTTTAGCATTGGCCATAAAAGACAAAAGAAATTCTCCGCCGCCTGTTTCCATATCCAATAAATAATCGGTATCACTCAGATAAGATTTTATGATTTTTCCAAAATCCCATGGAAGATCGTCCTCTTCTTTATACCTTCCTCTAATGTGAGAGAAATCCCAACCTTTAATATGAGCTATTTCTTGTTCATGCAGCCATTGATTTAAAAGCGCTTGCTTTTCCATATTTTTTCTCAAAGTTATTTTGTATTGAGGATTGTATCATTTTTAATGGTGTTTTTCTAGCAGTAGGTTATAAATGATTCGATAATTACTAGGATAGCTATGACGGTTCCATTCCGGAATTCCGATAATAAAGTATATTATAACCATAAAAATATAACATAAAATCGCTATGAACATATTAAACAGCATAGTGAAAAGCAATGTTTGTAAACTCTGAATCTACCTCAGAGCTGATACTCTTTTATCGACTAATTCTATAAAGGCTTCTTTCATATCTTGAGGCATTAGAGAATTACGGCACATTTCAATAAAAACAGGCGTCATAGATACTAATTGTTCGATCATTTTCTCTGCTGCAAGTTTTGCTATTCCACAACCGGCTGCAAAGATAAGAAAATCTTTACGATGAATATTTCTTTTTTTCCCATTTATCGGCAGAGCAAATTCTTCCTTGTCTTCAGGTATAATTACATTTACCGGAAGCAAATCATATGCAGGGGAAAGATGATATTCTCCTGAGCCCGATTCCGATTCAATCAAGGAAAAATTCTTTAAATGCATATCGGAATTTCCAACAATAAACGAAAATACCAGCCGATAAAATAGTTCGGTCATATCAAGACCTGAACGGGACGAATACTTTTTAATTATATTTCCGCACCGCTCGTAAGAGCCTTTATATTTATCCTGAGTCAATCTTAAATCAAGCTGACAAAAATCTTCCATTGCAAACATCTTTACATTGGAATCTTTTGAAAAAACACGATCTATTCTTTTTGTAATATACGCATAAGAGTCTTTGCTTTTTACAAGAGCGTGAGGAACGGTTCTAATCTTAGCTTTATCTGCCATAGACATAACAATATGTTCAGCCTCCGGCAGTGCACGAAATTCTTTTACTTGAGGTTTTAAAATATATCCCGTCGGGTAATTCACAACAGTCAACCTGGGATAAGCTTCCTTTGAAAGATGTAATGAAAGTTTTTTCTGAACACCCGGAATAGTATACCCTTTATTGGTGCTTTCTTTTGCAAGTTCTTCCAGCACTGAGTCTGTTATTTCAATTTCCGGAATAACGGTTGTTGTGAAAAATTTTTTTATACATGTTTTATGCCAGCCGCTATTTCCGCTATTGTCTTTTATCGGCTTTCCGCAACACAGACAGTTCATATCTTTTCCTCTCTGATACTGACGTTTCCGATAGGGTCTTTACAAGCAACTAAAAGCAATGCAAATCTGTCCTTAGTATCTATCTTCCAATTACGGCTTACAATATCAAGAAGCCAGCCTTCAGGAATCAGTCCGTCAAAAAAAGAAAATAATGTTTTTGATTTATAAGGTTCTTCACATATAGGAAGGGTCAATGAAACCGGATGGTTACTTGCCTTGATATAGGTTTTATCGTAAGAAAAAGAATATCCTTCATCAGTTTCGCTCAGTTTTCCGGCAAAGTTATTATATACATAGACATACGCAGTTCTGAATATGTTTTTCATTTATATTCCTTCCTTTTTGCCCGGGACGGCCTCCATACCGAACATAGCCAGTGCAACATTCACTTTATCCATGCGTACGGTTTCTTTTCCTTGCTCCAATTCACGGACAAAGCGAAGTCCAAGACCAGCTCTTATCGCAAAATCTTCTTGCGTTAAACCGGCGGATTTTCTGCTGGTCTTAATGAATTCTGCTATCCTATTCATATTGCCTCTTTTGAAGTTATTATAGGAACAGTATATACCCTTTAGGGTATAATGTCAAGTAATGGGCGCTAAAATATACCCTAAAAGGTATAATTATTTAATTAGAAGCTATTATATACCCGATAGGGTATATCTTGAAATGGTTAATGATTTTGTACTCTATCTACATTATGTACACGGCTTTTTATTTTTTGTAAGCTGACAGTTCCTCTATTGCAATATCCAAAGAAAGCTGCCTTCTTCTCTTTTCTTTTGTTTCTTTTACGGAGCCGACTAAAACTATTCTGTGTCTTGGTATTTTTAATATGTAAGTTTTGTACCAATAAGGCTGCGGTTTAGGAATCTTAATATTTAATGCTCCCTTTTTGATGTGTAATTCTTTATTTTTCCAATATAAAACGGCATGATCTTCATATAGTTCAAGCTGTGCTTCCTCCTCCTTGCTGCTCCAACATTTTGCGGCAATCCACGCCGGCAGCGACATAGCAATAGGAATTAAACCGAATATCAAATAAACAGCATGCATGGGGTGTTCTCTGAAATATACCGGTCCATCTTCCGGTCCTTTCTCAATACCGGAAAACACAAGAAATGCATAAAAAATTAAAAGCCCAAGACTTACTCCGAATAACACCATAATATACAATACACCGGGTGAATATTTATTGCATTGAAATGTTATTCTTCTCATAATTTACAACTCCTGTTTCAACGCTTTATTCCATACAAGCACTGACTATTGATACATCTCGTCAAGTGATACTAATACCGTCTTTTCATCCTGCAAAGAATCATGTAACCTGATTGTACGAAAGCTTCTATCTTCAATACCGGCTAAAAATACATCCGTTACCTGTTTTGAGAATAACTCCAGATTTCTTTCTTTGCCCACTTTGGTTGCTGTATAAAAAATTACCTTTTTATCTTTCACAAATTCCGAAATAAGGGTAGATTTACCGATACGTCTGCGCCCGTATATAACAGTCATTCCGACTCCGGGTTTTTGATAAAATTCATTTAGATATGATAATTCTTTTTCTCTTCCAATGAACATATGTATATCCTCATTAATAGTTTGATTCAAATTAATTTTATTCGTGCGGAGGGTTTTAATACCCCGACGCTCTGCGTCGTAACAAAGGGTATTAAAGCCCGACTGCAACCACCTTATGAGAACAACATACCCCGAAGCTCTGCGTCGGGGTTGTTGATTCAAATTGATTTGAATAAAATTATATCATATTCCATTCTATTTATCAAGTCAAATCAAACATCAAATCAAACATCAGAGAGTAGCATCCGCTCTTATTTTCTTTACATTGCAGTTCATCAAATGCCTTCCTAAATGTTTGTAAGCAAAGGCTTTTATTCCTGACACTTCCTGATGATGATGTTTCAACAATTCATCCGGAGAATCCCATACTCCAAAATCCTGAGTAATTCCATCGCTTTGTATGTACGTGTTGTTCCTGTCAAAATCAATTATTGGATGCCGGAAATCTTTTACTGCAACACCATAACCGCAGAAAGAACCGTTGCAGGTTGCAAATTGTTTTTGCAGCTTTGATAAATACTTTTTGTCCAGTATAAAGGCTTCAAGTTCATACCACTTATCTTCAAAATACACTTCAACCCAACTGTGAAATATATTCTGCGGTGCATTTTTATAAACAAATCCGCTCATTACTCCTTTCTGTAATTGTTTGTCTATGGTAAAACCATGAACTCGACAAGGAATTTCGCAGGCACGCAACAAAGCCATGAAGAGTGTTCCTTTTGTATTGCATTGACCGTATCCGTCCTTAAGAACTTTAGATGCGCTGATACCATCATCTGTATTATACCCGAATGCGATATCATCTCTTACAAAGTTATAAATAGCTTTAAGGCAGTCAAATTTATTTTGTTCTTTCCAATGTTTCACTTCTATTAATTTTTGAATGACAGGATTTGAAAAATCCAGCATTGCAGTTTCTTGCAAGTATTGATTCATATCCATTTTATTTTTCCAATGCTTTCCGCAAATCGTCTATATTTGAATATCCTTTTACGGTATCATCACAAGCAATTTTTCTACCTTCTTTTATTTCAGTTATCTTTTTCATTATTTTATGCACAAACATTAAATTAAGTAATATTGTGATAACACATAATACAGATGAAATTACTATACTAAAGAATGTATATTCAAAAGTATAAATTGCTTTATTTAGTAGGAATACACTTATCGGTAAAAGAATTATACTTGATGCTAATGCCGGAATATATCTTTTAATAATAATACTTTGGATTATATGAACAAGCAAATGCAATGAAAAAGCAATAAAGGCTCCAATCCAAACGATGTATATTTTGAAAAAAATGCTTACGCCAGTTATGATTATACAGAGTAAATACTCTTCTAAAACAGCTATCGAAAAACCTTCATTGCTAAAATTTTGATATAGCACAGAAAGTTTATTATATTTTCTGACTATATCTATATTTTTATCTAACCATATTCCAAATCCTATTATTTCTTCCATCTCATGAAGCATAAAAATAATAGGGAATAGCCAAAATATATTTTGCAATTTTTTTATCTCCTCTCACATTAATCAAATTGTTTTCCAGCAGCGTTCTTTCATAAAGCTGGCAATATTGGATACACCTTCTCCTTCGTAATATTTTACTAATAACTGCTTAAACTCAGAAACTTCCTTTTCCGGAATTACAATAAAACCGCCGCCATGAGAAATCAAATAATGATTTGCAAAAATAACAGAGGCTCTCTTATTACCATCAAGAAATATCTGTGTCTTCATACAATAAAGACATAGTTTAATAGCAATATTAATCACATCATCATTCTCCTCGGTAATCTTTTGAATTCTATCTTTAACATCTGCTTCATTCGGTAAAGACGGAACATAAGATGAACCACCAATCGTTACCGGAACACCACGAATGCGGCCGCCTTCTGCAAAAAAACCTTCATTTACAAGTTTTGCAATATGACTAAGCATATAATAGTCTGATTTACTTGCAATAACATCTTTATCTAGAATAAACTCCCAAGCATGTTTCAAGTTCAAAATCTTTTGCACATCAGTTGCTGTCATGCCGGAAACCTTTCCGTTGTCTATAATTTCTTCTGTCTGTGGAAAAGATGTTGCAATTCCCTCCAAGACAGCTTGATCATAGATATTTATTTTTATATTAGCTCTTGCAAATTCAATATTAGCCATAACGCTGGAAGATAGTTCATCTTCGGAATATCCGGCAATAGCAAGTTGTTTTTCTACATGTCTAAGTTCTTTTCTTATTTTGCGAGTTTCTTTTGCATTACGAAGAAGCTGGTTATATAACTCCTCTGTATAGACTCCCACATATGTCGATGTTTGTTTACCGGCTACACGCTTTCTAACATATAAATATTTTCCATCGCCGCGTTCTTTAATTTCAGGTGTACCGTCATACGGCAGTAAATTTAATCTGGCATGAAGATCGGCACGAGTCTTGAGGAATTCCTGTATTTCATTATATTTTGTTGGCATTATCTTTTCTCCTTTGGGGAGCATTTATCATGATTATTATACTATTATGCTCCCCAAAATTCAATATAGAAAGAGCAACTTATTGTCATTATCTATTTATCACTCTATTTGAAATGCGATGTTGCATTTTGAGTTCTTTAAATTTGGAAAGCCATATTCCTCTAATCGATTTAGAGTTTTTTGAATAGATTCGGTTATATTGTTTTTGCTAATAGGTAAATTGCTTATGATATATATAATACCGCTAAGTTTTGCCGGATAAATAATCCCGCACTTAGCTTCATTATTTATAATACGGAGCAGGTAAACATCATATTTTGTTTTGACATAGAAATCAAACTCTTGATTATCATAAATCTCCTCCGGAATTAGGTGGACCGGAGCTACTATACAGTCTTTCATTTGAAAGCTATCACTCCCAAAATGTGCTTTACAATTGTGTTTTCGCTTTATCCTTTCTATCCATTCAGTAATCATTATCATACCCATCGTCACCGCCTATAATTTTTACATCGTCTATTGCCATTTATCATCTCTCCGTTTACAATTCTAATACATTCCCTAACAAATGCTGCTTATTTAGTTTTGCTTACTTATAGAAAGGTTAATGTAATCCTTTTAACTTCTTTGTAATATTGATTCATTTCAAATAAAATCTTAATATTTTTATATTGCACACCTTCCATATTCTCTTTCTCTGTTTTTGGAGGAGAAATTCCTAGTACTTCATAAGGTTCTTTCCATTCTCTCCGTTTATCAAAAACAAGATCAATCCATACCGGTTCGATATATATTTCTTTTGCATCATCTATAATTGCTTTGATAATCGTTGCCTCAAGCAAAGAACATGGTGAATCCGATAAGTTTTTAGCTTGTAAAGTTATATTTGTAAACTCATATTGATTATCACTTTTAAAAACATAAGAGTTACTTATTTCCCCCGGTTGCAAAATGATGTTTTTTAATCCTTCAATCGTTCCTTGCTTTACAATAAGGTTTTTAAAGAAACAATCTTCAAATGTATCACTGCCTAAAATAAAAGACCTTCCAATATCTGCATGAAATGTAAAGCCGTCAGGATTATCCGAATGCGTTTTTAATTGCGGTTTCAATTCTTTACAAATGTCTTCATAGGATTTTATGTTAAGCTTATCTTTTTTTACTTCAGAAATATCTTGATATATCATACTATCATCATCAGCTGCACCTTTCAGTTTGATGCCGTCAATATCCATTCGTATGTTTAGTAATCTCTCATCAATAAGCATCGGATGTTTTTCAGCAACGAATGCAATAAATTCCATCGCTCTATCATAAGGAGCTTTCAATTCTTCAAGTGAATGTACTTTCGTATAGTATATAAAATTTATAGGGATTTCCCAAAAAATCTCATCATTACCAAGTTCATAATTTTTTTTGTATTCCTCAATGATATACTCGCCGAAAATCTCATCAAAATTCGTTTTTATAGATGGTGATGTCATGGAAAGAGGATCACGGGAAACAGTATAAAAAATGATGAGATCGGGATATTCATTTAATGTCACAAGCCAGCGGCGATAATATTTATCTTTTTTAATGGTATATGCATCCTTACCAAATCTATTATCCAAATATTTGATTATCATTTCACTATCTTCTTTAATATGAGAACAGGCATTTAAAAAAATTACACTGCACACAATACATAATAAAATGACTATTGGTTTAAAAATATTCATATACATTCTCCTTTTATGTTCGCATCAAAGTTGTTTTCTTTCTCTTGTTTTTCAATAAGATAATACGGCTTATTCCATCTTTTCCTATTGCTTATTTATAAGAGAACAAAAAATACTTGTGTGAGATTTTCCTCTCATTTTGCCGCCTCAAAGAACTATTTTTTATAAGTTTATATTCTCAATCATCTGTTATAATTTGTTTTGCCTAAAGGAACAGGAGTTGGATTTAACAATACCCAGAGAACCGAAAGTTCACACAAACGATCCGTTATAGCATCTTCATCACTACCGTTTGCACGGATATTTGAAATAAGCGCTTTGGTTTCTTCCAGTTCTTTCTTAGAAAGCGGTGTGCCTGAAGCAAAATGATTTGGCAGGGTATTAAGCATATTTCTATAATCTTTATCCCAGTTTACTCCGCCGTTTCTATATAGCTCATCCTGCACCCTGCCTGTTATACGGATAACTTCTCCCTGTACTGTTTTTGCAGCTCCGCTTGAAGGAATCAGCATCTCCCAAAGTTCATCGTATTGTTCCTTCCAAGAACCTGTCTTTACAATAATGGGAGAAACGCCGTCATGTGTCTTGCGTTTTGGAGCAGGCTTTACATCAAATAGTGTATAGAGTTTCTCAAGTCCCGCTTCTGTTTCAGCCAAGTAATCTTTATTAAAGTTTTCTCTGTGAAATTCAAAATCCTTACCGATTATTTTAACTCTTTCCGCCATTTCAGGCACTACATCAGCGCCCGCCTTTATTAACATTTCTGCAATTTCCGCTGCCTGTACAATATTAATATTCCTACAAGTAGCAAGGACTTCGGTTAGCGGAGTTCGTCCCATATCATCTTTTGCATTAACATCTGCACCTTTTTCAATCAAAAAACTTACTATCTTAGGCCGGAAAAACCCTGCTGCCGTATGCAGAGGTGTACTCCCATATGTATCAGGTTTTTGTATATCTCCTCCTAATTCATACAGCAGTTTTACAGTATCTCTGCCCAGAGTGGCATGTTTATATAATGGTGTACGCCCATAATAATCGAGTGTATTTACATCTAAGCCCTGTTCTACGAGCCAGATCACAAGTTCATCAGGAACACCGCCATAATGAAGCGCCGTATTGAGGCTGTATCTGCCGTTATGAGCGGTAAGCTCACATTTTTCATAGACGGCTTTAAGAACTTCAACATCTCCTGCTGTAATCAGTTCATCAAAATTTTTAGGTAAGGTCACTCTTTTTTTTGCCATTGTTCTTCTCCTTATATTTTTTTACCCTTCCATATCGGCTGACACAATTCCTTTCTTTAAGCTTCCGCAGACTGTGATACAATGCCCGAAGAAGAGCTCGTTATCATCAAAATAGGCAGAAAATGATCCGCCTGATGTCATACAAATTGAATTGAGGCTAATTCTTTTTGCAAAACTTTCTTCTGTAATTTCAGCAGCTTCTTCTTCAGATTCTGCCCATTCGCAGGCAAGCTTAGTAAGTTTTTTGGCAGCAAAAATACGCAGTTCTGCATCCCATTTTTCCTGTTCTGAAACCATTGTTTTCAGAGCTTTTTTTGCCTTTGTTATTTCACCCTTATTATCCTTATCTACATCTAATATAATATTTATTTTTCTATCCTGCCAAATAATACTTCCTTGAAAACTTTTAAGAGGCCTATCATAAATCAGTTCACCTAATATATCATCTTGTAAAATTATAGGTTTTCTATACTCTGCAAGTATTTCTTCCAATTCCTTACAAGCCGCATTTTTTTCAAGAACTTCCACAACTAAAAAATGTTTTTTTGTCGATAGTACACCGTTTGGAACTTCCTCAGGAAGCTTTGCACGCACCTTTAATTTGTAAATGGTTTCGTCTTCAAATTGATATGGTAAATTTTCTTTGTCTGTGACAGGATATACTATACGCCCTTCTTCTTTATGCAGTTCACCTGTTTCACAGTCCACATAAGCTAAGAAATAAGCAGCCCAGTCCCAAAAACCGTTTCTCAAACTTCCGCCGCCGCCTTCGTGCCTTAGAACAATAATCTCTCGTTCCTTTTTCTCAAAAGAGTCTTCCCATTCTTCTTGTGTCATTTTATTTCTTAGCCGCATGTATTCAATTAATTCCATTCCTCTCTCCAATCAATCCAAAATAATTTTAAAATATTTATAATTTTGATTTGTGGTTATTAAACACATCTTCTATAACTTTCTCGGTTTGGTTATCATATTGCCTTTTGATTAATAGTATTTCTTTTACTGTCATTAATTTTTCTTTATCCTGTCTCAATTTTTCCAAAGCAAGCTCAATATCTTCTCTTGCATTACAGTATTTTTCATTTTTATTGCAACTGCAATCAAGCTCCCAATAAAACTTTGTTTTCTTTACCTGATAGATTTCAAGAAATTTAATACAACTGATTTTACGGTTAAAACGGATTCTTACATCTTTAGTAAAATACAAGCTATTATTAATCAAATACAACTCTTGTCTTCCATATAATTTTTCAGCCTGTCCACTGATTATTTTAGAAATCAAATATTGAACAGATATTAAAATAAATAATGCAATTACAGCCAAAAATAGCAATAATATCATATTATCTACAACTAACCAACTCACAGTTCCGATAACTGCCGACATTGCCATAACCGCTCCACATATCGGTATTGCATCTCTTAGCAAAAATATAATCATGTCAATAATAAATCTTTTAATCCGGTTATAACCTCTAAGTTTATACTCTTTCATACTATTCAAAAAACTTAAATCACCCTTATATTCCCTACTCTCGTCATCATTTACACCCTAATCAAAATCCTCACCTGAATGTTTGACAAACTCATATACATCTGAGGCTATACGCTTCATTTCAATCGAACCCAAGGCTCCCAAATCATTCATATAAATAGTATCATCAGAATCTTTTTTTATAAAGAAAGCCACGTCACCGTCCTGTCCAATCATAAAAAAATCCGGCTCCCATTCTTCTATCTGATAAGTAGTATTTCTTTCTACCAAATACGCCTTTGAATATAAAATGATTCCGGTATCCTCTATTGTAAATTCTCCATCCTCTCCCATTTCTGATAAAAACTTATCATATAAAGTAGGCAGTACAAAATCCATCTGATTATCCATTGTAAACTTCTCAAAATATTTTCTGTCTTAATATTTTATATCTCATCTTCGCTTAATTCTCTAAAATTTGAAATATGATACCCAAAATAACATCTTCCGGATTGACCTATAAAAATTCCATGTTCCGGCATATTAGCTATCTCGCCTAAGTAAATCATAGGCATGTCATCAGAAAACGGATATTCCAAAGATATTTCATCTTTAAGAGTAACCAAAGTTTTTTCTTTAATTATGTAAGTGCTCAATTTATCACTCCTTAATATATCTCATAAATAAAATTTTATTACAGTATGAATTAACGAACATGGTCATTTTGTGGAATATCTTTAAACTTTTCTGCAAACCTATCATTCCATATTTTGTAGTCATAAGCAGGCATATTAACAGATAGAAATTCTAATTTTTCAAGGTCTAAAACAGGCGAATAATCTCCGTTCAATAGCCTAAATCCTGTTGTATGAAGATTTTTAATATTCTTCAAACTTTTTAAAAAATCAAAAGAATCTACTTTAATTATATTTCCCATAGAACTATGAATTCCCAGTTGTTTAAGATTTTTTAATTTGCCCAACGGCGAATAATCCGTTACGCCGGTGAAGTTAGATAATATAAGCACTTCTAAATTTTGTATTTCGCCTATAGGCTGCAAACTTTTTACTCTTGATGAAGCATATATTGAAAGAGCCTTTAAGTTTTTTAATTTTGCAATACACTGTATGTCCGAGAAATTACCCTGAAATATAACGAGTTCCTCAAGTGATGTTTGATTACATATCGCTTCCAATAACTTCTGATTTACAATACCTGTTACTAAAAGCTTCTTAATGTTTGTTTTTGTATTATTAAAATAATCTATCCAGCTTTTTAAAATGTTGTCTCTGTCTTTTTTTAAGGGATATTTTTCTTCAGATAATCCGTAGCAATATAATTTTAAAATTTCTTCTCCTGTATAATCTTTTAACTCTGTAATAGAATTTACTGCCCATTTTGCATTCCAGTTATAGTAATTCATAATTATTCTCCCATATTCACATAACAGTCAGTTCACTACTTGATTTAAACTCCGATAAAGGACTGTTTTATTTCAGACAGTTCTTTTAACTTTCTTTCCAAAATCACTGCATTCATTCCGTTTTTGATTGCAATTTCATAATACTTATCAAATTCAGGATGATTATTTTGTTTTACAACCGCTAAAAGTTCTGCAAAATATCCCCAAACATTATTATAGCTTTTTGTTGAAGTATAATCTTCTCTTTTCGGCATCCACTTGAGTTTTACAAAGAATTTGTAAAGTATCTTACTCCAAGTTTCTACATCATCATCATAGCAAAAAAACTTGGTCTCAAACAGACTCCCGAAACGCCTGTCCCAAAATTTTACATTGTCTGGCAGATACCAACTATTACGGGTATCGCGGCATATCAATTCTGTTATTATTCTTTCAAGTATTTCGGATGGAAAACCTCCGGTACAACCATAACTTCCGGCAACTGAAGTTTGTGCCGCTTCCTCTTTAAGTTCTTCATAGGCTGTGCGGCTATCAAGCAACAACAAAGCAATTTGGGCACGGTGACCAAAGGCTTTTCCTGCACTCAATATTCTATATTTCTCAATCTCGTTCATAGTTCCTCCAAAATTCTTACATATCTAATGATTTGTCTGTTAATCGTTTATTTACATACCCCGACGCTTGCATCGGGGTTGTTGATTGTAATTTTCAATTTCTTCTCTGCTCATCCCCACAAGCTCCGTTATCCATACTCCTACAATATCCGAAAGTATAGAATCACAAATATACTCTTCTTTACCGTCAAGATACTTACAGGAAAATATCGGTTCTCTTGTTGCTGCTTTGTAAAATTTCATTGTGACATTCTCTAATTTATCAGGAGAAAAAACAAGCGACAGACTGTTTGCAATATCGCTTCGCACCTTGTCCCAATCCTTATTTTGAGCCTTATAGCTTTCCCTTATTTTTGATATATATCCATTACAATAAGTTTTTAACAGCTCTTTATTTTTATAAATATGTTTACAACTAAAATCGGAAATACAGCCGGTATGGATTAAAAATGTCAATAACTCATCTAAGCTTTCTGCCGCTCGCCCAACTTCACCTTCACTTCCGATAAAGCCTATACTTCCGTCTTCAAGAAAAACATATTCTCCTCCGCTGCCGTCTTGTGCAAATGACTTACATCCAAGAGAGTATTCTTCATTATTTTCCAAAAACTGAGTATCTCCTGTTTCCTTATAAAAATAAATATCACATTCATTCATAAGCAGAATATTTAACTGTTCATTTTCTCTGATATATTGTAGTTTATCCATTTTAATTCTTCTCCATAAAATCTTTTTTCTATAATCCAAATTTTTCCTGTTCATAGAGTTCAGCATATCCGTCCACTATTAATATTCCGCTGCATTGGATATGAACCTTGCTATTCCTTATTTCAAGAATTTTTAATTTGTATGAAACCATCGGTTCGTGTTCATAAATGTAAAATGAATCTTCTCTGTCATCGCTTGATATTTACAAGTTTCCAGAATTTCGCTGCTGTTCGGGCATTCCGCATTTTTCTTCCATAAGTAAATGAATCATAAAAACCATGCCCGGACGGTCGGCAGTTTGACTCATATCCTGTTTGAGAATCTTGTCATCTCCATTTGATTTTTTTTCATAGTACTTCAATCCATTACTTTGCCTGTTACATAGTTTATATACTGATAATTCGATGTCATTCCCTTAGTATGCTTCTTTATACAATTTATAATTCTAATTTTAATGAGTTCCCATCCAAAAAAACTGCTTTCGACTCTGTGATTTTGATTTTCTGTTCTTCGGTAAATCCTATGGTTTCTCCGTGTTGCAGTGTTACATCCTGCTGTAGGACATAGTCAAGTACAGGCAGTAGAAAATCGTATAGTTCGCTGCCCTTCATATTTGCATCTATTATTTCTATTTCAGATTTGCCGAACTCCTTCATTCCATAAGTATAAACGCTACTTTTTTCATCGCTATTGATAATACCTATATACACCCAAAGCTGAATTGGCAGTATATCGTCCTCGTCCAACAAGAGATCTGTAAAATCGATATAAAGATTCTTTGGAAGCAGCAGCGTCGAGGCGCCTTGATATATCCCTATCGCAGTTTCACAAGTCCTCAGAATAGAAGCATTCAGTTTGGACAGTAGAGAGTATCTTTCGACTGCCGGTGTATTGCTGCCTAAGCCTAAAAGCGATACGATTGCATGTTGGGTATGCTCTTGTATCTCTTTTTCGGCGTCTTTCCAAAGGTAAGAATAGTTGTATATGGATTCAAATTCCGCAGAAGGTATCGGTGCAGGCATCAATGCAAGAGCTACAAGTTCCTCGTCGATTTTAAATGTGGCAGTATTATCATCTCCCTCTATCTCATCAACCTTAAGTCCCCAATATGATTTTAAATCCTGTATAACCTTATCCAGAGAATACCCTCTATCGCCTTTGAACATCGGCATAGACAGGATATGTTGTCCTTTATTTTCTGGTTTTTCGTTTTTCTTGCCAAATATGTTATTTAGAATTCCCATAATATCAACCTCCGTTATTTAGTATAATTATACCCATTTTTTATGCAATATCAAGTACTGCCATTACATGTTCTTGTGTTTCTGATTTTTACCGTATTATAGTCATCAGCTGTGCCAAGCATAATACATTCCTTGAACTGCCGCACGATTGACATTTTCACTATTCATCCAACAATATTTCTTTTCGATCCACTGCTTGCCTTGATGTTGTAACTCTTTATTCGCCTTTTCGTTTTTGTAATCGTATTTGTCATAAAAAAAGTTCTCGATGGCGTCTCTCGTTTGTCCGATATAATCGGCAATAGAGTTTTTTTCATCATCGGGAATATACGGATAAAGTTCTGCAACAATGTCAATTATCGGTTTGTGGAAATTTTCTCCAAATTCCAGAGATGCACTATAAACCTTATTTAAAATTTCTTCGTTCATTGTCATTACCTCCTCTCGGGAATCGTCTACTCCACCATTCTGCAAAGGGCGATATGGTCTGCCTCGTCGCTGATAAATACGTGATTATCCCAAATATCCATGATCCTGAATTTGGAATATCCTCTTGGGAGTGTAATATCGAGAAGCTCAAGGTCAGACAATCTCAACAGTTTTTGTTTCCCTTTCCATTCATCTGTCTTGAAAATCGGGGATAGTATCAGATATTCTTTTTGGGCACTGAATTTCCCTCTCAAGCCATGCTTTTGTGCAAGCCTCTCCAATTTTTCTTTTCCCCATATTTTCCTCTTGTAGATACCGTCTTGGGTGAGTTCGAGATACCAATAATACTTAAATTGTGATAAGCGGCAAGGATTTACCGTATCCGCTTCCACGAAGGCATAAATCGAATTATCTTTTATCATAAGGCTGCCTATCTGTGGATAGGAGTAACTAAAATCCATTTTGTGATGTACACCCTCTGCCCGTTCCAAGGATTGCATAAAATTGCTTCGGACTTTTTCATTTGTAAACACGGGGGTGAGCTGCTTCTCCCAGTGAAGCGTATGCGTCTCATTGTCATAGTGTAAGAAGGTAAAACTATTTGTGGCAAAGACCTCTCCGTCGACACGGCAAATAATTGGATAAACCCCCTTTTCGCCAAGTGTGGAAATTTCCGTTATGTTTTCTGCAAGGAGTAATAGAGCATTATCTATCGTTTCGGATTTTGGATTTCTGCCAAGTTCTACCTCGATGTATTCACACAGACTGTCCAGAGTCTCATAATGTTCTTTGTCCGCTTGTTCAAAATTACCGCTCCAGTCTATCGAATCAAGCCTTTGTTTTAGGTGTAATAAATTAATATTATCCATTTTTTCGCTCTCTGTACTGCTTCCTTATAATCCGAATTTTCCCCAGTCCTTAACCGATTCAATAACAGGTATCCAACTGTCGATTTCAAATTTTTCCTGTTCATAGGGTTCAGTATATCCATCCACTATTAATATTCCGCTGCATTGGATATGAGCCTTGCTATTCCTTATTTCAAGAATTTTTAATTTGTATGAAACTATCGGTTCGTGTTCATAAATGTAAAATGAATCTTCTCTGTCATCGCTTTCTTCTATTGTCATTACAGAAAAGGATTCTCCAATTAATTCTGCTGCTGAGTTTTTGTCTGTACTTATTGGATTTATGCAAATAGAAGGTGCTATTGTTTCGCCCCTAAAATTACCTTTAGCAAATCCGACATCCACTGACCATGATGCAGATCCATCTTCTTTAAAATACATCAGACAGCTCTGTCTTCCGTTCCAGTCATCTTCAAACGTATAATTTTTTCCGATCTTTAGCATTTGTTATCTCCTTTTCACTAATAGTATATGTCATTCAATGCTGATTTATTTGAAAATTCCTTGTAACCATTTCACAATATCATCCGTCGTTTCTGTTTCATTTATTATACTGATAATTAAGATAATAGTCCTCCCACGTTCCTTTTATGTTTTTATTATGCGAATTATTGGGAATAATTATCTTTGATGACGGCAAAAAATAGCGGTTTTTATATTCGTATTTTCCCATTACATAGCCGTTTTGTATACCCGGCAGAGTTTTTAATTTCTGCTGTAAAGCTGAATAAAATTTTTTGATGTTTTTATCAGGCCGCTTATCAATTTGTCTTAAATATATTTGTTCTCGTGTACTCTCCGTTTCATATCCGCCGTTGCCTTCGATTGTAAAAGGAGCTATTTCAGGTGTATAAAAGGCGCCAAACGGAATAGAACTTTTTTCATCATCAAACGGATAACATGAAAAATAAAAAGAATGATAACTTTCTTCAAAGAAATATTCGGTAAATACATTAGGCCTGTCTTCCCGATAAGTATACACGTTCCGATTTCCGGACTTATTGTCAATTACTTCCACATAAGCGGATACGCCGTATTTTTTCATTATGTCATTGCTATACCGAAAGAAATCATCTACCGGTATGGCTATCCAAAAATTCATTGCTACGCTCATATATCCTTCGCAACCTCCAATTGCTCCGACTATTTACAATGCATCTTTTAAAAGCTCACCATAATCGCCCTACGGCGTCGGTTCGTTTTTGCACGTATAAGTTCATAGATACATTTTCAGCTTCTCCTCTCATCTCTCTGAATAATTCCTAAAATACATCTATTCATCCTGCAATCAATTCCGATAATTCAAAATATGATAAAACGGAATCCGTATATAGTTTTCTCAACAAATTATCATCGAATTTCATAGAGTAATATTCTGTAACAAATTCTCGAAATCTTTCATACTTATCGAAAGCATATCCCAATAGCCAGTAACCTCCATCATGTTCATCTGTTTGATTTTGGTGAACTGCCCCATCATACCAAATGAAAAATGTTGTTTCCGCCCTTTCGTCTACTGAAAAAAGATTTATCAATTTCTCGTCAAGCCCTTCGTACATCTTGTCTATAATACTTTGATTCCATTCGTCGGCAGCAAATTGGTTCAGACTGTTTTCATGTGCAAAGCCTTTTACCAACACCACTGTTTCCGTAAAGATTACAGATAACGAATCTCCTGCTCCGTTATCAATAACATATTTGAGATTCGAGTCGAGTTTCTTCTTTCTTACCAATCGCAAGTCGTCTTGCGACGGGTCCGTCAAAGCATTATCCAAAATATATAGCGCCTCCAATCTTGTATGCATATTATCCCAATCCATATACTTCATATCGTTTCTCTTCCGTATTTCTTTGTTGTATCTCTTTTGTGAAAATAATGCACTGAGAGAACAACCTAATTTTTGAAAATAAGTTTAATCAATTTCTGCAATTATCCCATCAATCAATTCCGTAATACTCGGCGCTGTATAAACCACTTTATCAGGATCATGGATATAGCAGATAATCTGACCTTCTTTTCCCGCTGTATCCGGATCAAAATCCAACATCAAAAAGCAGCTGTCACAGTATTCGGCAAAGGGAATCCATTTTTTATTAAAGAGATAGGGTTTAATCCTGCTGTCCTTCATATTTTCAATATCTTCATTTGTAAAATAATCCGTAAATTCCGTTAAGAGCGCATCTCTGTTTTGAAAATGTTCTTTTGTGTTTGTTACAGTCTGTAAGCTCATCAGATTAAACGGCATTTCTATTTCATCTATAACACAGGGTAAAATACTTAAGTATTTACTTCCATTTTTATATCGGTAAAGTTCTTTGAAGTCTTCCAGCAAAGTTATACCGAGCTTCTCCTCAAAGGCTGATATATCTTCCTCTGAAGCTCCGGAAATTTCCTGATAGTCGTTCAGATATTCTTCTTCGACAGGATCATCCAAATCCCATTCTTCAAAATGCTCACATATATACTTTTCTATCTGTTTTATCTTGTCAATTAGTTGCATAACTTTCTCCTAACTTTTTTGTTCCCAATTTTATTTGCTCGGAGGATTTAACCACTGATGTTCCTCGTCTATGCTCTGCGCCGGAGTATGTTGATTAATCCTGAGCTCACAAAAATTATAGCATTTTTTATGGTGTTTTTCTAGCGGTTGTCAACAATCGCAGCTTTTGATACAATGGCTGAGTAAACAAAAAATGGAGAATTATTATGTACATAAAACCTGAAGATCGGCGTGAAAAATCGAATGCAAAAATAAAGGGGATGGGCATTGCCTGTATGGAAGAACTGCCCTTGCGGGAATCATCAGAAGAGGCGAAGCTTAAAAGCTTTGAGGAAATCTGTGACAGAGCCATCGCATGTCTTTTGTCGATTCAGTTGGCTGAAGATATTCATAATGAGCAAGGGTATGAAGAATCGAAAGAGCTTTTTTTAAGGTTGCTTGAAAAATATGAAGTATCGGACTGCCTTTTGGAAAAAGAAAAACGACTTTTTGACGGAACATACAGCGAACAGGATGTCATCGATGTATGCTGGACCTATGAAGCTTATTGGCCGCTTGTGTGGGCTTTGGGCTTGGTCGAAGATATTTCCTATCCGAATGATATCTGTGATGTGGAACGAGCGATAAGACTGGTCGGCGACGTCGCCGGGAAAACTGCGTTTAAAGCACAATGTAAGTTACGCGGAATAGAAGAAATACTGGATATGCTAGATCTTCACTATCGTTACCATTGGGCAACGGAAGAAAAGCGGCTCCGCCCCGAAACGGAAATCAAAGACTTAAATCCCGATGTTTTAATGGAACGAAGGCGCGGACTTGAATGGCTTATTTCCGAAGAAAGCGATTGGTTCGATATTTCGATGGATACATAGGCGGGTACCGCTCGTCCTTTAGTTTTTGTTTTCCTTTCCATATCTATTGCCATCAGGTAATTTATATCTTCCTTTTTTATCAATCGTCTTACTGATATTATTGTAATCCTTATAGTTCTCCCCAAAATCCATACATCCATTTCTCTGTATTCAAAGGATAAATTTCATTCGCTTGGTTTAGCAAGAGCAATATTTTTTCTTTTCGTCTCATTTTTGCATTTTCGCTCTTTAAATCTTCCATTCCTTCAATCAGTTTTTGTGCCTTATTCTTTAATCCGTGCCATTTCTGCCAGTCTTTAACAGACATTCTCTCCGATTTTTCTTTTAATATCTCTCTCCATAAAATTTTTTCTCTCACTTCTTCCGGATTTTCAGGTTCTCCCAATATTGCCGGCTCTAAGTAAATCTCATTTAAAAAGTTAACCTCTAAAAATGATTTTATCTTTTCACTCACATAAATTTCCTGATTTTTTAAAGAATCAACGATAAAAATATCTTTTGTTGAGAGAGTAGATTTTACCAACTTTTCTTTTTGCTCATTTTCATCATAGTAAGCATATCCTTCCTTCTCCGGAATCAAAGCATATAAGTTTCCTAATGTTTGTGACAAAAGCTCATTATGTTTTCTGGCCGTGATATATTCTTCCGCATCCATATCGCCCGAAGGATACATTTTAGGTTCATCTGCGGATAAATCCCATGTTTGCCAATCCAAATTGACAATTCTTTCTTTACGAACCTCTGCAAAATTGAGGTTTGAAAAACAGTTCTCCATTAGTTCTTTTACATGCTCTCTTACTATAATAACCGGACGCTCTTTATCATATTGACTTCTGTATATTTCGGGACAAAAAGGTGCAGTCCTCAACAAACAATGTTCTTTTTTCTTCTTATCAAAATAATAAATTCCTTGCCACAGCACCTCCCCATAAGATGTCCATGGCATTTCTTTGTTTTTGAGTACATAAATCATCACATATTCTCCATAAAAATATCTTTGTTACACTAAAACTTTCCAATATATCGCTATTTTTATCCGACGAAAATATATTCGATGACAAGCTCACAGATGGCATCGTTTTTATCGTAGCCGAAATATACCGGATATTGTCCGTCACCGAAACCGCTTTGTATCATGGGAACGGTTAAGTCCGTTCCCTCTAAAGGATAGTTAATCCAGTCCCCGCCGTCGCGTTGAAAGCGTGGATTTGCGGCATAACTCTTTTCAAATTCTTTTGCAAAATAATCGTCGTATATATTTTTGCCGGGGTTTTCATTTACCCAACGGCTTTCAAAATCGCAATAGGCATCCCGTGCTTTTACATCGACAACCGTTGCAAGTCCTGCATCTACATTAAACCCGAAAAAACTTTCTTCATTGACGTCATCCAAATCTTCATTACCAATCAAGGCTTCACGATACACGGCAGCCTTTTCATCGGAGAACCTTACCCGTGTTGCAACATACCGGTAATGGTCTTCTTCTATTTCGGCAACTAAAGTTTCTAATGGAAAAATTCCTGTAGGTACTTTTTGCAGATACGGCTCCTCGCTTTTGTTAAGGTAGACAAGCGGATCACGCACCAGAATATTTCCCGTAGGAAAATGTATGGTTCCCATCGGCAATATAAATAACTTTTTCCCCTGTACTTCATCTTGAGAAAACAAGTTACCGTAATGCACAGGAGATACAAGCAGCTCCTTCACTTTTTCATATTTTTCAATCCATTCTTTTGCCGGCAGCATCGTAAGACCTCCATTCTTTGGTTCGATGAAAACAATAGTTCATCCATTATGTTTTCCTTAACTTTTGAAAATCAACAATCCCGACGCAAGTGCCGGAGTATATTGATTAATCCTGAGCTCACAAAAATTATATCATTTTTTATGATGTTTTTCCAGCGGTTGTCAACAATCGCAGCTTTTGATATAATAGCACTGTAGATAAAAAAGAAAGTAAATAAACATGATATACTAAATAATAGGAGGTATGATAAACAGCTCAACAGAAATACTGTTTCACTGTTTATCTGCCGAGTTTGCCTTTCGGCAAACGTCGCATTATTATATGTGCTTTTTAACTTCGTTGCAAAAGCACGGAAAAAACTTTTTTCGCAAATTGATATTTGCTGCAAAAAGTTTTTATTGGAGGTTAAACTATGAAAAAAATGGAACATCAATACTTCGGTCAGTTGAATCTTGCGATAACAGATGATGTGGAAGTAATTTGGGAAAAAGAGATTCAGGGGATAGATACCTGTCTTTGGCTCGAAAAAAATGTAGAACCGTCTACCGGCATACTCGACCTTTGTGCACAGTTTCTTGAGAACATAGACGATAAAATAAAAGAAGCAAGAAAAGCACTTATAGCATATTTAAACGATGACAGTTACTATATCGACTTTCATATTGAAGAATGCGGACTGGAAGATTTGCCGAGCGATATTACCGAGTTTGTAAGTAAAATGACGGTAACGAATGTAGACTTATGGATTGACAGTGAACAGCCGCACATCGCAATGGATTTTATGATTGCACCTGATGAAAGCGATGAAATACTCTGCGTAAAATTCGGTGAAGATGCAAAAATCATATCCATTGATTGGGAAAGTTAATTGGTGTTGTAGCTAAAGAGATTGAAAATGAAGAAGAGAAAAAAATGATAGTTACAAATTTAAGTTTTAAAGAGAAGAATATGAAAAAATTCATATCAAATAAATGTTAGGGGTGGGCGTTTGAATAAATACAGCCGAATACTAAATAAAGAAGTGAGAATATACAAAGAATGGGTTTATAAGCATTATTCTGAGATGACTGAAGATACTGATAATGGAGAATTTCTAGGTCCTTCTTTTGATAGAATGAGAGAATCTGCAATCTCATTTGTAAAGAATGTAGAAGTAAAAGATGTTACCGAAACTGATTTAGAATCTATACTTTATTGTGTAGCCAGGGACAATGAATGCGAATATTTGGCTGACTTTATTTCGTCATATAAAGAATGGTTTAAATATTTGATTGAAAGATGTATAGATTCAATTTATACAACTGCGAAGTGGCAGCTAGTAAAAAGATTGCCAGTTTATAAAGATGATAGTTCAGTTACTGATTGGGTATTCAAGTATATAAATGTAGATGATGAATATACACAGAGAATGTCTTTAAGTGCTTTAAGTGAGATAGATTATAAAAAAGCAGAACAGTATGCGATTGAATTTTGGGAAAGAGACAAATATAAGGGTGATACCTATGCTGAAGAGTATCAAAAAATAATGGCACTCAATGTTCTTTATAAAATAAAATCAGATAAATTAAGCGAATATATTGAAGCGGCGAGACAATTAGACTTTGTTTATTTGAAAGAGAATGCAGATGAGATTGCAAATTCTGATTAATTTTCTAATTTTCTCACTAGGAAGTAGATTGAAAAGTAGCTAACTTAATGCAGCATTCATTAAAAAAAGAGGAGTTTAATTTCAACAAAAATAGGGGGTCTTTAAACTATGAAAAAAATCGAGCATCAATACTTCGGTCAGTTGAATCTTGCGATAACAGACGATGTGGAAGTAATTTGGGAAAAAGAGATTCAGGGGATAGAGACATGGCTTTGGCTCGCCGAAAATGTAGAACTGTCTACCGGCATACTCGACCTTTATGCACAGTTTCTTGAGAACATAGACGATAAAATAAAAGAAGCAAGAAAAGCACTGATAACATATTTAAAAGATGACAGCTACTATATTGACTTTCATATTGAAGAATGCGGACTGGAAGATTTACCGACTGATATTACCGAGTTTGTAACGAAAATGATAGTAACGAATGTAGGCTTATGGATTGACAGTGAAAAGCCGTACATCACAATGGATTTTATGATTGCACCTGATGAAAGCGATGAAATACTCTGCGTAAAATTCGATGAAGATGCAAAAATCATAGCCATTGATTGGGAAAGTTAGCAGTAGGAAATGTCAATGTAAAAATTTTTTATTCGTGCCCCTGCAAAATCAAATATGGAAGTTTATAGTAGAAGTCATTATGGAAACGAATAATATAATAAACGGGCTAAAACATTTATCTGAAGGACTATTCCTACCCGAAGAATGGATTGATTGGTGGAAACAAAATGAAAAATTTGCAAAACAATTTTTGTTGCCGCGATGGTATTTAAAGATAAAACCTAAGATGTCACAAGGTTTAATGGGTGCCGCACTAATATCTCAAAATGCGGCTCGCGAATATTTAAAATCTATAAATCAATCTTATAACGAAAATTCACAAGTCAATTATATGGAAGGATGGAGAAAGCAAATAGATGATATCTCCTTGAACTGTGACAAAGTTGATATTATTGATTTTGACTTGAAATTTACCAAATTGAAGCAAAGTTACCCTAACTTGTTTGCCGTAATAAAAAAACACTTACTGAAAGATGATGTTGTAGAAAATAATTTAACCGAAGAAAAATTAACCTCATCATTCTTTTATAAATTATTACATAGTGATGTGATTACATTTTTTTATTGTATTTCGCAATTAAAAATGGAAGGTATTCTTATTGATTTTGATATGTTAGAATTACGGGAGGAATATATTAAAATTGGGGAATTGTGGTTGAATAGTGATGGGGATGAGTTATATATCAGACCATATGAAGCTTCTGTATATTTTCATGATATAGGGAAAAATCAAATACATATTATAAATAAATCATTTAACTTATTTATTGAAAATGATTTGAGCCGTTTTGTCTATGAAAATGCATTGCCTAATACTTTTTCAGGTTTTTCAAATCAACAGCCCGATAAAAAATTAAACCATTATTTTTAAGGAAAGAACGAACTGTGATTTATGTTAAATTCTATAGCAAAACTAAAGATTGTTTTTTAGAGAGCATCAACAGAAAACCAAGTGACGAGATTGAAAAAATAATCAACAACCTCGATGCTAACATTATCTATCAATCTCCTTATACAAATAAGATTATTTGGGCTGCAAAACGGCTGGACGAAAATTGTGTATGCATAATCGCATTTGATGAAACTGCAAACAAAATTGCTTCTATAAAAATGGAAGATGAATTGAGCGATTCAGATATAGCTTTTACAAGTTTAAATGAAGAAAATCGTATAATAGTATCTTTTACAGCAGGACAGGACGGTTCTCAAGATTATTGCATAGAATTAAACAATAATGAGCTGAAAATAATATATAAGTTTCCGGAGAATTTATCGTATATGTTTAGCTTCGATAAATATGCTCTGCTTGCTGATTTTTACAGTTCGGTTTTTTTTAAAATTTCTTCCTTGGATTTTACACTGATTGCTGAAAAGACATATTCTTTATTTAAAGAAGATTCATTATCCAATGCACAGAAAATCAATGATAGTTTCGGAATATTTTGTACCACTGAAGGGAAGTGCTATGTATTTGATTTATCCGCACTTGAATTAATTGATGAGCTTATTATTGATTGTAAAATAGATGATTTAGAAAAAAATTGGACTGTGAATGCATTATTTCAAACAAGGGATGAGATGATATTCCAATATCGCAATTATAAAAATGGGAAAGAAAGCATTGAATGGATAAGTGTAGATAAATTATATTTAGATAGGATTATCAAAGAACAAAAACTGTGATATAATTAAAAAAGGATAAATATTATGAAATTAATAGAAGCGCTAACAAAATTTAATAATGTGTTCGGCAGAAATAAAACCGATTTAGGAAATTTTTCTTTTATCCGAATGTATGAAACTGGAAGAAGAAAAATATAAATTTAACACAAGCGATGATGACGAAGAGCCTTTAGAAAATTTTATTGATGATACGGAAGGCATTCTCTCGCATTGCTTAAGCACAAAGCAAATTGAAGATTTTATATCATTCTTTTTTGGTTAAAAATATGAGAGACATAAAAGAGCTGCATAAAATAATGACTGAAGGGGGAAAAAATAAATGAAGACAACGCTTTTTCCAAATTGGACATTAGATGACACAGATGACACGGGGGCAATTTCGGAATATTTTCATAATGAAAAAATGCCTTTCACCGAAAAGACAATGATTAAGTGCCTTAAAATGAAGCGTAATAAATACGAAATCTATTGGGCTGTTTTAGCTCTGCGTATGCTAGGAACGCAGAAAGCAATTCAATATTTAAAAGAAGTTAGCACTTATAAAAATTTAGATGTGCAGGGTGCAAGCGTTTTAACTATTGCTTACTTAGCCGAGGGTTCTGAAAATGAATATTTGGCGAGCCTCTTGTTAAATAAGGATTTCAAAGCAAAATGGTATGCCGTTGTTGCCTTCAATCACAAACCCGACGGTAAAGCTGTCCCTTATGCAGCTGAGTATGGGGTTAAGACAATCAAAAGTTCGAAAAACAAACCGGAAGCGGGTTCTTTAATAGTTGAGTATCTTGCGAGATTTGCATCGGAAAATGAACTTGCAAAAAAAATATTCGCAAGGATAAATAAAGACTTCGAGAATCTTTCTCCCAAAGAACAGGAAGTTTTCACAGCGAATTTTCCGCATATCTTTAGAAATTAACATGAATAAAATTGTAACTACAACTTCGGCTAAACTATACTATATTGAACTTATCATCATTCCCATTATTATTATTTTTTCTCTTTATTTTTTTGACAGTGTTTTTGATAATCTTGCAATGAAGGTAACAATATAAAAGAATAGTACACTTACAAAATTGCTAAAAGATGATAGAATAAATATGAGGAGACAGCAATATGGAAGTTATTTTGAGTACGGTAATCGGCGGTGAAATTACGGTTGAGGTTGATGGTGGGAAAATTGTTCATTCATTGATAATAAAAATGAGAAACTCCTTGAAAGAGCATTTTAAAAAAATATTTTTTGAAGGGCTAGATAGAATAAAAATCAACGTATATATCAGCGGAGATGTTTCTTCTTATTGCGATAAAACGGGTATTACTGCAACCCGATATTTCCGTGCAAAGACAGAATATACGACAGAGTTTTGTATCGATAAAAACTATTGGTCGTTAGAACCTGTTCTTCCAGTGGATAGAAAGTTTATTCTATTCATGGAAAACTCGTTGATACAGTTAGGCGGAATTATTGAAAAAAAACTTAAAGCAGCCGGATATAATTTTGATGGCGAGCTGTTTAAAGAAATTGTTCTTAAAAGTTTAAGAGGAATTAGTTAAGAATATGGCAAAGTATTCAAAAGAAGCATTAGATGAAGCATTGCTGCAAGCGCAAAGCAGCGATATTAACATGAAAACAAAAGGGATAAAGTTTTTAAGACAAGCCTCTTGTTTGGAAACTGGTACGAAGAATACCTATCCGATAAGGGATTGGTTTTCTGAAACTAAAAATTACACAAAGCTTTTTAAAATAGTAAAATCAGAAAAAGATCCGAAACTGTTATGGGAATATTTATTTTTGATTAAAACATATTGTGAACGTTATATTGATTTAACTTATTTGGTAAAAGATTCTCAAAACTATATCTCAAAAAAAGAAAACACAGAATTCAAAATAAAGGCTTGTGAGCTCGGAGAATTATTTTTAGTGCATCAAGATGCCTCTGTACGGCAAGCTGCAGCAAGCCTGCTTTGGTATTTAAAGAAAACTTCCGAAGTTTGGCCTGTAATCATAGAACTTATGCAGAAAAAACGGGATTATATAACGCTTTCTCATATCGGCATAATGATTCGCAATTGTTATTCACTTTTGAATGATGATAAAATTATTACAGACTTTTTTGGGAATGTTGTGGCGAAAGAAAATCTTATTTCACTAAAGGATGCAGAAGCTTTAAAAGAAGCCGTATCATTTTCATTGGAAAAAACTCCTAAGGCTGCAAAAAAAGCCGGCCTTAATTCCGTATCTGAAACACTGGACAATATAATTACAGCACTTACAAAAACGGTTGAAAAATGATAAAATAAACATTATAGGGGGTAAAATATGAATGGAGAATTATATCTAAAGAAGGGTATGCTTCAACTAAATAAAAAATTATATGATGAAGCCTTGGAAACTTTGAATAAGGTAATCGAACTCGATGATGATCTTGCCAGTGTTACATCTGCAAAATGTATTTTAGGTGAATATTATTTTATTCATCAAAACTATGAAAAAGCAAAAGAATTTTTATCATGGATTTGCGACAGGCAGGATGAGCTTGAAGAGGAGTTTGACGATTTACTTTCAGAAGAAATTGATACCGCGTCTGTGCTGATGGAGTTGATTGAGAAATATAAGCTGTAAAAAGCGGCGGATGCTAAGGAGGACGATATCGTGGATAACGAAGTAAAGTTATTTGAAGATAATAAAATACGCTCCGTTTGGGATAACGAAAAAGAAGAGTGGTATTTTAGTGTTGTGGATGTTATAGGAGCCTTAACGGACAGCCCTAATCCGAGGGATTATTGGTACCGCGTTAAAAAACGTATGTCAGAAGAAGAAAAAAGTCAGTTGTCGACATTTTGTCGACAACTGAAATTTAAGGCTGCTGACGGTAAAAAATATAGTACCGATGCAGCCGATATGCAAGGCATATTTAGGATTATACAATCTATTCCGTCACCTAAGGCAGAGCCCTTTAAGATGTGGCTCGCCGAGGTGGGAAAAGAAAGAGTTGATGAAATCATAGATCCGGAATTGACAATTGATAGAGCTTTAGAAACCTATCTTAAAAAAGGCTATACTAGGGAATGGATAAATCAGCGCCTGCAAGCTATTCAGGTAAGAAAGGAACTTACCGATACATGGCAAGACCATGGCGTAAAAGAAGGCAGAGAATATGCTATTTTGACAAACGAAATATCTAAAGCATGGAGCGGTATGACCGTTAGACAATATAAGGATTTTAAGAACCTCAAAAAAGAAAATCTAAGAGACAATATGTCGACACTTGAGCTTGTTCTTAATATGCTTGCAGAGGCTACCGTTACTGAATTAACCAATACTACTAACCCTAAGGGGCTTGAAGAAAATAAAAAAACGGCACGGCGCGGCGGAAGCATCGCAGGAAATACACGAAAAGAAATAGAAAAAGAAACCGGAAAACCCGTAATTAATTCAAAAAACGCAATAGATTTTTCACGCCTTATAGACGGCGTGGTAAAAGATAAAACTAAAAATTAAGTGAATTTAAAGTACCTATTGAATCATGCAAAACCATAATACTAAAAATATGAAAGGGAGTAATATTGTATGAAAAACAATTCTTATATTCATAACTTAAAAATAGAAGATGTACCTTGGCATCGGCTTCCTACAACTTATGGAAGAGCAACATTGTTTCCTCAATACTTTGAAATATTGGAAAACATGCAGGATACGGATAAAATAAAAAATGCATTGTATGAAATAGCAATAAATATTGAACATCAAAGCACTTTGTGGTATGCAACTCCGTTTGCTCTTATATTTCTTACAAGAATTTTTATGAAAGCTTTAACTCAGAGCGGTACAAATAAGAATGCGCACTACATTGTAGAAGAACTACTGCAAGTTTTTGCCGTAATAGCTGAGAGTTTTTGTGAAGGAGATGAGTTGGAGCATGCCGCTCCCTTACCTTTTTTTGAAGATATGTTAAAAGAAGAATATTTATGGTCTGAAGTTTATAATGAAGATGATGATTGTCTCCGGTATGAAGATGAGAATGTTTTTCCTGATAATCTTTTTTACAGTTTTTATTATTATTCTTTTGAAGTATTAAAAATATATCGGGAAGAATTTGTTAAATTAAAAGATACGGAATTTGAAGTAAGAGCAAAAATACTTTCTTCATGGTTTTAAAAAGGTTTATAATATAGATGCAAAGTTTTGGCAATTAAAATTATACTATTAGGATTTGAAAAATGAGTGAAACTATTATCCGTATGGAAAACGTTACAAAATTATATGAAATGGGTGAAAGCATCGTGCATGCCCTGCGAGGCATAAGCTTCAGTATAGATCAGGGAGAATTTGTTTCGATAATGGGGCCGTCAGGTTCGGGAAAGTCTACCTGTATGAATATGATAGGCTGTCTTGACCGGCCGACAAGCGGTATATTGGAAATCGGCGGAAAAGAAACGGCAAAGATGACGGAAAAAGAACTTGCTGTGCTGCGTAATAAAACGATCGGCTTTGTGTTTCAGCAGTATCATTTGCTTCCAAATATGACGGTTTTAGAAAACGTTATGCTTCCGTTACGCTATCAGGGGCTGGAAAGAGCTAAACGCATTGCACTTGCAAAAGAAGCTTTGGAGCATGTCGATATGGGCGATAGACTTTCCCACGGTCCTAATGAACTTTCCGGCGGTCAAAAGCAGCGTGTCGCCATTGCACGTGCAATGGTAACAAAACCGCACATTATCTTAGCCGATGAGCCGACCGGTGCTTTGGACAGCAAAACAGGAGCTCAGGTTCTTAACCTCTTTAAAAAAATAAATGAAAGCGGAACGACAATTATTATTGTTACTCACGACCCGGGAATCGGAGCAAGTACGGATCGATGTATAAAACTTTTTGACGGAAATATTCAGTCGGATGAACATCAGGTTCCTGTTACTTAATTTCTTTTATCAAATGATACGTTTCCATAAAGCGAAGATGCCAGACTTCCTTATCGGCGGTAATTTCTTCATATATATTTTCCAGCGTATCAGCAGGTGACAATGACCACAGAGCATAATCCTCAAAAACCGCTTCGCCTATCTTTTCAAGTTTATCTAATAGAAGTCCTAAGTCTTTGTGATTAAACCAGCAATCCGTATCCAGAGCATATTTTGTGTTTTGCTTTTTACAAGCAATTTCGCTGTTCAAAAAATCATCCATAGTCGGTTTATCTTTTTGTAACAAGCGCGTGCAAGCCAAATGATATTCTATTTTTCTTGGTGTCTGATCAACATCTGAAACAAAAACGGCGCCGTACTCATTTTCAAATTTAACTGCAAGCACTTCTCCTACTTTAAAATACGGGTCCCGTTTAATTTTTGCCTTCGGTACTTTAATCGGTTTAGGATTTTCACTTTGTAACTGAACAGCCAGTTTATCAAGCTCTTTCTGCCTTTGCTTCAGAGCTTTGCCGTCAATTTCAAGCCAGAAATCATCAGCATCTTTTGCAATTATTTCTAACGCTTTATTCTTTATCTCTTCCGGTAAATGCCCTACCTTCCATAAAGAATAGGCAAATGCAGTCCAGTAAATTTCCGTGTAAAATGGATCTATGCAGAAGTTTTCCTCGTCATTTAAAATATCTTCAATTATTGCATCGATATTTTCACCGTCTTTATATCGTTCAACTATGGTATTGTAAATATCATACCCGTCATCACTGTCTATAATTTTTACACCGTCTATTGCCATTTATCATCTCTCCGTTCACAATTCTCATTTCATTACATATTTGATACTATTATACTCTTTTTAAGGTTTCTTTTCTACTGTAAGATTTTCATCTTTCCTCCTTAAAAAGGATAAGGAAAAATGGTACAATATGATATGAAAGAATGAGGATTAGTTGATGAAGAAGATCGGCTGAAAGGATTAAGTATATTGAAACAAATAAGGAGATAAAAATATGAATAACCTAAAATTAAGTTTATTGAAAAAATGGGAATTGGATAGTGAGCTTTCGTTTGTGCATGGCTCTGTTTTGTTGCCGGATGGAACTGCTATAATTCTGACTACGGGCGAGAAGAGCGATTGGGGTAAATTTTACCTCCTTGTGCTTTCTGTCGATGGCATAAAAAAGATTCCGATTGAATATGCGGAAACATCAGGCAGAGATTATCCTGTGCTTTTTCGATATGGTATAAGTTTCGGACTCATCATTTCGGCAAAAGAAGTGCGGTATTACTCATGCATTCATTCCTCTCCGGAAATAATTCCGATAAAAAATAATTCACGGCTAAGAGGAAGCATTGTGCCGGAAAAAGCTCAACAGAGGTATTTTCAAAATATATCCGACAGCAAGACAATTCCCGTTTGCTTTGAAAATGAATTTTATTACGGGGACGCAAGATATTTTGCCCTTTTGAAATTTGATGCTGCTGCAAAATCTGCCGAATGGAAATGTTTTTCTACAATAGATAAAAAAGCATTTATACATCAAGATGACAGATGCGGCGAGGCACCTAAAATAGACAGCATTAAAATATCGGATAAAGAAATCTATGCCTTTATTCCGGGCGACAGCCAAACATCGGTTAATAAGTGGGGAATGAATTATTATGCCCTTGCAAGAATTTCCGAAGATGGGAAAGTAATCGAAAAACTTATCGAATCAGATGACTTAAAAAAAGATGGTAAAAAAGGCGGCATCAACGGATGCTTTACTGACTCTCAATATGTGATAATGACTCCTCTTTTTAAAACCGATGATTGGAAAGGCAAGCAAAAAGTTTTTTCACTCAGCACACGTAAATATTCCGATATTACCTTTCCAAGAGGAATGTCCAAACACAGGCTCGAAAACATCACAAACGAAATATGCCTTACCTCACTTTACGATAGAGGCTTAAAAGAAATAGCATTATGCAATGTGAATTCATAAATAAAAAAAGGAATGGAATATGAACGGAAAAAATATTGGCCGAACTGTGTCATGGGTGTACTACAAAGACGAAAAACTCATAGGCGGGTCGGCATTTGATATACAACTCTTTCGGCAGATATTGGAAAACAACGCAAAGTTTTCGAGTCAGGCTCAAGAAATGATAGAGACACAAATTAAAGAACAAAATATTTTTGATTGTATTTCACTTAAAAGCTCAAAATACACCAATCGCTTTTACGAAAATAGCGGCCATAAAGCATTTATACCCGAAAGTATCTGTATGGTTGATTATTGTGAAGATGAAATCTTTGCCGTTGTGAGAATCGGAGATCGTTGTGAAATTGTTTCTTATGATTATGAAATCACAGGCGAGAAGGGACAAGAATGGTTCAATTTTATAGGAAAGAACAAGCCTATCTTTGATAAAAAAATCATTGAGAATATAAAAACGGTTTTAACGCAATACGGACAACTGCAAGTAAAAATACTTGAAGAAGAAGACAGACGTATTTGGGAGGAAAAAGAAAAACTTGCTTGCCGGAACAAAAGCTTACCTGCCGATACGGAACAAACTTTTTTATCGCTTTGCAAATTACTCGGCATATCTCCGCAAAAAGCCAAGAAAATATACCACATAGCATTGGAACAAGAAGATATTTGCGTCTCTTTGATAAACGATTTTATAGATTTGAACTATTTGGCAATGTTCGATTGGAAGGCGGATGTAGGAGATATTGTATACGGTTACAATCTATTAGCAAAAAAGATAAAAGCGAATATGCTTCACTTGGATAAAGATACGGAATTTGAACCGCCGGAAGTTTTCCGTAGGCTTGCTGCGATGAGTGACAAGGTATTATATCTTATCGACACAAATAGCGATTGCTACATTTTAGGTTTGTCAGATAAAGAAAATAGAGAAAAAATCATAAATGCTTATAAACAACTGTTCAGCCTGCTTCAATCTGAGAATACGATTGAAATTGTGAACACTCTGTAATCAAGGGAAAAATGAAACAAGTAATTGCATTTTGTATATTTATATTAACTTCTTTTACACTATCTGCCGATGAAGAGGATCGAGTTATGACTATTCCAAAACAATGTATTATAAACCCTGACGGTATTGTGTCAATGCAGTTTTCCGATAATACGGATACAGTCTTACGAACAATTAAGCATGATGATATAAAAGCAATAACGGATATTTTAAATATTGCAAAATATGATGATGAGCGTAATGACGGAAAGATGTTTAAGATGACTGCACCGCAGTTAAGAATAGTAATACGATATAGTGATGACAGTGAAGTAAAAATCCAATTATGGGATGCACTTATGTATGTTAATAAAACATGGTATAAACTTGACATAAGAGCTATTAAAGAAATATTATATGGTAAGGAGATATAAAATGAGTATTATAAAAAGCAAGGAATCGAACAAACAGGATAAACAACCGGCTATGCCGCAACAGAAACTTCATATCAATTTAACTAAAAACGGCTTGTATATTAATGATGAGTTTATTGAAAACTTGTCAATTGATATTCTTGCGGAGAAATTCGGTGAATATAGAAAAGTATTGCGTAAGCCGCCTGATGGAACAATAAGTAAAGATGATTTAGAGGAAATATATATCTGGGATAATATAGGAATAAAGAGTTTTGTTTCCAAAGGACGTATCAGCGAACTAGACATAAGAATATGTGAAGATAAGGAATGGGAGAAAAAAGTAAAATTTTCGTTTTTCGATGTAAATCCCAAACAGGTGTTTCCCGGCATTTTTACGATAAACGGTAAAACTATTTTGGAAGCTATACCTCAAAAAACATTGAGAGATGCTTATATATTTTTAGAAATGAAAGTGGAAAATTGGAAAATAAATTGCTCATTGTCGAGCAAATTAAAATCGGTTCTGGATGCAATATCTTTTCAGGAGCGTTTGAGAAAATCAAAAACCGATGAGATAGCCGATTTGGTACGTGCCGCACCTGAGCCTATACGGGAGATAAGTTTTTGGTATAAACCGCCGAGGGTGTCGAGCGGTAAATGGAAACAGCAAAAGGTAGAAGGTGAAGTGTTAACATTTACAAACTTCAATTTTAAACTTGCTGTTATCCAAGAGCTGATGTATGAACAAGAACTGCTTAAACCGAAATTTGATGTATATGATTTTTGCAATGATTATGCAAAAAAAGAAATAGATCCCGATGATTACTACGATAAAATGATACCTGAAGTAAAAAGCTGGTTTCAGCAATTGGAAATTCCTGCTGAATTAGCCCCAAAGGTAACACAGCTGTTTCTTGATGGCGGAAATGAAATTAATATGCAGCTTATTCCGCAATGGGACGGCGAGGATGATCTATTTGATATTAAGTCTATTTCTGATGAAGAGTTGGCACAGTTTCCAAACTTAAAACTTATTGACGGCACCGTTATTTATATTTCCGAAAAAGCAAAGAAAAAACTTATCAAGAAAGGAATTAATATTGCAGAATAAATTTAAGTTAGAAAGGATATAGTATGCTTCATTTGGAAAAAGTAAACGGGAAAAACATTTGGGATATTTTGAAACTGCAGGTATCGGAAGTACAGAAAAGCTTTGTTGCTGCCAACGATATAAGTATCATTGAAGCCTACATTACAATCACCGCGAATGGTTATGCATTTCCATTCGGGATATATGACAATGAAACACCGGTCGGATTTTTGATGATCGGTTTTGATGTTCATGACTATTGGATTGATGCACCTAAAATAGCAAAAGGAAATTATAATCTTTGGCGTCTGATGATTGATAAAGCGTATCAAAACAATGGGTTTGGAAAAGAAGCAGTTAAATTGGCTCTAGATTTCGTTAAGACTTTTCCTTGCGGAAAAGCTGAATATTGTTGGTTGTCTTATGAACCTGAAAATCAAGTTGCACGTAAACTATATAGCTCATTCGGTTTTGTCGAAACAGGAGATACGGATGGAGAAGAACTTATCGCAGCGTTAAAGTTATGATATAAAAAGATAGAAAAGCGAGTATTTATATGAATTAAGCGAAAAAAACTTATGGAGGAAAACGTTGATAATAAACTATTGCAGCATATATGGCGACAGTGACGAGCGTAATCTGTATTTCGACATGGGCGATAAAATAAAAATAGACTATTGTGAAGTATGTAAGATGGTATTAAACCGTGATGAAGCAATTTCACAAGCGGCAAAGATAGTTAAAATACGAAAAAAGAAATTTTTCTTTGGTACTTTAGATGGTGTATCTATCGCAAGTCAGCGATTTTATGATATATATCATACATATAATATGCAAGGAATTGAGTTTATTCCGTTTGAAAAATCGCATGGATACTATGTTTGCAAATTTTTGTATACAATGCACTTTGATATTGTACGGTCAAATTCGGTGCGTATCGAATACCAGGGTAAAGTTTCTTACGGCATCTTGGATAATGGAAATTGCAGTGTTTGCAAAAGAAGTTTCGGGCATCACCATCCATGGCCGTACCGAATGACAGTTGAAGATGAGAAAAAATTAAATTCAAATACATTTTATCGCAGCGATATTGAATTTGGGGAAATGAATTTTCAACACCCTCTTTTGTGGGCAACCGACGGAATTATCCAAGCTTTTACAAAAGAAAAATGCAGAATATTCTACAAAAATGTTGAAGGTGATTTTGGGAAAGGAGACTGTGGTAAAGCAGTATTATAAAACCGAAATATAAATATATTTGGAGGAAAGAAAATTGAATAAAACATTATTTTTAGGAGCGGTGCTTATTGCAATGACAGGCGGCAGTGCCGGTGTAAATGCCGAAAATGCAGACATGCTGCCTACCGGTAAGACGTATACGGTAAACGGCGTATCGTTTACGATGATAACCATTCCCGCCGTAACGGACGGTACCCTCGGATACGGAGAATACGACGTAAACCCTGCACATATGGTCAGCTTGCCGTCCTACCGGATCGGCGAAACGGAGGTAACGCAGGAGTTGTGGCAGGCGGTGATGGGCAATAACCCGAGTGGTTTTAACGGTAATGACGAAGAAACGAAACCTGCCGGCGGCGAAGAACAAAAAAAACGGCCGGTAGAAATGATAAACTGGTATCAGGCAATCGCTTTTTGCAACAAGCTCAGTTTGAAGCTCGGCCTTGAACCCTGTTATACGGTAACGGTGAAAGGAAAACCGATAGACTTTGCCTCACTTCCGTTTGATAAAATTCCTTCTGAGGATGAATATATGCCTCAAAAGGATCGAATTATAAAGGCATGGGATGCCGTAACCGTGGATATAAGCAAAAACGGATTCCGGTTGCCGTCGGAGGCCGAATGGGAATGGGCCGCAAAAGGCGGCGTTGAAAGCCGATGGGCGGGCTCCGATGACGAAGAAGAAGTCGATCGATATATGTGGCATGATGGGAATAGTGAAAACCGAACCCATGAAGTAAAAAAGCTGAAACCGAACGGATACGGGCTCTACGATATGAGCGGCAACGTGTGGGAATGGTGCTGGGACCGCGTCAAAGATTTTTTGCCTGACTCGCTTGTAGAAGCAGGTGTCGTTGACATTGACGATATTCCCGATTCCTGCCGTGTCTTTCGGGGCGGCGGTATAGATATCGATATATATAACGCAGCGCTGCCGATCAGGCTCTTTTATACTCCCGATTTTCATGCAGGTAGTCTCGGCTTACGCTTGGCATGCAGGTTGTAATTTTTTCATCTTTCGAATCGCTTATCATACCGTAAGAAAAAAAATACGGCGCGGCTTGTGAGCGATATTGAATTTGCATAAATACTGTCGCCGGAACATTATTAAAACAACAGGAGATTTTATATGAAAAGAAAAATAATTAGGCTTTTTCTATTTTTTTTATTATGCAATGCTTATGGAATCAACAATAAGACTCTGGTAAACACTCAATTATAACCCATTTAATCATATTGATAAATTGGGATCCTATGGCGGAGGTAATTAAAATGAAAAAAAATTTATGTATTTTGTATGTATCATTTATTCTTCTGGAGTGTTTGTTCGCAACAAATAGTAAAGACATCAAAAAATACTAATATTTATGATCATAGTTTTAGTATTATTGAAACGATAGAAAAAAATAAAAAAATACAAATATCACGATATTTATTTGAATATCTTAATAATGGAAAAAATGAATATGATTATTATGCGGAATTGATAAATAAATATGAAGGATTAAAGATTAGAGCTAATGATTTAATTCCTGAAATAACAGATGATATTTTTGATGCGGATATACTAACGAAACCTGGAAATGTTTATTTTATAGATGATTATTTTCAAGGATTAAAAAAGAGAAATATAAATATAATATACGATTGTTATAGTACAACTGTTGAAAAAGAAAAAAATGATGATGACTATAGAGATTGGAAAGAATGTTGTACTTTCTATCAGAATAATACATATATAACAAATATTCAATTTTCTTTTAATAATTATTTTACAATTTTTGATGGAGAAATTACTAATATACAAAAAGATAACGATACATATAAATTAATAGTTGGGCACTATTATTATTCTGATCATAATCAGAAAGCCGGAATTAGAAATAATGAATTACCGAATGAGGGTGAAAATTTTATTTTTTATCTAAAAGTTGACGGTGATTATTTTTCGTTTTATTTACCCGATAATAAAACACTTATACAAACTTTTATACGAACTGATGAACAAACAAAAAGGGAATTTGAAAAATTCTTAAAAACGGGAAAATACGATGAATCTAAAATCACCTGGCCCCGCCATGCCGACAGCTCTTGCGATTATGACAGTAGTAAAAAATATTAAATTATTTCACTATCAATTCAAAAGGCATATAAACTGTCTTATATAAACCAGCAGATAAAGATCATAATCTATGCCGGATGTAGATTATAACCTTCGCCAGTCGTAGAGCATAGTCTATATCAGCCGCAGTGTACACGGATGTACATCCTTCATTATAATGAAGAGTAGTCCTTCACACTTTTCATTCATTCCAATCACGTGCTATTTCGGTTGAAATCTCAAAGCCGGTCATGTCATTGTTTTCATTAAAATGAATATAAGCAAAGTATTCATTCCAAAAAAGATGATCGCTTCCGGTTGACCATTTAATGCCGTAGTGCAGCTGAGTTATGTCTCTCGTATTTCTTGGCGGTACTAACCACAGTTTTTTATCGAATGTTTTTTGCAAGGTTTCTCGCTGCAATGGAACGAGCAGCTCAACATCATCAAGCCAATAACGAATTGAATTTGCTCTTGCATCGGAAATGCAGTATTCATCAAGTTTTAAATGAATGATTTTACAGCCCTCCAATACCGTATCATTCTTTTTATGACCGTAAAGACCGATGTTCCCAATTACAAAGCCGTTTTTTACAAGAAGATAATTAGCATAAGGTATAGCAGTATTATTTCTTCGGAATCCCTTTTCAACGAGAATACTTCCATCGACAGGATATTTTTTAAAAGCGCCACAAGAAAGCAGTTTTTTATAATCTCTGCCGGAAGGATTATCCTGTTTTACATATATGTCGAATCCGTCCGCTACTATATCGGCAACAGTTGTATGAGCCATCTTAATCTTTGTGTTGTTAATCGTAAAAATCGGAGGCCTCACCGGAACACTGATTATGATATATACCAAAAACATATAAAGTGAAAATATTGCGACAACCATAAATATAAAAATGCTTCTTCCGGTACGCTTCCGTGCATTAAAAAGAGCCATAACCGGAGGCAGGAGGATAGCTGTTGCCAAATTAGAAAATCCTGAGCCTCCCTTTTTTATCACCTGTAAGGCAAATAATACCGCTCCAAGTACGACAGATGCATATACCAAAAACTCACTAAACCTCATTTTTGTAGTATCGGTCTGTTTGTTTACCGGTTCTTCCATCAATGATTTTCCGCCCGATACGGTTCGTTTCATATAAATATACATTCCGAAGATAACCGCTAAAAAAATAAGTCCTGAAACGGAAAGCAGCAAAATAAAAATCAATCTTCCCAATCTATCGTTTCCTTTTAGGTTTTGGGTCAGGCAGTTCATCAAACATAGCTTTGCTGTCTACATCATCTCAATATTTGCACATAATTATTCTTATAGCCTTCCTATTCTCTCAGCTTGTTGATTTCTATTTTATACTCATCTTCAGATATGAATAAATCAAGAAAGTCAGAGAAACGCCCCAATTTTTCAATCTCTCTAAAGAATACTTCGTGATCTGTAGTGTATACTTTGGGATTGGTAATATCTTTATCGCTTAGGCATATAAAGTAATAATTGGGATAGGAGTTGGATTCGCCAATAATTAAAAACTCTAAATCATTACAAGGAATTACTGAGTTTACATATTCCTTATGAATAAACCCGGAGTATTCATCATAGTCGGCTGTTCCTTTTGTAAAAGGAGTAAATTTTTCAGTTTTGTATTGTATCCTTGGATATGGGATTTCCGATTCAGGTAATATCCCTTCTGCCTTTATTCTATCGAGCAAATCATCTTCTAAGTAATCGCTAAAGTCCTGCATAAGATAACTTTTAGGCAAGCTAATGCTTTCCATATTTCGTAGCAAGTTCTCGCCTTCAAAGGCCGATTTGCCGCCCAGTTTAGTGATTCTATCAATTATTCTTTTGTCCATATATTCTCCCTTTCAGATATATTCTTGGGCACCTCTAAAAAGCTGTTTTTTAGTAGCCATAACCATTTTAGTAGTTTTTTTATAAATTGTCTAGTGTAAAAATTAGATTCATATACTTTGTCATATCTTCTATAAAATCATCAAAGCCTGCCAAATCGATGAGCTCTTCATGTTCCATATCATAGCTTGCAATCTTTTTTGTTTTCGGATTCCAGACAATATAAATATGACTGTAATCTCCGAGAGAGCGGGAGAGTCTTAATAATTTTTGTCTGCCGAAGTTAAATGGAATAGTATCGATCAGTTTGAAGAACTCAATATATTCAAAGTCGGAATCCGCTAAATCGAAGTGTAGGTTTTCACCGGTTAAAAATTCAATTATTTTCTTTGGCAATTTATACGGTTTTAATTCATCCAATTTATTTTGCGTTTGATGAAACTCAGGAGGTTCTAATGATTTAAAATATTCCGCCATTTCCTCATCGCCTTTTTCCAAGGCTATGCTATATGGACGCATTCCATCTTTTTCGGCGATCGTAAGGTCCGCTCCATGCTTTACTAAAAATTTACACATTTCCAAATCAACATATCTTGCAGCTACACACAATGGAGTCGGTTGATTGGAATATACCATGTCAGACTTATTGTAATTAATATCTGCTCCGTGTTCAATTAGAAATTCTAGAATTTTATAATTATGATCAGAAACCGCGTGACGCAAAAGCTGTCCGCCGTATTTAGCCGCGGTATGCCCAAGTTCTTGTATAATCGAAAAATTGTCAAAGCGTTTACCATAGTACGCTTCTAAAAAAGCTTCCGAACCTACGTTGTTCGTTACATCTATCTTTGCACCATGGGAAACAAGAAACCTTATTACCTCTTTATTACAATATCTCACTGCGAGAAGAAAACTTGGATGCTCCTTTGCATTAAGGTTTGCTCCTTTTTCCGTCAGCCATTTTATAGATTGAAATTTTTCCATTATCAATGCAAAATCCAAAGGAGAGAGCTCGGTGTATTTGCCGACTTTGATTGCTGTATTAATCTTCCACCCGTTTAATAGATGTTCTTCCAATGCAGAAATATTTTCATTTAGTACATCATTTAAAATTTGCGGTATAGATTCAAATCTTCCGATGTTTCCGATTGTTATCATAAGTTCATCCTTGCTTATCTATTTCCCGAAGCGTATTCGCCCGTATTAATGTCTATGACTTCTCTTATCGGCTGTATGAGAAGTTTATTATCAATATCTAAAGATAGTTCAACAGGAGTAGCATTAAAAAATTTATCTGATGACAATGTAAGTAAAGTATGTAAGAAACATAATATAAGTGAAGTAGTTGATGAATTAGGTAGAAGATTAAATATTGAAAGAATGACTACAATGTTCCTCGTTAATGATTGTTTCACTTGTTTATAAAAAAGATCCTGCCAAAAAGACAGGACCTAAAAAGAAAAACTTTGCTTTTACGGCGATGTGGGTTTGACTAATTCATCCTTTTCCCAGCAATCCTTCCAATAATCATCATAATCAGTGAGCTTAAGGACATTGCGAAAGGAATATTTAACCCTTTCATACCCAAATTTAGTAGAAAAACCAGCAGAATACAACTTCCCAAGAACAAGGTAAACATCATATTTATCTTTATTCTTAGGTGACAAAGGAGGAAATTCCGCAACAACCTGATCAGCAATAACCCCTTTTCCTATCCTATTCAAGGAATCTTTCAGCATATCCGATAATGTAAACATATGAACATCTGCATTATAATTTACATCAATCAAGGATTTCGGGTCATCTTGGTTATTTGGGTGACTTTTATCCCATAAAGTATATGGACCATAATGGAAAGAATAACTCTCCAAGTCTTTTGGAGCATCATCTTTTGGAACGAAAACAAGATGCCAATCTGCAAAATGTACAGCAGCAGTATCATCAGTAACAATAAAAATATTTTTATTTTTATCTACAGTAAAATACTGCCCTGTATTAGCAAAGCCAAGAACTTTCAGATTTGCAAGACCAACCTTATTATCTATATATTTTTTTATATAGCTAAGACTATCTTTTGGCTCCAAGTACTTTATCGTTCCAACCTTGGTATATTTAGTCTTCTTTGCCGCAATCCACCTTTTCTTAAGTCCATCAGAGACAGAATCAAAAGATGTAGGAATGAAAGCGACTCCTTCATCACCAATCTCGGCTTTGATTTTTTTAAAAGCCTCATCAAGGGGATAATTAGGATCCCCATTACTACTACCAGTAGTATAAAGATCTTCAGTAGATAACAAGCATAACTTATTGTTTCTCCAACCGAAGCTAAGACCATCCTTATCGCGTACGATTGGATCATTATTACCTTTGATCTTCATCACCTCGATAGTATCTTTTACCAGATCTGGCTTAGGATCATTTCCACCGCCAGTACTGCCACCACTGCTGCTAGTACCATTAGCTTTACTGGACACAGTATTAGGGCATCCAATAATAGTAATGATACTGATCACAACTACCAACGTAAAGCAAAGCTTCTTTACGATTTCTTTTGATTTCTTATTCATAAGAAACCTCCTTATAAAAATATTTCCTCAACAATAATGTTGATACCAATAATCCTATATTATTTACTCTTTTTTGTCAAGTTTTTTCTCTCCTCTCTACCCCCCCCCATATCCTCCCCTTTTCCCTTATTTTTCAATACCTTACATATAATAAAACAATCCCATCTAGGGATCATTTTATTATCTCAAAATTTACCTTTTTTGTCTAAAATATCGGGAGGGAAAAATCAAAAAATAGGGGTTAAAAACCCCTATCGAAATTTCTTTAAAGTAAAATAAAACTACATGCCCATTGATGGCATTTGTGACAAATTACAAACATATTTTACAAAATCATCAAGTGACATTTTTTTATTTTCGTTTTCTCCTAATTCCCTGAATGTTATCATATTTTCAGATTTTTCTTTATCCCCGATTGTTACAATTATATTAACTTTAGCAACGGAATGTTCACGAACTTTGTATCCAATTTTTTCATTACGATCATCAACAGACACATTTAACCCGCATGATTTTAATTTATTCATAATATCATTTGCATAATCAGTTACAGATTCATTAATTGTCGCAATTACAATTTGTGATGGGGATAACCAAAATGGTAAATGACCAGCATGTTGTTCAATTAATATACCCAAGAAACGTTCAATTGACCCGAATAATGCCCTGTGTATCATTATTGGTCGTTCTTTTTGATTTGATTCATTTACATACGAAATATCAAATCTTTCCGGTAAATTCATATCAACTTGAACCGTTCCACACTGCCATTTTCTTCCCAGCCTTTCCCTGCTGTAAAATTTGTAACAAATAATTTTTTTACAAGCATTCCGTTTTCGAGAGGCAGCCAAAAATTAATTTTTCAAACATCCTATAGGCACTATAAAAATACCATCTTCTCGTTTATATGCAAACTCTCCTATTCCAATAACTATCATCAAAAAAGAAGGAGCAGGCATTTTTGATGTATCGATTTTATTCGACAACGATTTTAAGTTTTCCGCTGCATCTTCAATAAATTTTTGGCCGCCCAGTTTAATTTCTGCTAAACCATATCTGCCATTTTTTAGATGAATTACCGTATCACATTCCAAACCTGATTTATCCCTATAATGTAAAACATTACCTCCAATACTTTCTGCATATACTCGAAGATCTCTTACACACAGCGTTTCAAATAGCAGCCCCATTGTGTTTAAATCATTAGTCAAATCTTTCGGCCCAATTCCAAGAGCGGCTACCGCTATTGAAGGATCTACATAGTATCTTGTATCGGAAGATCTGATTGATGTTTTTGATCTTAAATTAGGATTCCACGCAGGCATATCTTCGACCACAAAAATATTTTTTAGTGCGTTAATATAGGATGCAATAGTGTCTTCATTTAAAGATTCCGTATCATTTGAAATTATATCATCCCTCAGCATAGTGTTGGAAATTTGTGTTCCTTGATTTCTTGCAAAAGACCTCATCAATCTTTTTACTCTTTCCGGATTTTTACTCACACCATCAGCTCTATTAATATCGGATTTTATGACTGCTTCATAGTAATCTTCAGCTTGGAGTAATGCAGGTTTTTCCTTCATTCCAACGGCATGAGGCCACCCGCCTCTGCAAATTAAAAAAGCCAATTTTTCTATACTTAAATTATTCATACCGTCTATCACATTAGGATTTTCAAAAAGTTGATTCAAGCTTACTTCTCCTGTTGAATCTCCTGATTCAAATAAAGACATGGGTCTCATCATTAACCATGTAAAGCGTCCTGTTCCTGAATGAGTTATTTCCCTTGATTCTATCGGTACTGCCGAACCTGTAAGTATAAATTGTCCTTCTTCACCTCTTGTATCAACCTCATATCTTGCTGCATCCCATAGCTTTGGTGCTATCTGCCATTCGTCAATAAGTCTTGGGGTCTTACCTTTTAGCAATCTTCCGGGGTCTATTTCAGACATTTGGATATTTGTTTCTCTTTTGCTTGGTTCATCCATTCTCAATATACTGCCTGCGACTTGCATTGCTGTTGTGGTTTTTCCGCACCATTTAGGGCCTTCAATAACAACAGCTCCTTTTGACTCAAGTTTATCTTTTAACATATCGTCTACTATGCGGACTCTATATTCTTTCATTAAGCTTTACCTCTGCATATATTATGTCATTTTTTCGGCGTTTTGGCAATATTTTTTTCGGCATTTTGGTTGAAAATTTTTCGGCGTTTTGGCAGTTATTTTACATTCCATTTAAGTAACGGAGGTAGGGTTTTTCCTAATTTGAGCGATTCGGTTGTTTTATTTTACTACAATCCATTTTCCGTCACGTTTTGACCCGATCCTTTCTATTATGTTTTTTTCTTGTAAAGTTTTAAAAGTCCTTTCAATTGTTCTTTTGGAAACTTCTATTTTTTCTGCAAGATCAGCGGAAGTATAGCTTGGTTTTTCTATTAACAGTTCAATTACTCTTTTCTCTGTTTTATTCAAACCGACATTCAAACCGACATTCAAACCGACATTCAAACCGACATTCAAACCGACATTTTTATTTGTCAACACAGCCGTAACTTCTTTTTCAAATGGAATTATGCAGCGGATATAGTTACTTTCAATTTCAAAGACTTTTTTTCCATACTTCTCGACAATTGTCGGGATTCCATGCCCCGTATGTTCTGTCAGACCCATAGTTAGAAAAATTCTCATCAATGTTGCATTTCTCGGTTTACTGATACCCTCGAAAAATTGTTTCTTAGTTAAGCCGTTTGGAAGACCTCCGTGTGACAATATTTCAAGTCTGTCGTTATACATAGATATTTGCGGTTCGGTAACCAGCCAATCATTATGAACTAGAGCATTTAATATGGCCTCATTTACACAGTCATAATCAAATAAATAGGTATCTTTTCTAGGTCTAACTGTTGTATTTGAAATACAGATATTTTCAGCTTGTAATCTATTTTTTATTTTGCTATAAGTTGTTAAAAGGCAGCCATAGCCATAGTCGCTTCTTTCAGAAATTGAAGCTTTGTTTTTCCCTTGAAATTTTACAAATATAAAAGGGATATTATTTTTATCCGATAATAGTTCAGCTAATAAATTGTATTCTCCGATTTCATTCCGTAAGTTCAAATTACTTTCAAAGGTCTTATCTTCCAGATGATAACCTTTTTCAGAATAGTATATTTTGAGCTCCCTAAAAGATAATTCTTTTGAATTTGATTTTTTCTTAATCATGTATTCTCTATCAATAAATTTCTGTTCATATCTTATTTTTATCTGTTCCGGAGTCATTTCTTTGCAAGTTGTTCCTATCCTTATCGAACATCCGGTAGAAGAAAACCCATACTTCTTTTGGCAATAAATATGGTTTTTGCCTTTATTAATGTGAATTACAATGATTGGTTTTTCATCATCAAATTTTATCTCTGATTTTATTTCGTCTTGCGGATTCGGCTCTATTTGTGATGTAATAATATCGGATATTTTCCTAAGCACTTCATCACTTTTATTTACACCAACTACAATACCATTATCTTTCACTCCAACAAAAATTGTCCCGCCGTCTCCATTAAGAAAAGATACTATTTCTTTTACAATCGTTTCCCTATATTTTTCTTTTAACTCTATTTTTTCCGATTCAATGTATTTATTCATTTTTGTTATCCTCTAATATGTTAATTATAGCATATTAGTAATATTTATAAAATACAAACGCGTTTAACTCCTTAATTTTAAATTATATTAAACATTTGAATTCACATTAAATTTATAAGTATCGTCTTCATTATCACATTTTGTCACATTATTATTTACTGCATTTTCATTCTTTTTGAACACAAAGGCATAGCCGTAGTTTTTGCTTTCTCTTTCAGTTTTCTCGATTTTTTCCAAGCCTATGAGGTCGAATTCATATTTTCCTTTGGGTATATCAAAACCTAAACGGTAATTATACGGCTCCATAATTTCTTTCGGACCGGTTTTAATATATTCCGTGTGCTCTGTAATATTTTTTTTAATATTTTCAAAATCATAGTCCAAATCATCGAAGCAGGAAAAACATATCTTATTTAAATCCCCCACTTCAAGATAAAATTTTTCAAACCTGCATACTTCTTTAAATCCTTCAGGTATGACAGCTTCTTCATTTATAGAGGCGAATATATGATATTCAAAAGAATTGATTCGATAAAATGGGACAAGCTTGCCTTTTTCTACAAGCTCCAGAAAAAGATCGAAGTTCTTTTGCAGATAACTTAAAAGCTTCTTCGCCCTGCATTTTTTTGAAGCAAGATATCCCGTAAGCAAATCAATAGGAATAATAGCCATTCCGTAACCGTCTGTTGTTAATTCTCCGATATAGTGCATTATCATCTCCTCCGTTATTTCTTTTCTTCGATAAAATCAATTACATCCGACCAACCTTCATCTTTTGCATCATAAGCCCAGCGTTTATCCGTCAAGAATTCAAGGTCATCAATGCTTTTATGCAAAGCCTCGGACATTTCTTTTCTCTTATCTGCGGGAATCGAATTTAAATATGTATCGCTTATTTTGAATCTGACATTTTGAAGAAAATTGACCGTATCTACATAGGTGCTGGAATATTCAAAAACCGTATTTTCAGGGAAACATTTTATCACATTTTCAAAGGCCGCTTTCATATCGGGTAATTTTAATGCTGCCAATGTGTCGGGAACATACCGGATAAGCTGAGGATAATTACAGATAAATTCCCACCAACCGTCACCCTTCCAATTTCCTATGATGTTAACGGCAATATGAAAAAGAAATAAGTCTTCATCGGTTTGATTTTTAATTTCTTCTATTTCTCCGATTTCCCATAGTTTATCTGACACTTCCGCAAAGAAGCTTTCATTAAAATTTTTTTGATTTTTAATCAATTCTTTCAGTGTAAGCATTTTATTTCTCCTGTTTTGCTACTTCGAAACATCAAATCCCAGTTTCTTTAAATTGTTCATTTGTTTTTGTTGATGTTCTGCCGTGCCGGCTCCGGTTAGAACGTCGCTGTAAATTTCACTTGCGGGCCAATCATCGTAATAATTATTGAGGAACTGCGGGACTTTTTCGTGTATAGGTTGAATGATTGAAATAAAGCCCTGTTTAAGGCATTGAATATAAGTTTTTTCATCAAGTATTTCAGTATGGGCGTATTTGTCAAATGAAGTTCGGCGGTTGAGGGCTCCTTCAATGTCCCAAGGTGTAAATACAACTAAATGCAGAGGACGGCTCCAGCGTTCAATATCCGTTTTATCGGGCGAAGGAAAAAGCTTTTTCCAAAAGCCTCGTTTTACTGCATAGCTGCCGGTAGAAATATACAGGCGATATGGTGTATTTTCAAACGCTTCTTCGGATATTTCACCGGAAAGGGGGGCGAATACTCCGTATAAATCGCAATTTAAAAGGCGGGCATAATAGGATTTTTCGCCTGCATCTATTTCGTAAATTGCACCAAGTTCGTATCGTGCCATTTCATACCTCCCATAAAAACTTTTTGCAAGGATTAGCAAATCTTGAAGAAGCCTTAACCTTCCCCGAATATTCGGGAAAAGAGTTTTTTCATTTCTCTTGCATATTTGACCGCACCCGGAATACGCAGCCTTTTATAATAATCTGCTAAAATTTCAGGATGATTTTTTAATATATCGAATTCCAGCATATACATGGCTAAACATGACTTTGTATATTTGCCGACTGAAATAAGTTTTGATTTTTCATCTTCATCAAGTTCTTCTTCCGGAGCAAATTCGCCGTCAGGATATTCATCTGGCGTATCATTACTATACTTCCAAAATTCTTTTGTCCAAAGAACAATATCGCTTTTATTTTCTTTGATTAGATGCAAATACCATTCGGCCAGTTCTTTTTCGGTAGATAATTTACAAGTAAAACCTTCCAATAAAAATTGACGTTGTTTTAATCTATCATGTAATCGGGAAATTTCAATATCCTTGATTTTTTCTTCAATACTTGCCGAGTCCGTAAGCCGAATCAGCTCCGAATAGATTTCGCTATCTAAAAATTCTTTTAAAGTATTTGTTTCTTTTGCCATGTAAAAGCCCTTCACCAATTAAATATTGTTTGTATTATATCATTTTTAACCGTTTTTTTCTATATATCAGAGTAGTTGTTTTTATATTTTTACTATATAGAAAAACACCATAAAATCATGTATAATTTGATAAAGTAAAACCGGATATTACTTATGTTCGGATTAGGAGAGAGGGAATAAATGACCACTAAAAAATTTGCTCAATATATGGAAAAACAATGCAAAGGAATAAATAATTTTTCACTGGAAGCCATTTTTGAAGAGTATATTGTACTCGTGTCAGGGAAACGAATCGGTGTGTTGTATCAGGAAAAGTTTTATGTCCTTTATGCGCCAACTTTTGAAAAAACGGAAAATATACTGCCTTGTTTTAAAACGATAAATTTATTTAATTGGAAGTATTATCAATTCATTGAAGTTACAAATCTGGAAGATAAGGAGAACCTTGAAAAAATCATACATTATGTCTATCATGAATTATATTTTCTAAAAGAAGTGGTCGTTGATATAGGATTTATATTTCAAAGTTATAGAGGCTATCCTGAAACTATTTATAAACTATATGAAGAAAATCTTACATTTCTTAATTTTGCCTATGAAAAAAAACTGATAAAGGAAAATCCTGTAGACAGAGAAGGCAGAATTGTAAAACTTTTATATACGAATCTCGATTTAACCGAAACCGGACAGAAAATTTTATATGACTTATATAATAAATGGCTGATCTATACGGATAAAAATGATGCCGATTCTTTAAAAAGAGCACGGAATATAAAACAATTGGAGAAGTATTATCAAAAACTGGTGGGATAAAAATAGATAGATGAACACGATAATGGATAACTCAAATTTTAATATTCAAGAATGGGTAAATTTAAATTCTTATACCGACAGTAAAGGTTGGAAAGGATATTGCAGAAGAAATAAGCCTTTTACTATTTTCCGCGCAAATAAAATAGTCGATTATTTTATGCATTTTTTTAGAAAACATACAAATAATATAATAATAGTTTCTAATATTTTCAAAGTAAAAGAATATAATCTAAATAAGAGCAATATAAATAATTACATAAAATACATAGAAAAATATCTGATTGATTTTGGATATATAAAAATAATAACTGCTTCTATTTACGATAATGCTAATTGCCTATCTTTAGGCTTCAAAAAATTTCTCACTACGGATTATGATATTATATCTATGTTCTCTTTATTAATGATGATGGATGAAGGAATTGACGGACATTGTTTTTTTATTTTTGATGAATTAGGACTTATTGCTTATCCTCATGATGATACAGGTTTTGGATTTATACGTATCAAAAATACTAAAGTTCACTATGAGGATTTGTTTCTTAAAAGTGTATCTCAATTTTCAGATTTTACTAGCGTTGTTAAGGGCAATATCTTGATACCGAAACAGAATTAGTATACAATAGATTTAGGTACTATTCGATTGACATTATCTTAATAACGTAGTACAAAAGACAAGAGTATTCACAAGAATGATAATTTAGATAACAGCTAAGGAGAATTTGATATGGGAATGATTGCAAACTATCAACTCATAAGTGATAGGGACTTAAAAAAACTTATGACCGAAAAAGACATTGCGGATTTTACGGAAGAACTTCAAGAAGCCGAAGACTGTATTTTATTCGACATGGATAAAATGTGGGACGTTTTACATTTTGTACTTACCGGTGTTTCAGCAGGAAAGCCGATAGAGGGTAACCCGCTCAGTGAAGCAATTGTCGGAGTAAATTCTTTCGAAGAATGCGAAGATTTTATCGGATATACAAAAAAGGAAACCATACCATTAATCGTGAAAAAATTAAATGAAACCGATATTGATTCTCTTTTGGAAAACTTCAGTATGCAAAAATGTAAGGAAAATAAATTGTATCCGAATATCTGGGATTATGAAGATGAAAAAGAAGAAATTATAGATGAACTTAAATGTGCATTTGCCGGACTTAAAGATTTTTATAACGAAGCAGCCCAAGCAGGTCAAAATGTTTTGGTTTCCATTTATTAAAATGTGAAGATTTTGAAATATTAGAATTTTGGAAATGAGTTTTTAGGAGGAAGTTATGAAACCAAGAGAACTTTGCGAAAAAGCATGGCAAGAAATAGCACGCAATTTCCCCGACTTTAAAGTGTTAGGTAAAGGAAAGACTTTACGAAAAATTGCAAATAACAAAGACATTATTTTTGAAATATATTTTCAAGCCAATAGATACAACTGTGAATCTAGTGTTGAGTTTATCCCGCATATCAACATTTATTCAAAGGCTATAAAAAAAGCAGGCATAACCGGTGAAGGAATTATTTACGGCGGAGAGCTTAGTTCTTTAGCCGGAAGAAAAGCGGGCGCTTGGTGGCAGTTGGCCGGTGCAAGCTATAAAGATACCGTAACGCAAATTACGGGATTATTACATAAACACATTATGCCTTTATTTGCAGACTTTGAAGATACAAATAAAAATATTGAAAGAATTTTAAACGGCTCATTAAAAGGGTATGCTTTGCTCTACTATATCTACTATTTTGGCGGCAAAGAGCCGGCTGAAAGATATTTTAATAAAGTCATCAAAGAAGATAACTTAAAGAAAAAATATATTTCGTTTTATAACTCATTAAAAGAAATCCCAAAAGAAAATATCGATTTACATTTTGAGGACTTTTACGGCGCAAGTTTAATTAAATTTGCATATTTACATGGTTTAGAAATTATTCAATAATCTTTAGAAAAATGGGATAGGAGGAGGTAAACTATGGACGAGCGTATTGTGAAACAATTTCCGGATTTTCTAAGAGAAAATGATAGATACTATATTTATGCATTGCAAGCTTTAAAACAATTGTTTACCGAAACATCCTGTACTTGGCGAAAATGGATTGAAATCGATATTGAAGAATACTTAAGCACAGGCAGCGTTGAGCATCATCTTGGGGCTTACGGAGGAATGGGCAGTATAAATGATATTTGGATTTGCAAGGTAAATAATCATACTATAAACGACGAGGCTGAACCATGGGCAAATGAGTTGATGGAATATCTTAAATGCCTTTCTTACGGAATTGCAAATATAATAAAAGCAGGGAAAAAAATCAATATTGAAAAAATATTCACAGAAAGCCGGTCACGGAAAATCTTAACCGGCATTCAGTGTGAGGCTTGCGGTTTTCCACAAATACACAAAAGAGAAACGGATTCATATTTGGCTTCACTTCTTTTACCTAACATGGTAAAAGAGGCTGTTTTACAAAACAAAACGGAAGAATTGATTGCCGCTTGTCTCATACCGGATATTCCGAACTTGGTTGAAGAAAGAGAGCGGATTATAAAACTTGCAGAACAAAGCGGAATCGGCTTTTCGGTATCTAAAAATTCTTGCTGCAAAAAATGCGGCGGCGATACAAGAATTAGATATTGGAAATTAGACGGTAATATTTTTAAACCGTCTTAAGGTAATATGAGTGAAATTGGGATTGCTGTTAAACAAATGGGCATCTCGTCTTTGGAAGAACTTTGGCTTATACAAAAGCGTGGTACTTCCAAAGCGAAGATTTAAATGATGCATGGCGTTTGAGTATAGGAACACAGGATAGATATGTAATTCAAAAAACTAAGAATAAGGATAAACAAGATGAAGAACAAAATAATAATTAACGATAAAATATTTATTTTCAATGAACATAACGGCTGTTATGAAGGCTGCTGTAAAATTTGGGGCAATGAAGTGCAAACAGTAATTGAAGTCAAATATGAACTGCCTGATATCCTTTCTCCTATTTTATCAAGACTGGAATGGCTTAACGTAAATAGAGAAAAAATATTGGATGCACTTTTAAAAGAGAATAGCTATTTTGTAGATACTATAAACGAAATGATAGACAATAAAGAATTTGAAGCTGATAGCCATATTACCATTGCCGATTTTAGAGCCTCTCTGTTTATTTTATATCTTAATTTTGAACTTGACTCAAACGGTGTAACTTGCTCTTTCGATCTTGATGCAAAACCTGATTATCTTTTGGGGCATTTAGCTTTTATGACAATGGATAAAGAATATAATATCAAAAATGACGGTATAAACGGATAAATTATAATTTGAATAATAGATAAGGAGAAAAAGAAAAAAAAACGGATATGAATGAAATTTATGCAATTAACGACTTATCGGAACTGGAAAATTTTTTACATTCTCAAAACTTCATTGAAAAACTGCGTGAAAAACTTTTTGCGGAATTTTTAAAATATGCGGATTATAAAAGCGTATCGGAGTGGAACAAGGCGGTGCGGCTTTGCGAATGTCTTGCCGTAATCGGCTGGGGAAACCATGAACCATTGGAAGCGTCAAGAGGTGTGTTTTTTAACGGTAATCCCCGCACCTTTTTTTGCAACAGATTCGGAGAGCTCCGTTTTGTCGAAGCAATATGGTCAAAAAGAAAAACGGGATTTACGATGGAGCAGGGCAGAACTTCCTATTATCCCAGTCCCGACTACAAAGACCAGAAGCAACCGATGTGTTGGGATTATCCCGTAATCGAAAATATAGAAGACATAAAAATTGAAAGTCAACGCAATTGGATTCCTAAAAATCCTGTTTGGATTGTACGTACAATATCCAACTGTTATGAAAATTCCAAACCTGTTATAGAAAGTATTGAGGAAAAACTTCAGGACGAATTGAATAAAAAGATGCGTCCTGAAAAATACGGCAAAGCCGTAAATTGTATTTTCTTGAAATGTGCTTTCAGTTATTATGACAATGCTCATTGTAAAACAAACTATATCATCGATGAATCGGGACGCAAATTATCAAATCAAAAAGCATGGAACGAATTGCACGAATTATATACGAAAGAGGAAATTTCCGAAAACGGATATTACTTGCGTCCCCGATTTCAATACGGGCCTTTTAAAGCAGATACGGGCAAGATAGAGGTAGTCATTCATTTTGAAAAAGAATTCAGCTTATTAACACATCATCAGCAAAAAGAAAAACTGGCAGAGTATTTTTTACTTGCTCTTAAAACCATTTCAGAAAAACAAAAAAAGAAAACACCGAATTATGATTTCAATTTAATGATTTCCGATTTTACCGAAATAGCAAAAAAGTGGATGAATTAGGGAGGTGTAAATATGATACCGATTCAAGGTTTAGGACTTCTTTATGTTATGGTAATTTATATAGGTGGAATATCTTTGATATCGAAATTGTCTTTTATCAGCTCGCAAAGCAGTAAGGTGCAAACAATTGTGATATTGATAAGCCACATAATTCTTTCAACTATAAATTATTTTCTTTCACGATTTTTAAACCGAAACGGAGTAAAGCACAGTGTTGCAGGTGCACGTTTGGAAAACGCCGTTATCGCTTTAAGCCTGATACTTTTGTTTGTGATATGTCTTATGATATACGGAGAATTTTTTAAGGGATAGAAAAAACGAGATACCAATTTATGATTTAATCAACACCCCTGATGCATAATTTTTCCGAGAAACAGCGATATTTCTGACTTGGGACAACAGGACTTTTCCAGCAGCGCAGATTCAAAAGGAGCCCGCAAGGAACGCCAAGGGAAAATGAAAGAATATGTCATCAAAACACCATCAAAATTCCTTTGCGCTCTTAGCATCTTTGCGGTTATATAGTATGAGCCTTTTTAAAAATAGGCGGAGCAGATTCAAGGCGCAAGAAAAAAACACCCGCAGGCGTGCTTTTTGCACGTCGAGGATTGTTTTTTTTGAAGCAACGCAGAAGATGCCCGTATATTTTAAAAAAAAACATTGAAATCCGCATAAAACCGTGCTATACTGTACAGTGATGATAGGAAAACGCTTAAAAAGCACCGCTGGCAGTTACAACCATTCTCACAAAAAAAGTGCAAAAAGTTTTGCAAAAGGACTTGACAAAGCCGAAACGCACCTCATAATTTTTAGCGACAAGCGACAAGCGACAAGCGACAAGCGACAAGCGACAAGCGACAAGCGACAAGCAACAAAGCGGCATAAATTCCCGCTCCGCCCAAACAAATTCACAATTAAATACAAATTTTCTCACAGCACACCGCACGCACAAGAGCAAATTCCTATCCTTGTGCGTTTTTTACATTACACATTCAATAAAACCGCAACGAACGCAACAAACGCAAATGATTATAAAAGAATGTCTTACAAAGCCTATCTTAAAACACCTTGCGTCCTTGGCGTGCTCAGCGGTTAAATTAAAAAATATAAGGAGTTTTTTATGAAACATCTAAGTAAGAAGACGAGAGCCGCGGCGCTCATCACAGCCGCAGTTTTAGCGCTTGTTGCGCTATTTGGAATGACCGGCTGTCCGAACAACGCGGGCGGAAGCGGTTCAGGAAGCGGTAACTCCGGCGGCGGAGGCGGAGGCAACAGCGGCGGCGGAGGAGGAACGCCCACACCTGTCTACACACAGGTTGCCTACGGCACAAACGGAGCGGACTTACAAGCCTGGCTTCAAAACACCGCTTCAGCGACGGACTTAAACTACATCGAACTGACCGGCGTACCGAATACAGTCCCCGGAACCGCTGCCACAAACGGAAAAGCCGGCCGCTTGGGAGAGATAATCAAAGAGAGCGGTAAAAGGGTTGCCCTTAAACTGCCTGCAAATGTTACCGAAATAGATGATAGGGCATTTCTGGGCTGTACGCGCTTGGAAAGTATAGACCTGTCCGCCTGCACTTCTCTTACCGCAATAAAGCTGGCGGCTTTTACAGGCTGTACATCCTTAAAAGCGGTGCAGCTGCCCCAGAGCCTTACCACGATAGATAATTTCGTTTTTAAAAGCTGTACGGCCTTAAAAGAGGTAGAGCTGCCTCAAAGCCTTACCGTGATAGGAACTGATGCTTTTAAGGGCTGCTCTATTGAAACGCTGGTTATACACTGCGATATCAAAGGTACGATTATCGAAAATTTTACGAAAAAGGATGAGGTAAATAAGAACGTAAAAAAGCTGACTCTCGGAAAAGGCGTTACTGTGATAGGTAATGACGCTTTTTATATTATTGGATACTCCAAGCTTGCAGCCGTCGACTTTTCCGCCTGTACCGCTCTTACCGAAATAGGCGAAAATGCTTTTGCCTACTCTAACTTAACGAATGTGAATCTGTCCGCCTGTATCAAGCTTACCGAAATAGGTAAGAGTGCTTTTTCCAACTGCACTGACTTAACGAATGTTGACCTGTCCGGCTGTACCGCTCTTACCACAATAGGAGAGGAAGCTTTCAACAGCTGTTATGAGGCAACGGTTAAATTGCCGACCGGTATAACTGCAATAGGACACTGGGCTTTCGGTGAAAACGACGAGGACTTTTTGTGCAAAAACGTTCTCATTCCGCGCTCTCATGCTGCAACCATAAAGCACCTTGTAATAGCTTCGGATTATCCTGAAGACAGGATAAGAGAGTATTAGTAACGGCTAATGGTTAATTCCAATGGATAATGGATAATTGGTAATTATGTGGAAAAGTCAATTACACATTAGCAATTACCAATTGAGTTACAAATTACAAATTAAATCGACCGCTCTCAAGCCGGGGAAAGCTCCGGCTCGGGGCGGTTTTTTTTGCACCGTATTTTACATTGCCTGCAAAAGGTCTTCGGTAATTTACCGGTTTTTAGGGGTATGCTGATTAGAACAATCGGAATGTTGCACTCGGTATGATACGGCAAGCCGGTTTGTAGAAAAGCTGCTAGAAAGCATCTGCCTAAAACGGCTGTAAGCTTACTCTGTCAGTCTTTTGTTTACAAGGTCAGCCGCTTGTTTTGGGTTGGCCTTGCCGCCTGATTTTTTCATAACCTGACCCATAAGCCAGCCTGCAACATTGGTCTTTCCGTTTTTCCAATCTTGGACAGCTTCAGCATTTTCGGCAAAAACTTCTTCTACAATTTTTTCGATAAAGGAAGAATCGCTTACCTGTTCCATGCCTTTTTCGGCTATTACGGCAGAAGGCTTTTTACCGCAAGCTATCATCTCGGCAAAAACATCTTTGGCCTGCTTGCTTGTTATCTTTCCTTCTTCAATAACATTTACAAGCTCGGCTATAGCCTCAGGCCCGAATTTTAAATCCGAAAGAGAAGAGTTTGTTTCGTTTAAAACAGCCAGTACTTCTGCCAATATCCAGTTGGCACATTTTTTTGGAGAAGAAGATTTTTTAGCCGCCTCTTCAAACCATTCTGCCAGCTCTTTTTCAGAGGTTAGGGTTTGAACATCGAATTCCGACAAGTGATATTCTTTTTTAAAACGGAGCCGTTTTGCTTCCGGTAATTCTCCGACCGAATCACTTACCTCTTTGATAAACTTATCGCTCAACTCCAAGGCTCTTAAATCCGGTTCGGGCATAAAGCGGTAATCTTCCGCTATTGTTTTTGTACGTTGTACTACGGTCTGTCCCGAAGGTTCATCCCAGCCCATGGTGCGTTTAAAGCCCGTCTTAAAAGCGATGCGGTCTTTGCTGTTGTATTCTTCCAGTTGACGGGAAACCTCATAGGTGCAGGCATCCTTTACAGCCTTAAAGGAGTTCATATTTTTTATTTCGGAAATAGGAGTTCTAAATTCTACACCGTTGTCGATGATTTTTAGATTGACATTTGCATCGCAGCGCAGGGCTCCTTCTTCCATGTTTCCGTCGGTAACGCCGATAAATTTTAAAATCTCTCTGATTGTCTGCATATATTTCGCAGCCTCATCGGGCGTAGACATATCCGGCTTTGAAACAATTTCTATTAGAGGAACGCCTGAGCGGTTAAAGTCAATATAACTGTGCGAGCCTTCTATGTGAAGACTTTTGCCTACATCTTCTTCCAAATGGATTCTCTCAATTCTTATCTTTTTGAATTTCGGCTCTTCATTTTGAGAAGCAAGGTTCACCTCGACTTCACCTTCTTCGCATAGAGGTGTGTAAAATTGAGTTATCTGATAGCCCTTTACAAGGTCGGGATAAAAATAATGCTTTCTGTCGAATTTGGAAAAATTATTTATCCGGCAGCCGAGGGCATGTCCAGCCTTAATTCCGAATTCTACATATTCCTTGCTTACTCTGGGAAGAGCTCCGGGCAGACCCAGACAGCAGGGACAGACCCTCGTATTTGGAATTCCGCCGTAACGGTTTTCGCAAGAACAAAAAGCCTTTGTCTTTGTTAAAAGCTGGCAGTGTATTTCGCAGCCTATAATTATTTCGTATTCTAAATTGCCGTGTTTAAGCATTTTGTTCCTCCCAGGCCTTTGCAAGTTTTAAGATACGGTCTTCAGAAAATTTCTTTCCGCAAAACTGAATGCCTACCGGAAGACCTGCCTTTGTTTTTCCTGCCGGAACCGAAAGGGACGGAATACGGGCAAGGTTTACAAAGGTTGTAAAAAGGTCCGAAAGGTACATAGCGATAGGATCGTCTACTTTTTCGTTAAGCTTAAAGGCCGGGGCCGGAGCCGTAGGGCAGATTATAAAGTCGTATTTTTGTAAAACCTCATTTACGCCCTGAGCTATTTTTGCCCTTACGTTCAAGCTTTTTTCGTAACAGTCTCCTGAAAATTCTTTTGAAAGAACATAGTTGCCGGTTATAATTCGTCTTTTAACTTCGGGGCCGAAGCCTTCGCTTCTTGTTTGAATATAAAGCTCGTCATTTCCCTTGCCGGTATCTTTGCGGAGGCCGAATCTTATTCCGTCTATGCGTGAAAGATTGCTTGCTGCTTCCGAGATTGCAAGGGTATAATATGTCGGAATGGAAGCCTCCAAAACAGGTATGGAAACTTCTTCAAGGTTTGCTCCGTTTTTGGTAAGCCAAGCGCAGAGTTCGTCAAAAACCTGTTTTACTTCCGGATCTAAGCCTTGGGTATTTAAGAATTCCTTGGGGATTGCAATCTTTAATGAGGCTATTTCTTCTTTTGAGTAGGCAGATAGTTTTAATAATGAAGAAAAATCGGCTTCTTCCGAAGTTTCGTCCTTTTCGTCCTTCCCTGCCATCACGGCGAGACCGAGGGCTATATCGGCGGCTTCTTTTCCGAAAAGGCCGACTTGGTCAAGGGAAGAGCTGAAGGCAACTACCCCGTACCTGCTAAAAAGCCCATAAGTCGGTTTAAGGCCGTAAATTCCGCAATAAGAAGCCGGAAGACGGACAGAGCCGCCTGTTTCAGTTCCTAAAGAAAAGGGCGCTTGATTTCCTGCAACTACTGCAGCCGAACCTCCTGAGCTGCCGCCCGGAGTTCTAGCCCTGTCAACGGGATTCCTTGACGGGCCGTAGCATGAAAATTCGGTTGAAGAACCCATAGCGAGTTCGTCCATATTTATTCTTCCCATTAAAACGGCTCCCGCTTCCAATAAGCGGTCTATTACCGTTGCATTGTATGGAGCATAGTAGCCTTGTAATGAGCGGCTGCAGCATGTGCAAAGCTTTCCTGCCATTGAGATATTGTCTTTTACTGCGATGGGCAGGCCCAAAAGAGGCTTTTCATCAAAGGAAACGCCTTGAGCTATAAGCTCATCCGCCTTTTTTGCATTCTCTTCTGCATCTTCAAAAAATTCTATAAATCCGTTTAATGGGAGTGGGTGTTTTAAATCTTTTTCATACTCATCCTTAAATGCTTTAAGAATTTGAAGGGAAGAAAGTTCTTTATTTTTTAATTTGCCGCGCAGCTGTGTAAATGTCAAATCAGTTATCATGAAATTTTATCTCCTTAGGCTCCTGAGCCCAAAACCTTCGGAACCCTAAAATAATTATCCATATATTCCGAAGTCATTTTTTTAAGATCGCTTTGAGCAAGACCTTCTTTTACTTCAGAGGAGCGTAAGTCTGTTTCACTGTGTTTGGCATACATCGAAGAATCCAAACTGCTGTCCGCAAATTTATCCAAGATTTCAAAATAACCTACCAAGTTATTTACCTGTCCCGATAAGCGGGCTTCTTCCTGTTCACCTAAAGAAAGGCGGGAAAGATACAAAAGTGTCGAAAAGACTTCTTTTGATATTTTATTGCTATTTTTTTCCATAAGTAAAGGGAATAATATCATAAATGTAAAAGGATGTTAAGTAGGGCGAAGGAAGGTAAGCAATACACCAAAAAAAGGTCGGAAAAATGGAGAGTTTACCGTCAGAAAACTTGCAAAAACCTTGCAAAAAGCACTTGACAAAAGTTTGAGAAAGGGGTATATTCACACTCACCGTCGGCTAAGACGGTGTGCCTAGAAAATCAAAGAAAACACTAGAAAAGTTTTGCAAGTCTTGCAGTTTTACTGAAGGTAAGCTTCTTAAGTTTAGCAGTTTAAAAGCTGCAAAAAATGTTAAAAAAAATAAAAAAAACTTTTAAAAAGCACTTGACAAAAAGTGAGAAAATACTGTATACTCCTTTTTGCTCGCTATATAACTTTTACCAGTTTTTAGCGGATGATATTTGAAATTAAGAGGGAAGGGAAAGAACAAAAATAGCCAAAGCGTAAAGCTTTTGGTAAGGAAAGTATCAAAAACCGGTAAGGGTTAAGCTGATTAACCTTTACCAAATTCCTTAACAATATAAGTAAGGGACAAACTAAAATTAGAAATCAACCGCTCTTTAAGGGCGGCTTGAAATAATAATGATGGAGAGTTTGATCCTGGCTCAGAACGAACGCTGGCGGCGCGTCTTAAGCATGCAAGTCGAACGGTAAGGGAGAGCTTGCTCTCCCCTAGAGTGGCGGACTGGTGAGTAACGCGTGGGTGACCTGCCCTGAAGATGGGGATAGCTAGTAGAAATATTAGATAATACCGAATGTGCTCATTTACATAAAGGTAAATGAGGAAAGGAGCTACGGCTCCGCTTTAGGATGGGCCCGCGTCCCATTAGCTAGTTGGTGAGGTAAAGGCTCACCAAGGCAACGATGGGTATCCGGCCTGAGAGGGTGAACGGACACATTGGGACTGAGATACGGCCCAAACTCCTACGGGAGGCAGCAGCTAAGAATCTTCCGCAATGGACGAAAGTCTGACGGAGCGACGCCGTGTGAATGAAGAAGGCCGAAAGGTTGTAAAATTCTTTTGCAGATGAAGAATAAACATAGGAGGGAATGCCTGTGAGATGACGGTAATCATGCGAATAAGCCCCGGCTAATTACGTGCCAGCAGCCGCGGTAACACGTAAGGGGCGAGCGTTGTTCGGAATTATTGGGCGTAAAGGGTATGTAGGCGGTTAGGTAAGCCTGGTGTGAAATCTACGAGCTCAACTCGTAAACTGCATTGGGTACTGCTTGACTTGAATCACGGAGGGGAAACCGGAATTCCAAGTGTAGGGGTGGAATCTGTAGATATTTGGAAGAACACCGGTGGCGAAGGCGGGTTTCTGGCCGATGATTGACGCTGATATACGAAGGTGCGGGGAGCAAACAGGATTAGATACCCTGGTAGTCCGCACAGTAAACGATGTACACTAGGTGTCGGGGCAAGAGCTTCGGTGCCGACGCAAACGCATTAAGTGTACCGCCTGGGAAGTATGCCCGCAAGGGTGAAACTCAAAGGAATTGACGGGGGCCCACACAAGCGGTGGAGCATGTGGTTTAATTCGATGATACGCGAGAAACCTTACCTGGGTTTGACATCAAGAGCAATGACATAGAGATATGGCAGCGTAGCAATACGGCTCTTGACAGGTGCTGCATGGCTGTCGTCAGCTCGTGCCGTGAGGTGTTGGGTTAAGTCCCGCAACGAGCGCAACCCCTACTGCCAGTTACTAACAGGTAAAGCTGAGGACTCTGGCGGAACTGCCGATGACAAATCGGAGGAAGGTGGGGATGACGTCAAGTCATCATGGCCCTTACGTCCAGGGCTACACACGTGCTACAATGGTTGCTACAAATCGAAGCGACACCGCGAGGTCAAGCAAAACGCAAAAAAGCAATCGTAGTCCGGATTGAAGTCTGAAACTCGACTTCATGAAGTTGGAATCGCTAGTAATCGCACATCAGCACGGTGCGGTGAATACGTTCCTGGGCCTTGTACACACCGCCCGTCACACCATCCGAGTCGAGGGTACCCGAAGTCGCTAGTCTAACCCGTAAGGGAGGACGGTGCCGAAGGTACGTTTGGTAAGGAGGGTGAAGTCGTAACAAGGTAGCCGTACCGGAAGGTGCGGCTGGATCACCTCCTTTCTAAGAGAAAGGGTAGTTTAGAAGGTTGTTTAACCTTCTAAATAATATACAATGTATATTAGTCTTGAAGTACACAAGACAAATCGATACTTCCTTTTCGTTCTTTCCTGAAACTCTTTTTTTTATAGGGCCTGTAGCTCAGTCGGTTAGAGCACTTCTCTGATAAGGAAGGGGTCATTAGTTCAACTCTAATCAGGCCCATACCGATTGAAAAATCGGCTTAGCATATCCTTTTGGGATTTAGCAACAGATATTTGACATAACTAGGGAAGGGAATGAAGACGCTGTAGTGGTTAAAACATTACAGTGTAAAAGAAAACTAAAAAAAATACAAAACTTCTTTTTTAAACGAAAGATAAAAGAAAGAACGGACAATAATATGGTCAAGCGAGAATAGGTTTATGGCGAATGCCTATGGAGCTAAGAGGCGAAGAAGGCCGTGGTAAGCTGCGAAAAGTTCCGTGTAGGAGCACACATCCTGTGATACGGAAATAGCCGAATGGGGTAACCCGTTAGTAGTGATACTAACATTACGCTCTTGAATAAAATAGAGAGGTAAAGCGATACTGAGTGAACTGAACCATCTAAGTAACTCAAGGAAAAGAAATCAAGTGAGATTCCGAAAGTAGCGGCGAGCGAAATTGGAGGAGCCTAAACCCTTTAAGGGAGTTGAAGGGCTGCATCGGCGTAGGACCGACAAGTTACAAATTCGATTTATAGCAGAAAGGTTTTGGGAAAGCCTGGCGCAGAGGGTGAAACCCCCGTAAGCGAAATAAATCGGACTTGTTGATGCAGTACCTGAGTACGGCGGGGCACGAGAAACCCTGTCGGAAGCCGGGTCGACCACGATCCAAGGCTAAATACTACTTAGCTACCGATAGTGAACAAGTACCGTGAGGGAAAGGTGAAAAGAACCCCAGTAAGGGGAGTGAAATAGAACCTGAAACCGTAAACCAACAAGATGTTACAGCCCTTTTAAGGGTGGTAGCGTGCCTTTTGTAGAATGAGCCTGCGAGTTACGATATGCAGCGAGGTTAAGGAATAGAAGTTCCGGAGCCTAAGGGAAACCGAGTCTGAATAGGGCGAATAGTTGCATGTCGTAGACCCGAAGCCGGAGTGATCTAGTCATGAGCAGGTTGAAGCAAGGGTAAAACCTTGTGGAGGACCGAACTATAATCTGTTAAAAAAGGTATGGATGACTTGTGACTAGGAGTGAAAGGCTAATCAAACCCGGAAATAGCTGGTTCTCCCCGAAATGCCTTTAGGGACAGCCTCATACAAAATTATCGGAGGTAAAGCACTAGTTGGACTAGGGGGCGTCAAAGCCTACCAAACCCAGTTAAACTCTGAATGCCGATAATCAACGTATGGGAGTGAGACTGCGTGCGCTAAGGTTCGCAAGTCAAAAGGGAAACAGCCCAGACCGTCAGCTAAGGTCCCCAAATACTGCTTGAGTGTGAAATGAAGTGTGGATACAAAGACAGCCAGGAGGTTGGCTTAGAAGCAGCAATTCCTTTAAAGAGTGCGTAACAGCTCACTGGTCGAGTGTCCATGCGCAGATAATGTAACGGGGCTAAGCAGTATACCGAAGCTACGGGTCTTACGCGATTTTATGTGTAAGGCGGTAGGGGAGCATTCCATTAACTGATGAAGGCATACTCGCGAGAGGTGCTGGAGGAGATGGAAGAGAGAATGCAGGTATAAGTAACGAAAAGGGAGGTGAGATCCCTCCCCGCCGAAAATCTAAGGTTTCCTGGGTAAAGGTAATCTTCCCAGGGTAAGTCGGCCCCTAAGGCGAGGACGAAGGTCGTAGTCGATGGGAAATCGGTTCATATTCCGATACCTTTTATAATTTCGATGGCAGGACGCATGAGGTGAAACCCGGCCGGCTAACGGATGCCGGTCAAAGTAAGCGAGCCGTTATAAAGGATGATAGGCAAATCCGTCGTCCAAGGTAAGCTGCGACAGCGAGTGAAACTACGGTGGAGCGAAGCGGGCGTAATCAAGGTGCCGGGAAATACTGTCTAAGGTTAAGGTTATAAAAGACCGTACCGTAAACCGACACAGGTAGATGGGATGAGAAATCTAAGGCGCTCGAGAGAACTCGCGTTAAGGAATTCGGCAAAATGCACACGTAACTTCGGAAAAAGTGTGACCTCCTTTTTTTTAAAGATGAGGGGGTGGCAGAAAGCAGGCCCAGGCGACTGTTTATCAAAAACACAGCCATCTGCGAACCAGCAATGGGACGTATAGGTGGTGACACCTGCCCGGTGCCGGAAGGTTAAGAGGAGAGGTTAACAGCAATGTGAAGCTTTGAATTGAAGCCCCGGTAAACGGCGGCCGTAACTATAACGGTCCTAAGGTAGCGAAATTCCTTGTCGGGTAAGTTCCGACCCGCACGAATGGTGTAACGATTCTGGGCACTGTCTCAACGCGAGACTCGGTGAAATTTATATACCGGTAAAGAAGCCGGTTACCCATAGTTAGACGGAAAGACCCCGTGAACCTTCACCGCAACTTATTATTGGGACTTGGTTTATCATGTGTAGAATAGGTGGGAGGCTATGAAGCTTGACCGTTAGGTTGGGTGGAGCCGAAAAGTGAAATACCACCCTTGATAAATCAGGTTTCTAACCTGTCCCGTGAAACCGGGATAGGGACAGTGATAGGCAGGCGGTTTGACTGGGGCGGTCGCCTCCTAAAGAGTAACGGAGGTGCGCGAAGGTCTCCTCACGCCGGTTGGAAATCGGCGCAGCGAGTGTAAAGGCACAAGGAGGCTTAACTGCGAGAGTGACAGCTCAAGCAGATACGAAAGTAGGTCTTAATGATCTGGCGGTAGCGAGTGGAAGCGCCGTCACTTAACGGATAAAAGGTACTCCGGGGATAACAGGCTGATATTCCCCAAGAGTTCACATCGACGGGAATGTTTGGCACCTCGATGTCGGCTCATCGCATCCTGGGGCTGAAGCAGGTCCCAAGGGTTTGGCTGTTCGCCAATTAAAGCGGTACGTGAGCTGGGTTCAGAACGTCGCGAGACAGTTCGGTCCCTATCTGCTATGGGCGTTGGATACGTGAGAGGAGCTGTTTTTAGTACGAGAGGACCGAAATGGACGAACCTCTGGTGTACCGGTTATCCTGCCAAGGGTAATTGCCGGGTAGCTAAGTTCGGAAGGGATAACCGCTGAAGGCATCTAAGTGGGAAGCCCGCCTCAAGACTACGTATCCCTGAGGGTTTAACCCTCCTAAAGACTCCTTGCACACTACAAGGTTGATAGGTTGGAGGTCTAAGCACAGTAATGTGTTCAGCCGACCAATACTAATAAGTCGTGAGGCTTGACCATATTATTGTTTCTTTTTTCTATACATAAAAGATTAACTTTCTTCTTCATTCTCTTTTTTAGTACACTTAAAACCTTTAAAGTTTTAAGTCCTTAATTTGTTTTTTATTGCCAGGTGGCCATAGTGGAGAGGTAATACCCGTTCCCATCCCGAACACGGAAGTCAAGCTCTCTTACGCCGATGATACTGCTGATCAAGTGGGAAAGTAGGATGCTGCCTGGCTTTTTTTATTCGTGCGGAGGCTTTAATACCCCGATGCTCTGCGTCGTAACAAAGGGTATTAAAGCCGACTGCAACCACCTTATGAGAACATACAGTGCGAAACATTGAGCACTGTACCCCGATGCTTTGTGTCGGGGTTGTTGATTGATTCTTTCTTTTAAAAATGATATTATGCCGTTGATGAAGGTTTTTAAGTTTACGGTTTCCGGAACTATTTATATTATATTTTCAATTCTCTTGTTGACGGGAGCCGCTATTCGAGGCGAATTGTTTGCAATTGTTTGCGGTGTTTGCTTATGCCTTTATGTTGTACTTTCTTTAATTCTTGTTAGTGTTTCCGTCTTGTTATGGAAAAAAACGGATTTATTGGTAGAATTAAAAAATGAAAATATTTCCATTCTACCTTCAAGAGGCCGAAAGGGGAAAAAACTTTTTCCGATTGTTTTGCCCGGGGTTCTTGTATTTTACGGTTTTGAGTTTTTATCGGATTTAAAAAATAAAAAAAGCAGAAGTTTAAAATTTAATATTAGACTTAAAAGAACCGCTGCAAATTTTCCTCTGCCGAAGGAAGAACGAGGCAGATTTTTTTTGGAAAAAGAGTATATCAAAATTTCCGATCTTGCAGGATTTTTTTCATTTCGATTGTTAAAAAAAGAAAAATCCATACCTCAGCTTTTTATTTATCCGATGTTGACCGAAATAAAAAGCTTTGCACTTCCCGAAATTTTAAATGAAACATCAGCTCATACTATAAACTTGAAGCGTACTGATGAGCTTTATGATTCCCGTCCTTATTTTCCGGGTGATGATATAAGAAAAATTAATTGGAAGTTATATGCTCACACTCAGGAACTTAGTATAAAGCAAGGAGATTTTGTTCCTCCGCCGAAGATTTTTTTTACAATATATGTTGAAAGTCCGATTGTAGAGAAAGATATTGCATTTTATAAAAAGAAATTCGATGAGTTTATTAATTTGAGTACGTCGATAGCTTTTTATTTACATCAAAAAGGAATAAGTTTTAATATTCGGTTTTATGATAACGAAAAAAATTCTTATGAAACAGGAACCTTTTATCCGGAAGATAGAGATGCGGAAGAATCGATAAAAAGAATTTTTTCCATTCCGCAAATTAAGGTTCAAAAAAAATCGAATAAGCTTGAGCCTAAATTAAAAAAGAATTTTTTTATTGATGAGGAAAACAAAAAAACTTGCTTGCTCTATTTTTTTATGCCTATACAATCGAGTAAGAAAATTTTAGATAAACTTTTTGAAATCTTTTCAGATCATAAAAATGAATGTGTTTTTTATACCGGATTGGAAAGTATAATTACCGGACCTAAAAATATTTTAAATTCTTTTTTATTTTATACTTCGTCTCAAAAAAAATATAACCGCTTGTCAAAAGAAATGAACGAAAAAATTGAAATTCTAAAACACGAATTGAAGAATGGAGGTTTTTATGCTTACTCGATATAAGCTTAATTTTCTTTTACGTATACTCTCATTGTTAATGCTGAGTATTATTCCTTCATTATATTTGTTTGAAATTTTGCCTCATTTTGTTCTTCCTGTCTGGGCTGTAATTATAATTTTTTTGTGTTATCGGTTCCAAAAAAAACAGATAAAACTATCGGCATCTATTATTTTGATATGTTTAAGTTTGATTATTTTTTTGTTTTTGCTTTTATTTTTATTTAAAGTCATTTCAGCCGAACCTTTCGATATTTTATATTTACGTTTGGGAATTATCATTCCTTTTTTGATATTACAAACTGTTTTTATTTCTACTTCTACTATTTATTTTTACAAAAACGAAAAATACCGCCGTTATGAACCTATAATTTTTTTTAGTATTTTTGCTCTTCTTTTTTGGACTCAAGGAAATTTTTCGATGTCGGTTTTTGAACATCCGATATATGCTGTTTTATTTTCTCTTAGCTTTTCTGCAATAGAAATGCTCCGTCTTTTTTTGTCTTCTAATTTTGAAAAAAAAGTCTTTACATTTTTTCTGCTTTTTTTATCGTTTTTTGCTTTTATAATGACCTTTGTACTAAAAAACTATAATGAAGCCTCATCGATTAATCATGGAGGTTTATTGCAGCCTACTCTTTTTAGATTTGATTTTTCCGATTATTTAAAATTGCAAAGTGAAATTAAAATGAGTGATGACCTTATTTTGGTTGCTCATTTTGATAATGATTTTTCTCACAATATGTTGAGGAGAATGTATCTTTCAGGCTGGGATTCTGCAAAAGGATTTTATGAAAAAAAAGCTCCTTCCGAAAAAGCACAAGTTACTTCTTTGCCTAAGGGCCGAAAAGATATTTTGCATAGAGCCTTTTCTATGCGTGAAAAAGTTGCACAAGAATATTTTTTTGTAAATCTATCACCGTCTTCCTTTATAGCTATGGATTATCCGACGCAGGTAATTCCTTATGAGATTTGGGATAGTTCAAAATTTAACGGCGGGTACAAGGTTTTTAGCGATGCAATATTTGATTTTGCATCGGATCTTTACGGCGAGGCGTTTCCATCAGGAGATGAAGATGAGGGAATGTCGAAAGAAGATTTGGATTTTTATACTAAAATTGATGATGAAAGTTTTAAACTTGTGCATCAAACAGCTGAAGATATAACCTGCGATATTCCCGATTATTTGGATAAAATTTTAGCTCTTCAATTTTATTTTACGGATGGCGATTTTCGGTATTCTCTAAAACCTGGAAAAGCTCCTGACGGTAATCAATTAAAATATTTTTTGTGTGAAGCAAAAAAGGGATACTGTACTTATTTTGCATTTTCTTATGCTCTTATGCTTAGAAGCATAGGGATACCTGCCAGAGTAGCAGTAGGATTTTTTGTTCAGCCCGAATCTGAAGTTATGAATTATTATCCGGTACGGGCAAACATGGCTCACGCGTGGGTTGAAGTTTTTTTTCCGTACATAGGCTGGGTTAGTTTCGATCCTACGGCTTCTCAGCTTGCAGAAGGAGAAAATATTAATTTTGGTATGAATGCGGGAGGCGAGGAATTTAATTCTCTTTTAAGTGAGATTCTTGAAAAACGCAGTGAAATAAAAATTACGGAAATTACCGAAAAGGAAGATGACGTTTCAAACATAGGTACTTATATAAAACAATTTTTTAAAGATAACATACCTTTTTTCAGATTTATTATAATTCTTTTTTTAATTATAATACTTGTAATTTTCAAGGCTAGGCCTCATCTTGTATTAAAATTTTCTAAGAATAATAGAAGAATTGTGCTTACAGCCGGTAAGTTATTTAAAAAAAGAAAACGGAGCGCTGAAGAGAAAATAGAAATGAATACTCTAATTCAAAAAGCAAAATTTGCACCGGAATGTACAATAGATGATGCAGAGGCTGCCAAAAATCTTTTAAAAAATAAAACAAAAAAAATCATTGTTTTACTGGCTTTTTGTCTCATCTCGTGTTTTGTATTTGCAGAAAGTGCGGAAAGTATTGTTGTTGAGGCCGAAAAGGCAGTGGAAGCTGAAAATTGGGAGCTGGCCTTGTCTCTTTTACAGGATGGAATAAAGAAATATCCTCAAAATGACAGTTTATTTTTAAAGTTAGGAGAAATTTATTATAATAAAGAATTATATAAACCTGCATATAAAATATTAAAAAAAGGTTTGGAAATTAATCCTGAAAACAGCAGTATCTTATTTTATATTTCCGGTTGTGCATCCTCGTTAAATAAATATGAAGAAGCCTTGATGTATATAAAAAATTATTTACATCTTATTCCTTATGACCGCTTTGCAGCTTCCAATTACGGCTGGTTATGTTATAAGTGCCGCATACCGGAAGAAGGAATACGTTTTTTATTGAATAACATAGAGCGCTACGGGGAAAATATGTCGGTTTATAATTCTTTGGGCACCTTATACAATGAAATGTTTGATTATGAGAAATCGAAAGAGTTTTATACAAAGGCAATAAAAGCTGCTGAACAAGTTAATAGAACATATTCGGGTTCCATTTATTATTATAATAAGTCTATTTTAGAAAGTCAATTTTACCAATTTGACAATGCAATAGATGATGCAAAGGCTGCTTTAAATATGAAAGAGCGTAATTCAGGTTATATGATGCTTGGAGAACTTGAAGAAAGAAGAAATAATTTTTCACAGGCCTTATCTGCATATCTTTCAGCATCAGCCGATGATGACACTCCTCTTTCAGCCTTAAGCATTATAAGTCTATATTTAAAAACAGGTCATATTGAAATGGCCGAACAATATATTTTAAACCAACTTCAAAACACCACTGAAGCATGGATTTCAAATTACGGCTTGAGTGTAAACGAATTTAAAACTAACCTGTATAAAATTAAAAAATCCTTATACATACAAAAATATAATTTTGAAAAAAGCAGATTAAAATTAGGCTTTTTAGATTGGATAAAAAATTTAAGCAATAAGATAAATTATAAACTAAAATATACATATTATGATGCTGTTTTTAGATTATACTCTTTAAAAGTTGCAAAAGAATATAAGAAAAACGCTACAGAAGATTTAAGCGGTAATACAAATAACCTTTATACAAACACTTACTATTATAATGCCTTTAAAGGAAAGGGGAAAAAAGCTTTAAAATATCTTAAAAAAGCCGAATCTATAGAAACTATGTTTATTCCGCAAAGTGCCGGCGCTTATCTTGCAGACCGGGCAATTCTGGAGGGCGATTTAAAACTACTCAATGAAGGTATTTCAAAAATGGATTTGGAGTGGGAAAAAAGTAGTCTTGCAGATTTATATGCCCAGGGAAGTAAAATTGCAAAAAAATATTCTTCACAACTCTATTATATTTATTTGGAATCCCTTTTTGATTTGAATCCTGCCGTCTTTTTGGAATATGATATAAAGTTACCTGTAAAAATAATTGTGGAGATAAATAAAACTGAAAATATAAAAATCAATGCAAAAAAAATGAAAAAATTGATAGTATCATCCCGTTTTGTAGAAGATGCCGATTCAAAATTCTCTCTTCAGTTGACATATTTCAATAAAAGTCTTGCTTTTAAATTATACGATAAAAACGGATATACTCTTTACAGTAAAAATTTTCCGATTCAAAAGTTAGATAAAAACGGATTTAAAAATTCCGTTAATATTTTTGTAAAAGATATTTTTACTTTCAAGTTATAAAGCATTTGATATAGACAAAATTATATTTTCGGTTATACTGTTTGATATGAATACAAAAGATATAATAGATGAGCTTATAAAAAATATCGGTTTAGTGGTAAAAGGAAAAGATGATGTTATTCGTCTTTTTGTTGCGGCGTTTTTGACCGGAGGCAATGTTCTTATAGATGATGTTCCCGGAGTCGGAAAAACAACAATGGTAAAAGCCTTAGCTAAATTAATAAAAAAAGACTATGGAGATACTGCTGAGTTTAAAAGGATTCAATGTACCCCTGACTTACTTCCATATGATATTACCGGTGTTGATGTTTTTAATGCTCAAACTCAAAGTTTTGAATTTATAAAAGGCCCCGTTTTTTGTGACATTTTTTTAGCCGATGAATTAAATAGAACTCCTCCCAAGGTTCAAGCCGCGCTTCTTGAGGTTATGGAAGAAAAACAGGTTACTGTTGGAAGACAAACTTACAAACTACCCGAGACTTTTTTTACGGCTGCCACTCAAAACCCTGTAGAAACATTAGGAACTTATCCTTTGCCTCCGGCTCAGCTTGACAGATTTATGATTTCTATTTCTATAGGTTATCCCGATGATGCGTCTGCTCTTGAAATCCTTGACGGTAATCCCGGTGTGTCGGCACTTTCAAAACTTTATCCCGTCATCACTACAGGCAATATAATTACATCTCGAGAAGAGCAAGAAAGAGTTTACTGTCATAAAGCCCTACAAAAAGCTATAATAGATATCTGCAATAAAACAAGAGAACATTCCGACATTGAATTGGGGGCTTCTCCTAGGGCTTCTTTGCAATTTTTGCATCTTGCAAAAACTATTGCTCTTTCTAATGGACGAAACTGGGTTGAAGATACGGATATTGAAATAATCGCTCCTTATGTTCTTGCCCATAAATGTATTTTTAAAAATAGAAAGGCTAATGCAAAAGAATCTATTGCAGAAATTACAAAATCCGTTTTAATAAAAATGGATAAAGAAACGGACTGGTCTAAAGGGGCTTAAATAAAACAATTATCGGAAAACTCTTTAAAAAGGATAGACATATTCTAAAACCGGACGCGGAATAGATTCTATATTATCGACTATGATTAGAGGTTCAAAACTGCCTTCATATTCTATTTTTGAAATTGTTCCTGTAACGCGTACCCAATCGTCCTCTTTCAGCTCATTGGCCTTAAACCATTGAGCTATGAGACCTGCCGGCTGCATATCGGCTGCACAGCAAACCATCAACATTCTTCCTATAGCAAATTCGTTTTCACTTAAAACTTCAGGATTTTTCCAAACACTACCTTCGATTTTTATCTTCTTATCTACCCATGAGTCCAAATTCAGATAAAGTTCAGGCAGCCAGCGCCCGAAGGTTTCATCATCCATAACCACAAAGCCGTCTTCCAATTCCAAAAGCCTGCTCGGTCTAAAATTGAAATTATAACCGGCTTCTTCTTTTTGCTTTTGAAATAAAAAAATATCTCCGTTAAATGCAAGAGAGTCCGAAGTTAAAGCTTTGTACGGAATAAGGATCGCAAACAAAATTGGCAGTAAAAAAATTACTAGGTACAGGGGACTTTTTCTTTTTGAATGAGTGTGATATGGAAAATAAAAAGCATCCTTCATTGTAAGAATCCCTATTATAAAAAACACAATAGCCGAAAAAATAATTATACCGATGTGCCGGATATGAACATATAACAGGGCTTTTTGTGAGACTACTGCATAGATAAAAATAAAAGACCCTATCAATAACAATAAGGAGCGTATAATTTTTTCAATAAAAACACTTAAAAATATTTTTTTCATATCTTGATTAGAAAACTCATTGCACTTATAAAAATGATATTCATAATAGTTATGATTATAGTTAATTCTATTACAAACCGTTTTTTAAAAATAGATAAAAGCATGAAGATGTTTTTTATATCCATCATGGGGCCGTATACGAGGAAGCCCATAATTGAAAAAAGTGAAAAAGTTCCATAAAAGCTTCGGGCAATAAAGGCATCCGATGTTGAACATGCAGAAAAAATAAAGGCAAAAAGCATCATAATTAAAATTCCGCTCAAAGAATGGGATTCATTAAATTGTATAAAAAAATTACTCGGTACTCCGGCTCGTATTAGGGAAGTAAATAAGGCTCCCAATATAAAATAAGGACCGACATTAAAAAATTCCGCTCCGCTGTGCAAGAACATTTCTTTTAGATTTTCAATAAAGGATCTTTGTCCGGAACCATGAGATGCGCTGTAAGAGTCTTCGCAATTGCAGCCGCAAGAACAATGATTATCGTTCTCTATGTCTTCCTTCAAATATTCGTTTTTAGGATAGAACAAAAGCAATATCCCGATTGAGGCGGCTGTTACTATACCTAAGATTATCCTATATACCGCAATCATCGGAGATTCAGGGAAGGCATATAAGGTGGCCATTATTGAAATGGGATTTAAAATAGGAGCTGCAAGCATAAAGGTTACCGCAATAGGCATGATAACCCCTTTTTTTATAAGTCCTGAAAGAACGGGCACCGAAGCACATTCACATACCGGAAAAACAAGTCCGCCGAATACGGCTGTTAAAAATCCAAGACCGTGTCTGCTCGGAAAAACTTTAACGATAAAATTACCCGAAATAAAAACATGAAGGATTGAAGATATAACTATCCCCAAAAGCATAAAAGGAAAGGCTTGAAGGAGGATGCTTAAAAAAATCGTGTTGGTTGTACTTATAAAACTCAACATAAATTAAGAATACTGCGATACCAATTTTACGATGTAAAGTTCTGCATAGTTTTGTAAAGCCTTTCTCTCCTTTATTTTTAAAAGGCTGGAAGACTCCAGCAGAGTTTTAGCCAGACTTCTGACTCTGTCGGCGGTAAAGCTGGAAAAGGAAAGCGTTCTATTTATGCCCCTTAAATAATCTCGGATTAATGCATTTACGTCCTCTGTCAGATTCTCTCTTGCAGGATGTCCCAAAGTTTGATTCCATTCATCCAAAGCTTTTTCCAAAGTCTGATCCAGTGTCATTCCTTCAGGGATAAATTCAGCGCTTATTTTTTCTGCAGCATCCTTTAATTTTAGCTTCGGCTTTTTATAAGAAGTCTCTTTTTTTTCGGGCTGTACAGGCTGAGGTATCTTTTTCTTTCGTTTAAAAAATGCAATTATTGAAGAAATTATAGGAATCGTATACCAAAATGGAAGAAGAATTTTGGTATCGCTTAAAATCTCGTGTCGGTTGAGCATTAAAATTTCGCTATATGCTGCAGGCTTACCTGCCGGAAAAATTCTGTTTATTTCCATAGCTTGAATTTCATTTAAGCGGGGATCTGCAATGATTGATAAAATAAACGGAGCATTTAAAAGTCCGTATAGATTTGGTGCCGAATGAGCGGTAATTTCTCTTAATAATTCATTAAAAGCCGTGTCATTTTTTATCGAGTCATCTTGCTCAAAATTCATTAACATTTCATGCCATTTTTTTATACATAGCTCCCTAACAGGCTTTCTTGCTTCATTGATAAGAGATATCAAAAGAGGAACAACCTTTTCGGTAAGCAAATAGAATCTATCATTTGAAGCATTTGTAAAGGTAAGAATATCCGGAATTATGTACTTTTCCGAGGAGCTGGCTTTTTGCTTCATAAAATTTTGTAAGGTTTCCTCAGAATATTGCCCAAGCAGCGGAACTCCTCTGGAATCGGTAAATTGTGTTATTTGCTTCATTGTAAAATAATAAGGCGCCTTCTGAAAAGCTAGAAGAAGATTTTTTAAAGCCGTGTCTGTTTGAAGGTCTTTTTGAGTTTTGTTTCTGTAATAGTTATTTAAATATTCCAGAATACCGGCAGCCTGTAGTAAGGCTATCTCATCAGGCAATTTTTCATTCTTTTTGACAAATTCCTGTTTTATGAAGGCACATAACTGTCCCCACAATATATAGTTATCGCCTGATTCTTTAACATTTTGAAAGCTGTTAACACTATGTGCCATAGTTTTTGTGATAAAGGTCTTAACCGTAAATTCCTTACCGGGATTGGCCACCATGAGCCTCTTTTGCATATAATCCCTGCTTTCATCTTTTGATAAAAAAAGTTTAATCTTGCCTAAGGCTAAATTTAAGAGTTTTTCTGTTGTATAAGAACCGGGGAAGATGAGGGCCGGAATGTCTCCATTGTAGTTTAGGGCATATAAAAAAGAATTTTCCTTTGATTCGGGGGCTAGCTCAGCCAAATCATCTGAAACGCTTATTGCCTTTAAAAGTTTCCCGGGAAAATTCCTAGGCAGATCGGATAAAAGCGGAAAAGGGATGTCCGGATGCTGCTCAAGATGTGCATATTGACGGGATATATTGTCTACATGGTAGTATGGAACAAATATAATAGTTGTATTGGATTTATCCGTTGTTATTTCGATATCCCCATCATCTTGTATTTTTTTTAGTTCACTTAAAAGAGTTTCAAGAGAAATTTCAAGATGAACAGCCAACTCCGGTTTTTGCTGTAAAAAATGCCGTGCATAGCGGTGGAGATAATCTTGAAAAGGTTGTAAGGTCACTTGAGCACTGTTTCTACGTAAAGAAAACATCCGCAACAGGTGTAGTAAATCCGTATAAATAGTCATCCCCATATTATACACAAAATTTCCCAATAATTCAAGATTATTATTAAAAAGTTTTTATTTTTTCTAAACCTTAAATTTTTGAACTTCACTTGTCAATACTTCTATGCTTTGCTTATTCCTTTGGGTAATCTCATTTACTTCCTGTACTGCATTATTTATTTCTACAATCGCGAGGATGACTTCAGGGCTTCCATATTTCTATAAAACTTAATTAAAATTGGTTTTGAATTTATATAGCATAAATATTTTTTTTGTGTTAAAATAATAATTTAGGAATTAGGGTATCAAACTATGCAAAATTTAAAAAAACTTTTATCGTATGCGAGAGGGCAAAGCCGGCTTTATCTGCTTGCCCTTATTTTTACGCTTTTTTCGCAAGTGATTGTTGCTATGCAGCCCCAGTTAATCCGAATTACAATAGACTCGGTAATAGGCGGAGCTCCCCTGCCGAAAGGTTTAATATCTCAGCTTGTTGCCTTGTTTAAAAATCACTTAAACGGAACAAGCGGTCTTATTGTGATGGCCTCCTTGGTAGTTGCATTTTCACTTATAAGGGGCATCTTTACATTCGGCAGAATAAATATAGCCAGTATTGCAACCGAGCGCTCAATAAAGACTCTGAGAAACAGATTGTTCAATCACATTCAGCTTCTTCCTTATTCTTATCATTCAAAGGCAGAAACCGGAAATTTGATTCAGCGATGTACTTCTGATGTTGAAACCATCCGCTTGGCTCTGTATTCCCAGATAATGGACACTATAAGTGCCGTGTTTTTAATAATTTATACTATTTACCTGATGGCGCAATTAAACACAAACCTGATGCTTATCTCCTTTTGCATTATGCCTTTAACATTCTTTTCATCAGCTATATTTTTTAAAAGAATTCAAAGTCAATTTAAAAAGGCAACGGAGTATGAAGCCTCAATGACTACTGCGATACAGGAAAATTTAACCGGCATAAGAGTCGTAAAGGCTTTTACCCGCCATCAATACGAAATAGAAAAATTTATTAAACGGAGCGAGAGATACCGCAATCAGAATTTAAAGATTAACAACAGCTTTGCCGCCTTTTGGGCCTTTGCCGATTCTCTTTCGATTGCTCAAGTTTTTGGGATAATCCTTTACGGAAGCCTTCTGGCCTACCGCAATGAGATAACGGCAGGCGATTTGGTAGCCTTTATTTCTTATACGGAAATGTTAATCTGGCCTGTTCGCCGTTTAGGGCGAATAATAAGCAATATCGGTAAATCATTTGTTTCGGCAAACCGTATTGAGACTATTTTAAATGAAACACCTGAAGATATTTTTCCGACAAACGAAAAACCCAAAATTACCGGAAACATAGTTTTTGATTCCGTTTCGTTTTCTTATCCCGAAACGCAAAATCAAAAGATACTTGACAATGTTTCTTTTAGCATTAAAAGCGGACAGACCCTTGCAATCTTAGGGCCTACAGGTTCGGGAAAAAGCTCCCTTGTACATTTACTTGCCCGTCTTTATGAATATGATTCCGGTTCTATTAAAATAGACGGAAAAGAATTAAACACAATAGACAAGGGCTGGATAAGGTCGCAGGTAGGGCTTATTTTGCAGGAGCCTTTTTTATACGGCAGAACAATTATGGAAAACATCAAATTGGCCGTCCCTGATATTTCGGATTCCTCGGCCCGTCATTTCTCAAAGGTTGCTTTTTTAGATGATGAAATAAGTAAGTTTGAAAAAGGCTATGAAACCTTGGTCGGCGAGCGCGGTGTATCTTTATCGGGAGGGCAAAAACAAAGGCTTGCAATTGCCAGAACACTCATCAAAGATTCTCCCGTTATTATTTTTGATGATTCCCTTTCGGCGGTGGATACTCAAACGGATATCAGCATCCGTTCCGCACTAAAGGAAGAAAAGGGAAACAAAACTATGATTATAATTTCGCATAGAATTTCGACTATTTGCGATGCAGATAATATAATCGTTTTAGAAAACGGAAAGATAAGCCAAGAGGGCACTCATGAGGAGCTCATAGCTCAAGAAGGTTTATATAAGAGAATTTACGATATTCAAAGTGCTGTACAAGCTAGAGCGTAATTTAAGGAAATAAAATTATGGAAGATTTTGATATAGATAAAGGTAACGAGAAATTTAAAAGCGGGATATGGAAGAAGGTTCTAAAAGAATTCGGTTATTTTAAGGAGCTGCTGGTTCCGGGCATTCTTTTGGGCGGTCTGACAGGAGCATTGGATGTTGTCCAGCCTAAGATGACCAAATATGTTCTAGACACCTTTGTAAAGGGGCGGGATTTAAGCAATTTTAATGCTTCAATCATTTTTACGGTAGTGTTCTTGCTGATTACTGCAGCCTCTACTTTTTTCTTTATAAAATTTATAGGCCATTTGGAAATAAAAATGTGCCACCGCCTGAGAACAAAGTGTTTTACAAAATTGCAGTCCCTTTCACTTTCTTTTTACGATAAAAATGCTGTCGGCTGGCTTATGTCAAGAATGTCCTCCGATATAAATAAATTATCCAGCATTGTCGCATGGGGTGCAACCGACCTATTTTGGGGTTTTTGTATGATGATGGCTGTAATAATTGCTATGCTTGGAGACAGCCCTCGGCTTGCTCTCATAGGCTTACTGACCCTTCCCGTAATTGTGCTTTTCAGTATTTATCTGCGGGGTAAAATCTTAAAAGCACAAAGACGGGTGCGCAAAATAAATTCTCAATTGACAGCCTCCTACAATGAGGATATTCAGGGTGCTAAGACAACTAAGACCTTGGTTCGTGAAGAACTTAATGCAAAAGAATTCTTGTCCAAAACCGAGGAGATGAAAAAGGCATCTATCATTGGTATCTTAATTTCGTCTATTCTTATGCCAACCGTTCAATTAATCGGCGCTGTCGGCACCGCCCTCATGATTGTGTATGGAGGAATTTCGGTTGTTTCGGGGGCTATTACGATGGGCTTGCTGGTTGCCTTTTTTTCTTATGTTACTCAGTTTAATGCTCCTTTAGCTGAAGCCGCCGACCTTTTTGCCGAATTTATTTCGGCTCAGGCAGCAGCCGAGCGAATTTTCGGGCTTCTTGAAGAGGAGTCCGAAATTAAGGACAAGGATGAGGTTATAAAAAAATACGGTACAGCCATTTGTCCCACAGATGAAAAACGGCCGGCTATTAAGGGTAATGTAAAATTTGACGATGTTTCCTTTTGGTACAAGGAGGGAGAACCTGTATTAAGCGGTTTTAGCCTCGATGTTGAAGCGGGACAGACTATAGCCTTGGTCGGGGCTACGGGAGCCGGAAAATCTACCATTGTCAATCTTTTTTGCAGGTTTTATGAGCCCAAAAGCGGACGCATCCTTGTGGACGGCATAGACTATACGGATATGCCCGAGAGTTGGATTCACGAAAACCTAGGCTATGTGCTTCAGTCTCCCCATCTTTTTTCGGGAACGATTGCAGAAAATATCAGGTACGGAAAATTGGATGCGAGCGATGAAGAAATTATCGAGGCTGCAAAGCTGGTAGATGCCCATGATTTTATAGTTAAAATGGAAAAGGCTTATGATACGGAGGTCGGAGAAGGAGGAAGCCTTCTTTCCACAGGACAAAAGCAGCTTGTTTCTTTTGCCCGAACCTTGGTAAGAAACCCTCGCCTCTTTGTTTTGGACGAAGCAACTTCTTCAATAGATACCGAAACCGAACAAAAAATTCAGAGTGCCATTACGACCGTATTATCGGGACGCACCTCCTTTGTTGTAGCCCATAGATTATCGACAATAAGAAATGCAGATAAGATAATTGTTGTTGAAGGCGGAAAAATGATTGAGTGCGGTAATCATGATGAGCTGATGAAGCAAAAAGGCCATTATTATGAGCTTTATACCCATCAATTTATCAGTGAAGAGCAAAGGTCCTTAAACATAAATAGTTAAAATTATCCTCATTGCTGTTGTCTTTTTGCAATTATAGGTGTATAATAGAAGGAGGAGGAATTGAAAATGCAAAAACTCTACTCAAAAATATTTATCGCAATTTTATGCACGGCTCTTGTTTTAGGCTGTAAGTCGACTCCGAAGCAGGCTTCTGATACTCCATCAGGGCCCGGACAGATATCCGTTAATTCGGTTACATGGATGATAGAAAGATTGGATACTTCAATATGGAACGGAACGCTTAAAGGCAATGGTGAGATGTTTATAAGCTTTTTTATCAATTATGAAGGCTCTTTTAATACAAATTATGTCCAGAAACTTTTGGTTGAATCCCCGGTCGATATGTGGGTATTAAATTCTTCTCAGCTTGAAAAGATAACCGAAATTGATGACAAGGCTAAGATTGCATCCGTAAAACGCCTTCAATGCGGGGAAGGATCAGGTTCCGTTGCTCTCGGAAAGTGGAAATTCATTCTTACCGATAGGAACGGCAATAAGTATGAGCAGGTTCTGGATATTACCGGTTTTGAAAAGAAAGCTCAAGATAAAACCGATGAATCCAAGGCTGAAGAAGGAAACCTTACTTCTGCTGAAACTGCTCCGGAAAATATCAAAAAGATAGTTCCTCAATCTTCGTCAAAGAATGAAATAGCCGCTCTTTCGGTTCCTGTAATTAAATCGGTTTCAAAAGAAGCTGACTCGATAGAAATTTTCTTTTCGGTAAATGATGAACGCGTAAAAAACGGATATTTTTGGTTTGATGTGCCGGGAGAAAAATACTATAAAGATTCCGGTTCTATGATAGATGCATCGGGAAAGCCTGTAAACGGGTGCAGAGCTTTTTCAAAGGACGGAAAGGAATGCCGCTATATTCTGCGCAAGGATGATTCAAATTCCGATTGGTTTAATAAGATAACCGCCTGTTTCTTTGTTGTATCCGATACAAACAGGGTTTCTTCTCCTTGGGAAGAGAGAAACAGAACCGTAAGTGCCAAGTCTGAAGTCAAATAGACTTATTTTACGAGGAAAAGATGAAAAAGAGATTATGCAAATCATCAAGGGATAAAAAAATTTTAGGAGTTTGTGCAGGACTTGCCGAGTATCTTGGTATTGACCCTGTTTTGATAAGGCTCCTGTGGATTATATTTGCTTTATTTGTAGGTTCCGGAATCATTGTTTACATAATAGCGGCTATTATCATGCCCTATGATACGGAAGTTAAGGATGATGATGAGTCCTATGAGTATGCCCCTCGTGATTGATTGAGTTTATAACTATTAAAGCAAAAAGCTGCCGATAAAGGCAGCTTTTTTATTTTAAATTGCGCGAATCATAGCTTGGATAGGTTTCGTGCTCTCTATGTATTTCGGTATAGAGCAAGTCCTTAATATCTTGAAAACTTTCATCATTTATTTGAAAATATTTTAAATTTTCTTTTTTACCCTTTAAAAATGCATCAAGCCATAATACTGAAAGACGGGAATAAAGTTTAAATGCTTTTTCATCATAGCCTCCGGATAGGGGTGTTTTAAAAATATCCAAGGCCCCATTATGCTTTATATTTTTAAATGAGAGAAAACATGCAGGGGCATCTTTATTTAAGTTTTTAAAAAACTTGTAGGTTTTTTCGGGATAAGCGGATCTATCAATTTCGGAAGTTAAAAATAAAACGGCACTTTTAATTTTCGGGAATTCGTCGCCTAGTTCTTCATTGGAGCTTGCTATGGCTTCAACAATAGGTGAGGCTCCATTATAAGGATGAATTGCACTTATAGCCTTAACTTCAGGCATAAGGCTTGCGTAATAAAAAGATGCAGGCCCGCTCATCGAATGGGTTACAATACCTATATTATTTATATCGATTAAGCCGTATAAATCGTGAGAGGAATCTTCATTTTTATTCTTTATCAAATTGTGGACGGCAGTAAAGGTTGGAATCCAATCCTTTGGAATGGCTTTTTTCTTTGAAGTAAAAAGAACTACGGCATATCCGTATGAGGCAAGATAGTGTCCGATAGGTAACAAACCGTATTTATAATTAGCCCAACCATGGCTTATTAAGATAAGAGGATATGTTCCTTTCTTTTTAGGTATATAGACTGTAATTTCACCTCTTAAATTTTCTTCATCTGAAAGGCTCTTGTCCTCTTTGTTGTCCTCCAATGTTTTTTTATAAACACGGTTAAATCCTATCATATTTTTGTCATTGTAAGCTCTTATATCGTAGGGACCTTCAAAGATTTTATGTTTGCCTTGTAAATGAGAATTCATAATAAACTAAAAAAATTTTTTATGGTCTTCTGCAGCTCTTACAAGGCCGTCCACCAGTCCCGGTTCCATGCTGGAGTGTCCTCCGAATAAGACAATGTTCAAATTCGATTTGGGTAATTTTTTATGCAGTTTATAAGCGGAGAAGGGCGGACAGTCCATATCGTATCTTCCTTGCACGATAGTACATGGGAGGTCTTTAATCTTATTGCAGTTGTTTAAGATATAATTATCATCCTTAAAAAAGCACTTGTGTAAAAAGTAATGACATTCAGCCTTGGCCATAGCAAGGGCTTCTTCATCACTCATATCATAGACAGCCGGAAAGAGACGCACGAGGGCCGATTCCCAGCGGCTCCACTTATGGGCAGCTTCAAGCGAAAGTTTTTTATCCTCTCCAAAAAGGCGTTTTGAATAAGCCCTTACCAAGGAGCTCCTTTCTTCCAGCGGAATAAAATTTTGGTAGGCTTCAAAATCTTCAGGGAAGAATTTGGAAGCTCCGCCTTCTTCGTAAATCCAGTCTATTTCTTCTTGCGTTCCTAAAAAGATTCCTCGTAGGATTATAGATACAACCTTATCGGGGTGAGCTATGGAATAGATTAGAGCGAGGGTACTTCCCCAGCTTCCGCCGAAGACCATCCATTTTTTAATACTTAGATGTTCCCGTAGTTTTTCTATATCTTCAACCAGATTTTCCGATTTGTTTTCTTTCATCTCGCAAGGAGGTAAACTTTTTCCCGCACCCCTTTGATCGAATAAAACTATTCGGTAAAATTCGGGATCAAAGTATTGGCTGGCAACCGGAATACATCCTCCTCCGGGGCCTCCGTGTAAAAAAACTACGGGCTTCCCATCGGGATTGCCGTATTGAGCATAATAAATACTGTGAATATCCGAGACCTTTAAAAAGCCTTCATCAAAAAGCGGTGTTTTTTCATATAAAATTTTCATAGATTACCTCTAATAAAAACTTTTTGCAAGGATTATCAAATCCTGAAAAAAGTTTTTCAAGTATGTGCTGAAAGCACATACATATAATAATGCGAAGTTTTGTACCTAAGGTACAAAACTCGGCAGATAAACAGTGAGGCTGAATTTCTGCCGAACTGTTTATCATACCTCCTAATAAAAACTTATGATAGCTTTTTTGTTGCGGAATTTCAAGATACCATATGATTATAAGATTTTTTTCTATAGATCTTTTCTGCCTTGAATAATTAGAAAGCGATAACGATTTTTTTTAATGCCCTTTTAAGATATGGCGAGATTCTTTCAAAGGAGCTTTATAAGCCGTCAAAGCGCAATTTATACAGAAATCGCTTTCTTTATTGGACTCCCGATTTGGATAAGGCTTGGCTTGAATACAGAAAAAAATATCTTCAAACCGAAAAGGTTGCCGAAATGGAAAAGATATATTTTTCAAATCTAAAAAAAATCTCTCTTTCCCTTTCAACTTATGAAGATATAAAGGAACTTATAGAATACACCAAAGCCATTGTTCATAATCTTATATCCCGCTCCTTTATCGAAAACTGGAAACCGGAGGAATTTATTAAGCACTTTCAACAACAAATAATGTGGATGAAAAACGGGCTTAATAGAGGAGAGTGAAATGCTTGACAGACCATTCACATATCTGTAAAATCGTATGTTAGTTATAGTTAAATCACAGGAGGAATATCTATGAGAAAAAAAATGAAGTTGTTTGCTGTTTTAATGTTTGTTATTGCAGGATTCCAATTATGGGCAGGCGGAAGCCGTGAAAAGTCGGGAACCGGGACTTTTGCCGAAGTTACCGACCATCGGGGACGGCAGGTTATAATCCAAAAAAAGCCTGAGCGTATAGTCGCTCCTTTTTATATTTTGAGTAATACGGCTCTTGCAATCGGCTGTAGAGATATAATCGTTTCAGGTGACGGCGGTAAGAGCGGAGTAAGACCCTTTATAAAAGAATTCGCTCCCGAATTAGCTGAAAAGCCCGTTTGCGGCTCTGCAAAGAGTTTAAACCTTGAAGCCCTTGCTTCGGTAAATCCCGATCTTATCCTTGTTCCGTTTAAGGCTGCTGATCAATTGCCTCAAATAGAAGCTCTCGGAGTTCCGGCCTTGGTTGTTGAACCTGAGACTATGGAAAACTTTTTCAGCTATGTGAAAATGTTGGGAAAAGCAGCCGGTAAAAATAAAGAAGCCGATAAACTTCTTAAATTTTATAATGAGATTTTAAGTGATGTGGCAGGTTTTATAAAAGGTGAAGCCCCTGTTTCAGTTTATATGAACAGCCGCTCCGATGCCTTAAATGCACTAAGCCCTAAAATGTTTCAAGCGGAGCTTATTAAGGCTGCAGGCGGCCGATTGGTTACGGACGATATAAAGGACACATATTGGACAAAGGTTTCTCTTGAGCAAGTGCATAAATATGCTCCTCAAGTTATTGTTATGGCTGCTGGTGCAAAAAAATCGGGAGACCTGTCTTCTAAAAAAGAGTGGAAGGGTATTCCTGCGGTAGACACAGGAAAAATTTATACCTTTCCGTCATCTGTTGATGAGTGGGATTCTCCTATTCCCAGTTCATGCTTAGGTATTATTTGGCTCGCAGATAAATTGCATCCTGGTAAGATACCTGAAGGCTATTTTGAAACAAAAGTAAAAGCATTTTATAAGGAATTTTTCGGCAAAGAAAAAGACATAAAATCCTTGAATGTAGAGTGAAACAAAAGTATAAAATATTTTTAGTTATTATTCCCATCATTGCGGTATTCTTTTCGCTTAGTTGGGGAAGGTATTTTATTCCATTTTCGGAAATATTTAAAATACTTATCCCGCTAGGCGGAGAATATTCTAATTCAGCCTATAATGTTTTTATAAATATAAGACTTCCCAGAACTTTATTTGTATTTATTGCAGGGGGCGTTTTAGCTTTAAGCGGTACAAGTTTACAAAGCCTTTTTAGAAATCCTCTTGCTTCCCCCGATATTATAGGTGTTTCTTCCGGCGCTTCTCTTGGGGCAGCTCTTGCAATAGTTATTTTTCATGCAAGTCCTTTTATCGTGCAAACATTTGCTTTTGCAGGGGGAATAATTGCAGTTATCTTAGTCTTACAAATTTCTCATATAGGAGGGGAACATTCTCTTATAAGGCTTATCCTTGCAGGTATTATCATAAATGCAATAGCCGGTTCTTGTGTTTCGATTATTAAATATACTGCCGACCCGATGAATGAGTTACCCTCTCTTGAGTTTTGGCTGATGGGCTGTTTTAATATTATTACATGGCGGAATTTTATCGTGTTTTTGCCGATTGTGTTTTTGGGAGGATGTTTTATTTTTTTATACCGCAGGCAATTAAATATTTTGTCCTTGGGAGATGAAGAAGCTGCAAGCCTCGGCGTATCGGTAAAAAAAATGAGACTGCTTTTTATCGCTTCTTCTACCTTGTTGGTGGCCGTCGTTGTTTCTGCTGCCGGAATAATAAGTTGGATAGGTTTAATTGCTCCTCATATTGTAAGACTTCTTTTTGGAAATAATAACGATAAGCTGGTTCCGTTTTCGTTTATATGCGGGGCATCTCTTTTACTTGTTGCAGATACCTTTGCACGTTCTATCACCGGAGGAGAAATTCCGATAAGTATTATAACGGCATTTATAGGTGCTGCGGGGCTTGCAAGTTTTATGTCGGCTAAAAAGAAGGTAGGCTATGAATACGGCTTTTGAGCTTAAGGATGTTTTTGCCGAAAGAGGAAAAACTACCGTACTTAAAAACATATCGCAAATTATTCCGCAAAATAAGATTATAAGTTTGATAGGTGCGAACGGCGCAGGTAAAACTACTCTTTTAAGATTATTGGCCGGTTTGGAAAAACCTGTAAGCGGAACGCTGTCGGTATTGCAAAAAGATTCAGGCTCATTAACACGGAAAGAATTTTCCCGCTATGTTTCTTATATTCCGCAAGAACATCGGAGCGTCTTTGCTTACACTGTAAGAGACTTTGTAGTTATGGGAAGAAATCCTTATCAATCGGAAATAAAGGCTCCTTCAAAAGAAGATTGGGAATTTACGGATTATGTGCTCGAAAAATTGAGATTAAAAGATTTTGCCGAGCGTCCTTATACTCAGTTAAGTTCGGGTGAAGCCCGTCTAATTTTGCTTGCACGCGGTCTTGTTCAAAATGCTCCTATCATGCTTTTAGATGAACCTACCTCAAACCTTGATTTTTATAATGAGCATAAACTCATAGAAATTATATGCAAGCTGTGTAAAGAAGAAAAAAAGAGCATAATAGTTTCTATTCATAATCCGGCTCTTGCAATTCAATATTCCGATATTGTTTATTGTATTCATCAAAACACAATCTTTGAGATGGTAGAAAAATCCGATAATTCTTTTGACAAAAAAATAATCGAGCTTCTTAATCTTATTTATAAAAAAGATGAGTCTTCACAAATTCATTTAAAATATGTTGATGATAAACCCTTTGTTTATATAAAGCCTCGTTTTTGAGATAATTTTGTAAGTTCTTCAACAATTCTTTCGGGTGTTGCCGGATAGTCGGTAATGTTTGTTCCCAATGCATGATTTATTGCATTAAGAACAGCAGGGGCCGGTGCTACCGCCGAAATTTCGCCTACGCTTTTTAAGCCGTAGGGAGCCTTTTCGTCTTCACTCTCAATAAGAAGCGTTTTTATATATGGCATATCTTGCGAATTTAAAACATGATATTTTGAGAGAGTGCTGTTTTTGATATAGCCTTCTTCATCTCTGATAATTTCCTCGGAAAGAGCCATGCCTAAAATAAATTGGCAGCCGCCGTGAATCTGGCCTTCTGCCAATAAAGGATTAATGGCTTTCCCTATGTCGTGAATTGCAAGCAAATCGGTTATTTCTACAAGCCCCGTTTTTTTGTCGACCTTAACTTCGGCAAAGCAGGCGGCAAAGGCTGCGGGGTTTGTTTTTTGTTCGTGATGAACATAAACGGAAGTTTGATCCGAAAGTTTTTTTTCTCTCATTGTAGCTATCTCTCCGTAAGTGTAGGTTTTAGATGAGTTTTTGATTTTTACAATACCCGAATCCGTGTACATATCTTCAAGCGGGATATTTTCTACCTTGTTGAGCGTATCGAAAAGTTTTGCTTTTAATAATTCTCCAGCTTCAATGAGTGCTCCGCCTGCAACAAAGGTTACTCTGCTTGCCTGTGTGCCTGCTGCGTCATAAGGTGTTATTGCCGTATCCGCTTCGGGTATTGTAATTGCGGATGGGTCAATGTCAAGGGCTTCTGCCGCTATAAGCTTTAAGGAGTCGATTGTTCCGCAGCCCTGCTCGTGTACCGCAATTTTTACAAAAACGGAACCGTCGGGGTTTAATATCATTTCGGTATTTATAAAATCGGGGAAGGCCCCAAGATAGCCGTTTCCGTGCGTGGCACAGGCGACTCCTACTCCGTAGGCATAGCGTTCGGTGTTTTGTTTATGGATGTTATTGTATTTGTTTTTCCAGTCGAAAGTTTCCATTCCTTTAATGATACATTCTTTGACCGCTGCCTTTCCTAAATTGGGACCTCCTACGGGATCGTCATCATAAGGGTCAACTAAATTTTTAAGACGGAATTCGCAAGGGTCTATTCCTAATTTTTTTGCGGCATTTGTTATATTAATTTCGGAAACGGCATGGGACTGAGGGCCTCCGTAGGCACGGCAAGCTCCTCCTGGAATTCCATTTGTATAATAAGCCCTGCCGTGAAATTCCTGATTATAAATTTTATAAAGTCTAAAAAGTTTTTTTGCATAGGCATTTGTTATGCTTGTATTATTTGTATCATAGGCTCCGCCGTCGATTAGGGTTTCAACCTTTCTGCCTAATATGGTTCCGTCTTTTTTTACAGCGGTTCTGATTTTTACCTGAGTAGGATTACGTGAAAATGTTCCTATTATGCTTTGCTCCCTGTCCATGTAAACAAGTACGGGGCGTTTACAAATCCATGCTGCGGCACCTGCAGTAAATTCCAAAAGGGGCTGCTGCTTTCCTCCAAAGGAGCCGCCCATGTTAGTCTTAATTACCCTCACTTTTGAGTACGGAATTTGTAAAATGCGGGCCATGTGCATTTGCACTGCAAAAACGATTTGTCCCGGGCTGTGTATTATTAAAGTTCCGAAGTCGTCAAATTCGGCTAAGGAGATGTGAGGTTCTATTGCAAGGTGATGGGTACGCGGAGTGGAGCCCGTATCTTCTATTATGTAATCGGCCTCCGCTTCCGCTTTTTCAAAATCTCCGCATGCTATTTTTTTTTCATAAGCAAGGTTGGATTCTCTTTTAAGGATTACCTTATCTTGAGCGGCTTCTTCAATGCTTGTCACAACCGGTAATTCCTTATAGTGTACGGTTACTTTTTTTACGGCTTCTTCAACAGCTCTTTTTGTTTCTCCCAAAACAATGGCAATTCTATCGCCTACAAAACGCGCTTTATCATTTAAGATATATTCATCATGGTGTGCGGCTATTCCTGTAAACCATTCCATACAGTTATACGGTATTTTCGGAATATCTTTATATGTTAGAATTCGGTAAATTCCTTTTACCTTTAATGCTTCATCAAAATCGAAACTTATTTCTGCGTGAGGTTTTTCGCTCAGTATTAGTTTACCGTAAAGCATGTTATATCTTTTTATGTCTGCTAAAAATTTTGTTGCACCTATTACTCTTTCAAGACTGTCTTCCCGTTGGAATCTTTTACCGATGTATTTATATTTATTCATAATAAACCTCAATCTTCTTTTAAGTTTTTAATTAGGTCTTCAATTAATCCTTCGACCGCCGTTCTTTTATAAAATCTGGAAGAGCGTGTAGGAATTGCATTTTCTATTTCGTTATGTGCAATGTTTTGTAATTCTTGAAGATTAATACTTGAAATATTTTTCCCTTCAAGATAGGTTTCAATATTAACGGCTTTTACAGGCTTTATTCCTACAGCCCCTAAGTAGGCTCTTACATTTGTCAGTGCCCCATCATCGGGTATGTATTCTACAGCACAGCTTACCTTAGAAATTGTAACGGCTTTCCTTGCTCCTACTTTTTTAAATGCACTCACTCTATTTTTTTGAGGAATTAGAATTTCGGTAACAACTTCATTTTTGGTAAGAATAGTTTTTTCCCTTCCGATTATAAATTCATCAATAGGTACGATTCTTTCCTCACCGCTGCAATCAAGAATTTTTACGGCAGCTTCTAAGCAAAATAATGCTAAACTGCAATCTGCCGATTGGGATGCGTTACAGACATTTCCGCCGATAGTTGCTCTGTTTCTTATAAGGGTAGAGCCTAATTCATAAGCGGCTTGGTATAATGCTTTACATTTTTCTTCTATTATATTATTTTCGCAAATTTCGGTCATAGTTATAAGCGAGCCTATATGTAAGAAATATTTTGTTTCATAGACAGTTTTAAATTCTTTTATTTTTGTTATATCGATAATGCTGTAATCGGTAAGCTTACTATTTTTTAAGTGAATAACCAAATCCGTTCCGCCGGCAATTATAAAAGTGGAATCGTCTATGTTTTTTAGCAGGTTTAATAATTCATTTTTTTCCTTAGGAGAATAGAGCATTAATTTACCTCCTTTGCTGCCGCTTCTATGGCTTCAATGATTTTAATATAGCCGGTACATCGGCAGAGGTTTCCTTCTACGGCTCTTTTTATTTCATTTAGGCCGGGATTTTTATTGTTCATCATAAGGGCTTTTGCACTCATTATAAACCCCGGAGTGCAAAAGCCGCATTGTACGGCGCCGTATTCAATGAATTTTTTTTGTAGAATATCAAGTTCTCCGTTTTTTGCAAGACCTTCGATGGTTAAAATTTCGCTGCCGTCTATTTGTCCGGCCAAGACGGTACAGGAGGTAACGGCTCTTTTATCCATAATTACGGTGCAGGCACCGCATTCTCCTTCAGAGCAGCCTTCTTTTGTTCCCGTCAAATTTAGTTCATCTCTTAAAAAATCGATGAGCCTCATTTTTTCATCTACATCCGCTTCAATCGGACGGCCGTTAATTATCGTGTTTATTCTCATTATAAAACCTCAAGCTATATTATACACTAATTTTTAAATTATTAGAATATAGTAAAAATTCGCAAAAAACGAAATTTATTACATACCAATCTTAATAATTTTTTCATAGCTTTCAGTATCATCAATATCAAAGCCTTCGATTGTGTTTTCAATGATTAAAAACTTTGAGTTATTCTCATTTATTAAAGAGGCTCCGCCCTTATCTTTTTCAAGGTTTAATAATTCGTTCTTGTATTTAGAAGGGAGGATTACGGGAGAACCCCGGTCATTCCCGTATTTAGGATAAATAATATAATCTTTGTTTTTACAATAGAATTCCATAAGATTTTTTATTGTAGGAACCGTTAAAAAAGGCTGATCTGCTACAAAGAACATATAAGCATCGGCAGATCCGGATGCCTTTATTCCCTTTTTTATCGATTCCGATTTTCCGATATGTGCAGTTTCATTAGGTACCGGCTTGATTTTTCTTTCGGAAGCATAAAGTGAGATTTCGCTGTCATTTGTTACAATTATTTTTTCCGCAAATTCGATTTTTTCTATATTGTCGATAATGTACTGATATACTTTTTTCTCCCGTATCAAAAGTTTTAATTTATTTTGCGGCATTCTTTTTGAAAAACCGCTTGCCAATATTATTGCAGAAATTTTCATTATAATTATCCTTGTAATTTTTTGTGAGTTTTTAAAAACAAACAGCTATTTATTATTCCTGTAGCTTTGAATTATTTCACCTGCAATGCTTACTGCAATTTCTTCAGGAGTCAAGGCCGAAATTTTTATACCGACAGGAAGGTGAACTTTTTGATTGTAGATATTTTCCAAATCGGTATTTGCAAAATGTTCTTTATAAGAAACAGCTTTGTATTTGTTTCCGACGACGCCGATGTAGTACGGATTTTTACGGAGAACGCTTTCCAATACCGTGATGTCATGTTGATGACCTCGGGTCATTATACAAACATAATCGCTTTTTCGAATATCGATGCAGTCAATTTCGGAAAAATCCATAATAATTTTTTTTATGCCGGGAAAATCTTTTTCGGTTATAAAGTCTTTTCTGTCATCTATGACCGTTACATCAAGATTTAAAAACTTAAACAAGTTTGCTGCAGCTTTTGCTATGTGTCCTCCGCCGAAAATAAATACCTTCATCTGATTTTTTATTTTGGTTTTAAATAAGTCTTCTTCTTTGTATGTGTTGCTGCCGGAGGTAAAAGGATATAGCTTTCCGTTTATTTCTATTGAAATTCCTAAGTCCTCTTTTATATTGTATACTAAATATACATCATTATTTTCAACCGATTCGATTATTTTATCTAAGTATTCCAATGTTTTTTTATTGGTTACATCAATGTATTGATAATGAATAGTGTTACAACCGCCGCAAACCATTCCAAGATTTGCAGCCGTTATTTTTGAAACTTCATAGTTGACATTTTCGGACTGTTTCTTTTCCAATAATTCGACCGCATGGTTTGAAACTTCGTACTCTTGGCTTCCTCCGCCTATTGTGCCTGCATATCTGCCGTCACTGGTAACGAGCATTGTGGCTCCCACTTCTCTTGGGGCTGAACCGTGTTTAAAAATTATTGTTGCCGCTACAAATGGAATCTTTTTTAGAACCAAGGAGCGGGCTTCTTCTATTATCTTTATCATATGGAAAAGCGGGTCAAAGAAGACCCGCTTGTTTTATCTTATTCTACGATTTTGTCCACAAAGAACATTTTGATTGCCGATATTACCTGTAGAATGAAAATGAATAATACGACAAAACCGCCTGCTGCCGCTAAAGACTTAACGCCTGCAACACCTTGTTCACCTCCGCCGAAGGCTGCCATAACGATAGCAACTACACCGATTATAACGCCCCAAAGAACTTTTAAATATCTGGGAGCTTCGGAACCGATAGGTATGTTTTTGATACACATGGATGCAACATTGTTTGCAGTTGCATCGGCTGCGGTTACAAACGATATCAAAATTACAAAGAGGTTTACCGGTACAAGTATTGCAGCAAGAGGAATGTTCTTTATAAATTCAAACAGTCCCATGACCGCATTTGAATTTTGAATTACACCTACCAAGTCGACTTGACCTGTCAACTGCATATTTAATGCCGTGCTTCCCCATACTCCGAACCAAACGATGCCGAATACTGCGGGAAGAACCAGGTTTACAAGTAAACATTCTCTGATAGTTCTTCCGTAAGAGATTTGTCCTAAGAAAATACCTGTTACGGGTGCATAAGCTACCCAGAATGCAAAGTCAAAAAGTGTCCAAGAACGGGTAAGAGGTGCTCCTCCGATATCGATAGGATCCAATCCCCATCTCCAGAAGTTATGAAGCCATTCAGCCATACCTGCTGTGGTATTTCTTAAAATATAAAGGGTTGGGCCCGTCACGAGTAAAAGTATAAGTAATCCGTAATAGAAGTATGCATTAATACCTGCGAGCTTCTTTAATCCCTTATCAAGACCTACGTAAGAAGAAAGTGTAAACATTGCAACAATTAAAATACCTACTACAATGAACATTGTCAAATTGTTTGATAATCCGTATGAAGCATTTAAACCGGTTATTATCAATGTTATACACATTGTCAATGCTGTACATAAACCTATGGCGATTGCAAGCATTGAAAGGGTGTCGATAATACTTGATGCAACTCCTTTTTTTATTTTGTCTCCGAATAGGGGCTGTAAGGTTGAGGTTACATTTAATTGTTCTTTTTTGTTAAAATATATGTAAGCTACAACGATACCAGCAAGGGCATAAATAGCATAAGGAATAAATGTCCAGTTATAAAAACATCGGCCCATTGCAAAGCGGGCTGCTTCTGCAGTTCCGGGTTGGATTCCTACTGCATCGAGTTCTCCCCAGACATTTCCCAAATAGATAATGGGCTCGTTTACACCCCAAGTTACTATTCCTGTTGCAACACCGCCTGTAAGGGTCATAGCAAACCATGTTCCGAAAGAATATTTCGGTTTTGCATCTTTACCGCCGATTCTAACGCTTCCAAGTTTTGAAAACATAATTACACAGGTAATAATAAATACGGCCATTACTGTAATTTGATACAGCCAGCCGAAGCTTTCTAAAGACCATGCAAAAAATGTATTTGACATACTTGTCAAAGCTTCATTGTTTACTATACCGATAATAGCGGCAATTAGTACAAACGAAAATGCCGGAATAAAAACCGACCATCGTATTTCTTTTTTCTTGTTCTCATCCATAAAATTGCTCCTTAGATGTTTAATAATTTTTTTGATTTTATAAACTCGTACATTGTTTCAATGTCGCGGCTTATATTTCTATCTTCGTTGTAGAAAGGTAGGACTTCTCTTATAAGAGAATAGGCTTTTTTTGTACCTTCTCCCAACTTTTTATTTCCGCGCAAGTCTATTGCCTGAGCTGCATGCATAGCTTCAATTCCGATAATATAGCGTATATTATCAAGCATTTGAAATATTTTATAACATGCCAAAGGTAAATTGCTTGCGTGGTCTTCAATAGTTCCTGCCAAAGAATAAAAGTCCATTGATGACGGATTTGCCAAACCTCTGTTTTGGGTGTCAAGCATTGTGAAGGTTTTTTGAATTGTACCGAAAGCAATGGTTTTTACATCTTGGGGCGTTAAAAACCTGTTTAGCTTTGTAAAAGACGGGTCTGCAAGTTTTATCATTCTGTAGCATGAAGTTTTTGACAAATGGCTTAAAGCTGTTGCAAGCATTTCAACTCCGATTGCCAAGGATGTTATTTCAAAATTTGCACTGACAAAGGAAGAATGTTCATCAATTATGATACAGGGATTGTCATCGGTTGTATTCATTGTGGTTAATAATTGCTCTCTGACATAATCCATTGCATCATACATTGTTCCGTTTACGGAATGTGCACACCTAAAGCTCAATGGGTCTTGTAAGGCTCTTTCAGGATCGGGATCATATAAAAAACTGCCTTTTAAAAATTTTCTGCACATTTCGGCTGCTTTTATTTGACCTTTGATTCCTCTTACGGCATTGACATCTTCTCTTAATGATTGAACAACGCCGTTAAGGCCTTCAAGGCTTAAACAAAATATCAGGTTGGACATATAAACCAAATCTTCTATTTCTTTTAAGACAATGGCAGTCATCGCTTCCCCTTGTGCATTACAGGAAACGATACTTAAGCCATCCTTGGGGCCCAGCTTTGCCGGTTTAAGACCTGCTTTTTCCATAGCTTTTTTGGAATTCATAATTTCACCGTTAAAAGAAACATCTTCCTCTCCGATAAAAGCAAGACCTATGTGGGAAAGGGTTGTTATGTCTCCTTCTCCTATGGAAGAGCGCATTGGTATTCTCGGATGAATTCCGTAATTTAAAAAATCCCTGTAATGGTGTAAAAGCTCTGCGGAAATTCCTGTGTGTCCTGTAAGGGCCTTATTTAAGCGTAAAAGCAGGATTGCTCTTACCTGTTCATCTGGATGATAAGGTTTTACACCTAAACAATGGCTGTTTAACAGGTTGCGGTTATAGGTTGCAAAAAAATCTTCATCAAATTCTTTGTCTTTATTCCAGCCTACTCCTCGGTTAAGACCGTAAACGGGCTTTCCTTCGGCTGCCATATCGAATAAGATTTGGCGGGCCTTTTTTACTCTCTCTTCCGCATCATCGGAAATTTTTACCTGCCGATTACCGTATGCAACAGAGTATACATCTTCCAAGGATAATGGCTTGCCTGTTAAAATTAAAGCATCCATAATTAAGCCTCCTTAAATTTGCCTAAATAAGGACCGGATTGGTTCCGCATTTGTCTATAACTGATAGACAAATCAATCTTTTTTTATCTATAAATAGGCTCTTCAAAGATTATATAATATAAATTCCAATATTGCAAGGAAAATTTATTAAATTTTTTAAAAAATTTCCTTATATAGCTCCAATTCTATAAGCTCATTGTTTTCCATGATAAAAGGTTTTGCCGTATCTTCGTCTTGGTAATGTTTATATTTTAAGAAGAGGTAATTATAGCAATCTTCTTTTTTGGCAAATTTTACGGCCTGAAATGGCTCGGAAAAAGAAAGCTTTTCTACAAACAGGAAAGTGTTATTGTTTTGCAGCAATACGCCCGTGTGTCCTATAAAAAGAAAGTCTCCGTCCAAATTGTCATGCAGAACAACCGAAAGCATTTTTGCATTTTTATCGAAACCTACGTTTGCAAAATGTTCTTTCATCTTTTGGGCATGAATGAGGATATCCTTTGTATTTTCGGTTTTTACCCTTGAAAATAATTGTTTAAACCTTTCAGTATCGTTATCATTAAATATTTTCCCTACGGAGATAGCTTCATTATCCATAAACAAAAGAGCATCATCGATAGGGGCTTTTTTAATTTCAATATTATCCTTTAGAAGCATAAAGGCGTTTATTCTGCAATTTGTTCCGATAAAATTGCCTTTTTTAGATTTCCATAATTCGTCTATTTTTTGCTCATCATATTCAGGAGGCTCTTTTTCAAAACCCTTTGTCAAGCCGGTTTTTTCTATCGTTTCATTATAGTCGATAACTCCCCGTATAAAGGCTTCCGCATTTTTGTTTTCCAAATGAGAATTCAAAACAGCTTGAACTTCTTTTATACTTTCACCGTCACTCATGTTCGAAAATAGTGGTTTTTCGTCTTGTACCTCATTTTGAATTGTAAGAGCTTCTTTTGTATCATTGTTTTTTTGGCATGATACAATGAGCATTAGCATAAGCACTGTTAATATTTTTTTCATTATTGTCTCCTGAGTGTCTATTTAAGCTTTCCTTTTTAAAAAAAGTTTTTTTATTCATTGTAATGCTTATTCCAAATAATTTTCTGCCTGTTTGGTAAACATCTCATAATACCGTCCTTTAAGTTCAATAAGTTCATCATGAGTTCCATATTCCTGTATGGTTCCGTTTTCTACCAAGACTATTTTATCTGCATCGCGTACTGTAGAAAGTCTATGAGCTATCATTATTGTAGTAGTTTTATTTGCTTCGCCTAAAATAAGCTCATTCATTTTATATTCGCTTAGAGGATCTAGAGCCGAAGACGGTTCATCTAAAATAAGAAGTCCGAATTTTCCCGACATAATTCTGGCTAATGCTATTTTTTGTATTTCTCCGCCCGACAACATAATACCGTCTGCATCAAACTCCTTTGTAAGCTCCGTTTCGCGGCCTGCACCGCTTTTTTTAAAAATAGAGAGAAGCTCCAGTTTTTCGCATATTGCTTCTATATCGCTTATCGGAATATCTTCGTACAGCGAAATATTTTCTTCTAACGACATAGCATAAACAAGAGGCTTTTGAAAAGCAACACCGATTTTTTTTCGCAATTCCTTAATATTATACTCACTTATTCGGTTGCCGTTTATAAATATTTCACCATTCGTAACATCATAAAACCTAAGCAGTAATTTAACAAGTGTAGATTTACCCGCTCCATTTTCGCCTACAACAGCAATCTTTTCTCCCGGATTTATCGATAAATTTATATGAGAGAGCGAAAAAGCGGAATTCTCATAAGCAAACGACACATCTTTTAGTTCAACCGAAAAAGCCGATTCTTCTGAAGCTAACTTACCGCCGGTACAAGATTCAATCTTGGATTCAATGTCAAAAAATTCGCGGAGTTTTTCCGCATTCAATGACAATTCGTCTGCACCGGTAATGAGATCAATAAGTTCACGAAGTTTAGAGTCCCCGCGGTAAAAAGCGAGTGTCATCATTATATAAAGTCCTACTTCTGCGATATTTCCAACCGTAATATTATAGACAATATAACAAATAATAATAAACTCCGTTAACGCAAAAGTTGTCTCATGCAAAATACTGTAAAGTGCTTGTTTTTTCGAGTATCGTTTAACTATATCCAAATTTTCATTTTCAGTAATGTCATATTTATCCATTATCTTTTTACCGACTAAAGTCGATTTGATATCCGCAGCATATTCGCTCTGATAAAACAAACGTTGAAAATACGAAAAACGTCTTTTTACGGGAACTAATTTCTGTTTATACGCAATATTCATTTTATTTTTTATAAAATCTATTTTACAATGTAAAAACATTTGAATTATTTCTATAGGTATAATCCAAGGTCCTATAGCGGCTATCATCGTAAACAACATAGTTACCGACATAAAATGTTGAATAAATTTACTCATAAAATCGCGTGCGGCAAGAGTTTGTGCTGAGTATTCGGTAATTGCCCAAGCATATTTATTATAATATTCAGGATTATCGATATATCGATAGTCAATAGAGAGTGCTTTTTTATAGATATCCCGCTTAATTTTAAGCTCCACTTCTTTGCTTTTGCGTTGAAAATACGGATACAATACCTTAGGCGTCATATTTTTAATAAACAAAATTCCGCATACTATTGCAGAAAATATTGCTACATACCAAAATGATTTTCCCACAGCTAAAAGATCAACGATTTCTTTGGGAAAATACACATAGAAAAAATCATCGATCGGTTCCAATAATGCGGAAGTCAATAGAATCACAAAAAAATAAACTCGGGCGTACTTCCGATACGGGCGGCATAACCAAAAAATATTTTTTAATCTTTTACCGAAATGCTTCATTTAATTTTTTAAACTCCTTTTTAAATTTATTTAGGAAATAATTACACCTCAAAGGCTCAAGATGCAGCCTTTTCAGGTATAGCAGGAATAGGACACATTCTTTTAGCTCTTGGTCTTATATATACATTTTTGATGATCTTTAAGACAAGAGAAGATTAAAAAAGCCTGTCTAACTTTTTTTTACATAGAATATTTATGTCCGCCTCTAAAATCTTTTAGATTTGAGAGGCTTTTATTTTAGGTTTAAATTATAGTTGTTCGATTTCTTTAATATCCAAGCCTGTAGCCCTTGCAATATTATTGGGTGATAGCCCCATATCAAGTAAATTCCTAGCCGTTTCAAGTGCTTTTTGATGTGAGCCTTCAGCCAACCCTTCTGCTAATCCTATGCTTCTTCCTTTCTCCCGGCCTTCCGCCAAGCCCTCTCTTCTAGCTTCACTGCGTTCATCTTCTACATACATCCGGTATTTTTCGTCAGAGAGTTCTATTGCCATTCGCCTCTCTTCATCAGTTACCCTAAAGAGTGTTGCTTCTGCCATTTTTATACCCTCCTCTAATTTACACAATTTTTCCAACATTCCGCTTTTTTTGTCTTCTTCATAGTTGGCCAAAAACCTTATCCAAAAATCTTTTAAGCTATACTCTTCCAAACTCTTTTTCATAGTATAACCTATTAACTCGTTTAATTCAACATAAAGATATTGAATTATTGAGCTCTCAGGCATCTTTACAAGCTCTGCGTTTTTAGGAACATCGCAGCCGAAAACGGAAAGGCTTATAGCGTACAAAAAGTCATCTTCCTTGGGCTCCGTTTTTAAAAAACGGGAAGCGAGACGCATAAGGTACATTTGACTTCTGCGAGGATAGTTTGTTTTCCAAAACTGCTGCATCTCAAGGTCTACAATAAGGCCGTTGTCGGTTCGAATCAAAAAATCGAGGCGGTAAGTTTCTCCCGAAGGCCTGCCCCGGATAAGCTCGGTATTTATGATTTCGGCCTTTATTATTTTACCGTAGGAATCTTCCAAAAAAGCGTTTAGAAAACTTATCAGAGCCTTGTTGCCTTCTTCACCTTTTGAAAACATCAGCTTAAAAACCCAATCTGTTTTGGGGTTTAAAATAGTTTGTTCATTTGACATAACTTTTCTCCTTAAAATAGCAAATTATTTTGCTGCTCTCACTATTATTATTCAAATTTTTTGTAATATATGGTAATTTTTTTTAAGAAACTTTAAAATTCTTAATTTAAAGCTTGTATAGACTTTTTTCCTAAACCCGCCTTAAAAATAAGCCGAAAATTTATTGAAGTAACATATAGAATTAATGTATAGGAGGTTCATATGCAAGCACTTGATGTTCGTATGCAGGCTTTGCCGGTACAAGAACCGGAAAGAAAAGCTTCTGAGGACTTTAAAAGAGCTGATGCGGAACCTGTAAGAAATGGAGATTCATTCCTGGCAATGATCAAAAAGATGATTGCCGCCGCCAAGGATGGAAGCAAGGAGGCTGATGAAGCCCGATTTGAGGATGCCCGTCTTAGGGAAGCCGAAATCAGGGATTTATCGCTTCAAAAGGAAGCAGGAAGGCAGAATACGGAACTATCATCTGAAGACCATAAGTCTAAGAAAATAGATGCTGAAAATCTGCTTAATTCCAAAGAAGCTTATTTAAAAGATTCCAAGAATTTGCTAAAGAAGCCGAAGAACGAAATTCAAAAGCCGAACTCAGAACATTTGCAGGCTGAAAAGACTCAAAAAGATGCTCTTGAGCTAAATCTTAAAATTCTCAATGAGGATTTTAGTGATGAAATTAAGGACTTTTTGCCGCAAGACGTAAAAGAAGATGAAACTATTTCTCTTCTTTCCGATGAAGCTTTAAAAAAATTAGACAAGGCGGAAAAGAAAAAAACTCAGTCCTTTGACGATGAAAAGACGGAACAAGCCGGAAAGTTGGGGCTTTTATCCAAGGCCGATAAAAAAGACTTATCAAAAAAACTTTCTTTGCAAGCCGAGGCAGCTCAGGAAAATGTAAGCAAAAAACCGGTTTCCAAACCTAAACCGAAGATTTCTGTAGAAGACTTACGTTCAATGCCTTCTGCCCAAGCGGATGCTGCCATTCATACAACAGCTTCGGAATCGCGGGTTGAAACGGACAACTCCGTCGATATGGTAATCGATTTTAGCGGCAAAGCTCAAAATGCATCACAGGGCGGAGAGGTGCAAAACACTCAAACCGGAAGCGAAGCTCAAAAAACAAGCCAAACTTTTTCTGCTATGTTGACTCAAGAAATACGGGAAGCTGCAGCAGACTTTGTACAAGCCGGAAAAATAGTTCTCCGCGACAATAATGCAGGAGAAATAAGACTCCATCTAAGACCTGAAAATCTGGGAGCCGTAAAAATCAATTTGGAGCTGAGCGAGGGAAAAAGGGTTACGGGAACAGTAACTGTTGCCTCTAAAGAAGCCTACGAAGCCTTTGAGAAAAATTTGGATAATTTGGCCGAAGAATTTAAACAAAACGGTTTTGAATTTGCCGAATTTAATTTAGATTGGTCGGGAACTTCAAGTCAAGAAGGATTTGCCGAAAATTTTGAACCTTTTTCAGGATTTGCTTATAAAAATCAAGAACAAGATTTAAGGCAGCTTGAAAAAACGGCCGATAATTTGAGTACCTACAGTTATGTCTATGGTTCGACTGTAGATCTTTTGGCTTAAAGGGGTATTTTATGCAAGTAAATAACATTAATAGAAGTGCCGTAGATACGGCTTTTGAACAAGCTGAGATGATGAAGAATTTTAAATCCGAGATGAGTCCTGAAGAAAAAGCTCTTTTAGGTCTACAGGTTGACACCTTAAATAAACAGAATTTTGCAGAAACAAGGGTTCCGAAGCAGCAGCTTGGAAAAGACGACTTTCTTCAGCTTTTAATTGCCCAGCTCACACATCAAGATCCTACATCTCCGATGGAAGACACTCAATTTATAGGGCAAATGGCTCAATTTTCATCCCTTGAGCAGATGACCAATATGAACAAAAACTTTGCAGCCTTAAATGAGCTTATGACAGGCTCATCGGCAGTAAATGCCGTCGGCAAAAAAGTTGACTTAGACCTAGGGTCTTCACAGGTTTCCGGTTATATTTCGGCTGCAACACGCGGTATAAATCCGGAAGTTATGGTAAACGGAAACTGGTACAACTGGTCTGCCGTTAAAACAGTTTATGCAGAAAACAATTAGGAGGCAATAATTATGATGAGATCATTATTTTCCGGCGTAACCGGAATGCAAAATCACCAAACAAGAATGGACGTTATCGGAAATAACGTTGCCAACGTAAATACAACAGGTTTTAAGAGGGGAAGAGTAAACTTTCAAGACTTAATTTCACAGCAATTAAGCGGTGCAGCCCGTCCTACCGAGGAACTCGGCGGTGTAAACCCCAAAGAAGTCGGCTTGGGTATGATGGTCGCAAGCATTGATACAATCTTTACACAGGGAGCCTTGCAGACAACAGGTGTCAACACCGATCTTGCAATTCAAGGAAACGGCTTTTTTATTCTTAAAGACGGAGAAAAAACTTTTTACACAAGGGCCGGTGCCTTCGGTATCGATAAAGAAGGAACCTTGGTAAATCCCGCAAATGGAATGAGAGTCCAGGGCTGGATGGCTGAAGAAGCTGACGGTTTCAGGATAATCAACACATCGGGTCAAACGGAAGATTTAAATATTCCTATAGGTCAAAAACTTGACGCAAAGGCAACCACAAGTGTAAACTATGCTTGTAACCTTGATAAGAGACTGCCTGAATTGCCCGAAGGAGCAAACCGGGCTCAAATTTTGGAATCTACTTGGTCTACGGAATTTAAGGTATATGACAGTTTCGGTGAAGCCCACGAGCTTCAAATCGATTTTGCCAGAGTCCCCGGGGAAGTAAATGCTTGGCAGGCAACAGTAAATGTTGATCCGACAAATGCGGAAGCCACAGCTACCCGTGTAGGAATTGGAACAACCGACGGCGTTCAAAACAGCTTTATAGTCCGTTTTGACAATAACGGACATCTTGCTTCCGTTACCGACACTGCAGGAAACTTAACGGCTCCCGCAGGACAAGTTTTGGTTCAAATTTCGTACAATGTAGTAGGTGCAAACCCTGATGAGGCCGGAGCTCCCACAAGACATACATTTGACGTAAACTTAGGCGAAATCGGAACTTCCAAAAACACCATTACTCAGTTCTCCGATAAGAGCACAACAAAGGCCTATGAACAGGACGGATATACTCTAGGTTATCTTGAAAACTTTAGAATCGACCAAAGCGGTATTATCACCGGCGTTTATTCCAACGGTGTAAGGCAGGAAATAGGTCAGATAGCTATGGCCGGTTTTGCCAATCAGGGCGGTCTTGAAAAAGCGGGACAAAACACCTATGTTCAGTCCAATAACTCAGGCATTGCTAATGTTTCTACGTCGGGAACCGTAGGTAAGGGCTACTTTATCGGCGGAACTCTCGAAATGAGTAACGTAGATTTAACCGACCAATTTGTAGACATGATCGTAACTCAAAAAGGCTTTCAGGCAGGAGCTAAAACAATACAAACTTCAGATACAATGCTTGAAACAGTCTTGAACTTGAAACGATAGTATGGTATAATATAGGGTATTATTTATGATACAGGTAACGCGGCTAAATGGAACAAAGTATTGGATTAATCCTCATCAAATTGAAACCATTGAGTGTAATCCCGATGTTACTTTGCAGATGCTTTCAGGAAAGTATTATGTAATTAAGGAAAGGCCTGAAGAAATTTTGGAGTCCATAGTCGCGTACCGCCGTAAAATCGGCGTATTTAAAAATGAGTTGTAGTAGAAGTAAAAAGGGGTAGATATGGATATAGCGTCGTTTATAGGAATATTCGGAGGTATAGCAGTTGTTGCATTCGGTGCCATCCTCGGCGGTTCGGCCGGAGGACTTATTCACCCGGCTTCAATGTTCATTACAATTGGCGGCTCTTACATGTGTCTTTTTTTAACCTATCCTTTATCCTATACGATAGGAATCTTCAAGGTCGTTGCGAGAGTTTTTAAGGTAACCGATTACGGTGAAAAAGCTCTGGTTCAGCGTTTTGTTGCCTTATCCGAAAAAAGCCGCCGTGCAGGTCTTCTTGCCTTGGAAGAAGAAATTGAAGACTTTGAAGATCCCTTTATGCGCTCCGGTTTAAGGAACGTAGTTGACGGTATTGACGGAGAGGCTATCCGCTCCCTCATGGAAAACGAGCTTAATCAAATGGAAGAGCGCCATAACACATGGATATCCTTAGTAAACGCTTGGGCAACCCTCGCCCCCGGTTTCGGTATGTTGGGAACGGTTATAGGTCTTATCGGTATGTTGTTAAACTTGGATGATAAAAGTGCTCTTGGTCCTAACATGGCTACGGCTCTTGTTACAACCTTTTACGGTTCTCTTATGCAGAACTGGCTCTTGGTTCCTATAGCAACAAAGCTTATGTACCAAAACAATATGGAAGTTAAATCTAAAGAAATGATTATAGAAGGTGTACTTGGAATTCAAGCCGGAGATAACCCTCGAATCTTGGCTCAAAGGCTTATTACATATTTGACGCCTTCCGATAGAAAATCAATTGAGGCGGAAGTATTAAAGGATTAAAATGGCAAGGAAAAAGAAACACGGTGCAAGTGCCGCCGGAAGCGGTTGGCTTACCACTTATGCAGATATGGTTACTCTCATGCTTTGCTTTTTCGTAATGCTTTTTGAGCCGTCTGAGGTCGATGTAACTCAGCTTATGGCTCTTTCCGCATCAATAAGCGGTGACCCGACCGGAGGCGGCCTTTCTGTTTCTGCAGGCAGGCTTTCAGACCTCGGAAACACAATAAGCTCCATGCCCTCAATGGAAAAAGGGAAGATGCTTGCAAGTGCCTTAAAAAAAGCTGTTTCACTTTTTGCTCCCGAAATCAAAACAAACAAAATCGCAGTTACAAGCGATGAGAGGGGGATAGTAATAAGCTTGGCATCGGACGTTTTCTTTTATCCCGGAAGTGCGGAGCTTAATATTGCCGAATCCAGAGATACGCTTTTAAACCTTGCTCAGTTTTTATCTTCACAAGATTTGGCTTCTCATAGATTTAGGGTTGAAGGGCATACCGATTCCGGTGTGACGGATCCGGATGTATGGAAAAGTAATTGGGAGCTTTCATCTGCAAGGGCAATAAATATTTTGCACAGCCTTACAGACTTCGGAGCTCAAGAATCCAGATTTTCCGTAGCAGGTTATGCAGACACTCGCCCTATCTTTTCAAATGATACGGCAGAAGGAAGAGCCTACAATAGGCGGGTTGATATAATTATTCTTGATGATGCACACTTTTAGTAAAAATAAAAATGTGCCGATTATAATAGTAAGGAGAAAATTATGGCTGATAATGACATGATAGATGATGATGATATTCAGGAAAATATGACTTCATCTGTAGATACCAAAAAACGAGGCGGCGGTCTTATACCCATGCTGATAAAATGGGTTGCTATTGTATTGGTTGCTATAATATTCGTTGTTACCGTTGTAGTTATTACAATGAACATAAGGGATAAAAAAGGTAAAAATCAGTCAATAACTCCCGTTTCTGAAGAATATCGTGAAACAAGGGATGTTTTGCAGTGGTATCAGGCAATCGGTATTTTGAAGGTACATACGGCAGATAGAATTCCTGCAACCTTGATAGTAGATGTCGCCTTAGGCTATACTAACAACGATAAGTCAACACCTCAAGAGCTTTCTGCAAGAAAGGTCGAAATAATAGACTTTTTACGCTCTTATTTTAAAGGCAAGACTACTGCTGAATTAAGACAGGAAGAAAAAATAAAGATTGAAATAAAACACGAAATAAACGATAATGTACTTACAAAAAATAAAATAAAGGATGTTAAATTTACGCAATACGATATTGTTGAACAATAAAGGATAGGAGAGCCATGACAGAAGTTCTTTCGCAGGATGAAATAGATCAGCTTCTCACCGCAATAAGCTCAGGAGATACGGAGACAGAAGATTTTCGTGCCGTTAATGATACCCGTAAAATAAAAATTTACGACTTTAAACGTCCCGACAAATTTTCTAAGGAGCAGATGAGAACGGTACAGATGATGCATGAAACCTTTGCCCGTCTTACAACCACTTCTCTTTCCGCTCAGCTGCGAAGCATGGCTCATGTTCACGTAGCAACTGTAGAACAGCTTACGTATGAAGAATTTATAAGATCAATACCTACGCCGACAACCTTGGCGATTATAAACATGGATCCCTTAAGAGCAAGTGCCCTTTTGGAGATAGACCCCTCGGTTACCTTTTCGATTATAGACCGCTTATTCGGCGGTAAAGGACAGGGTTCAAAAGTTCAGAGGGAGTTGACCGAAATAGAAAGCTCTGTTATGGAAGGCGTTATAGTCCGTATCCTTGCAAATATGCGGGAAGCTTGGACTACCGTAGTAGATTTACGTCCCCGTTTGGGAAACATAGATACTAACCCTCAGTTTGTTCAGATTGTAACTCCCTCTGAAATGGTTCTTTTGGTAACCTTGGAAACTAAAGTCGGTGAAGAAGAAGGAATGATGAATATCTGTCTTCCTTATATTACTCTTGAACCGATTATTTCAAAGTTATCGACACAGTTTTGGTTTTCTTCGGTTAGAAGGGCTTCGACAGGACAATATGCGGCAGCTATTAAGGATAAACTTTCTTCGGTTGAGGTTGATATGGTTGCCGAGGTAGGATCCTTGGATGTTTCAATCAAAGATGTTCTTAACTTGAGAGCCGGAGATGTTGTACGCTTACCCAATGTGAGGATTGGAGATCCTTTTAAGCTTACAGTAGGAAGCAGGCCTAAATTCTCCTGCCAACCCGGTGTAAAGGGTAAGAAGTTAGCAGTTCAGATTTTGGAAAAAATAGAAGATATTAGCGGTGATGAATTCGAAGAATTAACATCGGAAGGAGATGAGTTGTATGAGTGATGGTTCAATTTCTCAAGATGAAATAGATGCTTTGTTATCGGGAGTAGGAGGAGGCGGAATTGCATCGGCTCCTGCTGCAGGTGCAGGCGATGATTTGGCTGCTTTTAAAAAAACGGCCATGCTTCAATTTACAAAAGAAAATATCCCGGGACTGTCTTCTAATTTGGAGTCTATGACGGGTAAAACTGTCAGCATTTCGGAGCCGGTTATCGAGCTTTCCGATAGAGAGACATTTTTAAGAAAAGTATCCGAAATGGCTGTTGCTACCCTCATTGATTTTTCCGGGGCTATGAGCGGTGATCATGCCTTTATGATGAGTCCTGAGCTTGCAAAGAAAATAGTCAGCTTGGTAAATCATGAAGACAATGTAGAAATAGACGATATGGCCCTTTCGGTTATAAGTGAGACAATCGCTCAATATGTGGGTACGGAACTTAGTTACCTTGAGCGTGCCGGACTTACCGGTGTTGCATCTTCTCCGGCAGAATCTTCACATGTTCCTAAGGCTATGATGAGATTACCTCAGCGTAACTTTGTAAGCATAACTTATAATGTGAAGCTTGATGATTCTGCATATCAACTGTGGGAGATTCTTTCTGAGGATGTTGTCGATAAAATAACCTCTACGATTGCGGGTCCTGATCCTTCAATGCAAGGAATGGGAGGCGATACCGGAATGCAGGGTATGGCTGCAATGGGAGGTATGCAAAATATGGGTGCAATGCAAAACAATGGAATGATGGGCGGTATGCAGATGGGTTCTATGCAAACAGGCGGCCCTGCACAGCAAATGTTCGGTTCAGGTATGCCCCAAGGTTCGCCTCAGCAAGGAGGAAATATGCAGGCTATGAATAATATGGGCATGATGCCCCAAATGGGAATGGGCGCCAGTGTTCAGCCAGTTCAATTTCCGCCCCTTCAGGGTTTTGTAAGTCAGGAGGAGCAGGGTAATATCGGTCTTATCATGGACGTTTACATGGAAATGACCGTAGAACTAGGACGAACAAAGCGCATGATTAAGGAAATTCTTGGAATGGGTGAGGGGCATATTATTGAGCTTGATAAACTTGCCGGTGAACCTGTAGACGTTCTTGTAAACCACAAGCCTATAGCCAAGGGAGAGGTTGTAGTTATAGAAGAAAGTTTCGGTGTCCGTATAACCGAAATTCTATCTCCGGCTGAGCGTATTTCGGATATATAAACTTAAAAATCGGGTGGGGGCCTTTAATGAGCTTGGGGAAAAAGCTGTTATTTATTCTTTTCTTTTTGTTTTCGGTTTTCTTGTTTGCAGAAAATGACGGAACTTCTTCGGATGAGGATTCCCTGCCTTCAGAGTCGGGTATTCTATTGGACGCAGGTACAAAAGGAAATATTGAAAGGAATGATGGGAATACCGCACCTGCCGGAAATGAAAATGCTTTTGATTTGAATGTTGCAGAAAGAGCTCAATCTCCTATTTCCAGACTGTTACAAGTTCTTGTATCTTTAATTATAGTATGTATTTTGGCCTATGTTGTGCTGAAATTTTTAAAAAAATCTTCACTATCTTTTTCTTCGGATAGTCCTTACCTAAAAAGCGTTGCTTCAATTAACATTGCTCAAGGAAAAAGTATTCATGTTATTACCTTGGGCGAAAAGGCGTACATTGTAGGCGTTACCGATGCTTCAATAAATATGATAGGGGAAGTTGAAGATAAAACCCTTGTCGATACCATGAATTTGGATGCTGAAAGACGCAGCTCTTCTCCCAAACAAGACTTTGCTTCTATGCTGTCCTCAGTTTTTAAAGGCTCAAAGAATAATGATATTGATGTAGATTTTTTTGAAGCACAACGTGAAAGGTTAAACAAGGCTGCTAAAGCTCAAGTGCCGGAGGAAGAATGATGAAAAGAAATCTTTTAATTCTAGTTTTTTTCGGTATGATTCTTTTTATTCCGGTTCAAGTTTTTTCTCAGTCGAGCTTTCCCGACGGCACTACGGCCGGAAGAACTGATGCCGATCCTAATAGGCAGGCTGGGAGAATTCCTTTTATCGATTTTTCGATAAGGGAACCTTCGACAAATAAAGATGTCGCCTTTTCGGTTCAGCTTTTAATTTTTATTACGCTTATCTCGATAGCTCCAAGTCTTTTGTTATTGATGACGAGCTTTTTGCGTTTAAGTATTGTTCTGGATTTTGTTAAAAGGGCCTTATCTCTTCAGCAAGTGCCGCCGACTCAGGTTTTAAACGGAATAGCCTTTTTTCTGACTCTGTTTATTATGCAGCCGACCTTTACCCAAATATACAATAACGCTTATAAACCTATGAGTGAGGGACAAATCGGAATAGAGGAAGCCTATAGAGAGGCGGAAAAACCCATGCGGTATTTTATGTACAAGCAAATGCAAAAAAATCCGACCCATATTCGCACCTTTATGGCTATGTCTAAACTTCCAAAACCCGATACTCTTGCAGATGTACCGACCCATATTTTAATAGCTGCCTTTATATTACATGAGCTTACAATAGCTTTTCAAATCGGAATATTTTTATATTTGCCCTTTATTATAATAGATATGATTGTCGCCAGTATTCTTATGTCTATGGGTATGATAATGCTTCCGCCCGTCCAAATATCCATGCCGTTTAAATTGATTCTTTTTGTTATGGTTGACGGCTGGGGACTCCTCTTCGGTAAATTATTTGAATCGTTTTTATAAAAAATCACTATATTTTACCGATAAGGCAATGTTTATTTTGCTAGTTTAATATCGGTATATAAAGTATTTTCTGATATTTGGTCTTTTATTGTATAATAAAGGCATAAATAATACATTGCTTTATTTTTATACAGTTCTATTCTTTCAGCACAATATTCACCAATATACACTTCTCTCCCTATTTTATTAAAATCAACATTTTCAGCTATTAATTTAAAATCTTGTTTTAGCGTTTCTTCCCATTTTTTTTGATTTTGTCTTATTTCCTCTTCAAACTCTGGAATAATTGAGATCAATCTTTCCATTTCCAAATACATTTGCTTTTCCCAAATAGATACATATTTTCCAATAATGCTCTGCCATTCATAATTAGTAACCCAACTCTGCATATCTATTTCATATTGCTTATCAATTTCATTATTTTTTGGAAAATAATCTTTATTTATCACTTTCGAGAAACATGGAATACTTATAATTAAAACTAATAATATTAAAAATAATTTTTTCATTCTTATACCTTTCCATTTCTATGGGTTATTTATCTAAAATTCACTTAACCTGAAACAAGGCTTGTCCGCAATGTCGGCTTTGAAGCGAGTGTATGTTTTTTATTTTGCAAAAGAAACCTGTAAATGTTTCTTGTTTTTCACACAATCAAGCAAATAGTAATTGATAATATTTTGATATGGCATTCCTGTTTCTTCGGACATATTCTTAAAATATTCAATCACAGTATCATCAAGTTTAATTGTTATTTGTTGTTTTGATAGTTTTCCAATATATGGATTTTTTGTTGCATTTGAAAAATCATATTCTTCTCTCATTTTTATCTCCTCCATATTGCTTCTTTTCATTGGTTGTTGCTTTTCTTGCAGAAATTATTCTTATAACTTCATCATTCACTCGGTAGCAATGACATACAACTAGTATTTTTGATTTATTACTTACTCCTAAAATAATAAATCTGTCCTCTTCATCCGAATGTTCCGGATCTGATATTAAAATTGCATTGGGATCGTAAAAAACACTTTCAGCTTCTTCAAAAGAAACTTTATGTTTTTTTAAATTTATTTCCGCTTTTTCAAAATCCCATTCAAATCTTATTTTCATAATTATATTATAACTATAATTTTTGTATTTTGTCAATAAAAAAAGCGAGTTTAATGTCAGATGTATGGTAACGTTTGCCCTGCCGAACCGTTACTGCGTTTCGTAGTTGCAAGAGCCGTCAGCGTGGCAGTGCCTCGAATTGAATTAAAATTATTAGCCCATGTCTAATAGTTTTTTCCTCATACATATTTTACCCTATCAAAATAGTTCAATTCTTACGCGCCTCATAAGCGGCGAAGCCATCAAGCTAACATTCGCCTAACCTGTATTTGCGGTTTGTCCATAATGTCAGGTTGAGGTGCGGGGTTAGATTATATCCTTATAATTTCAAAAATTCTTCTGGAATTATAGTGAAAAATTTACATAAGTTTAAAATTAATGCTTTTCTTTCTTCTACTGTCTTATCTTTTCGTAAGATGAAAAATAAATCGACCAATGAATGAGATGAAATATACCCTCTATTTTCTCCTGTAATGCAAGAATTAATTATTCTTGAAGCATTTTCAGAATAAGGTTCCCTGTCTTGTACAAGGTCAAGAATTATGTTCGTATAAATGAGAATACGCATATTTTTCATCCAGTGCTTCAGAAAGTTCTTTTGCCGTGTCTATTTCACGTTTTACACTGCCTTTTATACTATCAAAAAAAGACAATCCGCTTTCAATTGATGAAGCAGTAGTCTTTTTTTTATAAAAAATTAATGTATTTATCCTTTTAGAAAGTATTTCTAAGTCCGGTAATTCAAGAGTGTCCAACTGATTAAAATAGGAATAAGCAATATCAGACATATCAGCCTCCTAATCGATTCCATTATATCATACTTTCAATAAAAAAACACCTATCTAACATTGTTTTAAATCGCAATGCGGCTCGTCCGCAATGTCAGGTTGAAGCGGGTGTTAGGTTTTATTGATTTTACCAAATAGTTTTTACATCATATAACGGAATATTTTCGTCCGTAGTTATGATTGTTAAATCATTTTCAAGTGCTTGCGAGATTAAAATTCTATCAAATGGGTCATTATGTCTTACATTATCTTGAAACGGCAGATTTCGAATTCTGTTGAAATCATCAAGTGTAATCGGAAGTTTTCTAAATCCTGCTCGTCTACACATCTCATCTATTTCATATATAGTATGAGCAAATTCCAATTTTTTCTTACTTTGTTTTATTGAAATCTCCCAAAATGAGGCATAACTGTAAAAACAAATATTAGATTCAATGATATCTTTAGCATTTTTTGACAATCGATCATTTCCGAATAAATACCAAAGAATTGTATGAGTGTCGAGCAAATACTTCATTACATATACTCTAAAAAATCTTCGAGAGGTTCATCAAAATCCGGAGACATATAAAAAGGTTCATTTTTCCAAACGCCAAAAAGAGATTTTTTTTCAGAAACAGCATCCTCCTCAGGAAATTTCAATTTTATCAAGCGGATAAAATCAACAACTTCACTTATTGCAGCATGAGGAAGCGTTGCAATTTCTTTTTCTAAAACTGTGTAAGGCATATATGACCTCCTATACGATTCTATTATATAATAAATTCATAAAATTTTCTACTTATAGTAGTTAATAATACTGTAAATTTAGAAAAATGCTTCATAAAGTCATTATACAATTTTATCTTTGTCGTTCAATGAATAACTTTTGAAAATATATGTTGGAGGGCACCTCTATTTTCTCCTGTAATGCAAGAATTAATTATTCTTGAAGCATTTTCAGAATAAGGTTCCCTGTCTTGTACAAGGTCAAGAATTATGTTCGTATAAATGAGAATACGCATATTTTTCATCCAGTGCTTCAGAAAGTTCTTTTGCTGTGTCTATTTCACGTTTTACACTGCCTTTTATACTATCAAAAAAAGACAATCCGCTTTCAATTGATGAAGCATTAGTCTTTTTTTTATAAAAAATTAATGTACTTATCCTTTTAGAAAGTATTTCTAAGTCCGGTAATTCAAGAGTGTCCAACTGATTAAAATAGGAATAAGCAATATCAGACATATCAGCCTCCTAATCGATTCCATTATATCATGCTTTCAATAAGAAAACACCTATCTAACAAAAATTGAATGCAATCTTAAGTGTTTGAGTCGTATATATTAAAACTTATACACTTTATAATTTTGGATTGGTTTTGTCATTCCATTTTTTATACTCTTAATCTACACTAAACCCAAATCAGGCATAAAGTGAAAATCCTTGATATTCGTAGTATACAATGGCAATCCCAAACCTAATCCTTTGTCTTGCTGCAGTTTTTGCTGAACTTCAGTTTTTCCACGAAGGTAGTCTATAAGAACGCAAGTATCGCAAAGATAAATCATTAAGAACGCCCCCAAGCCTTGCGTCTTATTTCCTCAATAGAAAGAGGCCTGTCTTTCCACAAGCCAAAAGCCGCATTAAAGTCTGAGAATTCTCTTTTATGAGTTTTTATAGGTGTATGTAAAGTCCGTACTATTTTATCAAGTAATTTGATTCTCTCAGCATAAGAAAGCATATCAACTTGTGCTGAAAGTTGTTTAAAAGCTAATTCCGACATAAGCACCCCCTATCTATTTCTCACAGTATACAATATTTTATAAAAAAAATCATCTCCCTATAATAAAATATAACTTTATTCGTGCGGAGGGTTTAATACCCCGACGCTTGCGTCGTAACGAAGGGTATTAAAGCCGACTGCAACCACCTTATGAGAACACATACCCCGATGCTCTGCGTCGGGGTTGTTGATTCAAAACACCTTCAAATATAATCAGTATAAATTCTTTTTCCATAACAAATGAGCTTCCTAAAACAAAGTACATACCCACGCTAGTGCGGTGCAAATCGGAATATATATAATGTAATGCATAACATGTGTTTTCCAATTATATCCAAATAAATGCGGTCCTACGATATCCTTAACTTCCGGATAAAAATGAGGAAAGAAATTTGAATGACAGAGAAGAACCCAATCGAAAAACACAATATCGAAAGTTTCCATTCCGTAAAGCATAATTAAAAATCTTATGAAAAATTCAATAAAATTAAAATTATTATGAATTCCGTCCCATGCTCCAAGTATAAATGCACCAAAAAGGATAAGAAAAGCAATTGCAATTATAATCCAACCGATTATATGTGCACCGTGAAATCTTTCTTTTCGGTCAGGAACAGCATCATAAACCTCTTTGGGGGCTGAAGAAAAAAACTTCTTGTTTTGAACAAAAGCCACTCCTCCATACAACAAAAGAAAATAAAACACCATCAGCATAAGAGTTGTTATCATTGTTATTGCCATTTGTTATACACCTTATTTTTTATTTTGGATTACTTTGAAGTTAAACATATCTTTAAAGTCTTCAAAACATTTTTCGCAAATCCAGAGATAACGGTCTTTTGTCGCATATCCTCTTTCAAGTCCACCGCTATAACCGAACTTTGTCCGACAAAATTCACAATGATCATGTTTACCGCTTTTTTGGGAGTACATAGCCATTACAAGTCTTGCATTAAATTTATTTTTCATTTTTTCCATTACCAAAGTGCACCAATTAGGGCATCTACATAACTACCATTTAACCTGCAACAAAGATTGTACGCAATGTCATGTTGAAGCGGGTGTTAGATTAATAATTACCTGTAGTAATTGCTTCCCGTAAAATACTATTTATTCTTGTTTGATAGCCTTTACCTAAAGACTGAAGCACAGCAAGAATATCTGCATCTATTTTTATAGAAATTGTTTTTTTAATGGGTGTTACATTCCAATATGCTTCATGAGCCGGTCTTAATCTTGCAATTTGTTTCTTTGTCAGTTTTGGACTATCCTCATCATACGATATAGGATAATTTTTTATTTCTTCCAATCTTTCAGCTGTTAATTTTTTTGAAGTAATCATAATATTCCTCCCTCAATTCTTTTTCTGCTTGCCGTGCAGATATCAACCGTATTCTGTTCTTCTTCTCAGTAAAAAAGACCAGAACTATCAATATCCCATTCAAATTTCCAATACCATAATATCTATCTTCTTTTTCGGAATGCTCAAAATCATATCCTATTAAAAATGCAGGATCGTCAAATACTTCCAATATTTCTTCAAAAGCTATCCCATGCTTTTCAATATTAGCACTATTTTTCTCTTCATCCCATTCAAAACGATTATCTTTACTTATAATTGTTTTCCCCATAAGCATAATATACATTTATAAGAATATATTGTCAAGTATATATAATAAAATCATTTCTATATCATAGGTTATTTTATAAATTCCTATAAAATTAATTCTGCACAAGCCTTTCCCGCAAGAGGTTAGCTTGTCAATCTAACATTCGCCTAACCTGTATTTGCGGCTCGTCTGCAATGTCAGGTTGAAGCGGGTGTTATGGCAAAAATATTTCTTATTTAGGAAGCAAGCTCGACTTGCTTCTTAAAATCTTCCTTAATAATCTTTGAAAGATTTCTCTACTTTTTTTATATGTTTTTCTAATACTGGAATTTGTTGATATAATTCAAATTCTGCATCTGAACATATACCATATTTTTCAAATTTTTCCTTTATATCTAATGAAATATTGTATATTTTTTTTATAAAGTCTAAATACTTTCCCTTATAAAATAATTTCTTTTTATCAGATCTATTTTTCATTTCTATAAAATTATCATTAATTTTATTTATAAAATACTTCCATTGATAATAAATATAAATATCTTTCTTTTTTTTAAGAAGAATTAATACATATTCTCCATCAAATATTCTTACTTCTGTTTCTTTATTGTCTTTTAATAAGCGAACTGCAAACATTAGGTTTCTAATTGTACTATTTGGTAATCCAATAAAATCTTTATTTGGTATTTGTTTAATTGAATTTGTAAAATAATAATTCGCAGTAATTCCGTGAATATCTTTATATACTTTTCCAATATAAATATTGAAATTATTTTTTCTAAAAACATTTATAATTTTTCTTAGCATAATTCTTTTCTTCCTAAAAAGCAGTCAGTTGTCCATCGCCATAACCTACATTAGATCTATCTAAATAATACACCGGTAAATTATTTTTTTCAAGGTATCTTAAAAAATGCTATTGCCTGCTGGAAGAATTATTTAAAATTTGTTATATTGTCAGCCGAGGTTTATATATGAAAGGTAGAAAATTCTTTTTGTCGGCAGCACTGGTGCTGCTTTTTTTTGCCTGCAACAGCAATAAGAAAATTGGCGAGCCTAAAACCGTTACGGCTTCATTGGGTGCGGAACCGAGTATTTTGGATGCTGCAAAGGCTTCAGACAGGTACTCTTTTATAATATTGGACTATATAAACGAAAATTTGACCGATATTTTAACTGAAGATAATGGGGAGATAAAAATTCTTCCGGCCCTAGCCGAATCTTGGACTCATAATGCCGATTATACGGAGTGGACTTTTAACTTACGCGAAGCCTATTGGTCTGACGGCGTAAAGATAAGGGCTGAAGACTTTGTTTACAGTATTCGCCGTATCATCAATGCCGAATCTGCTTCACCTATGGCAATGTATTACGACTATATTAAAAATGCTCAAGATATTTTAAAGGGTAAGCTGGACTATTCCGAAATAGGAATAAAGGCTCTTGATGAAAAAACTCTTCAAATCGTAACCGAAAATCCCATAAAAAATCTTCATGAATTTGCCGCAAAAATTCCTCCGCAAAGGGAAGATATTATAAAAGAATTCGGGCTATCCTACGGCAGTGAGGCCGAAAAAATAATTTGCAGCGGAGCTTTTAAAGTAAAGACTTGGGTGCATAACAGCAAGATTGAGCTTGTTAAAAACGAAAAATTTTGGAATGCTAAAAATGTAAAAATAGATGCTCTTACATTTAAAATAATAAATGAAGAAAATGCCGCCCTCGGTGAGCTTTTAAACGGCAGCATCGATATTGCAAATGCTTATTCCATAAGCTGGATAAATAAGCTGAAAAAAGAAAACCGCTTTGGCGAAATAAACGGAGTTGACAGCCGCGTTCAATATATCTTTATGAACCAAAAAGACAAGCTGTTTTCAAACAAAAAAATTCGACAAGCTCTTTCGGCAAGTCTTGACCGCAAAGAAATTTGTACAGACCTCTTTGACGATATTTATAAACCGGCCTACGGTTTTGTTTCGATCGCTACCGAGCTTGAAGGTAAAAATTACCGCAACCTTGCGGGCGAGCCGATTCAGGAATTGATAAAAAAAGTTTCTAATCCTAAGGCTCATTTTATTGAGGGTTTAAAAGAATTGGGACTTGGAGATGACCCTTCAAAGATAACAATTTCGATAATGTTCCCTTCAAATGAAAGCTCTAAATTTAATGAATATTTACAAAACAGGCTTTCAAATGTTCTGGGAGTAAATGTAGAGCTTGATAAAATCGAGGGAACGGTCTTTAAAAAACGGAATAAGAGCTTGGACTATCAAGTCGGTTTTAAATCATGGGGCGGCGGTATTGATACACCCGCCAGATATTTGGACATTTTTTTACCCGGAAATAAAATTGTTCCGATAGGCTGGGAAAATAATGAGTACACCGATTTGGTTCTGCGGGCAAAAAAAAGCTCCGATTTTAACGAAAAGCTGGAACTTTTTAAAAAAGCGGAAATGATTTTATTGGCAGAAGAATCTTGTATTGCTCCTTACGCAAACCAAACCTATAATATCTTTATGCAAACAAAATTAAAAGGAGTTAAACAGTTTTATCCGGGAACCTATAATCTAAAATACGCCTTTATTGAGGATTGACGTCTACTACTGCTAAAAACAAGGTTAAAAGCTTATTTTTAAAATTCGGCATTTTTCAGCATATTTCAGCATTTTTTGGTGGACAAAAGCTATAAAATGCGTTAGCATAGTAGTATATAATCAACACATGGAGGTTTATGTTGAAAACGAAGTATATTGATTTGCCTACAATGGCAAAGTATCTTAAATCTGTCGGTGCCGAAACGGTTATCAAACGGCTTGTTCCTTATTTGGAAGAAGATTATAAAAGATGGAATGACTTTGACAAGGTTCCAAGGATGGCTCATCACAGTCCTGTCGGGGTTATTGAGCTCATGCCGATAGGAGACTCCAAAACCTATTCTTTTAAATACGTAAACGGTCATCCCGAAAACCCAAAGCACAATTTTTTAACTGTTATGGCTATCGGAGTTTTAGCTGAAGTTTGCACGGGATTTCCTCTTCTTTTGAGTGAATTGACTTTGACAACGGCGGTTAGAACTGCCGCAACTTCGGTAATGGCTGCAAAGTATCTTGCAAAACCTAATCCCAAAAAAATGGCCTTAATAGGAAACGGCTGCCAAAGCGAATTCCAAGCTCTCGGTTTTCATCATATTTTGGGGGTAGAAGAAATTTATTGCTATGATGTTGATCCTGCTGCAACAGACAAACTCATGGATAATCTTAAAGATGTAAAGGGCTTAAAGCTTATCAAATGCAGCAGCACAAAAGAGGCTTGTAAAGGGGTCGATATTATCACGACAATTACGGCCGATAAGAAAAATGCCATTATTATTACCCCCGATATGGTTGAGCCCGGTATGCACATAAACGGCGTAGGTGGCGACTGCCCCGGAAAAACCGAGCTTGATTCAAAGGTTCTTTTTATGGGAGACGTTTATGTAGAATTTGAACCTCAGAGCCGAATCGAGGGCGAAATTCAGCACATGGATGATAAGTTTAAAGTTACCGAAATTTGGAATGTAATCAAAACAGGTAAACCCATAAACCGCAAGCCGGATGAAATTACTATTTTTGATTCTGTAGGTTTTGCCCTTGAAGATTTTTCAATTCTTCGCTTGATGTACGATATAGCAAAGGATGAAAATGTCGGCATTCCTCAAGAACTTGTTCCCGTTTTGGAAAACCCAAAAAACTTGTACGGTATGTTGAGATAAGCTTTATCTCAGCATAGTTTTTAACAAAAGGCTTAAGACTTTTATAAGTTTTAAGCCTTTTCCTATTTAATTTAGCCTAAAACCATATTTTTTTATGCCGATATTCTGGATATGGATATCATAACTTATTCGGATGCAGTGCATCATAACAATGGATTGTATCATAGCAATAGATATAGAAAGCCGAATACTGTGAATAAGAGCAAGCTTAGCTCTAGGGATGAATCTTTGATTGTTTTCGGGCTCTTAGCCATGCTCACTGCAGGATTCCTATTTTTTTATTTTCCGATTTTAAAGTTGAATTGGGGGCTTTCATCAATAAGAGCTATCTCATTTTGGGAAGAGCCTTCTTCGATAAATGCAATGCGTCAATATACCATGCCTTCTTCCGAGATTGCGAAGGAAAATGATCTTCCTCATTCAGAAGCTGCAGAAGGTACCTCTTTTTCCCCTGCGGATGTACCGGATTTTATTACTGCCGTCGATTTTGAAGAATATATGGTTTCAAAAGGGGATACGGTAAGCGGTATTATTCAAAAATTCGGTCTTAAAAATTTAGGAACCCTTCTTTCAGTAAACGGAATAAGCAGTGCAAAGAAGTTAAGGATTGGGCAAAAGCTGATTATTCCTTCGATTGACGGGCTTATTTATACGGCCGTAAAGGGCGATTCCCTGAGCTCTATTGCCGGTAAATTTAACCTTTCTATCAATGCAATCTTGGATGCAAATGACCTTGAAAATCAGACGGTAACTGTAGGACAAAAACTTTTTATTCCGGGAGCAGCGATGAGCTCCTTCGAGCTTAAAAAGGCCTTGGGCGAGCTTTTTATTTATCCTGTGATTGGACGGCTTACTTCGCCGTTTGGGTACAGGAGGGATCCTTTTACCGGAAGAAAAAGTTTTCACACAGGCATCGATATTGCATCCCCTACGGGAACACCTATTAAGCTGACTCTCGATGGTACGGTTTCTTATACAGGCTATTCTGCCGTTTACGGTAATTATGTCATAGTTACTCATTCGGGCGGTTATCAGTCAATGTACGGGCACATGCATACAATAAAAGTAAAGCGCGGTCAAATTCTAAATCAGGGCAGTATTATCGGAACTGTAGGAAGTACGGGAAGGTCTACAGGCCCTCATGTTCATTTTTCCGTATATAAAGACGGAAAACTTATTAATCCCTTAACCGTATTAAAGTAATAATTTACATAAAAAAAGCAGGGCGTGTATTTACACGTCCTGCGAGATTGTATTTAGGATCAACCTAAATACCAATCGGCTTAAGATACCTGACTTAGAGCAAGAAGGTTGGTCAGCGCTAAGACCATTTTGATAGGTCTGCTTCTTCAATGTCGAATATAAACTTTTCGCCGTCTCCAACCATCAAGCATGGGATGCCGATCTTCCCCTCCTTTTTGAGCTGAGCAAATTCAGCTCTTTCGTCCCGATATTTTAACAAAAACTTTAGATAGCCTAAGTCTTCAGTAATGTCAAAATAGCGGAACTTTACTCCTTTTCTTTCTAAATATTCCTTTGCAGGCCCGCAATCGGGGCATAATTTACTACCAAATAAAAATAATTGTTTTTTCATAATCTAGTACCCATCCGACATCTGGCGGTTTAAGTCTCTTTGACAAAGCTCTTGATATACCAAGGCTCTGTCTTTAAGTTTTGCCTTAATCGAATCAGAAAAGGGCATGTACCGCCAAAATACTTCTCTAACTTCCTTGTCTAATTTTTGGATGCCTTCGCTTTCTTTTATCATCCAAGTTATATAATCCTGAATAAAATATTCCTTTATATCGCCTTTTAGTTTTTGGTTTTGGAACCATTGATAATAATTGCCGGTCAAGCCTTCTTCCATCCAATAGTAGGAAGCTTTTTCTTTTGCAACCTGCCAGCGTAAATCTGCAGTAGCCATTAAGAGGGAAACTTTAAGACTTTTAGGATACATCGGGATTACTATTCTGCCTCTACTTGTAACCCTATTATAGCGGTCAAAAGGCTCCCAGCAAAAGCCTATATCGCCGTACGTCGGAACCAATATGACAAATGGAGGAAGCCGGTTTAATTGATTTTTATATTGTCTGCAATAGGCTTGCACATCTATATCCTCAAGCCATTTCATTTCACGCAAGATATTCTCTCTGGTTCCCATCTCCTTTGATGAGCACCTAAAATATTCTCTTGACAAAATAGGAAAATGATTACCTTTGCGTCCGCAGGTCATCTTAGCCATCTGCTTAACGGTATCGAATTCTCCTTCGGCCCCCGACATATTGGTCGTGATTCCTCCTGAAGCATCAGCTTTTTCTCTCAAGCTGCGTACATCTGCATCGGCTTCTTTATAATCGGAAATACAGCTTTGTAATTCTTTGTCGAAATTGAGCAGTTTTTTCAGTCTGTCATTTATTTGCGTGATTTGCTGTTTTTGTGATTCGGAATAAGGCGATTTTACATTGGAAAAATTGGCCAGCATATCATGAGAGAACATGCTGTCAATTTGCTGTTTTATTGAGTCTTCATAGCGGCTGATTTCTTCCGATTTTGCTCTCAGCAAATTATCTGCAGTTTGGAGTTTTCCCTTTGCCTTTTCTAAAAGCTGATTAAATCTTGAATTATCGTCTCTTTTTGAAATTTTAACTTCATCTGTTGCAGAAGGGTTGATTTTTCCTATTCCGATCTCCCTAAACCACTCATCTAAATAATAGACTGCCTCACAATATTTATTTTCATCTATTACTTTTGCAAACATATCTTTTTGTTCTGTGGTTAAAAGCGTAGGAAGTACAAGGCCGAATCTTACTGCATATTGTTTTTCTTTTGAAGCTTTTCCTGAGGCTATTTTCATGACCATATCGGAAACAAGATTCCAATAGGCCGATTCGACTTGTTGCCTGAATACGGTTCGGTCTTTAGGGTCAGTAGTCGTCAAAAATTTGGTAAGGGAAGTATGAAGACGCTGAGCATTTTCGCCTTCGCCTTTTAGAACAGCCTTGTAAAACTCTGCAGTATCAAATAATGTATGGGGGGTATCGGAAAAAAACTTTTCAACTTTTTCAAAATGCGTTAAGGTAAGATCAGGTTCGCTCGGATCCCGCTTTGCTTCTCCTCTTGCTTCAGGAGCCATGGAAAACATCGTATCTTTGCTTAACCCGCCTGTTTTAATATCCGGAAATGGAGCTCTTTGACCTACATCAAAGTCAAAACCGGAAGAAACCGGAGGAGGCTGCACTGACGTATCACCTGAAGGCATTACTACATCTTTGAGAAGTTCATCAAGATCTATTTCAGTTGTCGAATCCACCGATTAAACCACCTTAATTAAACCAATAAGTCGGAAAAGACTAATAACTTTAAACATTGGAGATAAGGGGAATTGAACCCCTGACCTCTTGCATGCCATGCAAGCGCTCTACCAATTGAGCTATATCCCCATCAATATGTGCTGATTATATCAATAAAATGAATAGTATGTCAAGGGTATTTTAAGAATATCTTGTTATTTATCAAAAATAATTATATCGGCTATTTTTTCCTTTAAACCTTCAAGACCCTCGCCCGTCTTAACCGAAATTTCTACGGCTTCGGGGTATCGCTCTTTTAAGCTCAGTATTTGGGTCTCATCAAAAACTTCATCCATTTTGTTTATAGCAATTATAGAGGGCTTACCACTGCAAGAAAGCTCGTCTAAGACTTTTTTTGTTACTTCAAGACATTCCGGCATTGCAGGATGGGCTGCATCGCATACTATGATTAAAAAATCTGCAAGGGCTGCTTCTTCCAAGGTCGAGCGGAAGGCATTAATCAACTGGTGAGGCAGATTACTTACAAAGCCTACGGTGTCGGTCAATAGAATTTGAATATTTTTGTCGCCCTTTTGTAAAAAAACTTTTCTGGTTTCGGCATCAAGGGTTGCAAAAAGCTTGTCTTCGGTAAATACTTCCGCTCCCGAAAGTTTTTTTAAAAGGGAGGATTTTCCGGCATTTGTGTAGCCTACGATAGCTCCTATTTTTTTATCTCCGTTTAAGCGGGTTTTACGCTGTTCACTCCGTTGAAGTCTTACCCGCTCTACCTGTTTTTTGAGCTTGGCAATTTCGGTTTTTAAGCGCCTTCTGTCAAGCTCAAGTTTTTTTTCGCCCGCACCTCTGGAAGCGCCTCTAGTTCCTTTTGCCCCACCTCTTTGCTGGGCAAGGCTTGTCCATCTTCTGGTAAGGCGGGGCATAGAATATTCTAAACGGGCGAGTTCAGCCTGCAATACGGCCTCCCTTGTTTGAGCCCTGTCCGCAAATATTTGGATAATAACCTCGGAGCGGTCTATAACGCAGGTGTTAAGGGCTGCTTCAAGGTTTCGCTGAATACGGGGACTTACAGCACTGTTAAAGACAACAAGGTCGGCTCCTTCTTCTTCGATCGCTTGAGCAATTTTTTCAAGTTGCCCCGAACCTACAAGAGTTGCAGGGTTTTCTTTTGCTATTCTAAAACGGAGGGAGGATATGGGTTTTAAAAAGATAGTTTCAACGAGGCTTTGCAGCTCCTTTTCTTCTATTTCTTTTAGAGCATCTGCACTTTTTTCCTGTAAGGAGGAGCGGCTTATATAAGAGCTTGAAGCCGGCCCTGAAAATATATCGGTAAAAATAAGTAGGGCCTTTTTTGTTTCGTTATCGGTTATATACATGCGGTGAAGCTCCTTTGTAAATTATCAATCTGTTAGACTATCAGACAGTTGCATTTTTATAATTTTTGGATCATTATCAAACATGGATTCCACTCATCCCAAAGTGTGGGAAAAACTTCTAATTTTTTAAATCCTTGTTTTTTATAAAAGGCTATTGTTTGGTCATATTCTTTATAGTGTCCTTCATCCACCGTTTTTACCTGTATATAATCATATTTAGTTGAAGCAAATTTTTTCAGCTCATTAAATAATAATGTGCCGATTCCCTTATTGTGATATATTTTTTTTACTCCCATACAATGCACATCAGCACAATCAGGGCTTGATTCGGTTAATGTTATAAACCCGATAATTTTATCATTTTCTTTTGCTGCCCATAAATCCAATTCTTTTGAATCATTGATATACTCTTTTGTGCTTTCAGGCAAGCCGAACCATTCCGGTAAATCAGTCAAAACTTCTTCGACAATTTTTGCTTTTTCGTCTTTGTTTTCTATTTTTAGAATTTTTATCATAAACGGCTCCTATCTTCTACCGGTATATTACCTTAAAGTGCAGTTTAAGTCTAGCAAAGGATGATGAAAAAGTAACAAGCTTTTGAAACATCCCCGAAACTAAAAGACGCTGCGGCAATTCAGCGGCAGCCTTTTAACCATTATAAGGTACTATTAAAATAACTAAAATAGTGTTATAATTGTTCCTATAGTTTTGGGATATGAGAACATTAGGATATATTTATGACGGAATACAAGAACAATCATAATTTCAGATATGACAACCTATTGCCTGAGCAAAAAGCGCGTGTTTATATAGATGCATATCTTGAAGATGCCGGCTGGACGGTAGTCAACCGGGATGAGTTTGTTCCCGAAGCGATAAATGCGCAAGCCGTCCGTGAAAATATCTTAAAAGGCAATAAAGAAGCCGATTACATTCTTTATCTTGACGGAAAGGCTATAGGGGTTCTTGAAGCAAAAAGAAAAGAAAATCATTTAGGCCTTGAAGTTGCAGAACAAGCGCAAAATTACGGAAATATTCTGCCCGATTGGATACGGGCATGGAAAACTCCGCTTCCGTTTATTTTTCTTTCAAACGGCGAGACTTTGCTCTTTAAGGATATGCACGACGAAAAACCGAGTTATAAAGTTCTTAAAAAAATGCTCACTCCGAAAGATATTGTTAAATTGGCAGGCGGCGACATTGATTCGGAATATGCAAAACTTCCTTCCGTCCCGTCTGTAGGGGCAAAAGGTTTAAGGGAATGTCAATTTGAAGCAATCACGAAGCTGGAACTTTCATTTAAGCAGGGATTCAAAAAGGCACTTATCGTTTTAGCTACGGGTGCCGGAAAAACATTTACCGCCTGTACCGCTGCGTATCGTCTTTTGAATTATACATCCGCAAAGCGGGTCCTTTTCCTTGTGGATCGTAACAATCTTGGGAAGCAAGCCGAAGGCGAGTTCGGCACCTATAAACTTACGGAAACAGGTAATCCTTTTTCCGATGAATATATTGTTCATCGTCTTAAAAGCGTTGAAAAAATAGGAAATGCAAGTGTCGTCATTTCAACGATTCAACGGCTTTTTGCAGTGCTCACGGGGCAAGAAATAAACGATGCCGACGATGACGAAGAAATGGATAATGATGAAAACGCACCGGGAAAACGAATTCAGTTTACCGGAAACATACTTTTACCGCCGGATTTCTTTGACGTAATTATAATTGATGAATGTCATCGTTCGATTTACGGAGATTGGCGGCAGGTTCTTACTTATTTCAATAATGCAAAAATCATCGGACTGACGGCAACTCCGACACCTGAAGCTGAAGCGTTTTTTAATAAAAACCGGGTAGTAAATTACACTTTGGAAAAATCCATTGCCGACGGTGTTAATGTTCCTCCGCGTGTGTATAGAATTAAAACCGAAATCTCGGAAAGTGGCGGCACCATTAAAGACGGTGAAAAAATCAAAAAAGTTTCCAACTGGAGCGGTAAAAGAAGAATACAAAAACAACATGAAGACCGGCAATTCACCAAAACGGACATAGATAGAAGTGTCGTGATTCCGGCACAAATTGAAACGGTTGTTCAAGCATATAAAGATTCTATCTATGAGTCTCTGTATCCGGACAGAAAAAAAGATTGGACTATGATTCCAAAAACGCTTTTCTTTGCAAAAACAGAAAGCCATGCAGAAGACATATTGAAAGCAATCAAAAAAGTTTTCAAAAACGAATTTCCTAACGGAGAAATCCCCGAACATTATGCCCGGTTGATTACGTGTAAATCCGGAAATTCAAATCAACTGATAAGCGATTTTAGGAATAATAAAGATTTTCGGATTGCAATTACCGTTACGCTTGTTGCAACAGGCACCGATATCAGGCCTTTGGAAATTCTTGTTTTTATGCGCGATATACATTCCGAAGTTCTCTACACTCAGATGAAAGGACGCGGATGCAGAACGCTTGCCGATGATAAACTAAGAAATGTAACCACAAATGCGGCCTCAAAAGACTTTTATTATCTTGTGGATGCCGTCGGCGTAACGGAACACGAAAAATCAATGCCGACTCCGGGCGGAAGCGGCGATATAAAAAAAGTCTTACCGCTCAAAGACCTTCTTGAACATCTTGCACACGGAGAATTATCCGATAATAATTTGGAACTTTTAGCAGGTTATCTTTCACGCGTAAATAAAAAAGCCGAATCGGAAGATATTATCGAACTTAATGACTTACTCGGCGCTATTACCGTAAAACAATTGGCTGTAAATATTTTTGAATCAATCATGCCCGGATCTTGCAGTTTACCCCCCTACAAAGATATTAACGAGCCGAACACGAAAAGAAAGATGTTGATTTCCCCGCTCATAAACAAGGTAAAAGCCCGCAAAAAACTTTTGGAAATCAATGCCGGATTTATTAAAATTGCCCTTGAAAAACAGGATACGTTATTGTATGCAGGATTTTCAAAAGAACAGGCAAAAGAATATATCGTTACATTTGAAACCTATCTTGATGACAATAAAGATGAAATTGAAGCATTAAGAATTCTTTATAATCAGGAAAAAATCGCCATCACGTATACGATGCTTAAAGATTTGGAAAAGAAACTGATTGCGTATAATAACCTGTTCAAGGCGGAATTCTTATGGATGTGCTATCAAACACTGGACGGAGAAAGCGGAAAAGTAAAACCTTTAAACAGAGAAACGGAACTGGGCGTTTTTACCAATCTTATTCAACTGGTAAGATACGGATATAAGTTGGATGATGAACTTGTGTCCCTTAAAAGACGATTCGGCAGTTATTTCAACCTTTATTGCGGACAGGCTTGGCGCAAATTTACGCCGGAACAAATTGAAATTGTGCGGCAGATTGCGGAATACATTGTACAAAATGGCTGTATCACGAATATTGAATTAAACAATTCAAAACATGATTTGTTTGTAAAAGCCGTTCCAATCTTCGGAGCCGACAAACTAAATGCGGAAATGCAGACAATCTCAAAATACTTATTCTACGGAAAGGCAGCATAAAAATGGCAAAAAAAGAAGCAACACAAGCAAAACCGGAACAGGCGCTTACGAAAAAAGTTTGGAACATGGCAGACGTTCTTGCGGCAGCCGGTATCGGATTTACTGATTATATTATTCAGCTGACATATCTCTTATTTCTAAAAATGGATTTTGAAAAAGAATCATACGGTTTAGGCAGTGCACTTCCGGACGGAAGTAAATGGAAAGATATCGTTCAACTGGATGGGCCAGATCAGCTTGCAAAATATGAAAAGATTCTGGAAATTTTACAGGCAACAGACGGACTTATCGGCGCAATTTTTACGGAAGCGCAAAATAAAATTGCAAAACCGGCTCTTCTTAAAAAACTGATTGGAATGATTGATGAAGAAAACTGGTTCAGTATGGACGGAGACCTAAAAGGCGCAATTTACGAAAGTATTCTTGAAAAAAACGGACAGGATAAAAAATCAGGAGCAGGGCAGTACTTTACGCCGCGCCCCTTGATTAATGCTATGGTTGATGTTGTTCAGCCGAAGATTATGGAGACCGTTGCCGACCCGGCATGCGGAACCGGAGGGTTCTTGCTCGCTGCCTATGATTATATGCGCAAACAAAGCGACGAACAGAGTAAAGTGGATTTCTTACAAACGAAGGCCCTTAGGGGAAATGACATTACGCCTCTTGTCGTAACGTTGGCTTCTATGAACCTTTATCTTCATGACATTGGAGCGGACACCACGCCGATTAAATGTGAAGATAGTTTGGAACACGAACCCGAACATCTTGTAGATGTAATTCTTGCAAATCCGCCTTTCGGCGCTCGGCCTGCAGGAAGCGTCGATATTTCGACCATGCGTTCCGATTTGATTGTAACAACAAGCAACAACCAGTTAAATTTTTTACAGCACATGATGGTCATGTTAAAGGACGGCGGAAGAGCCGGAATCGTTCTTCCCGATAATGTGCTTTTTGCAGACGGTGCCGGAGAAATTCTCCGCAAAAAACTGCTAAAAGATTTTAATCTTCATACGATTCTTCGTTTGCCGACCGGTATTTTCTACGCAAACGGCGTAAAAGCAAATGTACTGTTCTTTGAAAAAGGTAGCCCGACACAAGAGACATGGTATTACGATTACCGGACAGGGATTAAACACACACTTGCAACGAAACCGCTTAAACGTTCCGACCTTGAAGACTTTGTAAACTGCTACTGTGCAGGACATTTTGAAGACCGCAAAGAAACGTGGTCGCCCGAAAATCCGAACGGCAGATGGCGTAAATATCACGTCAATGAACTGCTTGCGCGGGATAAAACAGGTCTGGATATTTCTTGGATAAAAGATGGTTCCGATACAGTAGACTGTTCCCTTGCCGAGCTTATGCAAACTATTCAAGTCAAAAGTGCAAATATTGCCGCTGCCGTTACTGAACTTTCAAAACTGATTGAAGGAATTGAAGAATGATAAATCGGAACGAAGAACAAAACTTTAATAAACTCTCAGAAGTTATAACGGAATACAACAAGCTGCAAATTTCTCAGCAGCTTGATTATGATAAATTCTATTTATATTCGATTATCACGCATTCAACGGCAATAGAAGGCTCTACCGTAACGGAAATTGAAAATCAGCTTCTCTTTGACGAAGGGATAAGTGCAAGTAAACCGATTCACGAACAGCTTATGAATCTTGACCTAAAAGCTGCATACGAAAAAAGTTTTGAACTTGCAAAACAGCATACGCAACTCACACCGGAAATCCTTTGTGAACTTTCAGCTATCGTAATGAAAAACACCGGCACTGTATACAATACAATCGGCGGAACATTTTCTTCCTCAAAAGGAGAACTCAGACTGGTAAATGTCAGTGCAGGGCGAGGCGGAAAAAGCTATATGGCGTGGCAGAAGCTTCCGCAAAAACTGGAAGAATTTTGTAGTTGGCTCAATGCGGAACGAAAAAGCATTGCAGAAAAAGATATAGAAGCTCAATACGCTTTTAGCTTTCGCGCTCATTATAAACTTGTTCACATTCATCCTTGGGCCGACGGGAATGGACGAATGAGCCGGCTTTTAATGAATTTTATCCAATATGAGGCTGGAATAATTCCTTTGATTATAAAAAAGGAAAATAGGGCAGAATATATTCAAAGTCTTTCTTCTTCACAAGACAAAGATGATCCTGCGGAGTTCTTACATTTTATGTTTTCGCATCATATACGGAATTTGAGCGAGCAGATAGAAGAATATAAAACCTCGCTTGAAATGAGCGGCAGCTGATAATGGCTGTTACAGGGAGATTATAACGTGAACACAAATGCATTACGTCAAAAAATATTAGACCTCGCAATTCACGGAAAGCTGGTAAAGCAAGATCCGGCCGATGAGAGTGCAGCCATACTCCTTGAAAAAATCCGTGCAGAAAAAGAGAAAAAAATCGCTTCCGGTGAACTGAAACGCGGTAAAAATGATTCGTATATTTTTTTCGGTGATGATAACAGACACTATGAGAAGTTCGCAGACGGCCGGATAAAGGATATCGAAGACGAAATCCCGTTTGCCGTGCCGGAGGGCTGGGCGTGGTGTAGACTGCCCGAAGTATGCAGAAAACCAATTACTGATGGTACGCATAATTCACCATCGAATAGCGCTTCAGGGGACTTTCTTTATATCACAGCAAAGAATATAAAAAATCTAGACATTTGTTTAGATGATGCAACGTATATTTCTAAAGAAATACATGAGTCTATTTATAGTAGATGTTCACCTGAGTTGAATGATATCTTATTAACTAAAGACGGAACTATTGGAGAAGTTGCTGTTAATAAGTTAAATTACCCTTTTAGTATGTTATCGAGTGTTGCTCTTATCAAACCTTCAAATGAAATTTTTTCTTGGTTTCTAGCATATATTTTAATATCTGATTTATTACAAAACAAAATGAAAAAGGATGCAAAAGGTTCTGCGTTAAAACGTATTATTCTTGCTCAAATAAATGATTTTCTCATTCCTCTCCCCCCGCTTGCTGAGCAACAAAGAATTGTTACCAAAATTGAAGAGCTATTTGCTCAGTTTGATTTTATCACGACTGCGCTTTGACACATACACATAATACGGTTATAATACCAATACGATAAAGAGTGTTGCGGATAAAGAAACAGAACTTGTTTATAAGGATAATAGACAATACAAAATAAAAACTTGCACCGCAGTTTGAAGAAATAAAGACTTATTCTTATGCATAAGAATAGAATATATAGGAGGATAAGCAAATGACTGATATCTTAGATTTCCCTGACTTTCCATTTGAATTTGAACAAAATAATGAGCAAAAAGCTCAAGATATCGTTTATGATGCATGGGACTGTGATTCATCCGCACAAAGAAAACGATTAGCAGAAAAAGCACTTGAACTTGATCCAAACTGTGCAGATGCATATTGCATTCTGGCAGCAGAGTATACATCATATAAAAAGAAAAATGAGTATTACAAAAAAGGAATAGAAGTATTCAGAAAAAAATATGGGGAGAAGTTCTTTTCAGAAAATAGAGGAGATTTCTGGGAAATATTTGAAACAAGACCCTTTATGCGGCTTTCTGCAGGATACGGGCAATTATTATGGAATAATGAGAAAAAGGATGAAGCGATACAAATATATGAAGAGTTATTACAATTAAATCCGAATGATAATCAGGGCCTACGATACACTTTGATCAATTGGTTTATAGATCAAAATCAGTTGGACAAAGTAACGGAATTACTAAAAGAGTATCAAGAAGGAACTGCTTTTATGCTGTTTAGCGATCTATTACTTTCTATAAAAAAGCGAGAAAGCGACACAAAAATCTTAAAAAAATACATAAAAGCCAAAAATGCAAATCCGTATGTAGTGAAATATTTACTCAAGGAAAATGAATTGCCTGAATATTTACCGGACTATTATGGATTTGGCGATGAAAATGAAGCTGTAACATATTGTTTTGGTTCTATGGATGTATGGCTAAAAGATCAAGATACTATTAAAAAACTAAAAGAGATAAGCGATGAATAACATTCGCTTCAAGCTTACAACAGAGGCAAATTCAGTTGCAGTAAGGTGTTTGCTATAAGAATTATTACTTGGAATTGCCGATATGGTTTTTCAAAATATGGGCCGTTTAAAGTAAGAAGACTGTCCAAAAACTGAAGTTTCTGGACAGTTTCAATTTTTACCACGTTACAATGCTATCAACCAGCTCCCGTTGTTCGCTTGCGGTGCGGCGTAAGTAAATACGCGTTGTTTCGATACTTTCATGCCCCATTAAATCAGCAAGAAGAGAAATATCATTGAACTTTTCAAGAAAATTCTTTGCATAACGATGCCGGAATGAATGCGGATAGACAACTTTTTCATTTATTCCGTATTTTTTGGCATAATTCTTTAGCTGTTGCGCAATACCGCGAGTGGTGATATGCTTTTCAAAACGATTTAGGAACAGATAGCCGGATTCACGCCTGATTGATTCCAGCCATTGTAAGGCTTCTTCTTTCAAAATTTTTGGAATATAGAGCCGCCTGAGCTTTCCGCCCTTTGAATATAGATCAAAATATCCCAACTTAACATGCTCAACTTTTATCTGAATAAGCTCGCTGACTCGCGCCCCTGTAGCTGCGAGGAACCACACGACAAAATACCATTCTCGATTTCCGTCTCTTTTAAGGCTTGATTTCAAAAATTGATAGTCGGCGTTACTGATAACATTTTCAAGGAAGTTCTTCTGCTGAACTTTTACAAATTTTAACTGCAGCTGATCTTTATGTATAAACTGTAAATACTTGTTAATTCCCTGAATCCTTAAATTCACCGTTTTCGGTTTAAAGAACTCAATCAGATAGCCTTTGTATGCAAGCAGATTTTCCTTACTGACAGAATCATAATGTTCTGTGTAGTATTTAACTGTCCATAAATACGATGTAAGAGTATTCTGAGAAAGATTGCTTTTCTTCAAATACTCTTCAAAACTTGTGCCGTTTTCCATAACGACCTCCCAATAAACAAGATTAGCGATCTCTCGCTTACTTAAAGTATACTTGTAATGTGCTTTCTTGTTATTATGAGAAGTTTGGTGATGGAATCGAAAAAGTTGTAGAAATGTTATCTGCTATTCCTGAATCGTGGACATGGTGCCATTTTGGCGATGTTGCTGATGTAATAAACGGAAAAAATCAATCACAGGTAGAAGATGACACTGGTGAATATCCAATTTATGGAAGCGGCGGTATTATGGGATACGCTAATGACTATATTTGCCCGGAAAATTGCACAATAATCGGACGCAAAGGTTCAATAAACAATCCTATATTTGTAGAAGAAAAGCTCTGGAATGTCGACACTGCTTTTGGTCTTGCACCATCATCAATTGTTCTGCCTCGATATCTATTTTATTTCTGTAAATCATTTGACTTTACATCATTGGACAGCAGTACAACATTACCAAGTTTAACCAAAACACATATTCAGCGGATTTTATTTCCATTGCCGCCATTAGCTGCACAACAACGGATTTTAGATAAAGTCGATGACCTTTTTATTCAATTAGACAAGATTACTTTGAGTATCGTCTAAAGCATTAAATATTTCTTCAATTTTAGCAACGATTCTTTTTTGCTCTGAAATGGGAGGAATAGGGATGAATATTTTTTTTGCATCATCTCTTCCTAAGCGAGGCATCTTTACGCCGTAGACCAGCATATTTACCGTTGACAAAAAAAAGAATGACATCAGAAGTCTCTGTGCAAATTCATTTAATAGAACCCCGTTGAAGTTTAATGGCAGAATTTCAGAAGTACAAAAGCCGTCTTTTGGCGCAATTACAACTTTATTTAGATATGGTCGTAATTTACTGTATAAAAGGTCTCCTTTACGGAATATATGTTTTGTACTTTCTGATCTTCGTTCTGCAAAACTATGAAAAGTGATTATTTTTCCAGAATCTTTTTCAATATCTTCCAAATCGAGAATCCAATCATCTGGTTTCAGTTCAGAGACTTCAATATTTTCGCATTTACCATAATCACACACTTCCCCCAACCTGCACCATTGCCAGTTTGCCGGTAATTCAAAAGGAATTTCATTATCAATACAAAGATCTTTTTTTTCAAAGAACTTCTCATAATAACAATTATCAGTAGAATTTTTATAAATATATGACTCATTCTTACCGCGTTTTATCTCGCCGGCTGCGATTTTAACTTCTTTCTCAGCGCGGAGTTTTTCCAGCATAACCGATGCAGGCTCATCGACAGGGTCTTGCGGGACAAGTTTCCCGCGGATTGCAAGATCGAGGATTTTTGACTTTGCCTGTTTGACGGCTGTTTGTAGATCGGCTTTGTTTTGTTCCAATAGATCTATCTGTGCAAGGATTGCTTCGATTGCTGTAACGATGCGTTTTTGCTCGGCGAGAGGGGGGAGGGGGATAAAACAGCTAGATATAATTTCTAACGTTAAATTTGGAATAGAAGTTACTTTTGTTTGTTTTAAAAGTAACTCTTTAATTGTTGAAGATTCAATTATAATCCTTAAAAATTGGAGATTAAGAATATCAAAATGTTCTAATCTAACAAATGCTACGGCTTGGTTTGTATTAAGCGGCAAATCTTGTTTTCTAACAATTGCAGTTTTTCCTAATGTTCCAGCTATTGAAACAATAAAATCATTTTCTTGTAAAATTGAACGCTTCAAATATCCAAAATGTTCTTCTTCCGTTATATGAGAAATGTTCTTTAAATCAATTGTTCCATAATCATTAATATTTTCTATCCGAAGATAATTAACTCCAATTACCGTATATGCATTCTTTCCTCCTCTGGGAGTAGTTCCTTTTGAAATTAATTTTGAGAGTTCCCCCAGTCTACACCACGCCCATCCCTCCGGCACGGCAAACGGGATTTCGTCTTCGATATCCTTCACCCTGCCGTCTGCGAACTTCTCATAGTGTCTGTTATGTCATATTCTTTTCGGTACAGGGCTCGTCTTACAAAACCACTAATTTATCGATAGGAACGGTTTTGGATGCTTCGCCGCATTTAATGTCTTATCATCAAATGCGGCGAAAGGCTGGGGCTTCATTTGTACTGCTACAGTTTTGAATCGTCTATAGAATTAAGCCATTTTTCACATTCGGGGGTAACCGAAGCGATGCAGACTTCTTCAAAGGGATTTTTTAGGTTTGCAAGTTTTAAAAGCTCCAAGAAGGGAAGGCTTCCGCCGGCCTTGCAAAGGCGTAAATAATCTTCCCAAGCCGTTTTGCGGTCGGCATTGGCTTTTACCCAGAACTGTAGGGCACAAACTTGGGCCAAGGTATAGTCTATGTAATAGAAGGGAGAAGCAAAAATGTGCCCCTGCTTTACCCAAAAGCCGCCTCGGTTAAGGTAGGCATTATCGGCATAATCAATTGAAGGATTATACTTTAATTCGATTTTATGCCATTCGGCCTTTCTTTCGGCAGGACTTGCTTCGGGGTTTTCATAGACCCAGTGCTGGAACTCATCGACTGTCGCTCCATAGGGGAGGAATTCGAAAGCTCCGGAAAGATGGGTAAACTTAAATTTTTCGGTTTGGTGTTTAAAGAAGAGCTCCATCCATGGCCATGTAAAAAACTCCATACTCATCGAGTGAATTTCGCAAGCTTCAAGCGTCGGCCATCCGTATTCGAGAAGGCGTGCATTTCTGCTCTGATAAGCTTGGAAGGCATGGCCCGCTTCGTGGGTCATAACCTCGACATCGTGCTGGGTTTTGTTAAAGTTTGCAAAGATAAAGGGAACCTTGTACAAGGGGAAGCCCGTACAATAGCCGCCGCCTGCCTTTCCTTTGGTTGAAAGTAAGTCCATGAGTCCGTAATCGGTCATCATCTTAAAGAATTCGCTTGTTTCGGGCGAAAGCTCATTGTACATCTTCTTTGCCTGTTCAACAATCCAATCAGGCTCGCCTTGTGGAACTGCATTTCCCGTAAGGTATTTAAGCCCCGTGTCGTAATAATAAACCTTATCGAGCTTTAACCTCTTGCTTTGGCGTTTTTTTAAACTTTGGGCAATGGGAACAACAAGCTCGTAAATCTGCTTGCGGTATTTTGCAACCATTTCGGCATTGTACTCGGTTCTGCCAAGGCGGTCATAGGCAAGCTGAACAAAGTTTTTGTAGCCCAGCTTTTTTGCTATCTTTGTACGAACCTTTACAAGCTCATCATAGATAGAATCGAATTCGGCTTCATTTTCTTCAAAGAAACCGTAGAAGGCCTTTGCTGCCGCCTTTCTTACCTCCCTGTCCATGTCCTGCATAAAGGGACTTAATTGGGAAAGGGTGCGCTTTTCGCCTTGGAATTCGATTTGGGCAGAAGCTATGAGTTTACTGTATTTGCTGGTCAGTTTGTTTTCGGCCATGAGGTCGTCCATAATTTCGGGGCTGAATACCTTTAAGGATAGATCGGTTAAATCAAAGACCTGATGACCGAATTCTTTTTCGAGTTCGGCTCTGAATTTGGACTTTACGATTTCTGCGCCGAATTCGTTTGAAAGCTTACTAAAAAGAGGACCTGCTTCATCATAAAAGTCGTTCTCTTTATCGTAGAATTCATCCCTTGTGTCTATGGTATGCCTGACCGAGGCCAAAGAAGACATTGTGCTGTACTCACGGTTGATAGCCTGCACTATATCGATAGCTTCAATCTGTTCTTTTACCGAAGCGGCTGCCTTAAATTTAGATAGGGCATCGGCAAAGCCCTTTTCAATAGCCTTCATATCCGGTCTTGTATAAGGCATTTCCTTAAACGGAACCAAAGGAAGTGTTTTTACTGTAGATGTGTTTGACATAAGTTCTCCAAATTTTTTTCTTACATAAAGAAGTATATAAAATAAAACCGCTTATGTCAATTGAAAATAATTTTGAATTATAGCTTTATACTCCGCTATTGTTGAGGCTTGTACCAATTCTTGGCGGAGGCGGGAGCCGTCGGGTATGCCCTTGGTGTAGGAGGCAAAGCGTTTACGCATTTCGCGGCAGCCTTTTTCTTCTCCCTTTTCATCGCATAAAAAGACGAGCTCTTTAAAGCCGGTACGGATTTTTTGTTCCGTGCTTATTTCGCCGTATGTTCCATTTATCAAAAGCTCCCTTGTTTGGGTAAAAATAAAGGGATTCCCCATAGCACCGCGGGCAAACATTATGCCGGCACAGCCTGTTTCTTCAAGCATTTTTTTGGCATCCTCAGGTGAAAACAAATCTCCCGATCCGAAAATAGGAATTTGATAAGGCTTTGCGAATTGAACCAGCTCAGCAAGGATGTTCCAATCGGCTTTGCCTGAATACACCTGCGAGCGGGTACGGGGATGGAGGGTAAGCATTTTAACCCCGGCATCTATGGCGGCTGAGGCTGCTTCCTTCCAGTTAAGTTTGTCGGCGGTAAAGCCTGAGCGTATTTTAAGGGTTACGGGTATCTTATAAGGGGCCATAGCATCGTTTACGGCCTTTACAATCCTGTACAAAAGAGGAATGTCCGTCATCAAGGCTGATCCGGCGCCGTTTTTGGTAATCTTTGCCATGGGGCAGCCCGAATTTATGTCGATACATTCGGGAGAATATTTTTCGGCGATTATGACGGCTGTTTTTGCCATATATTCTGGGTTTGAGCCGAAAATCTGTACGGCATAAGCTTTTTCGTTAGGTGCCCTTCCTATTAGGCTTTCGGTTTTATCGGAATCCCTCACGAGGGCTTCGGAGGATACCATTTCGGTGTATGTAAAATCCGCACCGCAGTCCACGCAGATGGAGCGGAATGCCTTGTCGGAGTAGCCTGCAACAGGGGCTAAAAAGATGTTCCCCGATAAAAGAAGCCCGCCTATTGAGACGGGCTTGTAAAGCGATTCTTCCATGTTTTATTCGGGCAGCCGGAAGAGCTTACAGCTGTTTTTCCAAAGTTGATCGGCAAGTTCTTCAATATCCATCGAAAGCATCTCAGCCATAAACTTTACGGTTTCGATTGTGTTGGCCGGCATATTCCTTTGGCCTCGGTATACCGAAGGCGGCATAAAGGGGCTTTCGGATTCGACAACAATGCGGTCAAGAGGAAGGGCCAAGACAGTATCATGCAAATTTCTTGCATTGCGGTAAGTCAAATTTCCCGCAAAAGAGAAGTATAAAGGAAGGTTTAAAGCTTCTTTTGCATAAATATCGTCTTCGGAGTAGCAGTGTAAAACGCCTCCTTCTTTGGGAATCCTTTCCTTTAAGATATCAAGAAGATCCTTTCCTGCCTCTCTATTGTGAATAATTACCGGAAAACCGGCCTTTGAGGCAATGTCGAGTTGAGCGATAAAAAGCTCAATCTGAGAGCGTTTATCTCCGTATTTTTTGCAGTAATCAAGGCCTATTTCACCTACAGCCACTACATTGGGTAATTTTAAGCTTTCTTCTATTGTTTTTTGCCAGTCTTTTCCGGGAGATGTAACTTCGGACGGAGATACGCCTACGGCATGGTATACCGCCGGCGAAAACCTAAGAGTTTCATACACCTTGGAAAAGTCGTGGAGACTGTTACATATACTTACTATTCTCGTTACGGAGCCTTGGCGGGCTTCCTGTACAACGCGTAATTGCTCAATCGGATCGGAATATATCAAGCCGACATGAGCATGAGTATCAAAAATCTGCATATTATTCTTCCATGTAAACTAAATTCTTACCCATTAATTAAGGGTAACATTACTGTCTTGTACAGAATAGCATAGAAATGCTTAATCGTCAACTTAAATTTTAAAAATATCTTGCTTTTTTGATGATTTCGGTATATGATTATTATATAGGTATATTTTTGGAGGTATATATGTATAATGAATGTTTAGATCCTTTGTGTATCGCAGCTCTTGCCTTGTTTTTAGTTATTTCGATTATTCATTTAATCAAGTGCTTTCAACAAAGACAAAAATGGGCGGATATGACAAAATTTATGCTGATGCCGGTTCTTCTTTTATTCTTTTTGGCCTTCAGCTTTGTAAGTATTAAAACATTTTCGGTATTAAATGTTTTAATAATAATTGCTTTGATTTTCAGCTTTTTGGGAGATGCTGCTCTTCTCTTTGATTGGGAAAAACAGAACTTTGCTCTTGGAATCTTATTTTTTGCAATTACGCAAATATCTTATATAGTTTTTGCAATACTCAGTGCTAATGTTGAATATATCCCCCTTATCCCCGGAATTGTAACAGCGGCGATTTTTTTAATTTCAATTGTTTATGCCGTACTGAGAACAAAAAAATACTTAAAAGGGTTTAAACCTGTTGTAATAGTTTACGCCCTTATAATATCATCGATGAGCTGGCTTTTTATAGTTTTTGCCTTTGCAAACCAATCTTTAGGGTTTATATTGGCTGCTATAGGAAGTGTTTTCTTTCTCATATCGGATACCATGGTTGCAACCAAATACTTTTTGGGCGGCAAGGCCGGAATGCGATTTCTTATTATGAAAACCTATATTCTTGCCCAACTTTTAATCGTATTAGGAGCTATAGGAATTATAGGAGCTTAAGAGTTTAAAACTCTCAGCATGAGAAGCGGCAGCGGGTATTTATCCGTTGCCGCTTATTTTTTGCAGTTACAACAGTAGGACCTTTATTGAGCGAATTGGTATTGCTATTTGTAAGAATATGTGGCATAATTCTATTTTAGAAAAATGCGGAAAGACGCAAAAATCTAAAATGAGGTAAGATGCTTATGAAAATAGCCTTGATGTTTGAAAGAGTTGCTTTATGAATAAGTTTTTTTGATTTCTTCCCCTGTTTTTTTTACTATGCACTTTTCTTTTGCTGAAAATATGCTATAATGCTCTTAGGTGGTGTGCATGATTACTGATAAACAGAAGATAGAGGCTTTAAGCAAAACTCCTCTTTTTGCAGGATGGGATGAGGTTTACTTAAAAGACATAGCCGATAAGGCAGGGATAGACAGCTATCAAAAAGGCGATATTATCTTTCAGCAGGACACAAAAGGTGACCGCTTTTACATTCTTGTAGAAGGAAATGTTATAATTTTATCTCCTGAAGATAATTCCGTTCTAGCCGAATTTGTAAGCGGTGAAATGTTCGGTGAAACGGCTATGCTTACCCAAGATGAGCAAAAGGCCATAGCTTCTGCCAATGAAGACACTATCATCCTCTCTTTTCCTAAAGACGGCACACCTATGGAAGATGTTTTTAAGGATAATCCCGTAACTTACGCTCAACTGCTAAAATCTTTCTTGGTAATGGTTTCGAGGAGAACTCGAAAGGCCAACTCTTTAATAAAAGAAAATTCCCCCATTATGCAGGAACTGCAAAAGCAGGTTTATGGCGATAAGCTTACAGGACTTTTAAACAAGGCCTATCTTGAAGAAAATATTGCGGATTTTATGAAAAGCTCTTTTTCTCTTATTATGATGAAGCCCGATAATTTTAAGGCTATAAACGACACATACGGCCACGAAAAGGGCGATGCCTGTCTTACCTTTATAGGTAATCACCTGAGCCATTTTTTAGATACGGATTCGGTTTTAATCCGTTATCAGGGAAACGAATTTGCCGTTTTAACGCCTGAGTTAGAGCGGGATGGGGCCGCAAGTTTAGCCGAAAAGATAAAGGCAGAGCTTGAAAACTTAGATATTTCTCCGGTCTTAAACAGTCCTTTTAAGTTGAGCATGAGTTTAGGCATTTTATTATATCCGGATACAAAGATTGAAAAGACGGAATTTATCAAACAATGTGCCGAAATGCCTCTTATCGGACGAGCCCGCGGCGGTTCGCAGATTCTCTTTGAGGAGGATATAAATGAATAGCTCAAAACAAAAATGGCTTGAAATTTTACAGAAGGCACGGCTTTTTGCTCATCTTTCGATAAAAGAAATAGAAGTCTTGGCTGAAGCTATGTTTTATTCCGAATTTGAAGCGGGTCAAGCCTTAGTCTATGAAGGTGAATCGGGCAATGAGCTTTTTATCATCGTAGAAGGTACTATTTCCGTTTCGGTAAAATCCGAAGGGAAAGAAATTGAACTTGTCCGTCTTGGAGCGGGAGATTTTTTCGGTGAGATGGCTATGCTGGAACAAGAGCACCGCTCGGCAACCTGCAAGGCTGTAGAATCCACCTCCTGCCTTGTTTTAAAATCTCAAGATTTTTCTTCCCTTATCATAGACCAGCCGAAAATCGCTTCAACTGTTTTGTACAATATGCTTAAAATTACCGGCGGACGTTTAAGTAAGACGGACGGTCTTTTATCGCAGATAATCCGATGGGGTGATGATGCAAAAAAAAGAGCCATTACAGATGAGTTTACAGGGCTATACAATAGAAGATATTTAGATGAATCATTTGAAAGTCTCCTTAAACGCTGTGTCCGCCAGCATATCGGGGTAAGTTTTGCTATGGTGGATATTGATCACTTTGGTCAGCTTAACAGAGACTACGGAGCCGTCTTTTGCGACAAGGTTCTATTAGCCATTGTCGAAGTTTTTAAGAGCAATTTTGATACTGACGATATTTTAATCCGGTACGGCGGCGATGAGTTTTCTTTTATTATCAGAGGAATATTGGAAAGAGCCGAATATCAGTGCAAAAGAGTATGTACCGAAGTTAATGCTTTAACATTTCAAGAGCATCCCGAATTACGAGTTTCATGTTCTATAGGTCTTGCCGTATATGACGAAAAGATGACTACGCCTGAACTATTAAAATTTTCAGATACAGCCCTTTATTCCGCTAAAGAGGGCGGCAGAAACAGGGTCTCTGTTTATCAAAAATAGATATGGCTGAAGATTATTGTTAAAATAGCTGCATCTTCCCCTATTGTAATTTTCTTCAACAAGTGATAAAGTAAATCAAGTAACATTTTTTATATTCTTTTTGGAGGCAAAATGAATTATCTTGAATCGAATAACCTCGCAATTATTGCTTGTCCTGGAGGCGAAGAGTTTGCAAATTTAACGATTAAGAATTTGAAGCATATCTATGCCCGTAAGTTATACCAGCAAAGCGAAAAGTTAGCAAAAAGGTACAATACCTCCGCTGAGGATATGATTCAAAAATTTAACTTTTACAGCGATTTGTTTGCAGGCAGAATGTCAGTAAACAAGGACACAAATAAAATCCACGTACCCAAATTCAAGGTAGATGCCCGTTTTACATATTTTATGAATGGGGAATTTAAAACCGAGCTCCTCGAAACGGTCCGCGGAAAAGATGTCTATATTTTTCAGGATGTTGAAAACAAGCAGGAAATTACCATCAATGAGGGAAAAAACAAGGAGGTCTTTTCCGTAAATGATCATCTTATGTCCCTCATCGTAACCATAGATGCTGTCCGTCATGCAGGAGCAGGGAGAATATCCTTAGTTCTTCCGGTTTATCCTTACAGCCGCCAGCACAAAAAGAAGGGAAGAGAGGGATTGACTGCCAGCTTGCTTGGGCATATTTACGAAGACCTCGATGTAGAGCAAATTATAACCCTCGATATTCACTCCCGCGAAATTGAAAATTCCTTCCATTCTGCACGCTTACAAAACCTTCATGCAAGTTATCAGATTATACGTGAGCTTACAAGAATACTCGATTTAAGTGCCGATTCGGAAGAACAATTTGTAGTTGTTTCTCCCGACTCCGGGGCAGTAGACCGAAATAAATTCTATTCGTCGGGTTTGCAAAAACCCCTCGCCATGATTTATAAAGAAAGAGATTATTCCGTTGTTACCCAAAATGCAAAGCAGTCGAATATCATAAGCATTAAACTTTTGGGTGATGTAGAAGGAAAAAATACCTTCCTCGCAGACGATATGCTGGGAACCGGCGGTACTCTTTTAAAGGCTATGGAATTTTTGAAGAGCAAGGGTGCAAAAAAGGTTATAGCTGCCGTAAGTCTTCCTTTCTTTACGGGCGATGCCATTCAGCAATTTGACGAGGCTTATTCCAAGGGGCTTTTTTACCGCATTATAGGTACGAATGCCGTTTATCACACCGAACTAAAGCAAAAAGAGTGGTATATTGAAACCGATGTATCGGGACTCTTTGCTCAAGTTATCACGCGCCTTCACGAAAACCTCTCCCTTTCGAGCCTCCTCGATAACAGGGATATTATCGAAAAATTGCTAAAAAACGCTGCAACGCCTAAAAAATGATTTTTTGTGCTGCCGTCTTTGACATAGGTACGTCTTCCCTAAAGGGTGCTCTTATAGCCGAAGACGGAAAGGTTTATACACAAGGCCGTTTATTTTTTCCTCAAAACCTTGAAGCCGAAACATGGCTTGTTTCCTTTGAAAATCTTTTTAAGCTGTTTTCCGACTTTGCAGAACAAAAAAGCATTAAGATTTGCGGTATCTGCATTTCGGGAAACGGCCCCAGCTTGGTTGCCGTATCCGAAGCTTCTGCAGAAAGAGATTTTTTGCTTTTATGGAACAAGGCTTCTTCCGAAACCTTGAATGAAAGCTCTAGCGAGAACACGAATGAAAACTCCATGAAAAAAAATCCTTTTTACGGTAAATCCATCTTTTTGCCCCGCTTGGATTTTTTCCGAAATTCTTACCCCGAAATATTTCAATCTGCAAAATATATTTTATCGGGCCCCGAGTATTTAATTTATAAACTCACAAAAACGAAGGTAACGGTTTTGCCCGAAAAACGCTATGTGCCCGCTTATTGGACTGATGAAGAACTAAAAGCCTTATCCATACCTAAAAACAAACTTGCCCCCTTTGTTCCTCTGGGAGAACACTGCGGTCTTTACCGGAACATTCCCGTTTTTGCAGGGCCTCCAGATTTTATAGCTGCCCTCATCGGCACAAACACATTGAAGCCGGGAACTGCCTGCGATAGGGCCGGCTCAAGCGAGGGAATAAATATCTGTCTTGAAGCTCCTCCTGAAAGCTCCAAGTTGAAGAGCTTACGCCTTCTTCCGTCTCCGATTCCGAACCTTTGGAACATATCCTATCTAATAGAAAATTCGGGGAATGTTTTTTATGAGTATATAAAAAAGCACGGAGGCAATTTTATGGACTTTGATGCTTTTGTGCATAATATAAATACTCAATCCTCCCATAAACAAAATGAAGCGGAAGGAAGGGCTATAATGGAAGCCCTTGCTTTTAAGGTAAAAGAGGGTATGGATTTACTTGAAAAGGCCGCAGGCTTCCGTCCCATATATACAATCTCCGGAGGGCAGGCTAATAATAAGCTTTGGCAGGACCTAAAAGCCGAAATCACCGGCAGAGAATTTAAGGTGCTGCAGATAGCCGATGCCGAGCTTTTGGGCAATGCCGCAATAACTTTTACCTCTCTTAAAACCTATAGCTCGATAAGCGAGGCAGCTTCTGTAATTGTTTGGTAATATCATGGCAACCGCATCACAAAAGTTGAAGAACAGAGAATAGAAACTCATCGTTAATCATACAAAGGCCTAGCTTTTGTTTCATTGAGGCTTTTTTCTTTGTTGGCCGTTGACGTACCGGCTCAGGAGCAAGTTTAATTAAATTCATAGTTATTTTTCTATCCCCAATGTGCTCTTCAATCGCTTTACCTGCCTTTTGCACATCTTTAAGAGAATTAACAAAATACCTTTTAAATCCATAAGTTCAATTTACAATTACCCATTGCTAATTCCCCCTATACCATCCCCGCTTTTTCAAAATGCTTTTTTAATATCCGTATAGAAATCCACGCTCCTGCGAAACTTGTTATAACCGTCAATGCAATCATTGAACCGTACATCTGCCATGAACCCACAACCTGCAAATACTGTTGTAAAGCTTCATCCGTTAAATGTAAAATCTCCTTTCTTTGCACAAAGTATTCTCCATGCGAAAGATACATGGGCAGGGTGAACAAGGCTGTCTGCAACGTGGAGCCCAGCACATAGGACAGAATAATTGTTTTTTTATCCTTGTACTTCATCGTTGACGCAAGAGTCTCCGCAATAAACCAGCCGATGATTGAAAGGCCGACGCCTATTCCGTTTGCCGCCATAAATCCCGGTAAAACGATAATTATCCCCATAATAAAAAAGACGCCCGTTTTTCTTACCTTTGATGCCGCCAGCATAAATGCTATCGATACAAAAAACAGCGTAATCGGGATATTGGCTATCGTTCCAAAAAGCGTTAATGCAGCGAGCGCTCCCGTAATAAAGAAAATTAATAGTGCAACCGCAGCGAAGATTCCGATAAAAATAAAATCCCGCGCATTCAATTTGTTTGTCTTTGTTTCCATGACATTCTCCTTAAAAAATATTACTAAACTGTAAGTACGATACCGCACCCACAGCAATAGCCGTACATAATCCGTATACAAAATCCGTTTTTGTAAATTTGAGCGGATAGATATTTGTTCTGTTTTTATAATTTTCAATTCCTCTCAGCAAAACCGATGTGGAAAGTTCCTCAGCTATGCGAAGACTTCTAAATAAAATCGGAACAATTATAAGTTCCAAAGAACGAATGGGATGCATTAAAAAGCGTAAGCCCGAAATAGAAATTCCCCTTATTTTTAAACTGTCTTTTAAACAGCCGTAATCTTCTTTTAAGGACGGGAGATACCTAAATACAACGATTAAGGGAATTGCTATTATGTTTGGAAATTTCATCGTCTGCATAGCCGATATAATAGAGGACATGGAAGTTTTCTTTTTCAAGAATATAATCATCATAACCGCAATAACGAATTTTTGAATAAAATAACTTAAAGATACAATCATGAGAGCAATTGTCGAATTCGGAATATAATGAATATAAAACATCGACACGGCAATGATACTATACATTCCGCTATATAAAACGGATTCACGGTAAGCGCGTACATCCCATAAATAGAAATTACAAATAATAAGTAAAACATGTGAGGGGATGGGCTTATTGACAGCAAGACCAAACGAGATAAAAATAAATACAATGCCGAGTACCGTTCTCGGATCCGCTTTTCTTTTTGTATTCACTTCACATTTCCTCTTTTTTACTTAAAAGCTCCCAGAGCATTTTCTTGGTATCATTATTTAAATTGAAATCAACGTGAACCATTCCGCTTTTTAAATAAATAATTCTGTTACAGACAGACAGTAAAAATTCATAATCATGCGATATTACAAATATAAGTCTACCTGCATTTGCCGCAGTGAGAATACTTTCAGAAACCAAATCCATAGAATGTTTATCCAAGCCGCTTGTCGGTTCATCCAAAAAAAGTATCTTACAGTTATTGCAAAAAGCTACTGTAATGGTAAGCCGTTGCTTTTGACCTCTTGAGAGGGCAAGCGGATGCCGTTCTTTTAAATCAAGAATTTCAAAGTCCGATAAAACGGTTTCTTTTTCCGTATCGCTCAAACCGCCGCCTTTTTTTCCTATATTCAATTCATCCTCTACGGTATTACCGAAAAGTTGATAGTCGGAGTCCTGCATGACAAAATATATACTCCCCGCCCTTTTCTTATAGCTCCGCTTTTCTCCTTTAATCAAAACGCTTCCACTTTTTTCTTTTAATAAGCCTGTACACAATTTAGCGAGAGTTGTTTTACCCGCTCCGTTTTCACCGATAATGCCGATAACTTCTTTTTCATAAGCTCTTATCGATATGTCTTTAAGCACATCCGTTTTTTCCTGTTTTGAATGTGAATATGAAATGTTTTTTATTTCAAACAACGGGGTGGTTTTATCGACAATACTTTTAGAATGAACCGTATCAAGATTTTCCAAATATATGGGTCGAATATTTTTATTGTTTTTTTGCAGCTCAAAAAATTCGTCTTTTGAGTATTCGCCCGTAATTCTTCCCTTATCCATAACGAGCATACGGCTGCATAAGGCCGAAAGATAAAATAATCGATGCTCCAAGACGATAATGGTTTTCCCTTCTTCTTTTAAGCTCCGTAATATGTTTTTCAAATCAAAGATGGAATGAATATCCAGATTAGCCGTAGGTTCATCGAACAAAAAAATGTCAGGCGACATCGCATAACATGACGCGATAGCCAGTTTTTGTTTTTCACCGCTTGAAAGTTTAAAGATACTCTTCTCTTTTAGATGATTTATTCCAAGCAGCTTCAAACTGTTGTCTACCCTTTTCAGTATTTCTTCCCTGTTCAAAAGCATATTGCTGCAACCGAATGCCGCTTCACTAAAAGGATCGGTCATAAAAAACTGACTTCGCGGGTCTTGGAATACACAGCCTACCATGCAGCCTATTTGTGAAAGATCCATAGTGCGTATATCTTTTCCGTTTAGACAAGCTTCGCCCGTTAAAACTCCGTCATAGAAATGCGAGATAAGGCCGTTGATAACAGAGCCGAGTGTGCTCTTCCCGCTTCCGCTTTTTCCGGTAATGACAACAAATTCTCCTTTTTTTATTTCGAGGTTTATATTGTCGAGAATGAGAAGACCTGTCCTTGTTTTATACGAAATATCTTTTAGCGAGAGCACATTCCGCTCCCGTATTGTGCTTTCCAAAGCCGCGCATAGTAAGCGTCCTTTTCCAAAAGTTCATCGTGTTTTCCTTTTTCGATAAGATTGCCTTTTTGAAACACAAGGATTTGATCTGCCTTTTGAATAGTCCTTAAATGATGAGCGATCACTATGACCGTTCTGTTTTTTGCAAGTTCTGTAATGGCATCCTGTATTAAAGACTCATTTACGGGATCGACATTACTGGTCATCTCATCGAGAATTAAAATCGGAGCGTCTTTTAAAAAGGCTCGTGCAATCGAAATACGCTGTCTTTGTCCGCCGGATAAGAGACCTCCGTTTTCGCCTATATCCGTTTCATAGCCTTTCGGCAAGCTCATAATAAAATCATGAATCCTTGCCTTTTTTGCGGCCTCGATAATTTCTTCTTTGGAAGCGCCCTTTTTCCCGACGCGGATATTTTCTTCAATGGTGTTATCAAATAACTGAACATTTTGCATAACAATGCTGATGCGATCCAAAAGCTCATCGTAGGGAATATCCCGAATATCGGTACCGCCGAGCGTAATACTTCCACTTTGCACATCGTAAAAGCGCAACAGCAAATTCGTAACCGTCGTCTTACCGCTTCCCGATTCACCTACAAGTGCGGTCATCGTTTTTTCCGGAACGGAAAAATTTACTCCATTCATTTTGAACTCATCTTCTTCATAAGAAAATGCTACATCTTTAAAAACAATATCGTTTTGTGCAGGAGTAACTCCGTCCGTTTTATCGGCTATTACATCAGCATGAAGAATTTTGCCCAAGCGGTGATAGCTGTCTACGGCAGACACATAATACATATAGTGTGTTTCCATCGCTGCAAAAGGTTTATAAAATTCTTTTGAAATGACTGCGATAATCATAAAACTGAGCACATCAATGCTTCCGCGTAATGCGGCAAGACCGGAATAAATAAAAAGAACAAAATACCCTGCATCGATTAAAAACGAAAAGACCGAAAGCTGTCTTGCCTTAAAACGGGACGCAGCCTTACTTGTTTCTCCGAATTTTTTTGTCTTTTCAAAAAGTTCATTATCCAGACTTTTATTATGCGAAAAACTTTTGAGCACCGGAATACCGCGTACATATTCGACAAATAAACTCACCATATCGGCAAGGGCGGAATTATTGTTATGCTCCGTTTTTTGTGCTCCCTTAATTGTGTAAAAAAGGTAAGCAAGCGAAAGCGGAATCGACGCGGCCATAACAAGGGCTGCTTTAAGGTTGATAAAGCAAAGACCTATAAATACCGCAAGAGCAATGAGAAAATCACCGAACATCCGTGGCCACATATGACCGACTACCATGGACATATTGTCCACATCTTTATGAAGAATTGTATTTAATTCCCCCAGCCGTTCATTCGTATAAAATCCCAAACTAAACAGCTTTAATTTTACAATCATCCGCTCCCGTATTTGCTGCACCACATCAAAGCCGGCTCCGTGCTTTTTTAAGTCGGCAATCATATTGCAAAGCCCTTTAAAAACGACCAAGCCTATCAGTGTTGCAAAAGCCCCGTAGAGTCCCTGCACATCAGTCCCGGCTGCAATCTTAAACAACATCGAAAACACCGTAAGCAACATCCCCACGGAGCTCAATCCGTACAAGGTAAAAAACAGAGAAGAAATACATACATCGATTTTTCCCCTCTTACTCAAAAATGCAAATAATTCTTTATACATACATTCTCCTTTGGGGAGGAGAGACAACCCGACAGAACAGGTTTGCCTTGAAGCTGCGCTGGCTGTACCTTTCCTCCCCAAACCCCTCCTATCTTTTCCGTCTGCCAAAGGCTTCGCCAGCCTTTGGAAACCGGCATCATCAGCAAAGTGGTGGAATTACATTTTTACAAGCCGGTTATCCTATGCTTGTAGTTTGCATAATGCATACGCCGCTCCTACTTGTTTATCCGCCATAGTTTCTCCTCAATTCGGCAGTGAGTAAATTATCAAATTTAGGAACTGTCGAATTCTCGCGCTTTCGTAATGCAATGAGAAAGCGCATATAATACAGCGATGTTTCGATGAAAAATATACATCCGTGTACATTTTTCATCTTCGAGTATTTTTGCTTACGCAAAAACTCGATAGAGCTTTAATCATCGCCATCCGTGGCAGAAGTACGAAACTCGACGTTGAAACACCGAGCACCATTTCTGTGAGGTGTTTCAACATTTCTCCAATTCCTAATTATGAGTCTCAATACCGAATAGATATTCAGTATTATCAGTATAACTGTAATGCAGAGTTTGTGCAAGGTATTAGATGAAAATATCAGTGTTTAATTGTAACTATTCAGCACCTGTGCCGAAAAACGGCTATTTTCAGCTTTTTTAATAAAATCAACCACTATATGTAGCGTATATAGAATATTTAACGCTATATATAGCGGTTCTGAATAGTTATGTTTAATTTTTACTGAAAAGTACTATTGGCCTGATGAAAAAAAAATCATTATATGTTATAATGCCGTATTGATATCATGGATCACTTAACAGCTGAAAAACGTTCATGGAATATGGGTAGAATACGGTCTGAAAATACTAAACCGGAAATACTTTTCCGTAGGGCAATACATAAAAAAGGCTACCGGTATAGACTTTATGCTAAAAACTTACCGGGAAAACCTGATATTGTACTTAAAAAATACAAAACGGTTATTTTTATAAACGGTTGTTTCTGGCATAAACACGAAAATTGTAAGCGGGGAAATAAACCCAAAAGCCGTAATGAATATTGGGATGAAAAATTAGAGAAAAATGTTTTGCGTGATAAAAAAAATTATGCAGAATTGAAAGAGCAAGGTTGGAATGTTCTAGTTATTTGGGAATGTGAAATAAAGGATATAAGTAAGGCGGTTTTAAAATTTGAAATATTTTTAGAAGAATTGGAGAATTGAATGGTTAAAAATGATAAAACTGTAAATGTAATCTCTCTTTTTTCGGGCTGCGGAGGTCTAGATTACGGTTTCCATAAAGAGGGATATAAAACAGTTTGGGCAAATGACATTAATAAATGGGCAGCAGCGACTTTTAGAAAAAACTTCGGCAATGTAATTACAGAAAAAAATATAGAAGAAATAGACCCTGCACATGATAAATCCATTCCAGAATGCGATTTAATTTTAGGAGGGTTCCCTTGCCAGGATTTTTCGATTATATGGAAGCAGCCGGGATTAGATGGTGATAGAGGAAATTTATATAAGAACTATTTACGTTTTATAGCTGCAAAAAAACCTAAGGCTTTTGTTGCAGAAAATGTCAAAGGACTGCTTACAGCAAATAGAGGAAAAGCAATTAAACAAATAGTAGAAGATTTTAGCAATATCTCACCTGGATATATGATTAAAATTCAATTATATAATTTTGCTGAATATGGAGTACCTCAGTTCCGTGAACGGGTAATCATTGTAGGGATACGGCTGGATCAGGAATTTAATTTTATTCATCCTGGGCCTACTCACGGTCCCCGCGGCCAAAAACCGTATATTACAGCAGGACAAGCACTGGAAGGTGTTGAAAATGTTGAATACAATAATGAGCACATGAATATTGCTGAAAAGACTAGAAAATTACTTAATCTTATACCAGAGGGCGGAAATTTCACGGATGTTCCGGAAGATAATCCTTTATATGTAAAAGGCATGATAAGTCATGTATACCGGAGGATAAATAGAAATGAGCCGGCAAAAACGATTATAGCAGCCGGAGGAGGCGGTACTTGGGGGTATCACTATCCTGAGCCGCGCCCTCTTACAAATAGAGAACGGGCAAGATTACAGTCGTTTGATGACAGCTTTATTTTTGAAGGTTCTGTTACCGAAGTAAGAAGACAAATTGGAAATGCTGTCCCGCCTCAAGGAGTCCGGCTGCTTGCAAAAACGCTATATCCATTATTTACAGAAAATTACATTAGGACTGATATAAAAGAAGTAGGTCAAATTTTAAAAAGCCTAACAATTAAGGAGCAGCTTGAATTTGATGAAAATTGCCGTAATAGAGGAAAAGATAAAAAATGCTCGAACTTTTAAATTCAAACTATCAGCCGGTAAAAACACCATGCAAAAAATTTGAAGATACATTTTATACATTATTAGAAAAATCCAGCAGATTAAAAGCTGCAAGCGGATATATTTCTGAAGATGCTATAGCTGACTTATTGGCATTATATAAATCAGGTCTTAAATTAGAGCTTACTCTAATTGTAGGAATGCATCTATTTGAAGGTTTTTCATACGGGCAATATGAGGCTTTGTGCAGCCTTGCCGATATCCTTCAAGAAAAACAATTGGGAAATATTTATTTAGCAGCAGCTGTAAAATATCATGGAAAAGTATACTTATTTAAAAACTCTAAAGGAAAAGAAACTTCTATTCTGGGATCAAGTAATTTAACAAAAATATGTACTGCAGAGCATACTTATGATACTGATATAGTTACTGATGATGAAAATATAAATTTTCAAATTAATAGTTTTCTTGATATGCTTCAAGAAAAAAATTGTCAACCGATAGATAAAATTGATAAAAATCGAATTAAAATAATTCCTCCGTCTGACTTGTTTGAGAACTATTCATCTGTGGAAAATGTATCGTCTGAGGAATTAGCAAATATACAAAGCCGAAAAATAAATATATCTTTTCAAATTGAAATAAAACCAGAAGAAAAAAGTCACTTAAACTGTTACTTTGGGAAAGGAAGAAAAAATTTCTCTAATGGTTCTATTTTGCCCCGCCCTTGGTATGAAGCAGAAATTATTGTTTCAAGTAAAATTACTAAACTTAGCGGGTATCCTAAAAAAGGGCAAAGTTTTTATGTAATAACTGATGACGGTTATAAATTTAAATGCAGCACTATGGGGGACTATTCAAAAAATTTTAGGAGTGCAGATGATTTGTGTATTTTAGGCAGATGGCTTAAAGGACGTATGGAAAATAGTAAAGCATTGAATATCGGAGAGAAAGTGACGGAAAATACACTAAAAAAATACGGAAGAAATAATATAACCCTAACAAAAACAACAATCCCTAATTTATGGTATCTTGATTTTGGAGTACACTAATGAAATTTCTTGAAAATTATATTAATTCAATAAAATATGAAGAAACAAAACAAACAATCCTTAATGTAACTGGTGAAATATTTGAAAAACATTTAGCAGATTATAATTATCAAAGCAATGTCAACGGTTTATTATTAGGAGAAGTACAAAGCGGTAAAACAGGACAAATGTTTGGAGTTGTTGCAGCTGCTGCCGATAGAGATTTTGAAATTTTTATTGTGCTTACTACTGATAATAAAAGACTTCAAGAACAAACTTTTAAACGGGCCTTGGATGTATTTTCTGAATTTTGTATATGCGGTGAAAATGATGAACTACGTTTTAAAATGAATAAAATGCGTAAACCAGTTATTATTGTACTCAAAAAAAATACTTCGATTTTAAAAAAGTGGCGTAATATTATAATAAACAGTAAATTCCTTGATGGGCGCTCTTTATTCATCATTGATGATGAAGCAGATGCAGCAAGTTTAAATACAAAAATAAATAAAAATGAAGTCAGTACAATTAATAGAAATATTGCTGATATTAGAAATACAGCTGTATCATGCATTTATTTACAAGTTACAGCAACTCCGCAAGCAGTACTTCTTCAAACAGAAGGCTCAGAATTTAAGCCCGAATTTATAATTTATTTCCCTCCCGGAAAAGCATATTTAGGAGGAGATTTTTTCTTTTCAAAACCCGAATCATATTGTATCAGATATGTAAATGATGAAGAAATAAAAGATATAAAAAAAGTTGATACTGAAATATCAGAAGGCCTGGCATCTGCTGTATTAAATTTTCTTATAGTATGTGCTCATATTAAATTATCAGAAACCGGAGAAGTTTGTAATTTTTTAATTCATCCCAGTGTACGGGTACATGAACATAAAATTATAGCTGAAAAAATAGGCGAGTTTTTAAATGATTTGCTTCAAAATACTGATGATACCGAGCTTAAAAATAATTTTGAATATGAATGGAAAAATTTATATACAACGAAACCGGAAATAAAAAAATTCCCTGAAATATACGCCTGCATAAAAGATTTATTATTTAATACAGAAATAGATATTATAACGCTAAATTCAAAATCAGATGCAGAAAGAACATTTGATACAGGTTTTAATATCGTTGTAGGAGGAAATACTCTTGGAAGGGGTGTTACTTTTCCCAATTTACAAACAGTATATTATTCAAGAACGGCAAAAGTACCGCAAGCTGATACTTTTTGGCAGCATTGCCGTATGTTCGGTTATGACAGAGACCGAGCTTTAATACGCTTATTTATGCCTCCGTTTATTCATAAATTATTTCAAGAGCTGAATAACTCTCAAGCAGTGTTAATAAAACATCTTACAGAACATGGTTTAGAGAATAATCAGCTTATGTATATTGACGGAATACATCCTACGCGTAAGAATGTCATAAAGTCATCATGTCTATGTTTAATAACAGGCGGAGTAAATTATTTTTCTGCATTTCCTATTAATCCCGATTTGGAAAAATTAGATAATCTTCTATCTGCTTATACTGAGAAATCGGTTATAGATGTTCCGCTTCATTTTATTGAACAACTCTTAAGTAATATATCAAGTGAAGATAACAATGACTGGAATTCAATAAATTTTATTAATGCAATCCGTATGATTTCAAAATCAGAAAATAATAACGGACGAGGTAAGTTATTAGTAAGACGGGATCGCAATATTTCTAAAGGTACAGGTACTATGCTTTCTCCAGATGATAGGAACACTGTTTCAGATTACAGCAATGATGTATTTTTGGTTATGTATAGACTTACAGGAGAAGCTAGGCAAGGTTGGTCTGGAAAACCATTTTGGATGCCGAATATAAGGCTGCCTGACGGTTTTGTGTTTTATAAAATGGAGTAGAATTATATTACCATGTAACAAAGATGCCGGTACATCCGTCAAAGCTGAACCGGTATCTTTGTTATAACTGCTGTATAGTGACAGTTTTAGAATCTTTGTTCCGTATTATTGCTTTTGCTGTTGTTATCTCCAAAGAAATAATATAAAAGACAGCTAGTAAGTAAAAAACCTGCACTAATACATATACCTGTTTTTCCAAGTTTGTGCAGTTCTGCATTAGATTTACTTGCTAAAATGACCGGATTAAAAACTTCATTCATAATTTTCTCCTTTATGTCCCGCTGAATGGCAGCCTATAAAAATATGGGACATTATATTTTCATAGACTATTGACATTTCCATTTATAGAAGTTACAATGTAAATATATACCGAAAATGAAATTATGTCAATACCTAATTTGAATATTTTATCAAATCATATTTCCGTATTCGGTATTACAGGATATAATTTATGGATACAATTAATTATTTAGAAGTTTATCACCGTATTAGCATATTAGCAAAAGAGAAAGGTATAAACTTAAGTGATTTAAAGGGAATAGGCATAAATCCTCAAATATTTACCCGGATGAAAGCAGAACCGCCATCGATTCCGAGTGCTGATAAAATATACCAGATAGCACATTATTTTAACACTTCTGTAGAATATTTATTGACGGGAAAAGGATGTACCAATGAAGAACTAACACCTGAGGAGTATAGCCTACTTATTAATTATAGAAAATTATCATCATTAGATATTGAAACCGCAAAAGCTATACGGAAAACGGTACAGCAGCTTGCTGAAAATCCTAAAAAAGATGCTGCTAATTCAGCTGCGGGTATAGGGGCTGGTTTTGCGCTGGCTGGGATAGGGGCAGCTATAGGTATTATAGCCGCTTTGCTTGCTGCAAATAAAGATAAATAGTTTTTCCTTTTTAGGGGAGGAAAGACACTTTTTCGGATAAAAGATTTCTTCACCTCGAAACTTCGTTGGTTGTACCTCCCCTAGAACCCCTCCTATCTTCAAAAGAACCGCTTAGGGCTGCTGCCCTAAGAACCCGCTGACGGCAAAGCTTTGAGGTTATACTTTAATAAGCCGGTTATTCTATGCTTGTAGTTTGTAAAATGCATACGCCGCTCCTACTTGTTTATCTGCCATAATTTCTCCTCAATTCGGCAGTGAGTAAATTATCAAATTTAGGAACTGTCGAATTCTCACGCTTTCGTAATGCAATGAGAAAGCGCATATAATACAGCGATGTTTCGATGAAAAATATACATCCGTGTACATTTTTCATCTTCGAGTATTTTTGCTTACGCAAAAACTCGATAGAGCTTTAATCATCGCCATCCGTGGCAGAAGTACGAAACTCGACGTTGAAACACCGAGCACCATTTCTGTGAGGTGTTTCAACATTTCTCCTCAATCTAATTGTTAATTAGGAATTAATTCCCCGCGACTTCCCATCCGGCGGCTTTTTGTTGTTCTTGTATCATCTCAAAGTAGGTGCCGCGCTTTTGCATAAGTTCCGTATGAGTCCCTTTTTCTTCGATACGGCCGTTTTTCAACACGAGGATTTGATTCGCATTGCGAATAGTGTTCAGCCTATGAGCTATGACAAAGACAGTTTTACCCTGCATCAGCGTATCCAAGGCGGTGTTGATTTTCCATTCGTTGTCGGCATCGAGTGAGGCGGTAGATTCGTCTAAAAGCACGATGGGCGCATTTTTTAAAAGAGCACGGGCAATAGCAATGCGCTGTCTTTCGCCGCCTGAAAGAGCAGCCCCGCCTTCCGCAAGCAGGGTGTTATATCCGTCAGGCAGCTCGCTGATAAACTCATGACATTGAGCCGCCTGTGCTGCATCGATAACCTCCGATTCCGAAGCATCGGGCTTTCCGATTTTAATATTATTGTAAATGGTGTCCGATAGTAAAATGCTGTCTTGAAACACCGCGCTGACGGACTGCAAAAGCGTATCGGGTTCTGTTTCTTTTATATCCTTTCCGCCGATTTTAACCGTACCTTTTTGCGGATCCCAAAAGCGGGCTATTAAATTGGCAATCGTGGTTTTGCCTGAACCTGACGGGCCGATAAGAGCAGTTACCGTTCCCTGCTTTGCCTCAAAAGAAATAGAATGCAGTACCGCTGTTTGTTTTGCACCGTCTATTTCCCGTTCGGCATTAGCTTCACCGCTTTGGCTTTGAAACGTATGGAACGTTTCTCGATAAGAAAATGAAACATCGTCAAAAGAAACGTCAAAAGGCTGACTTTGTTCCTGCCTTGTTTCTCCCACCGTTGTGCCGGTATGTATCTTTGAAGTTCCGGCAGTTTGTGCGCACGGTAGGGGCTGAGCCGTATACGCTTTCTGCACATGTTCCGCCGCAGGCTTTAAACCTTTTAGTAAACCGTATGCGTGTTCAAATGAAATTAATACCCCCGAAAGCGCAAGGCTCATCAACATAAAAGCGGTGAGTTTTTCGGGGCTGACCGATCCGCTCTTCAGAATATATACGGAAGATAAAAGAGCAAGCGGCAGTAAAAAATGAGCTGCTATAAAATAGACGGCAGCAGGCAGCGAAAGCTTTATTTCCGCTTTGATATTGGTTTTTCTTACCGTTTCCAACGACTGCAGCATTCTGTCAAATTTTTCTCCGGTTAGATTATACGCCTTAAACACTTTTATTCCTTTAATGTATTCCAGCACAATGGAAATCATACGAGCGGTGAGTCGATGCTTTTCATTTCCGAAATGCTCCGCCAAGCTGTTTCCCCAGTGCAAAAACGGAACAAGCACAAGGAGCGTTATTGTTTGCGCTATTGCCAAGGGAACATCGATACAATACATACCGATTAAAATCAGCGCTGCCGTTATCGCGGTTTTTACCAGTGCGGGAAGCGTATGCGTAATGATCAGTTCAAAATTGGTAATATCTTTTACAAGGGTTTCCAAAAGAGCACCTGAACTGTGCCGGTTAAAATAGCCGAGGCTTAACGCGCGATAGTGATTTGCCAAATCGAGCCGCATTTGCGCACATACTTCCGCCCCGCGAGCAAAGCAGAGATAGTAACCCGTGCGGTAAATAATTAAACGGAATACCACCGCTCCTAAACAAATCAGCGAATAGGTAATGATAATTTCTCCGGTCAATGTATTACGTACTAATCCGACCACCGTAAAATAGAGCATAATGTATAAGAGCATACCGCCCACAGAATCAAGCGACATTAAAATAATCGGCAGCCCTAATGCTTTCCGTTTTTCTTTTAATATATGTGCAATTAGTTTTAACATATCAATTTCCCTCCTTTACATTTATACTACCGTGGTTGAGAGCGGATAGGTACGTGCGCTGCATCTGTGCATACAAACCGTTTTTATTCATCAGTTCAGTATGGCTACCTTGTTCAGCGATGCTGCCTTTTTCAAAGACAAAAATAGTATCCGCATTTTTTATCGTGTGCAGACGGTGCGCAATCATAATGACCGTTTTTCCTTTGAGCAAATTTTGCAATGCGACTTGAATCTTATGTTCATTTTGAATGTCCGAATATGAAGTTGCTTCATCAAAAATGAGGATAGGCGCATTTTTAACTAACGCACGCGCAATAGAAATCCGCTGCCGCTCTCCGCCTGAAACCTTTACACCCTCTGTGCCGATTTTCGTTTCATAACCGTCGGGTAAACTCATAATAAAATCGTCAATTTGAGCTGCCTGTGCTGCCTTGCGTACTTCCTCCAAAGAAGTGTCACTTCCCATGCGAATATTTTCGATCAGCGTATCTTCCAATAAAAACACATCTTGAAACACAAACGAGGTAAGCGCCATAAGGTTCTCCGTTTGCAGTTCCGTAACGGGAATACCGCCGATAGAAATAGTGCCTGCAGAGCTATCCCAATATCGCCCGATAAGCTGGGCGGCGGTGGTTTTGCCTGCACCGGAAGCTCCGACAAAGGCGTTGACGGTTCCCGCCTTTACACATAGCGAAACATCATTTAAAGCGTTCCGTCCGTCTTCTCCATACGAAAATGAAACACCGTCAAACCGGACATCATAACGGCCGTTTAGCGGAAGCGTTTTTGATCCGCTTTTCATCTGAGGCTCTTCCAAAATTTTTTTAACCGCTGCAAGTCCGCCGCCGAGTTCCATCGACTGCATAGCAATCGTAACCGAATTTAAAAACGATGTATAAAAGCACACCGTCAAAATAATAAAAATCAAAAAAGAAGAAACGGACAGCGAGCCTCTTACATAAAGGAACCCTCCTGTAGGCAGAGTGAATAAGATTGCCGAATCCAAGATAACCGATGCTGCCGAAAGCGGATTACACGAAGCGGTGCACATCTTTTTCCAGCAAACGGTATACGTCTGTAAAGCGGTTTTATACTGTTGAAATTTTTCGGCTGTTACGCGGTACATCTTCATCACCGGCATTGCAGAAATATATTCCGTAGCCGATGCATTCAAGGCTTCCATATCCTTTGCAAAATCGTTCGCCAATCCCGAAAAATTACTTGCCGCTATCATCATCATCGGAACGGCAATACCGAGCACCATAGGAACAAGCATAACCAATGCCATAAGCCAATGGAGATGCAGCATAAATACAAACATCGCAAGGGGAACAACCGCCGCCTGCGTGAGTTCCAAAGTGCTGTGCGCTAAAAAAGCTTCTACTCTATCGATGTCATCAAACAGGGTTGTCTTGATTTTACCCGCTGCATTTTTTTGAAAAAAGCCTGCATTCAGATACGAGATATGTTGCAAGACTTTTATCTTTACCGTATGCATCGTATTAAATGCCGCTGTGTGCGAACAAATTCCCGCAATCGACATCAACACTGCCTGTACCGCTGCTGCTGCAACACACATAACAGCCCAATGTAAAAGCGCTTCCGCACTCATCGACCGAGCAATAATCATTTCCAAAATCCGGTACACAGCAATGTACGGAACCAACGACAACACCGAGCCGATCGCTGCAAGTACCATACCCGCAGCCAATTTTCCCCGCTCCGCCTTAGCCAGCGTAAAAACATACGCCGTTCCTATTTGTTTATCCGCCATAATTTCTCCTCAATTCGGCAGTGAGTAAATTATCAAATTTAGGAACTGTCGAATTCTCGCTCTTTCGAACATTTCTGTTCTTATTTAATTGCTAATTGATACCGGCCTAATTACCCATTACAAATTACCCCACCCGCCAGTTGTCTACTTTGTTTTGGGCTTCGACCATTTCTTTATAAAAGGTGCATCGCAAAATCAATTCTTCATGTGTGCCGGAATCCAGTATGCGGCCTTTATCCATAACGATTATTTTGTCCGCGTTTTGTACAGTGTTCAGGTGATGCGCAATCGTGATAACCGTTTTGTTTTTTCTTAATTCTTCGATCGCCTCGTTTATGAGTTTTTCGTTTTCGCTGTCAACCGCCGCCATCGCTTCATCTAAAATAAGAATTGGGGCATTTTTAAGAATCATCCGGGCAATGGATATTCTTTGCTTTTCTCCTCCCGAAAGTTTTACCCCCATCTCTCCGACCCTTGTGTTGTAGCCGTGAGGCAGGGCGGAAATAAAATCATGACATCGTGCTTTTTGAGCGGCTTCTATCACTTCCGATTCGGAAGCATCCGCCTTGCCGATCGCGATATTTTCAAAGATGCTCATATTAAAAAGAATTATTTCCTGCTGAACACTTCCGATAAGAGCGGAAATGCTGTCCGTATCATAGCGTGAAATATCTTTACCCGAAATTGTGAGCACACCTGAATCAACATCCCAAAAACCCATGATAAGATTCGCAAGCGTGCTTTTACCGCAGCCGCTCGGCCCGACAAGCGCATTTAAAGTGTTTTCTTTACATTGTACAGTAATATTTTTTAACGCAAAGCTGTCTTTTTCATACTTAAAATGTACATTCTTACATTCTATATCTCCCGTTTTCAGTTTTTCGCTGATCTTTTCTTTTGCAAGAGGTGCACAGAGAATCACCGCTATGCTTTTGAGCTTTTCAGTAAACACGATGGAAAAATGATGGAGCGTTGCGGTTTTACTTATTGCCGACACAAATACCGAAGATAAGATAACGGACAGTATAAACTGAGCGGTAGAAATATTCTTATGTAAGAGCAGTATACTTCCTAACATCATAACCGATACCGCTCCGGCTTCCATAAAAATATCTATAAGCACCATCGGACCCGTAACGGCACCCATACTCTTTTTTACATCTTGCACATAAGAGCGTGCGGAATCCAAAGTTCTGCTGCTAAAACACTCTTCTTTTGCAAATGCCTTTATCACGGCAATGTTTTTTACATATTCCATCATGTCTTCCCTCATCTGCATTTCTCTTTCAAAATATATTTGAAATCTTTTTTGCATGGTCTTTGCAGATAATTGTTGTACAAGGAACATGAGCGGTACCCCTGTAATCATTATTAATGCGAGCCGGTAATCTATAAAAAGCATTGCAATAAAAACCAGAACAGGAAGAAGAGTTGCCGCCATAATTTCCGGAAGACCGTGCGCCAGATATATTTCAACCTGCTCTACATCGTGTTCAACGATGCTTGTAAGCTCACCGGTAGTATGCTTTTTAAAAAATCCTAAATTCAATTTTTTAAGGTGTTCAATTATGGTAAGCCGTAATTCCGTCAATGTACTAAAAGCCCTGTCATGAGCTGTCTTTACGGCAAGATAATTACAACACGCCTTCAGCATAAACGAGATGAAAATACCTACGGCAATCATTTTAAAATATTCTCTTTCCGCTTTTCCCGAAAATAAGCTGCTTATCACCAGTACCAATAAAACCTGCGGTAGTAAGTCAAACACTATTTTAAGCGCAAGCAGCACATTGGACAAAAAGGTTTTACCCGTTACCTGTTTTTTCAATTCCTTTTCAGTCATTATAATCTCCTTCACTGTGTATGCGTTTTGTTTACACCATCGATGTCACCCATGGTCAAAATATCGCTATTCCGTTGAACCATTGTCATATCTTCAAAACTAAATAATATTGAATATTTATTCAATATTGATAGATAAAATAAGGAGCGGTTGAACGCTCCTAAAATAAATTCTCTTCTATATTACTGTAATTACAGCCTACAATGATTCAACTCCATTAAAATAACACTTATTAAGAACAAAGAGCATATCTTCTGCCCATCTGTCATTTTTATAGTGCCGTGCAATTTCCATAAGTCCCTCAACATAATTATTTGCCAAAATATGAGCAAGCATTGGATCGTGCTTGGTTTTTGAATATCTTTTTAAACCGTCTTTTATATGCTGTTCCAACCGCTTGACCCACATATCTTTTGCATTCTCATGTTTCGTTCCCGAGCTCTTGTCTATCAAAACGATGAGTTTTATTCTACTCTTTAACAGTTTGGGAAGTTGAGACGCTCCGCCCCGATTAAATCTTTCATAGGGACTTCCGGCTTCCATCTTTTCCTCATCTTCCATCATCTTAATGATGTTATCTAACACACCTGCGACTACTTCATCAAATAATCCTTCTTTGTTTTTGAAGTAGGTATAAATAAGCGCAACAGGAATATCAGCCTGTTCTGCAATATCCGTCAGCTTTGCACTTCTGTAATCTTGTTCATAAAATACTTTTTCCGCAGCCGTCAGAATTCTATCCTTGACCTCTTCTTTTAATACCTGCATACCGCCCGCACGCTCAAAACGTTCTCCTTTCTATTCTACCAATACTGAATTAGAATTTAATAATAAATCTTTATTCAATATTTGTCAATAGGGGTAAACAAATTTATCAATGATAGATAATGATGTTGCTCATAACTATGCAGTATATATGATGAATAAAATTAGGGATAAAGAGCGTTACTGATCAAATTTTAATTAAAAAGTTTATAAAAAAACTATCTTAAAACATGTTATTGCATAACAAACGATTAACGATGAGTTCTTATTCTCTGTTCTCCAACTTTTGTGATGCGGTTGCCTTGAAACTCGCTTTCCCCTAACTTGAACTGCCCCCTCTAAAAGTGTATAATGTCAGGCTATGCAAGAATCTAAACCGCTTATAATTCAAGGAGACCGCTCCATTCTTTTGGATATTCATGACCCGGAAGCTAACGAGGCTCGTTTTGCCCTTATTCCTTTTGCGGAGCTTGAAAAGTCGCCTGAACATCTCCATACTTACAGGTTGACCCCCCTCTCGCTTTGGAATGCGGCAGGTGTCGGGCTTTCAGCCGATTCCATTATGAAAACCCTCACGGGCTTTTCCCGCTTTAAGGTTCCCGACTCTATCTTGGTTTGGATGAAAGAAACGATGGGCCGTTACGGTAAAATAAAGCTCCTCCCCCTTGAAGAGCCCCAAGAAGAGGCGGCTTCCGAAACCATTGAAAAAGCAGAATTTTTACGCCTTAAACCTGAAAACGCTCTTATCTTTAAGGAATTAAAAAGCAGCAAGATTCTTTTAAAATATTTAATAGAAGACCCCGATGAGGAAAACTCCTTTTTGATTTCCCTTTTAAACAGGGGAACCGTAAAGCAGGCTCTTTTAAAACAAGGCTGGCCCGTGCAGGATGAAGTCCCCCTCCGTGACGGCGAGCCCTTGGATATTTCCTTAAAAGAAAAAACTTCAAGCGGTACCGAATTTGAAATCAGGGATTATCAACGGGATGCGGCCTCTTCCTTTGTTGGCGATAAATCGGCAGGAACCGGCTTCGGTACGATTGTTCTGCCCTGCGGCTCGGGAAAAACCATAGTCGGAATGCTTACGATGAGCCTTCTTAAAACAAGCACCCTTATTCTAACCCCCAATGTAGCTGCCGTTTATCAGTGGCGGCGGGAGCTTTTGGATAAGACAAACATAAGAGATGAGGATATAGGTTTATATACGGGCGAGGTAAAGGAAATAAGGCCTGTTACGATAGCGACTTATCAGGTGCTCACTTGGAGGCCCAATACCGAGGCGGCCTTCCCTCATTTTAAGATTTTTAGAGAAAGAGCATGGGGGCTTATCATCTATGATGAGGTTCACCTATTACCGGCTCCGGTTTTTAGAATTACGGCAGAGCTTCAAGTTATAAGAAGGCTCGGGCTTACTGCGACCCTTGTGAGAGAGGACGGCTGTGAGGGCGATGTGTTCAGCCTTGTCGGCCCTAAGAGATTCGATGTGCCGTGGAAGGACCTTGAGCAAAAGGGCTGGATAGCAAAAGCTTATTGTACCGAAATCCGGGTAAACATTGCTCCTTCAAAAGAGATAGAGTACGCAGTGGGTACCACTCGCGAAAAGCACCGCATCGCAAGCGAAAACCCTGCAAAGCTCGAAATAGTAAAAAAACTTTTGACCAAGCACAAGGAAAATCAAATCCTTATAATCGGGCAGTACTTGTCCCAGCTCGAAACGATTGCAAAAGAAATAAATGCTCCTCTGATCACGGGAAAAAATACAAATTCCGAGCGGGAGCTTTTGTATGACTCATTTAGAAAGGGAGAGATAAATGTTTTGGTGGTTTCTAAGGTTGCAAACTTTGCGATTGATCTGCCTGATGCTTCCGTGGCTATTCAGGTCTCGGGCGTTTTCGGAAGCCGGCAAGAAGAGGCTCAGCGTTTGGGCCGAATCTTGAGGCCTAAAGAATGTGATTCCCATTTTTACAGCATTGTAACCCGCCAAACTATAGAAGAAGGCTTTGCCGAAAAGCGTCAAAAGTTTTTAGCCGAACAGGGTTATGACTACTCGATTCTTACCGAAGCCGAATTGGATAAATAAATGAATATTGTTTTGTTTTCAGATGACGATTGTGTAAATCCCGATTGCATAAATGATGATTGTGTTTTTTACAAAAATGATGAACGCATAAACGGCGGCTTTGTCTTTTATAAAAAAGATGAACGCTATCTTCACATAAAAAAGGTTTTGCACTTAAAAGAAGGCGATGTTTTTAAGGCCGGAATCATAAACGGAAAAATAGGTGCGGCTCTTATCTCTCACCTTTCAGAAGAAAAAATAGTTTTTTCTTTTTGCCCGAATACGCCCGATAAACTTGAGACGAGACCGCTGCCTCTTCCGCCCATAAAAATAATTCTGGGCTTTCCCCGCCCCATTCAGTTGAGGCGTATCCTGCGGAGCGCTGCGAGTTTGGGCTTTGCTGAAATTGTACTATGCGGTACGGAATTGGGGGAGCGTTCCTATTTAAAATCAAACCTTTCAAGCCCCGAAGAAATAAAAAAATATCTTTTAGACGGTATCTCGCAAGCCGGCCAGACCCTGCTGCCTGATTTTTCTTTTTGTAATTCGGTAAAAGAAGCCTTAAAAGATTTAAAGACCGCCTCGTTCAAAGGCTGTAAGGTGCTCCTCGACATAGGAGGTTTTCCTTCTCTTTCAACATTTAAGATGAAAAAAGGAGAAGAACTGACTATAGCAATCGGAAGCGAGAGGGGTTGGACTCAAAATGAAAGGGAAGCCTTTTTGGCTGAAGGCTTTATTTCTTATTCTATGGGAAAACGCATTTTACGCACCGAAACCGCCCTTACTTCCGCTCTGTCCGTTCTTCTTGCAAACAACGGCTTTTGGGAATAGATGGTAATCTTTATAGAGCTTCTACTTCTTTAATGCTTAAACCTGTGACTTTTGCGATATTTTCTATAGGGAAATTCATTGCAAGCAGGTTTTTTGCCGTTTCAAGTTTGGTTTGGTATGCACCATCAACAAAACCTTCTTGTCTGCCTTTTATCTCTCCTTGCAATATTCCCTGTCGATAACCCTCGCTTATACATGAAGCCCTATCATTCTCATATTTCATACGGGAATCGTAAAGCCATTTATCCCTAGGACTCATTTCCATTACAGAAACAGCGGCATTTGCTTTTTTCATCATAGGGGATTCTTGTTCCAGCATACTACGTACCTCCTCATCATCAATTAGGGGAGGAAAGACAACCCGACAGAACAGGTTTTCTTTCCTCCCCTATAACCCCTCCTATCTTTTCCGTCTGCCAAAGGGAGTCCCCTTTGGAAACCCCTTCTTAACTTTTGATATATTAAAGTTTACTATCATTATTATAATAACATTCGTCTAAAGATTTTACAATAGTCTTGACCTTGTTTTATGTTTTCGTTGTACATTTTAGACCAATAATACAGGGTTCTTTCAGGAAAATCAAAATGCCAGTTGTTTTGAATTTCTATATCTATAAAAGTTCCATCTTTTAGCTTTAGCTTGATGTCCAAAACACCGAGCTTTTCACTTAAAAGTTCCTTATGAAACTCCTTATCCAGAAGTTCTAAACCTGCGATATCCTCAGGCGGAATGTCTAAGATACATTCCAATAAATCTTGTAGTACATCTTTGTTTTCCTCAACTCCTAAAACACGCTTAAATGCGTAGTCGTTGCGGAGGGTGATTTTAAATAGTTGCTTCATTTTTCAACTCCTATAATTTTTTTAAAAGAGAAAAACTTTTCCCCTTTCATAATTATTATAGAAATTGTTTGCAATAAATAGTAAAATTTAGTAGATTCAACTTCACTTAAGGTCATCTTCCGCCCCTATATTTTTTCCTAAAAATATGATATACTCCCTAAAATATCGTTCGGAGGGTATCATATGGAATTGAAAGAAAACAAGTTTAAACAAATAAAATATTTATTATCCGAAAAACGGTATATTGAAGTGCAAAGGCTTTTGGCCGAGTTAAACGAGGTCGATATAGCCGAATTCCTTGAGACCGAATCTGCACAAAATGCCATTCTTATGTTCAGAATGCTGCCTAAAAGCATGGCGGCCGAAGTGTTTACTCTTTTACCCACAGAACAGCAAAGCCGTTTTATAGCCGCTGCTACCGATAAGGAGCTGGTTTCAATATTGGACGAAATCTTCTTGGACGATATGGTAGACATTGTTGAAGAAATGCCCGCAAACGTTGTTAAAAAAATCCTAAAAAATACCGGCAGTGAAGAGCGGATGCTAATCAATCAGTTCCTAAAATATCCCAAGGACTCGGCCGGAAGCCTTATGACTATCGAGTATGTAGACTTAAAAAAAGGGATGACCGTAAAACAAGCCCTTGACTATATCCGCAAGATAGGTTTGGAAAGTGAAACCATTTACACCTGTTATGTTACCGATAAAAATAGAGTCCTTGAAGGTTTTATTTCTCTTAAAGAATTGGTGCTTGCCGATGAAGATAAAAAGATTGAACAGATTTTTAATAGAGAGTATATATGTGTAAACACCCATGATGATCAGGAAAAGGTTGCCTTCACTTTTAAGAAATACGGTTTTTTGGCTCTCCCCGTTGTCGATAACGAAAACCGCCTCATCGGTATTATTACCGTCGACGACATAATGGATGTTATGGAGCAGGAGGCTACCGAAGACTTTCAGAGGATGGCCGCTATGCAGCCTAACGAAGAAACCTACCTTGAAACGGGAATCTTTAAACTTGCAAAGCACCGAATAGGCTGGCTTCTTTTGCTCATGGTATCCGAAACATTTACCGGAACTATAATCGAACGCTACACCCATTTGCTTGCCTCAATGACTATTTTGACTGCCTTTATTCCCATGTTGATGGACACAGGCGGTAATTCTGGCAGTCAATCTTCAACCTTGATTATCCGAGGTTTGGCTACCGGAGAAATCGACTTAAAGGATTGGAAAAAGGTTTTTTTTAAGGAGTTGGGCATTGCCGTGTTGGTGGGCTTTACCTTAGGCCTTTTCAGTTTTTTAAAATCGGTCTTCCTTGGGGGGAGAAATCCTATGATAGCCCTTACTGTGGGTGCAACCCTCGTTGCAACCGTAACTGTAGCAAAGATTACCGGCGGCCTTCTCCCCATTATGGCAAAAAAATTAAAACTCGATCCTGCGATTATGGCCGGTCCCCTGATTACAACCATTGTAGATACCGTAAGTTTGATTCTTTACTTTAAGATAGCTACGGTTTTGTGTGCAGGAATGTTTTAAGCCTATGAGTTTTTTAAGGAATCTGCGGTATAAAAAACTTTCTCAAAATGCAAGGGTAGAAGATTTGATAAAGGAAACCTTCCGTAAAACGATTCATCTTTGTGCTGCCCTTGTTCCACTCTTTGCAAGATACTTTTTTTATCCAACAGTTATAGCCTTGTCTGCCATAACCTTTTTTTATGTTATCTTTGAAATTTTACGATTAAAGGGCTATCAGATTTTTATGGTTTCAAGCATTACCGGCTTTGCTGCACGGGAACGGGATAAGGGAAAATTTGTGCTGGGCCCCGTAACTCTTTCTATAGGCGTTATAAGCACCCTTCTTATCTTTCCATTTGAAGATGCAAGTATAGGGATTATGGCTTTGGCTCTCGGAGACGGTCTTGCAAGCCTTGTCGGAAAATTTTGGGGAAGACAGCACCTAAATATTTCCAAGGATAAAACAATAGCAGGAAGTATAGCCTGTTTTACGGCAGTTTTTATTTCTACCATTGCGATAAGCAGGAGTTTTATAAAAAGCTTTTTTATTGCAGCCATTGCAGCAGGAACGGAAGCTCTTCCCTTAAAAGACTTTGACAATATACTGATACCGCTTGTCTGTGCAGGGGCTGCCTTAGTATTGGGTGTCTAAGGTAGAGGCTATATAAATGTTAGCTTAAGGCTATTTTTAAGATTTCTTCAGGGCTTGAAATTATTGCATCGGCTCCGGCTTGTTCCAATTCCGGGCGCTTTCTAAAACCCCATAAAACACCGATTGTAAAAAGGCCAGCATTTTTTCCGGTTTGAACATCCGTTGCCGTGTCTCCTATATAAAGGCAATCTTTTTTTTCGAGCTTGAGCATTTTTAAAATTTCATAGACACCTGCAGGGTCAGGTTTTAGAGCGACCGAATCCCGGGCTCCTAGGATACACGAAAAAGTATTTTCACCGAAGATTGTTTTAACAACCTTTTCTGTTGTGGAATGGGGCTTGTTTGAAAGCACATTTACGGAAATCCCGTTTTTGATTAAATCCGCTAAAAGCTCTTTAATTCCTTTATAGGCCTCGCATAGATATACGGGATCGGCATCATAGGCTGCATTATATTCTGTAAGAATTTTTTCTTCTAAGGCCTTATCGTTTTTTCCTGTGCGTTCAAGAACTCTTTGTACAAGTTTTCTTGCGCCGTTGCCTGTTAAAATTTTAAATTCTTCCGCATCTACAGGCGGTATACCGTATTTTGCCGTTTCAGCATTTAAAAAATGAGATATCGAATAAAGGGAGTTGGTTAGGGTCCCGTCCAAATCAAAAATACATGCTTTTTTCATAAGGCCTCTATTCTAACAAAAATAAAAAAACTATTCAAGCTAAAGTTGAGAGTCTACTTCCATAGACCCTGCTTTTTGTGTATGATAAGCCCATGGGTAAAAAATTTGAAAAAGAATTGCCGGTTTGCGGCTTTGAAAGCTGTCTTGCTTTGGCAAAATATCATCCCGAAAAAATCTCCCGTCTGTTTTTTTCGGAAAAAAGAGCAAAGCAGTTCGGCGAGGTTTGTAAGTATTTGGCTTCCAATAAAAGGTTATATAGAATAGTTTCCGATGATGAATTGGAAAAGCTTTCGGAATCGGTGCATCATCAGGGCGTAACAGCGATGATCTTTGAGCCTGAAATTCCTGTTTTAGAACATGAAGAAATAAACCTGTGGGCTCAAAATAAGGAGCATGTTTTAATGCTCGATGAAATAGGAAATGCAAACAATTTGGGAGCAATAATAAGAAGTGCCGCTTTTTTCGGTATAGAAAATATAGTTTTAACAAAGGAAGATAAACAGGCTTCGATTACGACCTCGGCTTACAGGGTCGCACAGGGCGGAATGGAATTTGTAAAAATCTTTAAGGTTTCATCAACGGCTTGGTTTTTAAGGCAGTGCCGAGGAAGGCTTACCTGTATAGGCACGGACTTAAGAGCCCACCACGAAATAGCTGACCTTGGAAGATTAGTCGAAAAAGATGAGGCTTGTGTTATTGTCTTAGGAAATGAAGAAAGGGGAATCAGCGAGGAGGCTAAAAAGCTTTGCGCCCACCTTGTAAAAATAAAGGGAAGCGGCAATGTGGAAAGCTTAAATGTCGCTCAAGCCGCAACCCTTTTTTGCCATAGTCTTAGTGCAACAAACCCTCAATCTTTTTAATTACATATTCTTTTAAGGGGAGACCCGCAATCTTAATATCTTTCGGATCTTCATAATTCGGAATAAGTTTAAAAAAGTTGATATAAATTTTATTACCCTTTATGTAGAATTCTTCTGCATGGGCAGGAATGAAGATGAGCTCAATCTCATCGAATTTTGTCGAGGCCTTGTACTTTTCCGTAAGCTCTGCAAGGTTTAGTGTTTTAATCGGAGCCATCATATTGTGCATGGTTTGTAAGTCTTCCAGAATCCACATATTGTTATTCCAAAAGCGGCTTTCGCTCAAGGTGCGGTTGTTCAGTTTTTCCCTATTGGAAATTGCAGACATAACCCTGCGGACAGAATCTTTCGAAAAGTCCTCATTGTAAACGACTTCCATCTGAGGCTTTTCGGCAATGCTCATAAAGTAATCGTCTCCCATCTTATCCTTTGAGGCTACGCTTTCCCAAAAGAAAATCATCATTTCCAAAACATCAAAATCAATCTTTATATTTTTCATAAAGAAACCTCCATATTTTTTAACCGCTTAGAGTTTACACCTATTGCCGTTTTTTTTCAATGAGTAACAGTTAAAAGCCGGCACAAAAGTTATGACCTATAATTTTCCGACTTCTTCTTTAGAAAGCCCTGTGATTGTAAAAATATCTTCAAGCGGATAATTCATGTTTTTCATGATTTTTGCCATTTCAAGGGCTTTTTGACGCGAGCCGGCTATTTTGCCTTCAGCCAAACCTTCTGCTAATCCTATACTTCTTCCTTTCTCCCGCCCTTCGGCTAAACCCTCTCTTCTAGCTGCACTGCGTTCATCTTCTACATACATCCGGTATTTTTCGTCAGAGAGTTCTATTGCCATTCGCCTCTCTTCATCCGTTACCCTAAAGAGTGTTGCTTCTGCCATTTTTATACCCTCCTCTAATTTACACAATTCTTCCAACATTCCGCTTTTTTTGTCTTCTTCATAGTTGGCCAAAAATCTTATCCAAAAATCTTTTAAGCTATACTCTTCCAAGCTCTTTTTCATAGTATAAACTATTAACTCGTTTAATTCAACATAAAGATATTGAATTATCGAGCTCTCAGACATTCTTACAAGCTCTGCGTTTTTAGGAACATCGCAGCCGAAAACGGAAAGACTTATAGCGTACAAAAAATCGTCTTCTTTGGGTTCCGTTTTTAAAAAGCGGGAAGCGAGACGCATAAGGTACATTTGACTTCTGCGAGGGTAATTTGTTTTCCAAAACTGCTGCATCTCAAGGTCTACGATAAGACCGTTGTCTGTTCTAATCAACAACCCCGACGCAAAGCATCGGGGTATGTTGTTCTCATAAGGTGGTTGCAGTCGGCTTTAATACCCTTTGTTACGACGCAGAGCGTCGGGGTATTAAACCCTCCGCACGAATCAAAAAATCGAGGCGGTAAGTTTCTCCCGAAGGCCTGTCCCGGATAAGCTCCGTGTTTATGATTTCGGCCTTTGTTATTTTACCGTAGGAATCTTCCAAAAAAGCGTTTAGAAAACTTATCAGAGCCTTATTTCCTTCTTCGCCTTTGGAAAACATCAGCTTAAAAACCCAATCTGTTTTGGGGTTTAAAATAGTTTTTTCATTTGACATAGCTTTTCTCCTTAATAATAATTTGCATACCAAATCAATGGTTAGGATAAAGCAAAAAATTCTTTTATGCCTTATCATTATTATTGTAGGATTTTATTTCATTTAAGAGTAAAATTTTGAAAAAAAATTATTTTTTAATTCCCGAAACCCACTTGGTGTTCAATATCAAGATAATTGCAACAAGGCCGGCAGTGAGGTTTGAAAAAAGGTTGCCCCAATATATCGAATAGTAGGAGAGATATCTTTCGGTTGTAAGAATGAAAATATAGCGTAAAAGCCAGATGCGCAAAATACCCAGCATTAACGGAATCTTCGTTTTGCCTAGGCCTATAAAGGCTCCTTGAATTGTCATACAGATGCCGAAGCCTATGACCGAGTAGGTATAAATATGCAGTGCTTTAACGGCAATATCGCCGATTTCGGGCATTTCCGGCTTAAACATCGATACGAGATAGGCGGAAGAAGGCACAATAACGGCAATCAGCACTGCTCCGCTTATAGCACTTGTAATACAGCCTAAAAGACAGGCTCTTTTTGCCTTTTTCGGATTTTCGGAGCCTATGTTCATGCTGACCATAGTTGTAACGGCAGCACTAAAACAGCCGGGAATATTAAAACAAATTGTAGAAATATTGCTTGCAATACTTTGTCCGTTTAAAATAACAGCTCCGTAAGGTTCCATTTCTCTGTTTATTAAAAAAAAGCCGAGATAAACAAAGGCGTAATTTATCATTGCAGGGAAACCTACATGTAAGAGCTCTTTGAGAGTAGGAGAAGAAAACTTAAAATTTTTTAAACTAAGTTTATCGGGGTTCTTTTTTAAAAAAAGATCATAGAACATCCATGCTGCTACTACCATATTGGCTAAAAGGGAAGCTAGGACGCAGCCGTCTATTTTCATTCTAAAAATATATAGAAATATAAAATTGCCTATTATTTTGATTATAAGCATTATAATCATTCTAAAAAAAGGAGCTTCAGGCTTGCCGTTTGCATTTTTTATACCATTGTAGATAGCTTCCATAAAGCTGAGAGGCATTACAAAACAATAAAGCGAAATGTATCTAAAAACCAAGGGGGCTATTTCGCTTTTGAGGGTATAACTTATTATTGTTCCTATTATAAATAAAAGAGGAATTGAGGCTATTCCCAATAAAAAAGAAAATATAAAAATTTGGGTTGCTACCTTTTTACTTTCATCAATATCGCCTCGTCCGTTAAGCTGTCCGATAATTGCCGTAGCTCCGACACTTAAGCCTTGACCGAGAGCCAAAACAATGAAGATTATAGGCTGGGAAAAACTGACTGCACTGGCTGTTACATGGTCAGTAAGCCTATTTATAAAAAGGCCATCCGTAAAAGGCATCATAGCCTGCAGCATGGCCATCATTAGAGCCGGTAAAGAAAGAATGATTAGGGTTTTGAGAGGAGAAGCCGTTAAAATAAGCTCGCGCCTTTGTGCTGTGGTTTGTCCTATAAATTTAAGCTTCATATTCTTTATATTCTACCCTATTATTAAAAAATAGGGAAGATGTATAATTATAAATATTAAAAAAAGTAAAAACTACTTGATATTATTGATATTTTGTATGTATATTGTATTGTAGATATATCCATTTTTATCATTTTTTTTATTTTGAGTTAGATATATTAAAGATTTAGACTTATTTAGCCGATAAATTATCGGTTAAATTCTTGAATTAGTTTAGGAGTATTTTATGAAGAAAATAACAATTTATTTGTTGATTATATTGAGCTCTTTGAGTCTGCTATACGCAAGAGGGTCAAAAGATATAGACAGTGTACAAATGACCAATAAAGAAAGCTGGCAGCAATCGATAGATATATCAGGAAAGAAGAAAGGAAAATACAATGTATTGATAAAGGCTGTAGATATAGCCGGCAATGAGGGCTATGTAGGACCTTTTAATATGTATATAGACCCTAATTCCGACTTACCGATAGTAAACATAAGTAATCCTAAAACTGAAGCCGTAGTATCAGGAAATATAAACATAATAGGAACCTGTGTAGATGATGATGCTGTAGACTATGTAGAGCTACGCATAGACGGCGGAGAAAGTATCTACCGAGCCAAAGGCAAAGAATTTTGGTCGTATTACATAAACACGGAAAATTTTGAAGAAGGAACACACACAATAGAAGCTTGGGGTGTAGACGTTAACGGGGTAAAAGGAAAACCCGTAAAAAACAGCTTTTACATAAACCGCTTATCGCCAATAACTACAATAGAAAATAAGAGTTTAGGAGAACTTGTTTCAGGTAAGATAACAATTGACGGAACAGTAGAAGACGGAAACGGTATAGAAAGGCTGCTATACTCATTGAACAATGGAGAAAACTTTGAAGAACTAAAACTATCCCATAATAAAAGGACAAAACAGTCAAAGTTTTCATTAAAACTAAACACAAAAACAATAGAAGACGGGCCTAAAGTAATCTGGTTTAAGGCAATAGATAAGCAAGGAAAGATAGGTATACACACATTTTTATTGTTTGTAGATAATACGTCCCCTTTAGTAGAGTTTATCTATCCGGAAGGAGAAAATCCGACTGAGCCTGTATTTTCTGTAGCAGGAAAGGCTATGGATTCGGTAGGTTTATCAAGTTTATCTTGGAAGTGTAACAACGAGAGCGGCGAATTTGAACTTACCCCCGGAAATAATTATTGGATAAAAGAATTCGATGTAAGCAAAAGCGGCGCTAAGACTGCAGTTGTCGAAATAACTGCAACGGACATCGCCGGAAACGTAGTAAAGATAAAAAAAAGCATCGCAATAGATCAAAATAAAGGAAAGCCTGTAATAGAAATGCTAAAACCTGTTATGGATACGGAGGTTTTTGAAGATCTTTATATAGCAGGTGTAGTGCATGACCTATATGGAGCTAGTGAAATACGATACAAAATAGATAAGGGTGAAGAAAAAATTATACCTGCATTTGCTGCCGGTTTTGGAGCCGTAGAAAAAGGAATAAGTGCAGGAAACCATACATTAACAATATATGCAGTGAACAAAAAAGGAATATCCGGTACTCCTGTAAGTATAAATTTCAAAGCAGAGGGTAAGGAACCTGTTATATCATTTGATAATGGTGAGACCGTAATACCTATATATAATGCCCAATCTAAGGCTTCTACGTCGGTACATGTAAAAGCTCCTTCAGGTTTAAAATATATAAGTGCAGGTTTTAACGGAGAAGAAGAAGCCTCATTGCCCGTAAAGACCGGACAGACGGAATATGTAATAAAAACAAATGTAAATACCAAATCCGAACCGGGATTGTATACTGTTTCCGTTACGGCAACCGACATAAATGACAGAATTACCAAACAAACCTTAGTTATTTGTGTTGTAAATATATCCGGATCAGGTGCGGAAGAAAATCTGGTCTGGGCTAAAACCAATTTGAATGAGAATAATCAGGTTGTTTTAACTGAAGGAAAATCCTTATTCGGTGTTTACCAGCCAAGAGAAGGAATGGTTATAGAATCTTTGGCCGTTATAGGCGGTAAAAACATTGAGGCTGAATATGAAGGCAGCTTGATAAAATTAACCGTAAACGGAGACGGCTTATATAAAGGTGTAGGTGTAAAAATTACCGACAGTGAAGGAACAGTATATACGAGTCCCCTTGTCGACATTCTTTCAGATATGGCTCCGCCTGCGATAAACCTTGATATAAGCGAAGCTGCAGCTTTTGTAAATAAGTCTATAAATTTAAAGGGTACGGCCTCGGACGGAGCCGGCATTAAAACCGTAGAATACAGTCTGGGCAGCGATTCTCCTTATGTAAAGTTGTCTGCCGCTTTTAATGAAACTATAAATATAAGCGGACAACCTGACGGCCCGATACTGCTTACCATAAAAGCCGTCGATTTAGCCGGAAAAGAGAGCTTTGAAAATAGAGTATTTTATAAGGACAGCGAAGCCCCTGAGGCCGTTATGGTATTACCTGAGACTGATGGAAAGGTAAACGGTTCAATATACGCGGCTTTTAAGATAACTGATAGATTTCCCGACGTAAAAGCAGAATATAAGGGTGCAAGTAAAGGTGCTGAATGGCAAAGTTTTGAAAATAGCTCCTTACCTAACCTTATAATAGGCAGTGCAAAAGAGCCTTTAAGTAAGAACATGCAGTTTAGGTTTACCGACCTTGCAGGGAATACGAGGAATTTCAATAGCTATAGTTTTGATATAGACAATAGTGAAGATGCCCCAAGGGTAGATTTACATTTGCCGGATGAAAATGAAATTATAACGAGCGACTTTGAGATATCAGGTATGGTTTATGATGACGATGAAGCTGCAAAGATCTATTACAAAATAGATAAGGGCTCTTATAAGTCGATGGATATAAAAAACAGCTTTTCGATACCCATATTGTTAAGCGAGCTTACTGATAATGAGCATGAAATAACCATGTATGCTGAAGATATTTACGGAGTAACAAGCCAACCTGTAACTAGAAAGATAAGAGTGTCTTTAGAAGTACCTCAGGTTGGGGTGTCTTATCCTCTTATAACGGACACAGTACAAGGGATAAGCGTAATATCGGGTAGTTCCTTGGATAAAAACGGAATCAAAAAGGTTGAAGTATCTTTTGATAACGGTTTGACATATAACCTTGCAGAAGGCGGGGAAAAATGGCAGTACCGTATAAATACCCATATAATAAATGACGGAACCCATGTAGTTTTTGTAAAGGCTACGGATAATTATGAGCAAGTATGTTTATATTCTACATTAATTAACATAGACAATACGCCTCCTTCATTACAACTGGAATATCCGCTGACGGGTTCCAAATTGGATAACAATCTTTTTGTGTCGGGACATGTATATGATAACATTTCTCTTGAAGGAGTAATGCTAAAAATAAAGAGCCTTGATGGAAAGGCTGTGCCTCAAAAATTATCCGAGATAAAACTTGAAACGGATATAATCCTTTCAAAAGATATAGATATAAGCTCATTGCCTGAAGGAAGGTATAATCTTGAAATAAGCGGTGTAGATAAGGCAAATAATACTAATGAGGTCTCTGTAAATTTTGATGTTTATAGAAGGAAGGATAGAAACAAATTAGAGCTGCTATATCCTTTAAACGGCGAGACGGTAAGGGGGGAGTTCAATATATATGGAAGGCTGATAGTAGATAATGCTGTAGAAGAAGCCGCTTTATATATAGACGGAAAAGAAGTTGAAAGGGCCTCTGTATCTAAAACAGGCTATGTTTGTTTTAAGATAAACAGTGAAAAGCTTGTAAATGGAGAACATAGTCTTGAGTTAAGGGCAAATCGTGCAGGTGTCGGACCGCTTAATTCTGAGGTACATAAGATAAATTATACGGCAGAAGGGCCTTGGATTACCATAGACAACTTTGCGATGGGAGACTTTGCGATAGAAAGACCTTACCTTAGAGGAAGAGCCGGCTATACGGTATCCGAAGAAGAAAAGACTCTGGTATCCTCAAAAGAGGCTACATCTGAGGATAAAAGAGCATTTAAGGCAAAGCGCATTAAGTATGTAGAAATCAGTTTTGATAACGGAAAAACCTTTGCTCCTGTTAAGTCGGCTGCTAATTGGAAGTATAGACTTGAGACAGATGATATGGCGGAGGGAAATCACTTTTTATTGTTAAGAGCCGTTATGGAAAATAAAGAAACAGCGGTTTGCAGGACAATAATAAAGATTGATAAGACGGCTCCGAAAGTAACATTGATATCGCCCGGAGAAGGAGGCAGGTACAACGGAGCGATAGAGTTTAGCGGCTTATCTTCTGATGACATAGAGCTATCGAGTGTAGAAGCTCTTTTGAGGAAGGGAGATAAGAACAGCTATGGAGTGCCTAAGTTTATTCAAGGCTTACATGTAGAAGGCGCTTTTTGGGGTGCTTCGTTGTGGAACATAGGCATCGGGTTGAGCTTTTTTGATGATAATGTAAAGCTGCAGCTTCATTACGGACAGTTTTTACAAAGTCAGTTTACAGTATTATATGGTAATCACCAAATTAGATACGGAGGGCATATAATATCGTTAAAACTTTTAGCTAACGTATATGAGCTGCCTTTCGGTTACTATTTTGGACCTGATTGGAAATGGTTATATTTGGATGTGGCCTTGGGTGCACAGTTTTCGCTTTTTACAAATACCCAAAGCGGCCGCCCTCAAATATTGTCGGCTTTGCTTACACAAATTGAATTTCCGCGTGTGAAATTCCATAAGCAAAAATATTTTAGTTCTTTCTCGTTATTTACGGAAGGACAGTTATGGTTTATTCCTACTGATGTAGATTCAAAGAGTAAAAAATCTGCAATCAAATCGGTTATTCCGCATATATCCGTAGGTATAAGGGTTGATATATTCTAATAAAACTTTTTAGAGGTATTTATGAAGAAGAACAGAATTTTTTTAAATTTTTTGATTTTAATTTTATTTACGGTATTTTTAAGTGTTACCTGTAAACAAAACATAGGTTTGGGCGGCACTATCGATATTGAACGCCCGGACGGACAAATTATTTATCCTGATGCAGGAGGTGCACCTATCAGGGGTAGTTTTGTGATGAAAGGAACGGCAAAGGACGATGAGGGTGTTAAAGATGTTTCTGTTGTATTTAAAAATACTGAAACAGGCTGGGTATCTAAACAATATTCGGCCGGCTTATCAGATGTTAATAATGGCTCTGTAATATGGACTCTGTCTGTTAATAATGAATTTACCGGAAGGACAAGAGATGGTCATCCCTTGGTAAAAGAGTATCCGATACCTGACGGTAAATACATTGCTACTGTTACTGTTACCGATATTACAGGTAGAACAACAAGTTTTAGCCGTGAGTACGATATTGACAATACTCCTCCTGTGTTTATTGTGTCCCGTCCGTCGACAATTATCATAAACGATGATAGTACCGCACAGGCCGACCCTTACGGTTCGGTTTTTACAGTTATAGGACAAGCGGAAGATCGAAGCAAAATAGAGGATCTTACTTTAACAGTTGACGGTACCGATATAAGCATATCGAAAAAATTTGTCGGAAAAAATATAAACGAAGAAATAGCTACTGCTGCGAAAAATGATACCGAGTTTACAGATCCTTTGTATAAATATAATGATATAAATGGAAGTCCTAAAATTAAAGCGCATGTATTTTTAACCGATAATGCGCGCTTTTTTAAAGGCGACGGAAATGAAGGTGAGGGAAACACTTCGGAATGGTATTATTTGCGGGATAGAGATATCCGATCGGTTTTGGAAAAAGGGTATACCGCCGATGTTATAAACGATTATTTTGCGGGGAAAAGAGGATCGGCTTCTTCATCGAATAAAACGCTGAAGCTTTTGGCAAAATTATATGACGACAGTGATCCTGAAGGACAGTCTGTAAAACAGATATTGGAAAATGCCCGCATCATGACCAATGGCGTTACCAATGAAAAATTTTCCTTTTTTACGCTGGATCCGAATAAATCGCCCGGTTTTAAAGTAACAAATGGAACCCATTTTCCTCAATCCTATCCCGCGACGACTCCCGATGCGGATTTGCCTCATCCCGGTGTAGAGTTTTTCAGCGGTTCGGTACGGCCTAAAGTTTCTCTTAAGCTTATTCCGAATAGAAACAGCACTCCGTTGGTTGACCCTTTCAATTACAACGGATACAGAGCGAGCGGTATTGTAATCAATATGTATAAATGCAACGATGATGTTTCGTATGTTGCTTCCGGCGATAAAAAAATATTGAATTTGGTGCAGTCCGCTACCCCTGCTTATTCTTTAAAATTTGCGGATTTATCGACACAAGACGAACTTAATCAGGTTGTTACCGGCACAAGTGAATTGACCGTACAATGGCAGCTGCCGAATCCTGCTACTTTTTCTGCCGGATATTATGTAATAGAAGTAGAAGGAAAAGATACCGAAAATAATGATTTTGTTGCTTATGATAGAAATAATTCGCCCGGAGGCTCTTTCGTTATCAAGTTTGAACCGGCAGGTAACCACCTCATGATACTTCCCGGTGCTCCTTCCGGGTTTGTAAAAGAAGCTTTTCATGTCATTGCAAATGTTTCTTCCGGGCAGCCGGTTACCGAGGTACGTTATAAACTGGATGGGGCGGCGGGGCCAAGCGATACGGAACTTCCGCACTCTTCCGGAACCGAATGGAAAACCGCTGCGCCTGTTTCACTTGCTTCATTATCGGAGGGAGAACACAAAGTTCATTTTTGGGCTAAGAGTGCAGGTCAGACTGCTAATGCCGAAATAACGTTTATTAAAGATACAACAGCTCCCGTGCCGGCTTTAGAATATCCTCCGGCCAATGCCGAGCAGGCGGGAATCGTAAGGATTATGGGAAGCGTTACCGATGGTCATGCCGGAGTAAATAAGGATGGTACAAAGTACATCATAGGAAAACAGGCTTCCATACCGACCCCCGCTACTATCGGTTGGCGGGTTATGGATAAAACCACTCCGGTTTCATGGGAGTTTACGTATGACTTGGATGATTTTTCGTCAAATCCCGCCTCTCACGGTGATTTGGTTAGCGCGGGTGTGTACGATATCCCCGTCTATATTTTGACCGAAGATACCATAGGAAACAAAGCTGTTAAAGACTTCACTATACGTTATGATTCGAACGGCGACAAACCGGTTGTTAAGGTACTTTCTCCGCAGCAAAATCAAACTTTGGGCGGTACCGTCCAAATATTCGGTACGGCTGCTGCCCGACTGGGGCTCCCGACAGACATCGGTGAAGTATATATTCAGTTTTCAAAAAACGGCGACTTTAACGATACTGCAAACGGGAATATGACCTTCGGAACATCCGGCGGCGGTTATGATGCCGATTGGCATAAGGGCGGCAACGGACAGCTTGTGCCGGGTACTGACAGTACTAATGGAGGATCGAATTGGCAAATTTCGATAAATGAAAACGGAGAATTTAATAACCCGAACGGGTCGAACTGGGCGGTTTATTTCAGAGTCCGTGCAAAAAATAAAACTACCGGTAACTGGGGGCCATGGTCAGAGCCTGTAAAAATCTTCATAGATGAAAATTATCCGACTATCGGCAGCCCGGATCCCTTAAAGCTGGTAAATAAATCGGACGGTTCAAACCCGATAAATTATACATCGGGTATGTGGATCGCTGACGGAAAAAAACTCATCGGTTCTTTATACGACGACTCCGGAATAAAAACCGTCGAGATTTCATCTTCGGAACTGTTGGGCAATCAAAAATATAATTTGTCACAAGCTTTGTCAAACCATTGGATTGCCGAAGACACTGCGCATGCGCCTGCTTCTCCCGGTGCAAAAAATTATACGCTTCAAATTCCGCTGGATTTAAGTACGCTCAGCGAAGCGTCGAAACGCAAAGGCGAGATATCGATAAAAATCAAAATAGTTGATGTGGGACAAAACTTGTCGAGAGAAGAAACAGTAAAGCTGAACTTCGATATTACAGATCCGGCAGGTGATGTAGGAGAATTTATCTACAGATACAGCGGAAACGTCAGAGTATCTTCTATAGAGGACTCCAATCTTGCACAAAAAGTAAAAGAGTATGCGCCCGGACCGACTCCCGATTACAGCAAGCTGCACCTTTTAATTAACGATAAGATCCGCACGGTAACAAACGTAAGCGGAACTACGGTGTCTTTTGCCCCCAATCTTGATAAAGCGGGAACTTATAATTGTCTTTTATATAAAGAGCCGTATATTATACGGAACGACGGCGGAAACTGGATTGTGCGCGGTGTTGCAAACGACGACGGCTCGGGTATAAAAAAGATCGAAGCGACGGTTACCGTTGACGGGGTGTCCGAATCAAGCGGTGAAATTACAGGAAATAAAATAACCAAACATCTCGGCGGGCAAGTCAGCTGGGAAGGAGAAATCAATTTAAGCACCCTAAAGGACGGTAAAGGAAAACTGAGCTGTAAGATTTACGATGAGCAGGATAACGTATATACAGTTCCCGATGTCAATGTTGTTGTAAAAAACAAGCCGATTGTTGTTTCTAAAGTTACGTTGAAAACCAAAATAGGTGCACTGGAAGTCGAAACCGATAAAGCCGGTGCTCCGGAAACCGATCCGAAAACAACAGTAACTAAAAAGACGGATGATAAATTGAATCAAACCATAACCGTTGAAAGCAGCAACTTTGCCTTTAAGAGCAAAACGGATTCAAAGATCAAAGTTGAATTTAGCGGCGGTCAGGGTACCGTAAAATACCGGCTGAAAAAGAGTGACGGAACGATAATAGGTGTTAATTTACGGGATGTCCCTGGTGATAAAGAAATTGTGTTAACTGCTGCAGATTTGACCGAAATCGCTAACTCAAACGGTACGCCTACAAAAATAACGCTTGAGTTCTGGGATGAGGCACTCGGTTTTACACAGGGAACGGACAGTTCTTGTGCTACGGTAGACATTACTACGCTCTTCGATGCGCTTGATACCGAAGCGCCGAAGGTTGTTATTCTTCCGTTCCATTGGAACAGCGAAAACGATAACTCGCTATACGAAAACAAACGAGCCAACGGGCATGTGGAAATCGATTCCTCTTCCGTTTCGGGTAAGGTAACAATCCGCGGTTTTGCCTATGATAATGTTAAAATCGATTCAATTAAGGCAGTAGTACCGTTCAGCTCGGACTTGACAGTTACAGCATCCGGAAACAATGATACGTGGACTTCCGGTCAGACGATGGCAGCAAATAGTGCGGAGCTGAAAGTTAGCCGTCTGGATGTGGATTATTCGGGCTTCTATGCTAAGTGGGAATTGAGTTTTGACAGCTCAAAAATTGCTATGGGAGCAGCTAAAAATATTAAAGTGATTGCAAATGACGGCGACCGAGACTCTGTAGAAAGTACAGGAACAGATTTACCTACAGCATTCACTGTGGACCGCGGCAGTGGAAATTCGGCTACGGTTTCCAATACCGATTTTGATTCGGCAAAGGTTGGTCAGTTTGTCGTATTCCAGACGGGAGAAAAGCAATACTTTACCCGTATTGTTAGAAAAAACAAGAACGGCTCTAAGACAACGATAACGCTTGCGGATTCCGTACCGACTGATATGAAACAAGCTGCTGTGTATAAAGATACAGCAAATAAGACAAAGGTATCTGTAAACAGCGTACCGTATATTACAGAGATAAAGACTACCCTAACCGGTTCTGCAGGTGTTGACTTTGACCGCTCCGCACTCGGTTTTTATCCGGTATGTGCGGGAGAAAAAATAACGCTTAAAGGTTTTAATATTACGTCATCACCGACTGTCAAGCTCGGTACCAAGGATTTGACTTCGAAAGTATCCGCATACAATCAGGCGGCCGGTACATTTGACGTCGAAATTATAGACGCAACGGACGTTAAAACCGGTGAACTTACGGTAACGGTCGGCAGTACAAATGCGATCAACAACAGCAATAAGAATCCTGTGATCGGTACGGACGGAACGGTGACAGAGGCTGTATACAATTCGTGGCAGAATAAGGCAAACAAACGGCTTGCTGACGATCTCAAGCTTTCGGTATGGAAAGTTGATGCTTTCCATTCGAGTATTCAAAAAGATATCACGAGTCCGATGCTTAAAATAGCTCCGGATAGTCAGTGGTATATGAGTTATGGAAAAGGTGTCCCTGAGATGGTTGTAAATAAGAACGGTACCGAAAAAGTTATCGATTACAGCTATAATAAGTTCCATAATACGGCTGTAGCCTTTGATTCTGCCGATAATGTGTATGCAGTAGGAACAAATACGGACCGTATAGGCGAATCTTCGGCAAAGTTTTCATTTTATTCGCGTGCTACGCCCTATGCTTTCTTCTCGAATTCGAGTCATGCATATCAGCATCAATGGACGGGAAAATCACGGCTTGAAACCGTATCCAATGGCACTGTTTATAATATAAACAGAGTACCTCGTCCGAAATTAATCACTACGGGAAATACGTCGTCGACAAAAGTGTACATTTCTTACTTCGATGCAAATCATCCCAAGAAGCCGGTAAAATTCCGTTACGGTACTATTGATGGTGCTAATACCTTTACCGACGGCATTATTGACGGTGCAACTAATCCGAACAGCAACTACGGTTCTGCACCAGGCTATCATACCATTGCGGACGATGACTCTGCCGAATATAAAGGCGGTCCGTATGTTGCACACGGCGTTACTTCTACCGGTGTTGCCGTTGTCGCGTGGTATGATGCGTCAAAGAAACGCTTGGTGTATTCGTACAATACAACACCGCAAACTCCTGTTACCGGCGGTGCATGGCAAACGAATGCAAAGGTCATCGACAGCGATTTTGCCGGCTGGTATGTAGACCTTGCAGTAGACGAAAAGAACGGTATCCATATTGCCTATTACACAAGCTCGAAAGGCGATCTTAAATATGCCTACCTTCCGTCATATAACGGTACGGCCACTGTTGTAACGGTTGACAGCTATTTGTCGGTCGGAACGCAGATATCGATTTCTACCCGGAACGAAGGCACGGCTACAAATCCAAAGATTGTGCCGTATATTTCGTACTTCCAGTCAGCATTTACGCAAACATCCAGTTCCGTGCGTACTGCATGGCTGCCTAATGGAGTTGACGGAGGCGTCAAAGACGGTGCAAAAGACGAGTTGTTTACCGGTGATTGGGAAGTAATGACTATTCCTATGTCCGGAATCGTCCCTAAAGATGAAACCATCTGTAACGGCGTTCCCACAAGCAATGCAACCGGTGCTCCGCAGTGGGCAGGTACCGTCGTTCTCGGCTTTATGAGCGATGACGGTTATAAAAAGGCGGTATTGAGAAAGTAAGCATTCCGCTTAATAATTAATCTTCCCCCATTCGGTTTTAGACGGATGGGGGATTTTTTATGTGATGGGGGAAACTGCGGAAAGACAGCTGGTTTGGTAAGAGATCCTGGTATGAAGTGTCGGATGGAACGGCCACTATGCGGAAAATAAAAAAGAAAAATCGAAATATAAAATTAGATATATTTGGAGGCTTTTCATGTATTTACTATATGCTGATGATTCAGGAGTAACTTCAGACCTAAATGTAAAATATAGTGTTTTGGCAGGTTTTGCAACTTTTGAAATTTTGAATATAATGATAATGCATATTATTCAATAATTAAAGATTGCTTTGATAAAGAAAAAAATATACAACATGGATTATATCTTTTGGAAAAAAATAACATATAACATCAGAAAGGAACGTCATTCAGTACACGATTTGTCAGCGTGTGCCTACGAGCGGTAATTATGCAAATAAGGTTATCGCCGCATACTTTACAACAAAAAATTACGAGATGGCGGTGCTGACGAAGTAACTGTTCCGCTTAGCGAGTTATCCCCCGTCGGTAATCCGATGGGGGAGTCTTTGTATCTCATTTTTACAAGTTCTCGATTTCTTCAAGGCTTAAGCCGGTAGCTTTTGCAATTGCTTCTACGGCAAAACCCATTTCAGTTAAGTTTTTAGCCGTTTCAATGGCTTTTTGGTAAGAGCCGTCGGCAAAACCTTGTTGGATACCTTCTTGTCTTCCTTTTATTTTGCCTTGCTCAATTCCCTGCCGATACCCCTCGCTTATACATGAAGCCCTGTCATGCTCGTATTTCATACGGGAATCATATAGCCATTTATCTCTAGGACTCATTTCCATTAATTCTATCGTTGTATTTGCCTTTCTCATCATCGTCGATTCTTGTGCCAGCATACTACGTATCTCCCTGTCATCAGTTTCGATAAATTTTAGCCAGTTTAATAAGCGTTTTGTTTTATTATCTTTGTGTTGAGCTTCCTTTAAGAGCCTCACTTTTTCAAGATTTAATATATGAATCTCAAGTTTTGAAACTAAGGGCTCTTTTGTATCTTGTTCAAGAACAAGATACTTGTTGTGCAAACGCTTATTTTTATTAAAGCCTTTTCCTACCAAGTTTATTGTAATACACTTTGGCAGTTTTGTATAATCTTGACCTTGTTTTATGTTTTCATTATACATCTTAGACCAATAATACAAGGTTCTTTCAGGAAAATCAAAATGCCAACTGTTTTGAATTTCAATATCGACAAAAGTTTGCACGGAGGCGTTGTACAATTTAAAAAAAAATAGTATAATTCTTAACTATAATTTTTTATTTTGGAGTTTTTTAATGTATAAACCCGTAGACCCTAAGGTCGATTTTGCAAAACAAGAAGAAGATGTCTTAAAATTTTGGGAAAAAAACGATGTATTTAAAAAGTCCGTTTTATCACGTGACGGATGGGATAATTATATTTTCTTTGACGGCCCGCCCTTTGCCACAGGCCTGCCTCATTTCGGCCACTTTGTTCCCGGAACAATTAAGGACATTATTCCGCGATATAAGACAATGAAGGGCTTTAGGGTTGAACGCCGCTTCGGATGGGACTGCCACGGGCTTCCCGTTGAAAATTTAATCGAAAAAGAACTTGGGCTTAATTCAAAAACCGATATAGAAAAATACGGTATAGATAAATTTAACGAAGCCTGCCGTGCAAGCGTTTTGCGTTATGTAAAAGAATGGAAACAAACGATTACCCGCTTAGGCCGCTGGGTTGACTTTGAAAACGATTATAAGACCATGGAACCCGCCTTTATGGAATCTATTTGGTGGGTAATGAAAAGTTTGTGGGAAAAAGGTCTCTTATATGAGGGCTACTATATTCTTCCATATTGTCCGAGGTGTTCTACGGTTCTTTCAAACCATGAGCTTAACTTAGGCGGCTACAAGGATGTTCACGACCCTGCAATAACCGTACGCTTTAAAGCTCTTTCGCCTGTAAAGACTTCTCCTGCAGGCAAGGCCTTTGAGGGAAAAAATGCTCTTCCTTCCGATACCTATCTTTTGGCATGGACAACCACTCCTTGGACTTTGCCGAGTAACCTCGGTCTTGCTGTGGGGGCGGATATCGACTATGCCTTAATAGAATATGACGGAGCTCACTATATAATGGCCGTGCCTCGGCTTGAAGCCTATTTTGCAAAAAGCGGAAAAGAAGAAGCAAAAGAGTATAAGCTGATTTGGACAAAGAAGGGTGCAGAGCTTGAAGGCTTGCGGTATGAGCCCCTCTTTCCTTATTTTAAAAACCTCGCCGCAGATGAGAATGGAAAAAACGCTGAAGCAGGGCAGGGTGCCTTTAGGGTTTTGATAGGCGACTTTGTTACAACCGAGGACGGAACGGGAATTGTTCACACGGCTCCCGGCTTCGGTGAAGACGATAACAGGATCTTTAAAGATACCGGAGTTCCGACTATTTGTCCGGTTGATGCCGAATGTAAATTCACTAATGAAGTTCCCGAGTACCAAGGCCTTTTTGTAAAGGATGCAGACAAGCAAATTATGGAAAGGTTAAAAGCCGAAGGTAAGCTCTTTAAGAGGGCTCAGATTTTACACTCCTATCCGCATTGCTGGAGATGCTCAAGCCCATTGATATACAGGGCAGTTGCAAGCTGGTTTGTTTCGGTTACAAAGATAAAGGATAAGCTCCTTAATGCTAACTCAAAAATAAATTGGCAGCCCGATCATATAAAAACAGGCCGCTTCGGAAAATGGCTTGAAGGAGCCCGAGACTGGGCTATCAGCCGAAACCGGTATTGGGGAAACCCTATTCCTATTTGGAAGTGCGAAGAATGCGGCGAAACACTCTGTGTAGGAAGCAGAGAGGAATTAAAAGAGCTTTCAGGCGTATTTCCTGAAGATATGCACAAGCACTTTGTCGATAAGATAAATATTCCGTGTAAAAAATGCGGCGGAACGATGAAGCGTGTTCCGGAAGTTTTGGACTGCTGGTTTGAGTCGGGTTCGATGCCCTATGCTCAGCAGCACTATCCTTTTGAAAACAAAGAACACTTTGAAAAAAACTTCCCTGCCGATTTTATTTCCGAAGGTTTGGATCAGACCCGCGGATGGTTTTACACCCTAACGATTTTAGCGGCAGCTCTTTTTGATGAGCCGGCCTTTAAAAACTGTATAGTAAACGGGCTTGTGCTTGCAGAGGACGGTAAGAAGATGTCAAAGTCCTTACGTAACTACACAGATCCCAACGAGGTCATAAAACAATTCGGTGCTGATGCCCTCCGGCTCTTTTTGATGAACTCGAATGTTGTAAAGGCTGACGACTTAAAATATTCGGATGAAGGAGTGCGGGATGTTCTTAAGGGAATTTTAATTCCTTTTTGGAACAGCTACAGTTTCTATATAACCTATGCCAATATCGACGGAGTAAAACCTCCTCATAATGCAAAGGTTGACGGAAAGGATGAGGGTGTAGAAGAATTTTTAGCTAAATTAAATAATCTATTAGACCTGTGGATCTTATCGGTAACCGAAAAACTTGTTGCCGATGTAACGGAAGCTCTCGACAAGTATGACCTTGCTCAAGCTATTCCGCCGATGGTTGAATATATTGACCTTTTAAACAACTGGTATATCCGCCGTTCCCGCCGCCGCTTTTGGAAAAGCGAAAATGACGGGGACAAGGCTCAAGCCTACGAGACCCTCTACCGTGCCTTAAAGAAATTTTCTCTTGTTGCAGCTCCGGTAGTGCCGTTTATTACGGAAAGCATTTGGCAGAATTTGCGGACCGAAAAAGATGCTCTTTCTATCCATCTTGCAGACTACCCCGAGTACAACGAAAAGATAAGAAACAGTGAACTTGAATTTAAGATGAAGACGGTTCAAAAAGCTGTTTCAATGGGAAGGTCCCTGCGTTATCAGTTTAACTTAAAGATAAGGCAGCCCTTAAAGGCCGTAGAGATAGTAACCCTCAATCCCGAAGAGAAAAGAGTTCTTCTGGAAATGGAAGAAAGTATAATCGAGGAGCTCAATGTTAAAGAGGTTATCTTCCACGAAAAAGAGGATGAGCTTGTAGAATATTCGGCTAAGGCTAATTTTAAAATTCTCGGAAAAGAATTGGGTCCACTTATGAAAAAGGCTGCTGCCATAATTGAACAGATGAATTCAAGTGAAATTCAAAATATAATGGAGGGTGCTACTTTAAGTATCGACATCGAAGGAAAATCGGTAGAAATAACCGCCGATAAAATTGTGATAAATAGAATCGAAAAGGCCTCCTTAAAAATAGTAAATGAAGGAACCCTAACCGTAGGTCTTAATACCGAGCTGACTGAAGAACTTTTAATGGAAGGTTATATCAGGGACTTGGTAAGAGGTATTCAAACCCTGCGTAAGGAATGCGGGCTTGATGTTACCGATAGAATTAAACTTTATCTTTCAGCCTCTCAAAAAAATGCCGATAATAAAGAGCTGGAAAAAGCTTTTGAGCTTTTTAAGGACTATGTTTGTGATGAAACCTTGACTGTGCAATCTTCTTGGCTTAAAACCGGAGAATTGACAAAGCTAGGTTCCATTAAAACAAGCCTTGTTGAAGCCGGCGATTATGAATGGGAGATTGGAATTGAAAAGAATAATTAGAAATACTTTTGCTGCACTCATTTTTATTTTGGTTTTTGCTTCATGTAAGACTGCACCGCCTCTTCCCGGAGTAGTAAGTCCCTTCGGTATGATAGGTGATGGTGCAGATATGTATATTTATATGCCTATCGAGAAAAATAAAAAAATAGCGGAGCCTATTTTGACTTCTGTCGGCGGAGACTCCATGAAGCAGGCTTTGAGCCGGACTACAGCCGTATATTCAGGGGTATTTGTAAAAGACAGGCTTACGGAAATTAGGATTTGTTCTACCGGTAAATATCCTTACGGAATGACTGACAGTATTTTTAAGAAGAAGAACGGATGGGAGCCTAAAAAAACAAAGGAAAAGTATAAGTATTATAAATCGTCCTATGTTGATGTTTCAATTCCATCTCCTCAAATAGCCTGTCTGGTTATGGGACCTAATGACAGACAAAATATGGAAGTTTTTTTAGGCAAATTGAGTAATCCTGAGGAAGCCGTGTTTTCTCAACGCTTTTATGACCTCGTTAATTCCGGTTCTCAGGATATAGGTATCTTTGTAAAAAACGGAGACTTTTTTTTAGGACAGATAATAGGAGTTCAGCTTGGGCTTCCTGTTGGTGTAATAGAAATGTACTTAAAAAAGAATTCGGAAGTTGAAAATGAATATCTATACGATTTAAGTATCGAAACACAAAACATGATGACGGCTTCCTTATTGAAATTATTTTTTAAAAAGCAGCTTAAGGCTGATGTAAGACTTGAAGAAAATAAGCTGATTATAGAAAACAGACCCGTTACTGAATCTAGAATTATCGAAATAATAAAGTCTTTATATAATTATTAAATGGGAGTTTAAAGATGCCAACGTATGAGTATGTCTGCGATTCTTGCGGTCATGATTTTGAGGTTTTTCAGAGAATGAGCGATGAACCCGTATCTGTATGTCCTGAGTGCGGTAAGCCTGTAAGAAGAGTTATTTCGGGAGGCTTAGGGATTAATTTTAGAGGATCCGGTTTTTATGTAAACGATTCTTCTTCCGCTTCAAAGGCTGCTTCAGGCGGTTGTTCAGGTTGTTCTTCATCTTCATGCTCAACATGTAAGCACTAGGATTTTATGGGCAAGGTACAAAAAGGGTATTCGCCTAAGTTTTTTTGTGAAAACTGCGGGCAAGAGGTAAAACGGAATACAAAAGTATGTCCCCATTGCGGGCGTTTTTTTGCTTCGGTAAGATGCCCTTCTTGTAATTATATGGGGCACACGGATGAATTTATAAACGGATGCCCCTCTTGCGGTTTTGCTGTAAGCTCCGACTCTAATAAAAACACAAAAAAATATCATAGGAATAAACTAAAAGAATACCGCGCAAAATACAAATCCAATAGGTACGATGATCCTCTTCCTTGGTGGGTTTACAGTCTTGTCATAGGTTCTTTGGGTTTATTGATTATCTATATATTTTATTTTAAGACTTAAAAACTACTCATCTGCAAGATGGGCTTTAATTGCTTGGATTCTGTCAAGCACTTCAAAAAAGGCTTTTGCTATTTCCGGATCGAATTTCTTTCCGCTCATTTTTTTTAATTCTTCAAGTATGTCTTCTTCGGTCCATGAGTCTTTGTAGGAGCGCTTTGAAGAAAGGGCATCGTAGACATCAGCCATTGCGACAATTCTCGCTCCTAGAGGTATTTCTTCTCCTTTAAGTCCTTGTGCACATCCTGTTTTTTTATCCGTTTTTAACGGGACTCCCGTTTCTATATCAATATGTCCCGGGTAGCCTGTTCCGTCCCAGTTTTCATGATGACGCAGAGCTATTTCCATTGAGAGCTTATCGAGAGGGGAGTCATTCCCAATGAACAAACGGGCTCCAAGCCATGTATGAGTTTTCATAACCGAGAATTCTTCATCAGTTAACTTTCCGGCTTTTTTTAAAATCAGATCCGAAATTGCAACTTTTCCAATGTCATGAAGCATTGATGCAATTTTTAGAGAGTCACGGTATTTTGTTTGCTCGGCCATAGGAATGCCGTTATTAAATGCCCACCTATCATAAATTTCAACGGAATAATTTGCAACTCTGTTTACATGCATTCCCGTTTCTCGCGGATCGCGTAGTTCAGCTGTTTTGATCATACGCATAACCATTGCCCTTGTTACAAAAGCATGCTCAAGAGCTATTCCCGCGTTTGAAGCAAAATGACTGAGATAAATTTCATCATCATGGGAAAAGGTTTCCGGTTTGCCGTATTTATCAATAGCATTTAAGACTTGAAGAACCCCCAAGAGCATTCCCGACATAGAAAGAATAGGGATAGTTAAATTTGAAACGGTCTTATAGCCTGTTTTTTCATCCGTAGCTTTGCCGAACTTAAAAGGTTTATCGTCATCAATATTGTAAACATCCGGAATATTTATAAGTGTTTTTGTATTTGCTGCGTATCCGGCTATTGTATGATTATCTATAGGAAAATCAAAAAAGATATAAGGAAGCTTTGTTCCTGCCGGAAGTTTTTTTTGCAGGGTGTTATTCTGTGCATATCTTATGGCAAGCCTGTCCCCTTCAGCTATATATATTGAACCGGCGTCGGCATTTACAACACTCCGTGCTTCGGTAAGTATTTGTTCTAAAAGAACATCAACGTCTTGAACACTGTGTATCAAAGATTCCGTTTCAAGTATTTTGACGAGAATTTGTTCCTTTGACAGCTCTTCATATTTATTTTTTCCTGTCATAACTTATATTATATTATATTCTAAAGAAAAAGTCTATATTTTTTGCAAAAAATAAAATTTACCGTCTAAATTTGTATCAAATTATAAAAATTTTCAATATTATATATAAAATGGATGTTTTGAAAAAGACCTAAACAGTTTTTATATATATAAGCATCTTTAAAACTCAAAGTTGAACAAGGTTTTTTAACTGTGAAAATAGGAGGAATTTCAGTTGATGCTTTTGATTTATGATATTCAGCCGCATTTAAGATTGTGCCTTTTTTTCCCAAAATGCAGTCCTGCATAAATTCAAGCTGTTTATATCCGAAATTTTGCAGGGTGCTTGTGCTTTCAACCGAACCTTGAAAAATTCCGCACATTTTAAAACCGTCCAGGTCTTTAAAAAGGTATGAAAGGGCTTCCCCTTCGGCTAAAATTTTTCCGCCGTCTTCGGCGAATTTTTTGATTGCAGTTTTTATTTTAATATTTTGAGAAAGAGCATCCTTGTATTTATTTATTTGGCCGCTTCCGAAATATAAAAAGTTACAGTCCGGCAGTTTCGTATCTTTAAGGGGCGAAAAATAATTTACCTCAGTGCTGTTTTCAAGTAAAAAGATATTTTCGGAATAATATAAATTAAAGGCCTCATCCATTGCGATTGCAGTGCGTGTATTCGTTTTTTTTATTTCTATCTTGTTCCCTGTTTTAAGAGGCTGAAATAAGTTTAAAAGTTTTTGAATGTCTATATTTTCTTTTACGATTTTATATAGAACATCTAAAAATTTTTTATCCTTTAGCCGTTCGTCTATGTCGAGGCCGAGGCCTGATTCTTCAATTTCGAATTCGGAGATTTTAGGAAAAAAGCCTAAGACTTGCAGTTCAAGATTATCCTCAATCATCTTCTTGTAAAGAGGAAAAAGTTTAGGGTTGAGTTTATTGAATATGATTCCCTTTATTCTGTTTTTTGAAAATTCGATCATGCCTTTAAGTTTTGGAATAAGTGTAAACATTTCACCCTGCGGTGCGTAAACCAAAACAATATCGCTTCCGATTTTTTCTGCCGTATCAAAAGAAGAATTTTTCGAGGTAGTCCCCATTCCGTCGAAGCAGCCCATCACTCCCTCAATAAGGGCATATTCCGAGTTTGAAATATTGAGAGAAAACTCCATTCCATTTTGACCCATCATAAAGGGGTCAAGATTTCCGGCTCTTTTGCCTGAGATGATTTCCAATATTTTACGGTCAACTTGATCGGGGCCTGTTTTAAAAGCGGAAATATCAAAGCCTTCTTTTTTTAAAGAATAAAGAAGGGCTGAAGATATGATAGTTTTTCCCGAATTGCTGTTCGGGGCGGAAATCATTATGCCTTTCATCTTCTAATTTCCTTTTTGTTTGCGGGCGATGATTAAGGATATATAATCTTCATCTTCTAAAATTTTTTCTTTTTTATCTTTGGGGAGGATTGATTCATGTTCCATTGTTGCTCTTTTTATATAAACATAGTCAAATCCGTTTTTTTCAAATTCTTTTAGTATAAAATTTTTTTGTTTAGATGTTTTTAAAAGAGCTATAGATGAAGATGAATTTAAAATTTCTTCATTTAAATGATCGGTAATTGTAAGCACCTCAGCTTTTTCGGCAAGAGGAATTTGTGCTCTTCCTGCAGCAGCCACTGCAGAAGGAATTCCTGAAATAATTTGCAAATTGATTTCCGGTATTTTAAAATAGGGCATCATGTAAATAAATGTGCTGTATATCATAGGATCGCCTATAGTTAAAATAACGGTATTCGAATTTTCTTTTGTTTTTTTAAGTATTTTTTCGGCTTGAATTTTATAATCTTCTTCAGATACAAAGCCCATAGGAAAATCAAGAAACAAAACTTCTTTGTTCTTTATAAAATCTTTTACCGTATCTAGGGCCATATTTTTTCCCTTATTGTTGGGAGCAAAAATAAGGTTTGCATTTTCAAGAGCTTTTACTGCCTGTAATGTAAGATACTCCGGAGAGCCTGGACCTGTTCCTACTGCGAAAATATTTTTCATTTTAACCTCTACGGCAATTGATTGTATTTTCTAGAGACTTGTAAAGTATTTCGCGGATCATAGGATATTCACCCAAGCCTTTTAGATTGGCATTAACCTCGTAACCCTCATTTTTTAAAATGGTGTACCAGCTGTCTTCTTCATCTCCTGCCATATCATTGTGGGCATGGTCGCCTGCAACCATCATAAAAGGATAAAGCTCAATTTTTTTTATTTTGCGTTCGGCAAGAATAGGTAAGATATCCTTTAGCTCTACGGAGCCTTCAACTGTTCCTATCAAGACATTTTCAAGGCCTTGCGAATTGAGTTTATTTTGCATGATCTCGTAAAATTTATCTGCCTCATGTGAAGAACCGTGTCCCATAAAAACTATTGCCGTATCATCTTCGGGCTTTTTTAATTCGAGAGCTTTTATAATTTCATCCAAGTCTGCATTTTCATGTAAGAGGGGTTGACCCAAAACTGTATTTTCAAATTGCAGCTTTTCATATTCTTCTCCCGGAATTATGTGGGTCGGCTGTATGTAAATTTCGGAGAAGCCTTTTTCTTTTAGTTCTTGGATAATTTCTTTGGGAGATGCAACATTGATAGAGTCTCTTTTTTTAAGAATGGCTCTAACCATGTTTGAAGTATAGGCTTTAAAAATTTCATAATCTTTAAACCTGCCGGCTGCTTCTTTTTCGATAGTATCAATAGTTTTTTCTCTTGTTTCGGCATAGCTTGTACCGAAACTTGCAATTACGATGGCTTTTTTCATTTTGTTTCCTTTAGGTGTTTTGAATAAATTATCTGATAAGTATAATGAGAATGGACTCAAAAATCAAGACCGATAAGAATTTTAACTCTTTAACCGGTCTTGATTTTCAATTTTGAATTAAGGTTTTTGGATTACCTTAAAGTTTTTATTTTTTTACATTACCGGTAAATTTCATAAACTTGGATTTATCCAGTTTTGACAAGGTAGCGGAATCCGCAACGACCATCCAGCTTACTTTTCCGTTTACTATATAATCATTTGTAACCCTTATAATATCTTCAGAAGTAATTGCATTTATCTTGTCTATCATTTTTAAATACTCATAAGGATTTCCGTAATAGGCTTGGCTGTACATAATTTGAGCTGCTGCATCCGAATTGGTAAGTTGGTTTCCGAAAAAGCCGTTGATAAATTTGGATTTATAGGCTTCAAGGTTTTCGGGAATGGGGGCATAAGTGTTTCCGCTTGATTTTGTTACGCTTCCTTCGCCGGATTTTATTCCCTGTCCTTTTAGGTTAATTGTTTGTCCTGAAGCTAATACTGCAATCGCTTCATCAAAGGCTGTCTTTGCTTTTGTGGGTTTATCCGATTTAAAGACAACAAGGGAGCCGTAGGTTGAATTAAATCCGTGAGCGTTTGTCCATACCGAATAACAAGCCGCATTTTGAGTTCTTACAATTTCAAAAAGAAGTTCGTTTAAGATTGTATAGGTAAATCTTAATGTTGTAAAATCTTTTGATTGTACGGGCGGAATGATATAGTCTCCTCTTATGTAAGCAATTCCCTTGGACTCTTCAAAGGCTTCCGTAAAAAGATTTTGTTTTATGTCAAGCTTTTTTACTTCAGGTATCTTATTTTGTTTTACAGGAATTTTACCGATGGTTTTGTTTAGTTGGGAAATGAGGCTTGAGGGGTTAAAGTTTCCGACTGCAACGATGAACATTCTATCGGCTGTAAGTTTTTCGGCATACCATTGTTTTAACTCTTCAATTTTCATAGCTGAAACTGAGCTTTCCGTTCCGTCTTTTTCGATAGAATAAGGATGCCCCTTAAAAATTTTTTCGTGAAGCTTTGTTACGGTAAAATCATAAGGATCGCTCATTCTTTTTTTGATGTCCATTAAAGCCGCTTTTTTTACAAGCTCCAATTCTTTTTCATCAAAGACAGGATTTATGATCGAATCGGTAAAAACATCGAGCATTTGATTCCAGTATTTGTCGATGGTAGTCAAATTGAGCCACGAAAGATCTATTCCGGTATTTGCACTCATAGCACTTGAGTTTTCTGAAGAGATTCTTTTTATGTCTTCATAGGAATATTTTTTTGAACCTCTCAGCATCATACTTAGGGTTAAAGATTCCAAACCGTCTTTTCTTTGGGGCATAAGGGCGAGACCGCCTGAATACACGACACTCATTGTGAAGATTCTATTGGTATCTTGTTTTTTTACAATTACCTTAATGCCGTTATCCAAGCTATATTCACTGATCAAGGGAACATTGGACTTCATAAAGCTGCTTGCATTTTCAAGCCCGTCAATTTTCGGGGCGGGCGGAGTTGTTTTACATGAAAACAACAGTGCAATTATACATAGTGTAATAAATATCTTTTTTTTCATTTTTTATCTCCCCACCAAAAACAATTTTCTCTGGTTATAAGATTAAAGTTTTCTTTTTTAAATGCTTCAATTTCATTTTTGTAGTCTTCGGCATTCATTCTTACAATGACAATCGGATAGTTTTCCAAAATATATTTTTGTAAAAATGAATCGATATCGGCCTTTGTTACTTTATTCATATTTTTAAGATAATTGAAAAAGTAATCGGCAGAAGCTGATGACCACCAAAAGGATAGAGTTTCAACAAAGTCGTCCGGTTTTTCTAAGCCTAAAATTTCAGCATCTTCTAATTGGCGTTTTACAACTTCAAATTCTTTTTTTTCAAAATATGAGCTGTTGTTTTTTGTTTTTTCTATTTCATTATAGATTGCTTTTTGAAAATCTTTAGCCCGTTTTCCCGTAGGATTTGAAGGGTCAACAAAGGCTACTGTGCCGAAGCTGATTTGGCCTCCATCCCTTTGGGTATAATAATTTGCCCAAGTCTGATCTTTTTCATAAAGATTGGGAACGGCTTCAAAGATATTTTTTTTAAATTGACCTGAGGGCAGATCGTAAAGCGAGCCCCAGATATCGGCTGAGTATGTAGGCTTGGGTTCCCTTACTACATCAGGGCCCCTCATGTACATATAAAAAACGGCCATACCTTTATAGAAACTGGGATCCGGATATACGAGATAAAGAGGTTCTTGTACGGCAGGGAAAGCTTGAGGATCCGGCATGGGGTTCCAAGGATCTTTTCCTTTTTCCCAGTCTCCGTAGTATTTTTTTACTTCATTGTAAACCTCTTTAGGATTTACATCACCTGCAACAAAGATTGCCGCATTATTGGGAATATAATAAGTCTTTTGCATTTCTTTAAGCATTTCAGGAGTCGCAGCTCTGATAACCTCATCATATCCTCCGACATCACGTCTCCACGGATATTTTGAAAACATCCTTTTTGTTACAGTTGCACTGATAGGAGCTCCGGGGTTAGCTCGGTTTCCGTTGATTTCGTTACATACTACATCTTTTTCGATTTCGAGTTCTTCTTTATCGAAAAGAGGATAGCGCATTGCATGAGACCAGAACTCCAAGCCCTTATCGGTTTTGTCGGAAGGCAAGGTTATGTAGTAGGTTACATATTCTGTGGAAGTTCCTCCATTCCAGCCTGCTACACCCAGCTCCGTCATCGCTGCAGCAAATTGTGTTTCGGTTTGATACTTTTTATTTCCTTTAAAGAGCATGTGCTCATATAAATGGAAAATTCCGCAAGTTTCCGGCGTTTGGGTAAGGGCTCCGCACCTAAATGTTACCTGAATGCGGGTAAGGGGTACTGCATGGTTTTCGAGTACAAAGAGCTCCAAACCGTTATCAAGCTTAAAAAAGCTCAATCCCGGAACAGGTGTGGATTCGGCAAACACAGGGCTGATCAGCATTAAAATGACAAGCATTGCCGAAAAAACTTTGATACGTTTCATTTAATTTCCTCCATAAAAATATTAGATCTAAACATTATCACTTAGATCATAAAATAATTGTAACACAGGTATTAAAATTTTTCCAGCTAAAAATTATTTTTTTCTTAAATATTGGAATTTCTTATTGATTGTCTATATAATCAGGCCGTCTTTTTTCGACGTGTTCCCCCTAAAACCCTGTTCCTTCATATTTTTTTATACTTTTTATAAATAATAGATATCCGATTATAAATATAATTATGGAATATATCGGCAAAAGAATAAATTTAATATTAAATGAATATTTAGATAAACTAAAAGCTGCAGGATAAAATGCTATCATTGAAACAGGAAAGATATATGTTAAAATAAACCTGATAAACGCACTATAAATAGATATGGGATATTGAGCAAAATCAAGCATATCCATTAAGGGCGAAAAAGCTTCTTCTATTTTAGGATATTTTATAGAAAAAGATGAAACTATCAAAAATATGCCGATAATGCCGAGAGTTCCTGCACTTAAAAATAAGAATAAAGATAAGATAGTTACTATACCTAAATTTAGGGTATAAGCCGAGTATATAAAGATTAATAAACCGGTAATAATTCCAAAGACTTCGGATAGAGCAAAATTATCAAAGGTAATATATAAAAAAGGATTAACCGGAAGTTTTAATACTAAACTTAATTTACCTTGCAGTATATAAGTATTTGAATACCAAAGTGTCCAAGCAAAGAAACAATAAAAAACACCGACTGAAATTGTGTACAAAGAGTAAATCAGCAAACATTCTTCTCTATTAAATCCTTTTATTTCAAGAGTTTTGTTAAAAATAAAAACAAGAACCAATATTCCCATTATGGAATTTAAGACTCTAACAATTAACCATAAAATAGAATCATTTTTAAAAGAAAGCTGTTCTTTTATTTTTAAAACCAAAAGCTTATAACAATAATTCATTTATCCGCCCATTATCTCTATTTTTTTTATTGCCGTTCTATGAAAAATATAGGTAAACACCAAAAGAAAGAATATCCAATATAATTGTTTTGATATTAAATTAAATGATTTTAAATTACTGTTATTTAAAACCTCAATAGGAATTTGATACAGCACTCGAAACGGTAAATAATTTAAGATTTTTTGTAAAACTTCAGGAAAAAAATCAAAAGGAATCAATGCACCTGAAAAAAATAAAAATAAAATATTTTTAATTTGAATAAAGCCTTCATTGTTACCGTAAAAGAAAACGCATAAACCGATAATATAAGCCGTAAACCAATTAAATAAATATGCACAAAAAATCGAAAAAATAAACAAACATAAGTTTATGATGCCGTGATAGATATTTATATCAAAAAATAAAATTAAAACTATAAGCAAGGGCAGGGATTTTAATATAAATCTTGTAAGAGCTGCCGCAAAATCTTGTAAAAAGATATTAAGGCCGAAATTAATCGGTCTTAATAAAAGAAAGGAAATAGAACCGGTTTGATAAATCGTTTGAAAATATCTATCCGTATTTACGCTGATAAAAGAACTGACTATAGTTATAATTGCAAAATAAGAAATATAGTCCGCATTTCCTATTTGAGACCAAACCGAAGATTTTATTAAAAATAAAAACAATAAGGAAAATATAGAAAAAACGGCCGATATTTTAAAATATAAGTGCTGTTTAATATTTAAAGAAATAATTCCCAGTAAATATTTCATTCCGTTTTTTTATCCTTATAATAATTTAATAAAATTTTAGAAAAATCTTCATTTTCAATTTTTATATCATAAATATTTTCTTTATCATCTAAAGAATTAAAAATTTCTTCCATTGTAATCTGTTTTTCAACTTCAAACGAAATACTGTTCTTTTGAAGATCTTTATCTATAATGTTAAAATTGTTTTGTAGTTTTTTGGTTAAATCAATATGCTTTTTATACAAAAGTGTAACAATTTTAGACTTATTGTAAGATTCTATAAATTCATGAGTTCTTATATCTTCTTGTAATTTTCCGTTGTTTAAAACCAATAATCTTTCCGATAAATTGATTATGTCATCGGAATTATGAGAAATTAAAATTAAAATAATATCATTAGATTGTTTATAAGTTTTTATCAGATTATAAAATTGCTCTTTTACTTCAAGATCCAAGCCTATTGTCGGCTCATCTAAAAGAAGGATTTTAGGATTATGAAATAAAACCAAAGCGATTTCACACTTCATTTTTTGTCCTAAAGACATTTCTCTAATAGGCTTTTTTAAAAGATTTTCAAGCTTAAATAAATCAATAAGAGTGTTAAGTCTTTTATTTGCTTCATCTTTTTCGATTTTATAAATAAGCCTAAAAGGCTCTAAGGATTCTCTAAAAATCATATTCTGATAGAGCTGACTTCTTTGACCGAAGATGACGCCGATATTCCGTTTGTATTCTTTTTGATTTTCATAGATGTTTTTGTGATTGAATAAGATTTCTCCGCTCGTAGGCCGTAAAATACCGGAAATAATTTTTATTAAAGTCGATTTCCCCGAACCGTTTTTTCCGACTATCGCAACATTTTCATTATTTTCAATCTTGAAGGAAATATCCGTTAAAGCCTTAACTTCAGAATAATCGGGTTTAAACATATCTTTTATGATACCTAAAAGGCCGAATCTTCTTTCCTGCGTTTTATATGTTTTGTTAATATTTTTAAGTTCTATCATACTTTAAGGTAGATTATGACAAACATTATTAAAAATGTCAAGATTTTTGTCTTTAAGTAACTTTAAATTTTTGTATTAAAATGTATCTTTTTTCAATTTTCCTCTTGACAAAGATTGTTATTCTGTATATATTTAATATATACAGAATAACAGGAGACGGAGTAAGAGTGAATATTTTTTTAAATAATTCTTCAGGGGTTCCTCTTTATGAGCAGCTTTCAGAACAGATAAAAAATCAAATTTTATCAGGCTCTTTAAAAAAAGAGGAGCCGATGCCTTCGATGAGGGCCTTGGCGGCATCTTTGCGTGTGAGCGTCATCACTACAAAGCGGTCTTATGAAGACTTGGCCCGCGAGGGCTTTTTGTATTCGGTTCCTGCGAAGGGGTATTTTGTTGCCGATGTAAATTTTAAAAAGATTGAAAAATCAATAAAAAAAAGCATTGAAGAAAAATTAAAAGAAGTTTGCGGTCAAGCAAAAAAAATTAATCTAAATGCTGAGGATTTATATGAAGTCCTTAGACGTATTTATTAGACTTATAGGGGGTGTTTATGATATCTGATGATGTATTAAAAATCGAAAAACTTAAATTCTCGATAGGACGAGGGAAAAAAGCTTTTTCGTTAAACGATATTTCTTTTTCGGTTCCGAGGGGCTGCGTTGCGGGTTTGATAGGAGAAAACGGTGCAGGGAAAACAACTCTTATCCGCCTCCTACTTGATATGTTCTTCCCTGAAAGCGGAAAAATCTTTCTCTTTGGTGAAGAGCTTAAAAGAGAGAATATAGAAATAAAGGAAAAGATAGGCTTTGTTATAAACGATAATTTTTTGCCTATATTGTATACACCTAAAAAACTTGGAAGATTTTTTTCGGGTGTTTATAAAAATTGGAATCAGGACCTTTACAAAAAATATCTAAATGATTTTAAAATTCCTACTACAAGACTTTTGACTGCCTTGTCTTCGGGAACTATGCAAAAACTTCAAATTGCTATAGCCCTCTCCCACGGGGCAGAGCTTTTGATTTTAGATGAGCCTCTTAATTTTTTAGATCCTGTTTCCAAAAAAGAATTTTTGGATCTTTTAAGAAACTTTATGCTCGATGAAAATCATTCGATTTTAATTTCGAGCCATCAAACAAATGAACTTGAAAAAATTTGCGATGAGATTGTTTTTATAAGCGAGGGTAAAAAAGTTTTTGATTCTTCTTTAGAAAATATAAATAAAAATTACGGGCTTTTAAAAATAGATGAAAAAACTTTTAAGTCATTGTATAGTAATGATTATATCGGTTATAGAAAAACCGATTATGCTTATGAAGTTTTGGTTTCTGATAAGGAAAATCAAAGATTTACCGGAATGGTTTGCGAAGATGCAAGTCTTGAAGATATTATGTATTTTTATACGAGGAGAAAAATTTAAAATGAAAAAAATAAGGGCTATAATATTTAATTCTATGCATAGTGTAAATTTTGTGTTGGGCGGAATTTTTTGTTTAATAGGTTTTATCGAAATGATTATCGGTATGCTGATTCCAATACCATTGGCAATGAAGATATTGTTTTTTCAAGGTTTAATATTTTTTTGTTATGGCCTTATTACAAATCAGTTTAGTCTATATGATCAAACTTTGGTTTTTATCTTAACGCCGGTAAGGGGAAAAGAATTTTTTAAAGCTAAACTTATTTATTCGATTTTTACTTCCTTTTTTGCGCTTATGTTTTTAGGTCTTATCTTATTTTTAATAAATATTTTTATTCCGATATGGGATCTTAAATTTATGATTTTTATAGGGCCTATTTTGTTTCCGTTTATAATTGCTTTTAGTATGATCTTATCAGCCTTGTCCATTAAAGGCGGCCTTCTCAGATTTATTATTATTATGATTGTAGGATACGGTTTATTTCCTTCATTATCTATGATGATGATTTCAGATTTGCCTAAATTGGAATTGATAAAATCTTTTTTTGAAAGAGTATCGTATCCTCTGTTTCTTCTTGCGGTTTATATTATTTCTTTGCTTATTATTTTAGTTTCTTATTTTATAGGTATAAGGAATTTTAACAAATTCAGGTTTAAAAGTTTTATGATTATGAATCAACGGAACAGGCAGGGGTAGGGAGAGGTATTTTTGAATAGAGATAAAATAATCGGATCAGGTGCTCATATTGAATAAAAATTTATTTTATTGTATAGTGATTTTATGAAATACTTAGAAACTTATTCAAATGATCCTGAATATAATTTGGCTTTTGAGGAATATTGTTTTAGGCATCTGCCGCTTGAAAACGATGAATACTTTTTTTTATGGCAGAATGGACCTGCCGTAATTATAGGTAAAAATCAAAATGCTTATCAGGAAGTAAATGATGACTATGTGAGCGAGCATAATCTTAAGGTTGTCCGCCGCATAACCGGAGGCGGGGCCGTATATCACGACCTCGGCAATCTAAATTTTTCTTTTGTTGCAAAAACAAAGGAAAATCAAATGATTGATTTTAAACGCTACTATATTCCAATTATAAATGCTTTGGAAAAAATCGGCGTTAAAGCAGAGCTTTCCGGCAGAAACGATGTTACTATCGACGGACAAAAATGTATCGGTGCTTCACAGTCTGTTTGGCAGGGCAGGGTTTTGAGTAACGGCTGTATTCTTTTTGATGTCCGCTTGGAAGAACTTTCAAAAGCTCTTAATGTGCGTAAAGAAAAGCTTGAATCAAAGGGGGTAAAAAGCGTTCGTGCCAGGGTTACAAATATAAAGCCACATTTAAAGCGGGATATTTCGGTTTTGGATTTTAAGGCCGAATTATTAAAAGCCATCTTTGAGCTTGAAGGTCAAGAACCTGTAGAATACAAACTTTCCGCCTCGGAGCTTGATGGTGTAAAAAAAATATATGCCGAAAGGTTTTCTCTTAAAGAATGGAACTATGGAGCTTCTCCCAAGGCCGAATACTCCCACTATGAAAGGTTCCCCATAGGAAGTATTGAGGTGTTTTTTAACATTAAAAATGCAAAGATTTCCGATTTAAAAATTCACGGAGACTTTTTCGGTACAAAGGATGTTGCCGAAATTGAAAAACTCTTGGAAGGTTGCGAATATGAAAAAAATGCCGTAAGCAAAAAACTCGCGGAAACCGATTTAAAAGCCTATTTCGGTGCAATCGAAAAAGACGAATTTATTGGAATGTTTTTTAGGTAAGGCTTATATCTCAATTATCTTGTCGGCGATTTTTTTTGCAAAGGGTGCATCGTGGGTTACGCAGACTGCGGTGCGCTTTTCTTTTTTGACAATCGATAAAAAAAGATCGGCAACCTTGTACTTATTTTTTTCGTCGAGGGAATCGAATGCTTCATCGAGAAGAAGAAGCGGAGCGGGATAGCTTAGCGCTCTGGCAAGCCCTGTTCTCCTTTGCATTCCTCCTGAAAGCTCGGCGGGTAAAAAGTTTTCAAAGCCGGAAAGGCCTAAAGCTTCTAAATAAAAAAAAGCCTTTTTTTTATTTTCAAGTTTTGAAGAATTTTTTGAATTCAAAACATATTCTATATTTTCTACGGCAGTTAGATGAGGAATAAGGCGCATGTCTTGATAGGCCATTGCATAGTTTCCGCGAGCCGGCCGGTTTTCTATTCTTCCCGATTTTAATTCAAGATTCCCTGAAATAATTTTTAAGAGGGTGCTTTTTCCGGCCCCCGATTCGCCTAAAATACAGGTAACTTTTTGTGCAGGGATTTCAATATTGAGGTTTTGAAAAACCTTATGCTTTGAGTAATAAAAAGTTCCCTCATGTATTTTAATCGGCCTTTCCATTTTTAATCCTTACTGAGCGGCTTGCGACTATATCTATTCCTGTGTTCAGCACATTTTCAATTATTACATCACCCATCTTTTTAGGAGCTTGAGTTTTGACTGTGTTTATTTCTTTCATTACATCGAAGATTAAGGCCTTAGGAATTGGACTTGAGGTTTTTACTGGAAGGGAGGAAAGAACTCCGCCCTCGATTATTACGGTAGAGCTGATGTTTCTTCTAGGGTCCTTAATTTCCTGCATCGCGTAAAGTTCGCCGCCCTTGCATAAATTTCCTGCAACGGTAATTTCTCCCGACTCTTCTTTAAATACCGAAAGTTTACAGCCCCGCGGACAGGACACACATGTAAATTTTTCTTTTATCAATTCTCTACTCATCTAAAATTACCTCCGCAGTTATGTCTTGGGTTAGGGTCTTTAAAGTAATAAAGTTTAGGGGAATGTTTATCATCTCGGACGGAACCATCTGACTTGTTTTCTTTTGTGCAAGAATTTGTTCACCAGATTTGATTATTAGGCGGGCATTTTTATAAACCGAGTCAACTCTCATAAAGAGGGAAGCTCCGTCGATGTTTCCCGTATTTATTTTATTCGGAACAATGTAACGGATTCCTTTTTTAGCCGTTGTTTTAATAAAAGCAGAACCGGAGGAGTTTGTGGCGAATTTATTTTCCGCGGCTTCACCCTTTTTATTTTTTTGGACAAAGAGGGCTGCGTTTTTTCCGGCAGTTCTGCTTTCTTTTGTAACAAAGTCTACAATGTCATGAACATGTAGAACATTTCCGCAGGCAAAGATTCCGCTTGTTTCGGTTTCCATTCCGTTATCGACAAATGCTCCGTTTGTTATCGGATTGATAGCTATGCCTGCCTTTTGGGTAAGCTCGTTTTCGGGGATTAGACCTACGGAAAGAAGCACCGTATCGCAGGAAAATTCTTTTTCGGTTCCGGGGATTTCCTTAAAGGAAGAATCTATTTGGGCTATTGTAACTCCCGTAACCCTGTCCTTTCCGTGGACGCAGGATATGCTGTGGCTTAAAAAAAGAGGAATACCGTAGTCTTCAAGGCATTGGGCTATGTTCCGGTTTAGGCCGCTTGAGTAGGGCATGATTTCGACAACCGCCTTTACCTTGGCTCCTTCTAATGTCATGCGGCGGGCCATAATTAAACCGATGTCCCCTGAGCCGTAGATTACTACTTCTTTTCCGACAGAAAGGCCTTCGATGTTCATAAGGCGTTGAGCCATGCCTGCATTAAAAACTCCGGATGGGCGGTAACCTTTTAGTGCGATAGCTCCTGCCGTGCGCTCTCGGCAGCCCATAGCAAGCACTACGGCTCCTGCTTTTATTTTTTTTAATCCTTGTGCACCGATGAGGGTAATTTCTCTTTCCTTTGTTAAGTCTATTACCATTGTATTGAGGAGGATATCTATGTCTTCTTTTTTTACCATGTTTATAAAGCGTTCTGCATATTCGGGGCCGGTTAATTCTTCTTTAAATTCGTGAAGGCCGAAGCCTGCATGAATACATTGATTTAAGATTCCGCCGAGTTCAAAATCCCTTTCTATTATGAGAACGGAAGATGCTCCGTTTTTTTTGGCTTCGAGGGCTGCCGCCAAACCTGCAGGGCCTCCGCCTATAACGGCGACCTCGTATTCGTTCTTGCAATTGCTGCAATCTTTTTTATCGTTTATGTTTATCATTCCGCACCGCCCTTTAGTTTTCCGTAAACAATCGGAGAATTTCTTCTGTCCTTTTGAATTTTTTCAATCGGAATTTTTAATTCTCTTGAAAGGATTTGGAGGACATGGGGCTCGCAAAAGCCTCCCTGACATCTTCCCGAACCGGGGCGTACCCGCCTTTTTATGCCGTCAACCGTGCGGGCTCCCGCAGGGCGGTGAATGGCCTCGACGATTTCTGCTTCGGTTACGGTTTCGCAGCGGCAGATAACATGTCCGTAGAGCGGATTTTCTTTTATAAGAGAATCCTGTTCTTCTGCACTAAGGCCGGCAAAATGTCCGATTGCTCTTCGATTTTCGTTAAAGTTTTTCTTTTTATTGAAGGGAATTTTTAAGTCATCGGCTTCTTTTTTTACGAGCTCTGCAACATATTCTCCGATGGCGGGAGCCGAGCTCAACCCCGGTGATTCGATTCCGCCTGCGTGTATAATTCCCTTGGAATTTTTTGAAGCATATATCATAAAGTCTCCCGTATCGGGCCTTGCTCTGATCCCTGCAAAAATACGGATGGTGTTTTTAAAATTGAGGGAGGGTACGGTTTTTAGAGCCTTCTCTTCTACCTGAGCCAAACCTTGGGCTGAAACGGAGGTGTCTTCGGCATCGTCGATATTTTCTGCTGAAGGACCGACTAAAAAATTCCCGTGATAGGAGGGAAGAACTAAGATGCCCTTTCCCATCTTTGAGGGGGCCTGAAAACAGATGTGATTTACAAGATTGGTATAGCTTTTATCAAAGAGGCGGTATTCCCCGCGACGGGGGAGAATTTTAAAATCTTCATCTCCTGCCATCTTTGCAATCTTATCGGAGTAAAGTCCCGCTGCATTTATCACCAGCTTGGTTTTAAAACTTTTTTCTTCCGTTTTGTTTGATTTGGTTTTAATTGTATAGGCTTCGTTTTCTTTTTCAATTGCGGTAACTTCGTTTTCAGGAAGAAAGTCAACTCCGTTTATTACGGCATTTTCCATAAAGGCAGCCGTCATATCGAAGGGACAGATTACCCCTGCTGTTCCGCAGTAGAGGGCTCCCAAGGCTTCTTTTGAAAGATTGGGTTCTTCCTTTAAAAGCCTTTCCCTGTTCCAGATTTCCAAGCCTTCAACTCCGTTTTTTAAACCCCTTTCGTAGAGGGTGGAAAGTTCTTTTTGATCTTCTTCGTTAAAGGCGATTACAAGAGAGCCTAATTGTTTAAAGCGCAGATCCAATTTTTCTTTTAAGCTGCGCACTAAAAAATTACCTCTTACATTTAGCTTTGCCTTTAAAGAGCCTTCTTTTGCATCATAGCCCCCGTGAATAATTCCGCTATTGGCTTTGCTTGTACCGCAGCCGAATTCCAATTCTTTTTCGAGGACGGCTATTTTTAATTCGTACTTGGAAAGTTCCCGTGCAATGCAGGCGCCTACGACTCCTGCCCCAATGATGATTATGTCGTACATATCCTTTGATAATATCACTATTTTGAGGCTTAGTCTATATGAAAAAAAACGATTTTTCTTCGGTATAGCATTGACTTTTTTTTTAGATTTTTATATAATCAAGACTCGTTTTACGGGCCATTAGCTCAGCTGGTAGAGCAACAGACTCTTAATCTGTGGGTCGCAGGTTCGAAGCCTGCATGGCTCAATTTTTGACTATTTTTTATCTACGATTTGCCAATAGCCGTTTTTGTCGGCACCGATGCGTTTGATTATACCTGCTTTTTTTAGCTCCGAAATTTTTCGGCTTATGGTTACCCTCGATTTTCCCATTTTTTCGGCAAGCTGTTCATATGATATTTCAGGATTTTCTTTTAAGTATTTTATTATCGGATTTACAGTCTCATTTACAGTCTCATTTACAGTCTCATTTACAGTACTTTTTTTGCGGCTGTTTTTCATTGTTTTGACTATTATTTCAAGCATAAAATCTATAAAAATACCTGAATCGTTTTCATCCGTGCTTTGTTCAAGTGCCTTATAATATGCCGCTTGATTTTTTAAAATCATATTTTCGATGGGGAGGTGAATAAATATAGGATTCCAATCTGCAAGAATTCTGGAGTGCCATAAGCGTCCCATTCTTCCGTTTCCGTCTTCAAACGGATGAATAAACTCAAACTCATAATGGAAAACGCAGCTTTTGATAAGGGGATGGTAATCGCTATTTTTAAGCCAATCGAATAAATCGCTCATTAAAAATGGAACTCGGTCAGCAGGGGGGGCTATGTGACTTATGCCGTTTTTTCCGGCTATACAGACTCCTCCTTTTCTAAAGTGTCCCGGATTATCGAGAAGACCCATAGTTAAAATTCCATGGGCTTTTAATAAGTCTTTTTCTTTATAAGGATTGAAGGACATACATTTTTCATAAACCTTAATTGCATTCTTTACTTCTTGAACTTCTCGCATGGGAGCTATAACATGTTTCCCCTCAATTAAGGCAGTAACCTGTTCTTCGGTTAATGTATTACCCTCAATTGCAAGAGACCCCTGTATCGTTTTCATTCGGTTTATTTTACGCAGCCTTACACCGTCTTCTTGTTCAAGTCTTATTTTGAAGCGTTCCATGTCTGCGGATATTTGAGAAATCAAATTTATAGCTTTTGACGTAATTTTAAATGGAGGTTCGTAACTCATACCCCTCTATTATAGAAGATTTTTAAGATATAGTTAAGGGGTTTTAAATTTTAGAGGTAATTCTCTGCCAAGGCTGTAAGATATTTTTCGGTGAGGGTAAAGGCTTCGCTATTAAGAGTTTCAATCTTGTCATCAGCGGTATGCATTAACTGCCATGTAAATGGAATTATTTTTTCGAAGGGGGAACCTTGGGGCGGTTTTTTATTTTTTATTACCATGTCCGTGAGCTCGCCCATGGCAGTTTTGTTTTGGCCGGTGAGTTTTTCTTTCGGGAGGCAGTGTAAAAGAGTCTCGGCTTCTTTTCTTGGAAGAACGGTTATGACTTGCGCAAAAAGGCCGGCGGCGATAAAGCCTGCATTGTCGCTATAAGCCGTCAGCATTGAAAGCCATTGATTGGGACAAGCTCTTTGAGCTAGAAGACCGGCCCTCTTATGCAGCTCGTCTAGCCTTTTTGTCTTTGCTTTATCCCGTCCGAAAATTCCCGAACGTGAAAGGATTAGAGTGTCGCCTCTTCCGCACATGTCGAATACAAAGATATCGTCCCCATCCATTTTAAGCTTTTTTAATCCTGTTCCGAGAGTGTAAGCTCCTTGTTCTTTAAGGCCTGCGGCTCCTGCTTCTTCCCCGTCCGTAAAGATGATTTTTATGTTGTGAGGTCTTGTGTAAGAGCATAGTTTTTTTGCAAAGTTCATGAGGATAAAACAAGAGGCTGAATTGTCGTTAGCTCCCTGGGTATCGGGAGCCCTGTCATAGTGGGCTGTAAGGGTCTTCATTTTAAAGTTCTTATCGTAAAATTGTGCAGGGTATTTTATGATGATATGTTTTTTTTGTGCAAGGCTTACTATGCTGTGCGGAACACTGTGAGCACTTAACCACTGCGATATAAAATCACAGCGGTTAAGGTCTTTTTTTAAAAAGGCTTTAAACAAATCGGAATTAGGCAGCTTATCTTCATTTTCCTTAATCATCTTTGTTAAAGCCCCTTGGGTTTTATTTTTTTAATTCTTCAAGAGCTTTTTCGAGTTCGTCTACAATCTTTGCAAAGTTATCGCATGCTGCCTGTACTGGAGCCGGGCTTGCCATATCGACACCTGCAAGTTTTAAGGATTCAATCGGATAGCGTGATCCTCCCGATTTTAAGAACTTAAAGTAGTCTTCTCTTTCTTTGTCGCTGCCTGAGCAAACTCTTTCGGCAAGAGCCATCGAGGCTGAAATACCTGTTGAATATTTGTAAACATAGAAGGCTCTGTAAAAGTGCGGAATCCTCATTCCTTCCAAATCGCTTACATCTTCAAATACCATTTCGGGACCGAAGTAGAGCTCCAAAAGTTTTCTATATTCGCTTCTTAAATTTTCGACCGTAAGAGGCGTGCCGCTTTCGACGAGGGCGTGAGTAATTTTTTCGTATTCTGCAAACATGGTTTGTCTGTAGAGGGTTGCAAGAATATCGGAAGCTCTAACGCTCAAAAGATAGGCTCTCATTTTTGGGTCGGTACTTGTTTTAAGCATGTGCCTGAATAAAAGCTCTTCGTTAAAGGTAGAGGCAACTTCGGCTTCAAAGATTGTGTAGTGATAGCAGGGGTAGGGGTTGTTTCTTACCGAATACCATGAATGCATGGAGTGGCCGCCTTCGTGCACAAGGGTGAATACATCACGGATAACATCTTCTTTATAGTTCATAAGAATGTAGGGATCGCTGTCATATCCGCCTGCCGAAAAGGCACCTGAGCGTTTGCCCTCATTTTCGTACTTATCTACCCAGCCGTTTAAAAGACCGTTTCGGATTGTTTTAACATATTCTTCTCCGAGAGGTTTGAGGGCCTCGGTGATGATGTCGACGGCTTCGTTATAGGGGGTAACTTTTTTTACCTCGCTGACTAAGGGCATGTAAACATCATAGTGGCGGAGTTCTTTTAGGCCTAAATGTTTTTTTAACATGCTGTAGAATTTATGTAAGGGTTTTAAATTCTTATGAATGGTATCTACGAGGTTATCATAAACGGCTGTAGGAACCTTATCTACATAGAGGGATTTTTCTCTGGCAGAAGCATAGCCCCGTATTTTTGCAAGGGCGACATTTTGCTGAACCTGTCCCGTGTACAGGCTTGCAATTGTATTTTTATGTGCGCCGTATACGCCGTAAAGCTGCTTATAGGCCTTTTCGCGCAAAGCTCTGTCGGGGTTTTGCATAAACTTTGAATAAGAAGATTGGGTTAGTTTTATATCCCCTTCTTTTGTGGTGATTGTACCGAAATCAAAGTCTACATTGGTTAAAACCGAAAAGGCTTGGCTAGGTGTGCCGTGAGGCTCGCTTAAAAGGCTTAAAATCTTTTCTTCCTTGTCGGAAAGGGTATGGGGTTTTAGGTACAAGGTCTTTTCTAAGGAAACCTTAAAATCTGCAAAGTCTTTTCCTGTGGGGCTTGAAGGGTCAATCCATGAGCGGATTTTTTCTTCAGGGATTTCCATGATGGCGGGCATGAGCCAGCTGGTGGCAGCCGAAAGCTCTGTAACGGTCATCATGTATTTACTTATTCGTTTGATGTTTTCGGGATCTCCCTCATTTGAAGATTTTTGTAAAAAGGCATAGTTTCCGACCTTTTCCGCAATTCTATCAACTCCCGTTGAAGCCTTTAGGCAGGCAAGCAGGGTTGCCGCATCGATTGTTTCAGGCTTGGAAAAAGCTTCTTTATATTTTAAGATTTCTTTTCCGCCTTCCGGAATAGAAGCAAGGGCTGCTTCCCATTCTTCTTCATTCTTAAAAAGTAATTCGATATTCCATTTGTCGCTTTTGGCGATCTCGGAACGTTTAGGTGTAGTTGAGTTTTTCATATCATTACTATACAACAATGCCGATAAATAGGCAAGAGTCTTAATTTTTTTTAATCTAAGCTATAAAATCTTATGGATATCTACTTATCGCTTTTAATAAAATTTTCTCCGTCCCATAAATATTGTGTAACGGTAATTTTCGGTTCTAAAGGTTTCTCATTTTCCCATTTTGTAACAGTTCTGATGAGCTTTACTCTATTTCCGTTAAATTCAAATTCTTCTTCGGTTTCTGACTCCATGTACTCAAACTCGTTGTCAAGTCCGGCAAAATACTCTAATGAACCATTCGAAAAATAATAATAACCCTTGCTGCTCCAGCCGATACCGCCATCGCTGAAACCGCTTTTCGTAATAAGAAAGCTTACTTTCGGTATCAAGTTTTCACACACTTTTATCGAATAGGAGGTATCTTGTGATACTTCATATTTAGAAAAATTCTCCAGAGGAATAGGTTTACTACTCGATTTTTTTATAAGTATATGATTTTTATCTACATTATAAAAACTCTCCTTATACTCGGAAACTCCCACACCCTTTTGTTCAGTAATACACAGACATGCAAAAATCTCATCTTCTCCGTCATTATCGATATCTCCTACAGCCTCTTTGCAGGAAATGTATCTTCCGCATATATAACCTCTTCCTTTTTCACAAACGATTCTGTACCATGGTGCATAATACCCTCCCTCTAAAATCCAGCCCCATTCCTCCCTACACCCAATAATCTCGACCGCATCACCCAAATTCAGTTGAAAAAGTTTTTCTCCGGAAAGGCTCGGCTCGGCTCGAACATTCACTTTGTTATCAATAACATAATGGACGGAATTGTCATCATCATCTGTGATTATGGCTATGTATTTTTGTGCACATAAACCTATCGTGCTTGCAAGAAACAGAAAATAAAAGATTAAGTTTTTCATTTTATACTACCTCAAATGTATCGTTTTTATAAGTGTAATATATTATACTTGTTATAAAAAATCAACCTTTGAAATAGATAGAACGATTTGCATATTCTATGCTATAATCACAAGCATGAAGCAAAACAATATTTCGCAGCAAACGCATTTTATCGGTGTCTTATTGCCGGAGGATATAAGTCTCAGCCTTGAAGATTGCCGGCGATATATGAACAGGGCTTACGGGTGTAAGTCAGGCCATGGTACACCAATCCATGTTACTCTTGTACCTCCGTTCAGATTGCAAAAAGACTATTCAACGGATGATTTAATAAGAGCGATTGAAAAAGGAGTCTTGCCTAAGGGCTTAGGTTTTACCGCTCATATAGATAATTTTGATGCGTTTGGAGATAGAACTCTTTTTGCAAAAATAGTTGCAGATGAAAATTGGACAAGGCTCCGTGATGAAACCGTAAAAGCAATTTTGAACGCCTGTCCGGGCTGTACCAAAAAAGACCGGAGGCCTTTTCAGCCTCATGCCACTGTTTCAAATCGGGATATTCCACCGGGGGTAACGGCAAAGGCCCTTCAGGTTATGAATGAACTGAATATTGTGGAAGACTTTCCGGTTGATAATATCACGATTTTTGAACGGAAAGCCAACAGGTGGGAAGCGGCGGTTAGTATGGAGATGTCCATGCATATCCAAATATAAAGTTATAGAATAACTTCCTCCAAGTACCTTGACAATAAAACGGATTAGTTGTATATTTACATGTGTTAGCTAACACTGTATACAAAAAGAGGAGACTTATGCCGAGGGACAAAACTGCAAATCATATAAAAATTATGGCCGCAGCAAAAGCCGAATTTATGGAGAAGGGCTTTGATAAGTCCTCCATGCGAAGTATCAGCAAACGCTGCGGTATGACGGCTGCGGGAATATATCGGCATTGTGTAGATAAAGAAGATCTCTTTGATCAAATTGTCGCTCCTGCAGTGGACCGCATAAATGCGTGGCTGGATGCACATGTTGCGCGATATGTGGGTGCGGTGAATCACAAGGAACACATTCAGTGGCGCGATTCCGAAATCGATATGATGCGCGAGATAATCTATCCGAATATGGAGGAATATCATCTATTACTGGCAAAATCACAGGGCAGCAAATACGAGCATTTCCTCCACGATCTTACAGAGGGGCAGCAAGCGCAGCTTTTACAATATCTGCCGATGTTGAAAGCGCAAGGATACGCCGTAAAAGACATAGATTCAAAGGAGCTGCATCTTCTGCTTTCGGCATATACGACCGCGCTCTTTGAACCGGTTATCCATAATTACAGTTTGGAAGAAGCATTACATTGTCTGAAAGCGGTGGAGGCATTCTTTGTTCCGGGTTGGAAACAGTTATTCGGGTTTTAAAGATTTTTAATAGATAGGACTTCTAAAAAAATAACCGCCAAGACGCAAAGAGCGCAAAGGGAAATTAAGGGGAAGCTGAACAGGTAATCCTTTAAAAACTTTGCGTCCTTTGCGCCTCTGCGGTGAGTAATTGAAAGTTACAGTTTTTTAGAAGTTCCCGTAAGGAGAATTGCTTATGAAGGAAAAAGAAAAAAGTCCTTCGCCTATCGCGTGGGCATTGGGACAAACAGGGGAACACAAAGGACAATATGTTCTAAGTGTTATCCTCGCAGTTATCGGCGTGGCCTTTTCCATCGCACCGTATTTTGTTGTTGCCGGCATCGTACATGGTTTGATGGGCGGAAACAAAGACCTTTCATATTATATGATACGCTGTCTGATTATTGCAGCGTTTTGGTTTTGCCGTGTACTGTTTCATGCGCTTAGCACATCGACAAGTCATAGGGCAACGTTTGCAGTGCTCGGGGAAATCCGAAAACGCTGCACGGAAAAACTGACAAGAATGCCGCTGGGTGCGGTGTTGGAGCAAAGTTCCGGGGCGCTCAAAAATATACTCATCGAACGTATCGACAGCATTGAAACGACACTGGCGCATATCGTTCCGGAGTTCACCGCAAATTTACTGATCCCCGTCATCATTTTGATCTATATTTTTACCATTGACTGGCGTATGGGGCTGGCTTCTCTTGCAACGATACCGGTTGGCTTTTTCTGTTACGGTCTTATGATGAAGGGCAGTCCTCAATTTTATCAACGCACGGTTACAGCCACAAAGGCGCTCAATGATACGGCGGTTGAATATATCGGCGGTATTCAAGTCATTAAGGTTTTCGGAAATACAAAAAGTTCCTACGACCGCTTTGTGCATGACGCGTATGAAGCCGCTCACAGCTATATCGATTGGATGCGCTCCTGCATTCTCACCTTTACATTTGCCACGGTAATCATGCCCGCCACAATGGTTTCCGTGCTCCCCATCGGCGGTCTTTTGGTAAAGGGAGGATATCTTTCTCCGCAGAATCTGGTAACAATCATTATTCTGTCCGTCGGCATCATCACACCGCTTATAACCTTGATGAGTTATTCGGACGACTTTCGAACCATGGGAACCATCTTCGGTGAAGTTCAAAGTATTCTGTACGCGCCGGAAATGGAGCGCCCTGTAGACGGAGCAGTTCCAAAGAGAAATACGCTGAAGCTGCAGGATGTTCGTTTTTCGTATAAGGAAAAGGAAGTGCTTCACGGCATTTCGATGGAAATCCCGGAGGGCAGTTTTATTGCGCTGGTCGGTCCTTCCGGCAGCGGAAAGAGTACCATTGCGCGCCTCATCGCTTCGCTCTGGGATGTGAGCAGCGGGAAAATTTTGCTGGAGGATACGGACATTTGTGAAATTCCGCAAGAAGCATATTCGGATAAGATTGCCTTTGTCTCGCAGGATAATTATCTATTCAACATGACGGTTAGGGAAAATATCCGCATCGGACGGGCGGACGCAACGGATGCGGAAGTGGAGGACGCGGCAAGACAAAGCGGTTGCCATGAATTTATTTTGGAACTGGAGCACGGTTACGATACCGTGGTAGGCACTTCCGGCGGGCATCTTTCCGGCGGCGAGCGGCAGCGTATTTCCATTGCCAGAGCAATGCTGAAAGCGGCGCCCATTATCATTTTGGATGAGGCAACCGCCTACACCGATCCTGAAAACGAGGCGGTTATTCAGCGCTCTATCTCTAAGCTTACGGAGGGGAAGACGCTCATCGTGATTGCGCACCGGCTTTCTACTATTACCGCTGCCGATTGTATCTATGTAATCAAAGACGGCGCCGTTGAAGACAGCGGAACCCATGATGAGCTTCTTTCTCGTCACGGGTTATATGAAACGATGTGGAATGCACATATTGAGGTAAAAGATCATGCTTAAAGTTATTAGAAAGTTTTTTGCGTTTTGCGGTGAAGAAAACCGCCGGAAATTCATCACTTCCATTAGGCTCAATGTTATTCAGGCTCTATTTGAGGCGCTAAAGATTCCGGCGATTGCGGTGATGATTCGGGCGCTGATGAACGGAATGGTAGAAACAAAGGATATCCTGCTCTCGTTAGGGATTATGCTGATCAGCATTGCCGGATCGGGATTGCTAAAATCAAAAGCCGTTATGTTGCAGACCGAAGGGGGCTATGACACCTGTGCGAAAAAACGGGTGGAGATTGCAGAGCACATGCGGTATCTTCCGATGGGATACTTTAATGCCAACAGCCTCGGGCAGATTACGTCTATCACAACCAATATAATGGAAAGCCTTGAAAATATTGCTACCCGTGTGGTAATGCTTGTCTGCGATGGCTTGCTTACAACCTCGCTTATTGTCGTCATGTTGTTTTTCTTCGACTGGAGAATCGCCTGTGTGCTGCTCTGCGGTTTTTCGTTGTTTCTTTTTGCAAACAGCCGTCTCCGGATTGCTTCCGAAAAGGTGTCGGGAAAAAAGATACGCGCAGATGAAAGGCTCGTAGAAAAGGTTCTGGAATACCTGCAAGGGATGACCGAGGTTAAGGCTTACCGGTTGACGGGAGTTAAGAGCAAGGAATTAAATGAGGCAATCTCGGAAAACAGTAAGATCAATATTGATATGGAAATGACACTGGTGCCGCGCATAGCATTGCAGAGTTTTATCGCCAAGCTTACCGGTGTGGCAATGGTAGCTTTTTCATGCGTATTTTATTGTGCCGGAAGCATGGACGCCTTGACTGCCGTTGTCATGGTAATCTCCGCATTTATCATCTATACCAGTCTGGAAACGGCAGGACAATATTCGTCACTACTGCGCGTGGTTGATATGAGCGTTGACCGGGCGCAGGAAATTCTGAACACTCCGCAGATGGATATATCCGGAGAAAGGATTGAACCGGCAGTGCGTGATATTACTGCGCAGGATATCGCATTTTCGTATGAGAAGCGAAAGATCATCGACGGCATTTCATTGCATATCCCTGAAAAGACCACGACGGCGATTGTCGGTCCTTCCGGCGGAGGAAAAACCACCTTGGTAAATCTGCTTGCACGGTTCTGGGATGTAGACGGGGGAACCGTTATGCTGGGCGGCCGGAATGTGAAGGATTACGATATGGATTCCTTGATGGCGAATTTCAGCTTTGTGTTCCAATCGGTTTATTTATTTCACGACACCATCGCCAACAATATCCGCTTTGGCCAGCCAGGCGCTCCGATGGAGGATGTGATCGCTGCGGCAAAAAAGGCCTGCTGCCATGACTTTATCTCAAGCCTTCCCCAAGGATACGACACTGTAGTCGGCGAAGGCGGCGCAAGTCTTTCCGGCGGCGAAAAGCAGCGCATCTCCATTGCCCGCGCTATGATGAAAAATGCGCCGGTCATCTTTTTGGATGAGGCAACCGCCAACGTCGATCCCGAAAATGAAAACGAACTGATGCACGCCATCCACGCGCTCACCGCCGAAAAGACCGTCATCATGATTGCTCATCGGCTGAAAACCGTAGAGAGAGCCGATCAGATTATTGTAGTAGACCGCGGTAAGATTGTGCAGCAGGGCACACATATCCAACTCTTGGAGCAGGACGGCATTTACCGAAACTTTATCGGCGAGAGGCGCGAAGCTGCAAGTTGGAAGGTACATAAATAATTATATGGAGGTTCCCCTCACTGCGTTCGGGGCGCTACGTCCGCTGTTCCGCTACCGCTCCATTCCTCCACTGCGTTCCGGAACGCCTACGGCGCAGCTACCATCGCTAACCTGGGTGGATCTGACAGTGGAGAAAAGCTTAAAAAATGGTATAATATTAGCAAATATGTAGAGAGAAAACTTTGAAGAAAAAGGTGGTGAGTTCGTTTGAAAGAGTATATTGCGAGTTTAGAAAAAGAATTTTCTTTGGTAGAGCCTGGTTTCAAAGAGGAAGAAAAAAGAGCCTTAACCGATTATAAATCTAATGATAATGAACATATCAAGAAGTTGGCATTTTTAGCCTATAAATCCGATACCTATCAAGTAAGAATGTACGGTGTATTTCTTTTTGGACATTTATCAGAACAAGATGATATTTTAGCATTTATGCGAGATGAAGTTTCTAAAGATGATAATTGGAGAGTTCAGGAAGTATTGGCAAAAGCCTTTGATGAATTTTGCAAGAAAAAAGGATATGAAAAAGCACTTCCAATCATTGATGATTGGTTAAGAAATAATAATCCTAATACAAGGAGAGCAGTTACAGAAGGATTAAGAATATGGACAAGTAGACCATATTTCAAAGATAATCCGAATGAAGCTATTAGACGAATTGCTTCCTTAAAAAAAGATACGAGTGAATATGTTAGGAAATCAGTAGGCAATGCTTTAAGAGATATTAGCAAAAAATTTCCAGAATTAATTGAAGCTGAACTCAATAATTGGAACTTAGAAAGCAAAGAAATCAACAACCCCGACGCGAGCGTCGGGGTATGTTGTTCTCATATGGAAATACAAACACTTTTTTAATTAAAGGAGATACCGGTAATCTACTTTTTGATACTGATTATGCGGGCACAATGCGGGCTTTTTATAAGGAAATAAAGAGGCATAAAATTAGTCTTAGTGATATCACGAATTACAGACTTTTTTAACTTCCTAGTTTATCTTGGACAGATGTGATATCAAATAAATGTTAGGGGTGGGCGTTTGAATAAACAGCCGAATACTAAATAAAGAAGTGAGAATATACAAAGAATGGGTTTATAAGCATTATTCTGAGATGACTGAAGATACTGATAATGGAGAATTTCTAGGTCCTTCTTTTGATAGAATGAGAGAATCTGCAATCTCATTTGTAAAGAATGTAGAAGTAAAAGATGTTACCGAAACTGATTTAGAATCTATACTTTATTGTGTAGCCAGGGACAATGAATGCGAATATTTGGCTGACTTTATTTCGTCATATAAAGAATGGTTTAAATATTTGATTGAAAGATGTATAGATTCAATTTATACAACTGCGAAGTGGCAGCTAGTAAAAAGATTGCCAGTTTATAAAGATGATAGTTCAGTTACTGATTGGGTATTCAAGTATATAAATGTAGATGATGAATATACACAGAGAATGTCTTTAAGTGCTTTAAGTGAGATAGATTATAAAAAAGCAGAACAGTATGCGATTGAATTTTGGGAAAGAGACAAATATAAGGGTGATACCTATGCTGAAGAGTATCAAAAAATAATGGCACTCAGTGTTCTTTATAAAATAAAATCAGATAAATTAAGCGAATATATTGAAGCGGCGAGACAATTAGACTTTGTTTATTTGAAAGAGAATGCAGATGAGATTGCAAATTCTGATTAATTTTCTAATTTTCTCACTAGGAGGTAGATTGAAAAGTAGCTAACTTAATGCAGCATTCAATCTGTGAACTTGTCGAGGCATAACAGGTGCATAAAGATTTTTCAAACGAATCTTTTAAACCAAGTATCCAAAAAATCCATTTGTTCTTCAGTATGAAACCAATGTTCTCCCTCATCAAAAATCGTTAAGTCTGCATGTATTTTATTCGCAAAATTCGTTATTGTTTCTAAAGAAGTCATATCATCTTTTTTACCGTAAAGAATACCGGTAGGAATGTTCCATGCTATAGGATTTTTTCTGACAAAAGAAAGATATTCCCACGATAAGGGTTCGCCGAACTGAATGTTGATGACTTTTTTTAGTCTAAGTTCTTCTTCGGATATCTTTGCCCGTTTCATCATGTGTAAAATGATATTTTCCATATCGACAATGGGGGAAACAAACAGAGCTTTTTTGATCGGTTTTTCCGATAAGGACAACATAGAAAAGTAAGCCCCTATACTGTTTGCAATTAATAAGATTTCATTATAATTTGGAATAATGGAATCAAAATAGTTTTGAAATTCTTCACATGCCTGCCAAGGTAATTCCGATTTATAATCAAACCCTAAAACCTCATAATCGTCATTAAAAAACTTTTTATAGTAAAGCGCTTCGTCGGCAGAACCGCCTTTTCCGTGTATATATACAACTGCATTTTTCATTCAAAGTACCTCTATAAATTCAAAAATCAATATACAAAATAATCCGAAGTCTTTCCGCTCAAACGGTAATTTCTATCTGATTTTGCTCGATCGCCAAAATACAGCTTTCATAATAGCCGTCGCCGGTTGTCCTCGGAACGCCGATAACTTCATAACCAGCCGCTTTCAGTTCGGCAGTCAGCGCGTCCACTTTTTCCTTGCTTCCTACGCTGAACGCAATATGCGCATAGCCGGTGCGGGCAAGCGCTTTCGGCACATCCGTCATTCCCGGCTTATTCATAAGCTCAAGCCGCGCACCGCCGTCGAACGAAAGAAAATACGAGCGAAAATCCGTCCGCGGGTTGTGATACCCGTCGTTTGATTTTGCGCCCAAATATTTCATGAAAAAGGTTCGGGCTCCCTCTAAATCATGTACATACAGCGCAACATGTTCGATTTTCATATACAACCCCCTCTATATTATAAATGAAATTATACATTACATCCGATAATTTTTTGCGGCTTATAGCAGCATAATCGGTTATCTCCGTCTTTCCTAAAAATACCCAGTGTTTCAATGTGGTGAGTTTGAGGATAAAAATCTAATAGAAAATGTTTTTCTAATTTGTAGCCGGATACAAGAAGACTTGCCGTGTCGCGGGCGAAGGTTACGGGGTCGCAGGAAATATAAAAAATCTGACGGGTCCCGCTTGTGCAAAGCCAAGACAGGGCTTCCTTATCTATGCCGCTCCTCGGAGGGTCTACAAATACCGTATCGAATTTCAATTTTGATTCTTTTGTTTTTGTCCAATTTTTTCCGTCCAAGGCATGATAAAAAATTTTAGGGAAACCGTTTTCTTTTTTTTCTTTGACAATTCCGTTTGATGAGCTATTCCAGTTTATCGAAAAATTTTCTTGAGCATAGGCGAGAGCGTGTTTATTATGTTCTACAAGGTGAATCTCTTTTGCCTGATCATAAGCAAAGAGAGAAAATGTTCCCACACCTGAATAAAAATCCAAAACAGAACTTGAAATTTCTGCGTATTCAAAAATCGTGTTTATCAGTTTTTCGGTCATTTCCAAATTAGATTGAAAAAAGCCCAAGGGATTAAATTTAATCCTTTTTCCTGTAAGCCTTACCTCGCACTCTTTTGCATTATCTTGAGTAAAATTTTTTTCTCCGTCCGAAAAAATGTGGATTCTCGAATTCGGAGTATATTCTTTTAAATTCGATCTTAAAAGATTTCTTATTGCGGGTACTGCAATAGGGCAATCCTTTATCTTTACCGAACCGGAACTTTTATTTTCTTTTAAAGAAAGAGAGCCGTCCTCGTCAATGTAAAACTGAAAGCGGGCTCTATAATCCCAGTCCGGGCCGCTTACAAAAATACTTTTTTCAAAAAAGCTCTTTTCAAGAGCTTGCTTTTCAAAAACAGCTTTTTCCTTATTTAAACTCAAGGCTCTATCAAGGGCTTCAAGGGCCATGCTTTTTCTTAAAAAATGCTGGTATTTGTCATCGGCTGTTTGAAGGTTACAGCCCCCGCAAACATAAAAGTAAGGGCACCTAGGTTCTACCCTGTGGGGAGAGGCTTCTAAGATTTTTTCGATTTTTCCCTCGGTATAATTTTTATGTTCTTTTACGATGGAAATTTCCAAAACCTCATCGGGAAGAGAATAGGGAACAAAAACGGTTTTGCCGTCTTTTAAGGAAGCTATACATGAAGCACCGAAAACCATCTTTTTTGTTTTTACGATTTCTTTTTGCATAATTTTTATCTTTTAATCAGCCTAACTATTTTGCAAAGGCGGAAGGTCGGGATGGAGGGCTCGTAAATTTTCGTAAAACCTGTCTTCAATCTTTATACCGTTTTTTGAAGTTTCTCCGAGTTTTCTGTCCTTTCGGATTGAACCGTGAAAATCGCTTCCGGCAGTTATGGGCATATCGAGGGATGCAGCCAGTTTTTCGAGCCTTTTACAATCATTGTATTTTGTCGAAGAATTCCAAGCTTCAAGCCCGACAAGACCCTGCCTTTTAAAATCGGCTATAATATCGGGAAGGGAAGACCAAGACAAATAAAGGGACATAGGATGAGCCAAAACGGGAATCCCTCCTGCGGATTTTACGGCAGAAATTGCGGCTGCAAGGTCTGCATTTTCTTTTTCTTCAAAAAAAGGTCTTCCCTTTGCAAAATACTTATCGAAGGCTTCCTGATTTTTTTTGACCATTTTATGGGCTGCCATGTAGGCTGCAAAATGAGGCCGCCCCAAGCCCTTATCGCCGCCCGCAAAATCTCTCACCTTTTCATAAGAAATATCAAAGCCGGCTTTTTTTAACTTTTCGGCCATCCTTTGATTTCTGTTTATCCTTTCATCTTGCAGATCCTGTAAGAGCGCGTTAAGCTCATGAGAATCTTTACGCAAATCAAGGCCCAATAAGTGGAGTTCTCCGGGGCTCCATTTAACGCTTATTTCAACCCCGCGTATAAAAATAATACCCTGCCTTTTAGCTTCTGCAGCAGCTTCGTCGAGTCCGCTTAAAATATCATGATCGGTTAAGGCAAAGGCTGAAATACCCGCCTTTTTAACGGCGGCGGCAAGTTCCGCAGGGGTAAAGGTGCCGTCCGATGCCGTTGAATGAGTGTGTAAGTCCACCATATAAAAAGATTATATCAAAAAAAACAAAGAAGGGCTAGGTTTTTCTTAAAAAATATGCTAGAATGATAGAACGCAAGTTTTGTATTGGGAGGCCGTAATGCCTAAGGCTATTAATTACAAGGCAAATTCAGTAGTTTATTTCTCCGGCGATTTTGATGAACGTGTTTTCCTTTTAAATACGGGCAGCATAGCTCTTACATCTATAGATATTGAAACAGGAGAACAGGTTACCGACTATATAAAGACCGGAGAATTTTTTGGAGTAAAATCGGCATTGGGCAATTATCCAAGAGAGGAAAGCGCAATGGTTTTAACCGATTCTATAGTTTATTCTTTTACAAGCAAGGAATTTGAAGCCTTTGCACAGACGAATACCCGCATTATTTTACAGATGATAAAGGTGTTTTCCCGCCAGCTTAGGAGTATCCATAAGCAGCTAGCCTCTCTTTTGGACAGTGAAGAAGAAACAAACCCTGAAGAGGGTCTTTTTAATGTTATGAATGCCTTTTATTCCTCCCAACACTATAAGGCTGCAGGACAGGTAGGGGCAAGATATAAGTCTATCTATCCTAACGGAAAATACAGCTCAGAAGTAGATCAGATAGTTAGAAGTACGGCGGAGGCTGCAGGCCGCTCTTTCGGAAACGCAGAAGGGCATAGTAATGAGGCAGCTTTTGTTCAGCCTGAAAAGCCGGCACCGGTTGCCGACGGAACTGTTCATCTTGCATATAATAAGGCTGACGATTTTTTTGAAAAGGGAGAATTTGAAGCTGCCTATGATCAATATCATACCGTAATAGAGGCAGGGGCTGGTGATGAAATTACCGACAAGGCATATATAGGTGCGGGAAAAGCTCTCCATGCCCAAAAAGAATATGTGCGCTGTTTACAGCTTTTAACAGGTTTTATTTCCCAGCATCCCAAGTCTTTAAAGATAGGAGATGCCCTTATGTATTTGGGTATGTGTTATATGGATATGGAAAGGCCTGATAAGGCGATTGCCTTTTTTGATAAGGCTGCTCTCTTGTCAGGTGCCGATATAATCGGAAAAATTAGGGAACTTCAAAAAGAATGCAGCACTAGGCTGCAAGGAGCATAAACTATGTCGGATCTTTTTTCTTCATTTTCAAGATTTGCAAAAAGCTTTCCTAAAGGCTCTCTTATATTTGCGGAATTTGAACCCGGTTCATCATTCTATTTGATACAGTCGGGCCGTGTTCAGCTTATAAAAATTATCAATGGATTTGAAAAAAACCTTGATATCTTACAGCCCGGGGAAATCTTCGGCGAGATGGCTATTTTGGATAATTCTCCCCGTTCAGCCTCGGCCATAGCCTATGACGATGTGATGGCCCTCGAATTCAATAAGGAAAACTTTGAAATTTTGATGAAGGGAAATCCGGCTATTGCTATGCGGCTTTTAAAGACCTTTGTAAGACGTATCTATGCCCAAAGACGCAGGTTTATGATTTTAACTATTGAAGACAGGCCGGCAAGAATAGCTGACGTTTTTTTGATGCTGGATGAAACCCAGCCCAATCTTGACCGCACTACGGAAATGCGCTCCTTTGATACGACAATTGAAGAGGTTGCACGCTGGGCGGGTCTTTCAAAAGAAGAAACCGAAGACAATATGCGGAAATTTATAGATCAGGGCAGAATTTCCGTTTATGATGATAGAATTATAGTACAAAACATGACCGACTTAACCCGTTATGTTAATACTCGCCGCTCAAAAGAGCAAAATCTATATGTATTATAAAGCAGGAACCTTATGAATAATAAAAAAGATTATTATCTTCCTTTTTTGCTTACTGCAATAGTTATTATTGTAGACCAAGTTACTAAAATTTTAGTTGTAAAATATATGTCCGTGAATGAGGTAATTCCGGTGATAGGAGACCTTGTAAATTTGAGGCTTGTATACAATACCGGGGCGGCCTTTAGTCTTGGAGCCGGTTTTGGAGAAATTGCAAGAAAGATAATGTTGGTTTTTTTACCGTTTTTACTCTTGATAGCTCTTACCGGAGCATATCTAAAGTCTGCTGAACTGACAAGGGCTCAAAGATGGTTTATATGCGGAATACTGGGCGGAGGCTTCGGAAACCTTATAGACCGTTTTTTTAGATCTGAAGGTGTTGTAGACTTTATAGATGTAAAATTTTTCGGTATTTTGGGGATGGATCGTTGGCCGACTTTTAATGCTGCCGATTCTTTTATCGTTTGTTGCGGAATAGGGCTTGGTATAAATTTAATTTTGAGCGGAACAAAACAAAAAAACGCGCAAGACAAATAAACCGGAGCCATTATGTTTAAAAAATATATCTTTCTCTTATTTTTAGCTTTTTACATGCTTTTAGCTGTTTCGTGCCGGCCGGCAATAAAAGAATATTCTAAAACATGGTTATCTCTTGGGACCGTTTGCAGGGTGCGTATCCTGACATCCGAGCCTAAAAAAAAGACGGAAGAGGTTTTGGAAAAGGTATATGCCGAGCTGACAAAACTTGATTCAATTTTTAATGCAAACACCGATAAGATTTCCGCAGAAAATAATAATCTAAAAGGGCTGACTACTACAAGGGAGTCTGAACTTGAGCGCTTAAACAAAGAGGCTGGGCTTTCTCCTTTGGAAGTTTCTCACGAATTGTACGAGCTTTTGCAAATTTCTCTTATGATGGCGGAGCTTACCGATGGAGCTTTTAATCCGGCTATCGGCCCCTTGGTAAAACTTTGGAATATAGGCTTTGAAAATGAGACTGTGCCGTCTCAAAAAGAAATCGATGAGATATTACCGCTTTTAGACTATAAAAATATAGAATTAAAAGCCGGTAATCAGGTCTTTTTGCAAAAAAAAGGTATGAGGCTGGATCTTGGTGGGATTGCAAAAGGCTATGCTGCCGATAAAATTGCAAAAATACTTTTAGAGCATGGTATAAAAGATTTTCTAATAGACCTTGGCGGAAATATCCTAGCCTCAGGTAAAAACCCGTCGGGAAAAACTTGGAAGACCGCCCTAAGGAATCCCATAATAGGAAAACAAAATCCTGTTATAAGTATGAATCTTCAAGATGCTTCACTTGTAACATCGGGCAACTATGAAAGATTTATAGAAAAAGACGGGATAATTTATCATCATATCTTCGATTCAAAGACGGGGAATCCTGTACACAACAACTTAAATGCTTCTTCCATCATAAGTGAAAGCTCTACCCTTGCCGATGCTCTTTCTACATCAAGCTATGTTTTAGGGGAAGAAAAGACAAGGGCTCTTTTACAAAAGTTAGTAACGGTGGATTTTCCCCTTATAGGTAAGCCTAAAATGCCTGCCTGTATTTTATTTTATAAAGATAATTCCATTTCTGTTTTTGGAAATGATGATATTTCTGTTGAAATTATCGATCAGGATTTTTTTATAAAAAAGTAGATTAAATTTTGCGCAAAAAAGAAAAGAACCCCCGAAAGGAGGATACGGGGGTTCTTTTGAAGTAGTATGTGTATCTTTTCTGTGTGTGCTCATAATTTATCAAATTAAATAAAAATTGTCAAGTGTTTTTAAGAAAAAAATGTATTTTTATTACTTTTATTACCATTTTGTGCGGTTTATTCTAAAATCTCTATTTATTGCTAAAATCTACCCTATATTCTATATATTTTATTTTCTTTTTTTCGATAGCATCTTTTAAAGCTTTTTCAACAGGACTCAAAGCTGATGAGCCTGTTTTTATTTCTATAAAGCTAATATCGGTAATAGTCCCTTGGGAAGAACCGTTAAAGGCAATGTAGTCTACAGGCTGACCTATAAAGCGTATTTCTGTGGGATTTGCGGGAAAATCGGGGAAAAAAGGAGCCAGTTGCTCTGAAAGCTGCCCATTTAATACTGCCCGGGATCGTTTTACGGCATCTTTTCTTGCTTCATTTAACTTTTTGAGATTTAAACTTCTTTCTTTGTATTTTCCGATAACCAAACCGAGTAAAAAGAATATTAGAATTATAAATATCCCTAAAGCAATCTTAATCAATCATTTCCTCCAAATATTCAGGTTCCTGCGGTTCTTCTATATTTTCTTCTTTTTCAAAATAATCCTCTTCCGTTGTGCCGCCGATACCGTAAAAAGATAATATATTACGGGAAAAGGATGAGGTAAATTTTATCAATTCTGCCATTTTAAGAATAGCGGCAAGCCGTTGTGGTATTTTTTTATCCGCTTGCCTTGTTTCAATTTGAGGCGTTTGATATAGACTTTGTGTATTCTGCGCTATAAATTCATTAAATTCCGCCTTTAGAACAAAATCTCGAATATATAGAAGTTCGGGGCGGTATTCAAAGTGCATATTATCCCAGAGCGTCCATTTACCGCCCCAGATAAAACCTTCACTTTCAAAGGCCTCGATTATGGTCTTAGGAGGTATCCATCTTCTGTAAGGCATTATTTTCATCCAAAAATCATTACGGGCAGCTTCCCAAAACCAATAGATTTTTTTATTCTTGTAGTTTGCCGGTAAAAGGTCGATAGCCGATCCCCAGCTGTGGTTGCTCAATTTACCGGAATCTGCTATAACTCTCCAATTAAAACTCCAACACTGGTTTAGTTCTTTTAAAAATTTTTTAACTTCTGTGTTTGTTTTTTGAGCTTGGTATATTTTTGTTTGAACACGCCTTAAAGGCTCTACAACGCGTTGATGTACCCAGACATCGTAACCCAAGAAACGGGAGCGGCGTATTTGCTTTATAATCTCGTTGCGGTTTCTTCCATTAAATAAAAGCATAAAAAAAGTGTAATTTGGTGGAGGGGAAGCTTTTCTGTTCTTGATTAGACTTTCAGGTTTTAATGCCGATATAAGTTCTTCAGAAAAGTCTTTAGGGTTTTGTACCTCATCGGAATAAAAGTAAGAAATTATAGGAGCCCATTTTTGCCGATTTTGAATATCTTTTTTTGGTAAAAGTCTTCCATCGGACCAATACAAATTTTGATTTCTTATCGTTATAAACCAATCGTTTAATTCCGAATCAAAGGAAATATTCTTTACAAGATCAGGATAGGCCGTCTGAATGGCTTTTAAACTAAGCCATGGATTATCAAGGTTAAAATTAAAGGCATCAAGTTTGTCTCTATTTTCGCATAGAACAACGTTTAAATTACCCATAAAAAATAAAATAAAAAGAAGTCGTTTAAAATTGTTTAAAATTGTTTGCATTTTGGTGCTATCTAAGGACTGAGTCAACAAGAGCCTTAAAATCTTTATTTTCAGGTTTTACAGGTTCTGTTTTACGGATAATAAAGACTCCGTCCTCGTTTACTATTGTTTGCTCTTCGTTTATATCAAGCAAAGGCACAGGATCACTTTCCCCTACTACATCCAGAGTACCCAAGATTGGGCTTTCATCATATTTTCCCCACATTGAACGTATCGGGCTATAATCTTCAGTAATGTATTCAACCTTTTTAGCTTCCGTTTTTTCAAGTTCTGAAATAGGAATATCCAGTCCGGAAAAATCCAAACCTGAAATAGTATATCCTAAATCATTAAAAAGAAGCATCGGATCATCAGTACTTTCCGTTGCGGTAATTTCTTCCTCTGTATCAAGAGGCGTTGTAGTTTCGGAGTGTTCTATTTTATCAAATACTTTAGATTCGGCGATTTCCTCTTCAGCAAGTTCCTCTACAGCTTCAGCTTCTTCTGCTTCACCGAGCTCCTCGACAGCCTCAGGTTCTTCTGCTTCACTGAGTTCTTCGACAGCCTCGGCTTCTTTTATTTCATCAAGTTCTTCAACAGCCTCAGGTTCTTCTGCTTCGCTGAGTTCTTCGACAGCATCGGCTTCTTTTATTTCATCAAGTTCTTCTACAGCCTCAGGTTCTTCTGCTTCAGCAAGTTCTTCGACGGCTTCAGCTTCTTCTGCTTCACCGAGCTCCTCGACGGCTTCAGCTTCTTCTATTTCGCCGAGTTCTTCGACAGCATCGGCTTCTTTTATTTCATCAAGTTCTTCTACAGCCTCAGGTTCTTCTGCTTCAGCAAGTTCTTCGACGGCTTCAGCTTCTTCTATTTCGCCGAGTTCTTCGACAGCCTCAGCTTCTTCTGCTTCACCAAGTTCTTCGACAGCATCGGCTTCTTTTATTTCATCAAGTTCTTCGACAGCATCGGTTTCTTCTGCTTCATCGAGTTCTTCAACAGCATCGGCTTCTTCTGCTTCGCCGAGTTCTTCAACAGCCTCAGCATCTTCTATCTTATCAAGTTCTTCGACCTCAGGGACCGGTTTTGGTTTATCGGAAACATCCTTTTGAGCCTTGACTGCCTCCATCAAAAGATTGATAAGGTTTTCAGATTTTACATTTTTTAGGTCTTGGGAGAGAGCTTTGTTTCTTGAGGACTTGTTTATAATGTCAAATATTTCCTGCCAACTATTTTGTAAGAGATCATCTATTTCTTTTCCCTTAGTTTCAAGAAGTTTTTTTCCTAATCCCTTTTTTATTTCTGCATTTACTTCATGCCGATGATATTCAAGTTCTTTTTGCAGTTCTGCCCAATTTTCGTTTTGAGATGTTTTTAAATAGTTTTTTAGAATTGACCAATGCAGCGCCTGAATTTTATTTTGAGCAATAAATAAGCGGTTTCTTTTTATATTCAATAATAGAAAGGACATTAAAAATATTGTCACAAAAACCGTAAATATCAAAAAATACTTAACGGTCATGGGGAACATAAAGACATCTTTTTCGGTTATCCGGCCTACATAACCGAAATCGGATTTTTTTGTAATAAGAACCCAGCTATTCTCCCCATCAAGGCCTATTATACGTACATTTTGAGGAACCCTTTCCCAGTCATTGAGGACGGCTTCCTTTAATTCCGGAGAAACAACATTATGGTTACCTGTCAAAAGACCGATTATGGTATGAGATTCGTCGGAGAGGAGGGCTAAACCGTCGCTGATTGAAAGGATATTTTGTGAAACCAAATGATATAAAAAGCTGTTCCCTGAGATATAAAAAACGGCCGTTCCCCTATATACATCATATGTATCGTAAAAAGGCAAAGAATATAGAATCACATCAAAAGCTGTTGAAGCCGTAATTTTTACTTCCGGCTTGTCTGCAGATGCTATATGTTGGTATGGAATTAAATTGCCTGCATCGTTGTACTTTTTATAGGAAAGCATTGAGTTTGTCTTACTTAGAATGTCTTCCGGAAAGGTACTAAAGTGAGTTTTTTGATATTGTGAATCGATTATCCGCAATCCTGCAAAGCCGGGGACTGTCGATATTATTTTTGAAATGGTATTATTTCGCGCTTCTATGTCGGATTGGTCTTGATCCTGCTTTACCGCTGACATTAATGCTTCTTCACGAAGGAAATTTTTAAATAACTCGGTGTTTTCTTCATTCCAAGCTATAAAAGTTTTTTCAATCTCTTTTAGGTTTTCATTGATATGCCGTAATATGGACGGCTTATATATTTTCGTTTCTGTAAAAGATTCATAATCTGAGGCCGTTAAATATAAAAGACCCGAAAATACGGCTAGAGAGATAACTAAACTTATAAAAACTTTTAAACTCGTACGCAACTTAAATCTCCAATACCTATTTTATCATATTTATAAAGGATTAGTAAACCCTCTGCAATATGCTAAATTTTAAGGCGGAATTAATTATACCTCATTACAGTATCGGCGTATTTTTATAAGTCTTTATACATTATGGAGGTTTTTATCGACAAGTTTTAAACGGCTACGGCTTCTAAATCAAAACCGTTTCGGGCTGCGATTCTTGCCTTTACAATGGATCCGGGAGCAATCGGATTCCCATCGATGTCTTTTTTGTTTAAATTAAAGTTTAAAACAACGGCTCCGTCAACTTCCGGCGCTTGAAACCAAGCCCGTCCAAGGGCTAAAAATGTTTTATCCTCTGCCTGAATAAGCTCTTCTACTAAGACCTCTATTTCTTTTCCTATAAAGGAATCCAGTTTTTTTTCTGTTATTGAGGTTTGAGTATTTTGTATTTCGGCGAGGCGGGCTTCTGCCGTTTTTTTGGGAACTCTGCCCTTAAAGGAATATGAAGGGGTATCCTCCTCTCTTGAATATGTAAAGCCTCCCGACCAAAGAGGCCTTAATTCCTTTAAGAACTTGATAGTTTCATTGAAATCTTCGTCCGTTTCGCCCGGAAAGCCTACCAAAAAAGTTGTCCGTATTTGCGGCTCTCCGTAAGGACTTTTTGCTTTTTCAAAAGCATCCCGTATATTCTTTACGATATCAAGGTAAACCTCGGCAGAGCCATTTCGGTTCATAGCCCTTATTATTTTTTGTGCCCCCGATTGAAATGGAATATCGAAATAAGGCAAAAATCTTTTATCTGCCGTCATTATAGACAGAATATCAAGTGGAAAGTGGTCGGGATGAATGTAAAGTAATCTGATTTTAAAATTACCTTTTATTTCCGAAATGCTCTTTAAAAGAAGGGCTAAGCCTGAGCTCTTTTCTTTATGCAGTTTATCTTCTTTTAAATCATTTTTTCCGGTTTGATAGGCGGCTAGATCCTGTCCTATCAGGTTAAATTCATAAAAGCCTTTTTTTAAAAAGATTTTTATCTCATCGCAGATGTCTTTAATAGGCCGGCTTCTTAAGCGTCCCCTGATAATGGGGATAGCACAAAAACTGCAAAAATTATCACAGCCTTCGGTTATTTTGATATAGGTAGAACGCGGAAAGTTAAGTATTTTAGGCCTTTCTCCCCCGCAGATGCCTATTTGCGGAGGAATAAGAGTTTTTTCAATGATTTTTTTGTCCAAAGTCTTTTTAGGAAACATGGAGTCTATTAATTGAGGTAATAAAGAAAGGTCTCCGTTTCCAAAAATACCGTCTGCTTCAGATAAATCGTTTTTGAGTATATCGGCATAACGTTCTGCCAAACAGCCGGCCAAGAGAATTTTAGCCTTAGGGTGGGCCGCCTTAGCCTGTAAAACGGCATTTATCGATTCTTCTTTTGCAGAATTAATAAAGCCGCATGAATTGACTATTATCAAATCCGCTTCATCGGGATCGGAAGTGTTTTTCCATGATAAATTTTCCATTATCCCGATTATAAGTTCGGCATCAACCTGATTTTTTGCACAACCGTGCAAATCAATAAAAAATTTCTTTTGAAGCATTTGTTTTAATCGACATCTACAACTATGAATTTAAAGCGCTTGGTTTCATCATCCCGTATCCATTTGAGGTCTTTTACGATAACTTCTCCCGGCCGGCTGACTTCCAAATCAACGGTTTTGCCTCCTGCAACTACTTGAAGTTTTACGGCATTTCCGTTGGATGCCCAAATTCTTAAACCGTTATTGGCTTGAACGGTAAGCTGTTCGGCTTTTTGATAGTATCTTTCTTCACGATTAGTTTTGTCTGCCTCATGTCTGAATAAGCAGTAGCCCCTAAATGTGGCATTTAAGGTTACGGGGTAGGCTGAACCGCTTTCAAACAGCACCTTGTAAGTTGCAGCGGCTTGAGAATCTTCTTCGGAAACGATTAAGTCTGTTTCTGTAGAAGGTTTTCCCTCTGAAATACTATTTCCGGTCAATACAGATACTAGAGCTCCGGACTCAGGGTTATTTTTATCTATGTCTTCTAAAGTAATTTCGACATCCGGTGTTAAATCGTTGTTAAGATCTATTTTAACGGTTTGTCCTAGGCTTATTATTTGATTTCCTGTTTCTGTCTTTAAATTTAATTTAGGACTTACTTTTTCTACTTCAATCTTGTATTCGTTATCTTCTATAGTTAATTTTAAGACATCGCCTTCAAATATTCTTTGCTCATATTTTTGTTGATTTATTTCATATGTTTTTGCTTCCCTTGTTTCCCGAACTTCGGTTCCTACACTTGCTTGACTGCGTTTTTGCTGTATGGCCGGTATCCAGCTTTTAAATGCAAAAAATACTACTGTAATTATGACGGCAATAATCGCCAATACACCAAAGCCTATAATAAGGGGCTTAGACAAAGCAAATCCTCTTTTTTCTAATAGGGCATCCGGCGGCAGGGAAGTTTCTTGTATTTTAATCTGTTTATAAAGATTGGTTATTTCTTCGGGATCAAGGTCTAAATATTCGCAATAATTTCTCAAAAAACCCACGATATACGGTTCTGCAGGGAAAACACTGTAATCATCGCTTTCCAATGCTTCCAAATACCTTTTGGCTATATTTGTTTCTCTTGCAACCTGATCAAGCTCAAGATCTTTTCCTATTCTTGTTTCGGTGAGTAATTTTCCGATTTCGTTCATTATTTATCTCCCATACCAAATTAATCGACAAAAAGAAAATCATTAAAGGTTTTTGCCGTAGAAGGAGCATCAAAAACAAAGTTTCTGCTGCCTACTCCTGCGTTTATCCTGTAATTATAAAAATCGAATGTAATTTTACCGCCCGAAACAGGAATTGCCTCAATTCGGCGTATTAGTTTACCGTCAGGATAAATCATAACCCGCAGAGTTTTAAAGGTCTCGGTTGCAGATTTTCTATTCATCAATAAGATTATAACATTTTCAGAGGAGCCTTCTTCCAAGGGCTGCGGAGCCGATGTTGTATCGTATTGAATTGTATACCCTCTTTTCATAAGGGAAAGGCCCTGAGGAGTTGCCAGCGAAGAACCTCCTGCATTGCTTTGTTCAACATCCTGAGTCAAAATGGTTCTGTATTGAGGCAAGTAAATTGAAAGAGTATTTCCGTTAAAAACAATACATTGTTCTGCGGGAGATTTAAAGTCTAAGCGAAGTTTATCCGGTCTTTTAAACATGGCTGCTGCCTGTTGTGTTGACGATCCGACGGTTATATTCATGTCGACAATGTAGTCCTGTATTTGAGCGTATCTATCCGATACTGAAGAAAAAAAGTCCCCTGCAGTAGTAATATTTTGAGAAAAACAAAAAGAACTTATAAAAATAAATAAGATAATAGTTATATTTTTTTTCATGAGGCATATAGTAAAGCAAAAAAAAGCTATAAAGTCAAGTAGAGGGCGTTTTGAGATTCCGGCTAAAGACTCCAGGCAGCTTTAACTGCCCGGAGTCTTTTGGTATCAGCCGTTTTATTTTTTATATTTTTGCTCGACCAGTTTTTTTACGAACTCGTCTTTAGCAACATAAGGAATAGTGATGTGGCCTTTTGAATAGTTTTTGTTGTATTCGATACTGGTGGTAATGGAGTTTTCGTTGCGGGCCCAGTTTCGGCGGGCTACGCCTCCCATTACGTCCCACATAATGGCCGATTTGATTATTTCGTCGACACGCTCGCTTCCGTCAAGCACGAGGCCGAAACCTCCGTTAATGGATTTTCCGATACCTACACCGCCGCCGTTGTGGAGAGCTACAAGGCTCATTCCTCTGGCTGCATTTCCGGCATAGCACTGTACGGCCATGTCTGCCATTACATTACTTCCGTCCTTGATATTGGAAGTTTCGCGGAAAGGCGAATCGGTGCCGCTTACGTCGTGGTGGTCTCGTCCCATCATAACGGGGCCGATTTCGCCCTTGCGAACCATTTCGTTAAACTTTAAGGCAATATCGCGTCTTCCTTCAGCATCCTGATAAAGAATTCTGGCCTGAGTTCCTACAACGAGCTTATTCTTTTTGGCATCGCGTACCCAGTAGTAGTTGTCCCTGTCCTGTCCGCGGCGGTCGGGGTTAATGCAGCTCATTGCGGCGGCATCCGTCTTGTCCAAGTCTTCAGGTTTTCCTGATAAGCATACCCAGCGGAAGGGGCCGTAACCGTAGTCAAAGAGTTCGGGTCCCATAAGGTCTTCTACATAAGAGGGGAAGATAAAGCCGTCTTTTTCATCGATTCCGTTTTTAGAAACATCCTTTGCGCCTGCATCAAATACGGCTTTGAGGAAGGAGTTTCCGTAGTCGAAAAAGTATGTTCCTCTCGAAGAAAGAATTTTGATAAGCTCAAAGTGGTGCTTTAATGTAGAATCTACCCTCTTGCAGAATTCTTCGCGGTTTTCATAGAGGAGCTTAGTTCTTTCTTCAAAGGTCATCTTTTCGGGACAATAGCCTCCCTCATAGGGTGCATGGCAGGAGGTTTGATCCGAAAGGAGGTCGATGTGAACATTTTTGTCTACACAATATTGAAGAAGGTCTACAATGTTGCCGTGATAAGCGATTGAGATAGGCTCCTTCTTTTTTAGGTACTCGTCTACCTTTTTAAAGATTTCATCCAAGTTATCTGACATTTCGTGAACCCAGCCTTGTTCAAGACGGGTATTGATTCTCGATTTATCGACTTCGGCAAAAACACCGACGGCATTTGCTATTTCGCAGGCCTTGGGTTGGGCTCCCGACATTCCGCCCAAGCCGGAAGAAATAAATAGCTTTCCCTTTAAGTCACCGTCGCTTGCGACTCCCAGTTCCTTACGGCCTGCTGTGAGGATTGTATTAAATGTTCCGTGAACGATACCCTGAGGGCCGATATACATCCAGCCGCCTGCCGTCATCTGACCGTAGTTGGCAACGCCCATTTCTTCTGCAACTTCCCAGTCCTTGTAATTGTCAAACATACCTATCATAAGGCCGTTTGTAATTATAACCCTCGGAGCTTCAGGCTTTGAAGGGAAGAGGCCTAACGGATGCCCCGATTCCATAACGAGGGTTTGATCTTCGGTTAATTCTTCCAAGTATTTTTTTATGAGGCGGTACTGGAGCCAGTCATGGCAGACAGAACCTGTTTCACCGTAGGTTACAAGCTCATAGGGGTAGAGGGCGACATCGAAGTCAAGGTTATTGTCTATCATAACCTGCATAGCCTTTGCTGCAAGGCACTTGCCCTTGTACTCATTTATGGGTTTTCCGTAGATGTTCCCTGCCGGACGATAGCGGTAAGCATAAATTCGGCCGTAGGTAAAAAGCTCATCCAAAAACTCAGGAGCGAGCTTTTCGTGAAGTTCTTCCGGCACATAGCGGAGGGCGTTTTTTAAGGCCGTTTCCGTTTGAGCCTTTGTCAAGTTAAAGCCCCTGCTCGGTGCCCGCCTGATTCCCTTTTCAAAAACAGGGTCGGGAGGAAGCGTTGCATCAAGTTTGATTGTCATCGCAGATGCGATTTCTTTGTTTGTAATCATAATAGTTTTCTCCTTTAAATATTAAAACTGATAAAAGTTAAATAATTGCCTTTTATAGAGCTTAAGTATAACATGAAGACTTAAAATATGCAAGATTTATTTTAATTTTATAATTCAAATTCAAGAAGCTGGCAGTTTTTGATTTCTATCTTTTCCAGTTCTTCTTTTGAATAAGATTTAAAATATGTGCAAATCATAGTGCTTATCATTCCATGACAAACAAAAAGCACGTTTTCATTTTTGTGTTTTGCTTTGACCTCTTCAATCATACCGTAGGCACGGTGTGCAATTTGCACCAAGGATTCTCCTTGCGGAAATCTAAAAAAAGGACTGTCGGTTATTTTTAAAAATTCAGGTTTTCTCCAATCATCACCTTCAAAAGTTCCAAAATTTATTTCTTTTAAGCGTTCATCTATTTTTGCTTTTATACCCAAAGCTTTTTCGATATAAGCTGCCGTTGCTATGGCTCTTTTAAGCGGGGACACATAGATAAAGCTGATCTTATTTTTATCCTGTTCGGCAGCAAGGCGTTCGGCGAGTTCTTTTGCTTGGGCTTTTCCTTTTTCGGTAAGAGAGGCTTCGGAAACACCGCAAGCCATCATCTTAGAATTCCAGTCAGTTTCACCGTGACGTACAACAAAAAGTTTCATGCAAAAATTATATGGTTTTTAAGCTTAAAGAACAAGTAGGAACCGTTCAATTTGCTATCCTTCTCACTGAAGAAAAATGACAAAAACAGCATTTTTCTTCAGTGAGATATGATGTCGGCACATCTTTCAGTTTTAGCACTTATTTTGCAATTATATATGTAAACAAATATACAAAGGGTGCCGTCAACAGAATCGAAAGGATAACCCTTTCAACCCAGATGATAAGATAGTCCTTCATCTTTAATGGAATCTCCGTGCTCATCATACAGGGGATAGATGCCGAGAAAAATAAGATTTCCGAAACGCAGGCTACAGCTACTACAAGCCTTGTACCTGCCGAAGCATTTGCAACTAATGGAGCAGGCAAAAACATTTCCGCAATGCTTGTGGCAAGAGCTTTTGCCGCAAGAACGGGCTCAGGCAGTTGTATCAGCCACGTAAATGGCACAAAGATATATCCGATTATGTCAAAGACAGGCGTATATTTTGCAATGATAAGCCCCAAACTTCCGATCGCCATTAAAGACGGAGCCAAACCTATTGCAAGTTTTATACCGTCAAGCAAATTTATTTTTACGTTTTGCGGCAGGGAAGGGGCTGCAGAACAAACCTTTACGGCTTCTCCCAAGGCAATTTTAAATTTATTCCCCTTTACATCGGTTTCAATATCGCCCTTTTGATTTTCATAATAGGAGTCGGCTTTTTTGGATAGAGGATATATTCTTGCAGTAATTGCCGTTACGATAAAGGTGACTATAACTGTTGTCCAAAAATAGAAGTTCCAGTGTTCCATAAAGCCGAGTGTTTTTGCAACTATTATCATAAATGTTGCGGACACGGTCGAAAAGCCCGTAGCGATAATTGCAGCTTCTTTATTTGTGTATTTTCCTTCTTTGTAAACACGGTTTGTAATGAGCAAGGCTATAGAATAGCTTCCTACAAAAGAAGCTACGGCATCAATAGCACTGCGGCCGGGCGTTTTCCAAACAGGTTTCATTATGGGTCGCATAAAGACTCCTACAAATTCCATGAGGCCGTAGCCGACGATAAAGGCCAAAAATACCGAGCCTATAGGAACGATGGTTGTGACCGGAACTACAATTTTACCGTAAATAAAAGGCAACATTCCTTTGGCTAAAAGAGCTTCAGGCCCTACATTGAATACCGTCATAATTGCAAAGGGGATTGCAAGAATGTTGATAATGGAAAACACCATTTTTACCTTGGTCTTTTTCCATGAACCTGTTATAAATGGAAAAACTACGCCCACGCAGCAAAGCAAAAGCCCCCAGTACTTTGCATAATATGGAATCTTTTGAATCAATCCCACAATATGATCCAATGGAATCGTCTTTTTTCCGCCGATTGCAATCGGAATAAAAAACATAAAAATACCGATCAAACTATAAACCACAAACCGGATTATAGTTTTCGGTTCCGTCTTTCCTTCGGAAACAGCTGTTCCGTTTCTTTTTTCGTCACTCATAAAAATTCTCCCATAAAAACTTTTTGCAAGGATTATCAAATCCTGAAAAAAGTTTTTTCACGCAGTTTGTTTACAAACTGCATACAATAATGCGACGTTTGCCGAAAGGCAAACTCGGCAGATAAACAGTGAGGCTGAATTCCTGCCGAACTGTTTATCATATCTCCTTATCATAATCATATTATGCCGGCAACATATTGATTACCTCACATTTTAAAGCTTTTCGATTTCTTCACGGCTTAAGCCTGTTCCTTCGGCTATTTTAACAATATCAACCCCAAGCCGTTTAAATGCTGCAGCCGTTTCAAGAGCTTTTTGGTATGAGCCTTGCTGTATTCCAATCATTAGGCTTTCCTCACGCTGCACCGCTATATCAGTATCATAGTCATATTCTGCCAGTAACATATTTATCACCTCCCGTGATTTTCTTTGTAGATATTCTTTTAAAATGCCGTTTTGGATGCATTCTTTTATAGCACTTTCAAAGCCTTTTTCTTTATCAAGCGCGGTATGGCGGCGTACGGCTTCTACAAACAGGCTGTATTCTTCCAATGGTTTACAGGTCATTAAAATCTTATTCGCTTTGTCTGTGTTAATATTAAGCACTTGAACCGTTAGTTCCAGCGGAACTTGTTCCGATTTTGCGATGTAGGCCTCTGAAAGTTTGAGCGTTTTCTGAGCCGGATATTTTGCCTTGCCGTTATAGAAGACGTAAAATTCAGGTATGGGAATTTTTTGCAAGGTTCTGTAATATTTTGCTTTCGGGTCTTGAATTTGTTCGTACAGACGTGCTACATATTGTAAGCAGCGCAAAGGCATATTTTCATTTATAGTCGATTGGTGTTCTGCCAGCACAATGATTTTATTATCAATCAGACACGATACATCATTGGACAATTTTGTATACATCGCCTGTTCAAGTTTAAGCGGCTTCAATTCCGCCGAAGAATCAAGGTGTGTGCCGTGCAGTGCATTGTAGAGCGATAAAAAGTTGGCTTTGGCGGTTTTATCTTCGCTGAATAAATCTACGAATACCGAGTCTTTGTACCGGCGATTGTGTTTTGCCATAAAGTATCCCCCTTATCTATTAGTATATCACAGTCTTTACACTTTTGTAAGGCATATTCCTTATATCTATTTTGTCAATATTAAAAACAAGCTTGATTTATCTATCTCTTTTATCTCATACCGAAAACCCGATTGAATGCCGAGTTTTTTAAGTTCTTCTTCGGTAAAGGTTACCGCCTTAAAACCGTCTTTGCAGATAATGATACCGTCCTTTGTTTTTTCTTCATCGATTTCGCCTAAAAGCTTTTTATCCGCCTGTTCCCGAAACCATTCAAGCCGATCTTTCCAGAATTTTCCGCTATAGGTGCTGAAAAAGGCTTTTCCGCCTTTCTTGAGACTTTGGACACATACGGTAATAAGGCGTTCTGCAGAACCTTTAATTGCGGAAAGTCCGTTTTGCAAACAGAGTACCATGTCAAATTCACCATTAAACGCAAGGTTATAAGCATCCGCCGCCTGCACTGTTGCGTTGGAACTATCTTTTAAAAATTCTTTTGCAAAAGCGACAGAATCTTCGGAAATGTCGATACCGATAAGACGCTTTGCATACGGAGATAATTCTTTTAATATTCTCCCATACCCGCAGCCGACTTCCAAAACCGATTCGGTTCCGGTTAAATTCCGTTTGATAAAATTTATTTCTTCATTGAGGTATTGCCGCACACGGGGAAGTGCCGTGTCGTATACTCGGAATAATTTTTGTGCATTTAAATTCTGTGCATAATAATTGTCTTCATTTTTCATATCGGCCTCCTAATTTTTATTATTTGTTATTAATTCTATAATATTATTCTACCCCCCCCCCCCCCCCGTTTTGTCAAGATTTTATTTAATTTTATTTAAAAAAAATTAAAATTTTGTTGATGAGCTAAGGCCGAGTACGAGAGGTTACGGTCTTTTATTCACTACAATTTCGCTAAAATGTTTTCCTCAGTGATATAATAGCATGCTGCGGGAGATAATGCAAGGATAGGGACCGTTCAATTTTAAAGGAATCTCCAAGCACAGGTTCCGGCAGTTGTATCAGCCACATAAATGGCACAAAGATATATCCGATTATGTCAAAGACAGGCGTATATTTTGACATTTAATAATCATCTTTTCCGATTGACTTTTTTTTAAATTATTGAGATATTTAAAGAATGAGTGATAAAAAAGAAATTGTTCCGATAGAAAGCTTGCTGCCTCAAAAGTTGAATATTGTCCCTTTGAGCGGCAGGCCGATTTTTCCCGGCATTTTTACGCCGCTTTTAATTAATGCCCCCGAAGACATAAAGTCAATTGAAGATGCCTATGCCGGCGACGGTTTTATAGGGCTTACCCTTCTTAAAAACAATATAGAAAACCCTCAAGCCAAGGACTTATACAAGGTAGGCTGTGCCGCAAAAATCGTGCGTAAGATAAATCTGCCAGACGGCGGACTCAACGTTTTTATAGCCACTCAAAAACGCTTTAAGATACGCAAAACCGTAAACGATACAAATCCGATAGTCGTAGCCGTTCAATATCTGGATGATGAAGAAGAAAAAAACCATGAGGTGGAAGCCCTTACCAGAGCTCTAATAAGCGAGATGAAGCAGCTTTCTGAAAACAATCCCTTATTTTCCGAAGAGATGAGGCTCAATATGATCAATATTGATCATCCCGGAAAAATAGCCGACTTTATCGCAAGTATCTTAAACATTCAAAAAGAAGATCAGCAAAAGATTCTTGAAACTCTAAACGTAAAAAAGAGAATGGAAGAGGTCTTTGTTCATATCAAAAAAGAACAAGAACTTTTACAGGTTCAGCGCAAGATACAGGATGACCTTAACATGCGCGTCGAAAAAAATCAGCGCGATTATTTTTTAAGGGAAGAACTTAAATCCATCAAAGAAGAATTGGGGCTGACCACAGATCCTAAGACCAATGAAGAAGAAAATTTTGCAAAGAGGATAGAAGAGTTTCAGTTTACCGGAGAGGTAAAAGAGGCTGTGGACTCCGAGTTTGAAAAATTTAAGATGCTCGACCCATATTCTTCCGAATACATAGTTACCCGCAATTATTTGGAAACCATTCTTTCCCTTCCGTGGAAAAATTCAGAGCCCGAAGAATACGATATTGCAAAAGCTCAAAAGATTTTAAACAAGGATCACTACGGACTTGAAGACGTAAAGACCCGAATAATAGAATATCTTTCAGTGCGTAAATTAAAGAAGGACACCAAGGGTTCGATTATTCTTTTGTTGGGCCCGCCCGGTGTAGGTAAAACGAGCGTCGGCATGTCCATAGCCAGAGCTATGTCCAAGCCCTTCTTTAGGTTTTCGGTCGGAGGCATGAGGGATGAGGCCGAAATAAAGGGGCACCGAAGAACCTACATAGGAGCCATGCCCGGTAAAATCCTCCAGGGCTTAAAGATAGTAAAAACCAATTCTCCCGTTTTTATGATAGACGAGGTCGATAAGATGGGACAAAGCTATCAGGGTGACCCTTCAAGTGCTCTCCTTGAAGTTTTGGATCCGGAGCAAAATATAAACTTTAGAGACCACTATTTGGATTTGCCCTTTGACCTTTCCAACATAGTTTTTATTCTCACGGCAAACACCCTCGATTCCATTCCCCGTCCTCTTTTGGACAGGGCCGAGGTAATAAAGCTTTCGGGCTACATCGATTCCGAAAAGGTGCAGATAGCAAAAAAACACCTTATTCCGAAAAGTCTTGAAAAGCACGGCCTTAAAAAGAATCAGGTAGTCTACAGTCAGGATATGCTCCTTTACATTGCCAACTCTTATGCAAGGGAAGCCGGAGTGCGCAACTTTGAAAAGAAGCTGGATAAAATTCACCGCAAGGTTGCAACCGAAATTGTAAACGGTAAAAGAAAAGAAGACGAAAAGCTGATCGTAACAAAGGCCGACATTGAAAAGATGCTGGGCAAGGTTATCTTCCGCGATGACGATATTAAAAAGGCCGATGTCCCCGGTACCTCGATAGGTCTTGCATGGACATCTATGGGCGGAGACACTCTTTTGATAGAAACTGCATCGATGGCTGGAAAGGGCGGCTTTAAGCTCACAGGTCAAGCCGGAAATGTTATGAAAGAATCCGCAGGCATAGCCCTTTCATGGACTCGAATGTTTGCCGTAAACCAAAAAATAAAAAAAACGGAATGGTTCGAAAAAAATATAATTCACCTTCACCTGCCCGAGGGAGCGACTCCCAAGGACGGCCCGTCCGCAGGTATCACTATGGCCACAGCTCTTTTATCTCTCTTTTCAGGGAAAACTATCAAGCCTAAACTTGCAATGACCGGAGAGCTTTCGCTTACAGGACAGGTTCTTGCCATAGGCGGCCTAAAAGAAAAAACAATCGCCGCCCGCCGCAACGGTATAAGGGAAGTCATCATTCCTCAGACTAACACAAGGGACTTGGACGAAATCCCCGAATACATTAAAAAGGGCATTAAGTTCTACCCCGTAAGCCATGTTGAAGAAGTTTTGGATATAGCCTTTAGGGGCGCGTTGACGAAGAAAAAAAGATAGGCGACCGGATTTTAAGTATAATCAAAAACTAAAATAGCTTCGGTTTAGGAAACATAGTTGATATTATTAGGTTAAGTACTTGAAGAGTAAATGATTATGGTTTAACATTAGGTTGAACACGCTTTCGTGAGGATTAATTAATGAAGATAATAATATGGAATTGTTGTGAGAATATTGCTAATAAATATAAATATATATCACAATTTGATTCAGATATTTTGGTTATTCCTGAGTCTGGTAAGAATCAAAAGCTTGAAGAGTATAAATACGATTATTGGGAAGGTTTATCAGATTCAAAAGAAATAGGTATTTATAGTAAGTATGAAATAAAAATAATTCCTGATAATAAAATAAATAAATATAATAATATTAGACTTGATGAATTTATTCCGTTTATATCGAATGATCAATTTTTTATTGCTGTGTGGACAAAAGGTGATCGTAATAGTGTTTTGGATTATATTGGACAACTTTATTTTTATCTCGAAATGAATAGGAGTTTTTTGGATAAAAACCCTATAATACTTGGAGATTTTAATAGTAATACTAAATGGGATGATAACAAATATGATGCATGGTGGAAACATTCAGATTTAGTAGAAATGCTTAATAAAAAAGGGATATGTAGCGTTTATCATCGTAAAAATAAAATCGAACATGGAAAAGAAACGGAATATACAAGCTATCATCTATATAATAAATTAAAACCAAACCATATCGACTATATTTTTGCTCCAATCGAATATATAGATAAAACAAAAACATTTACAATTATTCCTTGGAATATGATTAAAGATTTAAAAACAGATAAGTATATAAGTGATCATTGTCCAATATTTTGGGAATATAAAGATTACCTAACAACTGGTTCGAGCTGATAAAAACTACATTTTTGCAGGTTAAGCGTTAGGTATATGGACTCCCTCTCTTGGGCACATGTAGCAGGAAAAAATGTTAGAAAAAAAAGTAATTACAATAAATAAAAATAAAATAAATATTGATTTCTCTGAATTAGAAAAAGAAATTAATAATTCAAAAATATCGCCAAAAGAATTAGTTGAAGTTGTTAATGTGAAAACAGCAATGGAACTAGTAAGTAATGAATTAATAATTTTTAAAGATAATAAATGTATAGCAAATTATATAATTGAATCCCGAAATAAAAGTAATTTTTCAAGTCTGAAATTTCTTCATTTATGCATCCGGATCTTAAATAATTTTGGTCTGATGATCGATGGCGAAATTGATGATAGTCCATTTAAAACAGAAAAGAAAATCAATCAGATAAACGGAATAAGATTTCAGCCGGTTTTATTAAATGCATATAATAATGATAATCAGGAAAATAAGGGAATGGGATTATTCAGCAGAGGCTTACATTTTTCGGGATTTATAACTCCTTCAAATTTCAGATTATGCTGTATTTGCGACGAATGCAAAAAAAGTTTTAATATTCATAGTTACCATGCAGGAAATGGTTATTTCCAGTATTTTTATTCAGATGATGGCAGCGAAACTTTAATGGTACCCTATGATGCAATTGAAGATATGCCTGGTCAGTTATGTAAAAATATTTCAGAAGAATCGGTAAAAAGAATTGATTCTCAATTAGAAAAAAAAGGATATGGAAGATTTAAATTTTACAATCCTTTTAGATGTCCCTATTGTAAAGCTCCATATATTGATTTTCAAAAATATCCGGAACTAAGAGAATATGAATATTATGCAAATGTATTTTTGAATAAAGAAATGATAGAATATAAGGAGAAAAAATGAAATCAACTGAAGTATATAAAACTATAAATGTAACAATTAAGGAAGATTTTAAAGCATTAGGATATAAAAAGACTAAAGGCGGAATGCTTGGTTTTTATAAGCAAATAAACGAATTATATGTAATATTTTGGTTTCAATGTGCTCAAAGCGCTTTTAATTTTTATACAGGATCAAAATTTGTCATCGAATTTCAGTTAAGTGAAACAGATGGAATAGGCGCTAAGGCTATTGAGAGGAATAGAATAAGTCATTATTTAACACAAGAAGAATTAAAATACATTACAAAAAAAGAGAATGAAATAAGAAAAAAAATGAAAAAGCCGCCTTCAAATTATCCATTGCTAAATATGTCTGATGATATTAAAAAATGGTTTTTGAAAAATTACGAACCCGTAAAAGATGTATATAATAATGATATGGACATTTGGCTTAGATATATTGAAGAAAAAGATATAAAAGAATGGGCTGAATATTTTAAAAATATAATCAAAAGAATAGTAGGAATCTTGGAGCAAAAAGCAATGAGTCAGGAACATTCAACAACCGGTTTAAACTGACAAAAACTGTGTTTTTGAAGCTTAATTAAATGTATAACACTTGCATTGAGGCGTTGGAGTAATGAATATAAACGAAGTTTTTTCTAGTGGATTATATGACTGTAAGGAATTCTATAAATATTTTTCTAAAGATGAAATCCTCAATATACCGTTTGATTTATATAAGTTGATCGATATAGATCAAAAAACTGAAAATGACTTTATTTTTTCAAATATCATAGTATTTTTAATTGATTTATATGTTACTTTAAATGTCAATGACAAAGATTTTGAATATATAGATTCAAAATTGAAGGAAATTGATTTTTGTGAAAAATTTTCAGTATATTTATACTCTGATTTTCTATTTAAAAAGGAAGGTGCAATTTTAGCATTTGCAAAAATGCAAAACAAAAGTAATTGCAAATATTTAGAAAGAGCTTTTATTGATGAGTATTACAAAAAAAATCCTATATTAACTTCCAGATGTCTTAGAGAATTATTCTATTTAAAAAGTGAAAAAGCCGATGAATATAAAAAATTACTTTTTGAAAATATTGATTTAATAAATTTCATCTCCATACTTCTGCTTTATGATAAAGAACTTATTGAGAAAGCATTAGGATTATATAAAAACGGAAAATACTTAAAAAAAATAAAAACTGACGATATTAAAGATTTTGCCATGGGGTTTGAAATATTTATAACAAATGTGCAAGGTGCAAACAAAATAAAAGATTTTACAAGAGATGAATATATTAAAAGTTTTAATTATTTTGAAAAAATTTACGGTTCCTATAAGGTAGAAAATTTTAATATTTTTTATAAAAAAGTTTTACAGGAAATAATAACATAACAAAGGGTTGCAATCGGCAGGCAGTCAAGCTGTGTGCCTTTTATGTGTATTAATGTACGTATAGTGAGGCTTATTTTAAAATATAATATTTAGAAAATAGAGCGGATTTTACGCAATTAGTAGTTTTTTGCATAAAAATCATGTTAAATTTCGATTTTTTTTCATAAAAAATCAGAAGTTCTATTGACATTACAAGCGATTTGTTGTATATTATAGATGTAAGTTAATTAGAACAACGATTCGAATAACTTACACAGATACCTGGCATTTTTAATGAGGTTGTAATGGAAAGGAAACTAAGTATAAACGATATCGCAGCATATCTTGATGAAATAGGCTTACAGTATATGGCTACAATCGGGCTTGACGGAAAGCCGAAAGTACGTCCGGTTCAGTATATGATTTTGCGTGATGATAAATTATGGTTCTGTACAAACAGCGAAAAGGCGATGTATGCGGAATTACAAAAATCGCCGTTTATAGATTTGTGCGGAAGCCGTCTGCAGAAAGATGAAATTACAACAGCGTTGATTCGGTTCAGTGCAGAAGTTGTATTTCCGGTAGAAAGCGAAGAAATCCGCGGGATTAAAAAGGCAATAATGCAAAAAAGCAAGCTTGTTCGAGAACTTTACAATAACAATCAAGAACATCCGTTGTTCAAAGTTTTTTATTTGAAGAATATCTGCGGTTCAGTGAATAATCTTGGTCATGTAAAAGGTTTGGAAGAGCGAAATGATTTTTCAAGGCCGATAGAGTTTTCTTTTAAGGAATGTTTGTTTTAAGCGGTACAAATGGTGCCGCTTAAAACAAAACGAGTTTGCCTTTCGGCAAACATCGCTTTATTGTATGCCGTTTTTTTACTTCGTTACAAAACGGCAGAATTGAACAGCTTCCAAAATTGATATTTTGTTTAGCTGTTCAATTTTAAAGAAGGTGAATTATGACACAAACAGAGAGGCGGCGTTTTTTAATTGAATATCTTCTCGCAGAAAATTCACAATACAGAGGAGTGCAGATTCCTGAAAGTGAAACAGAGCAAAAACATCTTCTTCGTTCACTTGTAAATGTGCGTCATGCAGTTCCTGCGAGTGAAAAGTTTTTGCATATTGAAGATGAGTATTTGCAGGAAGAAATTAAATTGAGCGGAATTACCGACATAACGGATTTAGTTCCGGCTTGTGATGATCTTTACATTTGGCGAGGCGACATCACTACACTCAAAGTTGATGCAATCGTAAATGCAGCGAACAGCGGAATGACAGGCTGCTGGCAGCCCTGCCACTCCTGTATCGACAACTGCATACACACATTTGCAGGAATAAGGCTCCGTGCCGCCTGCGATTCGATTATAAAAAAGCAAGGGCATGAAGAGCCGACAGGACAAGCAAAAATCACTCCGGCATTTAATCTGCCGTGTAAGTTTGTGCTTCATACTGTCGGCCCGATTGTGGACGGACATCCTACTCAAACTGATTGCGATTTGCTTTCTTCATGCTATAAATCTTGTTGGAGCCGTTATATTATGATAAACCGCTATATGGATCCGCCGAAACCGGTCTATAAAGATCTGTTTGCGCTTGTGAAGGATAAGGACTATTTTGTGATTACGACAAATGTAGACCATTGCTTTCAAAAAGCGGGTTTTGACAAGAACCGGCTATTTTACACGCAGGGTGACTTCGGATTGTTTCAATGCAGCGAGCCGTGTCATGAGGAAACTTATGACAACGAAAAACAAATCCGAGCAATGTGGGAATTTCGCAATGAAATGAAAGTTCCGACAGAACTTATTCCCCACTGTCCTGTCTGCGGAAAACCGATGAGTATGAATCTTCGGGCAGACCACACTTTTGTAGCGGACAAAGGCTGGCACAAGGCATCAAAACAATATGAAAAGTTTTTGCAAACTCGGAATATAATAAAAAACGGTGAACAGGAAGGCGACGGAAAAGTCTTATTCCTTGAACTCGGCGTCGGCGGAAACACACCCAGAATCATAAAGTATCCGTTTTGGCAGATGACCGAAAAAAATCCGAATGCGGCTTATGCCTGTATCAATTTTGGAGAAGCTGTTGTACCTCTCAAAATAGAAAAGCAATCTATCTGTATCAATGATGATATTGGCGAAGTATTAAAGAAAATGGTATAATTGAAAACATGAAAATAAGTGTTCGGTTTACTGCAGCAGTACATACGCTTTTATGTATCATGTATTTTGAAAAGGACATGCGTGTTACTTCTGATTTTATTTCGGCAAGCACGGGTGTAAATGCCGTTATCATAAGAAAAATTTTGCTTCAGTTACAAAAAGCGGGGCTTGTAGAAACTGCTGCAGGTGTCGGCGGGTCGCACTTGGCTCAAGCCGCAGATAAAATAACGCTTCTCGATGTTTATAATGCAATCAATGAGGGTGAGGAAGAGAGGGATATTTTTAATTTTCATCCTAAGCCCAATCCTAAATGTCTTGTGGGAAGAAAAATTCATCTTGTGCTTGATGTTAAATTAGATGATGCCCAAAATGCAATGAAGGATTCGCTTAACAAAACAACTATTGCCGATTTAAGCAAAGATATTTAATATAAGCAAAACAATATTAAAATAATTCTCATCATTGACTAATTATAAGCATTTATGATAATATATCTAAAAATTTAATATATTGTGAGGTTTTTATGATAGAAGTAAATGCTATGGGACAGGCTTGTCCTATTCCCGTTATTATGGCAAAAAAGGCTGTCAGGGAAAATACGGGTAAAGAAAATATCTCGGTCAAGGTTGATAATGAGGTTGCAACTCAAAACCTTTCAAAGATGGCGGCTCAGCTCGGTATAGGGGTTGAAGTAAACAAGATTTCTGAAAAAGAGTTTACAGTTCTTTTAAAGGCAAAAGACGGCGTAAATTTAAATCCTGTTGCCGTTCCTCAAACTTCAAGCGGTGAATATGCCGTTGTGATAAACTCGGATCAGATGGGTTCGGGAGATGAAGGCTTCGGCAAAAAGCTTTTAGAAGGCTTTATCTATGCCCTCACGGAACAGGATGTACTTCCTAAGTTCGTTGTCTGCTATAATTCGGGTGTAAAGCTTACAACCGAAAACGAAAAAACCATAAACGACCTAAAAGCTCTTGCCTCTCAAGGCTGCGAAGTTCTGTCTTGCGGCTTGTGTCTGGACTTTTACGGGCTTAAAGAAAAGCTCAAGGTAGGAAGTCCTACAAATATGTACCGCATTACCGAAATAATGCGCACCCACTTTGTAGTGCGTCCATAGTTTACCAAAGTTAAACGGGCAAAGCGTAACGGAATAGAAATTTGAAAACCTACGGAGTTTTTTCGTTTTCGTCTTCTCATCATGCGATAGCGGCTGAAGCTGTAACTGCTGACGCAGTTACAGCTTCAGCTGAAGTTTCCAATGGTGCAGCATTGGAAACTTCGAGCGGGAGGCTGACTGAGGCGAGACTTATTCCTCTTCCGCCTGAAATTTCTGCGGGCTGCGGGCTTGTGTTACGGGTAAATGAAGAAGGCATAAAAATGGCTTCAAGCCTTTTAACCGAGGCCGAAATTCCTTATACGGGAACTTATCTTTTAAAAATAGAAACAAATAAGAGGTTTGTGGAAAAATATGATCTATCTTGACAATAGCGCAACCACCCTTCAAAAGCCTGAAAGCGTGGCCCAAGAGGTATTTAAGGGGATTGCTTCACATCAATTCGGGAATCCGGGGAGAGGAGCTCATAGTACGGCCCATGCAGCGCTCACAGAGCTTTTTAAAACAAGGCAAACTTTGGCAAAGCTTTTTAATATAAAAAATCTCTTAAATGTTGCTCTTTGTCAAAATGCTACATCTGCCTTAAACCTTGTTATAAAAAGCCTTTTTTCAGGCAAAGAAAATACTCACATCATAACCACCGTTCTTGAACATAACTCGGTCTTGCGCCCCCTTTATCAGCTCGAAAAAGAAGGAGCCGAACTTTCAATTATTCCTATCCAAGACGGCTTTTTGTGTTATGAGCTCATCGAAAAAGAGGTCAAATCAAACACCAAAGCCATTATTGTCAACCACTGCTCAAACGTGATAGGTTCAATCTGTGATTTGGACTATGTTCATTCCATATGCAAAAAACACGGTCTAATCTTAATTGTCGATGCTTCGCAAAGTGCGGGTACAATTCCTATAGACGTATCAAAATACGGACAAAGCATTTTTTGTTTTACCGGCCACAAGGGGCTCTACGGGCCTCAGGGTACGGGCGGTATTATTGTGAGCGGAAATTTCGAGTTTGCTCCCGTCTTTTCGGGAGGAAGCGGAGTTCACTCTTTTGATAAGACTCATCCCTCAGAGATGCCCGACATCTTTGAAGCAGGCACCATGAATGTTCCGTCCTTTATGGGCTTAAATGCCGGGGCTTCCTATATTTTAGAAACAGGAGTTGCCTCCATTCAAAAGAAATTGGCCGATTTAAAATTGTGTTTTATCGCGGAAATTAAAACTATTCCTAATCTTAAAATATACGGAAATCCTTGGAGCGAAAAAACAGGGGCGGTCGTAGGTATAAACATAGGAGACATTCCCTCGGGAGAAATAAGCCGCCTCCTCGATGAAGAGTTCGGCATCGCAAGCCGGCCGGGTGCCCACTGCGCTCCCTTGGTACACAAAGCCCTCGGAACCGAAGAACAGGGCATAGTCCGCTTTAGCTTTTCTTCTTTTAATACCTTTGAAGAAGTTAAACAAGCTGCCGAGGCCTTAAAACAAATAGCTCAAAATACATAAAAAAAGCAGCCGATTTTTAACCGGCCACTTGACTTAAAATCAACAACCCCGACGCAAGCGTCGGGGTATTAAACCCTCCACACGAATAAATTCTATACTGAGATTTATTCTATCTTGTTAGATAACCGCTCCTGAAAGTTCTCCGGGGGCTTTTTTGCCTCTGGTAATCATCTCTCCGGCTTTTTTACCCTTGGAGGTAAGAGCAATAAAATAAGATGCGATATAGATTGATGAATAGGTTCCGCTTATAAGACCTACAATTAAGGCTAATGCAAAATCCTTCATCGAATCGGTGGTAAACAAATACAGTGCTACAACCGCAACCATCGTTGTAAGGGTTGTAATAATTGTTCGGGTAAATACCTCAGACAGGGCTTTGTCTAAAATTTCCTTGCATTCCAGCTTAGGTTCAAGATGAATCTTTTCGCGGATACGGTCAAAGATAACGATTGTGTCGTTTATAGAATAACCTATAATCGTAAGAATGGCCGCTATTGTCGTAGAATTAAATTCCATCTGTGTCCATGAGATAAACATAATCATTACGATCGTATCGTGGAGCAAAGCAATAATTGCCGCAAGCGAAAAATTCCACTGAAAACGGAACATTGCATAAACAAAGATTAAAACCAAGGCGCCGCCTACCAGCAATATTGCCTGTTGTGCCAATGAAGAAGAAAAACGGGAACCTACAAAGTCCGTACTTATAACTGCAATGTTTTCCGGGCCGTAGGCTGCATTTAAGGCAGTGTTTATAATCGAGCGTAATTCTTTGTTTGCATCTTCATATTTTCCGTCATCGGCAAGTCTTATCTGAAAATACCTGTCTTCAGGCGTTCCCAGCTGTTGAACCGAAACTGAGGGTATTGAAGAAAGCGCATGGCGAACCTCATCGGTATTTATCGGTTTAAGACCTTTTTCCAAATGGTGAAGTCTAAACACATTAGCCGAAAGACGGGAAGAAGATTCCGAATTGGAAAACAAGTTTTTAAGAAGCACATTTCCCGAAGCGGTAACTTTTACCTTTAAACCATCAATAGAGGCAAGTCCGTCAGCGAAGTCTTTAAGAGTCGGATTATCGGCAAACTTAAAGACATAAGATTTGTTTTCTCCATCCAGAGAGGTGGTAGTAATCGAAATGTCGGATATACCTTGCGAAAAAGAAACCGTTAAAGGTCCTTCATAGGAAAGCTCTACTGCTGTGGGGGCGATTTTTACCTTTTCGATAAAACCGGCCTGAAAGTCAATACCGAAATTTATTCCTTTGGTAAAATACCCTATAATTCCGAAGGCTATAAGCCCTATACTGAAAATAATGCCCGGAACGAACAATTTCGAAAAACTGATTATTTTTTTCATTTTATAACTTCCTCCAGCTGATATGAATCTTCTCCAATTTTAATGTCTGAGTTCCAAAGTCAAAAATTAATCTTGAAACAAACAAAGCGGTAAATACTGAAGAAACAACACCTATGGCTAAGCTGTATGCAAAGCCCTTTATCGGTCCGGTTCCGAGAATTGACAAAAAGAAGGCCGCAATGAAGGTTGTAATGTTTGAGTCCATAATTGCAGAAAAGGCATGTTCAAAGCCTGCGTTTATGGAGGCTTCTCTTGTTTTACCAATCCTTAGTTCTTCTTTTATTCTTTCAAAAACCACAACGTTAGCATCGACTGCCATACCTATAGTTAAAATCATACCTGCAATACTGGGCAAGGTAAGAGTTAAATTGAAGGCTGAAAGAATACTGAACATGATATAAAGGTTTAAAATTTGAGCAATACAGGCATTGATTCCGGCTTCTTTATAGAATACAAGCATAAAAATCAAGACGGCAATTAAGCCCCACTGCAATGCCTTAATACCTTCATTAATCTTTTCGTCGCCTAAGCTGGCTCCTACAACCTGCTGAGTTTCAAGCTGGAGCGGAACATTTAGCCATGCAGTTCTTAAAACGGTTTTAAGGTTATTTGCCTCTGTTGCAGACATTCCGCTTATGCTTCCCGAACCTCCGGTGATAGGTTCCTTGAGGTTTGGGGCTGATTTTATCTTATTGTCCGAAACTATGGCAAGCCTTTTTCCGACATTGCTTGTAGTTAATTCTGCAAAGATTTTTGCTCCTTCAGCATCGAGAGAAAAGTTTACAAGTGGGTTATTGGATCTTTGATCTGTTGAAGTGTCGACACTTACGAGGTGTTTTCCTTCAAGACCTGCATGTTTTTTTACGACAAGGAAGGGTTCTCTATCGTCTCTTTCATCTATACCGTAGGCATCTTTGTGATATACACCAAGTACCATACAGTCTTCAGGAATAATTTCGGGGTTTAAAAGATTGTAATCGGCATCAAAGGTTTTTCCCGGATTGTTTCGGTAATATTCTCTAAATGCCTGAGTAGCTTCATCATCCACTATATGGAAGGCTAAAATACCTCGGCCCATGATAATGGAGTTTATCTTATCTGCATCGGCTGCTCCCGGCATTTCAATGTAGATTCTGTCTTCACCTTGACGGCGGATAACGGGATCCGTAAGACCGAATTTATCTATTCGGCTTCGGAGGGTGTCCATGGCCAAAGTCATGGCTGCCTTCTTTGAGTCGGCTATTGTATCGCTGCTTGCTCCATCTGCAGAAATTGCAGCATCCAAGTCGGCTTTGATAATAACCAACATACCGCCCGATAAGTCAAGTCCCAGTTTAACGGCATTTGTTTGATAGTTTTTTATGCCTAAAATAGAATCCCTATACGCAGTTTCTAAGATAGACTGGGCTATGGGTATAAACTTTTCTTTTGAGGAAAGCTTAAAGCTTGCAGCAACTTCTTGAGCCGTCCATTGAGAAGGAATCTCCATATCCAAGGCCTTTCTACGGGTCTTAGCTTCTTTAATAATAGGGGCATATTTTTCCGAAAGAGGCTCTGTTGAGTTTGAAGCAGCCATTTCTATAAGCTTATCAACATCAGCTCGTGCCATGTTTTCGGAATAATCTTTAATCTTTTCTCTTGATGCCAAGGCTAATGCCTTATCTTCTTGATTTGTCCAAAAATACCATTTAAGGGTAGGGTGTAAGAAAACAAAGCACAAGGCGATGACAAGAAGAACAACAATAAACCTAAATCTTTTGCTCATTATTTATCTCCCTTTGAGGTTTTAATAATAAAACCGCAAATTGTTTTATTTTGACTCGTTTTGTGAAACTGTGCCGCCGTTTTCGGAATCGTCGGATTTTTTTCCGAATAAAGGTTTCTTTTTTTCGCCTTCACCGCCGAAATCGGGCTTAGGAGGCTCATCTTTTAAAACGGCTCCTACTGCAGAACGGTTAATTTCAATTTTGCAGTTGTCATCAACTTTTATGATAATTGTCTTTTCTTTTGTTGAGCTCACAACACCATGAATACCGCCTATGGTGATGATCTTATCTCCCTTTTGAAGCTGAGAAATCATCTTTTCGGTTTTTTGCTGTTCCTTTTTCTGCGGTCGAATAAGCAAAAAATAAAAAATAACGAACACCAAGAGCATTGGTATTAAAAAACCGAAGGAGGCAAAGCCGCCCTGAGCGGTTCCTTCCAATAAAGGCATAAAATTCATAAAACCCATCCTTATTTAAAGTAATTTAAAATATAAATATAGGGAGATACAATATCATATTTTTACACATTCAGTCAATAAGAGGTCAGCTTTTAAAAAAACTTTTTTTTTTAAATTTTATAAACTTTTTTTTAAAAATTTTACTAAAAATTGCGTTTATAAGCCTATAATTAGATGAAGGCAAGGGAGCGGCGCCGCCCAATCTTTCGAAATATTATTGAACAAGTGTTCAAATTGAAGTTATTTTTGTGATTTTTGGAGGTATAAAATGAAATCATTAAATTCACTCATTATTGAAGGAAACATGGTTAGGGAACCTGTTTTAAAAACTACGGCAAACGGAACAGACATCTGTACTTTTTCTATTGCTTCAAATAGAAACTACAAAAAAGACGATGCTTTTGTGCAGGAAACTTCTTATTTTGATGTAGAATCGTGGGCAAGTCTTGCAAAATTATGCGAACAAAACGGAGCTAAGGGCAGGGGAGTCCGCGTTGTAGGCAGAATTAAGCAAGATAGGTGGGTAGGTACCGATGGTAAAAACTACAGCAAAGTAAAAGTTGTTGCAGAACATGTAGAGTTTAAGCCCATCTTTAAAAATGCAGGCGAAAAAACAAAGGCAAAGGAGGAGGTGCTTATTGAAGAAAAAGTAATGGCATTTTAAATAATTATGCTGTCAAGGTCTAAGATGATTTCTTTATCTAAACCTTTACAGGTGATTCACTCATCGGGCCTTGATAGCATCTTTATTCGGCATATAGTTTTTTTACGATAAAAAGAGCGATGCCGCGGGGTAAAATTCTATATAAAAGCAGCAAAAAGGAGTAAGTCCAATTGTAAGGATAAAAAAATCCGGCTTTCCGCTTTTCGGCGAGAGAGGCGACGAATTTTCCTAAGCTTTCAGGGCTCATTCCCTTTTGCTCGTCTTTTTCCATTTTGGAAACGCTTTTTGAAATTCTCCCATTATAAACATCATCCCCAAGATTTGACTTATTTCTTGCGGCCGTGAAGGGGGTGGCAACATCTCCGGGCATGATTAGGGCACAGTCAACACCGAAGGGCTGAAGTTCCGCTCTAAAAGCTTCTAAGAGCTTGCCAAGGGCAGCCTTTGATGCCGAATAAAAGCCCTGAAAGGGAATGGCGATTTCTCCGGCTATAGAACTGATCACAAATATCTTTCCAAAAGATTGGGGTCTCATATATGAAGCGGCAGTCTTTATAAATAAAAAAGCTCCAAAAAAGTTTACATCCATTTGTTTTTTTGCTTCTGCAAGGCTTGTAAATTCCACAGCGCCTGAAATACCGAACCCCGATGCACAGACGGCTAAGTCAATCCGCCCTTCTTTTTCCCAAATATCGGAAAAGGCTTTTGTAAGATTTTCTTCATCCGTAATATCAAGGCTGATATGCTTACTTTTTTCTTGAGGTAAACTTAAAAATTCTCTGCGGCTCATGGTGTAAACAAAATAATCTTTTAGAACCAAGGCCTTTGTAATTTCAAGACCTATACCGCTTGAGCCTCCCGCTACTACCGCTATTTTTTTCATAATTATACCCTGTTTCAGCTAAATTAAAGTCTTCATCATTATAGATAAAATTCTTTTTTTCTTCTATCGGAAAATTTAGAAATATATATGATACTTGAAAATTTATAAATCTTCATATATACTTGGCGATGTAAATTAACCTAAGGAGTTTAAAATGATTTCACGAAATGCAGCTTTTAGAGAATCTAATTTGTCTCTCCCTTCAAAACAAACCGGAAAGGTAAGGGATTGGTACTCGCCCGAAGAGGGGAAACGCTTGATTGTAACTACCGATAGAATTTCTGCCTTTGACAGAGTCCTTACAGCCCTTCCATACAAGGGACAGGTTTTAAACCAGCTTTCTCTTTGGTGGTTTGAAAATACCAAGGATATAATCAAAAATCACATAATATCTTGTCCGGATCCTAACTGCATTATCGTAACTGAAGTAAAACCTCTCCCGATAGAGGTTATTGTACGGGGCTATATTACAGGTGTAACATCTACAGCCCTTTGGTACAGATATTCTTTAGGTGAAAGAAATATATACGGATATGATTTTCCTGAAGGCTTGAAAAAAAATCAGGCACTTCCTACGCCGATTATAACCCCTACTACAAAGGGCGGCCCTACAGGCCATGATGAAAGACTTACCTGCGATGAGGTTGTTTCGCAAGGTTATCTGTCAAAAGAAGAATGGGACTTTGTTCAAAAAGCGGCCCTTGCTCTTTTTGAAAGGGGGCAAAAAAGTGCAAAAGAAGCAGGCTTGATTTTAGTAGATACAAAATACGAATTCGGTGTGGACAAAAATAATGATATTCTTTTAATAGATGAGGTTCATACCCCCGATTCTTCACGCTATTGGAAACTCGATACTTACGAACAAAGATTAAAGGAAGGGAAGGAGCCCGAAAACTTCGATAAAGAATTTGTAAGAATGGCCTATGCAGCAAAAGGGTACCGAGGCGACGGAGAAATCCCCGAACTCGATGAAAATATCTGGAATGAGGCTATTCAGCTTTATATCACGGCCTACGAAAAATTGACAAAATCAAAATTTGTTCCGGGCGAATATCCGGCTGAAGAACGCATAGTAAAAAACTTAAAAAAGGCAGGCTTAATGTGAAACCTCTTGTAATAATACTTATGGGTTCATCTTCGGATATGGGCCATGCAGAAAAAATAGCTTCGGAGTTAAAGAGCTTTGGAATCGAGTACGCTATAAGAATAGGCTCGGCTCATAAAACGGCGGAGCATGTTGTTTCTATGCTAAAAGAATATGAAGCCCTTGATAGGCCGAAACTTTATATTACTATTGCAGGAAGAAGTAATGCTCTTTCCGGCTTTGTGGATGGTTTTGTAAAGGGGGCTACAATAGCCTGTCCTCCTACATCCGATAGTTTTGCAGGAGCAGACATTTATTCTTCTCTTAGAATGCCCTCGGGAATTTCTCCGGCCTTGGTGTTGGAGCCTAAAAATGCAGCCCTCCTTGCCGCAAGAATCTTTTCTCTTTATGATAAGGAAATAGCGGCTTCAGTTAAATCTTATATGGAATCAAATGCCCAAAAAATAATTGAAGACGATTCCAAATTAAAAAATAAATTTATGGCGGAATAAAATGCACAAACGATTTTTTTTAACGGTCTTATTATGCTGTTTTTTTGTACTTGGTCTTTACGCACAAAACACTGATGAAAAATCTGAAGCTGAAAAGCAGATGGATGCTCCCGCTTATAAGATTGAAAGTGTTGAATACAGCATAAAAGGCCTTACTAAGGCCGGCCCTTTATCGGCTAAAGTACCTATAGATAAAAATAGAATATTTTCTTCACGTGAAGAATTCGACGCATATATTGCAGAGCTTAATACTGAATTCCATAACATGAGAACAATTGAGAGCTATGAAATTACTTTCGATTTTTTGGAGCCTCAAAATAATATTATTCCTGTAAAGCTTAAAATACATATTAAAGATACATGGAATATCATAGCACTTCCTTATCCCAGTTTTGATTCAAACAGCGGTCTTCAGTTTAAGCTTAAATTAAAAGATTTTAATTTTTTAGGAACTCTTGAACCGCTTACAATGGATTTAATATATAACAGAAATAATGCCGGCAAATCTTCTTTCGAGTTTGGTGCCGGATTTGCATTACCTTTCTATATTAATCCGGTTAAACTTCTTTGGAGTACTAATGCGGGAATTAGCATAGATCAAGATAAAAAATTCGGCTTTGATTTCGGCACAGGCTTAAGTGCTTCATATAAATTGGGTGTTGATTGGCTCACTTTAGCGGCGGGAATAACTCAAGATATAAAGGTCTCTGCTTCTCCGTCGGAAAAAGATTATTATCTTAAAAACGGATTTTATACATCGCTGACATTTGATATATATAAAAATCAAACATTGGGCACAATTACATGGACTCCTTCTTTTGGCATAAACGGTAATTGGAAGTTCACAAAAATTACCAAGGAAAATAAAAAAGGTTTAAACATTAATTGGGCTCATAGTTTTGGAATGGGAAAAGTAAACTGGATAAATAATTTTAGACAGGGCTTTACGGTAAGTTTTGATAATAGCTATGGATATAACACTTATAAAAAAGGTAATGTAGATGTTTCTTTTGGATTGGAAACGAAGGGCTTTTATTCTTTTTTAGACCGAGTAGGTTTATACGGCAGGTGCGATTTTTATTATAACTTGTTTAATAAAACTTCGGAAAAAAGCGGAAAAATTTTGCGGGGTATTTTAAATAATAGAATTGAAACAGATACGGCCTTTAGTTTTAATTTTGATGTACCTATAAAAATAGGCGTTTTTAAATGGGAAGAAATTACCGGAGTTGAATGGACCCGTTTTTTCGGCTTTGAGCTTCACATAACACCGTTTTTGGATGTGGCCTTGGTTCATGATACTGAATCAAATACTTATTACAACCTAAAACACGGCTGGTATTCAGGCGGCTTTGAAATAATAATGTATCCAATCAAAATGAGAAGTATTTATGCACGCATAAGTTACGGACATGATTTAAGAGAAATAAAAAATAAAGACGGTTATGCAAAGCGTGACGGCAAGCCTGTTTCCGAAATTTTTATCGGTATAGGTTTACATTATTAAAACGGAGGCAGGATGCGGTTTAGTTCCCATTACAAGATGGAAGGCGATGATATAATCGATTTCGTTTTTGAGCACAGTAATTTTTTTGATTCAAATGAAAATTTAGTTTGCGAAGAAATAGGGGACGGTAATATAAATTATGTTTACCGCATTTTTGACAAGAGCACAAAAAAATCCCTTATTTTAAAACAAGCTGATGTTCAAACGAGGGTGCGTCCCGACGGATATTTAAATCCGGATAGGAGCATCCGTGAAGCTGAAGTTTTAAAACTGTATAATAAATGTGCTCCCGATTTTTCTCCGAAAATAATTTATGCCGATCCGGTTATGGCTGCAATCATAATGGAAGATATCGGTTCTTATTCTAATTTAAGAATGGAATTAATGGCCGGAAAAATATTTTACGGAATTGAAAAACTTATTGCTAGGTTTATCGTGGACACAAGCCTGCCTTCCACAGATTTGGTTTTAGCTTATCAAAAAAAATTTAAAGCAGCATCCAAATTTTATAATCCTGATCTTTGTAAGATTACTGAAGACTTGGTTTTTACTCATCCTTATAAGGATGTAAGGCAAAGAAATATCTTGCTCCCCGAAAATGCAGACTGGCTTAAAAAAAAGTTTTATGAAGATTCAAACCTCATTGCAAGGGTTGCAGTCTTAAAAGAAAAATTCAATAACTATCCTCAAGGGCTTATTCACGGGGATTTTCATTCGGGTTCTATTTTTGTAAAAAATGAAAATGAAGAAACGAAGATAAAAATAATCGATCCCGAATTTGCCTTTTACGGCCCAATAGCCTATGACCTTGGAAATGTCCTTGCTCATTTTGTTTTTGCTCAAGGCTATGCAAAATATTCGCCTCTTTTTGTTGATGAAGAAAAGCAAAGGACGGACTTTTTATCTTGGCTTGAAGACGCAAAAAACAATCTATTTAAATTCTTCCATGTGTTTGCAAAAGATTTTCTTGTTAAGAATATAAAAGATCCGATTTATCAAAACGAAATTTTTATTGACAACTACATCGAAAAAATAAAAATTGATGCCGTTTCTTTTTGCGGTACCGAGTTAAACAGAAGGATAATAGGTTCTGCAAAAACAGCCGAAATTACAAACATAAAAAAAATCGAAAACCGTATTGCCCTTGAAAGGGATTTAGCCGAACTGGGATGTGCCATGATTTTAAACCCCGAAGAAATTTTAAGAGGATTTTAAGCTTGATGAAGGTGCTTGTGGGTTTGAGCGGAGGCGTCGATTCCGCTGTTGCGGCAAAACTATTGATAGATCAAGGCTATGATGTTACAGGCCTTACGATGCAGCTTTTACCGAAACTTTCAGGTATTTATAAAGAGCAGACCGATGATATTGAAGATGCAAAAAAAGTTGCAGCCAAGCTCGGTATAAAGCACATCGTATACGATATGAGGGAAACTTTTAAGGCTGAAATCATCGACTACTTTGTAGAAGAGTACAAACAAGGAAGAACGCCGAATCCCTGCTTTATATGTAACAGCAAAATAAAATTCGGTCTTTTTTTGGAACAAGCCTTAAAGGACGGCTTCGATAAAATTGCAACAGGCCATTATGCAAAAATAGAAAAAACCGAAATTGAAGGCGAGGAAAGATTTTTATTAAGACAGGCTGATGATGTTCAAAAAGACCAAAGCTATTTTTTAGCCCTTCTTACTCAAAAACAGCTTTCCCGTTCTATTTTTCCTTTAGGTGATTTTACCAAAGAAAAAGTGAGAAGCATAGCCGAAGATGCCGGTCTTATAAATGCTCATCGCCCCGACAGCCAAGACATCTGTTTTGTTCCCGATGACGATTACACGAGGGTAATAAATGCCCTTGCTGCGGATTCTTTTAAAGAGGGAAAATTTGTTGATACAATGGGAAATGAAATAGGCCGCCATAAAGGGCTTCAATATTATACCATAGGTCAAAGGCGGGGCCTTGCAATCGCGATGGGTTATCCCGTCTATGTTGTAAAAAAAGATGCAAAGGCGAACACGGTTACTGTAGGCAAGGACGAAGAACTCTTTGCCGAAAGTCTCATCGCCTCAAATGTAAATATAATCTCAAAAAAAACAATAGATAAAGAAATCGATATTGAGGTAAAAACACGATACCGCCAACAAAAGAAAAAGGCAAAATTGATTCCGCTTAAAAATGAGGAGTTTAAACCTACGGGAAAATTTAAGGTAGAATTTATAGAGCCTGAAAAAGCCGTAGCCGAAGGACAAGCCGCAGTTTTTTATTCCGATGATTATATCATCGGCGGCGGTATAATAGAATCGGTTGAGAGGGTGGAAATACCGTTTTGATACAAATAAAAAATATATCGATATTACTCTAATTAAAAAAAACTTTTTTTAATTTACTATTTTTTTCAAATAATTCCTATAAATATAATGAGGAGGGGAAATATTAAAAAATAATAGGAGAAAAAATGGTAAAAAAGTTTGAAGATTTAACATTTACGGACGATTTTATGTTCTGTAAAACTATGCAAAATCCGAAACTATGCAAAAAACTTATTGAGATGATATTGTCCGATACAATAGGCAAAATTGCATATATCTCGATACAGCATAATATTAACACTTACGAACAGGCAAAATCCGTACGATTTGATGTTTTGGTACAGGCAGAAAACGGTAAATTATACGATGTAGAAATGCAGGTGAGTAACGAACGCAATATCCCCAAACGGATGCGGTTTTACCAAGCTGCCATAGATATTTCTTTTTTAGACAAAGGCAATTCCTATAATAGCTTAAACGACAGTTTTATAATTTTTATCTGTACCTTTGATGCCATAGGCAAAAATAGGCCTGTTTATACCTTTGAAAATCTTTGTATAGAAGACAAAAACACCCCTTTACAAGACGGTACACGAAAGGTTATAATAAATGCAGAGGCCTTTAATAATACTGAGGACAAAGAATTAAAAGGATTTTTAGAATACCTTAAAACAGGAAAAGCAACAAATGAATTTACAAGGGAGATAGAAACTATGATACAAGCAGTAAAAAATAATGAACAAGCAAGGCAAGAATACAGGTTAATGTCTACTTTTGAAATGGATGCTATGGATAGAGGGTCTTATAAAACCAAGCGAGAAACAGCAAAAATCTTAAAACAGCTGGGGGACTCGTTGCAAAAAATTATGCAGGTTACAGGACTTTCTGAATCTGAAATAGAAAAGTTGTAATTCAATGGGATAATGTGTAATTTAGCTTGTGTACCGGATATTAGATAAGTTTCACGTGCCCAGCCTCAAGACAAACTTCAAAAAAAATGTTATAATCCCCCTCACTAGGAGATATGATAAACAGTTCGGCAGAAATTCAGCCTCACTGTTTATCTATCGAGTTTTGTGCATTGCACAAAACATCGTATTATTGTATGCGGTTTGTAAACAAACCGCTTGAAAAAACTTTTTTTGCAAATTGATATTTGCTGCAAAAAGTTTTTATAGGAGTTTACTATGATAAAACTTGCGACAATTGCCGGATCGGATGCATCCGGAGGAGCCGGCTTGGAAGCCGACTTAAAAACATTTCAGGAGTACGGTGTATACGGAATGGCTGCCGTTACGGTAATTGCAACGATGAATCCCGATAAAGAGTGGGGACATGAAGTTTTCCCTCTTGATGAGCAAACCATAAGAGCTCAGCTTGAAACAATTTTTAAGGGCATCGGCGTTAACGCTGCAAAAACGGGAATGCTTGCAACAAACTACGCAGTTGAACTTTCTGCCGAATACTTAAAAAAATATAATGTAGAAAATTATGTACTGGATCCTGTAATGGTTTGTAAGGGCGGAGACCTTGCTTTAAACCCCGAGCTCAATAATCTCATTATAAAAAAACTTTTGCCTTTGGCAAAGCTTATTACGCCGAACCTTTTTGAAGCTGGGCAGATTGCAAAAATGCCGACACCTTCTACAATCGAAGAAATAAAAGAAGCCTGCAAGATTATTAACGGAATGGGTGTTCCTTATGTCTTTATAAAGGGCGGAGCCAAGTTGAATGGGGAACAATCGGCTATAGATATTTTTTATGACGGCGAACAATTTTTAAAAGTGGAAGGCGGGCTTATCGATACAAGATGGACACATGGAGCAGGCTGCACAACAGCCGCAGCCATCGCCGCAGGCTTAGGCATAGGCCTTGAACCTTATGAAGCCGTAAGAAGAGCAAAAAAGTTTATCACTTTAAGCCTTCAAAACGGATTCCAACTTAATAAATGGGTCGGCCCCGGCAACCCTGCAGCATGGCGGAAGAGCTTTAATTAATTTGTAATTCCTGATGGGTAATGAGTAAGCCGCTTATTCGTGCGGAGGCTTTAATACCCCGACGCTTGCGTCGGGGGTGTTGATTACCCATTTTAATTTTTCCCCTTCTTTAAAAATTATAAAAAGTTTAAACTTTTCCTTATGACAAATGTCATATTTAAACTCACAAAAATATGACAATTTTCAGTTTTAAAATTCCAAAAAAAATGTATAATTATCTATAAAAGATTCGCTTATGGAGGTTTGATAAACAGTTCGGCAGAAATTCAGCCTCACTGTTTATCTACCGAGTTTTGTGCAAAGCACAAAACATCGCTTATTGTATGTAGTTTTGCAAAGCAAAACTACTTGAAAAACTTTTTTCGCAAATTGATATTTGCTGCAAAAAATTTTTATGGAGGAAGTTATGATTTTAACGGTAAAAAATCTTGTAAAACGGTACAATGAAAAAACGGCACTTGATCACTTTAATATGGAAGTTAAAGAAGGCGAGATTCTGGGTCTTTTGGGGCCGAACGGATGCGGAAAAACTACAGCCATAAACTGTATGCTTTCCCTTTTAAAACACGGTAAGGGCGAAATCATCATTTTCGGCGAAGAAATGAAGCCTAACGCCCTGCATATAAAAAAAAGGATAGGCTTTGTTCCTCAAGAGGTTTCGGTTTTCTATGATTTTACCGTAAGACAAAACATAGACTATTTTTGCGGCCTCTATGTAAACAATACTCAAGAAAGAAAAAAGCTGGTAGATGAAGCAATCGATTTTGTAGGTTTAAACAATTATGCTTCATTCCGTGCAAAAAAACTTTCGGGAGGTCTTCTCCGTCGACTCAATATTGCATGCGGCATAGCTCATAAACCTGAGCTGATTTTTTTGGATGAGCCCACAGTTGCCGTCGATGCCCAAAGCCGAAACTTTATTCTTTCAGGAATAAAGGAACTGGCAAAAAGAGGAAGCACCATCGTGTATACTACCCATTATCTTGAAGAAGTTGAAGAGCTTTGCGATAGAATCATTATCATGGATGAGGGAAGAGATATAGCAAACGGCACCTTAGAAGAATTACACAAACTGATCCGCACAAGCGAAAAAATGGTTGTTGAATTTGTCGAAACTAAGGATAACCTGCAAGAAGAATTAAAAAAAATTCCTCATGTTTTGGAAGTTATCAAAAACGGAAACGAGTTTTTAATCAGTTTTGAAAATTCGATTAACAACTTAAACGAACTTATTTTATTTATCAATAATAATAGTTTGGCTTATACCAAATTATATTCGGAGTTACCCAGCTTAAACGACATTTTCTTGGAGCTTACGGGAAAGGAGTTAAGAGACTGATGAAATTCTTTTTACGCGAAATAAAATATTATAGTATCGGCATGTTTTATTCTTTAGACGGAATGTTTTGGACTCTTTTATATCCCATTCTTATGGCTGGACTTTTCTTTACGATATTTTCGGCCGTAGGTAATTCCGATACCGGCAAAATAGAAATCGGAATTGAAAAAGACAATCCTGTTTATTATCCGCTTAAATTTACAGGGATGTTCAATACAAAAATAATAGATGAGGCATCGGCAAATGAGATGCTCCGTACAAAAAAAATAAAGGCCTTTGTTGAAGCCGATCAATCTTTGAGGCTCAGCGAAGACGGATTATCTCAGACAATAACAAAAACCGTGCTGGATCAAATAAAGCAAATTGAAGCCCTTAATATTCCAATGAGTTCTTTTGAATACGGTAAAAACTATGTCGAAAGTAAAAACGAAAAAATGAGTTTGAGCATTATATTGTTCTATTCTCTTTTGGCAATGGTTTCGATTTATACAATGTTCGGCTCAATAGATATAGCTGTAAAAATACAGGGTAATATTTCAAAAATCGGAGCAAGAATTTGTACAACTCCCATTAAACGCTTTTATTCTTATCTTGCAGGAATTATATTTTATATTATCTTTAATCTTACAGCCAATCTTATATATATTTCCTTTGTGCTCTTTGTTTTAAAGATACCCTTTATTGCGGATTTTAAAATTACTCTTTTGCTCTTGATCTATGCGAATTTTTTTGGAGCGGCTCTCGGCTTATTTATAGGCTCAACGCCTATTGGAGATGTCCGGTCAAAAACTCTGATATGTACTTTTACAAGTCTTTTTTTAGCCTTTCTATCCGGTATGATGGGACCTGAGGTAAAAATGTCTATTGAAAAAACAATACCGATTTTAGGAACAATAAATCCTATAGCTATTTTTACTACCAATCTTTACAACATAAATATTTTGGGAGAATATAATGCAGTACCGGTATTTTTTATTGTCTACACAATAGGTATCGTAATTCTTTTAACTCTTTCATTTATTAACTCAAGGAAGGTGCAATATGATAGTTTATAAAAATTTTTTAAGATTAATTTGGACAAAGATAATAAGCACTATTATTTATGTTGTTATTTTTTTGTTTATCAGTTTTATGACATTAAAGTCTGGAAATTCTCAGGTAGGCGAATTTGCAGAAACACCTTTAACCGTAAATATAATCGATAGGGACGGCTCCGAATTATCGAAGCATTTAATTTCTTATTTGAAGTCAAAACATGATGTTATTATCGTAGACGAAAAAGGCAAGACCGATGAAGAAATTTTACGCGAGTTAAAAAAAGATATTTCTCTGCAAAGAATACATGCTGGGATTATTATAAATAAAAATATGGAAGAAAATGTAATGAGCGGTAAAAAGGCCCTTATAACTTTTAAAGATGACAGAAAAAAGTCGGGCTTTTATATGGATTTACAGCTTAATACATATTTAACCTTTGCTTCAAGTGTAAAAAGGGCTCAAGGATATTTCGATTTTCAAAGAATAGAAAAAGCTCTTCAAGTAAATACAAAGGTTAATAAGATTAGTTTTCAGAAGAATACTTCGGTAAATATTTGGTTTAAAATATTTTTTAACTTTTTAGGCTGGGTAGTTTTTTCCGTTGTTCTTAATTCTGTAGGCTGGGCGATGTTCGAGTTAAATAACGAACGCTTAAAAATGCGGAATAATGTTTCTCCGGTATCGACCTTCCGCTTTGTTTGTGAAAACTTTTTGGCCCAATTAACGATAGTAGTTTTTATCCTTTCAATATTGATAGGCTTTGCTATTATTACAAATATAACGAGATTAGAAAACATCCCTCTTTTATTCTATACGTTTAATGCCTTAATGTACACGGCCGTTATTTTAAGCTTAACTTTTATGCTTAATTCTTTTTTAAAAAAAGGCTCTGTTATGGGTATAGTCGGCACTGTTCTTCCTCTTTCATTAGCCTTTATTTCGGGTATTTTTGTGGAACAAGAATTACTTCCGGATTTTATTGTAAATCTCTCCCGCCTTTTCCCGACCTATTATTACATAAGGGCAAACGAATTTACTCAAGTTAATTTATCGATTGATTGGAAAAATATCGGAATGCTCTTTTTATTCCTATTTCTTTACTTTACTGTGGGAACTTACTTTTCAAAATTAGGCAGGTCGCAAAGCAAGATAGAATTTGCTCAGCAATAAAAAAAGCCGGTAAGATTTTTATCTTATCGGCTTTCTTGTTTAAATCATCCCTTCAACCGTCAGCTTTTCAAACCATAAAAAGGTTCCGACTGTAATCGTTAAGGTTCCATTAACGGAGGGGGTTCCCTTTTTAACGTAAACGGTAATTCCGTTATTTTCGAATTTATTGAAGTGATCGATATTTCGCGGCATTCCGACATACACGGCCGGATCTAAAGTTGTCCCTCCTCACGAAGCACACATATTAAGCATACAGTGAACCGTATCCGCGTTTTTCGCTCTAATTTTGTCTCTAGCAGAATCTTCGACTATGATATTCATTTTTGGCCTCCAAAAAATAATTGTAATCTGCCTTTACCAATATCTTTATGAATTGTTTTAAGGCTCTTACAAACCTAAGATAAAAACTTTTTGAATGAAAGTCAAGAAGTTTAAGAAAAATTTACAGCCTTTTTTTTACTCTTTCTACTCTTAAGCCGAACAATCACAGTCATCTACAAAGAGCAAAAACCAATTATCGGCAATATCGAAAAAGTAAAAGGTCTTTTTGATAAAGCCTCCGTCTAAGACAACTATTTTTAAGATTGCCTTATAGTTTTTTGGTAAGTCTATTTTTAAGTTCTTTATTTCATCGCTTTCAAAACTTGCAGGATCGACGGCCTCGGGGATTTCTTTGACAATGGCACAATATACTCCGTCTTTATCTTTAGATTCTTCACAGAATCCTCCGTCGGGCATTCGATTATAAAAGGGGATGGAGCCTCCGAATTTATTGGCCGAGGGTTTGGTAGAAAAATCGGTGCTTTCATCAAAGCCGAAACTATCCTCTGCCGAAAAAAGAAGGGAAGCCGCACCGGGATTATAAAAACGCCTTATGCCGTAATCAGGATGTACAAAATCGGCTAACTTTGGGCTTGAATTTTTTAAAAGAAGATTAAAGTTGTTTTCCCAATACACATTCGATAAAAAAGAAAAAGCAAAGGAAATGAGCTTTCCTTCATCATAAGATTTTTCACCTTCACTTCCTTCTTGAGAAACAGATGCCGAAGTCAGTTCAAAAGAATCTACTATATGAGTTAAAATATCCCTATATGTATCATATTCTTTTTTGTTATATTCAAATCTGATTGTATAGAACTTTTCATTTGTAGCAAGTGCCTGACAAAAAAACATCTTGTCCTTTGAATAGCCTTTTAAAATAAAACCGTCACGGCCCATATTTTTATCGCTTACAGTAAATTTTTCCGCTTCTTTTTTTTCGTAAATGTCAGCGGTTTTAAAAATAAACTCGGGACCGGAATCTTTTAAATCCGAAACTGAAACCGATAAACTCACTTCTCCGTCATTGCTCGTAAATACTTTTTCTAAAGGAGAACTATCTATAGGTTTTAAAATTTCTGAAGGGTAATCAATTTCATAACCTTCTTCCGTATTTGTGTAGGTTAAATATTTTCCTGTAAATTCGGGATTTTGTTTTGAACAAGAAGATATAAAAATTAATGTAAAAATAATAAAACAAGCTTTTCTTAGGTTAAACATATTTTCCTTTTGGATAATCCATCTTTAAAGTACGATTTGTATGACTTATAATATAAATATAAGATAATTTACTTTTCATGTCAATAAACTATTTTATACTTTCTCACCGTTCATTTTACGTTGAAAGACAATAATAGCAAGAACGAAGATGACTATTGTATAGCTCATTACAACAGCCAAATGAGAAAGGACATGACCGAAATTACCGCTTAAGGTTGACCTTATTGCTTCCACACTATGATAAAATGGCAGAATATTTGTTATTTTTTTAAAAGCGCCGCCTATTAAATCAATCGGAATAAATACTCCGGATAACCACCCGGCGACATTTGTTAACAAGGCTCCGCAAACTCCTCCGACCGCTTTATCATTCATAAGACTGCCGAAGAGCAGTCCTGTCCCCACGAACATTAGAGAGGTTAAAGCTGTTACAATCACCGCAAAAAGTAAGTGGATAGTTATTTCAAGGCCAAAAGCTCTCGCCGCCAATAAGGTTATCGCCGCCTGCACTATTGTCATAGCTAGCATAGGCAAAGTGTAGCCCAAAATAAAATCTACGGAAGTCATAGGAGAAGTAAACAGGCGCATTAAAAAAGATGAAGTACGGTCTTTTGATAGCAGCATACCGGAAAACAATGCCATAAATACACTCCCAAACATAGCTAAGCCGGGAGCAAGATTCCTTATTTCAAACATAGGGTTTTCGGCTTCAGGCGGAATGGCATTATTAATAATGGATAGAAGAATCAACAATATGATAGGAAATCCCAAACCGAAAAAGAAATTTATGGGGTCTCGCAAAACTTCTTTTGTATTTCTTCTTGCAAATAAAAGTATCCTCATAACACACCTCCAGAAAGTGTAACAAAAGCGTCCTCCAGCTTGACAGTATCTGTTTGCGTAGTTAATTCCTGTACCGTACCCATTGCTTTTAACTTGCCTTTTGACATTATTCCGACACGGTCGGACAGCGTTTCAACTTCATCCATATAATGAGTTGTGAGTATAATTGTCACTTTTCCTTTTAATTCTTTAATGGATGCCCATAACTCACGGCGAGCCAATACATCAAGCCCCAGGGTCGGTTCATCGAGAAATAAAATCTGCGGATCTGAAATCAGTGCCATTGCAATAGAAAGGCGTCTCTGCATACCTCCCGATAAGTGTTTTGCTTTTTTGTTCAATTCATTTTCCAATTTGAATTTTTGAGCTATCTCGTAAGCATTTTTCTTTGCTGTTTTACTGTCTTGTCCGTAGATTCCCGCAATAAGTTCCAAGTTCTCTAAAACCGACAGATTAGCGGCTACCGCCGTTTCCTGAGGAGAAATATTGATACTTTTCTTTATTGCATGGGGAGCTGAAATAATACTGTTACCAAGTAACAAGGCATCACCGCTCGTGGGCTTTATTAGACAAGAAAGCATTTTAATTGTTGTTGTTTTTCCGGCTCCGTTTACACCGAGTAAGGCAAATAATTCTCCCTGCTCAACAGTTAAATTAAGATTATCTACAGCAGTTATACCGCCATATTTTTTTGTAAGCTGTGCAGTTACAATGGCACTCATTCTTCGTCCTCCTTTGGTACATTACCTCCGAAAATATTGTCGATAATACTTGCGAACATATTTTTAGGCGGAATGGCAATGCCTTGATTTATATCTCCCAAAACAATCAAGGTATCACCGGGATTAATATTGAAAACATCACGTGCTTCTTTAGGTATAACGAACTGCCCTTTCTCTCCAACCTTAACCGTCCAAGCATATTTTCCTTTTGGATAACCCATTTTCATGCCTCCAATCATAAAGTATGATTTGTATGATTTATGGTATAAATATAACATAATTTACTTTTCATGTCAAGAAACTATCGGCATAAATTTAATGAAGAACTTGACTATGAACTCCTAATGATGTATTCTCTTTTGATGATAAATATCAAACTTGATATTACTTCTAAGGATGGGGAAAGATGAGACTATGGCATGAAGACATGATCGGCAAACTGCCGCGGCAACAGCTTTTGGGGCAACATAGAGAGTGCTGTGCCTTGCGAGGAAACGGCTGGGGCAGGCGGCATGCGACAGTCGACTATGTTTTTCGCTGCTCGCCCTATATGCTATATCGGTATCATCGGCTTGTTATGGAAGAGATGCAGCAGCGAGGTTATAGAGTGAGCCTTGAATGGATGGACAAGAACTACCGCGGCAAGACCTGTCCGGGCTATGATAATTTGAAGGCTGTTAAAGTAGGGAAACCCATCTATGCCGAACACGATGATAACTATTACCTTGAGTGTGTCGAGAATTTAAAAGGCAAGGGAATTAAGCCGGAATAAAAAAATGCACTGCAAAAGTTTTGCAGTGCATAAAAATTATTTGATTATTTCTTCGGCCATGTCGATGGTCATTTTCTTTATGTCCGTAAAATCTGCGGACATAATTATCTTTGTTTTTTCATCTATAGAGCTTAAAGCATTTATCCATTCTTGAGAAACGGTGAGCTTTGCGGCTTCCATACCGCCCTGAATTTGGGTAGAAGCGGCAATTTTTTTAATACCGTCGGCAGTGGCTTCGGCAACGGCAACAATTTCGCGGGCCTGACCTTCAGCCTCATTTATCATTCTTTCTTTTTCACCTTCGCTTATGTTTACGGCCTCTTCATAAGCAGCTCTTGAAAGGTTGATAACCGTTTCCATCTCTCCGACCGAACGGGCTATTTCTGCACGCTTTTCTCTTTCGGCCTTCATCTGGTTTTCCATGGCATCCATGATAGAATCGGAAACTCTTATGTTTTGAATTTCATAGCGGGTAACTTTTACGCCCCAAGGATCTGAAGCTTCATCTACGGCTTTTACAACCTGAGCGTTTATCTGTTCCCGTGCTTCAAAGGTGTCATCCAAATCCAGCTGTCCTACTACAGAGCGCATGGTCGTCTGTGCAAGCAAAATAGTTGCATAGCGGTAATCGCGTATACCGTAGCTTGCCTTAATCGGATCAAAGACTTGAAGATAGAGGATTCCGTCAATGCGCACCTGAACGTTGTCCTTGGTAAAACAGTCTTGGGCGGGAACATCTATGGCTTGCTCTTTGAGATTCTGCTTGTACTTTACTCTATCCAAAAACGGAAATAGAATATGAAAACCTGCATCCAAGGTTGTGTGATACTTACCTAAGCGTTCTACAATCAGAGCAACCTTATGGGGAACGATTCGGATGCTTCTAAAAAGAGCAACAATAAAAACTATTGCTATGACTGCCGCAATGACAATCGGGATTATAAAATTAAGCATTTTGACCTCCCTGTATTACCTTCACTTCTTTTCCTGCATTTTTAATAATATCGGTAAAGGCTGCAAGGCCTGCAATGTTTTCGGGGTAAACCGAAACATTTGATTTTTTAATAATATGCTCGAACCTTTGAATATAGTTTTCAGCAAGACGGATGCCCATAGCCGTTCTTCCTCCCGGCTGAGAAAGCGCATCTGCAATTAGACGCAAACCTTCGGCTGTCGCATTACTCGTTATCTCGATAGCCTTTGAGCGGCCTTCGGCAAGATTGATTCTTCGCTGCTTTTCGCCCATAGCCTTGTTTATGGCTTCTTTCTTTTTACCCAAAGAAATATTTATTCGGGACTGCTGTTTTCCTTCACTCGAAAGAATATTAGCCCGCTTTTCGCGTTCGGCTCTCATCTGTCTTTCCATGGCTTCAAGGATTGTGCGGGTAGGTGTAATATCCCGTATTTCGTAGCGGGTAACCTTTATGCCCCAGTTGTCGGAAGCTTCATCGAGAGCCTTTACTATATTGTCGTTTAAGCCTTCTCTTCCGCAAAAAGTTTTATCAAGCTCCATCTTTCCTATTTCGCTTCGCATAGTTGTTTTTGCAAGCTGGGCAACGGCATAGCGGTAATTATCGATTCCATAACTTGCCTTAACCGGATCAAAGATTTTTAGATAAAGAATTCCGTCAACCTGTACCTGAACGTTATCGGCTGTGATACAAACTTGAGGATCTACGTCCAAGGCTTCTTCCTTTAGGTTTTGCTTATAAGCAATCCTGTCGATAAATGGGGTTAAGATATGGAAACCCGCAGTAAGAGTCCGCGAATATTTTCCAAGCCTTTCAATAACATAACTTTCCTGTTCCGGAACTACAACGGCTATCGAAAACAAAATAATAACCGTTATGACCAGAGCAATGTATAAAGCTATCATCAGAGCAACCTCCTAATTTGATTCTTGGATTATTAAAATTGATATTTTAATAACCTATAATTGATTGTAACTTGTTTTGTAAGATTTGTCTATAGTTTTAACATGATGAATTTACTTATATTGAGTTTTTTATCTTCTTGTAAATTTCTTATCTTTATAGTAGTATAAGTCTTCTTTAGTTTAAGGAAGCATTAAATCTATGAAAGAAGAGCAAGAAGAAAATAAGGACTTTCTTACCACACAGATAATTACATACCTCGGAAATAAAAGATCTTTGATAGATAAAATAGAAGATGAGGTAAAATCAGTTCAAAAAAACTTAAATAAAGAAAAACTTATCTGTGCGGATCTTTTTTCGGGTTCAGGCATAGTTGCACGCATGTTAAAAAAGTATGCTTCAAAAATAATCGTTAATGATTTGGAAAATTATTCTTATATAATAAACTCCTGTTATCTTACAAACAAAGAAGAATATCCTAAAAAACTTTGTAATGAATTAAGAGATGAAATTATATCTTCTTCTTTAAATAAAAAAATCCCCGGCATAATTACCGAAAACTATGCTCCTAAGGATGATAATAAAATCCAAAAAGGTGAAAGGGTTTTTTATACACATAAGAATGCTCTTTTAATCGACACATACAGAAATCTTATCGATAAAATTGTTAGAGCGGAAAATTTAAAAAAGTTTTTTCTAGCTCCATTAATTACCGAAGCTTCAATTCACGTAAATACGAGCGGTGTATTTAAAGGTTTTTATAAGGATAAGAACACGGGAATAGGCTGTTTCGGTGCCGGCGGAAAAAATGCCTTAACAAGAATATTAGGCGAGGTAGAATTAAAAGAGCCTGTCTTTAGTAATTTTAATTCAGAGCTTGAATTTTTTACAAAAGATGCAGTTCTTCTTTCAAAAGAAATAAAGAATGTTGATATGGTTTATATCGACCCTCCTTATAATCAACACCCCTACGGCTCAAATTATTTTATGCTTAATTTGATTCTTAAAAATAAGCTTGATGTTCCTATAAGCCCCATCAGCGGAATTACCCAAGGATGGAAGCGTTCAGCTTTTAATAAACCCTATCTTGCTCTAAAATCAATGGAAGAAATTATCTCTTCTCTTGATGCAAAGTATGCTGTCATCTCCTATAACTCGGAAGGTTTTATTTCTTTTGAAGAGATGACAAATATGTTACAAAAATACGGAGAATTAAAAACCGTCGAAATAAAATATAATACTTTTCGTGGGAGCCGAAATCTTAAAAATAGAAATATCCATGTTTCTGAATACTTGTTTGTTTTAAAAAAATAGATTAAAATAATGTTAATGGAAGAACAATTATCGAATTTTAGAATCAAACAGGGCCGCAGCGTTTTTAATGCATACAATGGAATTAATTCATTTTCGTTTGCACTTGTTACCGGAAATACAATTACTCTTTATGCTCTTGCCTTAAAAGCCAACAGCACCGTCATAGGCTTGCTTACAGCCTTTATGTACATGTGCTATTTTACCATCCCTTTAGGAAAGCTTATGGCACGGCGTTTTACTATTGTAAAGACATTTGCCTACACTTGGTTTTTGCGCAACGCTTCTCTTTTACCTATCTTGTTTATTCCATTCTTTTATTTTAGGGGCGAAAATGAAGCTGCTATCTTTATGCTTTTACTTGCGGTAGCTCTTTTTAATTTTTTTAGAGGAGCCGGCATAGTTGCAAACAATCCTGTCATAAGTCTTTTGGCCCCCGGCAAGGATCGGAATTCTTATATAGTTAAAATATCATTGACAAACAATACGGCCGCGCTCGCAGCCATAATATTTTTAACCGTCTTTTTATGGTTTTCTCCAAGGCTTGGAATCGGTATAGTTTCTACATACAACATAACTGCAGTCATAGGAATTATTACCGGTTTTGCAGCATCTGCTCTTTTGCTTAAACTTCCGGATCCCGATTTTGAAAGAAGAATGGAAGCAGTGAAAGAGGCTAGGGCAGAAGGAAAAAGCCGAAAGAAAATAAAGAAGCTAAAGAGTGGAAATCAAAATCTTCAAAAGGGTTCTTTTTTTTCGGCTTCAAAAGAAGCCTTTGGCGACAAAAATTTTAAGCTCTATATTTTTTCGTTTTTTATAATTCAATTCGGAATAAGTTTAGCCCGCCCCTTTATAATTGTTTACGGTAAGGCTGTTTATTCTATCCCCGATAATTTGGTGATAATCTTTTCTCTTGCTTCAACTATGGGCTCCCTTTTGGTTGGACTTTTAATGCGCCTCTTGATAGACAGGATGGGAGCAAAGCCGATGTATGTTATTTTTACGGCCCTTAGTGCGGCAGCCTTGATCCCTGCAATTATAGCACCTGCCAGAGAAATGTACTTGATTGCCTTTATCTTTTTGATTTTATTTTCGATGATAACAAATATGGGCTTTTCCGCGCAAATGGATGCATCGCAAGCTTATTTCTTCGGGATAGTGCCGTCAAAATCCTTGATGGATTTAAGTATGCTCAATTTTTTTGTGATGGGTATTACGGGAGCTTTGGGTTCAATCTTGGGAGGCCGTATTTTGGATATGCTGCAAAATTCAGGGCTTTCCAACTTAAGTATGTATCGTTTGTTTTTTTCGGGCGTTATAATCTGTATTCTCTTCGGAATGATTTTTCAGATTAGGCTTTTGAATCTTGGAGGCAGGCTTGTTAAAGATGCTCTTGCTGTTATCTTTTCTCCGCGTGATATGAAGGCCTTAAACCTTTTATATAAACTTGATTCAAGTGAAAGCCTTCAGACTGAAGAAAAAATTTTGCATGAGCTTACAGCGACGGCTTCTCAAGAATCGGCCGATAAGTTAAATCAGTATATGATGTCCCCGCGTTTTTCTATCAGGTGTTCTGCAATGGAGGCTTTGAATTCTTTAGAAAAACTTTCTGCAAAAAATAGGGAAACTCTTTTAGAAGAATTGAATAAAGGGGAATTTACTACGGCCGCTCTTGCTGCAAAAACTCTTGCTCATTTTAATGTGTATCAAGCTGTTGAACCTTTGCGGAAAGTTCTTGAAAGTAAAGATTATCTTTTGTCGGGGGAGGCGATGATTGCCCTTGCTCATCTTAAAGATGAGGCTTCGCAATTTAAAATTTCACAAATTTTATCCGAAACAAAAAATCCTAAAATATTGCTTTCGGGAATTAAGGCCATGGAAACTTATAGATCGGTAAATTCCATTCCGTTTATAATAGACTTACTCCGCAGGGAGGGGCTTCCTTCCTTGGTAGAAGATGAGGCTTATTTAAGTTTGGCTTCAATGATGAAGGTTGAAGGAGGTTTTTATTTTGCTTATGATAGATTTAAAAACGAGGCGAGGGACACAGGAGCGATTTTTACGGACATGCTTGATGAAGCATTTGCAAAAAGAAAAAAATCGGATCTTGAATTTAAAAAGATAATTTTAACCTTTATAAGTGAGGCTTCAAATGATACCGAATTTATAAAATGGTTTTTGGATTTAGCAGAAAAATTTTTAGGAGTAAACTCAGCTTTGCTTTTAAGTGTTATAATGGATGTCGATATGGTTACAAACAAGTCCTTTAGATTTTTCTTATGCTATTGGGCTGTGTCTATTTTTATGGAACCTAAGTTGGCTGCAATTTAAAAGATATTTTTATGAGATAAATTCTTATGGAGGTAGGATATGAATGAGGTTATTAAGAACATGCTCACGCGTGTGAGTGTCCGTAAGTTTACGGCGGAGAGGGTCGAAGACGAAAAGCTTAAAACAATTGTAGAATGTGCCAAGGCTTCTCCGACAGGAAAAAACAGACAGATGAGGAAATTTACCGTTGTGCATAATCGGGAAAAGATACAGGAACTTGCAAGGGCTGTTTCTTCCGTACTCGATATTCCGAATTATAGAATCTATGATTGCGATGCTTTGATACTCATCAGCTTTGAAGAAGATGACCGCTTCGGTTATTGTGATTCTTCGGTTGCAATCGAGAACATCTATCTTGCGGCTCATGCTCTGGGATTGGGATCCGTTTGGATAAATCAGTTGAGGGAAAAATGCAATTCGCCTGAGATAAGACGGGTTTTAGATTCTTTTAATATTCCTAAAAATCATGTGGTCTGCGGAATATCGGCTATCGGTTATCCTGCAGAACATCCCGAACCTAAAACCCGTACCGAGCCTGTGGAGTTTATAAATTAAGTTTTATAGGCGATGTTAAAAATTCCCCGCAGGTTTTACATAGGGAAGGTAATCGCCGTAACCTTCTTCTTCCATTTTATCGTAGGGGATAAAACGTAAGGCTGCACCGTTAATGCAATAGCGTAGACCGCCTGCATCTGCAGGGCCGTCATCAAAGACGTGACCTAGATGGGCTCCGCCTGTTTTTGATATGACTTCAGTTCTTGTCATACCGTGGCTTTTGTCCTCCAAATATTGAAGGGCCTGTGTTGTAATAGCCTTTGTAAATGATGGCCATCCGCAGCCTGCATCATATTTATTTAATGAAGAAAAAAGAGGCTTTCCTGTGGTGATATCAACATAAATTCCTTCAGCATCGAATTTATCATATTCGCTTGTAAAGGGCCGTTCCGTTGCCTTTTCTTGTGTAACCGAAAACTGTATCGGTTTTAAGGATTTTTTTAATTCTTCTTTTGACGGTACTTTAAATTTACTTTCATCATAAAGAGGTTTTAAAGCAAGGGTTAGGTCTATGTGGCAATATCCTCCCGGATTTTTTTGAAGATAGTCTTGATGATAGTCTTCTGCAAGAATAAAATGCTTAAGTTTTTCAACCTCAACAACAATGGGCCGCGAATATTTTTTTTGCATAAACTTTACAAAACTCTGTATTTCTTTAATCATAGAATCATCTACATAATAAATACCTGTTCTGTATTGGCGGCCTGCATCGTTTCCCTGTTTGTTTAAAGATGTAGGATCGATTATTCTAAAATAATGGGCCAACAATTCTTGTAAACTTACTTTGGAAGCGTCATAAACTACTTTTACGGTTTCGGCGTGATCGCTATGATGCAATCCCTTGTAGTTTGCAGAATCACCTTTTCCGTTTGCATAGCCCGTATCCGTTTCTTTTACGCCGGGAATCTGTCTAAAATATCCTTCAACGCCCCAAAAGCAGCCGCCTGCAAGATATATTTCTTTAATCATTCCGTTTCCTCCAATGGGTAATTTTTGTTCTGCCTGAGCCTTTGTACATGATAGAAATAAAACTGCCATCAGTAAAAAACTCAAGTATACTAAAATGCTTTTATTTTTCATATCTAATTCCTCTCGAAAAAAATGTACTTCTTTTTTTTATAAAAAACAAGGGATTTGATAAAATTTATTTATTTTTTTTCTTTTGCATCATACTCTCTAATTGCTTCCATGCACGCCTGCATAGGAACCTGTCCATCTTTGACATGAATGTCAGGTGCCGTACCAAATTCTGTATTTGACATTCCTTCCGTATTAAGCGCATAAGTGGAATCAAATAAAATTAAAGCACCGCTTTTTGGAAGCGGTATCGGTAGTGGACCAATTACAGACATTCCTGCGCCTGCGGTGTTTTCTCCTACCACCGTTGCAAAACCGGTTTGACGGCAAAAGCCTGCAAATTGATCTGCACCAGAATGAGATTTATTACTAATTAGCAGCCAGATTTTTCTGTCCTCCCGTGGTTTATAGGTTACATCCAATTTATAAATTGTTATTGTTAGTTTAGCAGCATTTTTATGTTTGCTGTTTGCATTTTCGATATTAGGAATAGTGCCTTTTTCTATTTTTTTTATTTTATAAGCTTCAAATATAATATCTATAAATTCTTTTGTATATTTATTTTCAGTATATAAGCCATATTTATGAAATTTTATATCTTTTCGCAAATGAATACCGACAATATATTCCCAAAATTTTGTATATCCGCCGCCGTTTCGCGTAATGTCAATAATTAAATGCTTATAATCTTTTGTTTTTTCTAAAAAAGCTGCAATCTCATCATAATACTTTTTTTCTTTATCCAGGTCCGTAATTAGAAATGAATCAATTCTAAGACAGGCTATTTTACCTTCCTCGATTATGTTTGTTATTATCCCATCAATAACTTGGACATCTTGCCAAATGTAAGGAACCCATGCTCCAGTTGGTCTTGCCATATAAAAATTTTTAATGAGTTCATTTTCCGTACCGTCTTTGTTCACACAGGGATAGTAAGTTTTGTACACTTTGTTATAGTATCGATAGTCAATGGGATGCAAATGCCCTACGGGTTTATTTTGAGTTATTTCGGCACAGAGTTCACCGTAAAATGTTAAGTATTGGGATTTAGTTTCTATGTCTTTTAATTTTGGATACCACTCTTCTTTTATTTTTTCTAAATCAACCCCATTGCGTTCCAAGACTTCAGTAAATGGAAAGCCTTCTTTTATAAAACCCCAAAAGAATTCGTAATCTTCATCTTTTTCTTTTTGGCTTAAATTTAATTTCTGAAGGTCATGAATGGTTTTAGGCTTTTCTTCTTTTTTGCAGGTCAAAAAAGTAAAAAGACAATACAAACATAATACACAAAAAACAATTCTTTTTCTCGTCATAAAAATACCTCAGTGTTGACTATAGCCTATTACATATTAGAGTTATTGTCAACCGTCGGGAAAATTATAGGGAATATAAAAATATTGTTTTTTAAAAGATACTCTTATTTTATCCTTTTTTACTGGTTGCCTTTTTTTTAAGGGCTCTGATAAGGCGGGTTACCGATGTAGAAATAATTAAGCCTACCGATATGGCTATTGCAATAAAGGCAGCTTGAACACCCTCACTTACCCCTTTTTCCAATTTGTCGGTAACAAAAAAAAGCATGGTCTTATAAACCTTAAATCCGGGAACTAAAGGAATCGTGCCTATAACGATAAAACATGTAACCGGTGTTTTTTGGAGTACCGCAAATAAATCTGCCAGGAGGCCTACGGCCAATGCTCCTGCCAAGGTCGCAAATATATAATTTATGCCGATGCTCTGAAAAAATATGAGGATTGTCCAAGAGACACTTCCGCATAGAGCACTTAAATAGGTATTTCTTTTCGGAACCGAAAACAAAAAACAAAAACAAAAACTTGCGATAAATGATGCGATCGTATGTATGTAAAGCGGCATTATATTCCTCCCAAAAGAGAATAACCGAAAAGAACAGAACCTATACCGAAGGCTATTGCAACGGCGATGAGTACGGCCTCACTGGTACGGGCAATTCCGGAAACCAAATCTCCCAAAATAAAATCCCGTATACCTGAAGTAAAGGCAACTCCCGGCACAAGGGATAGAACGGCTCCGACTATTATCATGTCAAGATTTTTTACAAAGCCTATATGATAAAAAAGAATTGTTATTATACCGACAAAAAAGCCCGCTATAAAATTTCCTAAAAATACCGTTTTGGAAAACTGCGTGATTCTATCATTTAAAAAAACGGCTGCAAAGGTGGCAATAAAAGTAACTATAAAATCATTTAATGTTCCGCCAAGCAAAACAGAAAAAAGTCCGCAGCCTATTCCGGAGGTGGTTAGTACAAGCCAATACGGATAACCTTTTTCTGCATCAATATTTTTTAAAATCTCAAGGGCTTCATTTTCAGAAATTTTACCTTGAGTAAAGTTTCTTGAAAATTCGTTGACCAATGAAATTTTGTGTATATTGCTGCCTCTGACTTTTATGTTTTTAATATAAGTTGAGCCTTCCTTCTTATCGTTTCCGATCAATATTACTGTCGGTGTTATAAAAACGGCAAGACCGGTAATACCGTGTGAAGAGCATATTCTTAAAATGGTTTCTTCCGTCCTATGCATCTCTGCTCCGTTTTTTATTAGAAGCTCTCCTGCCGTCAGGGCTATTCTAAAAATTACTGCTTCGTTCTTTTCTTCTTCCATTAATTTCCTCATTTAAGAATGATTTTAAATTCTAAAAAAGAATATAGCACAGGAGATTTAAAAAAACAAGTAATCCTTTTAATGGTTTTATTTTAGGGCAAAATGTAAATTAAAGGCGAGTACTTTATTCGTGCGGAGGATTTAATACCCCGACGCTCTGCGTCGTAACAAAGGGTATTAAAGCCGACTGCAACCACCTTATGAGAACATACAGTGCGAAACATTGAGCACTGTACCCCGACGCTTGCGTCTGGGTAAGTTGATTCAATGAAGGTTTTATGATATACTTGTTTAGATATGGATTATTATGTAGTTCAGGTAAGTACAGGCAAAGAAAAGAATTTTATTGAAGATGCGGAATTTAAAAATAAATTTGATGAGCTTTCTTATTCTATAGTTTTTCCTCAAAGGATTTTAAAGATAAGAAAGGCAGGTAAGGTAACGGAAAAACAGCTGCCTGTTTTTGCAGGATATTTGTTTATAGGTACCGATAAAATTTCTAAAGAGCTTTATCAACATCTTAAAAGATGTAAGGGCTTTTATAGATTTTTACCCAATAATCAAGAACCGAGATTTTTAGAAGGAAGGGATTTGGAAATCCTTAATCAATTTATTTCCTTCGGCGGTCTTGCAAAAATTTCGCAGGTTGTATTTGATGAAAATGATAGAATAAAAGTTATCGAAGGACCTTTAAGCGGTCTTGAAGGTTATATTGTAAGAGTAAACAAAAGGAAGGGAAGAGCTACCGTTTGTCTGGATATGTGTCAAACGGCTTTTTCTATCGACTTAGGATTTGAAATACTAAATAAGGAAGAGAAAAAATGAATCGTCCTATTAAACAAAAGGCTTCTATATATATAGTAGGTGCAGGTCTTGCCGGAACTATGATTGCTCATGAAATTTCGGCAAAAAAAATATTCGGTAAGGTTGCCGCTTTTTTAGACGATGATCCTAAAAAAATCGGAACTAAGATTGACGGAATTCCGGTATTCGGGCCTATAAGCGAAACCGTTCATCTGATAAGGATAGATGCAGGTGATGAGGCTCTGATTGCAATTCCAAGTATACGTTCCGAGCGCTTGCGTGAAATATATGAGCTTTTAAAATCGGCAGGTTTTTCAAAGATAAAACTTCTGCCCGCAATTTCGCAAATCATTGACGGTTCAGCCCATTTGGTACAAGCCCGCGAAATAGATCCGCAGGATTTGCTTACCCGCACCCCCGTTACAATTTCTTTAAAAAAGAGTTTGGCATATCTGCGAGGAAAGCGCGTTTTAATTACGGGCGCCGGAGGTTCTATCGGAAGCGAGCTTTGCCGGCAGCTTTTATCGGGCGGTGCTGAGCGCCTCTATCTTTTCGGACACGGAGAGAATTCAATTTATCAAATTTATAAGGAGCTTAAGATATTACAGGCAGGAGGTGTCGGCGACAAGGCGACAATTGTTCCGGTTATAGGTGAATTAAAAGACCGCGAGTACATGCGCTACATCATTAAGCAATTAAAATGTGATGCGGTTTTTCATACGGCGGCTTATAAACATGTTCCTTTGATGGAAGAAAATCCTGTTGCGGTTATCGAAAACAATGTTTTCGGAACAAAGAATCTTTTGGATGCCTGCATCGAATTCGGAGTAAAACGATTTGTTTTAATTTCGACGGATAAGGCTGTTGAGCCTGTTTCGGTTTACGGCGTTTCAAAACTATTAAGCGAAAAATTGGTATTGCAGGCTGCCGAAACCGTAAAAGAAAAAAAAGATTCAGCCTACATGTTTGTCCGCTTCGGAAATGTTTTGGGCTCGCGTGGTTCTATCTTTCCGCTTTTTGTAGAGCAGATACAAAACGGAGGGCCCGTAACCGTAACCGATAAAAAGATGATCCGCTTTTTTATGACAATTCCGGAAGCTTGTTCATTGGTATTGCAGACAGGCGGTGTCGGAAAATCGGGTGAGTCCTATCTTCTCGACATGGGAGAACCTGTAAATATTTATGAGACGGCAAAGCAGTTGATAAGTTACATGGGTTTTGAACCTGAGAAGGATATTAAGATAGAAATAATCGGCCCCAGAGAGGGGGAGCGTTTGGAAGAACCTCTTTGGTCATCAACCGAATATCTTGAAAAAACTGATTATGAAAAAATCATGCGTCTCTGCGATAAAAAAGAATTCGATTCTAAAAACTTAAATGAAATTTTAAATACCCTTTATCCGTTTTGTTTTTATAGTGAAGAACACAAAGACGATTTCCGCAACAAAGAAAAGATGCGCAATTTTTTGGAAGAAAATAAATTATTAATTTATAAAAAGGAGTAATAAAAATTGAATAATTTATTGTTCATCTATGAGATAATAAAAATAAAATTTCGTCGAATGATTAAAAAAATTAATATGAAAAAATTAATAATCAGCCTTATAATATTTATTTTTGTTTCCGTGTTTGTTGTAATAGCTCTTAATGTATCGAAAAAAAATGATATAATATCAGGTTTTATTTCTGCCGAAAAAATGAAGGCCGACTATGAATATTTTTGGGATTTTATTTATAAGGGCTATCCTTTTACCGAAGTATGTGAACGCAAGGGAGCGGATTTAGAACAAATAAAACAGTCAGGATATAGATATTTAACGGACCCTATGATGCAATACGGGCATTATTTTTTTTATAAAGACTTATGTCGAAAAATTACGGGAAATAGATATATAGGTCATCTTTATCCTTCCGATTATTTTGATTATTATTTTAATTATGAAAAGATATTTAAAAATGATTCCGCTGATACTTCATTAATTAAGAAGCGGGCTTTGATAGATAACTTTTATTTTCATATATATCAAGTAGAGGTTCTTAGTGATAAAAATATCGGCAGTTTTAGTAATAGAAATTCTTCATTAATAGGAACTCGTAAATATTCAAAGCCGTTTATACAGATTATTGAGACCGATCATATTGCATATATAGAAATCAAATCTTTTCTTACAACGAAAGCAGAAGAAAAACAAGAGTATCTAAAAGCCTTGGAAGATTTTTTTATTGAGACTGCAAATTATAAACACATAATAATAGATATACAAAATAACGGAGGCGGACATTCTGAAAATTACGAACAAATAATATCTCCCAATATAAATAAAGAGATAAATATAATTTCTTACGGACTTTATAACGAAAATAAATATACGAATACTTATTTGGATATGTTTTTTAAAAATTATAAATCAGAAAAAATAAATCGGCATGAAGTTCCTTATATAGAAAATTGCAGTACTGTAAAAAACGATAAGGCCTATAGATTGGAAGAAATAATTGCAGCCCGTTCTATTAACGGATACAAGCCTTGTGAAGATAAAAAATTTTGGCTTCTTGTAGATAGCGGCGTATATTCGGAAGCGGACCGGTTTGCTTATGTCTGTAAAAAGATCGGCTTTGCAACAGTTGTCGGCACTAATACGGGCGGTGCCGGAACAAACGGTAAATCGCCTATGTACATCGTTCTTCCCAACAGCGGCTTACTAATAAAGTTTGATTTTATGTACGGCTTAACCGAAGACGGTTATTGCACGGATGAAACAGGTACTGCTCCAGATATTTATAATCTCCCCGGCAAAAGCGCCCTTGGAACTTGCTTGGAAATTATAAGAAAATTAGGGGAAAAGACGAATTAGGGGAGAGGACAAACTTTTGATGGAGCAAAAGTTTTTCTTCTCCCCTATAACCCCTCATCTTTTCAAAACGCCATTTAAGAGGGGAACATTTTTTAGCCCCCCTCTTAAAAATCTCCCCTAATATAGCGGTATGGATTGTCATTAAGACAAACCTGCGGTTTTTCTTAATAATCTTTTCCCGTTGCGTTCGCTGCGGTTTATTCGTGCGGAGGGTTTAATACCCCGACGCTTTGCGTCGTAACAAAGGGTATTAAAGCCGATTGCAACCACCTTATAGAACATACAATGCGAAACATTGAGCATTGTACACCGATGCTCTGTGTCGGGGTTGTTGATTAAAAATAAAAAAAATAAATAAAAATATAAAAAATATTATAAATATTTGTAAAAAGTACTTGACAAATAAATAAAGTATACTATACTTAACATAATACTAAATGTAAGTTTAGGTGTAGGAGCCTAAACAAAGGAGTTTTTATGAATAATTTATTGAACAATGGGTTTCAACCTGTGTCTGAAACGTAGATGGTAATGGTTGATGGAGGACGTAACTGGGGCATAGATTTGTCTGATAACGTAAAAGAAGGATTTGGTTATAGACCTCCTCTTGGTTTTTCATACAAAAGAAAATCTGTAGAATGCTATGCTGATCTCGGTGTGTCTTTTGATTTTAATGAACGAGGTTCAAAAAAAGGCAGTATCTATACTCAAGATTTTGGTTTTGGTCGTGGTAATCTTGATAGAGTAACATTTGGAGTTAGAATAAAGCTCTAAATATTTGTACTCATTCCCCCATGGATAAGTAAATAGGTGTTTATTTTATCATGGGGGCTTGGATTAAGTAGTTTGAAATGAGATGATGAAATGTATAAGAAATATTTATTACTTATTTTTTTTATTTTTGTAAATATTTTAGGCTTTGCTTCGGAAATAACCGTAATTCCTTTTTACTATGATACTGAAAGACAGGCTATTTTTATTTATGCGGAACTTGGGAAGAAAAAAGGTTATTTTACTTTTGATACTGGTTCGGATATGTCGATGATCTTTGACAATGAGGTTAACTATAGTGGTTTTACAGTTTCTCAAAAAAATAGAAATATCTGGATAGGAAATATGGATTTGACTATGAATATGTATTCATCGTCAAATATAACGCTTGCAGGTAATTTATTGTCGGGTAGGTATAATTTTACTGTTACTAATAATCCGCTTATAATAGACAATTTTTCTGCGGGTATAGCAGGTATTTTGGGGATGGATATATTTCATGGAAAAATATTTGAAATTTCAATGACCGACTCAGTTATACGTATTTATGATAAAATACCTAATTATTATGAAAATAAGTTACCGATTCTATCTGAAACTTATGAAGATTTAAGACTGTATATTCCTGTAAAAATTAATGGAAATACATACAAAGCCTTGATCGATACAGGAGCTTCTTTTTCATTCGGTTTATCTCAAAATATTGTGTTGGATAAGGGAGAAAATTCTGTTAAGGTATATATCTCAAAAGCTTATTCGGCCCCTTACAATAGAGATTTTAAGCTAGTGCGTAAAAATAGTGTTGAGATTATGGGGATAGCTTTAAATGATAAGATATTTAAAACGCATACTCATGATGAAGTAAAAAATGAAGGTATTATTGGAACTCAATTTTTGGCACGATTTGATATGCTGATTGATTTACGAAATGAACATAAATTTATGCTATATTATAAGCAAAACTTGCCTAGTGAATATTTTAGTTTATTTATAAATGGAGATATGGAAGTAAATGGTATTATTAATGCAAATATTAATGGTGTAAATTTAGAAATACTTGAAATACTTGAAAATTCTCCTGCATGGATTGCAGGCCTTAGAGCAGGGACATTGATAACTCATCTAAATTCAAAACCCGTATTATCATATACGATAGATTCTATCAGAACTTTGCTGCTTGGGAAAAACTTATTGAAGGTTACTTTCATCGATTCCAATGGTAAAGAGAAGACGGTTAAAATAAAGCCTAGAAAGATGTTGTAAAATCTTAGGGGAGAGGACAAACTTTTGATGGAGCAAAAGTTTTTACCGTTTAATTTAACTGCGAAAATCCGTCTTATTGCATAATTCTTAAAATTTTAGTATGGTTTTGGAAAATACTTGTAAATAGGAAGTATGATAAACAGTTCGGCAGGAATTCAGCCTTAATGTTTATCTTCAAATTTTATTCTTGTGGAGAAACTATGAAAAAATATTTTTTATATCTAAAAAAAAGCTTAAAATGGTCGATACCAACTCTTGTTCTAATTCCGTTCATACATTATTTATTTGTAAATTCTTGGTATGACTGGATTTGGTTTGCTTTTGCAATTCCCATATTTATACTACTCGGCGGTCCGTTGTATGTAGTTGCAAGAGAAAGACTGTTTTAGTTTTTCTTCAAGTGGAACATCTACAGATATCACTTATAAAACTGGAAATACAACTTTATCTTAAAAACTTGATTTTAGAAATATTTTAAAAATTATAATTTTATGTAAAAAATTTATGTAAAAAATACTTGACATATTGCAAAAGTATGGTACACTTAAAGTAAGGTCTTTTTAAAAGATTTGAGGTAATTCGTATTCCAATCAGTAAGGTAATATGATTCAATGAAAGGACTGCACGGCCTTCTAGGCTGTGTAGTCTTTCTATAGGTATAATAAAATGAAAAAGAAAAAACTAATACTTAAAGCCTTTGGAGCTTTTCTTATATTATTATTTATTGTAATGTCTATTTTTATCTCAAAAAAACGTGATACAATATCAGGTTTTATTTCTGCCGAAGAAATGAAAGCTGATTATGAATATTTTTGGGATTTTATTTATAACGGGTACCCTTTTACTGAAGTATGTGAACGCAAAGGAATTGATTTAGAACAAATAAGACAGACAGGATATAGGTATTTATCGGATCCCATGATGCAGCATGGATATTATTCTTTCTATGGTGATTTATGCAGAAAAATTACAGGAAACAGATATATAGGCCATCTTTATCCTTCAGATTATTTTGATTATAAGAAAATATTTAAGCAGACTATAGCTCAGTTTCCATTGCGTGAACAAAAAACTTTGATAGATAATTTTTATGCTTCAATGCCTAAAACAGGTGCTTTTGCCGGTAAAAAAGATATGCTATATGCAGATGATTTTAAAAATATAAATCCTCCGTTGATGAGTGATCGTAAGTACTCAAAACCATACACAAAAATAATAGATACTGATTATATTGCATACATAAAAATCAATTCTTTTCTTATAACTGAGGTAGAGGATCGTCAAGAATATCTAAAAGTCTTGGAAGATTTTTTTATTGAAACGGCAAATTATAAACACATAATAATAGACATACAAAATAATGGAGGCGGGTATACCTGTAACTATGAAGCAATAATATCTCCTAATATAAAGAAAGATATGAATATAGTTTCTTACGGACTTTATAGCGAAAATAAATATACGAATCCTTATTTGGAAATGTTTTTTAAAGATTATAGGGATATAACAAAAATAGAAAAGCATGAAATTACGAATATAGAAAACTGCGGTACCGTAAAAAATGATAAGGCTTATAAATTGGAAGATGTAATTGAACCTCAGTCTATTAACGGATACAAGCCTTGTGAAGATAAAAAATTTTGGCTGCTTATAAGCAGTGATGTATATTCAGGAGCTGACCGTTTTGCTTATGTCTGTAAAAAAATCGGCTTTGCAACAGTTGTCGGGACTAATACGGGAGGTTCCGGAACAAACGGTAAATCGCCTATGTACATCGTTCTTCCCAACAGCGGCTTACTGATAAAGTTTGATTTTATGTACGGCCTAACCGAAGACGGATACTGTACTGATGAAACAGGTACTGCTCCTGATATTTATAATCTTCCCGGCAAAAGTGCCCTTGGAACCTGCTTGGAAATTATAAAAAATTTAGGGGAAAAGACAAATTAGGGGAGAGGACAAACTTTTGATGGAGCAAAAGTTTTTCTTCTCCCCTGATTTAGAGGTATGGATTGTCATTAAGACAAACCTACGGTTTTTCTTAATAATCTTTTCCCTTGGTGTTCCTTGCGGTTATTAAAAATAAATAAAATTGTAAATTTATGTAAAGAAAATACTATAAATTTTCCTTGACAAATAAGCAGGGCTGCTCTATACTTATAAGTGAAGCCGTAACAGTGTCATCACTTGTTAGGAGTACTATTTTATGCCATATAACAAAAAGAAGGTTTTAGCTGTTTTTTATTGGTTTATATCGATTATAATTGAAGCCTTTATTGCATTTTTTATTCTTGATCTTATATATGTATATGTTTTTATGTATAAAGAAGAATACTGGTATATAATTCTGGCTATTGGGTATACGGTACTGGGCATTGCAATCATAACATTTAAACGGTTTAAAGAAAACAAAAATCTTTTACAATTTAAACCTTTTAAGTTTTTTACGGTTATAAAGATATACTTTATTGATATCATTATAACTACACTTATAGCATGGATTTTTCGTGGTTTCGGTAATTTTAAAAATATGATAGAAAGTTCGGTTATTTATTTTTTAAACAGATTTACGGGAAAAGAAAGCTTTACCGTCCGTACCATATTTAATACTAATTTTATATACAAGCCATTAATTATTTATGAATTTGTAACGGCTCTTATCATAGCACCGATATATGAAGAACTTATATTTAGGGGAGTAATCTATGATGATACAAAAAAATTATTTAATGCAAAAATTGCCGCTCTTGTTTCTTCAATACTATTCGGCTTAATACATTTATATGGAGGCTATGCACAAGTGATTGGAACCATTGTAAGCGGTTTACTATCAGCTTATTGTTATGAAAAAACAAAATCGCTTTATGCATGTATCTTTCTCCATTCTTTACACAATTTTATAGCCGTTGTTATGCGTAGATTATTAAATTGGCAAACATATGTTATACTTATCCTTATTTTTACGCCTGCCTGTGTAATTATGCTTATTGCCGAAGGGATTAGGTATTTCGGCAGAAGAAAGGCACTCATTATAAAGGAATGATTTTATGCCATATAACAAAAAGAAGATTTTAACCGTTTTTTATTGGTTTATATCGATTATAATTGAAGCTTTTACCGCATATTTTATTATTGAGATTATATATGTAGATGTACTTATGTATAAGGAAGAATATTGGTATATACTCAAGACTCTTGTATATACGGTACTTGGTATTGCAATCATAACCTTTAAACGGTATAAAGAAAATAAAAATCTTTTACAATTTAAGCCTTTTAAGTTTTCTACGGTTATAAAAGTATACTTGATTGATATCATTATAACTACACTTATAGCATGGGTTTTATTCAGCGGTTTTAATTATTTTAAGAACACTATACAAAGCTCGGTTATTTATTTTTTAAATAGATTTACGGGAAAAGAGAGTTTTACCGTCCGTACTATATTTAATACCTATTTTATATACAAGCCATTTGTTATTCAGAGATTTATAATGACTCTTACCATAGTACCTATATATGAAGAACTTATATTTAGGAGAGTAATCTATTATGATACAAAAAAATTATTTAATGCAAAAATAGCCGCTCTTGTTTCTGCGGTATTATTCGGCTTGATACATTTACATGGAAGCTATATACAGATTACTGTAACAATGGTGGGAGGTTTACTATCAGCCTATTGTTATGAAAAGACACAATCTCTTTATGCATGTATCTTACTCCATTCTATACATAATTTGATGAGTGGTGTTATATATATATTATTAGACTGGCGCGCATATGTTATGCTTACTCTTATTTGTATGCTTGCCGGTGTAATTATGCTTATTGCCGAAGGGATTAGGTATTTCGGCAGAAGAAAGGCACTCATTATAAGGGAATGATTTTATGCCGTATAACAAAAATAGGAAAATAACGAAAGTTGTTCAATCTAAAAAAATTATCACAAAAAAAATATTAGCTATGAGTGTATTGATTTATATTTTTTGCTGTGCTGATTTGCTTTTTGCTTTCGATTTTGCTCCCTCGTGGGATTTTGGACACATCAACATTGCAGGAAGTTTTTCAAAAGATTCACAAATCCTATATGGTTCTGGAACTTTATTTGATATAAACCTATCAGATGCTGACACAGGGTTAGCATTTTTTTTCTCGCCTTTAGAAGTAGAATCAAATCAACAATTAGGGAAAACCAATCTGTTTTTTATAAATGCTGAATTTTCATATAACATATTTAATAATCTATATAAAATATTTCGCTTAGCACTGTTTGCTAGAATAAATTGGCTTACAGAATCTAATACTTATAAATTACGAAAAATCCGTCTTATTGCATAATTCTTAAAATTTTAGTATACTTTGTTGTTGATTTTATGCGGCAAAGGACTAAGATGTATGCAAGATGTTCAGGCTAAAAAAATAATTCCTTTTTTTACTCCTTCCTTTTCTGAAGAAGAAGAAAAAGCCTTGATGAGGGTGCTCCGCTCCGGATGGCTTACTACGGGGAAGGAAACCCTTGAGTTTGAAAAAGAATTTGCTTCCTTTACGGGAAGTAAGACAGCCCTTGCCGTCAACTCGGCTTCAAGCGGACTCATGCTTGCAATGGATGCCTGCGGTATAAAGAGTGGAACTAAAATCTTGACAAGTCCCTATACCTTTATTTCTACGGCAACTTCTGCCATGCACTTAGGCGGCGATGTGGTTTATGCCGATATCGAGAAAGATTCTTACAGTATAGACCCTGAAAAAATCGAAACTATATTAAAAAAAGATAAGAACGTAAAGGCCATTGTTCCGATTCATATTGCGGGAAATGTTTGTAATATGAAGGCGATAAATGACCTTGCAAAAAAATATTCCGTTGCCGTGATAGAAGATGCGGCTCATGCTTTTCCTTCAAAGACTAAAGAAGGTTATGCCGGAACTCTCGGCACCTGCGGCGTTTTTTCTTTTTATGCGACAAAGACGATTACGACAGGCGAGGGCGGAATGATTTGTACCAACGATGAGAAAATTGCAGAGCGTATAAAACTTATGCGTTCTCACGGTATAAACCGCACAATCTGGGACAGGTACACCGACACAAAGGCTTCATGGAAGTACGATGTTACGGCTGAGGGCTGGAAGTGTAACCTGCCCGATATTCTTTCTGCAATAGGAAGGGTGCAGCTTAAAAAGGCTCAAACTTTTTTTGAGCAGCGTAAAAAAATTGCAGAAAAATATAATACCGCATTTGCAGGTAACGATTCTTTTATTCTTCCTCCCGATGGAGAAGGAAATGCCTGGCATCTTTATATTTTACGGTTGAACCTTGAAGCTTTAAAAATAGGAAGAGATGAGTTCGGTCAAGCCTTACAAGAAAGAGGCTTGGGTATTTCGATGCACTTTATACCTCATTTTAAAATGTCTTATATAAAAGAAAGATACGGTTTAAATAGTTCCGATTTTCCGGAATCGAATAAAAAATATTTGCAAAGTTTAAGTTTGCCCTTCTATCCTTCAATGAGCGAAGGTGATGCCGATTATGTCATCGAAACGGTAATTAAACTTGCGAAATTGAATAGGCGTTAATTTATGGATAAAACTTTTGTTTCAGATTTGGAATTTGAAAATCAGGAATGGGCATGTCTTATACGTTCTTCTGATGCAGATGCTAAAATTATAGATATAGAAATTCCCGATTTGCCTGAAGGCTTTTCTTTTTTTTCTGCAAAGGATATTGTCGGGAAAAATTCAATCAGCTTTTTAAAAACAGAAATCCCTGTTTTTGCCGATGAAAAAATAGAATATGCAGGCCAAGCTGTAGGGATTTTGACAGGCCCCGATAAAAAAAAGCTTTTAGAGCTTTCAAATCTTTTTCAAATTAAAACCCAGTATCTTTCACGTCCTAAGGCTCAATTTACTTTTGAAGAAGAAGAAAAAAATTATTTTGACTATCCTATAGTTTCTAGGGAAAGTTTAAGTTCGGGAAATGCTGAAGAGGTTTTTGAAAAAAGTTCACAAGTAGTTTATTCTACTTTTTCTTTTAAGCAAAGATATCATTATCATGCGGAAACAGCTTGCGTTAAAACAAACTGGGTTGATGACAGGCTTGAAATTCATCTTGCAACTCAATGGCCTTATCAGGTTTTAACTTCCGTTTGTAATGTTTTAGATGTACCTAAAGAAAAGATAAATGTAGTTTCACATGCAGAAGCCGAATCTCTTGACGGAAGAATTTGGTTTCCTGCTTTACTTGCTGCACAAGTTTCTATAGCATCGTTTTTAACAAAAAAAAATATAGTAATTGAATTTTCACGGCAAGAAGATTTTTTATATACGGCAAAGGCTCCTATCGTTATAATTCAGCATAAAACTTCCGTTTCAGAATTGGGAAAAATTACGGCTATGGATGTTTCGATAATTGTGGATGCAGGTTCATTTAATCCTTTTATAACTCAAATGCTTAAACAAATGACCGTAACTGCTGCCGGTATTTATCATTTGCCCGTTTATATGATTAGTGCTGTTGCAATAAAGACTGAAAAAGGTTTGACGGGTTTATTTTCAGGTTGGGGGGATTCTTATGTAAGCTCTGCATTGGAAAAACATATCAGTGAAATAGTAGAACAGCTGGATTTATGTCCGATTCAATTTAGACTTCAAAATAATTTAAAAGTAGGTCAAAAAACAATTACTGGAATAAAAAAAGAAGAAGATTTTGTTTTTGAAAATATCTTAAAGGCTGTTTGTAACACCAGCGATTTTTATAGAAAATTTTATGCTTATAGATTGATGAATAAGAGCCGTAAAGACCGTTATGACGGAAATTGGAGGGGCATAGGAGTTGCCGTAGGCTGCCAATATAACGGTTTACATATTCTTGTAAAATCCGGTATGAATTATAGTGCAGAAATAACTTTAACAAAAGACGATAAGGTGTTGGTCAAGGCAGACCCCACCTCGGAGGGCTTAAAGCGTATTTTAAAAAAACAGATTGCAAAAGAATTGGAAGTTGAAGACAGCCAAATTGTTTTTTTAGGCGCTTCAACCGATGAGATGATCCCTACAGGAGCTGCAACAGCCTCTTGCGGTATCAGTATTTTGCCAGGCCTTATTGAAAAATGTTGTACGGGAATAAAAAACCAAAGGTTTAGAAAGCCTCTTCCAATTACAGTAAGTAAAACCTACAAACTGCCGCGTTCTAAAGATTGGGATAACGAAACTTTAACGGGTAATCCTTTTATTTCGGAAACTCCCGGGGCTTGTGTTATTGAGCTTGAACTTGATCCTAGTACCTATCAAATTATTGTAAGAGGTATTTGGTTTGCATGTGATCCCGGAAAAATATATTCAAAAAAAATGGTGCATAGAAATATTCATAAGACAATTGCAAATGCAGTTTCAAGTATTTCCGTAGAAGACATTAGAGAAAATAATTTGCTTCCTTCCAATTATAAAATAATTACAACAGGAGCGATTCCTCCTATAAGAGATTTTATTTTAGACAGCGAATTAAAAACTCGAGGCTTGGGAGAGTTAGCAGAAAGCCTTGTTCCTGCAGCGTATATTTCTGCACTTAACCAAATTATGATTAACCACAAGCGAATCGATTTTTTACCTGTTTTTACTGAAGATATTTTTAATGCCGTTACAAAAAGTGAGACTATAGATGAAGATTAGTTTTAATTTAAATAAAACCGCAGTTCAGATTGATGCTCCTGCAAATGAAAGACTTTTATCGGTGCTAAGAAGAGAGTTTAATCTTCTAAGCTTAAAAAGTTCATGCTTAAGCGGTCAGTGCGGAGCTTGTACCGTTTTAATGGACGATAAACCCGTGCCTGCATGTTTTATTCCAGTTTTTAATGTTGAAGGGAAAAACATAATAACCTTGGAATATTTTAAAACAACAGAAGAATATAAAATAATTGCGACAGGCTTTGATCAAGCCGGCGTTGAAATGTGCGGCTTTTGCGATGCAGGGAAAATATTTTTTACATATGCAATTTTAAATTCCAATATAGATATTGATGCTCCCGATGCTGAAGACAATATAAGAAAATATTATTCGAGTACAATGTGCCGGTGTACAAGCTTTGAAGATTTATTTTCGGCTATTGAAAAAATAAGTAAAAATCAACGGAGAAAATAGAACTTATGACTGAATTAACTAAAAATAGCATTGTCTATAGAGCCCGCCATATGCAGGAAATGCAGACTATCTTAAAAAATATTTCAAATATAAAACCTATTGCCGGTGCAACAGGTTTTTTAAACCATCAGACCGATGAAATGATCTATTTACCTGAACATATTTTGGATTTAAATTTTTTACCTGAATTAAAAGTTATTTCAAAAACCGAGCGCTATTTCGAATTCGGTGCTGCCGTTACATTAAATGAAATTTTGGATTTGGGTAAAAAAAATATTCCGCCTTCCTTATATTATGCTGTAGAAAAAATAGCGAACAATGCCATACGCTCTCTTGCAACGATAGGCGGCAACATAGCAACGGCAAATCCTCTTTCAGGAACCTTTTTGCCTATGCTAGCTCTTGATGCAAAATTGGAAATCAGAACAGCTGAAAATATTGAATGGGTACCATTTGCAAAATACATTGATAAAAGCTATGCCGAAAAGAGAGAAGAAAAATATATTATCAGCCGAATTAGAATTCCCAATGAAACATGGACAAAAAGTTTTTATACAAGGATTGGTACTCCGGGATATATAGGAAGTGATACGGCTTCATTTTTATTTTTAATTCTCATTCAAAAAAATATATTATCCGATATGAGGTTGTTTTTTGCATCGGATAAACTTATAAGAAATAAGGAATTCGATAACTTGCTTTTAGGAAGGTCTTTGCCTCTTTCTCAATCTGAAGTTCCTGTGATTATGCAAAAAGCAAAACAGATTTTTACTCCTGAACAATTTTCTTCGGAGTTTCACAATTCTTGTTTTTATAATTTACTTGAAGATAATTTATACAATCTGACTTAAAGCGTTTTAAATATTATCTGCGGTATATTTTTCTATTTTATTTCCGGACTTGCAAGCTATTTCATATAAGCACATATCCATAACTATGTTTTGAAGACTTGTGCCTAAAGACCGTAACTCTAAATCCGTTTCCGATAAAAGAGCGATTATTTTTACGCACTGGACCTCATTCCAAAGCTTTGCAGCTCTTTTGTATTGTGCTAATGCTGTTTTTCCCGAAAACCCGAAACGCTTCAAAGCAAAATCATCCAGGTATTCATTATCTCTATGTATTTTGTGCCAGTCTTGTAAGCGTCTAAAACAATAGCTTAATCCTGCAATAATTTGAACCGGTGAAGAATTTTTTGAAAGTATTATCTTTTGGCTTATGGACAAGGCTGTTTCAAGGCTTCCCATTGTTAAGGCATTAAAAAGGCTGAATGGAGTTTCTTCTTTATTGTGTGCAAAAAGTTTTTCGATATTCTCTTGATCGATATGTGAGCCTTTTTGAAAATAGAGCACCAAATGAGAGCAGGCCGTTTTTAAAGCATCGGTATTGTTTTCAACTAATTCCAAAAGCTCATCAACTGCTTCATCTTCAATCTCAATGCCCTCTCTAAAAAGAAATGAACGCACCCATTCTTGTTTTTTGTTTTCAAAAAGCTCCCAAAATATTTTTTGCTGAGTTTTAGGAACGGTATCGCTTATTTTTTTTGCAACGGATGTTTCATCGGAAATTAAAATTAAAAAAGAATCGCTTGTGTTTTCTTTCTTTGAAACCGATTGAATCCAGTCGGTAAGTAAATCAATGTCCTCTTTCTTTTTGATAAGCTCTGCGGATTTTAATATAATGAGTTTTGCAGAAGAAAAAAGAGATGCATTTTGTAAAAGAGAAATTACATCTCCCATGCCGGTATCTCCTGCATAGACAGTATGCGTTTCAATATCACCGTATTGTTTTGAAAGAGTTTTTGATACCGTATCAACAGCTGTATTTCTTTCTCCGATTTCAGGCCCCATAAAAAGCCAAACAGGATTTGCCAATTGTTTCTCCTTAAAAAAACATGTTTACAAATATCAGGGAACCTCTAAAAACTTCAGTTTTTAGAGATGCCCATCAGTATACAATAAATATAGAACTTTGTCAGCTGCTATATTATTCGTCGACGATTTTGCTAAAGGCTAAGGCTATTGCCTTTGCTATAGCAATTGAGGCCGATCTCTGTGCTTCTTTTTCGGTAAAACCGGCGCCCCTTTTGCTTATATTTTTTTTATAAAAAATTTCTTGTGTGTTCGGATTTTTTATTTCTATATCTGCATTAAGCCTTACCAAAAATCCGTCGGCAGCTTTTGAGACTTCATCGGTTTCTATCCTTGCATAAATAATAAAATCTGCGGACTGGTTTTCGTTTTTTGCGGATATGGTTTTAAAATTCATATCTTTTAAAATATCCAAAATTTTTTCTTCAGTGATTGCGTTTTTACTGTCAGTTTGTTCAATAAAAAGTGAAACTGTCCCTTTTTGTTCTTTTTCCTTTTTTATTTTATTTTCCGGCTTTTTAAATTCAAAATTTATTATTTGCTTAAAAACTGTTTGCTGAAGCTCCTTAAGGGCTTCTTGATATTCATCAAAATCTTTTGATCCGAGTATTTGCTTGATTTCGGAAATATCCAACTCTATTCTTATGCGGGCTTTGGGTTCAATTTTTTCATCATGCAAAATAAAATTTGCAGTTCCGTTTTGATCCGTTTCAATGCCTTCAATTATGATGGAGGTAGTATTTCTTATCTTTGTTTTATAGCTGACTAATAAGGGAACTCTCTCCTCAAAGGTTCCTATATTGATAGGAATTAAAAATTCGTTTGATGTATTTTCAAGGCTGTCTTTTTGCAAATTAAGCTTAATCTTTTTTAAACTTTCTTTTGCATTTGAAATATTTTGCCTAAATTTTATATCCCCGTTTTCTATGCCGGAGCTCAATGCGGCAGAGGCTGCCTTAGCGTAATAAAGGGCAGCAGAATAATATTTTTTACTTTCAAAAAAATCATTCGCCTTTTTTTGAGGCTCACTCACCGATAAAATTTTTTCTTCTGCAATTTTTAATAAGCGGTCTCTTTCTTTGCGGAGTTCATTTTTATCGTATTCGGCCAAAAGATAGACGGTAAGGCTGTCTTTGTTTTTTTTGGTATAGCGGTTTTTGATTTTTAATTTTTTTATATTAGCCGCAGAAGACTGAGAAATTTCCGATTTTAATATTTTTTCAAGGTTTTCGACGGAACCTAAGGCTGTCGTTGTCGTTTCGGTTTTTATTGAAACTCCTAAATACTGTATGATTTCGTTTATAAGATTATTTTTTGCGTCCGCCTCTGCAAGGGTAAAATTTTTATTTGTTCCTGAGGCTGTAAAGTATTCGTAATTTGCATCGCTTGCCGGCACCTTTTCTATCCAAGCAGGCACCTGTTCCTCAGGTTTGTTTTTATAACTTGCACATGAGAATAAAGCTAAAGTTAAAATCAGTAAAAGTAATTTTTTTAATGGTTGTTTTTTTTTCTGCATAGTCTTTGTGTTTATTATAGATGATTTTTAAGCGATAAACGGAAGAAAGAAATTTTATAGCTTTTAATAAAGGCCTTTCTTTCTTCCGTATTTTTAAAAGATTTACAGACCTTCTGAAAGAGCTTCTTTTACTCTTTGACGTACAGTTCTCTCTTCTTCGGTCTTAGGTTTATCTTCATCTGCTCCGTTGATTGCATTCTGGATGAGTTTATCCAAGGTTTTTTTGGAGATGCTGTATAAAACTAAATAGGTATAGTCATCTCCATCAGGATTTCCATCGGCATCAAAGTATCTCATCTGAACCCAATAATCGGTTTCTTTTTTAAAGCCGGAAAGTTTTGTCGAGGTAATCGTTTTGACTATATCTTCAAGATAACCTTCAATCTTATCCTTATCGCCTGCAGCAGCAGCGGCTGCCTTGCTTTCTACTCTTACCTTAACCATTCTGGCCATTTCGGAAGGGACCGAAAAATCTCTTGTCCACAGCTCGGCTCCCTCCAAGCTCTTTGATCTGGGCGACTCAAATTTAAAAAGATAAACATCCTTACCCTTATAGTCATCAGTTTTTTCGATGACATTGGGTTCTTCTGCAACCCAGCCGGGAACAGGCTTATCCCATTTAAGGTTTTTGTGGTCGAGCATTTCAGGCTTTTTAACCTTGCTCGAAACTGTTCCAAGCGGTTTTAATTTGTTTGCACAGCCTGCTAAGGCTATAACTGCAACTGCTGCAAGGAACATAATCTTAATTGCTTTTTTCATATCTTGCCTCCTAAAATAATGCAAATATATTTTTAAAATTAGGCGTAATGTACGTCCAATTTAAAAGCCCGATTTAAATGTTAAGGTCTTACCCCTTAGCATTACCAATTTTATATTTTCAAAACCCGCAACTGAATCTGCCGTATTGTAGATGACGGCTTCAAGGTCATCAATAGTTCCGAAAAATGAAACTGCATATTTTGTTTGTGCCGAGGATTGATATAAAGTTTTTATATCGTTTACATTTCCGCTTAAAGCTTTTCTAAAACGTGCCATGCTCTTACTGTCAGGTGTTTCGTTTATGATAATTTCATAGCGTATTCCGCGGGAATAGGCCTTGGCTAAAAGAATCTTTGCCTGATCGACAGCCATGGGCAGAGCCTTGTTTACTGCGGATTGAATTGCGTTAGACTGAGCATCATAGCTGCTTACTCGGCTAAAAGTTTTTTGGCTTGTGTACGGAACGGAACCGAGTAACTCTCCTGTAGACGGATTGAATATCTTTAAGGTTATCTTTGCTGAACCGTAATAGCCGCTTGTTTCATAACCGCCTTCTGTTACAGCATCAATTTCCATATATACATCGGCGTTTAACTTTTGGGCTATCAACTGAATAGCCGACATTCCTTCATCGGTGCTTTCTTGGTAAATGAGGGCATTATCTTTTTTTAGCTTTTCGACCTCTTTTGAGTCTATTGCTCTATATCCCTGTTTTAAAAGAAAGGCATTTCCCGTTTCTACTGCGGCTTTAAGTAAAAATCTATCGGCATCCGATTCTTCGGCATCAAAAACCATGTAGGTCATGTTTTCGATATAATTATTTAAAAATTGAAGATTTTTTTTGCCTTCGGCAGAAGCTTGGGCTTCTTTTAAAATAAGGTCTGCATCCTTAGGTTTTTGTGCGGCATTAAAACTTTCTTGAGTCTTGCCGTTTCCGAAAACTATATCATCCATTGAAGCTCCGTTTGAGGGACTACCGGAGCTTATACCTGCCGATAAAAGAGCTGCTGAAACCTCATTCATTTTTACGGGGATTTTAATTTTAATTATGTATACTTCTCCGTTTTTGGATTTTTGCAGTACGTCCATTTTTTCGTTTACTACATATTTATTCGGATATTCGGTATCATATATGATACTTTTAATTTTTTGGTAATTAGCCTGCTCAGTTTGAAGGCCTATAATGTCGATAACTCCTTGCCTTATTGCTCCCACTTTTGCATTATTTATAGCCCGTAAAAGGGAAGAATCCTCTCCCATTGAAGTATACTCTTTTGTTTCCTTATAAGTCGGTTTTTTTACGTCTAAGGCATCTTCAATACTTGCACATGAAAAAAAGAAAATAGGTGCAGTTAAAAACAAAAAAAGTAAAATCTTTTTCATCATAAATCTCCTAAAATTATAATTTAATTGTAAAGCCGATTCCGGCGGTAAATCTTAAGATTCCTCCTATCCCGTTATAAAAGGTTGCTCCCGTTTTTACGCCCACGTCGCCTCCTATCTTAAAATTCTTTGTTACAAGAAAACTTGTATGTACAAAGGCTTTAAGTCCGGCTCCTGCAGGAATCGGAAAACTTTTTTTAGAATCGGTTACAATCATTGTATAATAAAATTGAATTGTAGGCAAGATTTGTAAACGCCTAAGATATGTATTTCCTATTTCGGTACCGCCGAATATGGTTATAGGTGCTCCTATAGAAAGAATTTTAGGACTTTGAGAGTCAAATGTCATCTCGGCTCCGAAGCATGGTCTAAAGCGGTAAAAGCCTCTCGTTCCCGAAAGATTAATGCCGAAGGTCCCGCCTCCGTCATATAAACCTTTTTCGGTAAAGAAAAAGCCGAATTCTCCCAGAGCGTAAACCCTGTATTCAAAGGGGCCGTGAGGAACCTCTTTAATAGAATCCCCTAAATTTAAGGGCTTTTTTGAAAAAAGGATTAAGCCTTTAGAAAAGTCATTTTCGGTTTTTGTAACGACAATTAAGCCAATCTCTTTTTTGCCGTCCTCACTCAAAACAACATATTCGTCTCCAAGTTTGACACCCATTTTTTTTCCGAGTTCAAAGTGAACGCTTCCTTTTTCTGTCTTGATTATGCCTGTTTTTATGGTAAAGGCTTCTATCTTACGCAGCTCAAGATCCAATTTTTCCGATAGATTTTTAAGTGCCGTGCTGTATGCTTTCTCATAGGTTCTGTCTATGGAACTTACGTTTATATCAATTTTTTCTCTTAAATCTTCTTTTGAAGAATATATGTAGAATTCCAAAGCAATTTCTACCCTATATCCGTCCGTTTCTCCCAAAAACAAATCATCATATCGTTCCATCGAAATTGAATAATCTGTAATTATAGGCATCACCACATAATAAGAATTGACTGTTTTTTCCCAGTCTTCTTTTGTAAAGGCTTCTAAGCCCATTAAAACGGATTCGGGCAGTTCTGTGTTTTCTTCTCTTGAGCGGTTTATAAGCTCAATAAATATGTCTACGTCTGTTGAGGCAAGCCTATATTCCAAGCCTATTATATTAAAACGTTCAAGGTTAAAAAAAACATTCATAACCGCTTCATCAATCATTTCAATAAATTCGCTTGGAATATGCCGGCCGTAATAGGAAGTTGCAAAGACGGCAATATCCTTTTTTTCGCTGACTTTTTGAGCATAAAAAGAACTTGAGAAAAAAAATATGATTAAAATGGCAAAAAAAAGTTTTTTATTCATTTCTTTTAAGGGGATTTTTGCCTTTCTCCTTAGCTTATTATTAGTATCTTATTGCTAATATATACGATTTACCGACTCTTTTCAAGTGAAAGGAATTTGAAACTTATGGAAATCGCTCTTCCGCTTCCGTCCGCTTTGTTAGGGAAAGCGGTTATACCGAACAGCGCTATAAGCGCCAAAAGTGCGGCTCTTGCGTGCTCAGCCCCTTTTTTTTGTGTTTTATAAAAAAAGCCCCTCTTTTTAAGAGGGGCTGTCTTAAGTCTATACTGCACTTTCAGTTTGACTATGGTTATTTTCTTCTTCTGCGTAATTTTCTATATTTTCAAAGGTTTCGGAATCTTCAAAATTTTCATCCTCCGGTCTTCTTGAATGACTAACCGTTAAATTCTTTCCTCGGTAATAGCTGTTGTTAAGTTTTTCGATGATATTTTCAGCTTCATCCTGCATAACTTGAACAAAGCAGTAATTATCTAAAATTCTTATGTCGCCGATGTGTTCACGTGAAATACCGGCTCCCTGAATCAACAAAGTTATAATATCTTTTGGAAAAATTCCTCTTTTTCGGCCTACACCGATAAAAAGACTTGTTGACTCTTCTTCTGCCAATATGACTTTAGGTCTTGACGGTCTTGCAGAGTTTTGTTTAAAAGTACCTTTTCCTAAGCCGTTTCGGTTGTCTTTTTTATAAATGCGGCTGCCCCCGATTCCCGCTTGTTTAATAAGGTAGGCGGCAACATAAGACCGCATCGTGAGCGGGACTGCTTTTTTAAAGATTCGGCGATATAGGTTTAATTCTTCAGGATTTTCCTGTGTTTTGATCGCCTCGATAAGATCTTTTAAGGAAGAAATTAATTGTTCTTCATCTTCAATTCTAATTTTGTTTGACACGATATATCTCCTAAAGGGTTATATTGCCATATAATCGCTTTTTAGGCAAGCCCTTTTATCGAGTTTTTTATAAAATCAAAGATTACATACAGTGGTTTATTTTTCCAATTTGTAGTTGTATTTGCTTACGCCGTCTGCATCAAATATTTTCTTGAATCCGTGTTTTACTAAAATTTCGGCTGCTGTTCGGCTTCTTCTGCCGCTGCGGCATATGACAATTACATTTTTTTCTTTCCAATCGGAAATTTCTGAAATTCGGCTTTCTATTTCTTGTACGCTTATATTTATTGAGTAAGGCACATGGCCTGCCTTATATTCATAGTCTTCACGGACATCGATTATAAGATACTTTCCCCGTTCCGTTTCATCGTTCAAAATTGTTTCCAGCCGGGAACCGTCCATTCTGATAATATTTTCTGTAGATTTTGTGTTACATGAAGCGGAAAAAATTACCATAAGTAAAAAGATTAAAAATATACATGTTTTTTTCATCATCAAACTCCTTGATTTGTATAAATCTACATAAATTTTTATAATATGTCAAGATTTATTATTTTTGCATCATAAAAATATAATACAAAAATCTCCCTGCTTTTCTAAAATTCAAAAAAGGTATATACTAAAACGGTATAAAAACCGTAAATTACGGTAAAAATCAAAGAGGTGCGTTATGGATTTATCTTATAAGCAGAAATCTGCGTGGGAAAACTTGACAAAGGCTGAACTTTCCGAATTAGGAAAACTTTCAGATAGTTATTTGGATTTTTTGAACAATGGAAAAACCGAAAGAGAATGTACTGTAGAGATTATAAAGCAGGCTAAAAAGCACGGCTTTAAGTCTCTTGAAGAAGTTGTAAAAAGCGGTTCGGCAAAAAAAGGAACAAAGGTTTATCTAAACAATAAGGAAAAATCCGTTGTTTTGATGGTTTTGGGTGATGATATTACTCAGGGTATGAATATTATCGGAGCTCATATAGACAGCCCCCGCCTCGACTTAAAGCAAATGCCTCTTTTTGAAGAGTCAAATATGGCTTTTTTAAAGACTCACTATTACGGCGGTGTAAAAAAGTACCAGTGGACTACAATTCCTCTGGCTATTCACGGGGTTATCTTTACAAAAGAAGGAAAAAAAGTTGATATTTGCATAGGTGAAGACGAAAAAGACCCTGTTCTTTTTATAAATGACCTTTTGATACACCTGTCAAAAAAGCAGCTTCAGGAAACAATGTCTGAAGGAATAACCGGCGAGCAGCTTAATATCCTTGTAGGAAATCAAAAGCCTGCTTCAAAAGAAAAAAAAGACGATAAAAAAGAAGAGTCAAAGGATCCTATAAAGGAAAATATCTTAAAAATCCTTAATGAAAAATACGGCATAGTGGAAGAAGATTTTAGGGTTGCAGAGCTGGAAGTTGTTCCGGCAGGAAAGGCCCGAAATGTAGGTTTTGACAGCTCCCTCATTGCCGGTCACGGCCACGATGACAGGGTTTGTGCTTATACAACCTTAAAAGCTATTTTGGAAGTGGAATCTCCAAAAAGAACGGCAGCGGCTCTTTTTGCCGATAAGGAAGAAATCGGTTCCGTAGGAAATACGGGTATGCAGGCTCTCTATTTTGAAAATATGGTTGCAGAAATAGCTGCCTTAAACAAAAACTATAGGGATATTGATGTTAGAAGGGCATTTGCCAACTCATATATGCTTTCGGCCGATGTTTCTGCAGGTTTTGACCCTGCCTTCCCCTCCGTTTTTGAAAAGATGAATTCTGCCTATGTCGGCAACGGTATCTGTATCAATAAATATACGGGTTCGGGCGGCAAGGGCGGCTCAAACGATGCCAATGCAGAATTCTTACAAAAGGTAAGAAAAATCTTTGATGATAACAAGGTTGTCTGGCAAACGGCTGAACTCGGAAAAATAGATGCCGGCGGCGGCGGAACAATTGCCTATATTATCGCAAAATACGGCGCTGAAGTTGTAGACTGCGGTGTTCCCGTTCTTTCGATGCATGCTCCATTTGAAATTTTGAGTAAGGCCGACCTTTATATGGCCTATAAAGCTTATAGAGCCTTTTATAAATAATAATGCACATTTAACAATAGTATGTAACTTATGATTACCAGCTTTGTTGGATATGTGTAGTTTGATTCCGTAATCCTCCTTCGTACGGAATCGGGCTTGCCCGCGTAAGCGGGCTTTTTTTATAAACAGCCTTTTTATAGTTTATAAACCCAATATTCGCTTTAAAAAAGCCTTAAAAAAATAGCCTTAAAAAAAGGGCTTTACAAAGTTTTATTTTTATGATAGAATGAGCTTTCAATGAGCCGGCGTGGTGAAATGGTATACACGATAGACTCAAAATCTATTGGGGGTGACTCCGTAAGGGTTCAAGTCCCTTCGCCGGTATTTGGTTAACCGTTCATTATATAAATGAACGGTTTTTTATTGCCTTTTGAGAATTATGCCTATAGGTAAATGATCGGAATAGCCCTTTCCTGAATAAACGGAATATTTATCGGGTTTTCCGGAAGTATCGGTCAGCGGTTTTAAGTTAATTACGCAAAAGAAGTTTAGATCGAAGTTCTTTCCATCGCTTAAATTATCCGAATAGAAAAAATGATCGATTCCTTCCCAGCTTTCCTTGTAAAAATAGCTTCCTGTAGGTTGACTTCCTTCTTGAGCTGCGGCCTGATAGGCTTCAATATTCCAGCAGTTGTCAAATTCGGACAAAAGAGAAAATTCGTCCAGAGTCTGATTAAAGTCGCCGCATATGATAAAGGGCGTTTGAGGCTCTGATGCTTTTAATTCTTTTAGTCTTTTATAGGCCTGTTCTTCCTGTTGCCTCCGAATAGAGTCTGTATCGGAGTTTCCTACCTTGGATTTCCAATGAACATTTAAGAGCACCAGTTCGTTATCCCCCGTAGAATTGCCTATCTGAATTCTGGTTTCAATCAGGGGCCGCAATGACCTTTTGCCTGAATATACATTAAAAATCTTTGTTTCGGTTATAGGAAATTTTGAAAGCAGGGCAGTGCTGAAGGCTCCGCCGTTTTGGGGAGGAATAAATACTGCGTATTTGTATGAGTTATTCATCGGGAGAATTTTACAAAAATCATCTATAACGGCACGGCTTTCTATTTCTTGTAAAACGAGGATATCCGGTATGGCCTTTTCCCCCAAGCCGAGGGTAAGGCATGAAAGATTAACAGCCTCTTTTAGCCTGAAAAGCCTTTCGGTATACTTCTCCTTAGACCATTTTGTCTTTGAACCCTTGAATTCCTTAAATTCCCGGCCGTCCTCTACGGCATCAAAAAAGGTCTGTGCATTATAGCTTACAATCGAAATCTCATCTTTTCCGATGTTTTGTAAGCGGAATACATTTGTACATCCCGTGCAGGCGCACAAAATGAAACAAAAACATATAAAAATAGATAAAGTCAAAATTTTTCTTAAATTTTTCATAACTATCACCTCTACTATCATTGTATGTTTTTTTGTAAAAGAATATCAAAATATTAAAAGAAAATATATTTTTTTTCAAGTAAGATCTAATAGAAAATTGAACGGGTTGCCTAGTTTAATTTTGAATGAATTTATGCTATACTTCCGAATATGGAATATCAAGTAACAGCGACACGGAGGAGGCCTCAGCGTTTTGAAGATTTGCTGGGTCAGGAATTCGTAGCCGCAACATTGCAAAAATCAATTGAAGCAGGTAAGATAGCCCATGCCTATCTTTTTTCGGGGCCGAGAGGCTGCGGAAAGACAAGTTCGGCCAGAATTTTAGCCAAGGTGCTTAACTGTGCCGAGGGGCCTAGGTCTACTCCTTGCGGCCATTGTACTGCCTGCGAAGAAATTACGGCCGGCTCGTGTTTGGATGTAATCGAAATTGACGGCGCTTCAAATACGAGTGTAAATGATGTAAGACAGATAAAAGATGAGATTTTATTTCCTCCGAATTCGAACAGGTATAAAATTTATATAATTGACGAAGTTCACATGCTTTCGACAAGTGCCTTTAATGCCCTATTAAAAACGATAGAGGAGCCCCCCCCTTATGTTGTGTTTATTTTTGCGACTACCGAAATTCATAAGGTTCCGGCGACAATTAAAAGCCGCTGCCAGCAGTTTAATTTTAAGCTCGTATCGATAGAGATACTGAAGCAGGCCTTGGCAGATGCCGCTGCAGAGCTGGGGATAAGTGCCGATGATGAAGCTCTTTATTGGATTGCCCGCGAGGCAACCGGAAGTGTAAGAGATGCTTACACTCTTTTTGACCAAGTTGCGGCTTTTTCGGACGGGCATATAACCTTCGAAAAAATACACGAAAAGCTCGGTCTTACGGGTGTTGATTCAATCAATAAGCTTGTGTCGGCCTGTGCTGCAAAAAACGGTCAAGAAGCTCTGTCTGTCTTGGACGGAATTTTGCAGGGCGGAATCTCGGTTGAACAGGTAGTTTCGGATTGTGCGGATTATTTTAGAAGCCTTTTATTGGTAAAGCACGGTATTACAAAGGAAGCTCTTATCGGGCAAAGAGCAGACCGCTTTCCGCAGGATATTTTACAGGGATGGGAGGCTGTGCAAATAGAAAGAGCCCTAAGTATAATGCTTCAGCTTTTTAAGGACCTAAGGTTTTCTATTGATCAGCGTTATGAATTGGAGCTTGCAGTTTCGCGTCTTTCTTGGCTTAGCGATTATGTATCACCTGCCGATTTAAAAACGGCCTTTGACGCAGCCCAAAATCTCATTTCCGGCCGGGGGGCAAATATTGAAGCAGCAAGACCTCTTCCGCATCGCGAGGAAAGTCAGCCTAAGGAGTCCCCGCGCCCTTTTGACAATGCGGGCAGTTTGACCGAACAATTTAAGGCCGTTTTAAGACGGGACAATAAATTGGATGGGTTTACCGAAAAAAAAAATGAAGAGAAACAGCCGGTTTCAAATAATGTACCTTCAGATAATGTATCTTTTGAAAAAAAAGATGAAGCACAAGAAACCGTACTTCAGACTGTCCGCAGTGTAGAGAATGCTTTTAATACTGTAGAGGAGTTAAAAGAACCTTTAATTGAAGCCCTTTTAGAAAAGGGCGGTATCCTGTCTTCTGCTGTAGGCCAAAGTAAGGATTGGATTTTAAAAGAAGACAGCCTTACGCTTTTTGCCCGCAGCTCGTTTGATTATACGCTGATTCAAAAACAAAAGGATACGGTTATCGACTCTATTTTTGAAATTACAGGAAAAAAATTTAAACTAATTTTAAAAGAATATATTCCGCCTCAACCGGAAAATAAAATTGAGGAGACGGTTAAGGAACCGGAAAAAATACGTACCATAACTGATGTGTTTATGGGAAAAATAGTTGAATGTAAAAATTTGATATCGGAAACTGAAGAAGGGGAAGAAAATGAAGTTCAAAATGTGCAAAATCCTGCCTCAATGCAGGAGCAAAACTCTTAGAGATTTAAAAAATAAAGAAAAAAAGCCGATAAAATTTTTTGCGGCTCTATGCTTTTTTTTATCGATAGGCTTATCGGGTTTTTCTGAAGAAATAAAACGAGGTATTTTAGACTTACGAAATGCCGATTTTAGATCTTCACCGGTTTTAACATTAAGCGGTGAGACCGGCTTTTATAATAATAAGCTTGTTTTTTCAAAAGAGGATATCGAAAAAGCCGAGGTATTTATTCAATGTCCTATGGATTGGAACAAAGCTATTCTTTCAGACGGAACAAAGCTTTCAAATTTGGGAAGCGGAACCTATACATTTAAAATTTTATTGCCGCAAAAGGCTCCTAAGCTTACCTTAAAAACTACGTCTCCCGTTTCGGCCTGGGCATTTTTTGTTGACGGAGAGGAAGTTATGAGGGCCGGTAATCCTGCTTCTTCAAAAGAAAATTCAAAAGCCGGCACGGAAGATATTATCTATGAGATTCCTCAGGGCCGTACCGAAATTTATATCGCAATTCAAGTTTCAAACTTCGCCCATTCACGCGGAGGAATTTATCATCCGATTAGTATAGGCACTAAAGAAGCTATGCAGAAATTGATTTTAGACAAACGCTTTGTGGACATCTTTGTTTTCGGTTTCTGTATTGCAATAATCTTTTATCACTTGGCTCTTTTTATTTTTCATCCTAAAAATAAAAGTCTTTTATTTTTTATATTTTTTACTTTAGTTGTTGTCCTTAGAAATCTTGTGATGGGATATGTGTTCAAGTATATCTTTCCTTCAGCCTCGTGGGAACTCATCACAAAGTTGGACTATTTTACCTTTGCATCTGTAGGATTTTTTATATTCGCATATTTTAGATCTCTTTATAAAGAGGATGTAAACGGTATTATCTATAAAATCATATCGATAGAAGCTCTTGCCTATGTTCTGTTTATCTTAGTTACGCCTGCATACATTTATGGAAAATTGATTACATATCACCAAATAGTTATTCTTGCAGAGGTTTGTTATGCTTTTTATTTTGTGATAAGGCTTTTAATCAAGAAGAGGGTAGGAAGTGTTCCGATTTTTGTAGGTGTTATATTTTTAATCATTTCATCGATAAATGATGTTCTTTACAGTATGATGCTCTCTAATGTAGGAAACCTTTTACCTTTTGGATTTTCAGGATTTTTGTTCGCCCAAGCTTTTTGTCTTGCTTGGAGAAATTATCTTGAAACTAAAAAAGCTGAAGAAGTCAGCTCTATGCTTATTGCTTCGGATAAGCAAAAAGGTTTGTTATTTGATGAGATAAAGAATACAAGCGGAGAACTAAAACAGCATGAAATTACCTTAGCGCAAAATATGGACATAGCCGAAGATGCAATGAAAAAACTTTCCGGATATGCCGAGTCTGTAAGACAAGAAATTACAGTACAAGATGGAGAATTAAGAGGAACTCAAACCGCTACAGACAGTCTTAATTTATTTTTGGAGAATATTTCGCAAGGAATTGAAAATCAATCGATGGCTGTAGAAAATACGGTTTTACAAATAAAAGAGCTTAATAATTTAACGAATGACTTATCCGATAAATTTAAGACGATAAATGAAGGTTTTGCTTTGCTTTCAGATGCCAGCAAAACAGGCAAGGATAATTTGGCAAAAGTTACTGCAATTATAGGGAACATCTACCAAAGCTCCGAGGTTCTTCTTGAAGCTAACCAGCTCATTACCGCCTTGGCAGAACAAACCAACCTTTTAGCAATGAATGCCGCTATAGAAGCGGCTCATGCAGGCGATGCGGGTAAGGGCTTTGCGGTTGTTGCCGATGAGATAAGAAAACTTGCAGAAGGCTCCGCAACGGAGGCGGATTCTACCGGCAAGATATTAAGCCGAATAAATAATACAATCCGGCAGTCGGCAGAGGCTTCAAGTGTACTTCAAAAAAGTTTTGACGATATAAATCAAAAAGTTTTTGATTTTCAAAATATTCTGGCTAATATTTCAGGTTTTATTTCAGATGTAAGCTCTCAAACGGAAAAGATGGATTCGATTATGAACACTCTTTTAGAAGAGTTTACCAATGTACAAAAAGAAAGGGATAATATCAGCCTAACGCGTTCGGATATTTCAAACAGCTTTAAGAACCTTTTAAATGCAACGGAGCAAGTTAATTCTGAAATTTCAGAGATGCTTAACAGTATTAAAACCTTGGATCAGGCTATAAACAATACCAGAGAAGTTGAGTCTCAAACAGGTTCTTCAATATCCAAGTTAAATATTCTAATTACCGAAAATAAGTCAAAATAACAAAAGCCCCAAGAAAATTCTTGGGGCTTTAATTTTACGGCGTGTCATCCTTTAAAGGTTTTTATCCATTGTAAATGAAAGTTTTGAATACTTAAACGATTCCAACATCAAATCGGAAAGATATTCTTTTGTTCTTTTTAATATATGCTCTGCCGTTTTGCGGTTTTCTTCAGTTAAAAATTCGCTTAAAGATTTTGCAGGTATTTTAGCTGCTGCGTCAGTAATTTCTTTTACTCTGGCTCTTCCGTAACTTTGCATTTCGGTAAGATAGGCATTGTTATCATGCTTAAATGCGGAGTAATGAGCTTCAACAAAATGGCCGATTAGCTTAAATAACCAGTAAGCATTATCGGTAGAAACCATACGGGTCATTCTTTTATAGGCCGTCGGAGTATCCAAAACATTTGTAAAAAACGGAATATACGGAACAAATGCTGTTGTTCCGAGTGCCAGCCACTGTATTCCTTCAAGCCCTTTTGGAGATTTGGGTCTTAATTGTAAAATATGGGATTCGGCCGTACGTGAAAGCGAAATACCTCTAAAGCGTGTTTTATTAAACTCACTATTGCCTATGCCGATAGGATCAAATTCCGTTTCATTATAGTGAGAGCTTAGTATGTATTCGATATCTTCAACCGAGATAAGTCGGTTTGCTTTTTGAATAAAAGGAATATCGTTGGATACCGGAGATTGCTCTATTTCGGGATTGAGATATTTTTGAGCAAACCAAGCTCTGGGAGTGTTGTAAACTCTGTCTTTTTCGCTTGATGTTCCAAAAATGTGTCTAAAGTTAAAACCGTCCCTGTCAGGATTCAAGTTATGCTCATTTACAAATTCCTTGATACTCTTTGACCACATATAATAATCAGGCTTTTTAAAATCGATTTTTTCGATTGAAACCTGATTTGGAGCTACGGCATAGCAGTCATCGGGAATTCTTACGGCAACCCAATGATGGCCGCAGGGAATTTCCATATACCAAATCTCATCGAGGTCGGCAAACAAAATACCGTTACCCTCGGCAGAACCGTATTTTTCGATGAGTTTTCCCAAATAGCTTACACCCTCCTTTGCAGAGTTTATAAAGGGGAGAACGATGTCGTTTATTGCATCTTCTGCAATTCCGTTTTTTACCAGCGGGTCATATGCAAGCACCTTAGCGTTTCCGTAGACGCTTTCGGTAGAGCTCAAGGCTACGTTTTTTTCGTTGATTCCCGCTTCGCCGTAAACGCCTTGGTTTTCCTTATCGTTCGGATAAGCTTGCGGAACGGAGGTGTAACGGTATGCCTTTGTAGGGAGGGGAATCTCCACGCCTGTGTTTTTAGATTTATAAATGCGGTTTGCTTCGTTTACCGCCTTTTCTAAAACAAATATTTTTGGGCTTATCGCCAAGTGAAAATCCTCATTTCTTGCAATAAGAATTGAGCCGTCGATGCTGGCTTTTTTGCCTACCAGCACTGTTGTACAGTCGGTATGTGCCGAAAAAGATTTTACATTATTCATATTTTTCCTCATATGTTAAATTATATTTACAAATAAAACTATACCCTAAAAACGATATTTTTGCAAGATTTTTCTTAAAAACTATTGACATTTTTTTTTATTTTTGATAGAATGGCCAAATCTTATGGGGGCGTAGCGAAGCTGGTTATCGCGCTGGCCTGTCACGCCGGAGATCGCGGGTTCGAGCCCCGTCGCTCCCGAAAAAGCTCACCGCCTTAGTGGTGAGCTTTTTGTTTTTAAGGCTACCTATTTACGGGCAGTAGCGCAGGGGTAGCGCGCTTGGTTCGGGACCAAGAAGTCGGGGGTTCAAATCCCCCCTGCCCGATTTTAAAAAAATGGAGCGATTAGATCTGCGAGTAGGTTTACCAAGTTAAGATCTTCAATTCCAAATTCTTTTTTTCTGATTTCCACTACAAGATAAATTACGGCTTTTATCTTTCCTTTTAGGATAATAGGGAGAAGAATGACAGAATTCCAGTTGGGAATTCCTGTTATGTTGCTTTTTCCCGAAATATTTTCCCAGTCGATTTTGCACAGTTCTTTTTTTTCGGATATGACTTCCGCTATGAGATTTTTATTTACGGGAAATTCCGGTTTTGGAGTAGTCTTATATTTAAATACATTTTTGGATGTTTTTTCCTTAGTAGGGTAGACAAAAATTCCTGAGTCCGCACCGGCAGCATCGATTATCTTTTCAAGGCAAATTTCAAGCTTTTTTGTTTTTGGTATAGAATGCCGTATTAGAGAAACGGTATCTATAAAACTTAGAATGTTTTTTGTGTCGTTTAGAGTGTTCCCGGTTAATATTCCGGCCAGCTTGTCGGCCTTTTTTTTACCGGGTGCAAGGCCTTCTTTCCATAAAACAGTTTGGTTTCTGCCTCTGTTTTTTGCAGCATATAGGGCTTGGTCTACTTTTAACAATAGGTCTTTTTCCGTACTGCCGTGTTTTGGGAAGAGAGCTATACCTATACTGATGGTTATCCCAATAGCCGGATTATCAAAATGTAAAGCTTCTACTTGTTTTCTGATTTTTTCTGTGATTACCAATGCTTGTTCTTTTTCGGTATTGGGAAGTAGGACAATAAATTCCTCTCCGCCTACTCGTCCTAATATCTGTCCCTTTTTTAATATGTTCAATACGGTATTCGCTACAGCTCTTAAGACCGTATCGCCTGTTTGGTGTCCGAAAGTATCATTTATTTTTTTAAATTTATCCAGATCATACATTAGTAAAGCAAAACTGCTATTCTTTACTTTGGAAGCTGTTAAAAGATCGCTTAATGCATCTTCAGTGTATTTTTTGGTTAATGCCGATGTTAGTTTATCTGTAGCAGCTTCTTGTTGAGCTTTATAACTTTCTATCAAAAATGCAAATATATTCTCGATGCTAAGGCAAAAACTGACTCCAAAATTACCGAAGTTATTTATTTCTTTATTTGATACAAAAACCAAATAGCCTGTTACGGTATTTTCTGTTTGTTTATTACAATGATAATTTATTGGAATAACAAGGTGTGATGAAATTTCGTCATCGGTTTTGATATTTGCCATTTTGTATGTAGATGATTCTATCAATTGTGCAATTTTTTCTATGGCTTTATTTTTACCAAAATTAAATAAAGATTTTATTTTACCGTCATTTGTAGTTATAAATACATCAGCTGAATTTGCAAGAAGATTTAAAGTTGTAAAATTTAAAAGAATTTTTATGTTTTGTAGAAAATCATCTGTAAATTTTTCTATTATATTATCAATCGATTTATTTTTAAATATGCTGGATTGTTTTGTTTGTGCTATAATATTTAAGATAAATGCCGAATTGTTTTTTAGTTTTTCAATGTTATTTTTTGATAAAAGCCGTTTTGTTTGTTCATATGATAATGCATCAATAAATTTCTTATAATCGGGCTTCATATCTTTATTGATATAGTCACATATGATTAATGGAGGTAATCCATAATGGTGGGCATTAAAATAACTTTTTCTGAATTTTAGAGGTATCTTCTTTATAAAAATATCTATTAGTTTTTGGGCTTCAGCAAAGTTAATCATTGCCATGTTAATATTATTATTAAGATAGATTAATCCGAGTTTTATGTTTATATCTATACTTAGATCCAAGATATATTTGTTTTCAATTAAAGATGCTGCTTCTATAAGTTTTTTTTCCGCATTTTCAGGGTCCATATATGCTTCTAAAAATAATAGAGGTGCTTTTATTAATGGATAATCACTGTGACACTTTATCCCGAGTACCATGTTGATTATTTTTCTAAAATCAATGTCATATCGGAAGATGATAATTTTTCTTAAATAATAAATCAGCTCGTAAAACACGAGATATATATTATTCAATAATTCCGGATTGGAAATTATTTTGTTGAGGTTATCTTCCAGTTGTTTTGTTGAATTTATTTTACCTTGTGCAATTTTATTCAGGTTAATACATAATGATGAGAAAACGGATTCAACGCTTTTGTTTTCATCTTTATTGTTTGTATTTTTATCTTGAATTTTATTTGCAGTTTCGAAACTTCCTATTGCATAATAAAACATAGCTTTTGTTTGATTAAAAATATTTATTTCGTAAGAATTTTTTAATATATTTTTATTTTTTAGTGTTTTTTCTATTTGAATTTCAATTTCTGATGTTTTATCGTACATGCACATGGACAAGTAGATATAATGCATAAAGCTATAAGCAAAAAATATTTTATCGTTATAAGAATTTTGTATTATTTTTTTTATTGCCTGATTACAAATCCCATAGGCTGTTTCATAATCATAAAAATGTGAATAGGTAATACCTAGATTAAGTAGAGCTATTGTTTGTGAAAGTGAATTCCCCGATATACTATTATTTTTTAAAATTTTTGTATAATATGTTATTGCTGCATCAAAGTTTCTATATCTTTGTTCTTGGATGATAGCTAAGTTATTAAAGAGTATGTCTTCAATATTGATATCACCTATTTCTTTTGCAGTTTTAAGAGTTTCCAAATAAGCTTTTTCTGCCTCTTTATATTGGCCCAAATAAAACTGATTATTTGCCAGATCCAATAGTACTTTTGTTTTTATTAATTTAAATTCTTTTAAATTACCGCATTTTAATATAGTTTTTTTCGCTTCATCTATGGCTTCGGCATGTTTTTTTTTGTACTGTAAAAATACTATCCGTGCCTTATCAAAAAATAATTGTATATAAGTATTATTTGCTTCAGCGGTAGACTTTTCAGCTAGGGCTAACGATTTGGCAATTTTTTCGGGACTAGATCTGAATTGAATTTCTTGAATCGTTTTTATTATGTGGACTTTGGCTACAAATATTTTATTCGCATTCGATTTTGTTATTAATTTTTCGGCTGATTTTATTTTTCTTTTACATTCTATTAAATTATCATTTTCCAGATATGATTCGGCAAGGATAAGGAGTATATTCAGTTTTTTATTGTTGTCATCGTTTGGGATAAATGTATATATTTTTTCAAAAATATCTATATAGGCTATGTGAGTACATTGTTTCTTTATTTTATCTTTATATTGTATACAATAATTTACCGCCTCTTCAAATAGTTTTGCATTTTCTGCATGCCATAGAAATTCATAAATATCGAATTTTTTTAGTCCCTTCATTTTTTGTATTATTTTTTTATGTATTTCCATTCGATATTGATAATCGAGTTCATCATATAAAGTTTTTTGTAAAATTTTATTGACAATTCCATATTCATCTGTATACGGCTTTGTGGTTTTTTTTATGATGTTTTGATCTAAAAACTTCGGTATATATTTTTTAACGGCTGTGTCTGTTATATTTAAAATTTCCGGTAAAATTTGTATTTTAAAACTGAATTTGAAGATACATAAGCCTTTTAAAAAAAGTAATTCATGTTTATTAAGGTTCTTTATTTGTTTTTTTACGGCTTGCTGTATGTTTGCAGATATAGGTATAGGGGTGGAAGGACTAGATAAATTTGCAGAGAGCTTACATAGTTCGGTTTGCGTATCCTTTTTTAATTCACCGGATATCGTAAGCTCTTTTAAAGCTTCATTAGTAAGCAGGGGATTACCTGATGTATTTAAATATATTTTTTTTAATAATATTTCAGGGACGTTTTTTATATTTATCGTGTTTCGTATTAAACTTTCAGTTTCTATTTCAGATAGGTTTTGAAGATTTACTTTTTTTATAGATGCTTGATTCGATAATGTTTTAATAAGTTTTTTTGCGTGATGATTATTATTAACTAAACTTTCATTTAGAGATTGTATCAGTACTATGTTTCTTTTATCTGAATTTTCTATTGTTATGTATAATATCGTTTTTGTTATAAATTCGCTTATCAAGTGTATATCATCAATAATAAAAACTATCGGTTGCGATGATGCGTTTTCTATTATTAATTTTGTTATTAGGTTTATAAGTTTGTATTTAAGTACGCTTATTTTTGTTATATCTTCGTTGGCCTCTATTTCAGATTTTAAAACATCAAGAATTGAATTTAATTCTTTTTCATAATTTTTTTGAATTAATGCATTCTTTAAAAATAAGCTTTTCATGAGATGAAGAATAAATTTGATATCATCCATATCACCAAGACTTGGAATATAATAAACATCGTTTTTTTCAAGCAATAGCAAAAAATATAACTCATATAAGAAAACTGTTTTACCTACACCGAATGCGCCTGTTATCAATATATTTCTGTTTTCTAGCTTAGACGGCTTTATTTGTTTAAATATGGAAAATATTTCTTTTCTTTCCTTTTCACGATCGATAGAAAACTGATAATTTTTTTCAATACTTATCGGAGTCGAAACACTATAATTTGTATTGATATTGCAATTAATGTCCGATATTATTTCATAAAATGGATAAGCTTCTTTTTTTGCTTTTCGTGCATTAATTTCGTTATATATATTAAGAAAATATGAATAAAGCTGTTTTTCATTTTCATTGTCTAATTGATGTTTTTTTATCTGTTGCAGTTCCTGAAAATATCTTTCATGATTCTTTGTTATATTTTTTTTTAAAAGCAAAGATAGAATAATTGTTTTTAAAATATCATAATTATAGGTAAATGTACGAATTTCCGAATCCGTTAAAAAACTTATTTGATGTGAATATTGATTTTTTTCTGTAACAATATCTTTTGCTTTTAAAAAAACTCGGCCGTTGTTTCTTACCACATAAATATTACTTAGATCAAAATTATTATATACTATTCCGTATGTTATTAAATAGTTTAACTCCTTCAATATTGCAACAAATAGTTCAAAAATTTCTTCTGTTTTAGCATCAAGCAAGAAGTCCAACATAGGTTCTTTTTTTTCTATATATTCAATTGTATATAAGTATATGTCTCCATTTACTGTTTTATCATCTATGCTTATTAAACGTGTAAAATCATAATTTTTTATATGAACTGTTTCTTTTAACTGCTTTATCAGGATAAATTTTTCTTTGATAAATTGCATAAAATCTTCATCCATATTTGAAGCATATATTAGTCTTAGCTCAAACACTCCGCCTTTATCGGAAGTTAAATTTTTAACAATAAAACCGGTGTTGTTTTTTAATTCTAACGGGAGTTCTTTAATAATTCTATATCTGTTATTTAATATTTTCATTTAATTCTCCCCTATATATTTGCAGATATCATATCCGCTAAAAATTTTAAAAAATTGAATTTGCTTAAGTTGAATTTAGCATGTTTTTCGGGAGCCGCCAGGTAAATTACTCCTATGATTTTTTCGTTTTTTATCATGGGAACAACCATCACTGAATTCCATTCCGGCATATTGGTTATGCTGTTCCTTTTTACGATTGAGTCCCAATCCACTTGGAAAATATCCGATCCGTCTTCAGCGACTGTATGAACCAGTGATTCATTAATCGGATAAGATTCAAATCCTATTTTGGTATTAATCTTAAAGATAGATTTATCCGATTTCTTGTTTACAGATCTAAGAATAATTGCTCCGCTCTCAGCTTCAAAGAATTTAACTATTTTTGCCAGAAGCGCTTTTGTCAACTCTTGTTTAGGTATATTCAGCTTTAATATATCACACAGTTCTATTGTAGTGGTTACATTTTCACTAAAAGAAGCTTCATCTGCTATAACAACACCTGTTTGATTTATTTTATTTCCTTTCTTATTAATTATAGATGGATTCCATATGGTAGTTTTGTTCCTGCCGGTACTCTTGGAGTGATATAAGGCTTGATCTGCACTTGTAAGCAGCTCTGAGGCCGATTTTCCATGCTCAGGAAACGCCCCAATCCCAAGGCTTATTGTAATGGTTTTCTCAAACTCGGTAAAAATTAATTTTTCTATTTTTTTTCTAAAATGTTCGGCTATTTTAAAGGCTTTTTGTGAGTCGGCATCGGGTAAGATTACGGTAAATTCTTCACCGCCGTATCTCCCCAATATCTGTCCTTGATTTAAGGAATCCAAAATTGTTTGCGATACTCTTTTGAGGACTATATCGCCTACAAGATGTCCATAGGTGTCATTTATATTTTTAAATTTATCCAAGTCATATAAAATAAGAGAAAATTTTGAATTAGAGTTATATGCATTTTTGATAATATTTTTAAAAAAAATATCAAAGGCTTTTCTTGTATAAGCACCGGTTAGTACATCATAAGCAGAGGATTGCTGAAAGTTTTTGTTTTCGACAATCATTGTAAAAAGGTTAGAATGTTTTTTACAAAAAATTCTTCCCTCATGTGAAAAATTATTTATGACTTTTTCGGATATAAAGATCATAAGGCCTAAAACTTTATAATCATTAGCGCTAAAATTCTGTTTAGTGACAGGGATTACCATACACGGCTTGTGTAAAACTTTTTCTATTGTAGTTATATTTTGGTGTCCGAATTTTATTATAGCGTCAAATATCTTCTGAAAATCACCGCTGTCATCTTTATGATGTAAAACAAAATGCGGTTCATCAGATTTACTTATGTCTAAAAACTCGTAAGATGAGGCAATTACATTTAAAGCTAAAAATTTCATTACGCAAGCTATATTTTGCTCATAATTGTCAGTAAAATTATTAACAAGTTCAACTGATGTTGTATGTTCATAACCTTCATTTTTGAGATAGGTCTCTATCAATTCCTTTTTAAATTTTTTATCTTTTTTTATTATATTTATATGTTCCAGCTTTAATATTTCCTTTAGCTCGGATGTTTCTATATTTCTGTTATATTTTTTTTCTTTTACTATTGTTTTTCCTTTTATAAAATCGGAAACTATATCGAAAGAGCGGCTTAAGTTCCAATTATTAAATAGTTTTGTTTTATATTTTTCGGGTGTGTTTTTAATTATATCTGCTATTTTATTCTGAGTTTTTAAATAATGTACGATAGCTAAACTTTGCATTCCGGTTGCATAATAATAATCGGCTAATGCCTTATTAATAAATAAAGTTATATTTATAATATTTTTATGGTTTATAATATGAAGACTTTTTTGTAAAATCTGTTCAAATTCGGTTTTATTTAAATAAGTTTTTAAATAATTCATAGCCGAAATTTGAAAATCATATAATCCCGGCATATCGAATTTGATTATCTGTATTATTAAGGGCATAAAATCAATATCCGAACGCTTTATAATCATTGTAATAACGGTATCAAATAAATTTCTAGTCAATTTTCTTTTACTTGATTCTCTATTTTGTTTGGAGCGTATATATGAATTAAAAATTTTTATCAAATTATTAATATCGCTTTTATCTTTTTTAATGATTTTTAAGGCTTCAAGCATAAAATATACCATAAATACTTTTCCGCTAGGTTGGTATTTTTTTATTTTTATGCTTTTTTTTAAATATACTATTGCTTTACTATTACAACCGAACTCCTGATACATTCTTGCAATTAAGGTATAAAATATAAAGTTAGTCTCATACACAGATTTTATTTTGTTTTCTCGAGCTATTTTTATATACATTTTTTGATATTCACAAAAATCTTTATATCTGTTTAGATTTTGTGCAATTTCCATAAGTGTTATTATACATGGAAGTTTTAATATTGACATATTGTAAGTAAATATTTTACCTTCCGCATTTTTTGCATATTCATAAGCCTCATAATTATTTTGAATTTCAGCAAGGATTTTTGCATAGTTAATTGTTGCAATAACTTCGGTCGATAAAAAACCGTGTTTTTTTGCCAAATTTATAACATTTTTTATGTATGACATATTTTTTTCGATATCCGGATGTATCTCCCAATATATTAAGGAAATATTGTACATTGCAAGAATTCCTGTTTTGATGTTGCCGGATAAAAATGCAAGTTTTTTCGATTTTTGAAAGTATTTTATAGCCATCCTTCTATCCGACTTTCTTTGATAAATATAGCCTAAGAATATATAAGATTCAGCCTTATAAGCCGGATATTTGGGATTGTTTTTTGTGATCTCCAGTATTTTCTGTGTGGATTCTTTAAAGTCACTATTCTGTTGTGTTATGTGATAATACAAGCATTTTGCGTGCTGTAACCTGAGATTTATGATATCTTTGGGGGATTTTTCATAAATGGCTGTCAATTTTTTTATATATACAAGAATTTCACTATCATTTAAATAAGGATATTCATATCTTACCATTAGATTGTAATAATAAGATAAGAGATCCGTATTCTTTACTTTTGGCAAATTTTCATCAAGGCTTAATTTTATTTCAGCTTCTTTATCTTTTAATCCCATCTGATTATACAGTTCAAATATTTTTAAAAGTATCTTAAATCTATTTATAACATTTTGGCTGATTATAGCAGACGGAATTTTTTCATATATCTTTACTACAGCATCTATATTTTTGGTTTTCATTTTTTGTTTTATTACATCAAGGTAACAATCCAAAACAGCTTTGTTATTGCCGGATTCTTCCAAGTGCCAAATGAGTTCATTTATATCAGCGCCTGATTCTTTTTTTAAAATGTCGGCTATTTTTTTATGTTGCAGCATTTTATGTTTAGGATCTAAAAGTCCATATAAAATATCACGCATGATTTTATTTGTAATCGTGTAGCTTCTTATGTCTCCTGATTGGATAAGAGTAATCAAGCCTTTGTTTATAAGATTTTTTATAGTTTTATCTATTTGTTTTGGCGGCAGGGGTGAAAGTTTGTACAGATAGTTTATTTTGAATACATTTTGAAATAAGGATGTTTCAAAGTATAGTTTTTTTTCGGTCGATGAAAGAGCATTTAATTGATTTGTTAATGTTTCTTCAATTGATTTCGGAATTCTTTTTTGAAATTCATCAGTATATAGTTTTTTAGAAATAAGCCAAGAGCCTGTAAGTATATTCTTATATATCGTTCCCGAATTTACGAATTCCTTTATTATTTCTACTATAAAAGATGGGCATCCTGCAGTATATTTATATAAAACAGGGCCAAAGTATACGGGAGTATATTTTAAAACTAAAACATTTTTCAGCATCTCTATAGTTTCTTCTTCAGAAAAATAATTCAGCTCAAAAGTTTGACATTTTTCATTACTATTTAATATGTTTAAAAAGTTCTTAAACTTATGTGAAACAGGAGCAACAGTTTCGTCGTATGATAGAATTACGCCAAGACGTTCGGTTTCTGTAACTTCGGTTACTAAATATAGAATCATATCAAGCATAAAATCGTCTGCAAATTCCAAATCATCTAAGATAATAAAGGCAGGAAGCGGGCCGATGGTTTTAAAAAATACATTTTTGGCTTCATTGAAAACTTTAAACTTTATATTTTCATATTCTTTTTTTCCATTATCAATGGGCTGCTGATCTTTGATTTGCTTTATGTTTCTTATAAGCTTTTCTCTTTCTGCTATATCTTGAAGGGAATAGAAATCTAAAAAAATCTTTTCTAAAAAATCTTCCCAGAAATGATCCGGACCGGAATTCTTAAGATTATAATTAGAGTATATATTTGTTCCTTCTAATGCTAACCTGTATTCAGCTTCTTTTAAAAACCTTGTTTTCCCTGTTCCCTGATTACCCTTAATGAGAAAGCTCGTTTTTTTTGCCTTTCTTAAACTTATTTCGTTTTTTGCTTGGGATACCAGATTTATTTCCTTTTGCATTCCTACTAATTTAGGCTTGAAGGTTATACAATTAATAGGAGGAATAACATCTACAGGGTAGTTCCGGTCTAGTCCTTTATTTATATCTTGAATAATGGTGTGTATTTTAACTTTATCATTTTTATTTTTATGCTGAATTTGTTTTTTTGTTATTTCATACAATATATTAAAAATATCGGCATCATTTTTATTTAAATTTTTATTTTTATAAACAGTTTTTAGTTTTGTAAGAGCAAATGAAATACTCATTTTAATTTCTTGGCCTGCAAGCAGTGCCGCTATAAAAGAAATTAACGTATCTATATTTTCGCTGGTTCCCGTATAGTCTTCAGCTTGCTTAAAACATACTGATGAATTGTTTTCAAGTTTTGTTGACACAATATCTTTTATTCTTACTTGAAACCCATCTTTTCCTTTGACTATTATTACATTATCGTGAGTGAACTCCTCATACTCAAATCCAATGTTACTCGCATGAACAAGACTTTGGCAAACCGATATTATTATCTTAAGAATATCTTCCATTGAACACTGTTTTACGAATTCCAGAACAGGTATTCCGTTTTCAATATATTCGGTAGTAAAAATATATAAAATTTCATCAGGGCTTAAAGGCGGTAAAGAAGGATAAGCCAGATATAGACTGGAAAATCCGTAATTTTTAAGATGAAAATGGTTATCGATAGCGTTTATTGTAATGAAATTATCTTTAAAAAAATCAAGAACTTCTTTTTTTAGCTCTAGGGATGATATAATTTTTAAGTTAATTTTTGTGCTTTCCGACCATAAGTCTGAGGCCAGAAATTCCTGCACATAAGGAATCGAGTTGCTTATTTTGTTAATAATCTTGTATCGGCTATTGATTATCTCCATAGACTAAACCAAGGCCTGTGATTCAGCAAAAATGTAATCACAGAAACTTGATGATTATATCATATTTCATCAAAAAAGTCTAGCCCTTTTAATATTTTAAAACTTATGGTAAAATGGCTTATGCTGATTTCCGAAATACAGGGTCCTCTTACAAATATTGCCGGAGTAGGTGCTGCCGCAGTCTCACAGCTAAAAAGGCTTGGTGTAGAAAATGCCGGAGACCTTTTAAGGCTTTTCCCGCGGGATTGGGAAGACCGCTCGAAAATAAACGTCTTTTTGGATTGGAACAGGGTGCAAAAAATACACGTAGAAATTACAGTTGCAGGCCATGAATGGTTCGGCTTCGGAAAAATGAGAACCTTAAAGCTGATAGTTGCCGACAAAAACGGAATGACTGCCTCCCTTATATGTTTTAACCGTCCATTTTTAGAAAAAAGCTTCCCTGTAGGGGCTCGTGCCTTTGTATATGGCTCTTTTTATCGAAAATACGGCGAAATTCAGTCATCCGCATTCGATCTTGAAAGACCTGAAAATATGCAGGCAAAGATTCTTCCGGTTTATCCCCTGACTTCAGGGCTTGGACAGGCAAAACTGCGGAAAATAATTGCTTCCGCCCTAAAAATGTATGCCCACGGCATAGATTCCGAGCTTCCCGAGTCTATTTTACAAAAATACGGCCTTCCGCCTAAGCAGGAAGTGCTTTTTATGCTCCATACTCCAAAATCTATGGCTGAGGTAGAAAAAGGCCGCTATGCCCTCATCTTTGAAGAGTTTTTTTTGTTTCAATATGCCATAGGGATGCGCTCTATTGAAAGGCGAGGAAGGCTTCCCAATCTTGAAGATGAAAGAAATATAGATAAAACCGTCAAAAAAGAACCTGTTTTAAGGCCTCTTCAAAGTTCTCTTTTGGCAAGGCTCAACTTTAAGCTTACTCAAGACCAGCTTTCTGTCTGTGCCGAAATAAACGAAGATTTGGACGGCCCTAATCCCATGGCCCGCCTTATGCAGGGAGATGTCGGTTCGGGAAAGACCCTTGTTGCCTTTTTAGCCTGCTTAAAGGTAATAGAACAGGGAGAGCAAACGGCATTTTTAGCTCCTACGGAGCTTTTAGCCCGCCAACATGCCGAAAATGCGGCCCGTCTCTTGGAGCCCCTCGGCATCCGCCTTGCCTTTTTAACCGGAAATACCAAGGCCAAAGGAAGGAGCAGGCTTTTACAGGAATTGCAAAAGGGAAATATCGATTTGATAATCGGCACCCATTCTCTTTTTTCTCAAGGGGTGCAGTATAAAAATTTGCGGCTTGCCGTAATCGATGAGCAGCACCGTTTCGGCGTTCTCCAGCGCTCGGCCATAATCCAAAAGGGAGCTGAGAGCAATGAAGAAAAGAGGAGTCCCCACCTTCTTATGATGAGTGCGACCCCCATTCCCCGCACCCTCGCTCTTTCTATCTTCGGAGATTTGGATATTTCGACCATTAAAACCATGCCGCCCGGAAGAAAGCCGATTATCACCTATGTTGCAGGGGAGGATAAGGCTGAAAGGGTTTATAACTTTATCGGACAAGAGATTCTACAGGGCAGACAGGCTTATTTTGTATACCCTTTAATAGAAGAAAATGAAGACCTTTCCTTAAAATCGGCCGAAAGGATGTTTGAAGAATTAAAGACGGGCTTTCCCAATCATAGTTTGGCCCTGATTCACTCCAAGGTTGCGGAAGAAGAACAAAAAAGAATAATGGAAGAATTTAGGTCGGGAAAACTTAATATTTTGGTTGCAACCTCTGTTGTGGAAGTCGGTATGGATGTTCCCAATGCGACCTGTATGGTAATAGAACATGCCGACAGGTTCGGTCTTTCCGCTCTTCATCAGCTTCGCGGAAGGGTCGGGCGTGGAGACCTGCAAGCCTATTGTTTTTTAATTTACGGAAAAAAAATTACCGAGGACGGAAGGGCTCGGCTAACCGTAATGAAGGAAACAAATGACGGCTTTATAATTGCCGAAGAAGATTTAAGACTCCGCGGCCCGGGAGATATAGGAGGGGTTGAGCAGTCGGGCTATCACCTAGGCTTTACAATTGCCGATCCTGCCCGCGATTTTAAAATCTTGCAGGAAGCCCGCTCTGCTGCCTTTGAACTCCTCGAGCAGATTAAATTTTAGAAAGCTGGTTTATAAGGCTCGCCATATCTTTGGGATAGCTTGCACTTATTTCGATTTTTTCCTTGCTTATAGGATGAAAGAATTTTAAGGAATAGGCGTGGAGGGCAAGACGCGAGATTATAGGACGCTCCTCATATTTGTCGCCTCTCCAATTCTTTTTTAAGGCCGATATGTAGACGGGCTCTCCGTTTCCGTAAAGATTATCGCATAGGATAGGAAGCCCAAGGTGTTTTAGGTGAGCCCTTATTTGATGGGTTCTGCCCGTTATGGGACGGGCTTCTAAAAGGGAAAAGCGGCTGAATTTTTTAAGAAGGCTGAATTCGGTTAAAGACTCTTTTCCTTTTTTTTCGTCTATGACGGTGCGGTGCATCTTATCCCCGTCTATTCTAAGTTTTGCCTCAGTCTTAAAATTTTCTTCTTGAGGAATGCCGGCCGATACCGCATGATAGATTTTTTCGATTTTGCGGTTTTGAAAATCATCGCTTAAAATTTTATGGGCTTCCGCATTTAGGGCATAGATGATGAGGCCTGAAGTTTCCTTATCAAGCCTGTGCACAGGATAAATTTTCCTCTCGCCCTTATCCTTGTAAAGTTCTTCAAGTATCTTATCAAGGCGGGGAGCTTCGCTGTCCCAGCGGTCGGCCCCTACAAGGAGGCCGGCACTTTTATTTACAATGAGAATATCCTTATCTTCATATAAGATTTCATAAAGTTTTTTTTTCATTATAATTCCAAGTTTGTGATTTTTAGCCTTGATTACCGTTTAAAAAGCAGTCGGTACCTTTCCGTAAAAAAGGCTCAAGGCTCCATCGGCCGAGATTAAAACTTCTTCTTTTGTATCGCCGTTTGTATCATCGTCTGCCTCAAAAATAATCAAGTCCAATTTGTCAAGATTAAAATCTTTTTTTTCGTTGACTGTTTCGGCTCTAAGCAAGGCTTTGGTATTGTACAAAAAAATCCAGCCGATTTCTCCATTCAATACCGAAAACTTTAAAACCGAATTTTTGTTTAGAGCAAAGTTTTTTACTTCCGTTTCTACACCGTCTTTTACCATGAGGTTAAAATCCCTTACCCTTCCCATGCTGACCGTTTTTGCTCCGCCGTCAAAGGCATAGACTTCGTAGGGCTTAAGTTTGGTAAAGTTTTTTTCGTCATGGCTTATTTTTAAGTCCCCATTTAAGGGAGAAATAAAACGGAAAAATCCCGGAAGAGGGGTAAAGTCGGATCTATCCAAATCGACGGTAGCTGAGCTTAATCGGAATAAAAAATCCCTTTTTTTGTAATCGGCTTCACGCGGATAAATAAAAAGCTCCGTTGTAGTGCCTCCGCTCCAGTTTGAAGTTTTAAAATCTTTTTCTCTGTAATGTGTAATTTTCATAAGTTAAATCCTTTTTGCGATTAACGATAAAATATTATCCCGCCCCGTTTTTTTTGCAGCAGAGCTTACTATAATAAGCTCTTCGTCAAAGTTAAAAAAAGAGACCCAAGCATTTTTTGCCTTTATCTGATCATTTTTGCCTATCTTATCGGCCTTGGTTCCGACTATTACAACCTCAATATTTAAGCCGTGAAAAAAGCCGATACTTTCTTTTTCGATTTCGGTTGGCTCCCTCCTCATGTCCATTAAAAAAAAGATGGTTTTTAAGAGGGGTCGGTTTGTACAATATTCGTAGAGCATCTTGTCGATTTGCAAGGTCATTCCGCCTGAAAGTTTTGCATAGCCGTAGCCCGGAAGGTCTGTAAGCACAAACATGTCTTTTGGAGCCGGCCCTGAAAATTTTTTTGTCTTGGGGTTAAAATTTAAAGAAGCCGGACGGTTTACCAAGAAGAAATTTACTTCCCGCGTCATTCCGGGGCGGGAGCCTGTCTTGACCAAATTTTTTCTGTTGACAAGCATGTTTATAAGGCTCGACTTTCCTGCATTGGAGCGCCCGAAAAAAGCAAATTCTGAAACACCGATTTCCGGAAACTGTTCCGCCTTAACGGCACCCTTTATAAATTCCGCATTTATAATTTTCATAAAAGGAATTCCGAAAATGCTTTGAGAGCAGGGGGCATATCTTTTGAAAGCACCTTCTTTGCAAGGGTTTTTCCGAGCTGAACACCCTCTTGGTCAAAGCTGTTTAAGTTCCAGATAAAACCTTGGAACATCACCTTGTTTTCATAATGAGCAAGGAGGGCACCGAGGTTTTCGGGGTTTAGCTCTTCCCCATAGATTAAACTTGCGGGGCGGTTGCCTGCAAAGTCCTTGTTTTTGTTTGTATCGGTTTTTCCTGCTGCAAAGGCCATAATTTGGGCTGCCAAATTTGCATTCAGTTTTTGCATATTGGTTGAGCCCTCGCTTTCGATATCAAGACCGATTTGGCTTTTTTTAAAGCCTATAAACTGCAAGGGGATTATATCGCTTCCCTGATGAAGGAGCTGATAAAAAGAATGTTGTCCGTTTGTGCCGGGCTCTCCGAAAATTACAGGGCCCGTTTTATAAGAAACTTTTTCGCCGAATCGGTTTACCGTTTTTCCGTTTGATTCCATGTCCAACTGCTGGAGATGGGCAGGAAAGCGGGAAAGGGCCTGACTGTATGGAAGAATGGCCGTTGCCGAGCAGCCTAAAATGTTTCTTTCATAAACACCGAGAAGAGCGTCCAAGAGGCTTGCATTTTCTTTTATGTTTTTGTTTAGTGAAAGCTTATCTCCTTCGGCTGCTCCTTTTAAAAAGGCATCCACCGTTTCCATGCCGAAGGCGAGGGCGAGTACTGCCGCTCCGCAAACCGAAGTTGAAGAATATCTTCCGCCTATAAAATCGTCCATATAAAAGGAAGTAAGATAGTCGGGGTTATTTGCTAGGGGGCTTGTTTCGCTTGTAACTGCAAGCATTTGTTTTTTGCAGTCAAGGCCGTTTTTTTCGAGAACGGATTTTACAAATCTTTCGTTTGCCAGAGTTTCCTGGGTTGTGCCGCTTTTTGAAACGAGGATAAAAAGGGTGCTTGCAAGATTTATGGAGTTTAAAACTTCGGCCGCATCGTCGGGGTCTACATTGGAAATAAAATGAGCCCTCATCTTTTTCTTTGCCCGATTTTTTAAGGCTATGTACATGGCTCTGGGACCTAAGTCCGAGCCGCCTATTCCGATCTGAACCACATCGGTAAAGACTTTTCCTTGAGAGGTTTTAATCTTGCCGGAATGAACAGCCTCGGAAAATTCTTTTATTTTTTTTAGCTCGTTGAGGTAAAAGCTCCTCATGTTTACACCCTTATAAACTACATCATTTTTTAATTGCCCGCGGGTGAGCTGATGGAGTGCCATACGGTTTTCGCCCGTATTTATAAAATCTCCGTTGAGTAAGAGCTCATATTTTTCGATCAGCCTTTGCTCATCGGCGAGGGACTGCAAAACCTTAAGAATCTCATCATTTACAGGCTTGGCCGCATAATTATATTTGAGGTTTCCGCCCATTTTAACCGAATAATTTTTTACTCTTTTAACCGAATTTTCAGTATTGAAAATATCTGCGAGCTTTAAATTCTCCGCTTGTTCTTTATGAACTTTTTGTAATTGTGTAAAAGATGTACACTTATCTAAATTTTTCCATTCCATAAATTCTATTCTAACCCTTTTTGAGAAAAAAAACAACTTGTTTAGCAAAGCTTCTCAAAGCTTTAATTGGAGCAGTCTATAAGCCAGTCTTTAATCGTACGTTTTTCTTCATCAAAACTTGAACCGATTGCTATAATTTTTTTACCGCTTCCTGAGTACTTGTCTGCATAATTTTTCTCTTTGATTTGTTTTACGGCATTTTCCGCTGTTTCATTTGAGGTAAGCTTAAATTCAAAGATATAAACCTTATCGTTAAATTCAACAACACAATCAGCCCTGCCTGTTGCGCAATGAACTTCCGTATGCACAAACTGGTTCATCAATGCAAAGACAAGATAAACCGCTGTCTGATAATTTTGTTCACGCAAGGCCAAATCCTTTTCGGTTAAGGTATCGTATGGTATACCAGAAATTATCCCCTTCATCTTTTGCATAAAGCCGTCTACATCTCCGGCTTCAATTTGCTCGTAGAATTCCCAAATCGAAAGCCCCGTTTTATCGGTTCTTATTGAAGTGTAAGCCGGAAGCAAATTATCCAAAAAGCCGTAACGCACCTCATCATTCGGAAAACCCAAACGGTAAAGCCTCGAAAAATCGTTATAATCTTTAATCGTTAAATACCCCGATTGAAAAAGAATGGGCAAGGGATTTATTGTATCTGCTCGGTAGGCTTCCAGACCGGACTCATTCATCTTTACGTTTCCGTCAATGTCGGGAATATTATAATAAGCTTTTTTTAAGTATTCTACCAAAAATGTCGGCGTGCCGGTTGCGAACCAATAGTCACGCATCCTTCCATCGGCAAAAACATTTAACAAGCTAAATGGATTATACATATTTTTTCCGTCTTCGGAAAATTTATAGCCGTCATATCTTTGCTTTAATTTTGCAAGAGCTTCCTCATGAGTCAAGCTATTATTTTCGGCAAGGGCTGCAATCTCAGGCTTAAAATCGGCTTCAAGCTCTTCTTGCGAAATACCGCAGACAGCAGAGTAATCCGACAATAGGCTTAAATCCCGTAAGTTGTTTAAATCACTGAAGATACTCACCTTACTGAATTTTGTAACTCCGGTTAAAAATGCAAAGCGGAGGTATTGGTCTGCACTTTTAATAACTCCGAAAAAATCTTTGAGAATTGTGCGGTAGGTTTCGTTTAAGGCTTCATCCTTCCACATCGTTTGAAGAAGGGGTTTATCATATTCGTCAATGAGGACGACAGCCTGCCTGCCGGTTTTTTCATAGGCAGCCTTTATTAAACTTTGAAAACGGTCGGGCAGGTCAAGGCCTGTACTTCCATATATTTTTTCATATTCGCACAAAAAAGAAGTCAGCCTATTTAAAAGACCTTCCTTCGTATCATAAATACCCGTATTAAAATCCAAATAGAGTACCGGATATTCCTGCCAGATTTCACGTTTTCCTTTTTCGGCTTCTTCAAATTTCTCAATCGCTAAACCTTTGAAGAGTTCTTTTTGCCCTAGGAAGTAGGCTTTTAGAGTAGAAAGCAAAAGGCTTTTCCCGAAGCGGCGCGGACGGCTTAAAAAGTGGACCTTACTGCTGTCAACCAGTTTCCATATAAATTCCGTTTTATCAATATATAGGAATCCTTTTGACCGTAAATCTTCAAAACTTTGAATGCCTATGGGCATTTTTCTAATCGTACTCATGATTGTATTATATCAGAAAAATACGTGGTTTGCAATCGAAAAATAAAAACCTATTTCTGCTATTGACAAAAACGGATTAAAGCTACATCATATAAGGTATGAAGCTATCTAATATTTTTACATCATCGCGGCTGGTGCTGGCGCCCATCATCTATGTTTTGTATTTTTTACCGGATTGGGTTCCGTTTATAAATCCTAAAATTACCATTCTTATTATAATTCCGATTTTTATCTTTATGGAATTTACCGATTTTTTGGACGGCTATTATGCGAGGCTGCATAATCAGGTGGATGATTTCGGAAAAATATTTGATCCCTTTGCGGATGTAGTCGCAAACGTAACGGTTTTATTTTGTTTTTTGATGGACGGCTTTTTGTTTGCCCCTTTCTTTTTGATTATAGTTTATCGTGAATTCGGTATCATGTTTTTGAGGATGAAGGCACGCGGTGAAGGCATAACTATAGGGGCCAAGATGGGCGGAAAAACGAAAACCGTGCTTTATATTATAGCGGCAAGCGTTTCGATGTTTTTAAAACTTGAAAAGATTTACGCATTTTTACCGCCGGCCATTAGCCAATACATTCTTTATTTTAACTGGCTTCTTTATTTTGCGGCGGTCATTTTGTCACTTGCTTCATTTACCGATTATATTACTTCATATTTAAATACAAGGAGAACTGTTGATGAATAATCAGGACGAATTCAAATTTGAAATTACAAAAAGCTACGGAATTATCTCCGAGGGGAAGGGCGGTTGGAACACCGAACTTAACGAGGTATCATGGAACGGCCGAGATCCTAAATTCGATATAAGGCCTTGGTCTCCCGATCACCAAAAAATGGGAAAGGGAATTACCCTTACAAGGGATGAGCTTATAGCTTTAAAGAAGCTTTTGGACGAGGCCAGAATCTAGTTTGAGAGCTCAAATTACATCATTTTTTGGCAGGCTTCAACCGCAAGGCGATCGCAGGCCTCGTTTAAGGGATTGCCTGCGTGACCTTTTACCCAAATCCATTCAGGCTTAATCAAGGCTGAAAGGGCATCCAGCTCCTGCCAAAGGTCTTGGTTTTTTACTGGCTGTTTGGAGGCTGTCTTCCAATTATTTTTTTTCCAGTTAAAGATCCACGAGCTTATACCCTGTTGCACATATTGAGAATCGGTGTGTACCGAAATGCTTTTATAGTCCAAGGTTCCGCCGGACTTGCCGATTAAAAATGCAGGCCCCTCTTTTATCTTTTTTAAGGCCCTTATAACTGCCATGAGTTCCATGCGGTTATTGGTGGTAGATTTTTCGCCCCCATTTTCTCTGCATATTTCCTCTTTTGAATCTTTATTTACCATTATATAGGCCCAGCCTCCGGGGCCGGGGTTTTTGGAGCAGGCTCCGTCCGTGTATATTTCAATATTCATTTTTGCTTCCTCGCTTTGTATCTTTCATAGATTCTTAGTATTTCTTTTTGAGTTTCTTCCCAGCCGAGGCAGGGGTCGGTTATGGATTTACCGTATTCGCTGCCTTCTTTTGCTTTTTCTATCGAGGTGCTTCCCTCTTGGATAAAGCTTTCAATCATACAGCCCCTTATGTAGTCAAGAGGTTCATTTTTATCGAAGCGGAGCTTTAAGCTTTCTTCAAAGATGCTTATCTGTTTTTTCGGATCCTTTCCCGAATTTCCATGGGAGCAGTCTATTACTACGCTCGGTTCAAGCATTTTTTCTTTCATAAGAGAGGCCGCTTTTTTAACTTCTTCTCTATTATAATTGGGCTTTGAAATTCCGCCTCTTAAAACCAAGTGCGTGTCCGGATTTCCGGTTGTGTGGATTATTGCCGAAAGTCCGTTTCGGGCAATGCCTACAAAGGCATGGGGCAGGCGGGAAGCAATTACTCCGTTTATAGCGGCCGTTATGTCTCCGTAGGTTGTATTTTTAAAGCCCACCGGCATTGAAAGTCCTGAGGCGATTTCTCTGTGGATTTGACTTTCGGCAGAGCGTGCTCCTATCGAAGCCCAGCTGACAAGGTCGGCAATGTATTGGGGAATCATAGGGTCTACCGTTTCGGAGGCGGCAGGAATTCCTATTTCGGCAAGTTTAATCAAAAATTTTCTTGCCTTTTGAATGCCTCCTTCAATATTGATAAAGCCGTCAAGTTCCGGTTCTACGATAAGACCTCTCCAACCTAAAACGGTTCTGGGTTTTTCAAAGTAGGTGCGCATTACAATATAGAAAGAATCGGCACATTTCTTTTTTAGCTCTAATAGGCGCATAGCATAATCCTCGGCTGCCTCCGTGTCATGAATCGAACAGGGGCCGACTATGAGTAAAAAACGCTCATCCTTTCCGTTTATTATATCGCTGATAGTTTTGCGGGACTCGGCTATAAAAGAATAAAGAGAATCCGATGCGGGTATTTTTTCTACCATTTCGGCAGGAGAACTTATGCAATGAATCCTCTCGATTCTGAGGTCTACAAGGTTTTTTATCATCTTTAAAAACTCATCTTTTTTACTTCTCTTTGAGAGTATGCCTCTTCTAAAAGGGCGTCTATTTCCATTCTTTCGAAAATTTCGGCCGCATCTTTGAGGTTTGAGTGTAAAATAGGGTGCTTGGGTGAAAACATCACACAGCAATCTTCGTACGGCAAGATTGAGGTTTCGTAGGTGCCGATTGACTTGGCTTCTATCGTAATTTCTTCCTTATCAAGGCCGATTAGGGGCCTAAAAACAGGAAATTCCGCATAAGAATTGGTTACGGTCAAGTTTTCTACCGTTTGACTTGCAACCTGAGCAAGGCTTTCTCCCGTGATAAGGCATTTGGAATTTATACCCCTTGCCGTCATATTTGCTATTTTCATCATGCAGATTCTCATCATTAAAGTTAGATAGGCCTCGGGGCTTTTTTCTCTGATTTGCTGCTGCACCTTTGTAAAAGGAATTATATTGAGGTATCCGCCGAGGCCGTAAGCGGCTAAGATTTCAGCCAGTTTTTCAACCTTAGCTTGGGCTTCGGGTGAGGTATAAGGATGAGAGTGAAAATAAATATAGTCCAGCTTCATCCCGCGGGTAAGCATTTTAAAGCCCGCAACGGGGGAGTCGATTCCTCCCGATAGGAGCAAAAGCCCCCTTCCCGAACAGCCGCAGGGAAGACCCCTCCGTCCCTTGTGCTCAAGGCCGTAGATAAAGGCTTTTTCTCTTACTTCGATGGAGATTACAATGTCGGGATTATGAACGTCTACTTTTAAAATCCCTTCAGTATGGATTACCCCTCCTACTTCCCGTGAAATTTCGTAGGAGGTCAGGGGGAATGTTTTTTCGCCTCGGCGGGATTCTATTTTAAATGTCTTAGCCCCTGCATCTCGGGCTTTTATGGCTTCGGCTTTGGCAGTCTCGGTAATGGCTTCAATAGTTTTTTCGGCAGGAAGGGCTTCTGCCCAGCCTGTAATGCCTATGAGTTTATTTAGGGCTTCTTCGGTTTTTTCTTTAAATTCGGGCTTGACACTTACATACATTCTTCCGGCTCGAACGCGTATATTGGGTTTAGCCTCCGGTAAATAGCTGCGTAAATTCTGCGAAAGCCGCATTTCAAAGTCTTTTAAATTTCCTTTTTTTAGGTTAATTTCGCCTATTTTTGCAAGATAGAAAAGTTCTTCCATAAGTTCATATTCTAGCCAAAAAATGTAAAAAAGTCCATCAGGGGGAATTTATTGACATATAATAATTCCCATCTTGACCATTCGGCAAAAAAGCTGTATCATCTAAGGATTGAGGTATGTATGAAACAGATTAAAAAAATTATTTTTCTGGTTATGTTTGTGTTTGTAAGTTTTTCTGCCTTTGCTTTTGAAAAAGGCTTTACTCTGGGCCTTAGAGCTAATTTCTCCGGTTCTTACACTAATCCCTATATAAATGAGGCAGATAAAAAATATCTTGGTGCCGATTTTATGAGAGGGATGGTAGGTTTTATTATGAATGGCGAAGCCGAACTTACCTATATTTTTGATTCTGTCAGATATTTTAATTATACGAATAATAATATGTTCGGAGGGCTTGGTCTCGCTTTTAATCTAGGTATAGGGCAGGGTTTTTCGGGACAGATTTCAGGAACAAAGAATATGAGTTTTAATATTCCTGGTGTAGGCAGCTATACAAAAGATATTGAAGTTTATTGCCGTGTCTATATGACACCCGTTATAACCTTCGGAACAAGTCTTAAAACGATGCTTTTAAAAAACAGGCTCGTTTTAGGCTTCGGGATAGGAGGAAAGATGCTGGCAGATCCGCAGCCTACTTATGAGCTTTATACAAATTTAAATGAAGAAGAACTAAAGGAATTAAAAAAAGAAAATATAGATTTTTATCCTGAGACAGGTACATTACTTATACCCGAACCGATGATGAAAAAAATGAACCCTTTAGGCCTTCTTTTAAAGTTATCGATTGATTACAATCAACCAATAATTTCTACAATGGGCCTTACATTGGGAGGTTATGTGTCTTATTCCATTTATAAGCCCGGTTATGTAGCTCTTCCTAAAAAGATAGAGGATGCTGCAATTATTAATGGCGAAAAAAATGGTGTTGGTGTAAATTTTGCACGGGATCCTATAAAATCGTTTTTTATGAATAACCTGGACTTCGGAATAAGTCTGGGACTTTTATTTAAGGTGTGAGGTGAAATATGAAAAACATAAGTGTTGTAAAAACTAAATTAACAAAAAGGTTTGCAGGTCTTATATTTGCAGGCTTTGTTTTGACATTGTTCAGCGCGTGTAAACCTGCTTTGGGATCTTCTTGGTATCCTCGTGTAAATGATGATATAGGGATGACAATGTATATAACCGAAATATCTGTTGCAGATAATCCTGTTGTCCCCGTCCTTTCCGAAACACCCATTGATGAAGCCGATAGATTAAATAAATTTTCAAAAGCTAAGACCTATATTGTTACGGTTCCTTCTTCGGTTGAAGAGGTTTCTATCGATAATATCAAGGTTAAGGCTGTAAATTCCTTATCAAAGATGGAACCTGTTTTAGTAGATGTAAAAATAAACGGAGAGGGGGCTCCTCTTGTTTCAGGTCAAACGGTACCTATTACAATAAAGGTTGCGGATAATGAGGGGAAATATGCTTCTATTGAGAAAATTATAAAGATTACACAAAGCGAACCCTATGATTTGGAATTGAAGAGCCTTAAAATTTGCGGTATAGATGCTATGCAGGGGGATGTTAGTATCCCATATAAATATAGTACCATTGATCCTTCTAATATTGAGGCAAAATTTAAATATGGGGAAAATGAAACGGTTATACCTGTAGATGTGGAAAACTCGCCTGTCGAATTAAAAGAAAATGATACCGTAAATATAAAAATAATGGTTAAAGGGCAAAAGGGGCAGTATAAGGACTTTGAAAAAGTTATTGCTGTAACAAGAGAAGCAAAATCCGAAGACGAAGATGAGGCCTTGCAGCTTTTAGAAATGTATGTTCTAGGTATAAAGGCTGAGATAGGAAAAACCGCTCTTGTTCCGGAAAATACTCAAAATCTTAATCCCGAAGATGTGGTCTTATCCTTTAAGAAATTCGGTTATATTCCTGCAGAAATAAGTCCTAAACCCGCAGTGTTTGGAAGTGAAGACATAATATCCTTAAAGCTTTCGGTAGCGGCAAAGGAAGGTAAATATCAAGCATGGGAAATGAACATTACCGTAAAGAAAAGTGCAGGAGTTTTATACAATCCTATAGATAAAAATGGGAATAAAAAATATGTAGTAAAAATAAATAACATAATAGAAAATGTTGACCCCTTCGATTATTATAATGAGAATTATGAATTTCCTGCTTCAAAATTTGATGAGTGGGTATTACATATGCCCAGTATGTCGGGTATTATTGCCTCGTATAAATTCCGCGCTGGCAGCTGGAGCGGAAGTCCAGAAATGGTTGAAAACATTCCTTCAGGAATCGGTTCGGGGTTTAAAGCAATTTCCAATGTAAAAATTTACCGGTATAAAACTAGAAAAGACCGAGGAAGTGCACACGGTACTGATGAGGAACTTGCACCAAATCCTCATGATAACCGATTCTATTTTTACCGCTTTACCGCAGATGCTTCAATGGGGATAAAAGCCGACAATTCAATGTTCTGTGTGGATAGATATTCCAAGTTCCTTTTTTACTACAGTGATCCGGCTAAGATAAAAAATATGGCCGGCAACAAGCTCCCTACGGAATGGACTGACTATGCCGCTGCTTCTACAGGTGATCATATCCAATTTAAAAAACCGTTTTATATGACCGACCCCGTCGGCTATGTAAAAGAAGATGGTAGTGTTGTAATGTACCAGTGGATTAAAGACAATATAAATGCAAGTAATTATCACGCCCAAGAAAATCCGGCTTTTACAAAGCCTGCCGAAAAAAAAGCAAATGGTGCGGGGTTTTCACCTTATAGAAATCCTATTGAGATAAAAAAGACTGAAGTTTCTACTGAAATAAATCCTAAATACACCGTTGCAGAACCTATGATAATGGGGCAGCCGGCCTCCGTATATGCTCATGTAGGGGATAATGTTTCCTTTGAGGTTAGAGTTCTTCCGTCACCCGAAGGAGAGAATCTTTCATATCAGTGGTATAAGAGACTGAATGCAGACGGTTCTACTGATGAAAAGATTGATGGAGCTGTAGGAGCTATATATGTACCGGATACTTCTGCCGAGATAGATGCTTATTGTTACTGCATAATAAAGAATAAAAATAAGGCTAATGGAAAAGCTACCGAGGTTAAATCGGAAGAGGCTAAATTCCGTTTAGTTCCCGGCAGCGGAGAAATTATAATTGATGCCGAATCTCCTAAGATATTGAAGCAGCCCGAAAGTATTAGTATAGCTATCGGTTCTTCTGAAGAAATAAGTCTATCCGTTCTTGCAGAATCCGTTGATGGAGGGAGCCTAACATATCAGTGGTTTAAGGCTGATAATGAAGTTGATGCCGGTTCACCGATAAGTGATGCCGTCACTGCAACTTATACATTTACCCCTGAAACATCTGCCGAGCATAACGACTTTTATTATTGTGAGGTTACAAATACAAATACAGGAGTAAACGGAAATAAGACAGCAATTAAAAAGAGCTCCATAGTAAAGGTTTCCGTTGAAGCTTTATACCGTTTAAGTTTTTCGGTATCAGGCGATGAAGGCGGTTTCCTTACAGCCCTGCATAACGGAAAATCTATCGAATCGGGTACATACATAAAAAAAGGCGAAAAGATTAGATTTATTGCAACACCCAAACCTAGGTATATCATAAATGATTGGGAATGTGCGGGTGCTGCTTTCGAAGTTCCCTATGCTGATAAAACCGTTGCCGTATTAACGGTTGGAGCGGCAAATGCTGCCGTTTCGGTCTCTTTTGAGCCGAAGATGCGCCTTACCATAAGACCCAAAATTGAAAATGAAAGTTTACAGTCGTGGTCAACGGCAGGTGCTACTGATCATGCTAATCATAAATATATTGACGGTGCCCATTTTGCTCATGATCTTGCTGTTACTGTAAATGCAAACGGCGGTACGGACAACATACAATGGAAATACGAATTTCCCTTTGAGGGAAGCGGTTCAGGCGGTCCGTTTGGAGGCGGATACGGTGAATATGTGAAGGAGAACGATTACATAAAACTAGGGGAGCATAAGGAAGACAATAATGTTGTGCTAGCTAAGAATTTCTCTGATTTTTCAGAAATGGATATTGTATTTAAAACTTATCTGATAAAATCAAACCGCCTTGATTATTGGCGATCGGAATGGACAACATGGGGCGGCGGACCGGTATACCCCAAGCAGCCCTTAGACAATAACAGCATCATTAAACTTGTCTACAACGAAACTACCGGAACATGGACTTTAGATGCTGCTGCACTACAACTTAATCAGCCGGAGCGTGTAACGATCTCCTATGACGAAAACTTTACCCTTGCCGACGGCGAAGAAAAAGACTTTGTTATTACATATACGGTTAATAACAACGGCTATAAACATGACGAGAGTAATAAATATAAAAAAATGGACGATGGGGGAGAGAATGAAGCCAGTACAAGATCAAAGGGTACGGTAAAAGTAATTTATACAATCAGCTGGAAGTAAATTTTAAAAGCCGAAGACTCCCCGTGAGCCTCCGGCTTTTTTCAAGTTTAGGAATCTTATGAAAAAATTCGTTTTAAAGTTTTTCAATTTATTTTTGTTTATCTTTTGTTTTGTGAATTTTCTAATAGCCGGGGACTTAGAGGACAATAGTATAAAAGCTAATCCTGAAAATCCCGACTGTATTTACGAAAAAGCAAGGCTGGGTGATTGCCTCATCCACATGGCAAAAATTACCTCGCCCTCAAAGGGATCGGCACCGGCAGTTGAAATCCTTTTTACCTCCGATTTTAAATGGGAGTCTTGTTCTCCTCATGAAGGCTGGGGGAAAGAAGGGAAAACTTATCAATATCGGGAAACCGAGGTGCCGGGTTCTTCCGTGTTTTTAGGCATAACAAATAAGATAAGCGATGTAGTTTATTTCAAGGTAGAAGGGGTTCATCCATTTGATTTACCTATTTATGATGACCCGGCTGAAGCTAAAATCCTTGAACGTTTTATCTTTTTTAAATTTACCGCTTATGCGGCTAAAGGCGGTATTTTTGAAAATGCTCTCAATAACTTAATGTGTGCACTTGATACCCATACTAAACTTCTTTACACTTACGGAATGCCTAGCGAGTACAAAAAAATAATCGGAAACAATTATATTCCGCAAAAATGGCTTCCTTATGAAATACATCCGAATACGGCTGATTCGAAATTAAAGTTTTATGAGTATGATCCAATCGGCTTTGTTTCTCTCGAAAAAACTCACAACTTTTTGGGCGTAAAGACAAATGTTCACTTATATGATTGGTGGAATGAATCTGTAGGAGCCGGCTCTTCGATGAAGACCGTAAAAGAAAAACGCTTTATGCCGCGTCTTTCCGGCGAAGCTCTTGCGGACTGGACTATCCGAGATGCCTCTAAGCCTGTGCGTTCCCCGTATAGAAAATTTTAAATAAGGTTGGTAAGCTGTTTTTATGGATCTATTCTTTTAGCACATAATCGATTTCTTGTTCAATCTGTAAAAGTATGTGCTTGGATACTTTTCCAAACGGTTTCCAGACTTGATTCTCTAATTTTTTTTAAGGCTTCTCCTTCTGCCAAGATAGAAGTTTGTTTATTAACATTATTTGCAATAAAGGTAAGAAGACGAATCTGTTCTGCTAAAGAAAAAGAAAGAACTTGATTTTCAACTTGTGTAAGTGCATCAGACATAATCTACCTCCATAACTATAAATTATATACTAAATTACCTTTTTCCGCAACTTGTTGCTTACTTGTGGTTTATTTTCTACCTTTGTTATGCAGACAGCTTATTCTGTTTTAAAAAGGAATTTATCCCTATCGTTATTATTAAGACGATGACCGACACGAGGGCTGTAAAGCCGCCGGGGGCGACATTTAGGTGATATGACAAAACCAAGCCGAGCATTATGTCTGCAACGCTTATCAAAATAGAAAAAATCAATGTCTTTTTAAAGCTCATTTTTAATTGAAGGGCTGTTGCGACCGGTAGAGCTATCATCGAGCTTAAGACCAACATTCCCACTATTTTTAATGAAACTGCTATCGTTGCTGCTGTTAGACCTGAAAATAAGTAGTTGATAAGTCTGACCTTAACTCCCATTATTTTTGCAATGTCTTCATCGAGGGCTATGTAGACCATCTTGTGATACATGAGACCGAGAGTAACCAATGACAAGATACTTAAAGCAATCACGGTAATCAAATCCGAAGAAGAAACGGTTAAGACGCTTCCGAATAAATAGGTTTCGGCATTTGCCCTAACGGTTCCTGAGCTTATGAGGGTAATGGCGATTCCGACACTCAGGGACAAAACTATCGAAAGGATTAAATCTTGGTATTCTTTAAAAGCATTCCGCAGGGCTTCTATCAGGGCTCCTGCTGCTGTCGTAAAAATAAAGGCACCGAGTATGGGGTTTATTCCTGAAGCGAGGGCAAGGGTAACGCCTGCAAGGGAACTGTGGGAAAGGGTGTCCCCTATGAGGGAGTATCTTCTGAGTACTAAAAATAAGCCGATTGAAGGACAAAGTATTCCTATAAAAAAAGAAACGATAAAGGCATTTTGCATAAAGCCATATTGAAGCATTTTATTTTTCCCCCTTTGGTTTAAATTGAACAAAGTTCGGATTAAAAAATTCCGAAGTATATTGTTGAGGATTACACAAATGACCTTCTCCGTTTTTTATGTGAAATATTTTTGTAGAATTAAACATAGCGGCATCCAGATTATGGTCAACCGAAATGACGGTCAGCCCCTTTTTAACATTTAAATCTTTTACAAAAGAATAGATTTCTTTTTGTCCCTGAACATCTATTCCGGTAGAAGGTTCATCTAAGATTAAAAGGTCGGGATCCCCGATAAGGGCACGAGCTATGTAGAGCTTTTGAAGCTGGCCCCCCGAAAGTTCTCCTACAAGGCTGTTTTTGTATTCGGTTAAATTCACTCTTTCCAGGGCTTTTAGAGCACAATCGTTTTCCCGTATCTTTAATATTTTTCTATAGGAATTTAAAAGTTCAAAAAGCGTAATCGGGAAATCGTTTAGGTTTTCTTTTTTTTGCGGAAGGTAGCCGATTCTTTTTGCATCGATAATAATTTCACCTTTTTGTATTTTCAGCAATTTTAAAATCAGCTTTAGGAGGGTGCTTTTTCCGCAGCCGTTTTCTCCCACAATCGAAATATAATCGCCTTGGTTTACTTCTAAATTTATATTTTTTAAAACTTCTTTTTTTGAATTCGGATATTTAAACTTGAGAGAATTTATTTTTACCATAGGAAATGCATTTTACTTCTTTTCTTTAAAGATTGCAAGTCCGTGAGAATTAATTACAACAGCTTAAAAGTTAGTCTATTGCTATTTTTATTTCTTTCCTATAAAATACGAATATATTTTCTTAGAGGTTAGTTATGATTCATAAACGCCTGACAAGGTCGGTGCCGAAAAGTAAAAAATGGATATTGCTTTCGGCTCTTTCTTCATGGATTTCTCTATTGTGCAATGTAGTTATAACTTTTGTAACTGTGCGCTTTATTTTTAGCTTATATAATTCTTCGCTTGATAAAAAAACGGTTTTTGTGTTGTTATGTGCAGCTTCGGCTGCCTTGATAATAAGAGTTATTGCCGTCCGTAAGCGTTCTTACTTTTCGTATAGGGCAGGAACCGAGGTTAAAAGAACATTGCGCTCGATGCTCTATGATAAATTTATTTCGTTAAAGCTTAATTATTCTCAATATATAAGCATGGCCGAGGTTACTCAAATAGGCACTGACGGAATCGAGCAGCTCGATTCTTATTTTGGGGCCTATCTGCCTCAGTTTTTTTTCAGTATGGCAGCTCCGGTAACTCTTTTTATAATTCTTGCACCGATAAACTTTTTTGCCGCCCTTGTGCTTTTTGTCTGTGTGCCCCTAATTCCCCTTTCGATTGCAGCTATTCAAACGGTTGCAAAGCGTATTTTAAAAAAATACCTTGACGTTTATACGGGGCTCGGAGATTCCTTTTTGGATAACCTCCGCGGCCTTATCACCTTGAAGGCCTATTCCGATGATGAAGCTCAGCATAGGGAACTAAATGCCGAGGCGGAAAATTTTAGGCGGGTAACGATGAGAGTTTTAACCATGCAGCTTAATTCCATCTTTGTGATGGATACCGTTGCATACGGCGGGACTGCCCTCGGAACAATCGTCAGTCTTTATCAGTTAAGAGCCGGAAATCTTTCAATAGAAGGGGCATTGCTTTTTATTTTGCTCTGTGCCGAATTCTTTTTACCTCTGCGGGCACTGGGCTCGTTCTTTCATATAGCGATGAACGGCATAACCGCAGCGAACCGCCTCTTTGAATTGATGGATGTAAAAAGCGATTCGGCTTCAGTTTTAAGCGAAGCCGAACTTGAAGAAACAGCAAAAAAAATTAAAAGGGCTCAGCCCGGCAGTCAGCCTGATTCTCTACAGGGCAATTTGCCTTCGCTCGAAGTAAAAAATTTAAACTTTAATTATAACGAATCAAAGCAGGTTCTAAAAAATATCTCTCTTGAATTTTTAAAACCGGGCTTTTACGGCATCGCAGGAGAAAGCGGTTCGGGCAAATCCACTGCGGCTGCCTTACTTATGGGCTTACAAAAAAACTATTCCGGCGAAATTCTCTTATCGGGCATAGAAGCAAAAAAACTCCCCGACGAATTTAGAGCTAAGTATATGAACCTTGTTTCTACCGAAAGCTTTTTGTTCGGCGCTTCGGTTAGAGAAAATCTTTTAATAGCGAAGCCTTCTGCAAGCGATGAAGAATTGATGAGCGTATTAAAAAAAGTTCTCTTAGACGAGTTTATTTTAAACAGAAACTCTTCGGAAGCCGGTAATTCGGGCCTGAACTTTTATATTGAATCGGGCGGAAAAAATTTATCGGGCGGACAGGTTCAGCGGTTTGCTCTTGCACGGGCACTTCTCCATGATGCAGACATTTATATTTTTGATGAGGCTGTAAGCAATATCGATGTCGAAAGTGAAGAGCTTATTTTAAGCACCCTTTATGAATTAAGTAAAACCAAAATAATTATCTTTATTTCGCACAGGCTTGCAAACATTGAAAACGCAGACCATATCTATGTATTTGAAAAAGGCGAAATAAAAGAAGAAGGAACTCATTCAAACCTTATTGAAAAAAACGGCATCTATGCAAGGATGTATTTACAGCAAAAAGATCTTGAAAAAATACGGATGGGTGTAAAATGAAAAAAAGCGAACTTATAAAAAAATTGATAGTATTTGTAAAACCCCTTAGCGGCGTTATGACCATAACGGTCATCTTACGGGTCGCTGGGTTCATCATTGCAGCGGCCATTCCTGTTTTGGGCGGAGTCGGCATTGTCTCTCTTTTAGACTTAAAGATTTTTAATGTTTCGGTTTCCTTGGATTTTGTAATCATAGGTCTCATAATCTGTGCCGTAAGCCGAGGTATCTTTAGATACGGCGAGCAGCTTTCGGGGCACTACATAGCCTTTACCCTCTTGGCTTTGATACGGGATAAAATTTTTACGGCTATGAGAAAACTCGCCTTTGTTAAATTACAAAAAAAGGATTCAGGCAGCCTTCTGTCTATTATAACTGCCGACATAGAATTGCTCGAAGTTTTTTATGCCCACACAATAGCCCCTGCAGCTTCTGCCGTTCTCTACTTTATTTTTGCCTTAATTATCTTTGCTAAAATACACATTGTCTTAAGCCTTACGGTTGCCCTTATCTATATAGTCATCGGCTTCTTCCTTCCTCTTCTTTTTGCTAAGATGGATGACGGGGCCGGTGTAGAATACCGAAAAAAAATGAGCTCCCTTAATTCTTTCTTTTTGGATTCCCTCCTCGGAATAAAGGAGATTATCTTTTTCGATAAGATAAAAGAAAGAAAAGATAATATTGAAAAAAGAGGCGAGGCCATAAGCGGAACCTTTAAGCTTTTAAAAAACTTTGAGGGTAAAACATTTGCAATTACGGAAGCAGCTCTTACTCTTTGTAATTTTTTAATGCTGGGCATTTCTGCCTTCCTTTTGGTAAACGGAAAAATCGACTTTGCATCTTTTTTGATTTCCAATCTAATGCTTCTTTCAGGCTACGGCCCGATAATTGCGGTTTCAGGTTTGGCTGTAAACTTGCAGCAAACATTTGCTTCAGCAGAAAGAGTTTTTTCTCTGCTTGAAGAAAAACCGGAACTTGATGAAGTTACAGACGGCCAAAACCTAAGCTTTGAAAAAGCCGATGCCGATAATATCAACTTTAGATATGACGATATGGAAGTTTTAAAGGATGTAAGTATCTCCGTTAAAAAAGATGAGATAGTCGGACTTTGCGGCAAAAGCGGAAGCGGTAAGAGTACATTGCTCCGCCTAATCATGCGCTTTTTCGATCCCCTGTCGGGTGAGGTAAAGATGAACGGTATCGATATTAAAAAGATAAACACGGCAAGTTTACGGGAGGCTGTTTCTTATATTACCCAGCAGACCTATATTTTCAAAAAATCTATTTATGAAAATATTCTTCTTGCAAACAGGAATGCTTCAAAAGAGGATGTTATCGAAGCCGCCAAAAAAGCCGCAATCCACGATTTTATTATGAGCTTACCTGAAGGCTATGATACGAAGATGACTGAGCTTGGAGGAAATCTTTCGAGCGGCGAAAAGCAGCGCCTCGGCCTTGCCCGAGCCTTTTTGCACAAGGCTCCGCTTTTGTTACTCGACGAGCCGACTGGAAACTTGGACAGCTTAAACGAAGCCCTCATTTTAAATTCGATATACCAAGAAAAAAAAGACAAGGGCGTTTTAATCGTAAGCCACCGCAAATCCACCGTGAACGCCGCCGACAAAATTGTCTACATTGAAAAGGGAAGGGTAAGGTAGAAAAAAATCCCCATCGGAAGGGCGGAGTCTTCCGATGAGTGGCTAACCAAAAAACCGGCCTGAGTCTAGACTTACTCCCTTTCTACCATCATATAAAGCAGGGCGTTTATAATAGAGGCGGCGACATTGCTTCCGCCCTTGGTGCCTACGGTCGAGATTTGGGGAAGGGGGCTTGAACGCAGGGCTTCTTTCGATTCGGCGGCTCCTACAAAGCCGACGGGAACACCGATTATAAATTCGGGGGAAACTTTTTTTTCTTCGCAAAGCTCCAAGAGTCTAAAAAGAGCCGTCGGGGCATTGCCTATGACAAAGGCTTTGGCTCCTTCTTGGACTGCAAGGTCTACGGCTGCCGAAGAGCGCGTAATTCCGTTCTCCTTGGACATCTTAAAAACCCTCTCGTCATCAATCAAGCATAAAAGTTTATTTTCGGTTTTTGAGAGAGCGGGTTTATTGATGCCTGTCAGCACCATCTTGGTATCTGTAAAAATAGTTATGCCCTTTTGAAGAGCCCTTTTAGCCGATTCTATAAAGTTATTTTGAAAGATGATTATCTTTCGGTACTCGACATCACCAGTAGTGTGAATCATCCTCTTGGCTATAATTTTTTCTTCTTCCGTAAAAGCAACATCAGCCATGCTTTCTTCAATTATATCCATGCTCTTGTTTTCTATTTCCATAGGTTTTTTAATGTACATTGATTTTTTCCTTTAAGATGCTTTTGGGATATTTATAAACTGAACCGCAGTTATGACAATAAAGCTCTATTTCCTCAGGGCCGTTTTCGTACATGTCTGCGATTTCTTTTTCAGGTAGGGTAAAAAGTTTATCGCGGAAATTTTCTTCCGAGCAGGGACAATAAAAGTCTATCTTTCTTTCGATTAAAACTTGAGGATTACAGTCACGGAAAAGGCCGAAGATAACATCTTCCCTGTCTCCTCCTTCTGCAAACCATTGGCCTATCGAGGGGCAGGCTGCAAAAGCTTTTTCCGCTTTTTCTATCAATGCTTCTTCGGCTCCCGGCATTAGCTGAATATACATTCCGCCCGCCCCGATGATTCTTCCTTCCTTGTCGAATTGGATGCCTGTATTAAAGCCCGTTACCGTCTGCTCGGATTGTAAAAAATATTCGGATAGGTCAAGGGCTATGTTTTTGTGTTTTATTTCTACGATTCCGGTTAGGGGTTCCCTGGCGCCTTCAGGGAAGCGGATAACCGAGATTTTCCCTTCTCCGAAAAGAGGTTTTAGGTCCCATGTTTCTAAGGGAGTATCCGGCCTTATTGGGTCTTCCAAAAGATAGCCCCTTACAAAGCCTTCGCTAAAGGCTTCGACACTAAAACCTACAAGAGGGCCTTGGGTGTCGCATCTAAATATGATTCGGTCTCTTCCTTTCATTGTCGGAATTAAGAGTGCCCCGCAGAGGGAAGCGTGGCCGAGGGCCAGGCTTTCTAAAATACCTAAATTGTGCTGCACCCTCATCTTATTTACAAAACGGGTTCCGTGAAAAAAAGCTCCGCGTATTTGGCCTTCGCCTAGCATAAAGACCGTCATTCCGTCTTCGTGCATGGTTTTAAATTTTTCGATTAAGACGGGATCGGTTATCGGTTTATCTATCATAGGCGGATTATATCAGAGTTTGGTCTTTTGTACAAGGATTGACACCTTCTCTTTTTTTGGATAAAATATCCTGCTTTTGTCTATTTTAAATGTTTTTAAGGAAGAAATTATGTCAAACGAAAAGAAATTATTACATTGGGCAGATCAGACTGCCGAAAAAATCATAAGAGAGAGGGGAGACCTCGATGTTTATACCTGCGCGTCCGGTATTACGCCTTCGGGAACCGTTCACGTAGGAAATTTCCGCGAAATTATTTCCGTCGATTTGGTTGTGAGGGCCTTGCGCTCCCGCGGAAAAAATGTGCGCTTTATTTATTCTTGGGACGACTATGATGTATTCCGAAAGGTTCCCGCAAATATGCCCAAGCCCGAAGTTTTGGAAAAATACCTCCGCTATCCGATTACTATGGTTCCCGATACATTTGAGAGGGATGAAAATTATGCCCGCCACCACGAGCATGATGTAGAAGCCGTATTGCCCCGCGTCGGGATTCATCCCGAATATCTTTATCAAGCCGAACGCTATCAAAAGGGGATGTATGCCGAAGGAATGAAAAAAGCCCTGGATAACAGGGAAGAGCTTAAAGACATTTTAAATACTTACCGAGATGAGGCACATAAAATTACCGAAGAATACTGGCCCGTTTCCGTTTTTTGTACGGCCTGTAATAAGGACACAACAAAGATAGAATCATGGGACAATGATTGGACGCTTAAGTATTCTTGTGAATGCGAGCATTGCGAAGCCGTGGATCTGCGGAAGGCAAAATCTGCAAAGCTGGGATGGAGGGTTGACTGGCCCATGCGCTGGGCTTTTGAAAAAACCGTTTTTGAGCCGGCCGGAAAGGATCACCATTCACAAGGAGGTTCCTTCGATACGGCAAGCTTGGTTTCCGACCGTATTTATAACTGGCCTGCTCCCGTAAGTTTCCGCTATGATTTTATCGGTTTAAAGGGAGTGCCCGGAAAGATGGCCTCTTCTAAGGGAAAGGTTGTAAGCCTTGCAGAAGTACTCGAAGTTTATCAGCCCGAAGTTGCCCGCTATCTTTTTGCGGGTACAAGGCCCAACACCGAATTCGTTATCAGCTTTGACCTTGATGTAATTAAGATTTACGAGGACTATGACAAAACCGAGCGCATTGCGTGGAAGGCCGAAAAAGCTAAAAACGATGAGACATTCGAAAAAGAATATAGAATCTATGAGCTCTCTCAAATAGACGGAATGCCTGAGTGTATTTCCTATCAAATTCCTTTTAGGCATTTATGCAATCTTTTACAGATAAATTCGGGCGATATTGAAGCCGTAATAAAGGGGCTTCCCGATGTAAAGCCTGCCCAAGCCGATAGACTGAGATCCCGTGCCGAATGTGCCTGGAATTGGATCACGGACGGGGGAGCTCCCGAAGAGTTTAAGTTTGCTTTAAGAGCTGACGGCTCAAAGGCTGAACTTTCCGAGCCGGAAACAAAGGCGATTAAAACGATAAGGGATTCCCTTTTACCTAAAATGGACGAGATGGACGAAAAGACATTTTCGACAGCCCTTTACGATGCGGCAAAAGAATGCGGCTTGGAGTCCAAGCAAATGTTTGTCGCCGTTTATCAAGCCCTTGTTTCAAAGGATCAGGGCCCGCGCCTTGCAGGCTTTATGAAAACCATAGGCAAAGAAAGACTGGAGAAAATATTTAAAGATTATTAAAGAGCGAAGGCTTTTATTTTTTTGCAAATTGTGCTAACATTCTTTCTATGGCTAATGATAACTTGTACACACGCAAGATAGAACCTGCACCCGATAAGCCTGTCCAAAACGGAAAATCGAATTTCGGCACTTTTTCAGGCTGCTTTAAAAAATTCGATATAAAAGGACTTTATCGGGTATTCGGAAATCTTCCGCTTCCCAGAATAATTACCAACGGAAGGATTTCGGGGACGATGAGGTTTTTGTTTTGCGATGATGAGATAATAGGCGAAATAGCATTTTTTTCGTGCTATATTTTTTCTTTTATGGAAACAACCTTTTGGGTTCGTAAGACTCAGCAAAAATATGCCTATCGGCAATATCTTCCCGGCGGCTTTATTCATATTCCGAAGCACATAAAATACAGCATTACAGCCTGCCGTAAATCATATAGATATGCACGTATTTTTTCCCGTCTGTCGCACGGAAAACTTCATGCCGACTTTGATTTTTCGGCCCGTGATTCCCGTCCCTCATGCGAAGGCCGTTTGGATCTGGATATTCGGGATAAAGAAGCCTTGGATTTTTCGTGCGTAATTCCCAACTATGTAAGCCGGCGATGTATGGCTATGTACATGCAGACAGGAACGGTAAAGGGCTGGATAAGTTTGGGTTATAACGAAGATATTCAGCTAAAAAAAGAAACGGCCGTGGGCGTTTTTGATGTGAGAAAGTCCTACACAGGTTTTAGGTCAAAGCGCACCCTTGTAAACGGACTAGGCAAGCTGGATGACAAGGCTTTGGTTTTTTATCTTGCAAATTCGATAGCTGCTGACAGCAATAGGTATAATGATAATATGATACTCTATGACGGAAAACGCACCCCTCTTCCTCCGGTAAAAATAACCCGTCCCTTCGGCATCATGGGAAAATGGATAATACAGGACACCGAAAGCATGGTCGACCTTGTGTTTCTTCCTGTTTCAAAAAATTACAAAAGGGTAAATGCCGCAGTTTTTAGGACGGAATACAGTACCGTTTACGGTCATTTTGAAGGTACCCTGCTGACAGCTGACGGAGAAGAATTAAAGCTAAAATCTTTTCCCGGCATAGCTAAAAAATACAATCTTAGAATATGATGATTAAAATAGAAGGGGTTGAAATCGAATGGTCCGAATCAAAGGGCCGGAAACTCAGACTTACCATATCGCCTAAGACGGCTATTCCCTGTATCCATGTTCCGAAAAACTATTCTCAAAGCAAGGCCTTAGACTTTGTAAAAGAAAATATTGCGTGGATAAAAAAACATCAGGCACGGATAGAAGAAAAGATTTTTAAGAAGAATATAAAAGCTTCATTAAAGGACGGCTCCACGGTAAGTTTATGGGGAGCCGACTATAAAATTAAAATACTGCGTGCCAAAAAAAATGCAAGCGTCGCAGTCGATGATGATTTTATCTATTTAAAAGAGCCTCTCGGAGCGGATCCTAAAAAACGGCCTTCAATTTTGAACCGTCTTTATAAAAAAGAATTGGAACTTTATGTAGAAGAAATCTTGCCCTTTTGGGAAGCTAAGATAAAGGAAACCGCCTCCGAGATAAAATACAGGGATATGAAAAGCAAGTGGGGTTCATGTAATTCTTATACGGGCATAATTACCTTAAACACAAAACTTGCTGCCCTTCCTTGCGAATGTGCCGAAATGGTGCTGGTGCACGAGTTTGTTCATTTTAAAGAAAGGCTCCACAATGAGCGCTTTAAGCGATACATGACTAAATACCTTCCCGACTGGAAAGAAAGAGTGAAGTTGTTGAATTCGGAAGATTATTAGGGGAATCGATAAGAGTTAATGTGTAATGAGTAATTAAGTTATCAGCTATAGATTACCGATTATTCATTACACATTAACAATTAGTTTAAACTTTAAACTTTCCGACTTCTTTAGAAAGATTTTCAATGCTCTCTTTATTCTTTTGACTTATTGTGTGTACTTCCTGTACGGCATTGCTAATCTGTACGGCACCGGAGGCCATCTCGTTCATACTGTCGGTGATGACGCGGGTAAGTTCATCGAGTTTTTGCATCTCCTGAGCAACATTCTCACCGCCGCGGAGCATTTCGGCTGAGCCGTCATTTACTTGGTTTGTTACCATGTTTATGTCGCGGATAGCAGTGAGTACTTCCTTGCTTCCGTTTTCTTGTTCACGCATAGCGTTCATTAGATTTTGGCTCATCGTTTTGACATGCTCTGAAAGGGAGAAAATGGCATTAAATTTTTCTTCTGCTGTTTTTGCAGAGTATGAAAGAGTTTCAATTTCTCCTGAAAGCACTTTAAGCGTTTCGGTAATGGTTTTACCTTGACTGGAAGACTCTTCAGCGAGTTTACGGATTTCGTCTGCAACGACTGCAAAACCTTTGCCGGCTTCGCCTGCGTGGGCGGCTTCAATTGCAGCATTCATCGCCAAAAGGTTGGTCTGGCTTGCAATGTGTTGGATAACGCTTGAGGCTTCCAATAGACCTCCTGACTCTTCGGCAATACGCTGGGTAACAGTGTTTGCTCCTGTAACTGTTTCCTTGCCATCAGCCGTAGCGTTTGCAAGGGTTTTTATAACATCATCGGTTTTACCGAGAGTCTGTGTGATAGAAGCTATGTTTCCCACCATTTGCTCGATAGCCGAAGAAGACTCTGCAACGCTGGCAGCTTGATTTTCAATACTGTTGTTAAGCTGTCTAATAGTGCGGATAATTTCTTCGACTGTAGCTGCCGTTTCGGTAACGCTTGCGGCTTGGGTAAGAGCTTGCTGTTTTACGCCGTCGATATTCGCACTTATTTGGTGTACAGCACTTGCCGTTTCAGTCATATTGCTTGCAAGTTCGTTACCGATATTTGTCATGTCTATAGTATTTTTGCCGACGGTTTTAATCGACGAGCCGATTTTTTCTATTGTTTCATTGAAGTATTCAGATAAATCGGTAACTTCATCGTTGCCGTGTACGGGCAGGCGGACGGTTAAATCCCCTTCACCTTGGGCTATATCTTTAAGGGCCTCAACGACAACCTTTATAGGTTTTATCATTACACGGGCAACAAAAAAGACAACAATTAGAGCGGCTGCTAAAGTTATCGCTCCAATAACCAGCATTTTAATCCGCAGTTCATTGACGGTTCCCATAAATTCGTTTACGGGGGCATTAATTATGATTGTCCAGTCAGTTGTTTTCATTGTGGCATACGAGGCAATAAAATTTTCTCCTTTGTATTCGTAATATCCTACAGAAGGTTCGTCAATCTCTACTGCCATTTTTTCAAAAGCGGCACACGACGCAAGAGATGGATCCGTTTTAGCTTCCTCGCAGGCATTTGAACGAGTCTTAACTAGGTCGAAATCTTTGTCCGCAATGGTAGTTCCTGAGTTATCGAGAATATAACATTCACCTGTTTTGCCGACTACAATATCCTTAATTTGATCGCTAAGCCATAAGCCGTCAACATCAGCACCCAATACTCCGATAATATTTCTATTGTCATCATATACCGGTAAAGCAAATGTTATGAATATGTTATTTTCCACATCGCTATAGGGTTCCGTCGTATTTTTTTTCCCGCTGATACCTGCCTGAAACCATTCTATATCATTAAATTCTATTTCAGATCCGTCTAAGTTATATAAAATTCCTTCTTTATCGGTAATATATAGTTCACTGATAATGGGATTGAATTTTGCTTCTTCGGCAAGTATGGCCATTTTTTCTATAAACTTAATAGTATTATCGCGTAATACCGGCATCCGTGCAATACCTTCTAAAAATTGAAACATTGTATTCACACGCCCGTCAAGAATCTCCGCCGTATCTGTTGCTTTGTCAATCAGATGCGTTTCGACTTTTTCCGTTACAGCTTTTCGGGCAGTACGCAATGCTATAAGGGTAAGAATAGTCCCGACTACAAAAATCAATGCACCGAACACAATCATCAATTTGTTCCGCAATAAAAAACGATGTTTCTCTTTCATTTTAATCTCCTCTTTTAGGTTTTACTCTATTTTTTATTGGATTGACGAGTCCCAATCCGTAGGACATCCGCTGAAAAATGTATATCCTTGTACATTTTTTAGCTAATAGTTTTAGACTTGCGTCTAAAACTCTTGGAAGTTTGGAACCACCGCCGTCCATGGCGGTTGGGGAATGTACATCCTTGTACATTTTTTAGCTAATAGTTTTAGACTTGCGTCTAAAACTATTAGAAGTTTGGAACCACCGGCATCCGTGCCTGTTAATGAAATACCTCCTTGTATATTTATTAATTGCAAGTTTGTTGTTTTAATTTGTTGTACAAACTTGTTATTGTTTAAAAGCTCCGACTCTCTGTCGGAAATTATTTTTGAGAATAGTTTTTTTGTTTGCTCTTTGAAATAGTTTTTTTGAAAATAGGTAATCGGCAGCACAGATATCCGTTTGTTTGCAAAAAATTCGGGGGGGGGGTAGTATAACCATTTTTTTTATTTTGTCTAGTAGTTTTCGAGAAAAAGTTTAATTTTTTTTCTAACAAAATACCGTGTTGCAGCATGGGCTGTATTATAGGCTAAAGGGATGGAACTGTCAACCATGCATGTTATCTTACCGTTTATTTAAAACGAGGAATTGTATATTGTTATCTGTGTTTTTGCTCAAATCTTGACAAATACTTCCGTTTTGCGTTAGTATATATACCTAGAAGAAGAAAATAAACATTTTAGGGAATTTGAAACGATAAGAATGTATTCGTATGCGAAATCGGTTTAATATTTTTTAAATACTGGGAGGATTTTCAATATGTTTAGGTTTAAAAATTTTAGATTCATAACAGCTGTGTTATTTTTATTTTCAGCTCTTAGGCTATATGGGGCTGATTTGGAAATAAAAGCTGAGGGGACTGTTCTTGCGGGGACTTTGCTTTTTCCTAAGGCTTTGATAAACTCTTCCAAACAGATTATAGAAAAACTAAAAGGCGGTAAAATGGAAGAAAATGTTCCGCTTGTTTTAAACAGCTTATTTAGAAAATCGGTTCAGCCCTATTTGATTTCTTGGTTTAAGTATGAACCCAAAAAAGAAATTGCTCAATTGAAAATACCTGTTTTGGTTATTCAGGGCGGAAATGACATTCAGGTAGGAGTTGAAGATTCAAAGCTTTTAAGCTCTGCAAAAGAGGGTATTGAATTAAAAATTATCGAAAAGATGACTCACACCTTAAAAGAAATTAATTCTCCTCAGGAACAAATGAAAACTTATATAGATCCGTCTTATCCGATTTCAAAGGATTTAGTTTTAGCCATTACGGAGTTTGTCAATAAAAATTAAGCCGATTTAAAAAATCATATTGAGCTAAGTAAATATTTAATGCCGAATTATTAAGCAGCCTCCTTGATTTTTACTAAAAAAGAGTTTACAATTGATGTGGAGGTTACAATGATAAACGAGTTGATGTAACCTTTAAAAAAGGCAGGTGAATATGATGAATATGAAAAAAATAATATTTTTTGTTATTGTTTTTCTCCCGATTACTATGGGATGTGCTACAAATATGAATGGAAGACAAACTTCTGTTCCTCATAGGATAGATTTTCAAAAGATAAAAAATATTTCGATATTTACGCAATTTTGTGATATTGAACTTATAGCCGATAATACCCCTTCTGAAAATAATAACAATATTTCTCTTGAATATACAATCAGCAATGTAAAAGAAAGATATGTGAGTGTTACTGTTGAAGATGGTACCCTTATTTTTAAGGAAGAACCCTTTTTGACTTTTTTACCTCGTACAAGATGGAATCCTCCGCTTATCAGTATTCGCATACCTAAGAATCATATACTGCAAATGCTTACTATTGAGACGGAAAATACAAGCATGATCAAAAATATGACGGCTGCAATATGTTTCTTTCATGTAAAGAATGGAAAATTTCAAATTGAAGACAGTACTATAACAGAAAAGGTTAAAATTCAAATGGAAAGCGGTTCTGTTACAGTGCATAATTCTCATTTTGAAAACATTGATTTAAAAACTGATACTGGAAATCTTTATTTTCAAGGTGAAATATATGGAAACAATATTATTCAAAGTAAGTCAGGAAACATATCTATGAATCTTAATGCAGAAGCTTATTTGTACGCTCTACATTTTTTCCAAAATATGAATAAAACACAAGAAATAAAAGAAAATCGCAGCCAAGTAAAACATAATCTGGTTATAAAAGGAAATGCTAATAAGATTGATTTATCTTTTGCAAAAAAGAATCAAAGCATTGATATAAATAATGGTAAATTTGTTATCTGTAATAATATTGAATGTAAAGATTTAGGCATTCAGGGTGAGTACGGAAACATTACTATGAGAAACTGTATTTTTGATAGTCCGGTTATTATTACCGATGGAAATATTTTGTTTGATGGTATCTTAAAAAATACATGTACAATCGCCTCCGATTTGGGATGGATAAAAATTAAAACTTCGGTGTCGGAAAAACTTTTAAACCCTTCAGTTACAAGTAGTGTGGGGAAAGTAATAATTACCGGTTTTAATTCAAAAAATGCTTCGATTAAAAGCGGTATAGATTCTGTTTCAATTACCGATTCTATAATTGAATAATAGACACTCTAGCTTTATCGTGTTTTGTGGTTAAAACTTGCAAAAACATAAAATCAACTTGACACCTCAAATTATTTCATTTAAAATATAAGTATGCACGATATAAAGTTAAAATCAATCACTAAAAGCTATTCTGTAGGAAATGAAAAGCAGATTGTATTGGAAGACCTTTCTTATAATTTTGCTTCGGGAAAAATAAGTTTTATTTTGGGGCCATCAGGCTGCGGAAAATCGAGTCTTTTAAATATAATTGCAGGCATAGATAAAAACTATTCCGGTGAGGTTTTGTATAAGGGTGAAACGATTAAGAATTACGATAAATTTAGACGGGAAAATATCAGCTTTATTTTTCAAGACAGTAATTTAATTCAGCATCAAAATCTATTAAAAAATATCGTAATTGCCCTTCATAACGGGATAGAAAATAAAGAAGAGCTTGCAATTAACTTACTTAAAAAGGCCGGCTTATCCGAACATATTTATAAAAAGCCTTATATGCTTTCTACGGGTGAAAGACAGCGTGCGAGTATTGCAAGAGCTTTGGCAAGGGATACGGATATCTTACTTTGTGATGAGCCTACAGGAAGTTTGGATGAAACAACAAAGATTGAAATTTGCGATTTAATTTTAGAAGTTTTTAAAGGCAAAACAATTATCTTTGTAAGCCATGATGAAGAATTGGCAGAAAAATATGCCGATGAAATTTTAACTATCGACAATAAAAAATTAAAACCTATAAAACAAAAGCCTCAACTTGAACCTGATTCAAATATTGAATATAAACCTGAAACTAGAATAAAGGATTCAAGTTTTAAAAATGGATTTTATATAAATATTCTATCCGAAAAATTAAAACTTTTTAATTCGCTCCAGCTTTTAGTTATTATTTTAGGAATTTTTATATTTTCTATCGGCTCCTTTAAGGCCGTAAGTTATGGAATAGATCAATATCTTTACGGTAAGTACAAGGCCGATAAAATCACTTTAAGCAGTGCGGGTATGAGTTTAGAAGCCTTGCTTCAAAACATTGAAGATTATAACGGACAATTTAAAGAAAAAATTTACGGTCTTACCCTAGGCTTGCCTTCAAACATTAATATCCAAAAACAAAAATTCCCTGTTTTTATAAATATGATGCAGGAAAAAAATAAGGCAAACTTTTCGGAAGATATAATTGCAGGCCGCTTCCCTGAAAATCCTAAAGAGATTTTATTTAGCAAAGCTTATGCAATTAAGCTTCTTTCTAATTTTGATAAACTTATTGATATTGAAAATATTTCTGCCGACGATTTATTTAAGCACTTAAAAGAACTTCCTATTTCGTATAAAACCGTTTGTAAATTTGCAGGAAAAAATCCAAATGATTCCGAGTTTTATGATGAAGATTTAAAGATTGTAGGTATAATCGATGATTTAAGATACATCCCTGATTTTGATGAAGGCCTTTTTTTTGAAATGAAAAAATTTAATGAAGATATGGATGTGCCCGGGTTTATTGCCTTTATGCATAATATCGGAATAAACTTAAATTATCCTCTTTATATAGAGGAAGAAGAAATGTCTGATTCAATCTATGTAAATGAAAATATTTATCTTTTGGAAGAAGAGTTTACTAAATATTTAACTAAAATTTATCTTTCTGCTAAATTTACGTATTTTGATATATTTATAGACGAAGATTTAGATACCAGAAAAAAGGTGCACACTAATTATCTTTTGTTTAAATCTATTTTTAAGGGCAGCGATAATATTTCTCTGGAGAGACAATCATACCTAAATGATATTTACGGTTATAAATTAAGTATGATCTTTACATTGACTGTGCTGGGTGTCATTGCAATTCTTTCGGCATATAATGGTTTAAAAAATTTAATTACGGCTAAGCGTAAGGATATAGGTATTTACCGCTCATTGGGTTATACAACAAAGGAATTAAAAAAAATGTTTATAAACGAAGGTCTTATTATTTCGTTTTTTGTCTGCCTTGCTTCGATTTTATTTTTTATGATAATCAGCTTGTTTATGAGTAAATATTTTATTAATCTATTGGATTGCAGCAGAATAGTAAATTTAAAGAGCTTTTTTAATTTTGATATTTTTTCGATTTTGATTGCGGCTGTTATAATCATGTTAATAATTATCATTTCGATAAGCTTTGAACTTAAAAAAACTAACATAGATGAGCTGATAAGGTAAGGCTTGGAGGAGATATGCTTGAATTAAAAAATATAAATAAGTCATATAAGATTAGGGCCGGTTTGGAGCAAAAAGTTCTTAAAGATTTAAATATTATGTTCGGCGATAAGGGCTTGGTCAGTATTTTAGGCAGAAGCGGAGGCGGAAAGTCTACAATTTTAAATATAATCGGCGGTTTATGCAATTTTGATTCCGGAGAAGTGTTTTATAATAATAAAAAGATTGAAGACTATAACGAATTCAGAAAAAATAAAATAGCCTTTGTGTTTCAAGACTTTAATTTAATAAACCATTTATCAAGTGAAGATAATATTATTGCCGGCATGACTGATAGTATTACCGGCAGTATAAAAGAAAGGAAAGAGCATTCCGTATTTATATTAAAAAGTTTAAACATAGGGGAGTATACAAAAAAAAAGCCTGCACAATTATCGGGTGGGCAAAGACAAAGGCTCGCAATTGCAAGAATGCTCGCAAAAGAGGTCGATATTGTTTTGGCCGATGAGGCGACGTCCAGCTTGGATAAAAAGAATGCACACCATATCATGCAGGTTCTAAAAGATATTTCAAAAGAAAAACTTGTGATCTTTGTAACCCATGATAAGGAACTCGCTTATGAGTACAGTGATCGTATTTTAAATTTAGTAGACGGACAGATTACAAAGGATGAAAATATAACTAAGGACATGGAAGAATTTGATAGCACAATCAAAACAGAAAAATCGGAAGATTGTTCTTCTTATCAAACAGAAAGAAATGGATTGAAAAAGGCTCAACAAAATAACTCGTATAAAAAAAATACAAGATATTTACCCTTAAGAAATTTAAAAGGAAGGGCTAAGGCAAGTATCAGAAACATAATAATCATAAGTCTTATTTTTCTTTCTATATTATTTTCAATTTTTATGGAATCGGATTATTTTAAGGAGTATATGCATGATATCTATCTTCAAGAAGGCATTAAAACAAGTGTTTTGGATGTAGTAAAAGAAAAGGTGAGTGATGAAGCTCTTGTCGAAGAATTAAATATGCTCTACAAAGAACTTCCCAATATCGAGCATTGTTCTTATACATATAATACCAGAATAAAAATTGCAGGTTCAAATTATATTGAAGGCCTTCAAGCAGGGAAACCGATTTTTTCATATACCAATTTGGAAGATATAAGCTCTAACGATTATTTTAAGAAAATAATTAGGACAGGCCGTTTTCCCGAAAAAGCTGATGAGGTGCTTATGAGTTCTGCAGGTGCAATAGCCTTGCTTAAAGAACTTAAAATCGGCGGGGAAAGATTGGAAGATCAATTTAATACAGGCAAGCTTGATGATAAATATGTTTTTAGTCTGGTTGAAAATACTTTTTTCTTTGTCGCAGAATACCGTTTACCTAAGATTAAAATAACCGGTCTTATCGACAGTACAAAAGTAAGCGAAAAAACTCACACCGTTTATTTTATAAATGGCTTTACGAATCTTTTTGAAATAAAAAAAGGCGGCTTATACAAGCACGGCCTTAAACTATATAAAAAAGATCTAAGTGCAGAAAAGCATACGGAACTTTTAAATACCGTTAAAGAAAATAAAAAAATAAGAGTCAATGAGGTTCATCAAAAAAGAGTAAACATAGCTTATAATAAGATAGCCTCCTTCTTTGATTTTTCAAGAATTTTACTTATACTGATATGCTCGGTTTCAATCTTGTCCTTAGCTTCTATTTTTTATACTACTATCTTGGAAAGAAAAAACGAGATTAGAATTTACCGCTCATTGGCCTACACCAAAAAAGAAGTCGTAAAAATCTTCTCTTTAGAAATTTTTTATACAAGCTTGGTTTCTGCCGCCTTTGCCGTAATAATTTTGGCGGCAGTTTATTATCGGTTAGGCTAGGAAAAATAGATAAAAACTAAAAAAGCATTTCAAGTTTTATTGCAGGGAAAATTGAGGTTATTTTTTTTATCATTTGTAAAGACGGATTTGATTTTTTTTCCAAACGCTGATAGCTGTATACATTTTTCATTCCGAGTTTTTCAGATGCTTGTTTTTGTGTTAGATTTAGTATTGAGCGGTTATGGCGTAATAAGACGGCAAGAGCTATTTCGGGCTCTACGGGAATTTCCAGTATGTTCTTACTGCAGGTAGTTATGTCCTGCGGCAAAGGGAAAACAATGTGTGAGGATTGAGGTTCTTCGAGATATAGATTAAGAGCCTCAAAACAGGCTGATTTTAGTTCTTCGGCTGTTTCTGCTTGAGTAAGGCAGCCTGAAAGCTCAATACATTCTGCCCAAAAACCGTTTTCTTCTTTGTGTACCAGAAAATGATATTTCATTGTGTTCCTCCCTGTTTTTTAATATTGTTCAAGCCGTTTTAGCAAGGCTTGTTCTATGCCTTTTTTTAACTCTTTATGCATGGGGATTATTTCCCGTCTGCTATCTTTTGCAACTTTGACATGAGAACCTTTTTGTGAAATCACTCTCCATCCGGCTTTTTTATAAAGGCGGAGCATATCTTTTCCGCTTAACGGCATAGATTATAATACCAAATATATTTGGTATTGTCAAGTATTTTTTTGCCCGATGATTACTTGATTTTACACAATAATATGTGTAAAATCCTCAAGAAAAAACAGATAAATTTATTATGGATATACGAGAGAGACCTTTATGAATATTTTAGAAAACACATTGAATTCGATTAAATCCGTTTCGGAAGAAGAAGGAAAAAAGGCCAAGCTTTTTTGGGACAGCCTTGCTCATCCGCCGGGTTCTTTGGGGGCTCTTGAAGAGATGACGGTAAGGCTTGCAAAAATCAAGGGCTTTGACAATTTAAAAATCGATAAAAAAATAACGGCTGTTTTTTGTGCGGATAACGGAGTTTATGCGGAAAAAATTACCTCCCAACCCCAGATTACCACCTTCTTGCTTGCCGAGATTATGCACACGGGAAAAACAGGTTTAGGAACAATTTCAAAATGGGCAGGAAGCGGTATTAGGGTTTACGATGTCGGAATGATAAAAACGAGCGAAAGGAAAGATGTTGTCAATAAAAAGATAAAATTCGGTACGGAAAACATAGCCCAAGGCCCTGCGATGAGCAGGGAAGACTGTATCCGCATGATTGAAACCGGAATAGAGGCGGCCTTTGAAATAGCCGATGAGGGGTTTGATATTGCAGGAATAGGGGAGCTTGGTATCTGTAATACTACCACAACAGCGGCTGTGCTTTCAGGGCTTTGCGGGGTAGAGCCTAAGCTGACCGTAGGGCGCGGAGCTTCTACGACAGAGGCTATGTATGAGCTCAAGATTAAGAGCGTAAAAAAAGCTATCGAAATAAACGCCCCCAAAAAAGGCGATTCAATCGACTGTATTTCGAAAGTCGGGGGCTTTGATATTGCGGCAATGTGCGGCTGCTACATAGGCCTTGCTGCCCGCGGAATTCCTGCCGTAATCGACGGCTATATTTCGAGCCTTGCAGCCCTCTGTGCCGTAAACTTAAATCCTCTTGTAAGGGATTATCTTTTTGCTTCTCATAAGTCGGAAGAAAGAGGAGCTAAGATATGCACTGCTGAGCTTGAAATCGAGCCCGTCTTAAATATGAAAATGCGTTTGGGAGAAGGAAGCGGCTGCCCTCTTTTATTTAAGATGCTTGAAGGGGCGGTCTTCACCATGCAAAATATGGGAAAATTTACCGAAACCATGATAGACGGAGCCGATTTAGTGGATATCAGGAAGCAGACAAATCCTTAAAATTCCCTATTGACTAATTCTTTTCTTTATAGTATTATGCTTTCTTACTCGTATTTTCATTAAAACACGGGTTTTATATTGAAATTTTGGGTTAATCCCGGGAGGTTTACGTGGTAAAAATCAGACTAAAAAGACTCGGAACTAAAAAACGCCCTTATTATCGAATTGTTGTTCAGGATGTAAGAGAACCCCGAAACGGCAAAACCATCGATGAAGTCGGCATTTATCATCCGATCGAAACGGCAGAAAAACAGATTTCTTTTGATGCCGATAAGGTTAGAAACTGGTTGGGAAAAGGCGCACAGCCCACCGACACGGTTAGACGTTTACTTAACAAAAAAGAATTCACGCTATAAGTGTAAAATCACTTGACAGGTGAAAAGGAAAACAAAATGCAAAAAGATTTAATAGAATACATTGCCAAATCCCTTGTTGACGATCCTTCCGCCGTAACGGTATCGGAAAGTGAAAACGAAAAGGGAACGGTCATAGAGCTTAAAGTAGCCTCAGGCGACATCGGCAAAGTAATCGGAAAGCAGGGAAGAATCGCAAAGTCGATCAGAACCTTGCTGAGCGCAAGTGCAGGAAAGTCGGGAAAGCGTTATTCGCTTGAAATTGTAGACTAATAATGGATTTGCTTGCAACAGGACGAATCCGCGGCACCTTCGGGGTCGAAGGATTTGTAAAAGTTGAAAGTTTTTCCGGGGAATACGAGCATTTTTTAGGTTTTGACAGAGTTTTTTTAAGTATTCTTAAGGAAAAATTAAGAGAGCAAAAATATAAAGACGGCTGGTTTGAAATTGAAGAAGTTAATTTAAGAAAGGCCGATGCTCTTGTAAAATTTAAGGGGATAGACAACCCCGAAGCCGCCAAGTGTTTGACGGGTTCGGAATTGTTTATTCCTAGGGACAAGGCCGCCCCCCTTGATGAGGGCGAAGTTTATGTCCATGATCTTTGTAATTGTAATCTTGTATGCGAAGGAACTCTTGTTGGAAAAATAACAAGTGTAGCAGAAGGCGGAGGCGGTTACCTCTTAGAAATAGCCGGCAAAACCTCCGAGGCTGCTGCGGAATCGAGCTTTTATGTTCCCTTTAATGAGGAATTTATCGGAAAAATCGATTTAAAAGCCAAAACCGTGGAGCTCATGCACCGCTGGATTCTTGAATGAGATTCGATGTGCTGACCTTATTCCCCGAAATACCCGAAGCTTTTTTTAAAACTTCGATTATGGCCAAGGCTGTAGAAAAGGGAATTATTAGCTGCAACTTGGTAAACATCAGAGACTTTGCTTTCGACAAGCACCGCTCATGCGATGACATCGTTTACGGCGGAGGGGCCGGAATGTTACTCTTACCGGAACCTTTGAGCCTCGCATTGGACTCGGTTAATGCTTCTTCAAAACGGGTAATATATGTTACCCCTTCAGGGAAGCCTTTTAACCAAGAGCTGGCAAAAGAGCTTTCCTCAGAAGAAGAGCTTGTCTTTGTCTGCGGAAGATATGAAGGAATCGATCAGAGAATTATCGACGAGTATGTTGATGATGAGATCTCGGTCGGCGACTATGTTATGTCCTCAGGCGAGCTTGCAGCCCTAGTGATAATCGATGCGGTTTACCGCCTGATAAACGGAGTTATTTCCGGCGAGTCGCTTGAAGAAGAAAGTTTTTCAGGATTTTTGCTTGAGTACCCGCAATATACAAGACCAAGAAATTTTAAGGGAAGAGAGGTTCCCGAAGTGCTCCTTTCAGGACACCATCTAAATATTCATAAGTGGAGGCTAAAAAAGCGTATCGAAAAAACGCTTAAAACGAGGCCCGATCTTATCGAAAAGGCAAGAAATTGCGGGATGTGGACAAAGGAAGCAGAAAAAATACTTAAGGAGTTTGAAAATGAGTGATCTGATTATGAAAATTGAAGCTCAGCAAAAGGCTGAAAACCCTCCCGTTTTTCGTGTAGGAGATACGGTTAAAGTTCACTTTAAAATCGTTGAAGGAAAGACCGAGCGAATTCAGGTTTATGAGGGCTTGGTAATCTGTTTTAAAAATTCCGGAATCGGAAGAACATTTACCGTACGAAAAAATTCTTACGGTGTAGGGGTTGAACGAGTTTTCCCCCTTCATTCACCTCGAATTGCTAAGGTTGAAGTTGTACGCCCCGGAAAGGTACGCCGAGCTAAACTTTACTATATAAGGGATAAGGTAGGTAAGGCCGCTAAGATTAAGACCCTTATCACTAAAAAGAACTCATAGATTTTGAGTTTAAACTTTTAAATCGGCAAAAAATTTGTGATTTATACGGACGGTACAAAAGTTTTTTTTACCGCCTCAAGACGGGCTGCCTCAGGTTCGATGAGCTTAAAAAACGGCGATATTGTAAACGCTAAAATTTTAAGCTTAAAGACGGATGGGGCAGCCCGTGTTTTTTTTAACGGAAATATTTTTGAGGGGAATGTTTCAGGAAGCCTAAAGGAAGGCGACAGTCTAAAAATGAGAGTCGTCATCGACTCTGACAGAGTTCTTCTCATTCCCGAAAAAGGAGATGACGCCTCTTCTGCGAAGGACATCTTTTCTAAACTTGGACTTCCGCAAAACGAATTGACTTCAAGTATTCTTGCTTTTTTTACTGCGATAGAAAGCCGCCTTGATGAAAAATTGATAAACCGCATTTTTAACTTTTTGCACAAAAAAACGGCAGCTAAGGCATCAGGCCGAGCCTCTTTAAAAGAAAAGGAAAAAAGTGCCTTTGCCGCCTCTCTTATCGAAAGCAAGGGCATTGAGCTTTCTGATGAGCTTTTTTCGCAAATCTATGAAGCCATTTTCGGCGGCGGCAGAGAAAAAAATGATGATGAAGTTTTGGAGATGATAAATCACTTAAAAGGTGAGGGGCTTCATTGGATAATCCTTCCCTTTGACAGAGAATTTGATTCTTCCAAGGCCTCAGGCTCGTTGGCTCTTCTATTGGATATAAGTTTAAAAGAACTTAAGGCTCTGGTACTTCGCTGCAATTTTAAAAATTCCGGCGAAGACGAATCTTGGATTTTTTCTTTGAAGGATAAAGAGTTTACATTTATGCGTGAAGATACCGAGCTTTCACAAAAAGAAAAAACGAATTTGGAAAAGCTGTTTATCTTCTGCTTAACGGAAGCAGGATTTTTCGATTCGGATACCGCCTCCGTTTTTGTCCGCTATGGAGAGCCGTCAAAATACGAACATCCTCTTTCAGTCGATTTAAGAGTTTGATTCTTTTATAAAAAATTGTTCCGGCGTAAAGACTTGAACTCTTGCCGATTTAAAATCGCCTAGATTTCTCGAAATTATGTAGTCAATACTATTTTTTACGGAACTTACTTCAATTACAGCATCTTCATAATCCTTAACCGGAGAAAATAAAGCTTCTCTTAAAATTTTTTCATCAATAGGGATTATATTAAACATGTCAAGAAGAGCAGAAATAATATCAGCTGCCTTGTTTTTATCTTTTTTTTCTTTTAATAAAAAATAAGATAGAGTCGTTATTTCGTGAGCAGCAATGAAACCGGATAGCTTTTTTTCGACACACATATTTATAATGTTTGCCGCTTCCTCGTGAAAATTACGTTTGTTAAGAAAATCCAAAATTATATTTAAATCAATTAGAACCTTTTTCATAAAATTCTTTCCGCAATTCTTTTTTATCCGGTATAGGACGTTTTTCAAAGATTCCATACAAGGCGGCTGTTTTGGGGTTAAGCTTGTGTTGCTTATCGGCGTTTCGTAAATTCATAAGATATTGTTCAAATAACCTTGAAATAGATATTCCACTTTTTAGGGAGTAAAGATGGGCAAAATCTATCAGTTCATTATCGATACTTAGAGTAAGTTTTTTTGACATATTTACCTCCATACGTATTAAGTATATATTATTACGTATTAAAAGTCAATATAAAATTATTCTAGGGATAACTTTTTTGATTGTATTTTTGTCAGATTTATTTTCGTAGACTTGACAAAATCTTAGGGTTGGCTTAGAATTATACTATAACCGGAGGTAAAGTTATGAAAAAGATGTTTATGTTTACAGTGCTTTTGCTTATAGGTTTTTCTTTGTATTCCGAAGAGACTGTGAAACAAACTAAGGAAGATGATGAAAGTTTTTCTTATTATTTAACTGTGAATCAACTTATAAGTAAAAACCTTTTTAAAAACAAAGATTTAATCTCTGAATATTCTCAAAAATTAAATAATGAGCAAATTTTATTGATTCAAAAAAAATACCAAAAAGACTTGGCTGTGCCTCTTTTGTTAAATGGATTTGTAGGGTTTGGCAGCGGTAATTTTGCTTGCGGAGATATGCTGGGCGGAGGCATTCATACCGCTATTGATGGTTTATCGGTATTATCGATACTTACTATGCAATTTATCAATTTGGCAGATCTATTTCCCACTACTAGTTCAGACCATCGGGCATATATAGCCAATCTTGATAGGAAAATGAAGATATTCAGCTATGTGGCCTATGCAGCCGGAAGTATTATGCTTGTTAACCGTATTGCTTCATTAATTACAGCGAGCTTATATGTAAAAAGGTACAACCAAACCTTAAATGATGTGTTAATAAAAAAGACACCTAAGGTTTCATTTACTCCTGTTCCTGTCATTAGTCCTGAGGGAGTAGGGCTTGCTTTGAATATAAGATTTTAGATTATTTTGGCATAGAGAATTGTTCCGGTGTAAAGACTTGAACTCTTGCCGATTTAAAATCTCCCGAATTTCTTGATGGTGCTTTCATACTTGTTTTTTTTCTTTTTTTCCTATATTATTAGGCTATGATTTTTGACTAAAATCGGCGGCTTTTTATGGAAATAACTGAACTTGAAAAACAAGTCTTAAAACAAGAATATCCGCAAGTGAGCCTCTCGGATGATCTTGATATTGAAAGATATTTTGAACTGAGAAAAACAGGGCATTTAAACGAAGCCCTTTTATTATACAATGGAAAATTAAAGCGGAAATACCCCGATGACTCTATGCGGTATGAACTGATGTCTTCATATAGACTGCGGTCGCATAGGTTTCAGGAATTGCTGACTGCAAATTTAATCAGCCTTGCTCAAAAGACGATAATGCAGATTAAGCAGGTTATAGGCTTTATTACCGAAAGAACAGCCAATCTTGATACAAATGATGTTTACAATGTTATTCAAGAATGCGAAAAAATAGTATCGGCTGTTTCTTCCGATAGATTTGCTTCTATTTCATTTACCGAAAAATATGCACGCTATGCCGACATCATAGGGTTTAAACAGGCTGCAATGAAAAAATCGGCAGAGCTTATCCGCCTCTATGTTACCGACACTCTTTCATCTGTTAAGGCTTATAGAGATGAACAGGATGAAATATTATCCCGCCAAAAAAGAGAACGGGCTGCTTACAGGCCACCCAAGACCTTTGACTTTTCTAAGATTGTTTTTACAAAAGAGCAAGTAAATGCAATAATTATTTCTCCCGATATTAAACGGGTTGAAGATCAAGTTATTGCTTACACATTAAAGTATTGGCCGGTTTATGCTGACGGCGGATTTGAAAATATCGTTTTATTGTACAGCCGGAAATACAGGACCAATAACTTTAATATTTTTCAGGCTGTAAAAATCGGAAGATTTAGAAGCTGGAGGGATGAAGAAATTTTACAGGCCGTCCTATTGAATTTGGTAAACGGCTATTATTACAGCATAAGCGGAGACCTTTATCTTCAAAGAGAATGGGCGAGGGTAAAAGTTTCTATAGAACCTGTAAAAAAGAAAGAAGAACTTATTGATAAAACTTCAGATGCAGAGGCTGTTTTAGAAAAAAAAGTAAACCAGAAAAAAGAAAAAAAGACTACAGATAAGAAAACCGAAAAGGTAGATCTTATAAAAGCTGAAAAGGTAAGAAGAAAAAAATCAACAGATACCAAAACAGAATCTCTTCAAAAAGATGCTGTTTTTGAAATAAAGAAAGCTAAAACGGAAGAATCAAATTTAGAAAATACATTGCAAAATAAAAAATCTTTACCAGAGAAAAAAAATGATAAACTTAAAAAGCCGGAACTTGAAAAAAATAAACTTAAAAAAGAAGAACTTAAAAACGATAGTGTAAAAGAAGAAAATCTTGTAGAACTTCAAAAAGAAGAATCAAAATCGGAAGCTTATTTTGAAAGGCCTAAACTTGAGATGAATCCTTCAGGTTCAATTTCGGAAATGATTAAGACTATGAGGGGCGATAAATATCAAATTCACAAAGGACTATTTTTTGAAGGGATAAGGCCTTCAATCAGGAAGGTACTCGAAAAATCCGCTGTTCAAAAGATTTCCATGTTCGGCAATGAGCAAAACGATGCCGAGAACTATATTTACGATTTCTTTGATCAAAACTACGATAACCCCTATCAAAATTGGGGTATCTCAGAACAGAGGGTTCAAGTATTGAAACTAGGCTTTGATATAAAAACCGTGGAACCGATTATAGCAGATTGGATTAAGGGACTTAAGTTTTAGCAAAGATAGATAAAACTGTTTAATTTCGCTTCTGTTAATTTCGCTTCTTGCTAAATTTCCCGTTTTTTGGTATACTCACCCTTCCTATGAATGAATTTACTGAAGGTCTTAATCCCGAACAGTTTAAAGCCGTTACTACGATTAACGGGCCCGTGCTTATAATAGCGGGAGCCGGTTCGGGGAAAACACGCGTTATCACTTTTAGAATTGCACACATGCTCGACAAGGGAATTCCTCAGTCTCAGATTTTGGCTCTTACCTTTACCAACAAGGCTGCCAAGGAAATGGCCGATCGGGTAAAAGAGCTTACCGGTAAAAAACTTCAAAATCTGACTGTCAGTACCTTTCACGCTTTTGGAGTTAAGGTTCTGCGTTCCCATATCGATAAAATAGGCTGGAGAATTAATTTCAGTATTTATGACGAAACCGACCGAAATCAGCTGATTAAAGAATGTGGAAGAGAACTTAAATTCTCGGCAGATGCTTTGGATGTTTATAAGGTAGGCATTCTTTTTTCCAATATCAAAATGGGAAGAAAGGATTGGACAAACGAACATGATTCGTACAAGGCTCTTTATAAAGAATATCAGGAAGGGCTTAAACTTTATAATGCAGTAGACTTTGACGACCTTATAATGCTTCCAATAAAAATATTTAAAGAACATCCCGAAGTCTTGGCGGAGTACCGCGAAAGATACCGATATATAATGGTTGATGAATTTCAGGATACAAGCACACAGCAATATAATTTTATGAAGCTCATTGCCGACAAAAATATCTGCGTAGTAGGCGATGACGATCAATCTATTTATTCTTGGCGCGGTGCCAGTTTTGAAAATATCCGCAACTTTGAAAAAAACTTTCCCGAAATGATTGAAATAAAACTTGAACAAAACTACCGTTCTACAGGGACAATTCTGGCTGCCGCAAACGGTGTAATTTCTCATAACGTAAACCGCAAGGTAAAAGCTCTTTGGTCAGAAAAAGATTCGGGCCGCCCCATCGAAATTTTTATTCCCGAAAACGAGGCGGCGGAAGCCGATTTTATTTCGGACATGATTTTAAGCTTAAAGCAAAGAGAAGGCTTTAAGTATTCCGACTTCGGAGTTTTAATCCGTGCCAACAGTTTAAGTCGCCCATTGGAAGAATCTTTTTTGGAAGTAAACATTCCATATAGAATGTCGGGGGGTACAAGTTTTTTTCAGCGTAAAGAAATAAAAGATCTTATAAGCTATCTGCGTGTTGTTGCAAACCCCGACGATGATGTAAACCTCTTGCGCATTATTAACACACCGAGGCGGGGCATAGGCAAAAAAACTCTTGAAACCCTTTCCGCTCTTGCAACGGAAAATTCCTGTTCAATGCGGACAGCAATCCGCCTTCTTCTTGAAAACCCGCCTGAGGATATGAGGGGAAAGAGCATCGAGGATTTAAAAGAATTTGCCGAGCTTATAAGTGCACACCGCACTCAGCTTCTTTCAGGGAAGGGGCTTGCTCAAAAGGTTAGAAAACTTTTGGACGACATCGCCTATAACGAATACCTTATCGCCGAATACCAAAAAAGCGAAAAGGCAGCTCAATTCAAAATGATGAATATCGAAAGTTTTTTGCACTCGATGGACGATTGGGAAAACAATCCCGACAATTGGGACGGAAGCCTCTACGATTATCTTAACCGCATTACCCTTTTAACCCGCGATGATACTGAAGAAGAAAAAGGCGAAGTAAACATTATGACCATTCACTCTTCAAAAGGCTTGGAGTTTCCTGTGGTTTTTATTGCGGGAGCGGAAGACGGCCTTATTCCACATGCAAGGAGCGTTGAAGAAAATGACGGAGATGTTGAAGAAGAACGCCGCCTTTTCTATGTGGCCATCACCAGAGCTCAACAAAAACTTTTTATCACAAGCTGCAGGCAAAGACGGAAACAGGGCGGCATAACCGAATGTGCTCCGTCTCCCTTTTTGGATGAGATTCCTGCCGACCTCGTTCAGTACCACGAGCCCGATGCTCAAGCCGAAGAAGAACGCATCGCCGACATCTTCAGCCAAATGAAAAAAAAGTTTTCGATATAGGGGAGAAAAATCTACGCGGCTCCGGTCTGCGATATAATCACAACATATTTTTTCGGTAAGGCGGAAATGTTTTTATAAGCAGAAACTTTTGTATGAGAAAAGATGAAAATTAAAGCCAAAAGCCGTCAATCTTAGCCAATCTTTTAGCTGTTTTTAAGACAAAAACCTATCGATGTTGTAAAATCTTCACACAAATAAGGGAAAGTTTTACTATATGCAAAAGATTAAAACCGCTCTATTCGATGTTAGAACGCTTCTTTTTTTAGACATAGTGATTATGGTTTTTATGCTGATTTCCGGAAAGGCGGAGGTAACGCTCTGCTCTTTTATCGTTGCGGCGGCGGTGCCGGTCATAACAGGATTATACGGTGTCTTAGTGTGCTACACTGTTTTGTTTGCAGTGCTTTTTTCCTATTATCAACTGATTTTGCATGTGCATTTTCCGATGTTTCAATCTGCGGTTTTTTCCGTTATAGGAATACTCGCTTTTATCGTGCAGCGGATTATTCCCTTTATGCTGTTGGGAACGGTAATTCAAAAGCAAAAAAATATTTCGGAAATTACAATGGCGCTCGACCGTATGCGGCTGCCGCGAGGCGTTATCCTCAGCATAGCGGTAATGTTCCGTTATTTTCCTGCAATAAAAGATGATTTTCTGGTTATTATCGATTCGATGAAACTGAAAGGTCTATACACTTCAAAATGTGCGGCTATTCTCCATCCGATAAGGACGATGGAATTTGTGCTTGTGCCGATGTTGTTTAAAAGCCTAAAGACTGCGGAAGAACTTTCCTGTGCAGCCTTGGTTAAGGGTATTGAAAACACCGGTAAAAAAACATCGTACTTTGATGTCAAACTCCGGCCGGTAGATGCCGTGTTTTCGCTCGCTGCAATCACAGTGTTGACGGCAAGTATGTACGCAAAATTATTTTGAATGAGAGCCTCGCGTATGATCAACTTGAATGATGTAAGCTATCAGTATAACGGTGCCGCGGCGCAGGCAATTCAGAACTTATCCATGTCTATCAAAAAAGGAGAATTGGTTGTTATTACCGGAAAAAGCGGCTGCGGAAAAACAACAGTATTCCGCTGTGTGAACGGGCTGTGTCCCCGTTTTTATGAAGGAGAAATAAACGGAAGTCTTACATTAAACGGCAAAGTTCTTTCGTCGATGCGTATATGCGATATATCAAACATTGCAGCCTCCGTTTTTCAAAATCCCGAAAGCCAGTTTTTTACCACCGATGTGCTTTCCGACCTTGTATATCAGTGCGAAAATTGCGGTATAGAAAAAGAAGAAATACAAGAGCGGCTGTACCGTGTTACAAAACTGTTATCGCTGGAACCGCTTTTAAACAGAAAGCTTTCGGAACTCTCCGGAGGTGAAAAACAAAAAATTGCAATCGCTTCGGTTTTAATGTTGGACACGCGCGTTGTACTGATGGACGAGCCGTCTTCCAATCTCGATTATCAATCCGTCGAATTGCTTACACAAATACTTGCACAGCTAAAATCAAAAGGCTACACGATACTCATCATCGAGCACCGGCTGCATTATTTGGCGGAACTCTGCGACCGGCTCATCGTAATGGAAAACGGGTCTATAGTACGGGAATATGAAAAAGATTTGTTACGCACTATCGGTAATGATGAGTTCCACAAACAGGGACTTCGAGACTTGCATGTATTTCAAAATCACCGCAATACACTGATTACTCCGCAGCGGCAGCATAAAGACGAACCCTTGGTTGTACTGCACGATATTCATTTTGGCTATCGGAAAAACGCTGAGGTTTTAAGAGGAATACATCTTTCAATATATCCCGGAGACAAGATCGCTTTAATCGGTAAAAACGGATGCGGAAAAACAACGCTGGGGAAAATCCTGTGCGGATTAAAAAAGGAACAGAGCGGTACCGTTTTGTTGGACGGAAGAGCATTCCCTGCAAGGGTGCGCAGTAAGACCGCCGGGTATGTGATGCAAAATGTAGACTTTCAACTTTTCGGGTGCAGCGTCTATGACGATTTACTGCTCGGTAACGAAGCGCTTCCCGACAAAGAAAAGCGAATACAGACAGTGCTTGAAAAGCTCGATCTGTCGGACTTGCTAGAACAACACCCGACAACACTGTCGATGGGACAAAAACAGCGCTTGGTAGTCGCCGCATCATTTTTACAAAATAAGCGGCTCACTATTTTTGACGAACCGACAAGCGGTTTGGATTACGGCAGTATGCAAAATGTCTGTGCGTTAATCGATTCAATAACGGGCAAGACAAACGCCTCCGTTATTATCACGCATGATTATGAGTTCATTTTAAACACCTGCAATAGAGCGGTTCTTTTGGAAGACGGACGGATAACCGAAGATTTTCAATTTAACGGCACGATGCAGTTGGAATATATTTTTAAAGAGAGGTTATAAAGGTATGGAAACAAAAACCAATCACTGGAAAATCAGTTATTTTGTTTTAATTGGTTTAATGGCGGCGATTTATGCAGCTGTTATTTATGGGGTCGGGATATTGACATCCGTTACTATTCCCGTTATGCACGTGTTTGCTCCCGGTATGACGGGACTTTTGATGGGGCCTATTGTTCTTTTTGTTGTAAAGACTGTGCGGAGATTCGGCGTGTTGACGCTGCTTGCAGGTTTAGGCGTTGCGCTTTTTACGCTGACCGGAATGGGAAGTATTAACTGTCTGATTTTTGTTGTCATTGCAGGTTTGATAGCCGATGTGATTATTACAAAAACAGGATTCAAAACGCTTTCGGTCGGTATCGGTCACGGACTAACGCAGGCTGCATATTTTACCGGAGGCGTGTTCCCTTTCCTTTTCTTTTTGGAACGGGAATTGGCGAAGTGGCAGGAAATGGGAATGAGCCGAGAAGAGATACTTGAATATGTGAAATATTTTACCGGAACCTTCGCCGTTATCGGCATAGTATCCGCTATCGTTTTCGGTATTGCAGGCGTCTATATCGGAAAGCTCATCTTAAAACGGCATTTTAAGGATATGGAGTAGAGAATTGCCAACCATGAGATTTAAAGATTTTATTCGTGCGTATACGCCTGCGTATACGGCGTCCGTAAGTCTTGCGGTGCTGGGTGTCGGCTGTGGCATGGTACCGTATATCACGGTGCACCGTCTTCTTATGCGTTTGGCAAAAGGCGGAACTTCCGTTGCCGAAGTGTCGGCTTATGTAGGCGTTATCATTGCAGCCTTTGCTTTTCAACTGGTGCTGCACAGCATATCGACGGCGATTTCGCACAAGACAGCCTTTTCCGTTTTGGAAAAAATAAGGCTTGCTCTTACTGAAAAGATGATAAAGATGCCGCTGGGTTTTACGCGGAACAAGGGTGCAGGCTATTTTCACGGAATGCTCATCGACAGTATTGAACGGCTTGAATTTCCGCTTGCACACGCACTGCCTGAAACCACATCGAATATCCTCATTCCTTTAAGCATTACAGCGATACTTTTTGCAGCGGATTGGCGGCTTGCCCTTGCCGTTTTGGTACCTGCTGCAGCAACCTTGATTTTTTATCTTCCGATGTATATCGGCATTATGAACGATTTTGCAAACACCTATTATGCCGCCCTCGAAAATATGAACGGCAGGGTTATCGAATATATCCGCGGGAATAAGGAAATCAAAATATTCGGCACCGAAGCAAAGGCCTATTCTCAGTTTGAAGATTCCATCGACAATTATGAAAGGTCAACCTTAAAGCTGTACAATAAAATGTATTTTGTAAGCGCTCCTGCCTTTGTACTTTTGTCGTCGATTACGGCGAGCGTACTTTCAGTCGGCGGACTGCTTTTTACTTCCGGTTTGATTGAAGCGCCGCTCTACCTTTTTGCCGTCATCATTGCAGAGGGCTTGGGAGTTTCGCTTTTAAAGTTCACCGAATTTATGGACAACTTTTATCACATAAGAAACAGTAAAAAGCTGATTGAAGAAGTGCTGTCCGCTCCCGAATTGGAAGAAGCTGCTGCAGCCGCTCAGCATATTCCGAATAACGAAATTGTGTTTCATAATGTGTGCTTTTCATACAATGAAATTACAGCTGCCGATAAAACCGGCAATGCGGACAAGATTCCTGAGGGGAATGTGCTGCACGATGTATCGCTCACTTTTAAAGAGGGGAAAAAGACGGCGATTGTCGGGCACTCCGGTTCGGGTAAGTCAACAATAGCCAATTTGATTGCCCGCTTTTGGGATGTTTCAAAGGGTTCTATCACAATTGGCGGAATCGATTACAAAGATATGTCTCTTGCTCAATTAATGGAACATGTCAACTATGTTACGCAGGACACTTTTTTATTCAATATGAGTATTTTGGAAAATATTCGAATTGGGAAGCCCGCCGCCTCCGATGAAGAGGTAAAAGAAGCTGCCCGTCTTGCACAGTGTTCGGATTTTATCGAACAGCTTGAAAAGGGCTGGAACACTTATGCGGGCAATGAAGGAACAAAACTGTCCGGCGGGCAGCGGCAGCGCATTATTATTGCCCGTGCAATTTTGCGGAATGCACCGGTGCTTATTTTAGATGAAGCGACTACTCACACCGATGCGGAAAACCGCCGGCAGCTTCAGCTTTCATTACAGGAACTGTGTAAAAATAAAACCGTCATCACGATAGACCACAACCTGTCCACTGTCAAAGAAAGCGATTCAATCATCGTTATGGAAAATGGACGGGTAGAGGCTCAAGGGACACATACGGAACTGTTAAAAAATTCGGCAGTGTATAAGAGGCTTTATCAAGGACAGGGAGGAAATTTATGCTAAAAACGGTGCGGGCTTTTTTGGCCCTTATGCAAAATCAAAAAAAGGAAATTGTTTTTTCCGTTGTATTAAGTTTTATCGACGGCTTTTTTATAATGATACCTTTTATCATCGCCTTTAAAATCGTAAACGCCGTACCGCTTTTTAATCCCGCCGCTTCGGGAACGCTTGATGTCCGTACTATGTATCGATACATCGGTATTATGGCGGCAGCGGTTTTTATCAGAATTGTATTGCGTTACTTTACGCTCTATTTCCGCGGCGGGGCAGGTTATAAGGCAATGTGCCGCGAGCGTAAAAACTTAGGGACACGATTACGCAAGGTATCGCTCGGCTTTCTCAATGAAAAAAACACGGGCGACTTGGTTTCGACCATTACTTCCGACGTGGCGTTTTTGGAAATTGAAGGCATGGTCGTTATCGAAAAAATCGCCGTGGGTATTCCTGTTTTTGCTATCGGACTTACTGTCTTGCTTGTCTTCGATTACCGCATCTTTTTGCTTACCGCTTTTTTGTTTATTCCGGTATGGTACATGTACAAAAAATTATCTACATTGCAGGACAGATTAAAAATAAACCGGCAGGACTTTATCGGAAAAGTTACCGCCGATATTGTTGAATTTATCAACGGGATCCATGTGCTTAAAATATACAACATGGCGGAAAAGCGGTTTTCAAAAACGGCTGAAGCGGTAAAGAATTTACGGGATTTTTCCGTCAGCGCGGAACTCGCTCATATTCCTGTCGTCTCTCTTTTTCAGTTTTGCTTACGGCTTGTTACGGCGGGAATAGTTTTTTCTTCCGCCCTGCTTTTTTTACGGGGAACGCTTTCTTTTGCGCACATCTTTTTGTTGATGACCGCCTCTTTCGGCTTATTCAGCGGTATTGAAGCGATGGGGATTTTCAGTATCTTTTCTAAAATGACTCAGCAGTCAATCGACCGTATGAATGCCATCAAAGCGGTTCCGGAAATGCAAAACCTTTCAGGGAACCTGCTGCTCGATCCTCAAAATCCGCACGCCTTCGATATTCAATTTGAAGATGTTTCTTTTGCCTACGCCGAAAAAGAGGTGCTGCACAATATCAGCTTTTCAGTTCCCGAAAAAACGGTAACCGCTCTCGCAGGTCTTTCGGGAAGCGGCAAGACGACTATTGTGAATCTGCTTGCCCGTTTTTGGGATATAAAAAAGGGACGCATCAGTATCGGCGGCACCGATATTAAAGAACTCAATTACGAAAACCTTTTGCACAATATCAGCTTTGTGTTTCAGGATGTGTTTTTGTTTAACGACACGATATTGAATAATATCAGACTCGGCCGGGAAGGCGCTTCTTTGGAGGAAGTGTATCAGGCGGCTGAGCGTGCCGGCTGCACCGATTTTATTATGCAAAGTGAAAAGGGCTACGATACGGTTATCGGAGAGGCGGGCTTGAGGCTTTCGGGCGGAGAAAAACAGCGCATTTCGATTGCCCGTGCCTTTCTTAAAAACGCCCCGATTGTGCTCTTGGACGAGGTTACCGCCAATGTCGATGCCGAAAACGAAGCCAAAATACAAGCAGCCTTACAGGAACTGCTCAAAGATAAAACCGTCATCATGATTGCCCACAAGCTGACAAGTCTCCGCAACGCCGGCCAAATTTTGGTTATCGAAAACGGGCACATCGCCCAGTGCGGCAGGCATGAGGAACTGATAAAAGAAGAAGGTTTATATAGAAAATTGTGGGAAGATTCCAATAACTAATGGACGTTTCTTGTTTGTAAGGAGTCCGGGAAAACCGGTATTTCTTTCTATAAATTAATTACTATCAAAATCGCACATCTGCACATCATGCCCTCTTTGTTTTTTTGCATAAAACGGGTATAATAAAACCGTTGGGTATTTTAAGAGAATTTAGGGCATAGGCAGATGATAACAAAAACAAACTTTCGGCACGTATTAAAGAAACTAAGGTTTATTCAATCGGATGTAATATTTTCAAAGCATTTTGAACAACATAATTGTGATATTCAAGTCGATTTTTCCAAAGAAATCATCATCTATCCTCCTGAAATAGACACCGGTGCAAATACAACGACAAATTTCAGCCAAAATGAGAATTTTGTCGTGCTTGAATGTGTATGCCGTCTGCTTGAAAAAGGGTATAAACCTTGCGATATGGAGCTTGAACCGCTTTGGAAGCTCGGACATTCGGGCAAAAGCGGAAGGGCGGATATCTGGGTTAGGACAATAGATCAGAATGGAGAAAAAAAATCTCTTTTAATTATTGAATGTAAAACGCAAGGGGACGAATTTAATCATGCGTGGGAAACTACTTTAAAAGATGGTGCTCAGCTTTTCAGTTACTTTCAGCAAGAGCGGGCAACAAGTTTTCTCTGTCTTTATACAAGCGGTTTTGCAGACGGTAAAATACAAACCGAATATCATCTGATAAAGGTAAAAGATAATGAAAAACTTTTAGAAACTTTGGAAAATCCCAAAAGCTATGCAAAGGCCGGAAACAACAAAGAGCTTTTTGATGTATGGAAAGAAACATATAAAAAAGACTTTTCTTCCGTAGGGCTTTTTGAAGATTATATGCAAGCGTACAACATAGGTAAAAAGAATTATACCGTTCGAGATTTAAAAGAAATTGATTACGCTTCAATGCAGAAAAAATATCACGAATTTGCAAAAATTTTACGGCAGCATAATGTATCGGGCAGAGAAAATGCTTTTGACAAATTAGTCAATTTATTTTTAGCAAAGGTAGTTGATGAAAAAGAAAATTCCAAACAACTCGCTTTTCATTGGAAAGGCGCTGCCTATGATGATTATTTTAGCTTACAAGACCGCCTGCAAAAATTATATAAGATAGGTATGGAGCAGTTTTTATCGGAAGATGTTATCTACATTGACAATGATGACATATACAATGCGTTTTATCTTTTTAAAAATGATCCCGATGCTACCCGCGATACCGTTTTAAAATATTTTAAGCAATTAAAGTTTTTTACAAACAGCGACTTTTCTTTTATCGAAGTACATAATGAAAACCTCTTCCGCCAAAATGCGGTTATTCTATTAAAAGTAGTGCAAATGCTTGAAAATATTAAATTAAAAACGGAGGAGCAAAATCAGTTTTTAGGCGATTTATTTGAAGGTTTTTTAAATCAGGGAGTAAAGCAAAGTGAAGGACAGTTTTTTACTCCTCAGCCGCTTGTGCGCTTTATCGTTTCGTCTCTGCCCTTACAAACGATGATAAGCGGAACGGAACAAGCGCCCCGTGTTATTGATTATGCCTGCGGAGCGGGGCATTTTTTAAATGAATATGCACAGCAGATTAAAAGTTTTGTCGAAAAGAAACATTTAAAGAAATATTATTCGGCAATTACCGGTATCGAAAAAGAATACCGTCTTTCTAAGGTTTCTAAAGTTGCTGCGTTTATGTACGGGCAGGATGATATAAATATTATCTATGCCGATGCTCTTTCACGTATAACCGGCAAAAAGAGCGTCAAAGATAACAGTTATTCCATTTTAGTTTCTAATCCGCCGTACAGCGTAAAAGGATTTTTAGAAACCTTAAACGCTGCCGATAAAAAACGCTTTCGTTTAACGGAATTCGTAAACGATACGGTTAAAAATAATGCCATAGAAACGTTTTTCATAGAACGTGCGGCACAGCTTTTGTGTGATGAAGGCATTGCAGCTCTTATTCTTCCCTCTAGTATTTTAAGTAACGGCGGTATGTATATTAAATGCCGTGAAATTATTTTGTGTACGTTTGATATTATCGCTATTGCGGAATTCGGTTCGGGAACATTCGGTCAAACAGGTACAAATACGGTAACACTTTTTTTGCGTAAAAAGAAAACACATCCGGTACTTGATGACCATTATAAAAACCGCATACACAGCTGGTTTCATAATGATACACGTAAAGATATTGTCTTTGAAGATTATCATCTATTTGAATCCTATTGTACGCATATAGGCGTAAAGCCGGAAGATTATAAGGCTCTTTTTACCTATACCGCTGATTGGAAAAAAGCATTAGATTCTTATGAAATATTTAAGGAGTATATTACAGAATTTTCAAATGATACCAAAGCAAAAGCTATTCAAAAAAAGAAGATAAGCGGTAAATATACAAAAGAAATGCAAAGCGATGAACTTGAACGGCATATTTATTATTCGGTTTGCGAAATTGAACAGGAAAAGCTTTTGTTTTTTTGTTTGGCTATGACGAACGGGCAAGAGGTGGTGGTGATACGATCGCCTGCCGCAACGAAAGAAATGAAAGCTTTCTTAGGTTACGAATGGAGCGGTGCAAAGGGCAATGAGGGGATAAAATATCTCGGCGTTACTAATGAAAGAGAAGATGACGAGCTTGCACATAATAAGGGCATACAGCATATTAGAACACCGCTTTTTAATCCTGCCGATTTTGAAGACACCGCAAAACTGAATACGCTTATCCATACCGCTTTTGAAAAAAAGCCTGTAATAATCCCGGATAATCTAAAAGAATTTGCTTCGCTCATCCCTTTACACTTTATGCTTGATTTTAACCGAGTAAAGTTTGATAAAGCTCTTAAACTCACCGCAGATAAAAAAATTGAAATAAAGAGTAGATATCCGCTGGTAAAGTTGGGAGAGATAGCGGAAGTAATAAAAGGGCAATCTATCACAGCTGCGCAAACAAAAACAGGAAACATTAAAGTAGTTGCAGGCGGTATTGACTTTGCCTATTTTCATAATGAAGCAAATAGAAAAGCTAATACAATAACTATTAGTGCAAGTGGTGCAAATGCCGGATTTGTTAATATATGGCGAGAACCGATTTTCGCCTCAGATTGTACGACTGTAAGAGGAAAAGATGACGTACATACATTTTTTCTATATAATTTTTTAATATCCATTCAAGATCAAATTTTCAGTTTACAAAAAGGTACAAGTCAACCTCATGTTTACCCTAGTGATATAAAATTATTGCAAGTTCCGGATATTGATATATCTATCCAACAACAAATTGTTGCGGAGTGTGAAAAAGTCGATGAAGAGTACAGTACTGCTCAATATGCTATTGAAGAAAATAAACGGAATATTGAAAAACTAATGAGCGAAGTAAAAGGGGAGATAGCGCGGTTAAAAATAATCGCCCCATATACAACCAAAAGGATACAATTCTCAGCAATCAATTTAGAAGATTATATTAGTACAGATAATATACTACAAAATTGTGACGGTATTTGTGTGTACAATGGTGAACCTAATATAGATAGCGTAATTGAATATACAGAAAATGATATTTTAGTTTCTAATATTCGGCCATATCTTAAAAAAATTTGGTTTTCGAACAAAAAAGGAGGATGCTCCCCAGATGTACTGGTTTTCCGCCCAATTTCAGGAATAAATGCACGTTATATATATTATGCTATGAAGCAGAACACATTTTTTGAATATATTATGAAAAATGTACGAGGAGTAAAAATGCCCAGAGGAGATAAAAATCATATTTTAAATTTTTCAATCCCTGTGCCTTCTCTTGAGGAGCAGCAGTGCATTGTACAAGAAATAGAAGCTTATGAAGCCGATATTGCTGCTGCAAAATCGGTACTGTCCGCTTGTGCTGATAAGAAAAAAAAGATATTGGAGAAGTGGTTGTGAGGGGGGGGGGCTGATATAACTATGAAAAGAAGGAGAAGTCGATACCATGATATATATTAGTAAGTTGCATATTGAAAATTATAAATGTTTTGAAACTCTTACTATTGAGTTTCAAAAAAATGTAAATATTATTGTCGGAAATAATGAAGCCGGTAAATCTACAATTTTAGAGGCAATAAATCTTTGTTTGTCAGGCTTATTACATGGCAGGTATTTAAAAAATGAATTGACAGAACATCTCTTTAATTATAATGCTGTTAATAAATATTTACAGGCATTCAAAACAGGTACACCTATAGAACCTCCGCATATATTATTAGAAGTCTATCTTGATAAAGATGAAAAAGATAATGCTGATTTTAGCAAATTAAAAGGAACTGGTCATTCCGAAGGTGGCGAAAAAGTCGGTGTAAAATTGAAGATTGCATTTGATAAAAAATTTCAAGCTGAATATGAAACATTAATAAAAGAAGGTATTTCAAACTTACCTATCGAATACTATGAAATAGCTTGGTCGGGTTTTAACCGAGATACTATTACAGCTCGTTCTATCCCTCTGAAACCGAATATGATAAATTCTTCTAGTGCTAAGTACCGCAATGGTTCTGATTTCTATATTTCACGGATAATTACAGAACAGTTAGAAGAAAATGAAAAAATAGCAATAACACAGGCTTATAGAAAATTAAAAAATGAATTCAAAGATAAAGAAGCATTGCGGTCAATAAATACAAAAATAAATAGTATGGCAAAGATATCAGATAAAGAGATAGCTATATCTGTAAACACGGCAGACATCAATGCTTGGGAAAATATTCTTACAACTTATTTTAATGAGATACCTTTTCATCAAATCGGACAAGGGGAACAGTGTATTGTAAAAACAAATTTAGCCTTAGCAAATGTCCGCAATGATATTTCTAACCTTCTTTTACTTGAAGAACCTGAAAACCATCTATCACATATAAATCTGAATGTATTATTAAAAAATATTGCAGAAAAGCATTTTAAAAAACAACTTATAATTACAACTCACAGTAGCTTTGTTGCAAATAAATTGGGATTGAAAAATCTTTTATTTATTCATGATAAAAAGATACTTAAATTTGAAGAATTGACTGATGAAACACAAAGCTATTTTTCAAGATTGCCCGGTTATAATACACTTCGGTTATTATTAGCTCAGAAATGTATTTTAATGGAAGGTCCATCAGATGAGTTAATTGTGCAAAAATGTTTTTTTGATAAATATGAAAGGCTACCTATAGAATCTGGAATTGATGTCATATCGGTCGGATTGTCTGCTCCAAGATTTTTGGAATTAGCAGAAAAATTAAATATAAAAGTTGCTGTTGTAACTGATAATGATGGTGATTATCAAAAAAACATAGCTGAGAGATATAAGAAATATGAAAATTGCTCCACTATTAAAATTTTTTCAAATCGCGATAATAATCAAAATACTCTGGAACCTAGTTTTATTCAATGTAACTTAGAAAATGAACAGAAATTAGGCAAATTATTTCCAAATATAACGATACAAGATTTATCCGAATATTTACAAAAAAATAAAACTTATTGGGCGTTGAAAGTTTTTGAATCTAATGAAAATTTCTGTTATCCTGATTATATCAATGAATGTATTGAATGGATATGTCATGAGTAAAAATATTGCTTATATAGCTGCTGCAGGTTCCGGTAAGACGACAAAGCTGGTAGAAACAGCATTGGAAAAAGCAAAAACAGAACGGGTTTTGTTATTAACCTATACAACTGCTAATGAAGAGGAAATAAAAAAGAAATTTTATCAAAGAAATGCGTGCATTCCTAAGAATGTAACGGTACAAACATGGTTCACATTTCTTATACAGCATGGAGTAAAACCGTATCAAGATTGCCTTTCTCCTGTATTTAGGGATATTGATATTAATGGTTTGATTCTTGTAAATTCTATGTCTGCAAAATATGTAAGTGAAAAAATGGCGTTGCAACATTATTTAACAGATTCGCAAAAGATATATTCTGATAAACTTTCTAAATTTGTTGTTAAATGCAACGAAGCTGCTCATGGAAACGTAATTAATAGAATAACAGAACTTTTCCCCAATATTTACATTGATGAATTACAAGACTTAGCCGGATATGATTTAGACATAATCGAGCTATTATTTAACTCAAAGTCAAACATTATCCTTGCTGGAGATCCAAGGCAGGCAATTTATTTAACTCATCATGAGAAAAAAAATGCAAAGTATCAATTTGATAAAATTATTAATTTTCTCAATGACCATAGAGATATTGTAAAGATTGATGAGACAACATTAAATGTTTCGTTTCGGTGCAATAAAGAAATATGTGGATATGCTTCTAAACTAAATAAAGCTCTCCCAAAAACTATATCAAGATGTGATGAGAAAAATACAAAGCAAGGTGTATTTCTGATAAAAATATCTGATATTGATAAATACTTAAAAGATTTTAATGCCGTACAACTAAGATATAACCGTAAAGTTACTTGCAATGATAACTATCCAGTCTATAATTTTGGTGATTCTAAAGGACTTACATTCGATAATGTTTTGATTTATCCAACGAAAGATATGATTCAGTGGATAGAAGACCATTCATGTTCATTAAAAGCAACAACTCGTTCGCGTTTCTATGTTGCACTAACACGAGCAAGACATAATGTATGTATACTATGGGAAAAGAAGGATTGTAAAGAACAAGATATTAAATTTTGGAATGCATAAAACTAATTATTAACAAAGATGAAACAGGCATTTCAATAGATGATAACTTTCCTGTTTCCGAAGCAGCGCGTAAAAAGCAGCAGAGAGCATTTAAGAGAGTCATTCAACTGGATAAAAAAATAAAAATCGTTATCGATGGCAACAGTCAAAACATCGAACAAGGAACAGACAAAAAAGGTAAGTTCTACAAACTGTATTACACCGAAGAAAACTAACCTTTCACCTCTTTCTATATTCATTCGGAAGCATACCTGTGTACTTTTCAAAGCAGGCGGAAAAATATCCGGTGCTGCGGTAGCCGAGGCTTTGGGCGATGTTTGCAACATACATATTAGTATTTAAAAGCAGGGAGCTGGCCTTTTCCATCTTTTTATTAACAAGATAATCGGTAAGCGGAAAACCGGTAACGGCTTTAAAAACATATTTAAATTTTGAAGGGCTCATATACGACATTTTTGCAAGCGTTTCAAGCGGAAGTTTTTTGTGTAAGTTTTTATTTATGAACTCAATCGTTTGCATAATAGCTGCATGGTCGGCTGAAAAAACGGAGTGTTCCGCTTTTTGTATGTTTTCGGTTCTTCGTAAAAGAAGGGCGGAGATTTCGTCAACTTTGCTTTTGAAAAAAAGTTTTGCACTCGCTTCGGTTCCCGAGAATTTCCGTATCTGATTCAATATAAAAGAAATTTCAGGAATATAGTTTTCTTTCGGCAAGAGAGAAATTTTTGTACAAAAATTTTCTTCCGTAATGCCGAAGGTATTTTTTAAATATGCACCGTAATATTCGGGGTTTAATTGAAGCCCGATAATACATGCAGGAGTTTCCTTTTTTATAACATACTGAACCGTTTTAACCTTAGTGTAATACTGAATGTATTGCATTCCGGTATACACCCTCCCTGCAGGATATTTTTTGTCGGAAGCAATAGAATCATATTGTTGAAGATAAATACCTTCATCCGATGGTACCGTATATTTAAAATCCTCATAGTAAAGATGATCTGCAATACAAATGTGTGCATAAGAGCCTACATCATAAATAGCCGAATATCCTCTTCCTATTTCGGAAGAAAATGCATAGGTTTTAAAATGCGGATACGGATTATCTTTTTTTACGATATCCGAATTGGTATGATTTAAAAAAGCGTAATAACTTTTTTGCATAATTTAATACTCCAATTATTAGTATACAATAAAAATAAATTTTAAGCTATAGCTTATATTTTGCGTATTTTATATTTACCTCAGAATTCTCCAAGACATACACATTGTTCTACTTCTCCCCACTTTACATAAGCCCATAAAAGTGCTAGGCTATTCATCTTAAACTACAACATTTTTACAGGAGATATTATGGATTATCTTAAAAGATTTCAAAAATACATTTCGATGGACACTAAGTCCAACGAAGAAAATGAATGTTGTCCCAGTACTCCCGGGCAGCTTGAGCTGGGTAAATACCTTGTAAAAGAATTGACCGATATGGGCTTAAAGGCCGAGCAGGATAAGCACGGTTATGTTTATTCGGCCATTCCTGCAAACACCGATAAAAAGGTTCCCGCAATCGGTTTTATAGCCCACATGGACACGGCTCCCGATTTGGACGGTAAGTGCGTAAATCCGAAAGTTTTTATGTACAAGGGCGGGGATATTAAACTCAACGATGAGTACACCATGACCGTCAAAGATTTTCCCTTCTTAAAAGAGCTTGAAGGTCAGGAGATTATTACAACCGATGGAACGACCCTTTTGGGTGCAGACGATAAGGCCGGTATTACAATCATCATGGGCGCTATAGAATATCTTTTGGCTCATCCCGAAATTAAACACGGCGAAATAAAAATCGGTTTTACTCCCGATGAAGAAATCGGAAGAGGTGCCGATCTTTTTGATGTAAAAAAATTCGGAGCAGATTTTGCCTATACCGTAGACGGCGGCCCCTTGGGTGAACTCGAATACGAAAACTTTAATGCCGCAAGCGTTAAGATAGAAATTCAAGGAAAGAATGTGCACCCGGGTTCTGCAAAAAATATGATGGTTAATTCTCTTTCTGCGGCAAGAGAATTGGAAAACATGCTTCCCGAAGAACAAAAGCCGGAATACACTGAAGGCTATGAGGGCTTTATTCATTTAACCTCGATTGAAGGAAGCGTTGATTTTACAAAGATGTCTTACATTATCCGCGATCACTTTATGGAAAGCTTCCTTCACAAAAAAGAACTTATGAGGGCTGCGGTCGATTTTTTAAATAAAAAATACGGCAACATAATCAAGATGGAAATAAAAGATTCCTATTACAACATGAAAGAAAAAATCGAGCCGCACATGGAAATAATTGAACTTGCAAAAAAATCTATGACTGATGTCGGTATTGAACCACATATAGTTCCGGTCAGGGGAGGAACTGACGGAGCCCGCCTTTCTTTTATGGGGCTTCCCTGTCCGAACCTTTTTGCAGGCGGTTATAATTTTCACGGCCGCTTCGAGCTCATCCCCACAAAATCAATCGAAAAGGGAATTGAACTTGTAGTAAAAATTGCAGAGAACAACGCCAAGTAGTTCTTTTGTTTAAAAGTTTTAACGGAATGTTTAGCGTGGCAGGAGAAAAAAACTCTTTTGATTTTTCCTGCCTCGTTAAACTCAAAGGTCTAATGTCTAATCCTGTTTCTTATCCTTGTCGAAGATATTTCCAAAATAATAGCCGTTCCTAAAATAAGATAGGATATAAAGCCGACTTCACTCATATTAAAGTTTAAGGAGCCTGCCATAAAAAGCTCGTAACCTATTCCGCCGGCCCCTGCCGCAGCTCCTACGGCAACAGCATTTCCGAAGTTAATTTCAAATCTAAAAAAGCTCCACGAGATTAGATTGTTTATCGAAGCGGGGAGAACTGCCTGACTTATAATTTCGATGTAGCTTGCCCCGCAGGCTTTTAAGGCTTCAATCGTTTTTTTGTCTATGCCGTCAAAGCTTTCCGAAAAGCCCTTTACGAGATAGGCTGTGCTGTGAAAGCTCATACCGAGGACGGCAGCCTCTGCTCCTATGTTTGCAACTACCGAAAATATTAAAACCCAAATAATTGTCGGCACTGAGCGGATAAAGGACATTGCCGTTCTTATGATTTTTACAAGATACTTGTTTGAAAGATTTTCCGAAGCGGCGATTCCTAAAAAGAGAGCAAGCACCACTCCGAACACGGTAGTTAAAAGGGCAAGGCTTAAACTTACCAAAAGAGAAAAAAATATTTCCGCATAAGAATATTTTTGCGAGAGCTTTGGGCAAAAAAATAAATCCTTTGAATATTCCGTAAATTGTAAAAAAGCTTTTTGAATTCCGTAGTCGGGCTTTTCCATTTGAAATAAACTTATAATTGTAAGGCCGGATAAAAAAACAAGAACAAATAAAATTAATACTCTTTGCTTTGAGAATCTTCTTATTTTTATTTTTTTAATTTTGTTTGCTTGCTCAATCATAAAAGAATCCGCCTTATTTTGTTTGAAAGAATATCGATGAGTAAAACTATGATTACAAGGCATAAAATAATTAAGCCCGCACTATTATAACGGAAACTTTTAAAATAAAGATTAAATAAAAAACCAATTCCCGTTCCGGTTAGAATTCCTATGAGGGCCGAGTCCCTTACATTTGTTTCGACCGTGTATAAGAGCCACGAAACAAGGCCGGGTGCTATGCTTGGGAATACGGCATTAAACAGAGCCGGAAAATACGGAACGCCTGCAGCCCGTAAAGCCGTAAAAGATTCTTCGCTTGTTTCTTCTATCATTTCCTTAAAAACCCTTACCAGATGACCCAAGGTAATTATAAAGAGGGCTAAAAAACCGGTAAAATTATTTTGTTTAAACGAAAATAATAAAAGCATTGCCCATGCTACCAGCGGAATGTTTCTTAAAAACGATGCTGTCATGGTAAGGATTATTTTAAAGGGCTTATTTATTCCTGTGGTTTGAGAGCCGAGGAGGGCTAAGATAAGGGCAAAAAAAGCCGCTGCGGTAGTTGCCGAGGCCGCTATCACACAGGTTTCGCCTAAGGTTTTTATTATAATCGGGATATGTTTTAAACTTTCATTGTCGGGTATAAAGTTTTTTATAAGCCATGCTATTGCAAGGGGGAATTTAAAAATTGCTTTAAGGTCTTTAAAGCCGGTTATATTTGATGCAAAATAATATATTAAAATAAGACTTAAAAGAATAATAATTGCCTTTAGTTTTTTCTTCGCAAAAAAGATTTGTCTTTTTTCCCAAGAGTATGAAGTTTCTTTTTTATGATAATGTCTTTTCTTTTTGTTGTCCTCAGAGTAAATTTTTAAATCGAACTTCATAGAATTTTTTCTCCGCTGTCCATAGAAACGCTTGTAAAAATTTCTTTGTGCAAGACTTCATCGTTTAAGGAATCGGGTTTTCCGTCAAAAACTATTTTCCCGTTATTGAGAGCGATGATTCTGTCGGCATATTTTTTTGCAGCTTCCATTTGATGTAAACTTATAAGGCAGGCGATGTTTTTATTTACTGCGAATTCTTTGATATAATTTAAAACCGTTTCTGCCGACTGCGGGTCAAGGGAGGCTATAGGCTCATCGCATAATAAAAGCTTCGGGTTTTGCATTAAGGCTCTTGCAATGCCTATTCTTTGTTTTTGACCGCCGCTTAATTCGCTGCATCTTTGAAAGGCAAATTCTTCCATGCCTACGGTTTGTAAAAGAGCAAAAGCTTTTTCTTTTTCTTCTTCGGTATAAAGGCCTAGTGCCCCGCGGTAAGAAGGGATTGAGCCGAGGCAGCCGTGCAAAACATTTTCAACTGCATTAAGACGCTCGACCAGATTATAATTTTGAAAAATCATTCCTATCTTTGAGCGGTATTGTCTTAATTTTTTTCCTTTAAGCTTGTTTATTTTTTCTCCTAAAAAAATAACTTCTCCTTCATCCGGCTCAACCAAGCGGTTTATACATCTAAGCATTGTAGATTTTCCGGCTCCCGATAGGCCTATTATTGCAAGGATTTCTCCTTCTTCTATTTTAAAAGAAATGCTTTGTAAGGCCCTTCGTCCCGAAGGATAAGTTTTTGAAATATTTTTAAGTTCAAGAATCACAAGGCTTCCCTCCAAAAAATTAAAGACTCTTCCTAAAGTTTTTAGAAAGAGTCTCAGGTTAGCAAATATAAAAAAGATTAGCACATTGTGGCATACATAACAGCCTTGATTGTATGCATGCGGTTTTCGGCTTCATCAAAAACAACGGATTTATGAGATTCAAAAACTTCGTTTGTAACTTCCATTTCGGGAAGACCGAACTTTTTGTGAATCTCCTGACCCTTAGTTGTCTTTAGGTCATGGAAGGAGGGGAGGCAGTGCAAGAAGATTGCATCCTTGTCTGCATTGTCCATAGCGGCCTTGTTTACCTGATAGGGCTTTAAGAGTTTAATGCGTTCTTCCCATACGCTGTCGGGTTCTCCCATAGATACCCAAATGTCGGTATAAAGAACATGAGCACCCTTTGTGCCTTCGTTTACATTTTCGGTAAGGGTTACGCTTCCGCCTGTTTGGGCAGCAATTTTCTTTGCTTCGGCTACCAAGTCTTCAGTGGGGAAGAGGTGCTTGGGCGAACATGCTGTAAAGTGCATTCCCATTTTTACGCAGGCTATCATGAGGGAGTTTGCTACATTGTTTCGGGCATCTCCCATGTATGTAAATTTAAGTCCCTTCAAATAGCCGAAGTTTTCTTCGATTGTAAGAAGGTCTGCAAGCATTTGAGTCGGGTGGAAAAGGTCGGTTAATCCGTTCCATACGGGAACACCGGAATATTCGGCCAATGTTTCTACAAGCTCTTGGCTAAAGCCTCGGTACTCGATACCGTCATACATTCTGCCTAAAACACGGGCTGTGTCTTCGATAGATTCTTTATGTCCCATCTGTGAAGAATTGGGATCAAGGTAGGTAACGCCCATTCCAAGGTCATAACCTGCAACTTCAAAAGAGCATCGTGTTCTTGTAGAGGTTTTTTCAAAAAGAAGAACGATGTTTTTTCCTTCTAGGTATCTGTGAGGAATTCCGGCCCTTTTCATGTCTTTAAAATTTTTTGAAAGGTCAAGTAAATAGCGGATTTCGTCTGTAGTAAAATCCAACAATTTTAGAAAGCTTCTTCCGCGCAAGTTTTTTGCGCTCTTTCCGCGAATTTCTTTAAGCATAGTTTTAACTCCTTAAGATGCTATTGATGAATGGGAACAATATATCAGCTTTTGTAAAAATAATCCAGTACCTTTGTGAGTACCCTGTGCCGGGGGGGTGAGTTGAAGGCTAAAAGAGCTCTATAGCTTTCAACTCAAGTTTCTTTTAATTCCCGATTAGAAATTACCAAATTAACAATCGCCCATTCAATTAAGGTGTCTCGTCTATTTTGCCGGCGGCTACGCCTGAGCCGGTGAGCAGTTCTTTTATGCCTGTGCCCGTTTTAACCTTAAAGCGGCCGTTTGTACCGTAAAAGGCATCGGAGCCGATTGCCGTAAGGGGCGGGCTGCTGCACAAATAAAAGTCAAAGCATTCTACCTTATTGCAGTTCCAAAACGCTCCTTCGCCCAAAGAGGCAAGGCTTGCAGGAAACTGCACTGTTCCCGTTATTTTGCAGCCTTCAAAAGCAAAATTGCCGATTGTAAGCGGCTTTGTGCATTCGGAAAAATCGAGGGCGCTTAGTTTAAAGCAGCCAGAAAAAGCGGATGCACCTATTTCTGCAAGATCGGGGGGAAATTTGAGATTTCCTTCAAGGTTTTTGCAGCCGGCAAAAGCACCGTATCCGATATGGGTAAGGTTTTTGCCCAAGACCAGCTTCCTCATACCTTCGCAATCCTTAAAAGCATACATGCCGATTTTGGTAAGGCTTTCGGGAAGATGCACCTCCGTTATGCCGGTACACTCGAAAAAAGCACGTTTGTCAATTTCGGTAATGCTTCCAGGTACATTCAAGATGCCTGAGGGTTTTTCGCCCGTATAACCTTTAAGTACGGTGCCTTCGATTTTTAATTTTTCAAGCGGTATAGAGTTAGACTCAGGTGTAGGCGTAGGCTTAGACTCAGGCTTTTGAGGACAGCCGGTAAATAATGATGCAGCAAGTAGTATCAATGCTGCCCAAAGAGTGAAGAGTTTTACTCTTCTTTTTTCGTTTGACTTTTTCATATCAAACCTCCTTAGAATTATGTTTATTTAATTTAACCGTCAAGCGCGCAAAAGACGCCGAGAATTTGAAAGAGTCTTCGTAAGATATCCTTTTATAATCCTTTGCGGTTTGATTAAACGGTGTGAGAAGATTATGCTGTGTGTGTGATTTATTTAAAGAGTGTCGAGTGTCGAGTGTCGAGTGTCGAGTGTCGAGTGTCGAGTGTCGAGTGTCGAGTGTCGAGTAATTATGCTGGCACTCTCGTCTTTGTCAAGTAGTTTGACTGTTTTTTGTAAACTTTTTTGAGGAATTTTATCTTTTGCACTGTATTTATGCTTTATTTTCATGTCTACATTATATAACGCTTTTTGCGGAATAACAAGGTTTTAACAAAATAATTTTGTTTAATTTAACCTCCGAAAAGGTTAAATTAAACAAGTAAAATTCTTTTATTCTCCTATCCTTCTCCAATGCCAGCCGAATACGGAGTGGGCATTTGTTACAACCATAAAGGCTTCCGGATCTTTTGCGGCAAGATAGCTTTTTAACTTTACAAAGTCCCTGCGGCTCATGACGGTTTGAATGACGGATCGTTCGGCTCTTGTGTAAGCCCCCGTTGCCTTATATACGTTTGCAGAACGGCCGAGCTCCACCATAAAGCGGCAAAGTTCATCGGGCTTATCCGTATTTATAACGCAGTATTTACTCATGTTAAGGCCGTCGATTGTGGAGTCGATTACGAGCCCGTTTATGATTACACCCACCAACGAAAATAGAGCAATTTCCGGGCCGTAAGCAAAGCCTGCAAAAACTGTAATGGTAAAGTCCGTAATTAAGCAGCCCTTTCCCAAGTCAAGGCCGAAATATTTTTGCAGAATCATTGCAAAGATATCGCTTCCTCCGGTTGATGCATATTGATTTAAAACTATGCCTACGCCTCCCCCGTAAAGGATGACGGCAATTACCAGCTGTAAGAATTTGTCGTTTACAATCGGTCCCTGCAATGGAACAAAGATTTCCAAAAGCCATACAGCTCCTGAAAGCCCAAGGCTTGCACAAACCGTTTTAAGACCGAATTTGTTTCCGATGATTAAAAAGCCGAGAGCAAACAGAAAAATGTTTACTACAACAAGTAAGGCTCCTGTGGAAAGCGGAAGGTATTTTGATAATACCAAGGCCATTCCGGTAGCCCCGCCCAAGGATAATTTTGAAGGCAGCAAGAAAAAATGAATACCTGATGCTATCATCAAAACTCCGCAAACAATGTAAAAAAAACTTAATAATTTTCCTTTCATTTTTTTTCCTTATAAAAAATAGAATTTATTGACTTAGAATCTTTTAAAACTAAAGAGATTTATTTACTTGTCATGTTTACAATATCGCTGTGTGTTGCCGCCGTTTCAGCATCTGCAAGAAGCATCTTCATTCTTTCAACATACATTTTTGAAGGCTCATCATCGGGAGAGACTTCCAAACACTTGTTAAAAAGATTAAGGGCTTTTTGATATTCTCTTTGGCGGTAAAAATCTATTGCGTTTTCAAATATGCCCACGAGTTGTACCATTTCCGCAGGGGCTTCGGATCTGACTGCCATAACATTGTAAAGCTGAACAGGGGTATTGATACCCACAACCCTTACGCGGTCGAGGCGGCGGCCAAGGAAGGCATCATTTGTTTCGCTCCATGTAGATTCGGAAGCTAAAATCCATGTGCCGTATTTTTTGTTTACGCCTTCAAGACGGGCTGCAAGGTTTACGTCATTTCCCATAATTGTGTAGTTCATTTTTTTTTCGGTGCCCATGTTTCCGACAACCATTTCACCGGTATTTATTCCTATGCGTGTAAAGATGGGCATGGGAATGTCGCCTGCATCATAAAGCTGTTTATTGAGTTCGGCTTCAGCCTGTTTCATTCTGATGGCCGCAAGACATGCCCTGTAAGCATGGTCGGGCAAATCCGTCGGTGCTCCAAAAAAAGAAACGATAGCGTCTCCTATGTATTTATCTATTGTTCCTTTTTCTTGTAGAATTAAATCGCTCATTTGTGTGAGGTAAACGTTTAAAACCGAAACCAAGTGTTCGGGCGTAATTTTTTCCGAAAGGGTAGAAAAAGATTTTATATCGGTAAACAGAGCCGTAATTCTTTTTTGTTCTCCTCCGAGAGTGAGCTTGTCGGGATCGGCAATAATTTCATTTACAACATCGTCCGAAAGATAAACACCGAAGGCCTTTCTTAAAAAGCCCTTTTCTTTTTCGCTGAAAATAAAGTTTAGTAAAAGGATAACTATAAAGCTTATGACCACCGTTATAACCGGAAGAAATAGCTGTAAGTATATTTTTCCGAATACGAATAAAAGAATTCCTATAGAAAGAGTTAAGCTCAATAAAACGATTCCAAGAAAAACCTTTATAAATCCTCTTTCTATCTTTTTCATCATAAAGGCTGTAAATATTGCTATTACAAAGGCAAGTATTATTGAAACCCATTTTGGAAGAGGTCTTATAAAGTCCTCATTCATAATAGTGTTATAAATATTGGCATGGGTACCTACATTGGGATAAGATTTCCAAAAAGGGTTTACACCTAAATCGGAGGTTCCTACGCCGCTGTATCCTATTATCGCAAAGGCGTTCTTGCAAAAGCCGTTTATATAGTTAATGTGTTCCGAATAGTTTTTATATTCTTCTTTTGCATTTTTAAAAAGTTCGGTAACATAGGTATCTATATCGTCATATTGGTTTGAGCCGCTCTGTTCTTTTATTTTTTCAAACAAGCTGTGTATTTCTTTATCGAAGTTCCCGCTTAAAAATTTGCTGTAATTATCAAAAAAGGAATTACGGGCTGCAAAGTATTCTTTAAAGTCCTGCTTGTTCTTATTCAGAAGCTCTTTTTTCCATTGGTCAAGCCTTGAGTATTCACTTTCTAAAGAACTAACCGCATTGTGATAAGAAAGGTAGCCTTCTGCAGTTCTTATTTGTAGATCTTTTATGGCTTCTAAAATGGAAATTAAATTCTTTTCCATTATGTCGGCGTAGGTGAGGGCATAAACCGATAAGCTTTTAAAGCTTCCGTTTTCGGGATTTTCCGTGTCGGCAAAGCGTTTTTTTAGCCAGTTTATTAAAAGGTTTCCTTCTTCATCCAGAGGAATTATAAGGTCCTTTCTTTTTTCCAAATCGGACGGGTTCTTGGCATTTTTTAAAATCAGTTTCCTTCCCGACCGGATAATTTTTTCGGGTTCAAGGATGTGAAGAATGGGAGTAAAGACCAGCTGGCCTATGTACCTTCCTTCGTATTCGGTTAAAAGAGAAATGCGGCGGCGTACCCCGTCCTCATCTATAACCACATTCGGAAAACCTGCTCCTCTTGCGTACTGTAGTATGGGCATAATCGCCGGAGCCATTCCGTATTCTTCATTTGCGGCTTTGCGGTTTGCTAAGGTTTCCTTTTTAAAAAGACCTGTTTTATCTTCTACATTGGTAAACAAAAAATTATTATAGGCAAAGTCTTTTAGTTCCTTTGTTTCGCCGCCTATGTTTATATTTACTGCGTTTATAGTTAAAAAAGCATTTTCAAAAAAGCCTACCGCTTCTCCCATGTAGGCATCATTGTCACGGAACACATTTTGTTTAATTGAATCGGAAAGTTCATCAATCCGTGATTTAAAATACTCGGACATATCCTGTCCTATTGTTTTTACCTCCGAAAGCGGAATGTTTTTGCCGGCAACTGCATCCGAAAACTCTTTTATATATTCTCCGAATTCCTGCCTCACGGCTGCATATTCTTTGGGCAGATCATGTTCTACATAGGCATTATTTGCACCCGCCCTTCCTGCAGACAAGTACTCAATATCGAAAACCGCCGCCTTACCGCCTGATTCTTTTAAGCGGATTAACACATCGGCTAAGACATCCCTTGACCATGGCCAAGAGCCGACTTGTTCTATCGAAAAGTCATCGACGTTTAAAAGAAGAATTTCGCTTTTTTCTTTGATTTCGGGTTTAAGTTTTAGCATGGCATCGTAGACTTGGTTTTCTATATTTCTTCCCAATTTAATAAAACTAAAGGCGGTAAAAATTAAAAATACGGCTATTGCTATTATAAAATTAAGATTTTTTTGTAAAAATCCTACAAATGCAGATTTATTTTTTTCTTTTTCGACCATAAATTTCTCCAGAGCTGTTTATCATATTTCCTTTGTTTACATAAAACCGCAAGTTCAATTATAATCTAAAAATTATTAAAAAACAAGCCTTTATATCGATAGACTTTTCTTATATTTTAGGGTATTATACCAAGTAAGATTACTTCACATTTTTAAGGAGATATATAATGAAGATATTGGTTATCAACTGCGGAAGCTCTTCTTTAAAGTATCAGCTCATTGATATGACTAATGAAGATGTTTTGGTAAAAGGCCTTGTCGAAAGAATCGGTATTGAAGGTTCACGCATTAAGCATGAAAAAAAAGGAATGGATGCCGTTTTAATTGAAGAAAAAATGAATGACCACAAAAAAGCCATTCAGCTTGTTTTGGAAGCCCTCATCGATAAAAATCACGGTGTTGTAAAATCCATGGATGAGATTACGGCTGTAGGTCACAGGGTAGTTCACGGCGGAGAAGAATTCAATAAGTCCGTTCTTTTGGACGACAGGGTAATGGCCGGTATCAAAGAATGTATCGACCTTGCTCCCTTACACAACCCCGCAAATATTATGGGAATCGAGGCTTGTAAGGCTCTTATGCCGAAAACTCCGATGGTTGCGGTTTTTGATACGGCCTTCCATCAAACAATGCCGGCAGAAAACTATATCTATGCTCTTCCCTACGAGTATTATGAAAAATATAAGATACGCCGCTACGGTTTCCACGGAACATCGCACCGCTTTGTTTCTGAAAAAGCCTCCGAAACCCTCAAAAATAATTCGGCCGATTTTAAGGTTATTACCTGCCACTTAGGAAACGGTTCCAGCTTGGCCGCTATCAAGGGCGGAAAATGTGTAGATACCTCGATGGGACTTACCCCCCTTGAAGGTTTAGTTATGGGAACCCGCTCAGGAGACCTAGACCCTGCAATTCTTCCCTTTATTATGAATAAGGAAAAACTTTCCGCAGATGATATGAGCAATGTTTTAAACAAAAAATCCGGCGTTTTGGGTATTTCCGGTGTAAGCAGCGACTTCCGTGATATTGAAACCGCTGCAAAAGAAGGAAATAAGAGGGCTCAGCTTGCCTTGGATGTATTCTGCAACAGAGTTAGAAAGTACATAGCTTCTTATGCAGCCCAGCTCGGCGGAGTGGATGCTCTGGTATTTACAGCCGGTATAGGGGAAAACTCTATCGAGCTTAGAGAAAAAATCTGTCATGGTTTGGAATTCCTCGGTGTTGAACTCGATTCCGAGAAAAACAAGGTAAGGGGAAAACTTACCGATGCAAGCAAGGCCTCATCAAAGGTCAAGGTTCTTATTATTCCGACTAATGAAGAGCTTATGATTGCTAAGGATACGATGGCATTGGTAAAATAAAGCTTAAGCAAAAATAGACTATAGGGCTTATCCTGTAGTCTATTTTATTTTGGAGGTTCAGATGAAAAATAAAATTATAAGCATCTTCTTTTTTTTATTTTGTTTAACTATTTTTGCAGATATAAGAGATGCGGTATGTGTTGTGAGACCCAACTATGAGGAAAAAATTTTACAATTTATGGATGATGCTGCTGATGAAATTTCAAAGGCCGGTTATAGCGATATTGCCGAACTTTTTGAAAAGGCTAAAGATGGTGTTTTCGGTTCAGGATTTTTTATTCGTGGACAAAATAAGAAAGTCTATGTACTTACAAACTATCATGTTGCCGCTTATGCTTCATCTCTTTCTCTTGAAATTGAAAATATTGACGGTGCAAAGATTAAAATTGAAAATTGCCCTGTTGTAGCGATAGATGAAGAATTGGATCTTGCTATAGCTGAAGTAAACGACAAAAGTGTAAAATCTTTTTTAAATTTTGCAGCTAAACTTCCCGCCGATGGAGCTGATGTTTGGTCGGCAGGTTATCCGGGGCTTGGCGGAAAACCTCTTTGGCAACTTGGAAAAGGAACAGTTACCAATTCAAAGACAAGGCTTAGTAATATTGTTGATCCTAAAAAATCCTTTTTTATTCAACATTCTGCCCCGATAGATTCGGGAAATTCGGGAGGCCCTCTTTTAGTTAAATCGCCGAATTCTCCCGAAGGATATGAAGTTATAGGTATAAATTCGGCTAAGGCCGTTTTTAGGCAGTCTACAAATTTTGCAATTCCTGCTACATCAATTAAAAATTTTATTGATAGAAGAGTTTTTGGAGGCAGTGAAAAGTCCGAAAATAATTTAAAACTCGCATTAGATGAATTTGCAGAAGCCTGTAAGAATTTTAAGATTGATAAAGAAGAACAAAAAAATGAAGAAATTCTAAAAAGACTTCGAAAAATTGTGATGTATGTTTCCGAAGATTATGCCATAAATGAAGGCTTGGATGCTTACAAGGCAGCTTTACGAAAGGCTCCCAGGCTTTTTAGGGCTGAGATTCTGGCTGCTTCAATCCTTGGAAACCCTATAAACGGAATCAGAACAGCTCTTGCTTATCAAATATATACCTCTATAAAGCCCGAAGAAAATTCATACATGCCTGAAACAAGCATAGATATTACTGCTTTAAAAAATACCGGCAAAAATTATGAATTTGTGCTTTATGATGAAGCTGAAAAATCTAAGTTTTTTACCGTTTGGAAAAATACTCATAATTTTTGGCAGATTGAAGCTTCCAATTTGAACGGTTCGCCCGAAAAAAAATCTTCCGAAAAAACGGCAAAAAAACAAAAGCGAAATACGGGAGCGCCTTTTATTTCTATCGAAGAGATTCCGGTAAAAATGAGAATATATGCATCCTACACCGGTTTAAAAAAGGATACGGGGTGGGCATCAGGTTTCTCTTTCGGTTATCTTTATAGTTTTAAATATGTAGAAATAGGTTTTTCAGCAATCATCGATAAACCTAGGACGCTGCCAAAAGCTTCCTTTATGAAGCAGCCGAAAATCGGTATCGGAATAGGACCGGAATTGCGGTTTCAGCTGCCTCTTAATATTAAAGATGTTGTATATCTTGCTCCTCAAGCCTTTGTAGGAGGAGGTGTGTTTATACCTCCATTTGATCCATTTGTCCAATACGGCGGCGGAATAGAGATTGTTCCGGTAAATTTTACATCAATATCATTCGGGATTGAGTGTCTTGCCAGGTCATATTTTAAAGAAATAAAAGAAACGAATATAGGAATCCGTGCAAGTATTTCATTGCGTCTATAAGTAAGAAGATATTAATGATGGAATTAAAAAAAATATAGAAGGAGAAGATGCAGAGCTTGAAAGATTTCCGTTAATTCCGATCGAGAATAAATAAAGCTCTTTCAAGTAAAAAAAACGGCAGGTTTTGTTTAAAACCCGCCGTTTTTTAATCAGCTTTTATCTGTAAGATAAAAACGCTAAACCTTATTCTACAACAGCAACCAAATCATTTGATTTTAAAATCAAATGATCTACGCCGTCAATTTGAATTTGAGTTCCGGCATATTTGTCGTGAATAACTTTTTGACCGACTGAAACCTTAATCTTTTCTTTGTCGTCACCTACAGCTACAACAACACCTCTTTGTGTTTTTTCTTGAGCTGTGTCGGGAATGATGATTCCGCCGGCAGTTTTTGTTTCTACGGCATCCGGTTTTACTAAAACTCTGTCTCCTAAGGGTTTAACTTTCATCAAAAGACCTCCTGAAAAATTAAAAGAAAGCAAAAAGCTTTTTTGTGCCTTTTTGGCACTCTTTTTTGTGTTTTATTTCGGGTTGTGTCATTTCAATACATAAATCCCGAATACCATAAAATATAAGAAAAAAGAGCTAAAAAGGCAATAGGTTTTGCTCATTTTCGGTACAAGATGTTGAATTTTATAAGTCTATATTGAATATAGACTTATAGTTTTAACTTTCTTTTTTTTGATGGTTTAAAAATATTTTTTTGAATATTCGGCTTTTAGCATAGTTTTTGCTTGTATATTCCGGAGGTCAAAAAGACTTCCCAATTTTATACAAGGAGTTAGGTTATGTATAACAGGACAAAAAATAATTATGACGCAGAAATGAACTCGTTGGCTACTTATTTAAAAGAAATCAATCAGATACCGCTTTTAACAGCTGAAGAAGAAATAAAATATGCTAAACTCGCCGAAAAAGGAGATGAAGATGCCAAAAATATGTTGGTAAATTCTAACCTCCGATTTGTTGTAAATGTAGCAAAAAAATATCAAAACCAAGGGCTTCCCCTTATGGATCTTATCAGCGAAGGAAACATAGGTTTGATGAATGCCGCCGAAAGATTCGATGTTTCAAAGGGCTATAAATTTATTTCTTATGCTGTTTGGTGGATTAAACAATCTATCTTAAAAGCTATTTGCGAAAAATCAAGGATGATACGCCTTCCCTTAAACAGGGCAAACGAGCTTGTTCAAATTGAAAAGGCTAAAAAAGAAATCGACTTTTCGGGCAACGAAACTAAGGAACTCAATGAGATTGCAGGTATCTTAAATATGGACAATTCTATGGTTCACACAATTATGAATGCTGCCAGAGAGCCTGTTTCCATAGATGCTCCCGTTTTTGATGAGCCCGGAAGCTCCAGTGTAAACGATTTTTTACAGGACGAAACTCACCAAATGCCTGAAGACTACGCAATGGATATGAGCCTTAGGGATGAGGTAAACGAGCTTCTTAAAAATCTTGACGATAGGGAAGCTGAGATAATCCGTTATCGTTTCGGGCTTGGAGGTTATGCTCCTCTTTCATTAAAAGAGGTGGGGCTTATCTTTAATCTTACAAAAGAAAGAATACGTCAGATTGAAAAAAAGGCCTTGCAGCAGCTGAAAAAGCCTGCCGAAAAACAAAAACTTGCCGTTTACGTTGCGTAAACGCGCTTTATATAAAAATTAGTTCCATGCGATTAAATTAGGGCTGCTGAAAAGCAGCCCTTTTTTTGTAAGCTAAACCGGATTTTTACTCCATAATGTACAAGACGGTTTCCATGTTGCCGCCGCGCAGGCTGTGTTTTTTTAAGACGGCATCCTTATTTTGCTTGCAGAATATTTTTTCGAATTCTTTTTTGCTTGTGATAAAGCCCAGCTTCCAGTCCGGGAAGTGTTGAGGGATTTCGGCCATCCGCTTATAAAGCTCAAAGGCTTCTTCCTCGCTTCCGAGCCTTTCGCCGTAGGGCGGATTCGATAAAAGGATGCCGCTATCGTATGGGGCTTCCAGTTCCGAAAAGTCCGATTGAATAAAGTCGGGACGCTCGATGTGATGGGTAATGCCTGCTGTATGAAGTTCCCTTCCTGCGATAATGCAGGCCCTTTCGGCATTGGCCTTTGAAAGAGAGACTGCTTCTTCCGAAATATCCGAGCCCGTTATCCTTGCAAGGCAGTCGGTGCGTACCTCCGAGGCGGCTCTTTCTTTTTCTTCCTTTAAGACGGCTTCTATTTTTTCTTTTTCAAAGCAAATGAAGTTTTCAAAGGCAAAGTGACGGGCAATCCCGGGCGGAATATTATAGGCATACCAAGCGGCTTCAATCGGAATAGTTCCTGAGCCGCAAAAAGCATCGTGGAGGGGAATTTTTCTTTTCCACTGCATGAGCTGAATTAAGACGGCTGCCAAGGTTTCCCTCATGGGGGCGGCTCCTCCGCTTAAACGGTAACCCCTTCTATAAAGAGGTTCCCCCGATAAGTCCAGACAGACATAGACATTGTTGTTTTCGATATAAATGCGGATCATAAAACGGGTGCCGGTTTCGGGCAGGGAATGCATATTCCATTTTTTGCACAGCTTGTCGCAAACTGCCTTGTGGACGATGGATTGAACGGCATGTTCCGAAGAAAGCTTGGACTTATAGGTACGTACCTTGTCGATTGTAATGCGGGCATCACGCGGAAAATAGTTATGCCAGTCTATCGAAAAGACCAAATCAAAAAGGTCATCAAAATTTTCGGCCTTTGCGGTATTTATAAGCATAAAAACCCTGTCGGTTGTGCGTAAAAAATAGTTTGCCTTAAAAAAAGCTAAAAGAGGTTCGGCTTCGGTTGAAGTAAAAAATACCCTTCCGGGTAACCTATTGTAAGGCTTAAAACCTAAAAGTTTTAGTTCTCTTGTAAGTACGGGTTCTGCACCTACGGCGCATAGTGCAATAAAATCATTCATAAGTGTTTTGCAGTATAGCATTTTTTAAAATTTTTTTATATACTGTAAATTATGAAATCATCGTTATAAAATAATCTAATTAAATTCGGAGAATATATGAAAAACCTTAAAAAAATCTTGACGGCCGTTTTGGCTTTTTTGCTTATTTTTTCTTTTTTAGTCTCTTGTAAAACAAAGGATTCAAATTCGCAGGCTGACGGCGAACCGAAAGCCGTTTTAATAAAACATCCTGAAAGAATGTTTTGGGAAATAAAAAAAGAAGATGCTTCAATCTATGTTTTGGGTACAATCCATGTTGCCGACAAGGATTTTTATCCCTTGGAAGATAAGATACTGGAAGCCTTTGATAAGGCCGATAGGATGGTCAGCGAATTGGGCGGCAAAAAAGAAATGGAAACCTTGCAGGAAAAATTACAAATTAGAATGATTCAACATTTTAATCCGAAAAAAGATTTGTCTAATTTTTTATCCGAAGATAAAATAAACATTATTAAACAAGAATTGGGAGAAAACATTGCTGTTCCTTTATTAAAATTTAATCCATGGGTTCTTACAATCGCTTTAAATCAAGTACTGTATACAAAGGCCGGATTAGATCCTCAAAAGGGTATAGATATGCATCTTTTAAACCGTGCCGGTAAGAAAAACATTGAAGCCCTTGAAAGCATTGATGAACAGCTGGATCTTTTATCTTCAGGAACTTTTGAAGAACAGCTAAAGGCTCTTAAAGAAACTATAAACGAATTACAAAATACGGATAAAACCATTGACTGGCTTACAAAGTTAAAAAAGCTTTATTTGGAAAACAATACCGAGGAATTAAAAGATTTTATAGGTTCTCTTTTGGATATGACTGATGGTATATCTCAAGATGCTCTTTTAAAAGATAGAAATATTGTTTGGGCTGACAAATTTGAAGAATATCTTAATAAGGGCGGAACAACCTTTGTATTTGCCGGCCTTGCTCACTTTTTAGGAGAGGACAGCGTATTTGAACAAATGAGAATAAAAGGAATTTTAGAATAAAAGGCGGATAAAATGAAAAAAGGGCTTATTTTTGTGTGTTTTATGTTTTGCTTTTTATCATGCAAGACAAAACAAATTCAGCCTAAAATTGAAGGAGCTTATATACAGCTTACGGACAAGGCTCAAATATCTTTTAAAGACCTCCCCTGTACCGTCTTTTTTTCGGACGGCACTCAAGAAAAACATCTTACTAATGAAGACGGTAAGGTTGTAGTTCAAGTTATTGAAGGCCGTATAATAACAAAGGTTGTCTATGATTTTTCGGATTATAAAAAAAGGCCCGAGGGGAAACTTTTGGCAAAGGAGGAGTTTTCAATAATAAGAAAACTTAAAATAAAGCCCAAATCCTTGATACAGGAATTCAATATTGACCTTGAGCCCCGAAAGGGAATGCAGCTGATAATAATCTTAAATGTTTTTAATATCGAATTATAGGTCTTTATTCGTGCGGAGGGCTTAATACCCCGACGCTTGCGTCGGGCTTGTTGATTTTTGAACCTTATTCGTTAAAAATATCTTCTTCTTCTAAAAACCTGCCTGCAAAACGGTATGTATTTTTCCAATATTTTTCATCAAGGGAAGAAATTATTACGCCTGTATGTTTACCCTGCGAAGCGGCATGGATGAATTCCCCGTTCCCTATGTAAATTCCTACATGCGATACTTTGTTTCCCACGGTATAAAAAAATAAAAGATCGCCGGGTTGAACTTCTTTATCCGAAATCCGTTTGGCAAAGTCGGCCAGCCCCTTTGTGCTTCTGGGAATAGTCATTTCAAGACCGTCAAGAGCAGCTCTATATACAAAACCTGAACAATCCATTCCGGCCTTAGTGGTCCCTGCATATTTATATGGGGTTTTTAAGTATTTATATGCGGCATTTATAAAATCGAGCCGAGGAGATTCGGGCGGTTGAGCTCCAAAAATCATGTATCCGTTTAAAAAAAAGCTAAAGACAATAAAAATAAATATTTTTTTCATAAATTATGCAACCTCTTATCTTTTATCGGGTCTAACTATAAGAGAATTTAGCTAAATTTATTTATAAAAGGAAGATCTTATGGCAAATCTTAATAAAAAGCCCTGGGCATTTTTAGATGAATGGAGAGGCTCAAAGTTTAAAGGCGAATGGCCGACCCTCCCCGAAATGTTTGAAATTACTGCTGAACGGTATCCTAACAGGAACTGTTTTACGGTCTTTGAACCGGATCGTATAACCCTTTCTTATTCGGAAAGTTTGAAGGTAATAAAAGACTTGGCTTATTGGATGACTGAAAACGGTGTTACAAAGGGAACTCATGTTGCCGTTTCAGGAAAAAACTCCCCGGAATGGGCTGTCGTATATTTGGCAGCTCTTTTTGCAGGAGGAACAATAATCCCCATAGACTACGGTCTTCATAATGAAGAAATTGAAACTCTTTTAAAAACGGCAAAGCCTAAAATGTTCTTTGTTGATGAGGAAAAGTTTGACTTTTTTGCAGAAAAAGCAAAAACCGAAAGCTACATAGGTTCTCTTTATTCTTTAAGTAAAAAACACCCTGAAATTTATGTTTATAATATAAAGCCGTCGGGTACACCTGAACTTGCAAAGGCCCAAGAAAATGATACGGCTGCAATTCTTTTTACCTCAGGTACAACGGGAAATCCCAAAGGCGTTGTTTTAACACATAAAAACTTCGTTTCGGACTGCTATATAGCCCAGTCCAACCTTAACATTTACCATACGGACGTATTCTATGCTCTTTTACCGCTTCATCACTCTTATACGATGCTTGCGGTATTTATCGAAGCCCTATCGGTAGGTGCCGAATTGGTATTCGGTAAGACTCTTGCCGTATCGAAGATGCTTGCCGAGCTTAAAGCCGGAAAAATCACGATGCTTTTGGGCGTTCCGCTCTTGTTCAATAAACTCCTTGCAGGTATTTTTAGGGGCATTAGGGCGAAGGGTATTGTAGTTTTCGGTATTATCAAGGCATTAATGGGCTTTTCGTACTTTGTTAAAAAGGTCTTTAAGGCCAATATAGGAAGTAAGCTCTTCCACGGCATTTTGGATAAGGCCAGTTTAGGAAATGTGCGTATCGCTATATGCGGAGGCGGCCCCCTTGCTCCCAAAGTTTTTAGAGCCTATAACGAATTCGGTATTGATTTTATTCAAGGCTATGGCCTAACCGAAACATCTCCTATTATTGCTCTTAATCCGAAAGAACACTTTAAAATCGCCAGTGTCGGACAGTACTTTATTTCTTATATGGAAATGAAGATTCTCGATCCTGATGAAAAGGGAATAGGCGAGGTTGCCGTAAAGGGGCCGATGGTTATGCAGGGCTATTATAATATGCCCGAAGAAACAGCCGAAGTTCTTTCTCCCGACGGCTGGTTAAAGACAGGAGACCTTGGCTGGCTTGACGATGAGGGTTATCTCTACCTTTGCGGAAGGGCTAAAAACCTCATAGTTACTGCCGGAGGAAAAAACGTCTTCCCCGAAGAAATCGAAAATATGTTTCAGCTTTATTATAATGAAATTGAACAGATTACCGCTGCAGGCTATCAGGCTGAAGAAGGTGAGGAAGTTGAAGCCCTTGTTTATCCCGCCGATGAACTTTATAAAAAGCTCAATATGACACGAGGCACAAGCGAAGGCGATGCAGCTATTCAAAAAGAAATCGATGCCATTATCGAAACAGTAAATAAAAAGCTTTTACCTTATCAGCGGATTACAAAGACAACTTATCTATCCGAACCGCTTGAAATGACTACAACCAAAAAAGTAAAGCGTTTTAAGAAGTAGGGTATTGATAAAAAACCTCCGAGTTTATCGGAGGTTTTTTATTACAGTTTTTAAATTTATCTAAAAAGATAATAGATTGTATCGGTTGAGAGTCTATATGCTAAACATTTATGTGGGCGTGATGCATCAGTTGAAGCGGTTAAAAAATGGTTAATCGCTTTTTTTGCTATTTCTTCTGAAAAGCCTTCATTAACCAAATAAGTTTCCATTTCAGTTTGAGTCCACACCATAGTATGTACACCTGTAAGTTCAGTTTTTAGACCATTAAAAGAATTTTTGTTCATTCTCCATAAGATATGCTCATCTTTGTTGATGGTCTCTCCATTACCAAATATTTCTTTATATTTTTCTAGTGTGCTTTTTCCAGTATAAACTGTATAAGTGTTATAAGCTTTTGGCCTATCCCTACAACTCATTGTGTTAATACAAAATACTGTTAAAAATAACACAAAAACGGCGAAAATATTTTTCCTATTCATAAAAACTCCTTCGACTTTGTACTCATAAATTAAGTTTAAACTTATTCCGGACAAAAGTCATTTTTTTATTTATCCCCTAGGTTTATCCTTGCTAGGGGAATTTTCTCCTTATTCTTCTTGTTCTTCCATAAAGGCCTTGGCTTCGGCTATTATCTCATCGGCAATCTTACCGGATATCGGATCATAGTGATCAAAGGACATTTCAAAAGAACCCGTACCGCTTGTCATCGAGCGGAGGTCTATTGCATAGCGCAAAAGCTCTTTGTGGGGAACCTGTGCCCTGATTTCTTCAATGCCGCTTGCAGGAGATGACTGGCCTAGGATTCTTCCTCGGCGTGAAGAAAGGTCGCTCATTATATCTCCGAGATAGGAATTTTCAACGAAGACGGTCAGGTTCATAATGGGCTCAAGAAGGATGGGGCCTGCATTTCTCATTGCATCCTTAAAGGCATTTCGGGCTGCAATCTTAAAGGCCATTTCCGATGAGTCTACGGGGTGTTCCTTTCCGTCGAGAACGGTTACGGCAACATCTACTACGGGGTAGCCTGCAGAAACGCCTTTTTCCATAGCCTCAATAACGCCCTTTTCAACGCCGGGTATGTAGCCCTTGGAGATAGCTCCTCCGAAAACCGCATTGGTAAACTTGTATTTTTCGCCTCTGGGGAGGGGCTCGATTGCCAAAACAACCCTGCCGAACTGTCCGTGTCCGCCCGACTGCTTTTTATGCGTGTATTCGGCTTGAGATTTGCGCTGAATTGTTTCTCTATAGGCAATTCGGGGAATGGATGTTTGAATTTCTATCTTGGATTGATTTTTAACCTTATCCAAAACTATGCTTGTATGTAAATCTCCCATGCCCGATAGAACATTTTGCTTTGTTTCGGCATTAAAAGCAAAGGAGAGGGTCATGTCTTCTTCGCAGGCCTTAAACAGCTGCTCGCTGACCTTATCGTCATTCTTTTTGTCGATTGCCGAAACCGCCAACGAATAGATGGGTTCGGGAGTTCTAAGTCTTACAAAAGGAACGGCATCTGATAGGGCCGCCAATGTATCGTTCGTCTTTGTGCTCGTAAGTTTTACCAAAACGCCTATATCACCGGCTTGAAGCTCTTTTATTTCGGTAAGTTTTTTACCCATTATCCTATAAATTTTACCGCCCCTTTCTTTTTTTTCTTCTCTAAGATTGTAGACCTCGGAATCGGCTGAGAGAGTTCCCGTAATAACCTTTACATAGGAAAGTCTGCCTGAGAATTGGTCGTTGGAGGTTTTTACTACAATGGCCGAAAGAGGAGCTGAAGGATCCAGTTTAACTGAGATTTCTTCCCCTTCCTTTGTAACTCCTCTTTCCAGTGCACCCTCAGGGGACGGCAGGATTTCGCTTATAAAGCGTAAAAGAGAATTAAGACCCGAATTATTTATTGCCGAACCTGCAAAAAGAGGAACAATTCTATTATCGGCCATAGCGAGGGTGAGGCCTCGGCTTATTTCTTCAGGAGAAAGCTCTCCTTCATCTATAAATTTTACGAGTAATTCTTCATCGCCTTCGGCGGCAGCTCCGGCCAAAACCTCCAGAGCGTCCTTGTATTTATCCTGATATTCGGCAGGGATTTCCGTTTCTACTTCTTTTCCGTCCTCGATTTTATAGGCTTTGCCGTGAAGAACGTCTACAACGCCCTTAAAATTATCTCCCGTTCCCATGGGAAAGCTTACAGGGAAGACATCTACCTGAAACTGCTTTTTAACATCGGCTATACAGTTATCGAAGTCGGCTCTGGCTTCGTCCATCTTGTTTGCAAAAACCAAGCGGGGCTTGTTTCTTCTGTCAAGGTCGCGCCAGTACTTGATTGTTTCAATTTGTACGCCCGATCTTCCGTCTAAAACTATGAGGGCTGCTTCGGATGAGCGGAAAGCAGCTATTACCTCACCGATAAAATCAGAAGCTCCGGGAGTGTCCCAAATGTTTATGAGCTTATCGTCTTTTTGTAAATTAACTAAGGTTGAGTAAATAGATATTTTTCGATCGATTTCTTCCTGACTGTAGTCCGTCACGGTTTTTCCCGACTCTACAGATTCTGCCTTATCGATGAGGCCCGAAACATAGAGCAAGTGTTCCACAAGACTGGTTTTGCCCGATTGTCCGTGTCCGGCAACGGCGATGGTTCTGATTTTATCCGTTGTAAATCCCATAAAAACTCCTTTTATATAAAGCATAAAAGCTTAAATTTGATCACAGAATAAGTTTGATCACAAAATAAGGATACACTATATTTTCAAAAATTGCAAGGTTAAGAATGTAAAAAAATTATTCTTATTTTTAAACGAGCAAATTAAATTCCTTAAGAAACTACGTTTTTTTCGGCCTTGATTTTATTTTAGAATAAGAGTAGAATTAAATATCGGCTTATCTTAAGGAGGTTAATATGTCTGATATTATTTATATTGAAGGCCGCGAGATTTTGGATTCGCGGGGAAATCCTACTGTAGAGGTTGAGGTTCAGTTAAGCGATTTTAGCTACGGCCGGGCCTGTGTTCCTTCGGGTGCTTCTACGGGAGAATATGAAGCTTTGGAAATGAGGGACGGCGATAAGAGCCGCTATTTGGGAAAGGGTGTTTTAAAGGCTGTTGACCAAGTTAATACGGTTATTGCCGAAGAACTTGACGGGGCCGATGCTTTGGATCAGGCCGAAATAGATAATATGCTTATAAATCTTGACGGCACCGAAAATAAATCCAAGCTCGGAGCGAATGCTATGCTCGGTGTTTCGATGGCTGTAGCCCGTGCCGCTGCCGACAGTTTAGGTTTACCGCTTTACCGCTATTTGGGAGGCGTTCATGCTATGCAGATGCCCGTTCCCATGGCTAATATCATAAACGGCGGCCGCCACTCCGACAACAAGATAGATTTTCAGGAGTATATGATTATGCCCGTCGGTGCTCCGTCAATCCGTGAAGGTATAAGAATGACAGCCGAGGTTTTCCATGCCTTAAAGGATATTCTAAAGAAAGAAGGTCATGTTACGGCTGTAGGCGATGAGGGCGGTTTTGCTCCCAATATCGAAAATGTTCAAGCCTTGGATTATATAATGAAGGCTATCGAAAAGGCCGGCTACAAACCCGGAAAGGATGTGGTGATAGCTTTGGACTGCGCTTCTTCGGAGCTCTTTGATGCTGGAGACAGAAAGGGTTACAAGTTCTGGAAGTCGGAACCTTCTAAAATTTTAAATGCCGATGAGATGGTAGACCTTTTTAAGGATTGGATAAGTAAATATCCGATTGTTTCTATTGAAGACCCGCTCGATCAAAACGATTGGGAAGGCTATGCAAAGATGACAAAGGAATTGGGAAATCAGATTCAGATTGTGGGTGACGACTTTTTTGTAACAAACACAAAACGGCTTGCCCGCGGTATTGAAGAAGGAGCCTGCAATTCTATTTTGATAAAGCTCAACCAAATCGGAACCGTTACCGAAACAATCGATGCCGTAAGAATGGCTCAAAAGGCCGGCTACACTGCGGTTATTTCGCACCGCTCAGGCGAGACCGAAGATGCCTTTATTGCAGACTTGGCCGTTGCCCTTGAAACCGGACAAATTAAAACCGGTTCAATGAGCCGAAGCGACCGCATCGCAAAATATAACCAGCTTATGAGGATTGAAGATGAGCTAGGCTACAACGCCCGCTATGCAGGTATGGCAACCTTTGCAAACCTGATAAAAAAATAAAAGGGTACAAACTTTTAACCGGCATGGTTTATCAAAGCCTTGCCGGATTTTTATTATATGGGGATTGTATGCGTTTGAAAAAATATATGAAAACAAAGATTTATCATCAAAGAAAAAAGAATATTGTTGGATTGCTGATATACTTGATTATTGTAGCTCTCTTTTTTTCGGCTTGTAGTAAAAGAGAAATTATATGGAGAAATTACAGTTCTTCACAGAATTTTGATAAAATAAAATTGCTGTTTGTAGATAATAATCATTCCGATATAAAAGAATTCAATCTAACGCCTCAAAAGAATAATCATATTTATATTCCTCATAATTATAGTTATGTAGGTTATGAATATGAAATGCCTTTGTGTTTACAGATTTATGAACCTGTTACTGAAGGGCGAAAAGATAAGATAGAAGTGTTTATTTTTGATGTAAAGAACTTTACTGAGTATGATGATAAATTTATTGTTGATGCAAAAGATGATGTTGCATCTTATTTGATGACATATTTTGATTCGGACTTAAAGAAAGACTGTACTATTTTTTCAAAAGATAATATCTTATATTATAAACAAAAAACTATATACGGCAGTAATGAAACTCTCGATAAAATATTAAATAAAATTGAGGAAAAAGATTATTTGGATTATACTGATTCTTTAGTAAATTTGGGAACTAAAAATAAGCATAATGGTTATATTGTGCAAAGTAAAATCGATAACAAATATATTTGGCTTTGGACTAGTCAATTTTAATAAGAGGGAAAAATAATGAGTACCGGATATTATGATTTATTTATTGTTGGATGTATTATATCTGTATTTCTTGTTCTTTTTATTAGAAAACGAAAAAAGATGTGTAGTATTGTAAAAGTATTAATTTATATTTTCATTATATGTTTTATTGTTATTTCAATGTTTTCTTTTTTTGAGGGCAATAATATTATTGAACTAGGATATGGTTTTCATTATAATGAAGAATTACTTGCTATTATGAGTGATTATTTGAATGTATCTGATATCCCTCCCGAAGTTCTTATGTATCAGTATGATGATAATTTTATAGTTGCAAAACAAAAACCTAGACGGTATAAGGAGTTCAATTATACTTATAATGAGGGCTATAAATATTCTAAAGGCTTGGATTCGGAGTATTATTGGATTATTAAAAAAAAAGAGAAAAAAGTTTTCGGCCCATTGGAATATAGTCAGTTTATTAGGCTGTGTGATGAGTTTTATGTACCGGAAAATTTAAGATTAAACTAAATTTGTTGAGATGTAATTTTGAGTTTTTATTATGGTTACAGGTATAAATAATATGGGAGATAAAAAAGTGAAAAAGAAATTTAGTTTGCTATTAATTGTTGTGTTAGGATTTATGATGGTTTCATGTTCTACATTTTCGCAAGGGAAAAAATATGAAAATTTTAAAAAATATATGAAGTCGCACGGATGGTCAGAAGTTAATTATAATCCTGACTTTTCTGATATTATTGAAACTGTATATTATCTTGTATATCAAGAGCCTTTAAAACGTGGAGTAACAGCTAGAAATGAGTGTAGAATTGCTGGTATCACTCTGCGTATAATAAATGATGCAAGTAGACCTGATGACCCCAACTTTATGGTATGGTTTTATATAATGTATGAAGGTAAAAGACATTATTTTATGAAAATAAATTATATGTTGGATGTTGTCGGTACATATACTTATGATTTATATGATATCAATGATAATTTTATAAGGGAAGAGACACGTAAAATATTTTATTAAATTGTTGTATAAAATCGAATATACAATTTGATAATATTTTTACAAAAAATTATTGAGTTGAGATAAATGATAAAATGAAAACAAAACTTTGCATTTATTCACAGTTCAACTATCTCTTTCGAACAGCGATTGAAGCAGAAATCCTTTTTGCGGTGTGTTTAAGCAAAAAGCAAGCTCTGACCGGAGGGAAGATCATTGCCTGTGAAGACAAATGCAGTAGGAAGTAAAAAAAAGAGGTGGTAGAACAATGAAAAAAAAATTATTTATTTTCATTAGCATATTTCTATTTTTTGTATATTCAAACGTAGTAACAGAAGATGATAAAATTTTACAATACGAAAATTTTGATCTATCAACAGAAGCTTTGATTAACTTAATAAAAAATGGTTTAGCAGGAGATGTATTTGATGGTATATATGTATTTAATTATTATGCATACTCAGTATGTGATATTTATAAAAGAAATGAATGGGCTGAATTTTTAGCTGAAGAAGATTTCGAGTTTTTTCAATGGGAGTTATCACGTGTACTAATAAATTTAAAGGAAAACCAATATAGTAAAACACGTTCTTTGTATTGGATTTTTCTTGCTGCAAAAAATGGAGATTGTAACGCAAAAATTACTATTGAAAAAGAAAATCTCAAATTAGAAAGCTCATATTCCATATTGGTAGAAGATATTTGTAATAAAGAAGACAGTATGCTGTCAGATTATGAGATAAAAATTTTAACAGATTATGCTTTGAGAGGGGGAGGAAAAGAAGCTTACCGTTTGTATGAATATTACCAAAATTATAAGCATAATGAAACTGAGGCTGTGTACTGGCTAAGGATAGGTGCTCAAAATTTTAATGATTTGAGTCAATATGAATATGGTAAATATCTTCTTGCTGCTGAAGATGAAAATAATAATATACGCGGTAGCTTTTGGATAAAAAAAGCTGCAAAAAATGGGAATGCACGAGCGAAAGATCTATTAAAAAAATTAGGAGAGGATGAAGATAGTGTTATTTTAATTTCTCAAGTAAAAACTTTTAACTTAGAAACTAAAGAACTAATTGATTTAACAAAAAAAGCTTTAGAAGGCAATATAGAAGCTGGAATACGAGTAAATGATTATTATGCACTTTCAGTATTTGATCATGATGAAGAGTTAAAGTGGGTTGAGTTTTTGGCGGAAGCAAATTTATCGAATAGTCAATATGCTATGTGGTATTATTTAAATTATGAGAATAAAGGAAGTGAATGTGAAAAAGCTCGTGGTCTTTATTGGCTTTTTCTTGCTGCAAAAAATGGACATGAACGTTCACAAACTATCATCAAAGATGAAAAATTAAAACTTGAAAGTTCATACCCCGCACTGAAAGAATATATCTACAAAAAAGAAAATGATAAAATTTCTGATTATGAAATCAGAGTATTAATCGACTATGCATTGCGAGGAGGAAAAAAAGAAGCTTATCACTTATATGAATATTACAAAAACTACAAAAAAGATGAAAATGAAGCCGTTTATTGGCTTAGGATAGGAGCACAAAACAAGAATTTGGATTGTCAATATGAATACGGTAAATATTTATTATCAAAAAATGATGAATACAGTAAAATAAGAGGCCGTTTTTGGATAAGGAAAGCCCTTAAAAAATACGACAAAGAAACAAAAACATTGGGAGAAAAAAACGAGTAGTTATTTATTAGAACAAGAAATATATCCTCTCTTTCGAACAGCGATTGAAACCTTACGGAGAACTATGGACATGCGAGTCAAAAACTGTTATGCTGTTTATTATAAAATGAGGAATTGTGAATGACGAAAAAGTCAAGATTAGTATTATTTGTAGTTGTAGTTTTTGCTGTTATCATTGCTATCATAATTAGATACCAACTTGATAAATATATCATTGCAGAATGTAAAACAGAATATCTCAAAATGAAAGATCAATTCGTATATGCTAGATATCGAAATAATGAATATGAGTTATGGACTAGTGATGAGTATTTTGTTCTTTCTGAAAAAGAATTCATTGAAAAAAATAAATCTTTAGAAAAACTACATCCGCTTGAGTTTGGAACTTATGGATATCATACATTTATACTGCTTGATGATAATACCATTGTTGCAGGCGGATCCGGAAATATTTTCTATATTGATATACGTACAAAAAAACTTTTAAGGCATTTACGGATGCCTGATAGGAAAGGTGTGTATTTTGATATTTACAATGATAAAGATCTTATATTTATATTTGAGGGCGTAGGTAAACGGATTATAAAAATAATCTTCCCATCTTGAATTCTCCTCTTTTTTTTGCTATATTGTTAACCATGAGAAAGATTATTAATTTTATTTTATTTGTTTCTTTTCTTTTAGCTGTTTTTTCATGTGCAAAAACTGAAAATCTGCAAAAAGAAAAAGAAATCGCTATTGCGGTTTTTGTTCCCGGTGTCAGGGCTGAAAGTCCTGTCTATGATATGTTGTCTTCCGGCGTAGAAGAAGCCGTTGCTTCTGCAATCGGAAACGGCAAAAAAGTAAGTTTAAAGATTTTGGAAGCCGGAACCAATCAGGCGGAATGGGGAACAAAACTTACTTCTCTGGCCGTGGACGGAAAATATGATTTGATTGTTTCTTCCAATCCCGCTATGCCCGGCATCGCAGCGCCTATTTCCAAACAATTCCCCAATCAAAAATTTTTACTCTTGGATGCATACTCTGAAGGAAATCCTATGATTACTACCTTTAGATACAATCAAAGGGAGCAGGCTTATATAGCGGGACATATTTCTGCCTTGGTAAGTTTAAGCAAGATGGAATTTGCAAATCCCGAAAAGAAAATCGGACTCATAGCAGGACAAGAATATCCTGCAATGATGAATATAATTTTGCCTGCCTTTATTGAAGGAGCTAAGGCCGTCGATCCCGAATTTACAGTCGATTTTAAAATTGTAGGAAACTGGTATGATGCAGCAAAGGGAGCCGAGCTTGCCCGTGCAATGTATAAAAACGGAGCGGATGTAATTATGCCTATTTCGGGCGGTGCAAATCAAGGTGTTCTTGCGGCTGCCAAGGAGTTGGGTTTTTATGTTTCATGGTTTGACGATAACGGTTATGCAAAAGCGAAAGGCTATGTAATTTCAAGTTCCGAAATGAAACAAAAAAAACTTGCACGCGAACAAATTTTAAATTTCATCGACGGAAAATTACAGGAAGGAACAGCTTCTACCCTAGGTATCAAAGAAGGTTATGTAAATTTTGTTTCGGATGATGAGATTTATATTCAAACAGTTCCCGAAGAAATCAGAAAACAACAAGATGAAATGTTAAAGAAAATAGTTGACGGTTCTTTGGATTTGTCGGTAAAATAAATTTTAAAATCGGATTTTGTGAAGTGAAAAAGACTACGGCCGAGTTAAGCGGCATTTATAAGATTTATGAAACGGAAAATAATCAAACCGGCGAGGTCTATAAAAATGCCGCTTTAACTAATGTGAACATAGAATTTTACACTTCCGAAATTCATGCCCTTCTCGGAGAAAACGGAGCCGGAAAATCTACCTTGGTAAATATTTTTTCGGGGCTTCTTTCTCCGACGCAGGGTTCAATAAAAATAGCTAATAAGGTTTTTAATTTTAATTCCCCGAATGATGCTTTAAATGCCGGTGTTGCGATTGTTCATCAGCGTCCCCGCCTTGCCGCAAATGCAAGCGTTTTTGAAAACATAATGATAGGAACAAAACACAGAAGCTTCTTATCGCTTATAAATCTTTATTCCGAAAAACAAAAAATAGAAAATTTAAAATCCAAATGGAATTTAGATTTGGATTTAAATGCCAAAATAAAAAATCTATCTGCAGATAAAAGATTTTATACTGCAATGTTTTCGGCTCTTTATACTAATCCGCAATTTTTAATTTTAGATGAACCTGCTTCCGTTTTTACGGATAAAGAGCGGCAGACTTTTTTTTCGGTATTAAAAAAAACATGTGCGGAAGAAAAAATAGGCGTTATTTTAATTACTCATAAGGTCGAAGAAGCCCTAAACTTTGCAGATAGGATTTCGGTTTTAAAAAACGGAAAAATGCAGGGCTCCTTTTTAACTGAAGATTTGGGAACCGATGATGAAGCCGAGCTTTTTATAAAAAAACAAATATTTTCAGGCGATAAATTTTTAAAGAGCGAAAAAGAAAAGCCCCATGATAAAAATACGGAAGAAAAAAAATCGGATTCCGGTTGCAGTTTTGAATTTTGTATTTCTTTTAATTCCGGATTCGGATCCGAAATAAAAAATTTTCAGGTTAAAGCCAAACGTGGAAACATTACCGGACTTGTAGGCTTTCCTAACAACGGTATCGAATACTTGGAGGATATTCTTTCAGGAATGGCTATGGGTAAGAAGACCGGTATGAGTAATAGGTACCATACCGGAAGTATAGTAATTGAAAATCCTAAAACGGAAAAAAAAGTTTTTAGCTGCGAAAAAATTACTCCATCCCTTCTTTTAAAAAATAAAATTGGCTTTATTCCCTCGGATAGAAATTTACGCGGTGCTGATGTAAATCTTTCAATCGAAGAAGTTTTAAATTGTTACCGCTTTAAAAATAATTTTTTCGATAAAAAAAATTCCGATGAATTTATTTTATCGTTATTGAAAGCTGAAAATATAACTGCCGATAAAAACCGTTTGGCGGGTACGCTTTCAGGCGGACAGCTCCAGCGTCTGATATTGTCCCGCTGTCTTGCTGAAAATCCTGAAATCATAATAGCAGCAGAACCTGCATGGGGTTTGGACCTTTTGAGCACGGAACTTCTTATGAATAAGTTTAGGGCTCTTGCCGAGCAGGGTAGAATCATTATAATATTAACAAAAGAATTTGATACGGCTTCTTATAAAAACGCTTTTGATGCCGTTTATTTTTTAGGAAAAGAAAATTGAAAAGGTATAAATTTTTAAGTTCGGGAGCAGCGTTTTTTCTCGGCACTCTGGTAATAATTATCTTTATTTCTCTGGGTTCTCAAAATCCTACGGAAGCCTTATCCGAATTTTTTTTTAAACCTTTTTCTTCCGTTTGGTATTTTGGAAACATGCTTAACAAAACTTCTCTTTTGTTGTTTGCAGCTTCAGGTTCTTTATTTGCTTTTAAATGCGGTTGCTTTAATTTGGGCGGAGAGGGGCAAATATATTTTGCAGGGCTTTTGACCGGAATACTTTTACAAAATACTTGGACGGAGCCAGTAATACAACTTGTTCTTACAGGCTTAATTGTTTTTTTTGCTTCGGGCTTAATCGGTCTTGTTTCAGGATTTTTAAAAATTAAATTTAATGCCGATGAGCTTTTAACTTCTTTTTTAATTTCTGCAGCTATATTGCCTGTCGTAAACTATCTTATCGGCAATCCTCTGCGGGATACATCGGGGAATTTACTTGCCTTGCCTCCCATAGCAGAAACTTTTGAGCTTAAAAGTTTTTTACCTCCGTCATCGTTAAATATTTCTTTTCTGTTTTCGATTATTTTGGTTTTGTTTTTTATTCTTTTTTTTACTAAAACAAAGTGGGGCTACCGCTTGCGGCTTTCGGGAACTGCTCCTGAGTTTTCCAAGTTTGCAGGTTTTTCGGTTTATGCTCCGCCTCTTGCAGGAATGGGTATTTCTGCAGGGCTTCACGGCTTAACAGGTTTTTTTGCAATTACAGGAACTTGGTATATTTGTCATCTTTCTTTTTCTTCGGGAATGGGATGGTCGGCTCTTGCGATAGCCTTAATTGCAAAAAATAGTTTCTTTGCAATTATTCCTGCCGCCTTCTTATACTCATGGATACAAAGTGCTTCCGATGCCGCAGTAATGTCCGGCTCCTTGGTTTTTGATACGGCTGTATTTTTACAGGCCGTAGTTTTTCTTTTTATTTCTGCAAACCTGTTGAGCTTAAACTTGAGCCTGCGCTTGAGTAAAAATATTTCACGGATAAAGACGATTCTTTTAAAAAGGAAGGAAATATGATTGAAGCCGCATTAGTCATCTTAAAAATGTCGGCTCCTCTTTTGTTCTTAGTTTTGGGAGCTCTCCTTACCGAATATTCAGGCTCCCTTGCGGTTTTTATGGAAGGCGCCGTTATCTTATCTGCATTTTTTTGTGCTCTTATAACCATAATAAGCGGCAATCCCTTTTTGGGTTTTATAGTTTCCGTGCTTTTAACTTCTTTTATTCTTTATTTGCTTGCATTGTTTACCGTTAAAACAAGGGCAAATTATTTCTTAACCGGCCTTTCTTTAAACCTATTTGCAGCCGGCTTTGTGCCTTGGGCATCGGAACTCTTTTTAAAAAAAGGCGGAGTGCTTTCCTTTGAAGACTTTGAAGCCTCCTCCCATCTTGTTCCCGTAAATAACCTTAATCCGTTTTTTGCCGGCTTAATTTTGGCCATTGTAATCTTTGTGCTGTTAAAATACAGCTCCAAGGGAATCAGCTTAAAATATTCAGGTGAGGCACCCGACGTACTAATTGCTCACGGAATAAATCCCAATAATTATAAAATATTTTCATGGACCATCGCAGGTTTTTTTGCAGCTTGTGCAGGATCGACTCTTGTGTTCCGTCTTGCCGCCTATACTCCGAATATAAGTGCGGGAAGAGGATGGACTGCCTTAGCTGCAATCTTTTTGGGAAATAAAAATCCTCTTTTATGCACCCTCGCTGTCTTGCTTTTTTCTTCAGCTGAATATGCTGTAAATATCATGCAGGGTGCAGTTAAAATCCCATCAGGAATTTTATTGGCTGTTCCTTACATTACGGCTCTTATATTTTTTATTGCAGCGCCTTCCGTTAGAAAAAGGTAAACTGAAAAACTGAAGCTCTTGTTTTTTTATCTATAATTTGTTAAATTAAATATAACTTATTTTAACATTTATGGAGGCGTTATGAGTAAGGGTTTAAAAATCGGATTGATTATTTTGGCTGTTGTTCTTGTTTTGGTTTTCAGCTTATATAATTTTTTTGTAGGAACATATAATTCTATTGTTAAAGCAGAAGAAGGTGTAAAGTCTGCATGGAGTCAGGTAGAAAATGTTTATCAAAGACGTTTTGATTTAATTCCCAATTTGGTAAATACTGTAAAGGGATATGCGAGCCATGAAGCTAAGGTATTTACGGATATCGCAGAAGCAAGGTCAAAGGCCGGCGGGGTTATGCAGGTTTCCGATGAGGTTTTAAATAATCAGGAATCATTTGAAAAATTTCAACAGGCCCAAAGTGAACTTGGATCAGCCTTACAGCGTTTGTTGGTTATCACCGAAAACTATCCTGAGCTCAAGGCAAATCAAAACTTTATGGATTTACAAACTCAGCTTGAAGGAACGGAAAACCGTATTGCCGTTGAACGCAAAAGATATAACGAAGCCGTTCAATCATACAATGTTTATATAAGACAATTCCCGCGTTCCATTATTGCAAACATGAACGGCTTTAGAGAAAAGGCTTATTTTAAGGCCGATGATCAAGCCTCGACCGCTCCTAAGGTCAACTTTTAAAAATTATGCAAAAAGATAAAATCTTAAAAAAGATAATTGTTTTATGTTTTTTTATCTTTTATAATTTTAATTCTTTCGGCTTAGCCGTTCCTTCGCTTTCCGGCCCTGTAGTCGATAAGGCCGGAATTCTTTCGAGGAATGAATTTAATAAAATAGAAAATTTTCTTTTGGATTTGAACAATAGGTCTCAAATTCAAATAGCGGTTTTGATTGTTCCGTCCTTAGAAGGCGAATCTATTGAAGATTATTCTATGCAGGTTGCCGAAAAATGGAAGTTGGGTGATAAAGAAAAAGACAGTGGAGCTCTTTTGCTCGTTGCAGTTAAGGATAAAAAGCTTCGTATTGAAGTAGGTTACGGTCTTGAACAAAACTTGACCGATTCCAGAAGCGGTCAAATCATCCGAAACTTTATCGCTCCTCAATTCCGTTCCGGTAATTACGGTGAAGGAATCTATGACGGGATTAAAGCTATGGCGGCTTATGCCTCAGAAGATGAAAGCCTCTTAAAAGAAATCGCTGTCTCAGATGAAGATGATGAAGGCGGATTTCCGCACATTTTATTATTTTTAATTTTTGCCTATCTTATGATTTCAAAATTTCTTCCGGGCGGGCTTTTTTGGATATTCTACTTGCTTTCCCGAAGAGGCAGAGCGTCTTCAACAGGTTCCTTTTTCGGCGGCTCGATAGGAAGATCGTCAGGCCGTGGTTTTTCGGGCGGAGGATTTTCAGGAGGCGGCGGCAGCTTCGGCGGAGGCGGTGCTTCAGGAGGTTGGTAGCATGAGTAAGGTTCTTAATTTTGCCCATAGAGGTTTCCGAAGTAAGTATCCTGAAAACACGATGCTTGCTTTTTCTAAAGCAGCTGACCTAGGTGTTGACGGCATAGAGTTTGATGTTCATCTTTCTTTCGACGGTGTACCCGTTATTATTCATGATGAAGCATTGGATAGAACCTGTAATGCTTCAGGTCTTGTAAAAGATTTTTCCTTTGCCGACTTAAAAAAAATAAATGCCGCAGCAAATTTTAAAAGTTCGGAAGCTGCAAGCGGAATAAAACATTTGGATGAAAAGATTCCTTCTCTTGAAGAATATTTTGATTTTATAAAGAATAAAGATATTATTTCCAACATTGAATTAAAGACAGGTGTCTTTGAATATCCGGAAATAGAAGAAAGAGTATATGCTCTTTTAAAAAAATATAATCTGCAAGATAAATGTATAATTTCTTCTTTTAATCATGAAAGTGTTTTGAGGATGAAAAAGATAAACTCTTCTCTTGTATGCGGCTTTTTGGTTGACTCTTGGGATTTGCATCCGACCGCTTATTTAAAGAAGTACGGTGTAGAATGTTATCATCCCCCTGCATATAGGCTTACAAAAGAATTCGTAGATGAGCTCCATAATGAAAGTCTTAGGGTCAATGCTTGGTTCGGGGCAATCCAGACAGATTATTCAAAAATTTTAAGCACAGGTTTGGATTCAATTATAACGGACTATCCCGATAAAATTGCCGCTTTATTGTGAAGGTTAGTCTAGTATAAATTTAAAAATATAGATATAATTATATTATGAAATGGGCATTGGTTTTATCGGGCGGAGGCGCAAAGGGTCTTGCCTACATAGGAATGTTTAAAGCTCTGGAAGAATTGGAATATCCGCTTCCTGATTGTATTGTCGGATGTTCTATGGGCGCAATTATCGGCGGGCTCTATGCTTCAGGCATGACCGTAGATGAAATGATTTCTTTCTTCTTAAAAGATTTTAATCTAACCGACTACTTGGATGTATCGCATTTGGGTTTTGGCCTGACTAAGCTGACAAAGCTTTTACAAATAGGAGCAAGTTTAAATAATTTAATTTCTCATCAGGGGGCAGACTCGGGCGAAAAAAGTTTAACTCTTTTTAAAAAACTTTCCTGTTATCAAACCTTTGATCAGCTTAAGATTCCTTTCTATTGTAATGCAACAGATTTATGCGAAGGGAACGAAGTGGTTTTTGATAAGGGCTTTTTAGCTGATGCGATGAGAGCTTCGTACTCCTATCCCGGTTTTTTTGCTCCGTTTAATTATAACGGGAAACTTTTTGTAGACGGTTGTGTAAAAAACAATACGCCTGTTTGGATTGCCAAGGAGAAAGGTTTTAAAAATATTTTGGCTGTAACGCTTGGGACTTTTAAGACGATAAATAATGATGCTCTGGATTCTTCAATTTCAGTTTTAACAAGATGTCTGGAAGTAGCTGCGATAAGATCCGATTATAGTGTACGCAATACTCCAACCCATATTCTTGATATTGATACGGATATGGTTTCTCATGACTTTTCAGATCCGCTCTCCCAAATTCAAATGGGATATTCTATAACTATGAATAATAAAAAAGAGCTCCTTGAATTCTTTCAAAAAGGATTTTCCGGTTTTTTGAACCGGAGGCGTATGACCAAAAAAACTATTAAAAGGTTAAAGAATGAAAAAGTTTTTTAAAAAAATTAGATTTTTTGATGTTATAATCCTTGCTGTAATTATTTCATTTATAACTTTGACGGCTCTTTTTATATATTCTTCAGATAATTCGGCTCTCTATTTATCGGTGCGGACACCGAAAGGAGATTGGATCTATCCTATGAATACGGATATATCTTTTGTTGTTGAAGGTGAAACCGGGCCTGTAAGTATAAAAATCGAAAACAATGAAGCCTTTGTTGTCAGCTCAACTTGTTCGAATAAAACCTGTATAAGGGCTCCGAAATTAAAAAATTACGGCGACTGGAATGCCTGTCTTCCAAATAAGGTCTTTTTATCCGTAGAAAAAAAATAAAACTTTTTTAATATGCCGGTATTTTAATATATCCGCTCCCTTGTTTTTTTTTAAGATTTGATGTAATATTTTCTATAATATGTGCACAAAATATGGAACCTTTAAACTCGGTTCGGAAATTTTTTCAGTAGAAAATCCTCTTACGATTGCCGAAATAGGAACAAGCCATAACGGCTCTATTGAAAGGGCTATAAAATTGATAGATGCGGCTCAAGAAGCCGGAGCAAGGGCCGTAAAATTTCAAATTATTTATGCCGATGAAATTCTTCATCCGAATACGGGCTATGTGGATTTGCCTACGGGAAAGATTCCTCTTTATGAGCGTTTTAAAAGTTTGGAACTTCCCGTAAGCTTTTACAAAGAGCTTGCCGAATACAGCCGATCAAAAAAACTTTTGTTTTCGGCCAGCCCATTCGGATTTAGATCTGCTGAGGAACTTGCCGCATTAAAACCCGATTTTATAAAAATAGCTTCACCTGAACTTAATTATGTACAGCTTTTAAAATATTGCGCTAATTTTAATATTCCTATGATTTTATCGAGCGGGGTTTCCCTTTTAAAAGATATTGAAAAGGCTGTCAGTTTTTTACGTTCTGAAAATAAGGATTTGCCTCTGGCTCTGCTTCACTGTATTACATCTTATCCCGCGCCTGAAAAAGAATACAATGTTTCGGTGATAAAAAACTTGAGCCGTATCTTCGGTATTGCATGCGGTGTCAGCGATCATTCTTTAGATCCGATTTTAGTTCCGGCCTTAACGCTTGCATCAGGAGGCTTTATAATAGAAAAACATATCTGTCTTTCCCGTAAAGAAGAAGGCTTGGATGATCCTGTTGCCTTAGAGCCTGATATGTTTAAAAAAATGTGTTCCGCCGTAAATTCCTTTTCTAAAAAAACTTATGATAAAATTATAGAAGGCTTAACAAAATTAAACTATTCCCTTGAGCTTATAAACGAAGTTATCGGATCAGGAGAAAAAAAATTGAGTCCGGCTGAAAGTAAAAACTACGGACGCACAAATAGGTCTATTCATTATCTTCACGATTTAAAAAAAGGAGATGTAATAACCGATAAGGATATTGCCGTTTTAAGAACGGAAAAAATTTTATCTCCGGGAGAGGCTCCTGAGATGTTCGATAGTTTTATCGGAGCCGTTTTACAAAGAGCCGTTAAGTCCGGTGAAGGCCTATTGATACAAGATTTTCTTACAAGGAAATAAAATATGAGTAAAAACTATTATAATGACATGGGAAATATTTTACGGGATGCTCTTACTTCCGATGAAGATCCTTTTGAAGCGGCGGCTCAAAGATCAAACGGACGCTACCGTACTATGGGAGGACGGATGGAGAGGCGGCCGCCGCCTAAAGTAGATAAAGAGGCTATAAGGGTTCCCGTTCCTCCTGAACTTGTAGAAGATTTTGCCGTTTTAAATGTTTTATCGGGTGTGCCTCTTGATGAATGTAAAAGATCATGGAAGCGTTTAATAAAAAAGCATCATCCCGATGTTCAAAGCTCGCCTTCAAAGCAGACCGAAGCGAATATGATAATAAGGCGCATAAATAATTCTTATCGTAAAATAGAAACTTGGTTTAAGACAGGAAAGATTTTATCTGAAAAAGACTTAAACTCATAAGGGATTATAAATTGAAAAGGACTTTTTTTTTAATTTTATTATTTTTTTTCTTGCAGACTGCATATTCCGAAAGTACAATTTATGAGCTGGGACCTAAAAGTGAAGACATAATTGTTTTTACTGCTGCAAGGAATCAAAATAACGAGTCAACCTTTTCTACGGAACTTTTAGAAAATTTTGCAAAAGAGCTAAAGGAGTTTCCTCTTCAAATACGTGTTATAATTGCAATTACCGATAATGATTTTCCGGATCTGCCTGAAAGTATCAATATAATAGAATCTCAAAATACAAAAAAACTTATTTCAAAAATAAATGAAAGTAAATCAAGTCTTGTGTTTGTTTTATCGGATGGCCCTTCCGATAGAGCCGTATTGAGTGCCGGAGCTGTAAAAAAAACTTCGCCTCCATGGATGTTAAAAGATTTACAGGAGATTTTACAAAAGCAGAATATTTCTGTCGATTTTAAATATAATAATATTATCCTGTATCGTCTTGGTATTATCAGTGATAATATGCTGACTGAGTATTTAAAAGAAGGTATTCCTGCGATAAGAATATCTTATGGAGCCGATATACGCCCTGTTTTAATCTCTTTAATAAATACTTACACACAAGGAATTTCATCGGAATGGGATAAACATTATAATATAAAAAATTTTTTCGGTCTTAGAATTATAAGTGAAAAAATATTGGTAATTTTAATAATAGTTGTTGCCCTATTAGGTCTTTTTTATATCTTTATATTCAGTTTTTTATTTGACAGAAGAAGAGAAAAAAATATAAGAGATCTTCTGCTTTTATGGCGGGTTCCTGTTTTCTTTTTTATAATTAATTTATTTGCCCTATATATGGGAGAATATCTTACAACTCTTTTATTTTCTATTAAATTCGGTTTTCAAGATTCTATTAAATTTCTGCCTGTAACGGCTATTTTATTAAAATTATTATTTTCCATTATAATAGTTTCTTTATTTGCGTATGTAAGCAGATATTTAAAACTGCCTAATAATATTTTTATCTACGGATACTTGGTTAGTATCGTTTGCTTTTTAAATATATTTATTTTTTCGAGAGTAAATTTATCATTAGCAATTATAGTATTGGAAATTTATATTTTATCTTTTTTTTCTTATCACTTTCAAAAAATATACACTCAAATACTTTTTCTTATTTTAAATATCTTATTGTTGGTTTATTATTTTGGGGATGTGCTGTTCATTAAAGACAATCTTATTGATATTTTATTTTATGCAAATAATACGTTAGCTTCAATGTTTATCCTCCCATATATGTTAATGTTTATACGGTTATTTATGCAGTTAAAAAAAGAACGGCCGGGGATAAAATATATGCATCTCAAGATTATAGGATCTATAACATTGCTTACCTGCGTTTTTATTGGTTTGATTTTAATTTATCCGTCATTTTTGCATCCAAAAAATAAAAAGGAATTTATTTTATATAATATTGAAAATGGAAATAAATATATATCTGTTATTTCTGATATTAAAAACGATCCTGAAAAAATTGATGAAGATAAAGAGTTTTATCGATTATCAAATATTAAGGAAGATGATTTTATAAAAGTGCAGTCTGGAACGCAAAATTATCTTGAGCGTATTATAGGTGAAGTGAATATAAATCCTCTTGTTAAAGCTGCCGTTATACAGGTTATTATAAGCCGCAGTGACGGATTTCCTGTTTATGAAGCAAATATGGATTTTAAAAAATCGAATGAAGGAAAAAATGCGGAATTTATTTCGCCTATTAACTTAACGGAGCCTTTTTCTATAAAATTTTCAGGAGAAAAAAATGCTGTCTTGCATGTAAAAATTCTTGCATGGTTTTATGATAATCCGTTAAATTCTGATTTTGAATTTTTAAGCGATAATTTAAAGAATAAAAAAATCATTTTTCATGTTATAAAAGAATTTGATTTGATACCTAAAGCGGAGTCTTAAGATGACGGCGGAAAAAGTTTTTTTTCATGTTGATATAGATGCTTTTTTTGCTTCCGTTGAGCAGCTTGATAATCCCGAGTATAAGGGTAAGCCTGTAATTGTCGGCGGTCAATCGGAAAGAGGTGTTGTTTCCACTTGTTCCTATGAAGCCCGAAAATTTGGAGTTCATTCCGCCATGCCGATTTTACAGGCTAAAAAGCTTTGTCCGAGCGGTATATTTTTAAGATGCCGCATGGATCGATATCATGAAAAATCAAAAGAAGTCATGGCTATTTTTAAAGATTTTACTCCCGAAATAAAACAAATTTCCGTGGATGAAGCATTTTTAAATATGACGGGAATGGAAAAAATATTCGGTACTCCTAAAAATTCAGCACTTCTATTAAAAAAAACTATAAAAGAAAAAACGGGCTTAACCGTTTCTGTGGGCTGTGCTCAAAATAAATATATTGCAAAGATAGCATCCGGCCGCTCAAAGCCTGACGGACTTTTTATTGTAAAGGCCGGTGAAGAAATTGATTTTATGAAAAGCCTTCCCTTAAAGGATGTATGGGGAGTAGGAGGAAAAACGCGAGAAAGACTTATTGCTGCAGGTTTGACTACCGTGCCCCAAATTTTTAATTCAAGCGAACATCTTTTACAAAGTATTTTAGGAAATGCATCCGGCAGTTTTTTATTTCAGGCTGTACGAGGAGAGCTTTATGATGTTTTTAGTGATGATGTTAAATCTCATTCGATAAGTACGGAACGCACTTTTGAGCATGATTTATTTTCTCATGCTGAGATAGATGATGTTATGTTTTATCTTGCATCTGAGCTTATGTATAGAATATTTGATGAGAAGATAAAAGGGAAAACCGTTTCAGTGAAAATACGCTATAATGATTTTACTACTGTTTCAGTTCAATCGACGGGAGCGGTTGTTAATGATACTCAAGACTTATTTGAGCGGGCTAAAGAACTTTTTTATAAAAAATTCGATAATAAAACTCCCATAAGACTGCTTGGTTTGTGTATTATGAATATTGAATCAGCCATTCCCGAAGTGCAAACAGAATTATTTTACAGTGAAAAGAATGTAAAAAAAAGAAAGATTGAAGAAACTATGTATGCTCTCACAAAAAAAGAGGGAAAGAATATTTTAAAACCTGCGCGCCTTTTAAAAAAAGATAAGGATGGCCGTGAATGAAAAAAATACTTTCAATTGTGTTCTGTATTTTTTTGTTAAGCTTTGTACATGGTTTTGAAAATGATGAAAACCCGAATGTAGATTTCGGTATTGATTTAATTAAAAATAGAACAGGAGAAAATAAGGCCGGTCAATATTTTAAAAAATTTGATAAAGATAATACCGTTCTTTTTTTAGACGGGTTTTGGGATATTGAATTTTTAGGACTTTCAAGTTTTGAATTTTTTAACGGTTATGCAAAGGTAAATTCTTTTCAAGGCGTATTTAAACAAAAAGCTAATTTATCGTTATTGCTTTTATTGAATAATTCATTTTATTTTGAAACGCTTTATAAAGATGATTATAAAAAAAGTACTTTAGCCTTCGGTTATTTTGGAAAAGAAGATTCTCCTATTAAACATATTCGTGCAGCAAACAATAATATAAAATTTCCTCTCAACTATGGGTATATAAATACCGGAGGCGGTAAATTCATAAGTCCGGGTATCATGGGAGCCTTTGCAGGGGATAAATGGAATGCCGATGTTATGCTTCGATATGAAAGCTCCGAGTACAATTCAAAAACATATTACGGTAATACGGAAATTATAGAAAATAAAATTTCTATTAATACATGGCAAAAAGCGAGACATTTTTATATTCCTGCAGATAATTTATATGGAAAACCTGTCGTAATTTTTGTCAAAGATTTTGCAGGGGGTCAATGGCGTCCCTTAAGTTCTGATGAATTTTCAGTCGATCCACGGTTAAAAGTTTTATCCTTAAAAAAATCTTATCCCGAAGGGGTTGCTGTAAATTATTTTGATTTAGAGAACGATCCTTTCAATCCGATTAATCCGGCAAATAAGCATTTAGATAATGTTAAAAATTATTTTTCAACTTTAAGTGCTATTCCGGGGGTAAATGAAATAATTACTTCTATACCTGCTAATATTAACGGATATAAAAAAAATATTTTTGGTAAAGATTGTTTAATTTTAAAAGAGAAAAAATTTTCACCTTTTGAAATTGCATCACGATATAATGCTACTCAGGTCAAAGCTGATTCCTCCTTATCGGTTGTTGATACGCATAATCAAAACGTGAATAATGATTTTACGGCAAATATAGAAACGACCGATAATTTTTTGAGCGGTTTTCAAAAGTTACAATTCATTCAGGTTTTGGATTCAAGTAAGAATTATGATTTTATTAATCCTGAGCAAATGTTTCCATTTTTTAAAACTGATTATAAGATATATCTTCCTGACAATTCCGATGCGTCCGATCTAAGTTTGCAAATATTATGTAAAAATTATACGCCAACGGCAGGTTTTACTTTGCCTGATACGGCTATCCCGGGAAGTATTCGTGTTTTAAAAAATAAAATAAGAATATTTAACTTTTCTTATAATGAATCTAATCATACATTGACAATAAATGAACCTGTTTTTTCAAATGATATTATAGAAATTCAATGGAAGGAAGGTTTGACATATTCGGATTCCGGTATTACAAGGTTTGCAGCAGGAGCGCATTGGAAGCCGATTAAAGGTTTTGATATCTTTTTTGCAGGTTCCGGCGATTGGGAAAATACGAAGAAAACTAATCCTATTGATACATATAAACTTTCAAGCGGTATCGATTATCAAAATCAAAAAATAAAAACGGGAACAGCCGTAGGCTTTGAAGCCGATGTTGATCGTAATAAAAAGACAAGAGAACAATTTTATTCTTTTCAAAATAAAGCATATTTTAATTATAGTTTTGCAGGCCCTTTATATTCTAAAAATAATGTGCCTATTTTTTCTAATCCTCTTTTTAATTTTGAAGAAAATTTTATAAGCAGTAAAAAATCTTTAAATCTTCATACAAAAACTAATTCAGCTCTTGATATTTGGAAGATAAAATTGGCAGGCTTGTTATCTTTAAAAACTGATTTTTCGCCGAAAAATTCAGGCTTGAATATTATTGAAAGTTACGGTCATTCTGTAATAATACCGATTTATTTTTTTAGTGCTTCAGAAGATTTTTTTGTCAACATATATGATTCTATATTAAGGCGTGAATGTAAAATCGATTTTCAAAAATATATAGATATAAATTATATTACCGCTATTGACTACAATAAAGATTATACTTCCCAAAAAATATTTACATCAATTGCACCTATTATTCCTCAGGCAAAATTCGGAACAATATATACTCAGATAAGTTTTTCCGTGGGGCAAAAATATAAAACTATTTTTAATCCTTCATCTTTATTTTATGATGAGGCATGGAAAAAAAGCTTAATCGATATGTATTCGCCGGGTGAAAAAAATGCCGAAAACAGAGCCGCAGATATAAAGTTTTTATTCAATTATTTTACAAATGAAGAAGATAAAACGGGTATTAGGTTATCGGGTTTAAATTTTGAAGCTTTTTCGAAAACAAATTTTCAAAATAAAAAGCAAAAAGAATCCGGTGATGAAACGGGTATTGAAATTTCCATACCATTTAATACTGGTAAAATATTTTTTTCACCGATTATAAAAAGGAAAGTTACAAAAGAGAAAAGAGCTATAGAAGCTGAAAAACTTGAATCCTATGCTTTAGATTTGAATTCTTTATTTACAGGTTTAGGCGAACAATATTGGCTTTTTTCAAAACCTTTTTTTTATGACATGTTTGATCAAAAAATAAACAGTCAGATTCAAACCAAAAATAAAAACTTATTTTACAGCTTCTTTAATTCTTACGGGTTTAACCTTTCAAGGTTGATAAGCGGAACCATCAAAGATTTATACACTCCCTTGGAATTCGGTACAGCTGTATCCAGATTGGTACAATCCTCTCAATTAAATTCGGGGCAAAGCAATATATACGGACTTGATTTTTCCTTTAGGTATACGGCTTTAAATATTTCAGGTAAATACGGTTATTTCAATTGGTTTAAGTTTTATGAGCAAGATGAATTAAACCGGCTTTATAAATTCGCTTTTTCGTTTGGAAAAAACTTTTTTAAATTTAACTTTAATTCAAATCATAGTCTTTATTTTTTCTTTGACTCAAATAATAAATTGAGTTTTGAAAACGAATTTTTATATACGGCTTCAAAAATAGGTATGCAAAAACTTTTAACTGATGAATGGAAAGAAAAATTCAGTGCGGCATTTTCTTATAGGGGAGGCAAATCTCTTCCCCGTTTGATAATAGAAACTTTTTCAAAAATACCTCTGTCGGACAGCAGAGAAGAAAAACTTTCTGTGGAGTTCTCACAAAATAAGAGTTTACCAAAACTTAACTATAAGGTTTCTTTTAAACATTCACAATCAACAAAGATAGGCTCTCATGGAGAGATAAAGATATTTGCAGAATTTGAAGGAGCATCTACAACGGCGAATTCTTTTTTGCTCAATATAAATGCAGGAATTTCAGGAAAGGTGGATTTTTAAAGAGTTAAGAAGTTGTTAGGTCTATGAGCTGATTTGAATTCTTTTTACCGAAACGGCTTTTTTTGTTTCGGTGTCTATCTCTGCAACTAAACCGCAAAATATTGCAACTCCGTCTTCAAGCACTTCGACACGCTGAGGTACCTGACTCTTTGTTCTTGTAATAGCGGTAAAAGGACTTCCGCCGATTACGGACTCCTTAGCTCCTATCATTCCAATATCGGTAATATAGGCTGTGCCGTTCGGCAAAATTCTTTCATCTGCCGTTTGAGTATGGGTATGAGTTCCTGCAAAAACAGAAACACGTCCGTCAACATAGAAGGCTAGAGCTTCTTTTTCCATTGTGGATTCCGCATGAAAATCTATGATATTAATCGACTCGGATAAATTATTTTCATTTTGCGAAGAGAAAAGAAAATCAATGGACTGGAATGGGCAGTCGATAGCCCTCATGTTTTCTCTTCCTTGAAGATTTATTACGCTGTATTTGATTCCGTTTTTTTCGATAAGGGCGAGACCTGAACCTTGAGCAAATGGAAAATTGTGCGGACGCAAAACTCTTCTGTCCTTACCGAAATTCATACGGATTTCAAACCTCTCCAGAGTATGATTTCCGCCGGTTATAACATCAACGCCTGCATTAAAAAAGGCTTCCGTTTGATCGTCTTTTATCCCTACACCGTGAGCCGTGTTTTCTCCGTTTACCACACAAAAATCTATTTTTTCTTTTTTTATTATCAAGGGTAAATGTTTTTGTAATGTTTCAAGACCTAAGTTGCCGCAAACATCTCCGCCCATAAAAATTCTTATAAATTGTTTCATAAGGTTTATTTTAGAATAAGATTAAAAAAAAATCAATTGCCGTCAAAACGGATATTATATGCTTTTTTAAAATTTTCAAAGATTGAATCTTTTAATTCTTCCATATAATTTTTATAAGTTTTTTCATCATAGTTTGAAAGTCCCTCGGATTGCGCCCTTAATTCTGCAAGAAGCGAAAATACTTTTTTTATATCTGTGGGAAGTGAAAAATTTTCTTCTTTTAGACTCATGTATGGGGCATCGGTTTCGGTTAAGATTCTATCCTTTTCTAAAGTTGCTGCCGTTTCAAGTTGAGCTTTTTGTCCTCGGAGCAGGCCCTTGCCGATACAAAAATAGGCATTTACTCCTTTTTTTAGAAATGACCTTGCTTCGGTTACGGAGCCCGCCCATCCGTGAAAGATAACCGCATTTATTTTTTTTAGAGTTTTTACATCATCAAATATGAGGTGTAAGCCTTTTCGGCAGTGTACAACTATGGGGAAATTCGATTTTTGGGCAAGATTTAATTGGACCTCCCATACTTTTTTTTGAGCTTCTAATGTGCTTTTATAATGTTCGTCAAAGAGGTCAAAACCGCATTCCCCAATGGCAGCTATTCTTTTTTCGGTTAAAAGTTTTTCTAAATATGGTATTTCGTCTTCTATCGGGCATTGAGGATGTATGCCGAAAGAAAGGATAAAATGCTCGGAATTTTCTCTGCATATTTTTTCTTGAATTTCAAAACGGCCGGCCTCATTTGAAGAAGCACAAAAAAATATCTCCTTATCAAAGGTTTTTAAAATCGGGCTTTCTATGTTTTGAGAATTTATTTCTTCTATCGTATCTAAAATATGAACGTGGGCATCGGTATACATGGGTGTCATTATATACTAAAGGTATTATTTTGTATACCGAAAATAGTACTATACGGAGGGAAAGTATGAAATTATATTCGATAAAAACTACTCAAGGCGATGCCTCATATTGCACAATTTTGCAAGAAACCGATGCCGGATACATCCTGCGTATTTGTATGGATAAAGAGGGGTATCAAAAGGTAAGTGAAGATTTTATAGAAAAAGATCTTTTTGATATGTGCATCCGCACAGGCTACATTCACGAGCTTTCGGAAGCCGCTTCCATAGTAGCCTAAGCTTCATTTAATAAGACGGTAATTATGGCTTAGCCTCGTAATTACCGTCCTTTTCCGTAAAGGTTAGTTATTAACTCTTTCCTGATATTCGTTAGTTTCGGTATTTACGAGAATTTTTTCGCCCTGTTTAATAAATAGGGGAACACGAACTACAAGACCTGTTTCGGTAACTATAGGTTTTGTTGCTCCCGAAACTGTATCTCCCTTTATATAGTTTTCACTTTGCTCTACAATAAAAATCATCTTTGTGGGAATCCTTACATCGATAGGTTCATTTTCCCAGATGAGAATATCGTATTCATCGCCTTCTCGTAGATAATGTTCCTTATCGCCTACAGTTTCGGCAGGTACGGAAATGGATTCAAAACTCTCCGTATCCATGAACATAAACTGATCGCCGTCCTTGTATTGATACTGACTCTTATGTGTATCTACTACCGCATCTTCAACGGTGTCTGCCGTTTTGATTGTCTGCATCAAAACAGAACCATCTCTTAGATTCTTCATTTTAACACGGGCAAAGGCCGCTCCCTTTCCGGGGTTGACAAATTCCCTTTCAACAACTAAATAGGGAGTTCCCTTATTGAGCAAAACCGTGCCCTTAGCTATATCTCCGCCTCTAATCATTTTTCACCTCATTTAAAATTGTGCGATATTTTAGCATTTTTGATGTTTTTATGCAAGCAGAGCCCGATTGAAAACTTTCAAAAAATCTGCTATAATCCGCCTATTATGGAAGATATTAAAACTACGTGGCAAAAAATTATTGCCGACACCTTAAACGGGATAGCTCCCGAAACATGCGATAAGATTTTACCTGAACTCATAAATATAGAAACTCCTCCTAATCCCGAAATGGGGGACGTAGCCTTTCCTCTTTTTACCTTTGCAAAGAGCTTTAAATCCTCTCCTGCAAAGATTGCTTCCGATGTTTGTGCACGTCTTTTAGAAAACGAGGATATAAAAAAATACGGAATGCCTAAGGCGATCGGGCCTTATTTAAATGTCTTTCTTGCCAAAGGGGATTTAGCCTCGAATGTTTTGGATAAGGTTCTAAAGGAAAAAGAAAACTACGGGAAAACTTCTTCTCTTTCCGGTAAAAGAATTATGATTGAGTTTTCGAGCCCGAATACAAATAAGCCCCTCCACCTCGGCCATCTGCGTAACGATGCCTTGGGTGAAAGTATTTCGCGTATTTTAAAATTTTGCGGGGCCGATGTTTTTAAGGTAAACATTATAAACGATCGAGGCGTTCATATCTGTAAGTCCATGATAGCCTATCAAAAATTCGGCAAAGGAAAAACTCCCGAAAGCGAAAATATAAAGTCTGACCGCTTTGTCGGGGACATGTATGTTGCTTTCCATAAATACAGTCAGGAAAATCCCGAAAAGGCAGAAGCCGAAGCAAAGCAGATGCTTTTGGATTGGGAAGCCGGAGAAAACAAGGAGCTAATCGGGCTTTGGAAAAAGATGAACGGTTGGGCGATAAACGGTATTAAGGAAACCTATAAGAGAACAGGCATTTCTTTCGATAAGCTTTATTTTGAAAGCGAAACCTATTTAAAAGGAAAGGATCAGATCTTAAAAGGTTTGGAGGCCGGAGTTTTTTATAAGGAAGAGGACGGTTCCGTGTGGGTTGACCTCGCTCCCATCAAGCTCGACAAAAAAGTATTGCTGCGAAGCGACGGTACTTCTCTTTATATGACTCAGGACATAGGCACGGCAATTTCCCGCCACAAGGATTGGCCCTTTAATCAGATGATCTATGTTGTAGGAAACGAACAGGAATATCACTTTAAGGTTCTTTTTTATGTTTTAAAACAGCTCGGCTTTGAATGGGCCGACGACCTCTATCATCTTTCGTACGGAATGGTAAACCTGCCTGAAGGAAAAATGAAAAGCCGCGAAGGTACGGTTGTTGATGCCGATGACCTTATCAATTCTCTTCAAGATGAGGCCTTAAAAAAGATTGAAGAAAACGGAAGAGAAAAGGAAGTAGGCGATGCCGCAGTTGCTGCCGAGAACATCGCCGTAGGAGCTTTACATTATTTTCTTTTACAGGTAAGCCCCAAAAAAGATATGCTTTTTAATCCTAAAGAATCCCTTTCCTTTACCGGAAATACAGGCCCCTATCTTCAATACATGGGAGCCAGAATTTCTTCTATTTTAAGAAAGGCCGAAACAGCCGAAGGCAAAGAAAACTTAAAGAACGGAAAACTCAATGCTTCCCTTTTGACAAATGAATCCGAATGGGAACTGTTAAAGACCTTAGAGGACTTCCACGAACAAGTTGAACGCTCTGCTTTGCGTAAAGACCCGAGCGCCCTTACGGCCTATCTTTATGAGCTTTCAAAAGCATTCAGCCGCTTCTACCGCGATTGCCCCATTCTTTCGGGAGAAGATGCCGACCTTTCTTATACAAGAATGGAATTGGCAAGGGCTACAAAGATAGTGCTTCAAAATGCAATGAATTTGGTACTTATTCCGTTTATGGAAGTAATGTAAACTTTTTATAAATTATTTTTTAAAAATTACTAAACGATTTATAAAATTATGATAATACTAATGGAGAAGTGATAAACATTTCAGCAGAAATTCTGCTTCAATGTTTATCGTATTTTATGCGGTTTATAAATAAACCGCTTTGAAAAAACTTTTTTCGGGATTTAATAATCCCTGCAAAAAGTTTTTATAGAGGGAGTATTATCATGATAAAAAGAATTAAACTAAGAGCTTTGACTTATCTGCGGAATATTTATGCCCGTATAATTTGTCCGCAAGTTTGTTTCTTTTGCGGGGACGAAACGGGAACGGGTATTCCGCTGTGCAGCAAATGTTTACAAAAAGAAATTACTGAGCCTGTTTTATTTCGGCTAAAAAATCCTGAAAAGTTTTGTTCATCTTGCGGAAAAATTTTAATTTCCGAAAAAGAGTTTTGCACGGATTGCAGGGCTAAATTGAGGGAAAAGGAAAAGCTGAGAATAGAAGAAAAAGAAAAGATCAAAAAGGAAGATTGTGCAAAACCGCTTCCCGTTCAATCCGATTTTGTGAAAAAGGTTTACACCATCTATCCTTACAAGGGCAGGGGAGGAGAGCTTTTACGCTTATGGAAAAATCAAAACATGAGGGGCTTTGCGGAAATTTATGCTTCTGCTATTGCTTCCTTTATCGAAGGGCTGACTGAACTTCAAAACGTTCCGATGGTGCCGGTTCCGCCCCGTCCTAAAAAGATTAAAACCAAGGGATGGGATCAAATAGAAGATTTGTCCCTTTATTTGGAGCATATTTATAATCTTCCAATCTTGCGTTGTTTAAAACGAATGGACGGGGCTTCCCAAAAAAGTCTTTCCAAAGAAAAACGGGCAAGCAATCTAAAAGGAAAGATTTTTTTAAAAAGGCAAAAATCCTTTTCAAAATCGGAAGATTTAAAAACCGCCTTACCCGAAAAGCTCATAATCTTAGACGATGTTATGACTACGGGAGCAACCCTTAACTTTTGTGCGGCGGCATTAAAAGAGGGAGGCTGCAAAGAAGTGATCGGCCTCTGCCTCTTTTTTGATTAGCTTCTGGGCATCTCTAAAAACCTTGTTGGATTTTTAGAGATGCCCGTCGAGTTTTTCATAAGTCTTTATATATCAATGACTTATGAAAAACATCGCAAGTTAAATTTAAAGAGAACTTCTAAAAAGCTGAAGTTTTTAGAAGTTCTCCTTTTAAATATCGAACCTTGTTCCGCTTTGGACAAAACTGAAAAAATTTCCGTTAGGGACTAAGATTATGTGATCCAAAAGTTTGACACCTAAAATTTTTCCGGCCTCGTAAAGGCGTCTTGTCAATTCCATATCTTCGCTCGAGGGCTCCAGATTTCCTGAAGGATGATTATGAGCCGCAATTATTGCAGCTGCCCTGTCCTTTAAGGGGTCTGAATAAACCTCACGAGGATGCACTATTGTTCTATTGATAGTGCCGACGCTTACAACACGGGTTGCAATAATTTCGTTTGCTCCGTTTAACGAAACGCAGATAAAATGCTCCCTATCTCTATCTGCATAGTGCTGTAAAAGCGGAACTACATCGGTCGGGTGCGAAATCGTCCGGTTCTTGTTGTCGTAATACCTCCTTCCCAATTCCAGAGCAGCAAGAACCGTTGAAATCTTTGAGTCTCCCATTCCTCGGATAGAACGCAGATAGCCCTCAATTTTTTCAGGCCTTGCTCTATCGATGTGCAGAATAATATCATCGGCCAATTCTTTTACAGGCTTGTCCTTAATGCCTGTCCGTAAAAGAATAGCCACCAAATCAGAGTCGCTTAAGTTCTGAGGCCCGTACTCTAAAAGCCTTTCCCTCATATCGGGTTTATCCGTATTGGACGAATTTTTATAACCTATCATCAATTATATTGTATGTATTATTTGAAAGATTTACTACTTTTTATAAAATTATCGATAAAAGCCGTCTATAAATTTTCTAAAAGATGAACCTTCTTTTATATCGAGCGGGCAGATAAGCGGAATGGTTTTTAGTACAATGTCCGAATCTTTAATTCTATATTCTATACAGCCGATTTGCTGACCTGCAAAAAGCGGTGCCATTATTACATCAGGTAAAATTATAACTTGTTCTATATGCCTCTCATCGTTTTTAAATACCGTAAGATAGTCTTGCGAAAAGTCCTCATCGGCGAGGAGAGGTATAAAGGCGGAAGTTTTTACATTCAGGTTTGAGCCTAGGACTCTTACACTTTTTTTAATTTTGTTGTGCTCCCTTATATCAAAACTTTTAAAATTGTCAAATGCAAAATTCATAAGCTTGATGGAATTTTGCTCCCGCTTAAAAATTCCTTCGGTAAAGTTTTTGCCATGACCGCCGAGGATAACCGCAATAAAACGCTCATCATTTTTTTGAGCCGTAAGCGAAATATTAAAACCGGACTCGTAAATAAAACCTGTTTTTAAACCGTCACAGCCTTCTATTTTTTTTAGAAGGGTATTGGTGGCAGGCTTAATTTGAAACTCCTTTAAACCTGCGGATTTTTTTTTGATAAGAATATTATGTTTTTGCGGATAGCTTATCTCATTTACCGAATGAAATTTTTTTAAGTTTTCAGGATATTGTTTTAAATAATGGAGGGAAAACAAGGCAAAGTCCCTTGCCGTGGTTTGATTTTTTTCGCTTAAGCCCGAAGAATCCTCAAAGCGGGTGGATTTTAAGCCCATCGTTTTAACGGCCTCATTCATTTTAAGCGTAAACTTTTTAAGGCTTCCTTCCGTAAGCAGGGCAGCTGCAAGGGCTGCATCATTCCCCGAGCAAACTGCCATTCCCCTTATCAGCTCTTCTATACTTAAACTTTGATTTTCTCCCAAGCCCATCCATGCCGCTCCTTTGGGCAGAAAAATTGCCCAAGCCTCCTTAGGCGGAAAAACAACCTTTTCCAAATCTTTAAACTCAGGCTTTTGAAGCATGGTATAAATTGTTACCAGCTTTGTAAGGGAGGCCGGAGGGATTATTTTATCGGCATTGTATTCGGCTAAAATTGTGCCGGTGTTTGCGTGAATAAGAATGTAGGACTCGGCATCGATTTTAGGTAATTCTATTTTTTTGGCTGAGGGGTCAATGTTAGAAGACGATGATTTTACGGGCAAAAAATTTTCTATGGAATTAAGGGGCGGAAAGTCGGAGTTAATCTTATGCCGGCTGTAAAAGGTTTTAAGAGCTGCCGTTTTTTCTTCTTGTGAAATCTCAAAAGGCTGTGCTTTTTTTAATTCCGAAACATGGAAAAAAATAAAGCCTGCAAAAGCCAATACACAAAAAAGCACAGCCCCAAGGAGAACAAAAATAAATTTTACAATTCCGTTTGTGCTGTGCTTCATTTTTTTAAGGTCTTAAATTTTTTTATTAAAAAATTAGAACTCGGCTAATTTCGGTGCTCTGGGGAAGGGGATAACGTCCCTTATGTTTCCCATACCCGTAACATAGAGGAGGAGGCGCTCAAAACCGAGCCCGAATCCCGAATGAGGAACCGTACCGTATCGGCGGAGGTCAAGGTACCACCAATAGTCTTCTTCTCTTAAACCTAATTCTTTAATTCGCCCTTGTAAAATATCGAGGTTTTCTTCCCTTTCCGAGCCCCCGATTATTTCGCCCAAGCCCGGTACAAGCACATCCATCGCCCGCACCGTTTTTCCGTCCTTATTCACCTTCATATAGAAGGACTTAATCTCCTTGGGATAGTTTGTAACTATTACCGGCCCCTTATACACTTCCTCGGTTAAAAACCTTTCATGTTCGCTCTGGAGGTCGCAGCCCCAATAGGGTTTAAACTCAAAGCGGTCAATGTGCTTTTCAAGTTCGGCTATAGCTTCCGTGTAAGTAAGACGAGTAAAGGGCGTGTTTACAACATTTTTGAGCATTTCGATAAGCCCTTTTTTGATTCTTGAATCAAAAAATTCCAAATCCTCCCTGCATTTTTCCAAGGCCCATTTTAAAAGATAGACGATAAAGTCTTCTGCCAGCTCCATGTTTTCTTTTATGGTAAAAAAGGACATTTCGGGCTCTACCATCCAAAATTCTGCAAGGTGGCGGCTTGTGTTCGAGTTTTCTGCTCTAAAAGTCGGGCCGAATGTGTAAATGCGCGAAAGGGCAGTCGCATAGGTTTCTCCTTCAAGCTGGCCTGAAACGGTCAAGTTAGCCTGCTTGCCGAAAAAATCTTGAGAATAATCTATTTTAAAAGAATTGGGGTCCTTTTTTTCTTTTAAAGCTTTTTTTACGGTTTCTTCTATATCGAAGGTTGTAACATGGAACATTTCGCCTGCACCTTCGCAATCCGAGCCGGTAATAATCGGCGTATGCACATATTGAAAACCTCTTTCCTGAAAAAATGTGTGGATTGCATAGGCCATCTGGCTTCTCATACGGGCAACAGCCCCGAAAGTATTGGTACGAGCCCTCAAGTGAGCTATGTCCCTTAAAAATTCCATGCTATGACGCTTTTTTTGTAAAGGATATTTTTCCTGATCAGCCTCACCGAAGATATGGATATTATTGGCCTGAAGCTCAACTCTTTGCCCTGCCGCAGGGGAGGGAACGAGATTGCCCGATACCTTTACCGAAACTCCGGTACCGGCCTTTTTTAAAAGAGCCTCAGTATTATTATCGAGACCGGTATCTCTGTCAAAGGTTGCCTGAATGGAGGCAAAACAAGAGCCGTCATTGATCTCGATAAAAACCAAATTCTTGGTTTCCCGCTTTGTACGAACCCAGCCGTAAACATCGATTGCCTGGCCTTTCGGTTCGGAGGTTAAAATATCTTTAATTAAATGTATCATAATAAGTATATTATATGGTAAATTCCGATTCTGTCAAGCAAGTCTTTAAAAATGGATTGACAAGACTTTGTAAAATACCTTGACCCGATACTTGCTATATGATAAAATTATAGAACTTAATTTTAAGACTAAACAAACTAAAATAGGAGTTACATTTAATGAAAAAACTTTTTATCTGTATCGCTTTATGCTCGCTTTTCTTTTTACCTTTGATTGCCCACGAAGAAGAACATAAAAGCCATTCTTCAGAGCATCATAATAATAAAAAAGTTGCCTATACTACAACGATAAATGCTATTGTTACATGGCCGCCTCAAGCCTTGGTAGGCGTAACTCAAAGTTTTAAAGTTCCGCTTATGCAGTTTGATAATCCTTTAATGAAAGATAATAATATCAACTTTAAAATCGGAGCGGAAATTACACCGGTTACAACTGAAGGCAAATTCGGTATTACTTGGACTCCTATCGCCTTTTTAGAATTATATACGGAATCAAAAATAGGTTCAGGCTGGAAACTTTCAAAGGATTTACTCGGAATAGCCATTAATGAGAATAATGGCGGAAAGTCAAATTATATTCCATTAAATTTTAGCAAGGCTGTATATTCTTTTGCATTGGGAGGGGCTTTTCAGTTTGACCTCGGTGCTGTAATTCCAAATGACTGGTCTCATGTGGTCTTCCGCACAGATCAATCAGCTCTTTATAAAGCAATGACAGGCACCGATTCCGAAACTTCATGGGTTTATCAAGCCGATTCAGGGGAAAACCGTAACGGATGGAAATATCAGGCTTCATATCTTATAGGATACAAGATGCCTCTATTTTTAGATTTAATTGCAATGAAAATAGATGTAGAAAAAAAACTGTTTGCTTCTCCCAAAGGGCTCGATAATAAAGTATGGGGTGAAGACCTTATCTATACCACCTTCGGCCCCATAATCAACTTTAACATAAAAAAAGATTATAACATTCTTCTTTTGGCTCAGTGGTATACACATCCGGTTTATAAAAATGATGTTAAGGATGATTTTTATCAAACAAAGAAGCTTGATACCGATAAAAAAACTAAAGTTAAATTTTATCAGGCCGGTATCGTTTTTTATATGAATATCAATAGATAGAAAAATCAACAAGGAAGGGGAAATGAAAGCTAAGGCAGAAATTATACAAAAAATTAAAAATGCAGGGCTTGCAGCGAGGGAAGGAAGGGCAGAACCTGTTCTTGCAACCGTTTCGGGTGTTCTTTCTACAAAGCCTAATTTGATAAGGTACTGTGCCGATGAGCTTGGCTTCGGTCTTGTAACCACAAAGAGCTTTCAGGTGCTGCCCAATCCGGGAAACCGAGAACCCATCCTTTGCGAGCCCGAATTAGGCTGTTTCGGTAATTCCGTCGGGCTTCGCAACTGCGGAATGGAACAGGCCGTAAAAGAGCTTAAAGAGCTCCGTTCTTCATGGAAAACCGATTCTATTTTAAACGTTTCCCTCTCGGCCTCAAATCCGGAAGATTTTATCAGCCTTTTGAAGGACTTTGAAGAATTAGCCGACTGCTTTGAGCTTAATTTTTCATGCCCCCATGCCTCGGCTGGCTTCGGTGCCTCCATAGGATGCGACCCTGCGATTGCCTCGGAGTATGTAAAGACGATAAAAAAAGCCCTCCCCGATTGTGCCGTGCCGATTTTTATAAAACTTACCCCCAATGTAGAAGATATAGGAGCCATAGCTTCCGCCGTAATCGAAGCCGGTGCAGACGGTATAACGGCTATCAACACTGTGGGCCCCAAGGTTTATATTGAGCCCCATTCGGGAAAGCCTATCTTACAAAATAAACTCGGCGGAAAGGGCGGAATGAGCGGGTCATGGGTATTCCCAAGGGCTTTGGAATGTATCGGGCAAATACGGAAGGCTGTAGGAGAAGAAATTCCTATAATCGGAATGGGAGGCGTTATGACTGGCGCCCAAGCTGCCGAACTCGTTAGGGCCGGTGCCGATATAATAGGCATAGGTTCTGCCTGCGGTATGCTTGAACAAGACGATTTAAAGCCTTTCTTTCAAAACCTTGCCTCTGATGCTCTAAACTGTATACGCGGCAAAGAAACCGATAAAACTTCTTCCTTTTTGCGCAAAAAAAGGGCCTTGGAATACGAAGCAAAGACCATAGTAAAAATCGAAAAAGAAAGCGAAGATATCATTATAATTACCCTAAACGGAAAGTGTAAATTCGAAGCAGGGCAGTTTGTCTTCTTATGGATTCCCGGAGCCGGCGAAAAGCCCTTTTCCCTTGCTGAAGCCGATCCTATAAGCCTTATCATAAAAAAACGCGGCCCCTTTACGGAAGCCCTTTTTGAGCTAAAAAAAGGGGATACAATCTACATGCGGGGACTTTACGGCAAGGGAATAAAGCCTCCTAAAACCGAAAATGCCCTTTTAATTGCCGGCGGAACGGGTATTGCAGTCCTTCCTGCCCTTGCAAAACGCTTAAAAAAGCAAGGAGCCTTAATTTCTACCTATGTGGGAACTTCCGAAGAAATTAAAAAGAAGGAGCCCAACGGTATCGAAAAAATTCTTATTGAATGCGGTGCCTATAAAAAGGTTGCCGACAAGGGCGTTATCGGAAGGGTGCTAAACCAATTCCAAAAAGACAATATTGAAGGAAATACCGGTCTCCCTATTCAAGGAAAAGCTGAAGATATGGGCAAGCCGGACTTTTTTACAGCCTATCTGGTAGGCCCCATGATTTTTATGCGCCGAGCTTCCGAAATCCTTTTAAAAATGGGTGTGCGCAAAAATCAGATTTTTATGTCATTGGAAATGAATACGATGTGCGGGGTCGGTATTTGCGGCGAATGTTCTTGCGGAAATATCTTGACCTGCAAAAAAGGAACCTTTGTCGGTCTGGATAAAATTGATGATTTTTATTAGTTTTATCAAAATTATCCGTTATGGGGCTATTGACTTATTGAACAATAGTATGTTACTCTGATATAGTTACATGGTTGAGTTATTTTTTAATAAACTCAGTAAAAAAATATGGAGGAAAGTAATGAATCAAAAATTTTTTAAACTCTTTGCTGTATTGCTGACTACAGCGATGGTTCTTGGTATTTTGACCGGATGCGGCGGTACTAAGAAGTCAAAAAAGGATCTTGAGAAAGTTGAGTATACTTATCGGGATGTATGGAGTACGGGCCCCCTTAACTGGAACCCCCATGCTTGGGAAGTGAACAGCGATAGTCAGTTTATGGGCTATCTGACAACGCCTATTGCCGATTCAACTGTAGGAGATAAGCCCGGAGAATGGAAGTGGGAATTTGATGCCGCTAATGATGTAAAAGACATCACAGCATCCTTTGCAAACAAGGAAAAATACAATATCCCTGCCGATGCTACAAGCGGCCGCGTATTTCAGGTCGATTTGAACCCCGCAATGAAGTGGGAAACCGGAGAACCTATCAAAGCTGATGACTACGTTTATTCAATGCAGATGTGCTTAAGCCCCGAAATGAAAAACTACCGATCTAACGATTATTGTACGGGAACTGCTGCTCTTTACAAAGCTAAAGAGTATCAGGCAAACGATTTGGCAGGTAAGCCCATCTATAAGGCTTGGGGTGATGATGCTCCGGCAGATGCAAAACTTGAGTTTACCCTTACCGATTCGATTATGTTTTTTGGAGGTGCTGCAGAATCTTACTATAAAAATGCCAAGCACAAAGATAAGTTCATGTTAGGCGGCACCGATATTTTTGAAAAATATAAGGATTCCCAATATTTTGAAGTAAACGATAAATCTAAAGCTGAAATGCTTGCTATTGCAAAAGCTTTTGGAGATGATAATCCCGATGCTTGGAAAGAATTTTGTGTTTACAACACCGGAGAGCTATATCCCGAAACTCCTTGGGAGGATGTCGGTCTTGTAAAAACAGGCGAATATCAGTTCCTTTTCATTACGGCTGATCCTATTCAAATGTTTTATATGTTGAATGCCTTTGGAAGCACATGGCTTGTTCATAAAGAAACTTACGAAAAGAACTTTAAAACGGTCGAAAAACTTAAGGCAACCTCTTACGGAACCGATATGAGTAATACCGTTTCATACGGTCCCTATAAGATTGAAAGCTATGAAAAAGACAAGCAGATTCGATTGGTAAGAAACCCCTATTGGGGCGGTTACCATGACGGCAGACATGAAGGTCAATATCAGGCAGATGCCGTAATAATTGATATTATCGAAGACCATGCTACAAAGCTTCAGCGTTTCGGTCAGGGCTTACTTGATGAGTTTGCTTTGAACTCTGATGATCTTGAAAAATACAAGAAAAGCGACAGGCTGTATTATACGGATGAAACCTATACCGACCGCTATATTTTTGCTACAAGTGACGAAGCTTTAAATGCAAGGGATAAAGAAAAGGGCAGCGGAAAACGAATTGTTATGCGCTATAAAGACTTTAGAAAAGCTATCTCTCTATGTATTGACAGAGAAAAATATTGTAGAGAAGCTACTTCGGGATTTAAGCCTGCCTACTTCTTGTTAAATAGATTGTACTATTACGATATGGCAAATGATCCCAATTCAATTTATCGTGATACCTTCTATGCAAAAAGAGCAATATGTAACTTATATGACATTGAAGTTACTAAGGAAACTGCGGATGCTCAGTATGCAAAAATTACAGGACGTGACGTTGAAACCGCCCGCAAACTGTTTACGGCTGCCTATGAACAGGCTGTTGCAGATAAGGTTTACAAACCCGGTGAAATTGTGCCTATCGAAGTGATGGCAAGTCCCAGCGATCTTACCCCCCAGCATATCAAACAGCAGGATTTAATGCAGGAATTCATTAATGAAGGAACAAAGGGAACTCCTTTTGAGGGAAAAGTTCAAATTAAGTATGAATCCGGCGATCCTAAACGCTACGACAATGTTGCTGCAGGAAAAAATATGGCTATCCGAGGAGCATGGGGAGGTGCAGCCTTCTACCCATTTAAGACTATTCAAGTTTATGCTAATCCTACCTACATGGGCGGTTTGGCTAAGATTCATGAATCAAACGGTTGGAACCCCTCTGTTGAAAAACTTAAGATTAAGATTGACAAGGCGGACGGTACTACCGTAGAAGAAGAAAGAACATTTGAACAATGGTCGGCCTCTATGAACGGAAACGGCGATTATGCAGAGGCTGCTGCAACTGAAAAACTGCAAATACTTGCAGCCCTGGAAAACGGTATTCTCAGTGCATATCAGTGTATTCCTTTAGGAACATATACTGCTGCAGTCTTGGTTTCACATAAAATAGATTATTACACAGACGTCTACAATATCATGTATGGTTACGGCGGTATGAAATTATTGAAGTTTAACTATACTGATACTGAATGGGACGAATATGTTAAAAAGAACCAAGGACAGCTCAATTACGAGTAAACCGGTTATAGCTAAATTTATTTAGCTTAATTTACATCAAATACACCGCAAGCGGGTTTGTATAAACCTATTGCGGTGTATTTCTTGGATTTTAAAACGGTGTAGATTTTGCAGTGTATTAGTTTTCGACTAGAGGAGATTATTTATGAAAACATTTAGGTATGTGCTAAAAAGGTTATGGTTAGGTCTCATAACCTTTTTTATCATTATGACCATAGATTTTGTGCTTATAAAACTGCTGCAGCCTGAATTACCTATGATGGGAGCTGAAGCTGAGCTGGAAAAAGCCAGAAGAAGTGCATTAGGCTATGATAAACCTATAATGCAGCAGTATGGGATTTTTTTAAAAAATATTGTAACAACAGGAGATTGGGGAACTTCTTGGAAGGTGGATTATCTTAAACCTGCACAAGAAGTTATTGTAAGTAAATTACCCCCTACCATCATATTAAACTTATATTCGACAATTCTTTCAATTCCGCTTGGAATATTATTCGGTATTATTGCCGCTATTTATAAAAATAAGTGGATTGACCATTTTATATCTATAATTGTAATGTTATTTATATCCGTTCCGTCCTTTGTTTACGCATTTCTTTTGCAATACGGTTTAGGATATAAGCTAGGTCTTTTTCCCGTAATTGTTTCATCGTTATACGATGCAGGAGGTTCATGGTGGACATTTAAGATGTTCCACTCGATGGTTTTACCGATTCTTTCCCTTTCATTCGGAGCTATTGCAGGTTTTACCCGTTCGGTTCGTGCGGAACTTACAGAAGCTCTTACCAGTGAATATATGCTTTTGGCAAGAACAAAGGGACTTACACGGGGACAGGCTATCAGACGCCATGCATTAAAAAATGCTATGGTTCCGGTTCTTCCCGGTATTATTGCCTTTGTTCTCAGTATAATGAGCGGAGCGATAATTACGGAAAAGATTTTTGCTATTAACGGTATCGGTAAATTATATATTACGTCGATTAATTTATTGGATTATGACCTTTTTGTTGCGACGGGTATGTTTTATACGGCCATAGGATTGGTAGTAAGTATAGTTACGGATCTCAGCTACGGTTTATTGGATCCTAGAATCAGGATAGGGGAGAGATAAATTATGGAAAATATGAAACATATCCCTAAAGAAAAATTTAGATTGGTACAGAGGGATGAACAAATTTTTGATGCAAAATTTGAAACAAAGCCGATAGGTTATTTTAAGGATGCATGGCTGCGTTTTAAAAGAAATAGTGCTTCCGTAGCCGCTGCATATATTATTGGTGCAATTATTATATTCGCAATAGTAGTCCCCTTCTTTTCGAAGTATGATTTGGCTTATTCCGATGCCGTTTATGCAAAGGTTCGGCCTAAGCTGCAAATTTTTGATAAAACAGGTTTTTGGGACGGCTCAAAACCGATGAAGTATAACGATAAATATTTGTTTTATACTCTCGGTATCGGGTATGGAACAGTAAATGGAGACGGATCAAAAAAAGTAAGCTGGGATGAAGCTTTGTCTTCTTCTCCTATTGTTTCGATCGGAGAAGAATTTACGGACGGTAAAAACAGATATAGATATGTAAGAGTGGATTCATACCGAGGTATAGGTTTTATTTTTTTGAATGTAACAAAAGAAACTTATGATAACATTGTAAGTTGGCAGGAAAAAACGGGAAAACAGATACTATTCCCAATGATTGATTATGCCGATGAATTTGCTGCACGTGATCAAGCTGATGCAAATATTTGGTATAAAGTGGACGGACGTGAGTATCCTGTGGACTCAACCGGTAAGAGGCTGTCACTGGAACAGGTTCAGAAACAAGGTTTGACCGATAATTATCTGCGGGACGAAAGCGGTAATGTGCTTTACTCCATACCTAGGGATAAAACTATGATCGGGATCAGGGTTTTGTATTATAATTACTATCAGTATTTGAACGGTCATGAGCCGGCAAATGCTTTCGGTACTGACGGCCAAGGTTTTGATATTATGGTCAGATTGGCTCATGGTGTAAGATTGTCATTAATGTTGTCAGTTCTTGTTTCGATAATTAACTTTATTCTGGGTTCAATTTACGGCTCAATTACAGGCTTTTACGGGGGCTGGGTTGATCTTATCTTGGAGCGCCTTACGGATATTTTGGCAGGTATGCCTTTCCTTATCGTTGCAACTTTGTTTCAGCTTCACCTTGTTCAAACGGGAAAAGTTTCGGTCTTTACCGGTGTTCTATTTGCCTTTATTCTAACCGGCTGGATAGGCATCGGTGTTCGGGTTAGAACACAGTTTTATCGTTTTAAAAATCAGGAATATATCTTGGCAGCAAGAACGCTTGGAGCTAATGATAAGAGGCTTATGTTTAAGCATATTTATCCCAACGCAATAGGAACGATTATTACGAGTGCCGCTTTAATTATTCCTTATGTTATTTTATCCGAATCGACACTTTCGTTTTTGGGAATAGTCAGTTTTCACGGAAAAACAATGGCTTCGTTAGGAACAATGCTCGGTTCAGGACAGCAATATTTGTCTACTGATCCTCATATCTTGTTCTTCCCCGCAGGTATCATATCGTTAATGATGATTTCTTTTAACTTATTTGGAAACGGTCTGCGAGATGCATTTAATCCGTCGTTGAGAGGAGTAGAAGATTAATATGGCAAATAAAACAAAATTAGAAGTACGAAATGCAAAAATATCGTTTTGGACAAATAACGGCTATGTTCGTGCTGTCAGGGACGTTTCATTCAATCTTGAAGAAGGCAAAACATTAGCTATAGTAGGAGAATCCGGTTCCGGAAAGTCCGTAACTGCAAGAGCTATTCTGGGTATTCTAGCCGGAAATGCAACCGTTGAAGACGGAGAAATTTACTATGATGGAAAGGACTTGTTGCAGATACCCGAAGAAGTTTTCCATAATATCCGCGGAAACAATATAGCTATGATATTTCAGGACCCTCTGTCAAGTTTAAACCCTATTGTCCGTGTCGGAAAACAACTTACAGAGGCAATACTTGCAAACAATGTTGCTCAAAGAAAGCAATCGAAAAAGAATTATAAAGAACTTGCAAAGGTTTTGCAAGATAATATGATTCTGGCAGGTGAAGATGGCGCTAAGGTCAAAGAATCGATGAGTAAGTTTACCGGCTATATTTCTGAAGGATGTAGGCTTGAACGTGCATATAATATTGCCCATGATACGGCCGAAACTACAATTTCATACATTGACGGTGCTAAGATTCAATTAATTGATAAACCGGTTGCTGAGGTTGCTCAAGAACTAAAAAGGATTGTACAATATTCAAAAAACTGCGGAAATGTTTTTTTGATACCATCAGATAATCCTGCTTTTGTGTCTGCCGTTGAAGACCTTTCAGTCGTCGCAAGCAAGTACAAGATGAGTAAAGGCTCTGAAACTGATAAGGCTGAAGTGGAAGCCGCTTTGGGGGCTTTAAAAGTCATTTTGCAAAACGGTCTTGAAAGACATAAGCCTGACTTTGTTGCTTTAGGGTATTATTCACTCCAGAAAGGTAAAGAGGAATTTGCCGGTAAAGATATCAAGCTGCTCAATGATGCGGCAAAAAAATTATTTGACGAAGAATTCCTTGATAATTTTTTACTTATGGTATGCAAAGCTGTAGAATATTCTAATAATAAATCTGCCGATAATAAAAAAACGGCAATTTCAAAAATACAAGAAACTTTGAACATTCTACAGGGCAAAATTGATGTAAATTCCGTTTCGGATACATGCAATAAATTAAAGCCTATTGTTAAAGAGGCTATAGATAAATTGGACTTACACAAAAACGGCTTTGCCTATACATTTGAAGGTTCAATTGATAATGCTATCTTTATATACAAAATGTCTTTAAAGGCTGAGAATATGACAGGTAAGTCTAAAGCTAATTTAATTAAAAAATTTAGGCTGCCTACGGGAGTAACGCTTGACCGGCTTGAGGGCAAAATAAGGGATATTTTAATCAAGCTTCAGGCTTCCTTTGAAGATAAGCTTGAAAAAAATGCTAACCTCGATGTAAAAGACCGTGCCGAAAAAGTATTGGAGTCTATGATTTGGGAATCCTCTAAAATGAATTATAAGATGGAGTATAGTTTAGCAAAAACAAGATCTATCGATTTAATGAATGAAGTAGGAATTCCGCAAGCCCGCCAAAGGTTTATGCAATATCCCTTCCAATTTTCAGGCGGTATGAGGCAGAGGATAGTTATAGCAATAGCTCTTGCTTCAAACCCGGATATTTTGATTTGTGACGAACCTACAACGGCATTGGATGTTACCATTCAAGCCCAGATTCTTGAGTTAATCAACGAGTTAAAGCGTGAAAGAAATCTTTCAATTATATTTATTACTCATGACCTTGGTGTTGTTGCAAACATGGCAGATGAAATCGCTGTTATGTATGCAGGAAAAATCATTGAGTACGGATCTGTTGATGAAGTATTCTATGAACCCGCTCATCCTTATACGTGGGCTCTTTTGTCTTCTATGCCTGATTTGGATACCAAGGAAAAACTTGAAGCGATTCCGGGTGTACCGCCTAATATGATTTTCCCGCCTAAAGGCGATGCTTTTGCTCAACGCAATAAATATGCAATGGAAATTGATTTTGAAGAGGAACCGCCGATGTTTGAAATAACTCCTACTCACAAAGCTGCGACGTGGTTATTGCATCCTGATGCACCTAAAGACATTGAGCCTCCGCTTATTGTTACCGATCGAATTCGCCGAATGAAAGAGAAAATGGGAGGACAAAATGAATAATAATGAATTGATTTTGAGAGTAAATAATTTAAAGCAATACTTTAAACTTGAGGGTAAGTATCTTAAAGCTGTCGATGATGTAAGCTTTGATGTTCGTAAAGGTGAAGTTTTCGGCATTGTAGGTGAATCCGGCTGCGGTAAAACTACAATAGGCCGTTCAATTATAGGCCTTTACGAAATTACCGGCGGGGATATTTACTACAAAGACCATCATATTAATTCCGGCCTTCCTTTTCTAAAGGAAAGAATTAAGGAGGCGAGATCATCAGGCAACAAACAATTGGCTGAAGAGTTAGAGGCTAAATTGCGTGTCGATAAAAAAATGATGAAAAAGATGCGCTACAATGAAGCTCTGTCCGATATTCAAATGATATTCCAAGATCCTATTTCTTCATTGGACCCCCGTATGACGGTTCGTGAGATTATAGGCGAAGGAATGATTATTCGAGGCGAACGGGATATGAAAAAAATTGACAAAAAAGTCAAAGAAACTTTAAATCTCGTAGGCCTTGTTGCAGAACATGCCGAAAGGTACCCTCACGAATTTTCGGGCGGGCAAAGACAGCGTATCGGTATAGCAAGGGCTATTGTTATGAATCCCGAAATCATCATTGCCGATGAACCTATAAGTGCATTGGACGTTTCGGTACAGGCTCAGGTTATAAACCTTTTAAATGATTTACGCCGTGAGATGAATTTGACTATTCTTTTTATAGCCCATGACCTCGCAGTTGTAAAATATTTTTCAGACCGAATTGCAGTTATGTATTACGGCAAAATGGTAGAGCTTGCAGATTCCGATGAGCTTTTTGCTCATCCTTTTCATCCTTATACTCGTGCTTTGCTTTCTGCTATTCCCGTACCGGATCCCAATACCGAGCGGAACAGGAAAAGGGAAGTGTATGTACCGGCTTTGGCACACGATTATTCCGTAGATAAGCCTACGTTTAGAGAAGTTCGTGAAAAACATTGGGTTTTATGCAATAATGCCGAATATGAAAAGTTTGCAAAATAGTAAAATAATCTAATCCTTAAGTACGGCAGGTTTTAAATCTGCCGTACTTTTTTTAAAGGTGTATCTATGGAAAATGAATCCGATAGCAGCAATAATTTTTTTGATAATGTAGTTGAAGAGCTTTCGCCTCAAAAAAAGACGGAATCAAGATTTAATTTTTTTTATCCGTTTATTCTCGGTGCAGTTATTACGGCTGCTGTTATTGCTCTTTTTTCACGGGGTAGTTCCCGTTCTTTTTTTCACCACCTATGTGACGGCCTTTTTATTGCTTCCGTTTTTTTAACCGGAATAGGAGGTTTATCTATAGTAAATAAGTCGGGACTTTTTGATGTTATTTTGTTCGGTTTTTTACAATTAGGAGAAAATATTAAATACGGAATTACAATGAAAAAAGATGCCCGCGTAACTACGGATTTTGCAAAGTTTAAAAAGAAAAAAGATTCAAAGCGCAAAAGCAGATGGAGCTGGGTAATAACGGGTCTTATATACTTTATTCTTGCATTGATAATTTTAATGTACGTATAATAAAAAAAATCGAGTCCGCTTTTCGGCAGACTCGAAATTAAATAAAAAGGAGTAAATTAAGAAAAAACTAAACTTTCTTTGTAACGTAATCGCTTTTTAAGCATCGAGAACACATTTTAATGGTTAGAGTCCTGCCGCCGATTTCTGTTTTTACATTTACCAAATTGGGCTTCCAAACTCTTTTTGTGTGAATTTTGGACTTACTTACAGAGTTACCTGACATTGAGCCTTTTCCGCAAATTTCACATACTCTTGACATATCGCACCTGCCTTTAAAAAATCAGCTGACCTCGGAAAGGCCAGCCGTCATTTGAATAGCTCCCCCGCGCGGGTTCGAACCACGGACCCAGTGGTTAACAGCCACTTGCTCTGCCTACTGAGCTACAGGGGAATGTTTCCAATCAGGAAGTTTTAGGATATTACACTATTTTTTATAAAATGTCAATAGAAAATTCGTATTTTTTATGATTTTATCAAATTTTATTTTAAGCACTGATATTTACCCTCCGCACGAATAAATCTCCGCTTCCGTTACGACAAGGTCTACAGGACGGTCAAATTCTCCCATGGGGATTGTGTCTAAAATTTGTCCCGAAAAACAAAGACCTGCAAGGCAGATATCTTCTTTTTTTATGCTTTTAAAAAGTTTTTCAAAGAACCTGTCATAAAAACCTCCGCCTCGGCCCATTCTTTCTCCCTTTTTTGAAAAGGCTCTTCCGGGAACCAAAATCAAAAGGGGAAGCTCCAAAGGAGCAGTCTTTTTTTCTTCTTGTGTTTGAGGGAAGATGTTTAAGGCATCTTCGGCAGGCTCCATAATACCGAAGCTTCCGATTTGAACGGGCTCTATCTTACCGTTTCTAAATTCCATTTTTTTGAATACCAAATCCTTATCTAAAACGAGGGGGAGGCCTATAGTCTTTTTGTCTTCTGCTGCCTGTCTTAAAAGCCCCAATGTAGGGAATTCCTCGTTTATGGGATAATAGGCAAAAACCGTTTTAGCTTCGCCGTATTTAGGTATTTTATTTAAAAAGTCCTTGCAATACTCTTCGGTATTTTGAAGCTCTTCGGTTTTTTGTATCAGGCTTTTAACTTTAGGACTTTTAAAATATTCCTTTATGAGTTTTCGTACCTTGGCTTTTTCTTCTTTAAGCATTTTTAGCCTATTTCCCGGTGGTTGAGTTAAATTCATCCATAGCTTTTTTTGCAAAACGGTATTCAAAAAAGGCAGGATTTTCTATCGACATTACTTGAACATAGCACTTTTCTGCAAGAGTGTATTTTTTGGTCAGATTGTAAAATTCTCCGAGATAAAAAAACAGTCTTCCTTTTTTTACCATGTCGGTTTCTGCTGTTGCCCTGTTTATCAGCTCACTGTCGCCTGCAAAATCTATAAAAAGACGGCATAAAAAGTATTCGTTTTCTTTTTCGGTACGATTGATGGATTTTAGATAGTTTTGCATAAATTTTTTTGCATCCGGCTTTTTATTTTGTTTATAGAGGCTTATTGCGTACAAAAGCGCATATTGATAAGAGGCCGGAGCCTTGTTTAAGGCTTTTAAAAATGCCGTGCCGGCGTTTAGCCAGTCTCCTTTTTCCCAAAGCAAGATACCGGCTCCTTCCAATGCAAAATAATAAGGCGGATAAAGGTTGCATACGTTTATGTAATCATTGAGGGCTTCGTCCTTATAACCTAGCTCATCGTTTATGCCGGCACGGTATATATAGGCTATGTAAGAATCGGGAGTAAGCTCTATAACTTTATCATAAGCTTTTTTTGCTTCTTCTTTTCTGCCTATTGTAAGATTGTAAGAGCCTATGTCATTCCAATGGCTGGGATTATTCGGTTCAAGCTCCGCTGCCCTATTTATATCCTGAAGGGCTTGATACATTCTGTTTGTTTCTGATTTTATGCGGGCAAGTTCTGCAAGGGCTGTGCTGTTATTGGGTTCCTGCTCCAATACTGTAGTTAAATTCGATTCTGCTTGGTCAAGTTTTCCTTCAAGATAGTTTATGCGTCCCAGGCCTATGAGGGCTTCCGTGCATTGCGGGTCAGCCTTGTAGGCTTCAATAAATTTTCTTCTGGCATCATTGTATCTTTTGGCCGAGTAAAAATCCAAGCCCTGCTCTGTTAAGGCTTGTGAATCTTTTGGGTTTATGGCCAATATTTTTTTCAAATATTGATCTTTTTTTTGTAGATTGTTTTCGGCTTGGGCCAGCATAACTTGGGCATAAAGAATATCTGTATTATCCGGATAGTCCTTGGAAAGTTCATTTGCAAAGGATTCCGCTTCCTGTGTTTTTCTCATAGAAATGAGGATGGAAAGTTTTAGATATTGTATCTTAAAATCTTTGGTCAGTTCAGGATCCGATTCATCTATCAATTTTAAGATACCTTCCAAATCTCTCTTTTGAGAAAGTTGGGTAAGCTTATCGGTAAATTCTTCTCTTGGATTTTTTTTTGCAGCTTTTTCGATTGTCTTACACGAAAAAATGATGGATATGACCATCAAAAAACTAAAACATACCAAAATTTGCTTGGTTATTTTCATAATAACTCCTTATAAGTATTGCAATTATTCCTTAGTTTATATAAACTATAACATTATGAAGCACAAATCAAGTAGGATGATTGCATTAACTATATTGTATATACTAATTATTTTCGGCATTTTTGTCATTCAGTTTACCATAGGGAAGACTTTTTATTATACAATAGGAGCCATGTCCGTTTCCGGACGGGATGAGGTTGATGAAACCGGAAATAGGACTCCTCTTTTACCTCTCCATATAGTTGCAAACGGTTTGGATTTTTACATTACGGATCAGACTCCCATTACTGCAAAAACGAGCAATAACGAAGAGCTTAGCCTAAAGGTTTTAGAGTACAAAAAAACCGAAGATTCCTTTAGTGTTATTTGTTCTAACGATGTTTTGATAGACTTTACCTCATACATTTCGGAAACAGTTGAAACGGTGAGAATTTCCGTTTCTATGCCGTCAGAGATAGAAACCGTTTATTTTCCTTGGAAATTGACTCAATCTGCCCGTCTTGAAAGACAGGATGAGCAAATATTTTTAAGATATGGAAAAGATAGGTTTATTTTTAGAGGCGGTTACGGATTTGGAAATTCCGATGATACATCGGAGCTTCCTCATCTTATTCTTTCAAGTTCAAAAAAAACAGCCTTGTATGAAACCTATATTCAATCTGAAACTTTGGACTTTGATTCTATCTGCCGTATTCCGATTGCAAGTGAGGAAGAATACAATAAAACAAAACAATTATTTAGAGAAAAGGCTTTGGATTATTTTTCAAGTGTGATTTCGTCAAGAAATTATAACGAAGAGCTTTTGACTGCATATATAGCCGAAAAAGCCTTTAAGGGAGAATATGAAAAGGCTCTTGTCACTGCTCCGTCTTCTCTTTTGCCTAAAGAAAAACGCACCTATATATCGACTACGTTTTATGGTAATCTTGCACAAAACGATAAAAGCCTTGCTGCTTACCAAAAAAAGCTGTTATCCGGTATTGAATCGAGCATAGCAAGGGCTGAAATTTCCGTATTTGATAGTGAGTCTGTTATTCCCTTTTTGATAAACAACTCAAGGGCAAATTTGATTTCCGCCTTGGAAAAGATAGCTTCCAATGCAAAGCAAGAGGATTTAAACTCTTGTTATGCCGCGGGCCTATTGGAAGCTGCAATGGATTACGCTTTTTATTTTCCTAATAAACAAAATCTTTTTATGGAAAATTCCGAGAAATATGAGACGGTTTTAAAAGATTCTTTGATTTCTATTGATGATGGACTGTATATTTCTTCCGATAAAAAGACCATAGATACCGAAAAAACTTTAAGAGCAGCTTCTATTTTAATCCGCTATGGAAGTTCATATCCCGATAAAGGTACATGGAAGGCTGTAGGGCAGGCCCTGTATTCTTCTATATTTTCTCTTGGAGGAAATTCTTCAAGTTTACCGGCATCTTTCGATATTCAAGGCGATAAGGCAAAGAAGTTAGGGCTTATGGCCAATGATGCCCTAATTCTCCATGCCGAAAAACTGTATGCTGCTGCTATTAAGGATAATCCATATTATCCGCATGAAGAGTCTTTGGCTTTAAAGGCTGAGCCCGGTATTTGGGCTTGGACATCTGCACGCGATATAAATGTGCTTAAAAACGATGCAAAAACATTCAGTTTTAGAATTTCGGCTAAGACGGGAGATACTCATTACATGATTATAAGGGGTATCCGTCCTTTTTATAGGATACAAATCCATGAAATCGATTTTAGAACGGATCCCAGATTTGAGATTTATAATTCTTCAGGCTATGTTTATGATGAAAGAACCCGTACTCTTTTGTTAAAAATGAAGCATAAAAAGGATAATGAAGATATTGTTCTCTTTTTGGGCCGCCCGCCTGAACCTGTCCCCGTGGTGCCTGTTGTCCAAGAGGGTGCTGAAAGCGGAACCGACACTGAGGATGGTACTTCAGCCGAAAATTCAGGTTCTGCCGAGGAAAAAGAAGAAACTTCCGGTGCCGATAATTAATAAAACGAAAGCCTTTTTTCAGATTCAAAACTTTTTTTATAAATATTGCTAAAAAACTACCATTTTTTGCAAAAATATGGTATACTATATATTGTCTTGCACAAAAAATAAGGAGTTAAGGTGAATAAAAGAGATTTTCCGCGTGTTCATTTTTACGATCAAGATTTCGTGGACATTTACGATAGAACATGGGCTTGGGTTCATGATTTTTGGCATTCGGCGGGCGACGGCAAACAGGGTACCGAGGGCTTTTTTATTTATCCCGAATCGGACGGCAATTTTTTGAATCAATATGAAACTATATTTTCTTCTTTTTTCTTTGTTTATTCTAATAAGAATTATACACCGAATTCTGCTCTTGACTTTTTTTATGACAGGCAGGAAGAAAACGGAGCCATACGCAATAGATATGATTTTGATACAAAGGAACCTGTTTTAAAAAGGGATAATCCGGAAGGGCTGGGTATGCCCCTATTTGCATGGGCTGAGTACAATATTTATCATAAGACGGGAAACAAAAAACGTGTAAAGGATATTATGCCTGTTTTGATTAAATACATGGACTGGATTGACAAAATGTTTAAGTCGGATAACGGTCTCTATAAAAGTCCTCTTGAAACAGTAAATATGCCTAATACGCCCCGAAAAGAGTCCGTTTTTTTGACCGATTTTAATTCGGCTCTTGCCGTAAATGCCCTTTATATGTCTGCCTTGGGCGATATACTAAACGACAAAGAAATAGACTTTCAGTATAAGAGGTTGTATTTTACTGTAAAAACCAGAATTAATTCTATGATGTGGAATGAAGAAGACGGTTTTTATTATGATCTCGATGCTGAGGGTAAGCAGATAAAGAAGAAAACCCTTGCCGGTTTTTGGCCGATGCTTGCCGAGATTCCAAATGAGGATAAGGCCGCCCTTCTGGTAGAACACCTATCCAATCCTAAGACTTTCGGGGTTGATCATCCTTTTCCCAGTCTTGCAGCCGATGAGCCTGAATATGACGAAAACGGAAACGGTGCCTGCGGCAGCGTTTTCCCTATTTTGAACTTTGTTGTCGTAAAGGGTTTGGAAAAATATAACCGCTGGGAGATAGCAAGAGAGTGCGTTATAAGGCACCTTTACTATGTGCTTGAAACCCTTTCGCCCGCAGGCAATTCAAAAAAACAGGGCTTCTTATGGGAGGCTTATTCTCCTGTCAAAGAAGGCCCCGCCCAATGGAAGGGAAAACCTGCCTTTCCGCGTAAACAATACCTTTTGGGTGTAGGTCTTTCTACAATCAGCCTGATGATAGAAAACGTTATAGGGCTTTCGATAAGTCTTCCGCGTAAGACTGTCAACTGGACTGTTCCCAACCTTGAAGTCATGGGTATCGAAAACTTAAGCCTTAAACGAAACCTTATAACCATTCTTTCGTCCAAGAGCCAGAGGGGCTGGGAAATTCACATGGAAAGCGAAAAGCTCTATTATTTTACCATAAATATCCTAAACGAAAAGAAGAAGACCTTGCCGATCCCGTCGGGTAAGTGCTCAATGCTGATAGACAAACTTTAAAAGGGCGATTTAGTTAATTCCCTTAGCTTTTTGAGTTTCTACAAGTTCTTTTAAGGCCTTAATATAGGCTGCCTTTCTCATGCTGACCTTATAGGCTTCTTTTACGTCCCATACCAGTTTGAAGGCTTCAATCATCTTATCTTCAAGGCTCTTGTTGACTTCTTCTTCCGTCCAATAAAAACCTTGCAGGTTTTGTACCCATTCAAAGTATGAAACAATTACACCTCCCGAGTTGGCAAGAACATCGGGCACAGTTATAATATTCTTTTTTTCGAGGATTTTATCGGCTTCGGGAGTGATGGGGCCGTTTGCTGCTTCGATGATTATAGAGGCCTTAATATTTGATGCATTTTTTTCGGTAATTTGATTTTCGAGGGCCGCCGGAATTAAAATATCGGTTTTAAGCTCCAATAGCTCTTCATTGGTTAGCCTTTTAAAATCGCCTTCACAAGAATTGAGTTTTTTCCCTTCTTTTTTATGTTTGAGTATTTGAGGAATATTTAAGCCTTTTTCATTGTATATTGCACTGCTTGTATCGCTTATTGCAATTATCTTGGCTCCGTCTTTATAAAAAAGATCTGCAGTAACGCCGCCGACATTTCCAAGCCCTTGAATAACTACACTTTGGTCTTTTAAGGTTTTATTGAGTTTCTTTAAAATTTCCCTTGTTGCAAAAAGAACTCCGCGGCCTGTGGCCTCTACTCGTCCTTTAGATCCGCCGAGAGGAAGAGGTTTTCCCGTAACAACCGCGGGGCTAAATTCTCCGGCATATTCACTGTAGCTGTCCGCTATCCAAGCCATCACCTTTGCATTTGTTCCGACATCCGGGGCAGGTATATCTATCTTAGGGCCTATAAAAGATGCAATCCGCCTTGTGTAGCCTCTTGTCAGCTTCTCAAGCTCCGTTTGGGAAAGCTTTGAAGGATGTACGCAAATGCCTCCTTTTCCGCCTCCATAGGGAATGTCGGCAACAGCACACTTAAAGGTCATCCATGCAGAAAGGGATCGTACTTCATCGATGTTTACATCTTGGTGAAATCTTATTCCCCCCTTTGCCGGGCCTCTTAATGTAGAATGTTGAACCCTGTATCCGCTAAAGACCTTGATTTTTCCGTTATCCATTTTTACGGGTATTGAAACATGCATCTCTCGTTCAGGGCTTAAAAGGGATATGTAATCGTCTTCTGACAGATTAGCCGTATGTGCAGCTTCCGTTATTGTACTTAAAAGTTTTTCGTATGTACTCGCCATAAAATCCTTCTTAAAAATAATTTATGATGATTATACATTAAAAGCCTTATTTTTGAAAGTTATCAGGGGGAAAATTTGAATTTTGATTTAAATAAAGAAAAACGATTTCGGTCCGCAAAGGGATTTAGGTTTCCTCAAAATGTACACCCAAGGGTATCAATCGGATGTACTCAAGGCTAAACGAAGAAAACTTGACAAAATCTTCAAACAGCCCAAGGAGCAATAGAGGAAATAAATATGATTAACACGATAAATTTTGCTGCATCTCATGAGTCCAAGCAGAGTGCGGCACGGGTAAAACTTGTATTCTACCCTCATAGTCATTGGCAGGTCTTACGGCTCGGAGGTCATCATTGATTTTCGCCTTCCCGGAATAAACCAGTGGCATTTTGAAAACCAACTCTCTCACTTACGTCAGCCGGACTGCTCAGGACTTTCACCTGATTCCCTTTTCACTCCTTAGCTAAAAGGAGCACCAAGACCGAAACCGTTATTTAATTGTAATTCTATACTTTTATAAAAAATATGTCAAGACCAAAATCGATACTCCAATCCAATCGAGATTCAACACTCTGACAATTGAAAAATACTCTATTCTATGATATACTTGATTTGTAAGGGGGATTGAGAGTTAATTGGTAGTGGATAATTTGTAATTTCATTACCAATTAAAAAGAGGTGTGATATGAGTACTTCAAACAGAAAATACAAGGATTCGGTTTTTGTTGATTTGTTCAGTGAAGATGAAAAGGCGAAAGAGAATTTTTTGTCTCTTTATAATGCATTACACGGCACCAAACTTACGGCTACAGCACAGCTGAAAAATGTAAGGCTTGATCAGGTACTTTATATGACATTCTATAATGATGTGTCATATCTTATTGATAACAAAATCATAGTGCTGGTAGAGCATCAATCCACTATAAACCCAAATATGCCTTTACGTTGCCTTGAATACATAAGCCGCCTTTATGAAACTCTATTTGAATCAAAAGAAAAATACAGCCGTAAACTCTTAAACATTCCGGCGCCCGAATTTTATGTATTTTATAATGGGGATGAAACCTATCCTTCCGATAAAACATTAAAACTATCAGATTCTTTTATAGAAAAGGCGGTAAAACCTAATCTTGAGTTGACCGTTAAGATAATAAACATAAATCAGCAAAATCGCCATCCCTTGCTTAAAAACTGCAAAACGATGTATGAGTACACAATATTTGTAGAAACGGTACGAAGATGGACAAAAACAGATCTTCAAAACGGTTTTCAAAAAGCGATTGAAGAATGTATAGCAAATGATATATTGCGTGATTATTTAAAACGCAAGACTAAGGAGGTATTGAATATGTTACTAGCCGAATATGATTATGAAACAGATATAGCTGTGCAGCGTGCTGAAGAACGGGAAATAGCCTTTGCTGAGGGAATATCTCAGGGAGTTCACCAAAATAAACTGGAAACTGCTAAAAATTTAGCTGAAATGGGGTTTGCCGTAGAAGCAATCGCAAAAGCTACAGGTTTAAGCTGTGAAGAAATCGAAAAACTATAAATTAATAATAAAATCTGCATAGTGGTATTAAGGAGACGTGTATGTCTGAAAAAATGTATTGTGATCCGGCCGAGATTTTGGAAGTTACGGTGCAAAAGGGTATTGCAAAGGCTTCGACTCCGGTGTGGAAGCTGCTTTGCCTAGGATTTTTGGCAGGGGTTTTTATTGCCTTTGCTTCGGAAGGCTCCAATATGGCTGCTTTCGGACTTTTTGCCAAGCCTGAAACTTACGGGCTTGGAAAATTCGTTGCAGGGCTTATCTTTCCTGTGGGGCTTATCTTGGTGCTCCTTGCCGGAGCCGAACTTTTTACGGGAAATAATTTAATCATTGCAGCTGCTTTAGAAAAAAAGGTGAGCCTTACTGCAATGCTTAAAAACTGGCTTGCCGTTTATATCGGGAACCTTATAGGTTCTATTTTTATTGCTTTTTTAATCGTAAAAAGCGGACAGCTTTCAAGCGGTGCAAGTCTTTTGGGCGGGATTACGATAAAAATTGCTTACGGCAAGGTTTCGCTTTCTTTTGTGCAGGCTGTTTTTTTAGGAATTATGTGTAATTGGCTGGTCTGCCTTGCGGTTTGGCTCTGCTATGGTGCTAAGGATATGACCGGAAAAATGCTTGCCGCCTTTTTCCCGATTTGGCTTTTTATAACTTCCGGTTTTGAGCACAGTGTTGCAAACATGTACTATATCCCTGCGGGGATTTTCTCGAAAAGCGTTCCGGCCTATGCTGCCGCTTCCGGTCTTTCCGCCGAGGCTCTTTCAAATATAAATTGGGCTGCATTTTTTATAAAGAATTTAATGCCTGTTACTCTCGGAAACATAATAGGCGGAGCCTTTTTTGTCGGAATGTTTTATTGGATTTGTTATAAGAAAAAATAACTTTTTTCGGAAGCAGCCGCTTCCTGCAAAAAATTTTTATAAGGAGAATTTAAATCATGAAGGTTGAAAATTGTGATGTAGGCTTTATAGGCCTTGGAGTTATGGGAAAAAGTATGGCTGAAAGATTAAGAGCGGCCGGTGCTAAGATGCACGTTTTTACGCGCACAAAAAAATCCGCCGAAGAGATTCTTTCAAAGGGTGCTGTTTGGTATGATGACCCGGCAAGCCTTGCTCCCAACTGTAAAATCATTTTTACCATTGTCGGTTATCCGCAAGATGTTGAAGAAACATATTTCGGAGAAAAGGGCTTATTAAAAACCGCAAAGCCCGGAACGATTTTTGCCGATATGACGACCTCAAGTCCGATTTTGGCAAAAAAGATTTATGATGAGGCAAAGAAAAAAGAATGCTTTTCTGTAGATGCTCCCGTTTCAGGCGGAGATATAGGGGCTAAAAACGGCACCCTTTCGATTATGGCAGGCGGAGATGAAAAAACCTTTAAAGAGTTGGAACCTTTTTTTGCCTGTATGGGAAAAACTTGGGCTCTTCAAGGCGATGCAGGGGCAGGGCAGCACACTAAGATGGCAAACCAAATAGCCGTAGCCGCGAATCTTTTCGGTACTGTTGAAGCTGTCTGTTATGCCGAGGCCGCAGGCCTTGACCCTCAAAAAATGCTTTCGGCTATCGGGGGCGGTGCTGCAGGAAGTTGGCAGATTTTAAACAACGGGCCTAAGATGCTTCAAAAAGATTTTGCTCCCGGTTTTTATATTAAACACTTTTTAAAGGATTTAAACATAACCTTAAATGTTGCAAAAGAACTCAAACTGCACATTCCAGTTTTGGAGCTTGCACAAAATTTCTTTAACAAGATGAATGAAGAAGGTTATGCCGAAAAAGGAACTCAGGCCATCTATGAATACTATAAAGGACTCTCTAAAAACTGAAGTTTTTAGAGAGGTTCCTTAAATCTAATTTGCGAGTTTTCCATAAGTCTTTATATTATGATGACTTATGGAAAACTCGTCGGCTGCCTGTAAAAATCTAACAAAGTTTTTACAGGCAGCCATAAGACTATCTAAAGGGAAATTTTATGCACAAAGATGAAAAGAAAATTGCAGAGGTTCAAAAAGAATATGGGCCGCTTTTGGCTAAAACGGCTTTTGAGCTGGGAGCCTTAAAGCTTTCTCCCAATGAACCCTTTACTTGGGCATCAGGCTACCGTATGCCTATTTATAACGATAACCGCCGTTTTTTAGCCCTCCCTGAGATGCGCCGTGCTATAGCCGAAGTCTTCGCAGAGCTTTTAAAAGCTGTTGACTTTGACCCCGAATGGCTTGCAGGAACAGCAACGGCAGGAATTCCTCATTCCGTAAGTTTGGGAGACCTTTTGCAAAAAAGCGTTTCCTATGTACGCTCAGGCGGAAAAGATCACGGCCTAAAAAATCAGATTGAAGGTTTGGGTGCTAATGCAGATTATAAAGGTGCCGATGTACTTGTTGTTGAAGATTTAATTTCGACGGGGGGAAGCTCCATTAAGGCTGTTGAGGCTGTGCGTAATGCAAACGGAAAGGTTCCTTTTTGTTTTGCTATCTTTTCTTACGGATTTGCAGAAGCCGAAAAAGCTTTTGCAGAACTTAATCCTCCATGTATTCCGGTTACTATTTTAAATTACGATATTATGTTGGATGAGGCCGTAAGGCAAAACTATATAAGCGAAGAAAATAAAAAGAGCCTTGCCGAATGGAGGCTCGATCCTTTCGGTTGGGGCGAAAAACACGGTTTTCCCAAGGTCTGATATTTTTTTAGATGTTTTTAATAGCCGTAAGAAACTTAGCTTTTTTTACGGCTATTTAGTTTGTTAAAAATCAAAACTCCTGCAAAGGCAGCGATGCTTCCTATCAAAAATACGGCAAGAGCAAGTCCCGTATTTTTTTGTGCTAAACTTGTCCCTGCTATTGTTGATGCCAATATAGCCGGAAAACGAGCCAATGTGCTTAGTATGAGCCATTCGCTTAAACGTATAGGTGTAAGGCCTGCCATATAGGTTAATAGGTCTTTAGGTGTTCCCGGAATTAAAAAAACTATAAAAACTATGAGGTGGAGTCTTTTTTTGTTTTTAAATATTTTTACGGATTCTATTTTTTCCGGAGAAAAGAAAATTTCTATTGCCGCTTTGCCGAATTTTTTTACAAATAAAAAAATTAAAATACTTGCGGCTGCTATTCCTGCCAATGATACTAAGGCTCCCTCTACAGCTCCAAAAGCATAGCCTGCTCCTATTTCGAAGGGGCCTCCCGGTATTACCGCAACTACTACTTGCAAAAAAACGGCAGCCATAAAAAATATTCGGCTCGAAAAAGGATGAGATTCAACATAGGCATGTACTTTTTCTGCATCCATAAGAAATTTTATAAGAGGCTGTCCCCAAAAAAAATATAGAAAGATGCTTAAACACAAAAGAAAAATTATTAAGCCTATAGTAATGATTTTCCGCCATTTATCGGTTAGTTTTCTTTTTTTCATTTTAAAATTTTTATAAACTCAGCTTGAATTTTATGTCTTACTATACTAAAAATTACTATACTAAAAATAAAAAAAATAAGCAAGAAATAAAAAAAAGCGGTTCTTTTTAGAACCGCTTTTCCGTCAAACTGTTTACAGCTTACCTTAACAAGGTCATGACACTCTGAGTTGCCTGATTTGCTTGTGCAAGCATTGCTGTACCGGACTGTGTGAGAATCTGGTTTTTGGTATAATCTACCATCTCCTTAGCCATATCTACGTCACGGATTCGTGATTCGGAGGCTTGGAGGTTTTCTGCTGCGATATTGATACCTACAACGGTAAGTTCGAGTCTGTTCTGGTATGCACCAAGGTCGGCTCTTTGCTTGTTGATCTTCTTGATGGCTTCATCAAGGGTACCGATAGCGCGGTTAGCTGTTTCGGGTGTATCGATAGTCATAATCGATTCATCTCCGACATTGCGAACGCCGAGAGCCTTAGCTGTCATTGTTCCAATGTAAGCTCTTGTTCTCTGATCCATGTTGGCACCGATGTGGAACCACATAGAAGCAGTTACGGTATTTTCTCCGGTTTCTTGAGCAAATCTTCCAGTAAGCATATTCATACCGTTGAACTGTGCGTGACTTGCAATTCGGTCTACTTCAGCGATGAGCTGAGATACTTCAACCTGAATGTACAATCTGTCTTCTGCCGAGTAAATACCGTTGGAAGACTGAACGCTGAGTTCGCGGATTCTCTGGATAACATCTGTAGTTTCCTGAAGGAAAGCTTCTGCAACTTGAATAAAAGAAATGCCGTTTTGTGCGTTGGCACTTGCTTGGTTCAAACCGCGGATCTGGCTTCTCATTTTTTCTGATACGGCCAAACCGGATGCATCATCGCCCGCTCGGTTAATACGTAAACCTGAAGAAAGTTTTTCTATGTTTTTTTGGTTCATCAAATTGGTGTGACCCAATGTCCTCTGTGAAAACATAGCGCTCATGTTGTGATTAATGATCATATTCCTACTCCTTTGGTGATTTTCGGCAATTTTAAAATTCCCGCGGCATCCCTGCCGATATGTCATTTCCGGATCCTCTGTCATTCCGCAGAAGACGGAAGCACATTAAAATTTAAGCTGTGCTTAATTCATTTATCGGAGAACTAAAAAAAGACTTAAGAAAAAAGTTCAAAATTTTATATTAAGAAAAATTGTTTTCTTATTTTCTAAAAGAAAATTTTACAATGCCGAAAATCATATAAGAGCTATGATAAACAGTTCGGCAGAAATTCAGCCTCACTGTTTATCTGCGAGTTTTGTGCAAAGCACAAAACATCGTTTATTGTATGTAGTTTTGCAAAATGCAAAACTACTTGAAAAAACTTTTTTCGGAAGCTGCTGCTTCCTGCAAAAAGTTTTTATATAAGAGGTAGTTATATGGTAAGAGGTTGGTATACGGCGGCGAGCGGAATGCTTGCTCAACAGCGTCAGTTGGATGTTATTTCAAACAATTTGGCTAACTTGGATACGACCAGTTTTAAAAGAGATGTTTCAGTTCAAAAGTCTTTTCCAGAATTACTTTTAAGAAGACTGAATGATGATGGCGTAATAAAAAATCCCTTCGGTTCATCAGACATAGCTCCCATCATAGGAAAACTTGGGCTCGGCGTTGAAACTAACGAGATTTTTACCGAGTTTGAACAAGGCTCTTTAAAACAGACAAGCTCTCCGGCCGATTTAGCTTTGGAAGGGCAGGGCTTTTTTGCAATTGAAACTCCTTATGGAGAAAAGTATACCCGAAACGGAAATTTTATGGTTGGAGTTGAAGGCTATCTTATGACCAAGGAAGGCTATCCGGTTATGGGAGAAAACGGCCGCATATTTTTACAGGACATGGAATATAAGATCAACCAAGACGGACAAGTTTATGTACGCCCGATCACCGATCCGGAAAGCGATTCCGTTTATCTTGACCGCTTAAAAATAGTGGAATTTGAAAACGACAGATATTTAAGCAAAAACGGAACAAGTTTTTATTTGGATACACCTCTTTCAGGAAAAGCCATTGCTGCCGAGGGACCGTCCCGTCCTGTTGTAGTACAGGGCTTTATCGAAGCTTCCAATGTAAATGTCGTAAACGAAATGGTTAGAATGATAGAAGTAAACAGGGCCTATGAGGCCAATCAAAAATCCATTCAGGCCGAAGATACTATGATGGCCAAACTATGGAACGAAGCAGTTAAAAAATAAAGGTTAAAAGGTAGGAGTTAGGATAAACAGCTCAGTGTAAATAACACTTCGCTGTTTATCTGCGAGTTTTGTGCAAAGCACAAAACATCGTGTATTATATGTAGTTTTGCAAAAGCAAAACTACTTGAAAAAATATTTTTCGGGATTTGAAAATCCCTGCAAAATATTTTTATAGGAGTTAAGTTATGGTTAGAAGTTTATGGACGGCCGCAACAGGCATGAACACTCAACAGGCAAACATCGACACGGTTGCTAACAATTTGGCAAACGTAAATACAAGCGGTTTTAAAAAGCAGCGAGCGGAATTTGAAGACCTCATCTATCAGACGGTAAAAACTGCCGGTACGCCTGCTACAGAGGATACTATTACTCCGGTAGGAGTCCAGATGGGGCACGGTGCAAGGCTTGCCGCTACCCAAAGAATATTTGAACAAGGTTCATTGCAAAATACGGGAGTCACAAGCGATATAGCCATTCAGGGCGAAGGTTTTTTTAGGGTTCTTCAATATGACGGAACCTATGCTTATACAAGGGACGGTTCTTTTAAGATTGATAGAGATCGCCAGCTTGTAACCTCAAACGGTTTACGTGTTTTGCCCGAAATCATTTTCCCGGAAGGCTATCGTGAAAATACGATTGCTATCAGCAGGGATGGCCGTGTTACCGTTAAGGTAGGTGATATAGACGATCCTATAGAAGTAGGCCAGATAGAGCTTTACCGCTTTCAGAACAATGCAGGTCTTTCAGCCGAGGGTTCTAACCTCTTTAGGCAAACCCCTGCCTCAGGTACGGCTATTCCGGGGCGTCCCGGGTTTACCGGCTTCGGAAGAACCGAACACAAGTTTTTGGAAATGTCAAACGTTTCAACCGTAAGCGAAATGGTAAACATGATTGTGGCTCAAAGAGCTTACGAGTTTAATTCGAAGGCTATCCAGACAAGCGACAATATGCTTGGCACTGCGGTAAGTTTAAAGCGATAGTTTTTAGTTAATTCTTAAAGATAATTTTAGTTAAGGCTTGGGAGGGAAGAAATGGAAGTAAACAGAATAGGAACAAATCAAGCGGGTAGGGAAGAGGTAAAAAGTTCTTTGATAAATAAAAGGGAAGTCCCTGCATCGGCAAAATCTCAGCAAAATTTTACTCAAATGCTTGAAGCTCTGCGAGGTTCTGAAAGAGCGTCTTCCATTATTTCCAATATTCAGGGCGAAAGCTCTGCTTCCGTCTCAGGCTTAAAGACGGGCAATTCAGAAGTCCTCTTTGATACCCGCCTTCCGGGCGATATTTTAAAATCCATGAAGATAGAAAATCCCGTTCCGGCCGACACCCACAGGGAGGTTCATGGCATGGCCTCCTCTTTCGGAAAATCCGGCGAAACGGTTCATTCAAAATATTCCATTGATAGGACGAGTAAGCTTTACGAACAAGCCCTTGAGTTTGAATCCTATTTTGTAAAAATAATGCTCGACTCTATGCGGAATACCTTGACGGGAAAAACTCTTGCAGGAGACGAATCTTTTGCAGGCAAGATGTACCAAGATATGATGTATGATGAGCTCGGCCGCAGCATGACCAAAAACGCAGGCTTCGGCCTCGCCGATCAAATCTATCTGGAACTTTCAAGTGTAGGGGAGGAAAGACACTTTTTCGGATAAAAGATTTCTTGACCTCGAAACTTCGTTGGTTGTGGCCTCCCCTATAACCCCTCCTATCTTCAAAAGAACCGCTTAGGGCTTGGATTGCTACGCCAGCTTGCAATCACTAAGAACCCGTATTGTTACAGAATTTCTAGCTTGCTTTTTAGTCAAGATGACAATAAAAGTTTTGGGTTAAATTTAAAAGTTAAGCTAGTCAGAAGTAATGCGTTATTACGAAAGCATTAAAAAATTCTTTGCGTCCTTTGTGCTCCTTGCGGTTCAATTGGTTTTACACTTTAAACTTTCCTACTTCTGTAGATAGGCTGTCTATGTTACGTTTGTTCTTTTGGGTAATATCGCTTACGTCCTGTACTGCATTGTTTATCTGAACTGCGCCTGCAGCCATTTCGTTCATGCTGTCCGTTATAACGCGTGTTAGAGTATCAAGCTTTTGCATTTCAATTGCAACATTTTCGCCGCCTTTTAGCATCTCGGCAGATCCGTCATTTACTTGGTTTGTTACTATGTTTATGTCACGGATTGCGGTAAGTACTTCACGGCTGCCGTTTTCCTGCTCCCGCATGGCATTCATTACATTTTGGCTCATTGTTTTTACCTGCTCGGACAAGTTGAAGATAGTGTTGAACTTATCTTCTGTTGTCTTTGCAGCATTCGAAAGCATTTCAATTTCTCCCGAAACTATTTTAAGGGTTGAGGTGATGTTTTTTCCCTGAGTACTCGATTCTTCTGCGAGTTTCCGTATTTCATCGGCTACGACGGCAAAGCCCTTTCCTGCCTCACCTGCATGGGCGGCTTCAATAGCTGCATTCATAGCCAATAGGTTGGTCTGACTTGCAATATGCTGAATAACATTGCTGGCTTCCAAAAGACCGCCCGATTCTTCAGCTATGCGTTGTGTTACAGTGTTTGCTCCGGCAACAGTTTCTTTTCCGTCGGCAGTGGCAGCTGCAAGGGTTTTTATAACATCGTTTGTTTTATCCAGAGTTTGTGTAATTGAAGCGATATTGCTTACCATTTGTTCGACCGCCGAAGAAGACTCTGCAACGCTTGCTGCTTGATTTTCAATACTTCCGTTAAGATTTTTGATTGTCCGGATAATCTCTCCTACGGTAGCAGCCGTTTCACTGACACTGGCAGCTTGTGTAAGAGCTTGTTTTTTTACTCCATCGATATTTGCACTTATCTCATGTACTGCACTGGCTGTTTCCGTCATATTGCTTACAAGTTCCGAACCTGTGTTTGTCATCTCATCGCTGTTTTCTCCGACTATTTTAATTGATGTGCCGATTTTTTCGATTGTCTGATTAAAGTATTCCGATAAGTTAGTTACCTCATTATTTCCGACCAAGGGCAGACGGACTGTTAGATCGCCTTCTCCTTGGGCAATATCCTTGAGTGCGGACACCACAACATTTATGGGCTTTAGCATATTATAGCAAACAATGAAGAGTATAGCCAAACTTATTGCTAAAATACTAAGGCCTATAAACAGCATTTTGTTGCGCAGAGTATCAATACTTCCCATAAATTGATTTATAGGTGCCCTTATAATGACAGTCCAATCCGTGTTGCCAATCTTTGCGTAAGAGGCTATATAGGATTCTCCCTTGTACTCATAAAATCCTACTTCACTTTTTGTACCGTTTAAAGCTTGTTGCGTAAATTTTGCCAAAGAGGCAAAGTCTTTGTTTGATCTTGCATTATTTAAAATATTATCCTGAGAATTGACCAAATCAAACTTTTTGTGTGCTATTGTTGTTCCGGTAATACCTAAAATATAGCAATATCCTGTTTCTCCGACTATAATATCATCAATATCGTTGGATAGATGCTCTGCTCCAATTGTACAGTTTAATACGGCAACAACATTCTTATCTTTGCCGTACACAGGAACCGCAAAGACGAAAACAAGTTTATTAAGCGAATGGGATAAAATCGGCTCTGACGCAAACCGTTTTCCGCTTGCAGCGGATTTAAACCAGGTACTATTATTTATCGATATAAATTGGTCGTCATTTGCAGTGCTTATTTCTGAAATATCATACAGATTAAGCTCCTCCAATCTTTCATTAAAAACAACTTCTTTGTCCAATATAGCTGCTTTTTCAGTATATGAAAGACTTTTATCGGTTAAGATAGGCATACGGGCTATTCCTTCCAAAAATTGGAAAAAAGCCGTAACTCTTCCATTAATAATTTCTGCCGTGTCGGTTGCCTTATCTTTAAGGTGAATTACCACCTTTTCGGATACGGTTTTTCGTGCTGTGCGTACTCCCAAAACCCCCAGCGTAAAGCCTGCCGTAAAAATCAAAGCACCGACTATAATCAATAGCTTATTCCTTATTGAACCTCTTTTTTTCATATAGGTTTCTCCCTCAATTAAAATAATTTTGAATGTGTGAGTTGTAAAATATGTATGAAGTATCAACATAAATACTTAAAAGTTTCAATAGTTACACGGTACTTAGTATAAATTTTTAGAAATTCTAAGTATGTGATACTTATTCCCAAAACCTTATTTTTTGTGTATAATGCTTTCCTTATGAAAAACCAAAATCAAGGCGGACACTTAAATAAACTCATTGTAAAGGGTGCCCGTGAACATAATTTAAAGAACATTGATGTAGAGCTTCCACGCGATAGGCTCATCGTTATATCCGGCCTTTCGGGATCGGGAAAAAGCTCCCTCGCCTTTGATACCATTTTTGCCGAGGGGCAGCGCCGTTATGTAGAGTCTCTTTCGGCTTATGCACGCCAGTTTTTAGGCAGAATGGATAAGCCCGATGTGGATTACATCGAGGGGCTTTCCCCCGCTATTTCTATAGAACAAAAAACGACGCACCGTAACCCCCGCTCTACGGTCGGGACGGTAACCGAAATTTATGACTACTACCGCCTTCTTTTTGCCCGTACCGGCCATGCCCACTGTCCTTCTTGCGGAAAAGAGATTAAGGAGCAGACGGTTGACCAGATTATAGATACGATTATGAGCTGGCAGGAAGGAACCCTCGTTCAGATTCTTGCTCCCATTATAAAGGGGAAAAAGGGAGAACACCAAAAGATAGTGAGCGATGCTATCGCTGCCGGTTTTGTGCGTGCCCGCATAGACGGCCTTCTTGTAAACCTCGAAGACGGGGTAAAGCTCGATAAACAAAAAAAACACACAATCGAAATAATAGTAGACCGAATCCGGCTGTCGAAGGATGTGCGGAAACGTCTTTCCGAGTCCGTAGAAACAGCCTTGGAAAGCTCGGGCGGAACCCTGCTTGCTACAAGGCAGGACGATAAGGATTCTCCCGTAACCGAGGTTTTCTTTTCGCAAAAAAATGCCTGTTCGGATTGCGGTATTTCGATGCCCGAATTGCAGCCCCGCCTTTTTTCTTTTAATAACCCGATAGGGGCCTGCCCCGAATGTACGGGACTCGGAATGACCCAGCACTTTGACCAAGACCTGATAGCCCCCGATAAAAGCCTTTCGTTTAATGAGGGCGTTTTCGTTCCATATAATCCCGAATCCGATTGGAACAGGGTACGGTTTGAGGCCCTCGCCGCCCAATTCGATTTTTCTCTTGATACGCCCTTGAATAAGCTCCCTAAAAAAATACAGACCATCATTTGGGAAGGTTCGGGCGATACGAAGATTCAGTTTTCTTATACATCCAAAAGCGGATCGGGGAAATATTCTTATAACCGCCCTTGGCCGGGAATAATGGCCGACATGAATCGGAAATATAACGAATCCTACTCGGCTTCTATCAGAGAATATTACGAAAAGTTTATGTCGATAAAGCCCTGCAAAACCTGCGGAGGAATGAGGCTTAAACCCGAAGTGCTGGCCGTAACGGTGGGCAATAAAAACATTCATGACCTTACCTGTCTTTCCGTCGGGGATTCTATCGAGTTTTTTGAAAAATTGAAGCTGACTGAAACGGAAGAACACATAGCCTTTCAGATTTTAAAAGAAATTAAGGCCCGCTTGGAATTTATGAAAAATGTCGGCCTTGACTACCTAACCTTAGAAAGAAAGGCTGCAACCCTTTCAGGCGGCGAGGCTCAACGTATCAGGCTTGCGACCCAGATAGGTTCAAGCTTGATAGGTGTTCTTTATATTTTGGACGAGCCTTCGATAGGGCTTCATCAAAGGGATAATCAGAGACTGATTGATACCCTTTTGTACTTGCGTAATTTGGGGAATACCCTCATAGTTGTAGAACATGACGAGCAAACCCTCCGCACAGCCGACTACATTGTAGACCTCGGTCCGGGTGCAGGAGTTCACGGGGGAAACATAACGGCTCAAGGTACGCCTGATGAAGTTGCAAAAGTAAAAAACAGTTTAACGGGTCAATATCTTGCAGGTACGCTTAAAATGGATATCCCTAAAGAAAGGCGGAAGGGGAACGGAAATGTCTTGGAGCTTTCAGGGGTGAGCGAGCATAATCTAAAAGATGTTTCGATAAAAATTCCGTTAGGAGCCTTTACCTGTATTACCGGAGTTTCGGGCTCCGGAAAATCCACCCTTTTAACCGATGTTCTGTATCCGGCAGTTTCAAATAAGATTATGCGCTCCTCTATTCCCGAAGGGGCCTATAAAAAGCTAAGCGGCCTTGAGCACATAGACAAGGTTATCAATATCGATCAAAGCCCCATCGGGAGAACCCCCCGCTCAAACCCTGCAACCTATGTAGGTGTTTTTACGGGGATAAGGGACTTGTTTGCAAGCCTTCCCGAATCGAAGGCGAGAGGTTATAAGCCGGGACGATTTTCATTTAATGTAAGGGGCGGAAGGTGCGAGCATTGTCAGGGCGACGGAACCCTCACAATCGAGATGAACTTTTTGCCCGATGTTTATATAGCCTGCGATGTTTGCCGAGGGAAACGGTTTAACAAAGAAACCCTGGATGTCCGCTATAAGGGAAAAAACATTGCCGATGTTTTGGATATGACCATCGAGGAAGCTTCGGAATTTTTTGCTCCCATTCCTCACATTGCCCGAAAACTTCAAACCCTCTTATCGGTCGGTCTGGGTTATATAAAGTTAGGCCAGTCGGCTCTTACCCTTTCGGGAGGAGAAGCCCAGCGGGTAAAACTTGCAAACGAACTTGCCAAACGCTCTACAGGCAAGACTCTCTACATTTTGGATGAGCCTACAACGGGCTTACACTTTGCGGATGTCAAGCAGCTCATGCAGGTTATTCACCGCCTCATCGATCAGGGAAACACCGTCATTATGATTGAACACAATCTTGATGTTATCTTACAGGCCGATAAGATTATCGACCTTGGCCCCGAAGGCGGAACCAACGGAGGGCAAATCATAGCCGAGGGAACACCTGAAGAAGTAGCAAAGATAAAAAAGTCCTATACGGGATATTATATAAAGGAAATGCTTGAAAGAGTCAGGTAAGACGGAATAATGAAAAAAGCTTTGCAGGGTTTTATCTTTTTTGTATTTCTCTTTTCGGTAAATGTTTTACAGGCTGATGAAAATCCTGAAAAAACAATAAAGGTTACGATTAACTCCGCAGAGCTTACCGAGTACATAAAAGTTCCATCTGCTCCCATAAGCGAGCCGATTGATAAGGCTTCTAAACCTAAAAGTGATGAGGCTAAACCCGAAACAGATTCCTCAAAAGAAAAAAATATAAAAAAAGATGAATTGATTATTTTTACCGGCTTTGTTTCAATTTCCGTTTCGGATGAAAATTCGGTTTCGACAATTACTGCCGATAAAATCATTCATAATAAAACCCGCGAAACCTTGACAGCAATCGGAAACGTTGTTTATACACGCAAGATCGGATCCGATGAAGGAGAAAGTTTTAAAGGGGATGCTTTGATTTTTAATATTCAAAAACTTGAAGGAGTTTTTGTTGATGGAATTATATCGCAGGCTCCTGCAAAAAAAAATCAAGACCCTTTTAGAATTCATACCGGCCTTGCCGGAAGAAATGAAAGCGGTGCCATAACTTTTAAGGATGCTTTGCTTACGACGAGTAAAGAAGAATACCCCTTGTGGTCGATTCGGGCTAGCCGCCTTTGGATTTTACCCGGAAACGAAATGGCTTTTTTTAACGGTTTTTTGTCGGTCGGAGTTGTACCCATCATGTACTTTCCCTTTTTTTATTACCCCTCAGATGAGATGCTCTTTCATCCTGTTTTCGGGTTTAAAAACAGGGAAGGTGCCTTTGTGCAAACTACTACCTATATTCTAGGACGTAAGCCTGCACCTAAAAGCGATGAAGCTACTTCGTTTTCTAATTTTATGCAAAGCGACACGGTAAAAAAACAAAAGCTGGAAGGTTTGTTTTTTAAAAAATTGGATGAGCCGGCTTCCGATACCGGAGGTTCGTATTTAAAACTGATAGCGGACGCGTATTCGGGACTCGGTTATTTGACCGGTCTTGAAGGGAAATTTACTCCCAAGAAAGGATATGTAAAACAAATTGATTTTCACGGTCTTTTAGGTTTTTCTTATACCCTGTATCCTAGAACCGGCCTTTTGTTTACCCAATATGGAGACCCCGGTAAAGAAAAAACTATAAATAAGGCAAACCTTTTCGGTAAGATAGTGCCTTTCAGATACAGTTTCAGCTTTAATATGAGTATGACAAAAAGTCCGTTCAATGTTTCGGTTTTATTTCCGTTTATTTCGGATCCTTTTTTTAAAAAAGATTTTATGGGCAGAAGCGAAGATATGAACTGGTTTAAATATTTTTTAAACAAGGATAAGCTGGCAGCTGCCGAAGATACTACATTGGAAAATTTTTATTCATGGAAGATAGACGGTTCAATCAATCCGAGCTTTCCTGTATTAAAACCTTGGATAAGTTATATGTCTCTTGAGGCTTTTTCAGGGAAGCTTAATTTTGAATCAAAGAAAAATGAAAGCCTTAGCGGAAACGATGCTTTATATGCTCCCGACAGATTATTTTATTACCCTAAAAATATTTTGCCCGAATTAAGAGCCGGGCTTGGCGGTACTATTTTTTCAACATCTATGCTGTCGCAAAAAAAAGAAAGAACACAAACACAAAACATAACAGGTATTAAAAATCCTTTTGAAGAAGAGGCTGGTAATGGTAAAAAAGATAAAGCAACGAATAAAGACGAAGCTCCGGCTTTTTCCGTTGACCTGTTTCCTGCATATAAAATTGACGGTGTAAAAACAAATCGTTTTTCAAATTTAATAAACTATGATTTAACCTATAAACTAAACGGCTTTGCATCTCAAGATATAGTTTTTAATCATAAAGATTGGAAAAAGCCTTTTGATATTAACTGGTCCGATTTTTATTCATCCTATTATAAATTAAGCGGGCAGGCTAAAATTGACAGCCGCCTTTCGTATAATCAAGGCTTTTTGAATCTGTCAAATTCAATTGAATTAAACGGCAATAATCAAAAACATATATGGCACAAGGACAAGATAGAGCACGATAAACTCCAATTAAATAATTATAAATTAAATGTTTATAGCATAAATAATTCGAACAGCTTAAAACTTAGTCCGTTTATTTCCAACGATTTATTTAAACCAACCTTTGTTGAATGGTCTATTTCGGAAACTCTTCTTCAAAATAAATTTATCGGAACCGTTGACAATCCTGAATGGGAAACTATTCCGGTAAAGTGGGATAAGAAATATATTAAGACTCATGCTGCATCTGCGGGGTTTGGAATCAATTTAAATAATTATCCCCAATTGATTACTACATCAATGAATTTAAATCCGCTTTTGGAAGCCTATTCCTTTGCAGGAAACTTTGCTTTTCCCTACGGCAAACTTAACATTTCGACAAAATTATTTGAAAGAGAAAAAGCTGCAAAAAAATGGTATTGGGATCCTTTTACTACCAACTTAACTTTTTCTTTTCCTTATAATATTTCGTTAAGTCAATCCTATGTTTATAATATTGAAGAAAAAAGAAGTGAGAAGTATGCAGCTTCTTTTTCATGGAAATATATGTCGGCAGTTTATTCAATGAGTTATGACAATCCTTATGAATTAATTCCTAATTTGGGATGGAAAGCGCTGCCTTATAAAAAATTTATTCCGAGATCTTTGGATATAAATTTTTCCAACTCATCACAGCCCATTGAAATTTATGCTTGGAAAAACAGAATTAAATTACAGTTTCTATTTAATTCGTCGCTTAATTTTAATTTGATAAGGGTAACGGATTCTTCATTTTCATTTTCTCCTAAACTCGTTTTTAAAATACACGAATTTTTGGATATAAGTTTTAGCGCCGTTTCCCGCAATGATGTTATTGCAAGATACTTTCAAGACGCTCTTAATCTTCCGATTGTTATCCCCGGTGAAAAAAATGTGTTTAAAGATTTAGCTTCCTCTTTTTATTTTTGGGATAAAAATGCAAGATTACAGTCAGGATTTAAATTAAAATCTCTTAGCCTTGATTTGACCCACTATTTAAAAGATTGGCTAATGAAATTTTCATATTCCGTAAAACCTGTGCTGCGTACGGGTGCGTCAAGAAAATATTATGAACTTGTACCTATTATAACATTTTTTGTTCAGTGGAATCCGATAGGAGATATAAAGGTTCAGACAAAAAAAGAAGACAATGTTTTTTCTGTAACAAGCGGAGAAATAAAGTAAAAGGCTTAAATCCGATACCTGATTTTAAGCCCTTGATTTTCTTTTTTTTATGGTATATACTCACAGCATTATGGAATTTACAAATGAATTTATTGAAGGCCTCAGTGTAAACGAGGTAGATATTATGAAAAAGATTGCAGAGGAGCTGAATATAAAGCTTGCTCAAGTCTCTGCAGTTATAAGTTTGGTCAATGAGGGATGCACCATTCCCTTTATTTCCCGTTATCGAAAAGAAATGCACGGTTCTCTTGATGAAGTTCAAGTCAGAGATTCAGACCGCCTGTTTAAATCTTATACAAATTTGGAAACCCGTCGCCTCGAAATTGTGCGGGGCATTTTTGCTGCCGGAAAGTTGACCGATTCTCTTTATGAAAATATAATGAAGGCCGGTACTCTCACCGAGCTTGAAGATATTTGGCTTCCCTTTAAAAAGAAAAAGAAGACCCGCGGTATGCTTGCCGTTGAAAGAGGTTTGCAGGCTTTAGCCGATTTGATGAAAGAGCTTGAAGCCTCTCCACTTGAAGAAAAGGCTAAAGAATTTATTGTAACCGATGCCGAAACGGAAGAGCTTAATGTTCCCACAGCCGAAGATGCCCTTCAAGGTGCGGCCGATATAATTGCCGAAGAAATTTCTCAAGATACCGAAAACCGCAAATCCGTTCATGATTATTTTATAAAAACAGGAAAGTTTGAAGTTAAGGGACTCGGCGATGAAGATGCTGCAAAGACTTCAGTTTATCAGATGTACTGGGATTATTCCGAAAACTTAAACGAAATAAAACCCCACCGCGTGCTTGCGATTAACCGCGGAGAAAGGGAAGGAGTTTTGGAAGTAAAAATAGATGTAAGCATCGAAGATGCAATTTCTCTTTTACAAAATAAGTATACCCTAAATAACGATTACCATAAGGAAGCAATAGCCGACGGGCTTGTGCGCTTGCTGGCTCCTGCCGTTTTGCGTGAAATCAGAAGCGACCTTGCCGATACGGCTGACGAGCACGGTATAAATATTTTCAGTGAAAATTTAAAGCATCTTTTGATGACCCAGCCCATAAAGGGTACAAGGGTTTTAGGAGTTGACCCCGGTATAAGGACAGGAACTAAATGTGCCGCTCTCGATGAAACCGGAAAATACCTAGGCTCCTTTGTGATTTATCAACATAAGGCTGAAGAAGCAAAATTCTTGGTATTGGAAGCCGTTAAAAAATATAATGTTCAGCTAATCGCTGTCGGGAACGGTACGGGCTCTCACGATGTTCAGGAAATAGTTTCTGCCGTTATAAAAGAATCTTGTCCCGATGTTTTATTCACTGTAGTCGATGAAGACGGAGCTTCAGTTTATTCTGCAGGCGATGTCGCCCGTGAAGAATTTCCCGATTTGGATTTAACGATAAGAGGGGCTATTTCTATCGGAAGAAGGTTGCAGGATCCCCTTGCAGAGCTTGTAAAGATTGATCCTAAGTCCATAGGTGTCGGTTTATACCAGCACGACTTAAACCAAAAAAAATTAAGCGAAGAGCTTGATGCTGTTGTAGGCTCCGTAGTAAATAATGTAGGCGTAAATTTAAACACTGCAAGTGCTTCTTTGTTAAAATATGTTTCGGGTGTAAGCTCATCTCTTGCAAAAAAAATTGTTGCCCGCCGTGAAGCCGAAGGGATTTTTACCGACAGGGAACAATTAAAAAATGTGAGCGGAATGGGGCCTAAATCCTTTGAGCAGTGTGCCGGTTTTTTAAAAATCCCCGAAAGCTCGAACCCCTTGGATAATTCTTGGGTACACCCCGAAAACTACGAAACAGGAAAAATCATCTACGATGTAATTCATAAAAATGAAGAAGTTTCGGGAGAGCTCCGAAGCGAAATAAAAACCAAGTACAATATCGGAGACCAGACTATAAACGATATTATCGAAGAATTAAAAAAGCCTAACCGTGATCCGCGTGAAGATTGTCCTAAGCCCATAATGCAGCAAGGCGTTCTTCAATTTGAAGACTTAAAAGTCGGGATGACGGTAAAGGGGAAAATTAAAAACGTAGTCGACTTCGGCGCCTTTGTCGATTTGGGAATTAAGGAAACGGCTCTTTTACATATCTCAGAGATGAGCGATTCTTTTATTTCCGATCCGCTTGAAGCCGTAAAGGTCGGCGACATTGTAGAGTGTAAAATTATTTCACTTGACGAAGACCGCCGCCGAATTTCTTTAAGCCGAAAAACGGGGGAGGGTACATCCCGCCTTACCGCAAAGCAAAAGGCTGAGGTTAAAAAACTTGTAGTCAAAACCAAGGACGGCAAAACGCTTACGGTTAAAACCGCTGCAGGATCTCCGGCGGTACAGAGCGGCAAGGCTCTTTCCGAAAGAGGTGAAAGAAGTCCTGCTGCAAGGGGAGAAAGGTCTCCTGCGCATCGAGGTGAAAGAAAGGTAGGCGAACCCCGCTCCCGCAAAGATGATGACGGAACAAAGTACAATCCCTTTGCAATATTATTACAGGGTAAGAAATAAATTTAAAAAAATGCCTAAGCAAAATTTGCTTAGGCGTTTTTTTGATTCCTGCGGAGGGGTTGATACCCCGACGCTCTGCAACGGGGTTGTTGATTTAACCGCAAAAGCTTCAAAGAAAGATTAAAACGGTTTATTTTTTATTTGCAAAGTAGAATCTTGCCCATTCTTTATCCGAAATTAAGATATGATTAAAAAGCCAATCTCGCAAAAATCTCACAAATGTATTTGGAACAAATTGTTTTCCGCTGCGATAATCATTGACGGATTGTAAAATTTTTTTTACAAAATTCTCATGATGCTGTTTATGTTCTTTAATGTTCGGATAGTTGATTTCTTCCATTATCTTTTCTTCATCTTTAAAATGAATCATTACATATTCGACAAGTTCTTTCATCACCTGTTTAAATTTTTCTTCTAATTCCCCTTTTTCGCCGAGACATGCATGATACAACTCGTTAATCAGCTCAACCAATCTTCTGTGCTGCTTATCTACATATTCTATTCCTAAATCATAGCTGGTATCCCAGACAACAAAATCATTCATAAAAATTCACCTCAAACATTATTATCGGCATTATACTTTTATAAGTAAAATTTAAATTACTTTATTGTACGGCTTGCCCTTAAGTTTAACCATTTTTCAAAGGTTTTTATCGTGTTGATTCGGTCTTGCCTGCCTAGATCTCTTGAAGATCCGAGTAAGATGCTTGCAAGAATATCGTTTCCCCTTATATCTCCAAAACCGGTTAAACTTTCTTTTGATTGAATAAAAAAACAAATAGGAAAAAGCGCGATATTTTCCGAAAACTTTAAATCTTTTTCGTTTAAAACAGTGTATGTTCCTTCCTTTAAGCCGTCAGGAAGAGGACTGCCTTCGGAAATTATAAAAAAAGCTCCCGAAAAGGCATTCGGATTTTTATTGTAATAGTCTAAAAGGCCTTGAACTTGATCTCCTTCTCCTATTAAAAAGAGTTCAGTATCCCCAAAAAATCGAATAAAAGGGGATAGACTTATACCTAAGTTTTCATTGCCGGCGTTTTTTGACGCTTGTTCTGTCTTTGTGTTAAACATGGAATCAACAACGGCAAAAAAGATTTCGGAATTTTTTAGCTTGTATTTATATCCCGTCTTTTTAGGCAGGGATAGGCTTGCAAGCTTATATCCTTCGTTTAAAAGATAGCGGTCAAAAGTTCCGGCAACTTCATTTGGAAAGGGCGGAACTATTATAATTGCTGCATTTTCTTTATTGCAGGGTTCCGGTTTATAGTAAACTCCGGCTGTTTTTTCTTTTTCATCGACAATAAAAGAAATCCTCTCTTTTTCGGCAATAGATGTAAAAACGGGATATTCCCTTTCAGGCGAAAAATAAAAAGCTGCATAAAAAGCTCCGCTCAGCAGGATAAGGACGAAAATTCTTAACAAAATCGACGGAATTGTGTAAAAATTATTAGGAACTTGCCTTAAAAACATTACAAATCTTGCGAATTCTGTTATAATACAGATTATAACTATCAGTGCTGTGGGAATTAATGAGAAGATTAAACCTTGGCCGATAATCGAAAGAATTAAGACGATTAAAGATGCAAGGGGTAAAAGCGGAATTGCGTCAGCTGTTTTAAGAGCTTTTGAGAACGGACGAATTAAAGGTAAAATCAACAAAATTAAAACAAGTATTTCGCTGACAAAAAAATCAGACATAGAATCCTCACAAGTACGATTTTAAGGAGCTTACATGACAGACGGTGCTGCAGAAAAATTAAACCTTGATGAACTGGAATTTTACTTTCCCGAATCTAAGATAAGGGAATTAAAAAATAACGGAGCCGACTCGACTATAGTCGGGCAAGACCGTGCTCTTAAGGCTATTGAACTGGGGCTCGGTATCGAGGGTGAAGGCTATAACATTTTTGTTATGGGTGCACCCGGAACAGGCCGAAGAACCGTTCTCTCATCTCTCTTGCGGAATTATAAACCAAATTTTGCAAAACTTCAAGATATAGCCTATGCTTACAACTTTAGCCGCCCGATTGAGCCCATCGCTCTTTTTTTTCCTGCCGGAGAAGGAAGGTTTTTCCGCAAAAAGATAAAAAAAGCCGTAGGGCATATTCATACGCAGACTCTGGCACTCTTAAAATCGGAGGGCTTTTTAGCCGAGCAGAAAAAAATCGTTACTAAAACCGATAATGAAGAAAATATTCTTTTGATGGAATTTGAGTCCAAGATGCTGCATGCAGGGTTTAAGGTATTGCAGATAAAAGATGAAAACAACCAATCATTGGATTTAATTCCTATAATAAAGGGAAAAGAAATATCCTTTAGCGAGCTTCAATCCAAGGCTGCCCGAAAAAAATTCAGCGAACAAGAACTCGCTGCCTTACGAGAAAAATACTATGCTTCTCTCGATGAAATGTCCGAGCTTTTTTCTATTTTGCGGGATAAAAGAATTGAAATGGACGAAAAGCTGATAAAGCATCAAAAAGATTCCGTTATGCCGATAATTAAAGAAGCCCTCGATCCTTTAAGGAAGCTGGTAGATTCCTATACAACAAAATCCGATAACCCGAAACAAATTGAAGATAATAAAAAGATTCTTCTATTTTTAAAAAAGGCCGAAGAAGATCTAATCAGCAGAATGAATATCTACAGTTCGGAATTTAAATCTTCGAGAATAAAGAAAAACTTTTTCGGACGCTATCTTATCAATCTTATTTGCGAAAACAATAAAGATAAAAATTATGTAATAAATGAAAACCTGCCGAGTTTTACAAATTTGTTCGGAACGATTGAATCTCATTCCGATTCGGATGCTCCCGAAATTAACGGACACTTACGCATAAGAGAGGGCGCCGTCCACAGAGCCTTCGGCGGTTATCTTATCGTGCGTTTACACGATTTACTTGAAGAGGACGATTCGTGGTCTTATTTAAAAAGAGTTTTGCAGTCGGGAAAAATCGAAGTGCAGATACCTCCTTCCGGGAACCATAGTCCGAGCGTTTTTAAACCCGAAGCTCTTCCTGCAAATTTTAAGATAATCATAATCGGAGGAGAATACACCTACGATATTCTTTATCAAGAAGATCCTGACTTTTATAAACTCTTTAAAGTTTGTGCGGAGTTCGATTCGGTGATGCAAAAAAACGATAAAAATATAGCTTCCCTAATTCATTTGACCGAGTATCTTTGTAAAGAAAAAAAAGCTCTTAACTTTGATGATTCGGGATACAGCCGCTTAATTTCCTATGCTTCGGAGCTTGCAGGTTCCCGCCATTTACTTACAGCTCAATTTACTAAAATTTCCGACCTTATAATCGAAGCAGATTTTAATGCAAAGCAGCAAAAAAAGGAGGCTATTTGTGCAGGCGTTTTAAACGACACAATCGAAAAGCGGCATTATCTTCATGCTCTGCCCGAAGAAAAATTTGCTGAGATGGTTCAGCTGGGGGAAATTCTAATAGATGTTTCCGGCAGAAAACTTGCAAAAATAAACGGCCTCGCCGTGGAGGAACGGGGTTATCACTCATTCGGTGTGCCCGTTTCGGTTACAGCTCAAGCTTCGCCCGGTACAGGCGGAATTATAAATATAGAAAGAGAAGCCGGCCTTTCGGGAGAAATCTATGATAAGGCACACCTTATAATAACCTCTCTTTTACGGGAAAAATTTTCAAAGGATATTCCTCTTTCAATTTCTGCAAGTATTTGTTTTGAGCAGTCCTACAGCTACATTGACGGCGACTCCGCTTCCTGTGCAGAATTTTTGGCTCTTATTTCTGCGATAGGCGGTTTTGAGATGAGGCAGGATATAGCCGTTACGGGAAGCTTAAACCAGCACGGAATGGTGCAGCCTGTCGGTGGCATAACCGAAAAGATAGAAGGCTTTTTTAATACGTGTAAAATATTGGGCTTTACGGGAACTCAGGGCGTTATGATTCCGGTCAGCAATAAAAATAATTTGTTTTTATCTAAGGAGGTTAAGGAAGCCGTAAAAGAAGGCAAGTTTAATATTTGGACAATCAAGACAATAGACGAAGGAATAAAACTTTTATCGGGTCTTCAAGAAGAAGTTTACACATGGATGATTTCTCAAAGACTTGAAGAGTTTTATAAAAAGGTCAACGAAATTTCTTTGAGGAAAGATTAAGATGGCACAAACTTATTCCGTTTATGAAATTACTTTACAGATAAAAGAGCTTTTGGAATCCGGCTTCGGATATGTTTCGATTGAAGGAGAAATCTCCAACTTCCGTCCATCGGCTGCGGGGCATCTTTATTTTACGCTAAAAGATGAAAAGGCCTCGATTCAAGCCGTGATGTTTAAGGGAAAGACCCGCTCTTTGAGCTTTGTTCCCAAGGACGGTATGACCGTAAAAGCTGAAGGGGCAATTTCGGTATATGAGCAGCGCGGTTCATATCAGATTATAATAGAAGAGATGAGCCTCGCAGGCGAGGGGAATATTTTAAAAATGCTGGAAGAACGTAAAAAAAAGCTTGCCGCAGAGGGCATTTTTGATTCTGAAAGAAAGAAACCTTTGCCTTATTTCCCGAAACGAATTGCCGTAATTACAAGTCCCACAGGAGCCGCCGTTCGGGATATTATAAATGTAGTAAAAAGACGGAACGAAAAAATAGGCATAGTTGTTCTTCCTGCAATCGTACAGGGAGAAGATGCCGCTCCTGTCTTAATCAGGCAGCTAAAAATTGCCGACGAAAAAAACTTGGGCGACCTTATCATAATAGGAAGGGGCGGCGGCTCTTTGGAAGACCTCCTTCCATTTTCGGATGAAGAACTTGTCAGGGCAATCGCTGCCTGCAAAACCCCTGTGATCTCGGCTGTAGGCCACGAAATAGATTGGGCCCTCTCCGATTTTGCAGCCGACATGAGGGCTCCCACCCCATCTGCCGCCGCAGAACTGGCCGCTCCAATCTTAAACGATATTATGTACTCCATAGCCGTAAATCGGGAAGACCTTACGCAAAATATTGAAAACCGCATCGAAAGGATAAGACTTATGTTAAATAATTTTAAGCCCGATTCCTTGGAACTGCGCTTTAGAAACATTCAGCAGCCCCTTCTTGCAAGATTTGACAATGCAAAGGAAGAAATCTTATCCGCTATGCAGGAGCGGTGTAAGGAGTTTCGGCAACGGCTTTTAGTTTTGAATAAGATTTTGGAAGGGGCAAACCCTCAAGGTATCTTGGACAGGGGCTACTCCATTGTCCGTAATGCCGAAACGGGAAAAACTATCCGCTCCTTTTCCCAAGTTAAAGAAGGCGAAAATCTTTTAATTCAGCCCTCAAAAGGAAAAATTGAGGCCGAGGTAAAAAAAGCAATGAGCTAAAACTCAATTTATCTCTACAGCAAGAGCCTTCTTATTCCGATACAATAAAAAGAACTGTTTTACAGAATCTATTTTTAATTATGGAGGTTCTTATGAAAAGAACTGTAGGGCTTGTTGTGCTTCAGATTGCATTAGCTTTCTTTTTGATTGTTGCGGGAATATTGGGGCTTATCCGCTCCTCTGCAGGAGAATTGGGTCAGGCTGTTTCTCTTTTGGATGCTGTCTTTAAAAGCCGAACAATAACAACGGTTATTATAATAACTTTGGCTGTATCTGAACTTATTGCCGGTGTATTTTTGATTGTAGAATTTTTTTCGGGCGAAATTCGTTTGACCGGTATAATTCTGGTTATTTTTATGATTTTATGGATTGTAAATATTGTACTAATAGATATTATCGGCCCCATTAACGGTAATACTTTTACAAGCACAATGTCCGTATTAAATTATCTTTCACAACTTTCAAGGCACCTAATGATTCTGGGTGCTATTATTGCAGTAAAGGATAAAAGCCGAGTTTAAACCATCTCGATTGGATGAATGACAAATGCCGATTGTCATTTGTCATTCATCACAATTTACAAATTCAATTCTTATTTGATAAAAGCCATGCTGAACCACGGAATGTATGTGATTAAAAGCAGGATAATAAATTGAACAGCCAGATAGGGCAGTATGCTCTTTACTATTTTTATTACGGGCTTTTTAAATGTGTAACTTGCTATAAAAAGGTTCATTCCTATGGGGGGCGTTAAAAAGCCGAGTGCGAGGTTAGTTAAAAATATTACTCCGGTATGTACAGGGTGTATACCGAAGCTTTCTGCAACGGGAATTACAAGAGGTGAAACCACTAAGATAGCCGAATATAAGTCCATAATACAGCCTACTACCAACAGCAAAATGTTTAATAGCAGCAGGAATAAAACTTTTGAACCGACAAAGGTAATTGCAAAATCCGAAAGCATTTCGGGGATTCCTGCATATACTAAGAAGAGGGCAAGCCCCTTTGCGGCTCCTATTATTACGAGCACCCCTCCTGCGACGGGAATACTTTGTAAAATAACGTCGATAGCTTTTTTTATGCTCAAGTCCTTTCTTATAAAAACTTCCAGCACAAACGAATATAAAACCGTAAAGGCTGCGGTTTCAAAAAGGGTAAAATATCCTCCAAAATATACAATTGCTATCAATATGGGAAGAAGAAGCTCAAAAAATCCTGCCTTAAAACTTTGGAAAAGAGCCTCCCTTGAAAACCTGATTCTTTTTGAGTTTTTATCCTTTATGATTCCTATGACCATCATCGACAGGGCTAAAAGTACTCCCGGAAGAACAGCCCCCTTAAAAAGGTCAAATATGTTTACGGTCATAAAATTAGTTGCCCCATAGACTATAACGGCCAAACTTGGAGGCAATAAGAGTCCTATGGAACCGGATGCCGTTATAAGGGCTTCCGAGTCATCTTCGGAATAACCTGAGCCTGTCAAAATTACGCTTAAAATCCCTCCAAGGGCTAAGATTGTTACTCCCGATGCTCCCGTGAAGGTTGTAAAAAATGTTGCAACCAATACTGCTGAAATTACAACGCCGCCCCTTATACAGCCGACAGAACTTTTAACAAAATCCAAGAGCCTTTTTCCAGCACTTCCTCCTGCCAAAAGATAGCCTGCAACCGTAAATAGAGGAATTGCAGCTATGGATGTATCCGTTAAGATGTTATAGGTTTCCATGGGGATACTCTCTACGTAGCCTCCTGTGGTCATAAAGGCAAAATATGCCAGACCTGAAAGCACAATATAAAGAGGCATACCGAAAAGACTGAATACGGTAAAAATTAAAACAATCAGCCAAATAGCATTTTCAGAAAAAATTTGCACGGACTCGGAAATACCGGTTAAAAGATTTGCAAGACCTGAATCGTTTATTTCAGGGTACCACGAACCGAATACTAAATTTAAAAGGCCCAAAATAGAGCCCGTACTTATTAAAAGTCCTATTAAAAGCCCTGCTATGCTTGAAACTATGCACTTGTTTCTCTTTATTTCCAATGCAAGCATTATCAAGTACATCGGAGGGAGGGCAGAGAAGAAAATTTTTATCGGAATATATAAAACATGGTCTTCAGAAGAAAGCATATTGTAGTTTGGAAATACCGAGAAAAATACCGCTGTAAGAATTGCTATATTTATACAGGATAAAAATGCGTTTATTATTAATTGGATTTTGTTATCAAATTTGGAGGTAAAAACTTCTATATTCAGTTGTTTTTTTTGTATTGTTGTGATAAGACCTGCAAGACAGGCAAAAACAAAGACTAATTGAACAATCAGCCGTTCAAACTCTAAACTATTTTTATCAAAGCTTGATGCTATATGGCTTACAAAAGGCAGTACAATAAGTACTGCCGTAAGAGCTAAAATAAAACCATTAATTACCTTTTTCATTTCAACATAATATACTTATTTTCGATATGCTTCAAGCTGTTCTGTTATTTTTTCATATATTTCTGCATTTATAAGGTTAGGCATTTTTCTTTGAACCTTTTTCATATCTTCATAGAATTCCTTTGTCCATTCTTTTTTTTGTTGAGGATTAAGACTTATTATATTTAAACCGTCCTGCCGCATTTTTTTTAAATAGTCCATTTCCATATCTTCAAGGGCGGCATTTAGTTTTTTTGTCGTTTTATTCATTGCTTCCAGCATTGCAGGTTTATACTCGTCTGGGATAAGAGCCCAAGATTCGTCTGCTATAACAAAGCCAGCCATTATAGGACATAGGCGGGCATCTAGCATGTAGGATACATCCTTGTACAGTCTTAGCGTATAGGTAAGAATTGAAATTGATGTAAAACTTCTTGCTCCGCCTGTGGCTTTTATTTCTTGATTAAATTTTGCAGGATCTACAGGTAGTATATTAAAACCGGAAATGTTTAGAACATCAATAAAGTCCTTTGTATCGTTTACACATATCATCTTAATTTTTTTAAGCTCATCAAGGCTTGAATATGAATCCTTTGTATAAAATGAAAGCCACCCTACATTGGACCATGTTATAAGTTTGCATCCGTTTTTTTGTATTTCATTTTCAAAAGCATATCCATATTTGCTTAAAACCAAGTCAAGTTCTTTTTGATTTTGTATTAAGAAAGGGAGCGAAAGGGTGAAAATTTTAGCATTAGGTGCAAGCTCATTTAAACCTACCGGACTTAATATAGCTCCGTCTATTTGCGGCCTTTGTCCGGGGCGGGAAGGCTTCATCTTTACAATCCCTGCCTTTTCTCCTCCAAGCACAGTCATATCCATAAATCTGGCGCTTACAAGACCCTTTGTTATCTTGTTCCACTCTTGGGCTAACTTTTTTAATTCAATATCCCAAGGAGTCCTCGCAGGGGCACTGCTTGCAATCTTTAAAACAATCTTCTGTTGAGCAAAGATACCTGAAACCATCATAAGTACAAAAAAAGCAAACAATAATTTTTTCTTCATTTTATATCTCCCAATATAAACATTTCTTTATTTTCTTTTAGCCATTCCGCATATCTTTGTGAAATGCTGATGACCAGTTTATTATCCGGATCCGATTCGGGATTAATTGCTAAGGCTTTTTCTATAGCTTCATCAAATCCTTTACTGTCCTGCTTAGGTACACAAAAAGAGAGGGCATAGGTTACATATATTGAAGGACTTTTTCCTTGAGAAAGCTCAAGAGCTTTTTTATAGGCATTTTCGGCCTTTTCAATATCACCGCCTAGGCTGTCCGGTGCGGAGGCATAGAATTTGGTTAAAATTTCCCATGTTGCACCACTGGAATAATCGGGATCAAGGCTGCAAACCTTTTCAAGCATAAGCCTTGCTCCTTGAACTGTTTGTAAACATTGAATATCCAGGGGATCAAGGGAAAAGGCGGCCAAAATACCGGCACCTGCCCAATGCAGGGCTTCCGTGTCATAGGGTTTACAGTTTTTTAGCATTGCTTCTATTTTTTCCGTATTGTCGGAGTTTATAGCTTCGGTAAATCCGGGATAGGCCATATCCAAAGCTGAAAGAATTTTATTATAGCCTCTTTTATAAAATTTTTTTGCTCTATTAAAGGCCTTGTCTTTTTTATCGTACTCGTCATCCGAAAGATAGGCCGCAGGACCTTCTACAAATACATTCGAATACATTATATAGAGCTCACCTGTCATTATGGCAAGCCCCCTATGTGAAGGATTTGCAATGTGCATTCCCTCGTAGAGTTTTAAAATGATGGGAAAAACCTCTCCGACCAGCTCTACATCATCTTCTCCGGTTAAAGCCGTAATGGGATTTGGAGCATCGGGAGCCGGCTTTGCTTTTTTTTCGGGAAGGGGAGCCATTGCATTGGCTGCCGAATTATAGGCCATTTTTTTTATCGAACAAGAAGAAAAAATCAAGCCGATAACAAAGATGAGGGTAAATATAATCTTATTTTTCATTTTTCCAGTCCTCTATAAATTTTTCGTAAGCTGCAATTGAAGCGGAAAGAGCTATTTCTTGTACCTTACTGCGTCCGGTAATATTGTTCCCTTCAAGAATATAAAGGGCGTTTAAGGTGCCTTTAAGGTCTTCGATGGAGCAGTCATTGGAATTTGCCCTTCTTCTCGTTAAAACTCTTATTTCATCATCAAAGAGTTCGTTAAATTTTTTTGTTTCCCAGTCTGTAATTTCCGACGTGTTTTCTGACATAAAGACAATATACTCAATTTTGATACTTTTTACAAGAAGTACTCTTTGTCTTTTTCATGTACTTGACACATCTTTATTTTAAGAATAGACTGCATTTCAACACGATAAATTTTTTAGGAGGCGGAATATGGCAAGAAAAATAAAACTTGTATTGGGCGTAATAGGCTCTGATTGTCATGCTGTCGGTAATAAAATTTTGGATTACTCTTTGACCGAGGCCGGTTTTGAAGTAACCAATATAGGCGTTTTAAGCCCTCAAGAGGACTTTATAAATGCTGCTCTTGAGACAAATGCGGATGCGATTTTGGTATCCTCTCTTTACGGTCAAGGAGAGCTGGATTGCAAGGGTTTACGCGAAAAATGCGATGAAGCCGGCTTAAAAGGGATTAAGCTTTTTGTCGGCGGAAACATAGTTGTAGGTAAACAGGATTTCAACGAGGTTCACAAGCGTTTTACCGCAATGGGTTTTGATCACGTTTATCCGCCGGGAACACCGGTCGAAACGACTATTAAAGATTTACATGCTGATTTTCCGGATCATGCATAGGACTCAAGAGCCGGTTTTAAGATTTACTCAAAATGAACTGCTATTTATTTGTTGACTTTGGAAGTACAAATACAAAAATAACTCTTGTAGATATCGAAAAAGAAGACATAATCGGTACGGCAAAGTCTTATACTACTGTTGAAACCGATGTTATGACAGGCTATAATAATGCCCTTGAGCTTCTGCACAAAAAAACCGGAACGGATTATACGGTGGTAAAAAGCCTTGCCTGCTCCTCGGCGGCAGGGGGATTAAAGATAATTGCCATCGGCCTTGTGCCGGAACTTACAAGCGAGGCGGCAAAAAGGGCCGCCCTCGGTGCCGGAGCCAAGGTAATTCATACTTACAGCCACAATCTCAACAAGAGCGAAGCTGAGGCTATCGTAAACTCAAATGCGGATATAATTCTTTTGGCGGGAGGCACAAACGGCGGCGATTCACGCTGTATAATCCACAATGCAAAGATGCTTGCAGATTACGGAGTACGGGTTCCTGTCGTTGTTGCAGGCAACAAGAGTGCCGAAGACGAAATAATCGAAATCTTTAAAGACAAGGTAGAGTTTCACTTGGCCGAAAACGTAATGCCGAAGATAAACAAGCTCAATGTTGAAAGTGCCCGAGAAACAATCCGCAGCATCTTTATGAATAATATTGTGCACGCAAAGGGTATGACCCATGTCGAAAGTAATATAGATAATATCCTGATGCCGACCCCTGCTGCCGTCCTAAAGGCAGCTCAAACCCTGTCTGAGGGTACTGAAAATGAAGCCGGTTTAGGAGATCTCATTGTCTTGGATATAGGCGGGGCTACAACCGATGTTCATTCCGCTGCGGAAGGAGATCCGACCCAAGGCTCTGTCTTTTTGTACGGTCTCCCTGAAGCCTTTTTAAAACGCACTGTAGAAGGCGACCTCGGTATGCGTTACTCACTTCCGACCGTAGCCTCGGTGCAAGGGCCTCACGGGCTTAGACACTATCTTCCAAAAGAATATAAGTACAATATTGAAGAAGAAGTCAAAAAACGGAATGAGCACACCGATTTTATTTCTGAAAATGAAAAAGACTTGGCCTTTGATTGTGCTGTTGCCAAGGTTTGTGCCGATGTTTCTATGGGCCGCCATGTCGGGGTTTTGACTCCGGTTTATACCGGTTGCGGTGCCAGCTTTCAGCAAGAGGGAAAGGATTTAACTCAGCTGCGTTATATAATAGGAACGGGCGGAATTTTGGTTTATAACTCCCATTACAAGGAAATTATGGAGGCTTGCAAATTCCGTGAGGATGATCCTTTTAGCTTAAAACCTAAAAATCCCCAGTTTCTTCTTGATAAGGAGTATATACTATCTGCTATGGGGCTTTTGGCTACCGAAGATCCCGATCTGGCTATAAGGATAATGAAAAAACATTTAGTATAAAGTTGAATTTTGTGAAATATTTCGGATTTTATACTATTTTATCATCTTTTCAATTTTGTATTGACTTTTTACCGGTTTTAGTGTAGAATAAACACTTAATTATGTGAACGGCCGCATAATGGTGCGGCAGATACGCTTTTTTAATTTTAGATATTTTGTAGTGGAGGATTGAGTATGGCTGTACCAAGAGCGAATACATCAAAAGCTAGAACAAGACGCCGACGCGGTGTTAATATGCGTTTACAAGCGCCAAATCTTGTTGAGTGTTCCGGATGCGGTAACCTGATTATGCCTCATCATGTATGCCCCAAATGCGGGTTTTATAAAGGCAAGCAGGTTATTAACCCCGATAAATTAGACTAAAGGAGATAGTTTATGGATGATTTATTCAAAAAGATTCAGCAATTAATTGCAGCAAAGTTGGAAATCGATGAAGACAAGGTTACATTGGATTCTTCATTCCGACAGGATTTAGGTGCCGATAGTCTTGACACCTATGAACTTGTTTATGCTCTCGAAGAGGATATGGGTATTAAGATCCCGGACGAAAAGGCAAATGAGTTTGAAACTGTACGTGACGCCTATGAATTTATCAAATCTCAGCAAAAATAAGTTTTGTTTTAAGGAGCAGCTCTTTGTTTCCGATAAAAAGCGGTCTTGAACCCAAGAGGAAGCAGGAGCTCCTTGAGTTCCAAAAGCAAGCGGGATTGAAATTTAAAGATCTACGCTTGCTTGATCTAGCCTTCCATCACAGGTCTTTTTCCAACGAACATAATAATTTTCACGCTAATAATGAACGGCTTGAGTTTTTAGGCGACTCCATCCTGGGACTGGTAGCGGCTTCCTACCTTTATAATTCTTTTGAAGATAAGCCGGAGGGGGAGCTCGCAAAGATAAAGGCTTCCGCTGTTTCCGAAGATGCTCTTTCAAAGACTGCTTCTAAACTGAATATAAGCAATTACTTGGTTTTAGGAAGAGGCGAAGAAATGTCCGGCGGAAGAGAAAAAAAGGCCATCCTTGCAGATGCCCTTGAAGCCCTTATCGGAGCCTACTATATTGATTCGGGTTTTAAAGCAGCTCAAAAATTTGTTCTAAGGCTTTTGGCAGCTACAATCACTTCGGTCTTAGAAAAGAAGTTTATAAGCGACTATAAATCCCTCCTTCAGGAATTGGTACAAAAGAAATTTAAAACGGTTCCCAAGTATGAACTTAAAAAGGCGAGCGGCCCCGACCATGACCGTACTTTTTGGTTCTCGGTTTCAATAAACGGTAAGGTTTATGGACCTCTTTCAGGTAAAACAAAAAAAGAAGCTGAACAGTCTGTAGCAAAAGTGGCCTATGAAGGCCTGTGTTCAGAGCTTACTGTGTCAAAATAACTCTATTTAAAATGAAATTTTGGCACACTAGTGCTTTTTGTCACGATTTTACTTATATATTTCTGTGTTTAAAAATCAAAAATCTGTTTATTTTAATCGGTTTAATTTTATAATTCTATATTCAATATGAAGTTATAAAATTGTGTCAAAAACTGTTCCTTTTCTTATAACTTGGCATAAAAATTGCTTGTATATAAGTGACAGCTTAAAAAGCCGGCTCACAGAGCCGCTCACAGAGCCGCTCATTGAGCTTAAAAGAACAACTTATAAGCAGGAGGTGCTTTATGAATAGTTTAAGTCTTTTTAGTCCGTCGTTTACGGACAGCGTATTTGATGCCCTTGATAGGAGCTTGGGTCCCAATTTTGGAGTTTTTGCTCCGATCAAGAATGCAAGCTGCGGAATGCCGAGTGTCGATATCCGCGAAACCGAAAAAGCCTATGTTATGGAAGTAGATCTTCCGGGTTACAGCGAAAAAGATGTTGAAATCAGCTTAAAAGATAGGCTTATGACAATCTCATCTTCCAAAAAAGAAGAAAAGGAAGATAAGGGAGCAGAGTACATTATAAAGGAGCGAAGTTCAAGGCATTTTATGAGGCGTTTTACCTTGCCTGAGGATATAAACTCCGATGAAGTTTCTGCAAAATTTGAAAACGGAGTTTTGGTTGTAAATATTCCGAGAAAACCTGATACCCAGCCAAAACAAATTGAAATCAAAACTGAATAAAAAAACTACCTCTTTTCACTAGCTTATCTGCGTCTTGCCTTAGGGCAGGGCGCAGTTTTTTTATAATGCTTTGTGTAAAAACTGCCGATAAAATTATCGATGGTTTCCGTATATAGACAATATGAAAATTCCAACTCCTCGGTTTTAACCAATTCGCTTTTGCGCAGGGAATTTCTTTACGGCCTAAAATTTTTTGCCGTACAAGAGAATTTTATGAGCGAGCAAGGAGCGGTATTGCGCATGAGGATTTCTTTGGCCTGCGTAGAAGCCAGAGCTGTAGTGATCGATGCCTATATTCAAACCGATGGGAACCTGTCATACCTCTTTGTTTTATGCTCATCGATTCTGCCTCCTCAAGTTTTTTCTGAAACCGTAAAAAATATTCTCCCTAATGCGGTTATTGAAGAATTTTATAAGACTCAGGCTGAAGGCTATTTGGAATCGGCCTCTCAAGAGGCGCTGAAAAAAAAGCCGATCCCGTTTTTTTCACCCGCAGGAGTAAATTCAGAAGCAAACCATCTTTTAGCTTCTCTTTTTATTGAGCATAGGGCTGTCCTTTTGGAGAACAAAAAAGGCGGTCTTTTGGAGCAGTGCTTAAAACATAATTCTAAAAGTCTTTTAAATGAGGCTTCCGAAATACGTAAATATTCTGCTGCAAATTTGGATGTAAACATTTTGTTGTTTCAAAAAGAAAATCTAATCCTTTCGATTCCGGTTTTTCAGATCAAAAAAATCGATAAGGATGTTTTTCAAAAAAAGTTTATTCAAATTTTTCCCGAATACGGAGGAAAAAAAATCTATGTAGATGATGTCTTTTGTATAAAAAACATAGATCTTTCCAAAGTAAATTTTACCAAAAGGTTGAAAAGGGGTATATATAGAATCACAATACCCGGTGCTAAGACGATCATGGAATTTAACCTTTTAGTTCCTTCGATGTATGAGTGAATCCCTATGCGCTATCCTGTTTCAAAAAAAATGAGTGAAATCGCTTCCGTTTTTTTTAATGCCGGTTTTTCGGCCTACCTTGTGGGCGGAGCTGTGCGGGATTGGTTTTTAGGAAAACCGTGCAAGGATTACGATATAGCTACCGATGCCGAACCCAAGGAAGTTCAAGCCCTTTTCCGTAAGACGATTCCTACGGGGATAGCCCACGGTACGGTTACTATTCTTTACAAGGGCGAAAAAATAGAATGTACAACCTTCCGCTGTGAGGCCGATTATTCCGACGGACGACGGCCTCAGAAGATTAACTATGTCCGTTCAATCGAAGAAGATCTAAGCCGCAGAGACTTCACTATGAATGCAATAGCAGTTTCTTTAAAGGACGGCTCCATTGTTGACCCTTTTGAGGGTGTAAAATCAATAAAATCAAAAACCGTTAAAACCGTCGGCTCTCCCCTTGACCGCTTTGGAGAAGACGGCTTGAGGCCTATCAGGGCAATCCGCTTTGCTTCACAGCTGGGCTTTAAGATAGAAGAAGAAACCTTAAAGGCAATTCCTTTAAGTATTGAAGTTTGCAAAAAAGTTTCGATAGAGAGGTTTCGGGACGAATTCGTTAAAATGCTTTTAAGTGAGCATCCTATAATTTCTTTAAGGCTTTTGGAAGATACGGGGCTTTTAAAAGTCTTTTTGCCCGAGCTTTCGGATTGCCGCGGGGTCGAGCAAAAAGGAATGCACTCCTTCGATGTGCTTGACCACAGCTTTTTAAGCTGCGATGCCGCTCCGCAAGATAATCCGATTGTGCGATTGGCTGCCCTTTTCCACGATATAGGAAAGGTAAGCACTAGGGAAAAAAATGAATACGGCGATTACACCTTTTATAAGCATGAGGCGGTTTCGGAAAAACTTACCAAAAAGATAATGCAGCGTTTAAAATTCCCGAATAGGGAAATTGAAGAGGTCTCTCATCTGGTGGGACTTCACATGTTTCATTATACGGAAGATTGGAGCGATGCTGCCGTCCGCCGCTTTATAGTCAGAGCCGGAGTAGAAAATATTCCGAATCTCTTCGATTTAAGAATGGCCGATGGTTTCGGCATGACAGGAAAGGCTCCCGATTTAAGCAATTTGGTTTCCTTTAAAAAAAGGCTTGAAAAAGTCATAGCCGAAGATTCTGCCCTGAGCTTAAAAGATCTGGCTGTAGGCGGCAGAGAGCTGATGGAAATCGGAATTCCTGCAGGACCTAAACTCGGCATAATTTTACAAAAGCTATTTGAAGCTGTTCTTGAAGACCCTTCACAAAATACCAAGCCTCAACTTTTAAAAATTGCGGAAGCAATAAATTCCAATTTGAGCTAATATATCATCTTCTTAACAAATCGACTGTATTTAAAAGTTATTATATAATGCCCATAGTAAAATTTAGGAGGGCTTTTTATGGGCAAAAGACCATCGGCAATCGTATTGACTGATGAAGAAACAGAGTATTTGGAAACGCAAACACGTATCAGAACGCTTCAAGCTCAAATCGTTACAAGAGCACGAATTTTATTGTTAAGAGCACAGGCTGCATCAATCGAGGCAATCGCAGATAAAGTAGGGCTTAACCGTTGTAGTGTGATGCTGTGCCTAAAAAAATTTCATGAAGGGGCGGTATTGACAACGCTCTTTACGCTGCCCCAGGTCGCGGCAGAAATACCGAAATTACTGATGAAGAAATTAATATCGCCTGTCAGAAACCTGTTGAGTTTGGGTATGCTGCTGAAACGTGGACATATTCCAAACTGGCTGCACATATTCATAAAACGGCGGAAGCTGCCGGATATACAAGGCTTTCTACCATATCATAAAAGCACTGTACATACGATTCTTTCCAATGCACAGATTAAACCGCATAAGATGCGGTATTATTGCGAAAATCGTGATCCTAACTTTGATCAGAGGAACTGGTCGTTCATTTGCTTTCCTATGATGAGAAGCCGGGCATACAAGTGCTAGCCAATACAACGGCTGACCTTCCACAACACATGGTTCTTGTCTGAACCTTGTGGAGAGCTTTTTCAGTAAATTAACGCGTCAATTTCTCAAAGGGGTTCAAGTAAAAACAAAGGATGAGCTGGTTGAGCGTATATATCAGTACTTCGAAGAAGTTAATGCAGAACCTGTCGTTTATCACTGGAAATATAAACTTGATGAAATACATTCTACTGAACAGCTGCTTGTCGAAACATTGCCTTTCGAATAGGTTGGTTAATTAAAAACTGTGTACTAGTGATAAATGGCTATATGACTCCTGTATGAAATATGAACATGGCAGGGCTTCATGTATAAGCGAAGGTTATCGAAAAGGCATTGAAGAAGGAATATTGCAGACAAATAAAAGGCAGACAAGAAGGCTTCTCCGATGGTGCTTACAAAAAGCTCTTGAAACGGCAAAGATATTAAAACAGCTCGGCGATTCTGCAAAAAAGATAATGCAAGTCACAGGTCTCACAAAAGAAGAAGTAGAAGCGATTAATTAATTGGTAATCGATAAAAACCGTATTTCCTCCTCTTGAAGCTATATAATCCTTGTGATACAATGGGGCACTATACTTTAGGAGCAAGAGTATGAGATGGAAAAATAAAAAAATACCCGAAGGGGAGTTTATGGAGATGCGAGAAGAAATTCTCCAAACATGGCCCACGGGAAAGGATGTTGACTTAAAAGAGTCTATCGATTATTTAAAGAAGATCCCGCCTGAAAAAAACTTTGCAATCAAACTTGAACAAGCGGACAAAGAAGGTATCACTACGGCCCAGCCTCGTGCCGGTGTTCCCCTTTTGGATGAACACATTAATCTATTGCAGTTTTTACAGGATGAAGGCGGTGCCGACTTTTTACCGAGCACCATTGATGCTTATACGCGTCAAAACCGATATGAAGAAGGCGAGGCCGGTATTGAAGCTTCAAAGAAGGCCGGCCGCTCTCTTATGAACGGTTTCCCTGCCGTAAACTGGGGTGTAGGCCCCTGCCGTCAGGTTTTGGAAGCCGTAAATCTTCCCTTACAGGCAAGACACGGAACCCCCGATGCCCGTCTTCTTTCAGAGATTATTCACGCCGGAGGTTATACATCCAATGAAGGCGGAGGAATAAGCTACAATGTTCCCTATGCAAAGGCCGTTTCAATCGAACACAGTATCATGTGTTGGCAATATGCCGACCGCCTTGTAGGATTCTATGAAGAAAACGGAGTTCACCTTAATAGAGAACCTTTCGGCCCTCTTACGGGAACTCTCGTTCCGCCTTCGGTTGCTATTGCAGTAGGCGTTATCGAAGCCCTATTGGCCGCTGAGCAGGGTGTAAAGAGCATTACCGTAGGTTACGGTATGTGCGGAAACATGACGCAAGACGTTGCAGCCGTTATTTCTTTAAGAGAAATTACAAAGGACTACATGAAAAAATTCGGCTACAAGGATATGTGCATCACCACGGTTTTCCATCAATGGATGGGAGGCTTCCCTGCCGATGAATCCAGAGCCTATGGTCTTATTTCCCTAGGAAGTACCACTGCCGCTCTTTCCGGAGCTACAAAGGTAATCGTTAAAACCCCGCATGAAGCTTTCGGTATTCCTACCAAAGAAGCAAATGCAGGAGGTATCAAGGCTACCAAAATGGTTCTAAACCTTTTGAAGGGACAGCGTTATCCCGATTCGAGAATACTCGCCCAAGAGATTGAGCTTATCAAGGCAGAAACAAAGTGTATTATGGACAGAGTCTATGAGATAGGAGGCGGCGACTTGGTTGAAGGCACTATCAAGGCCTTTGAAGCCGGAGTAATCGACATTCCATTTGCCCCTTCCCAGTACAATGCCGGAAAGGTAATGCCTGCCAGAGACAATGACGGATGTATCCGCTATCTAATGCCGGGAAATCTGCCCTTTACAAAGGACATTCTCGACTTTAACAGGGGAAAACTTGAAGAGAGAGCCAAGGCCGATAAGAGGGAGGTTGACTTCCAAATGTCGGTTGACGATGTTTATGCAGTAAGTTCCGGCGTTCTTGTAGGAAGACCGGCTAAACACTAAAATTATAGGAGATTCGATAAACATTCCGGCTTGAGATACAAGCCTCCATGTTTATCTAAGGAGTATTAAATATGAAAATTATTGATGTTGTTTGCGCAGAAGGCAAAACAGGTTTTTATTTTGATGACCAAAAGGCTATCAAAATGGGTGCAGGTCATGACGGATTTTTTTATACGGGGAAACCCGTAACCGAGGGCTTTACCTCAATTAGACAGGCAGGCGAAGCTATTTCCGTTATGTTTATTCTCGAAGACGGACAGGTCGCTTATGGAGACTGTGCTGCCGTACAGTATTCCGGAGCCGGCGGACGCGATCCTCTCTTTTTGGCAAAGGACTTTATTCCCGTAATTGAAAAGGATATAAAGCCCCTCTTTGTAGGAAAAGAAATTACAAACTTTAGAGAAATGGCTAAGACTTTTGAAGAACACAAGGTAAACGGAAAAAGAATGCACACTGCTTTACGCTACGGCATATCTCAAGCTATTCTTGATGCCGTTGCAAAGTCCCAGCATATAACGATGGCCGAAGTTGTTGTAAAAGAATACAAAACAGGCTGCCAAATAAAGAGAATCCCGATCTTTACCCAGTCAGGTGATGACCGCTACTTAAATGCCGATAAGATGATTATCAAACAGGCAGAAGTTCTCCCCCACGGTCTTTTTAACAATGTTGAAGAAAAAACCGGTAAAAATGGCGAAAAGCTCTTGGAATATGTTAAATGGCTTAAAAACAGGGTCGAAACTATGAGAACTTGCAAGAACTATAATCCTATTTTCCACATTGACGTATACGGCACAATCGGAGACTTTACCAATAACGATGTTCCCAAGATGACGGCCTATCTTAAAACACTGGAAGCTGCTGCGGCTCCTTTTAAACTTAGAATCGAAGGCCCCATGGATATGGGCGACAGAGAAAGGCAAATGCAGGTACTCGCAGCCCTCACAAAGAGCCTTGACGATAACGGCGTAAAGGTAGAGCTTGTTGCCGATGAATGGTGCAACACTCTCGAAGATATTCAGTACTTTGCCGATAACCGTGCAGGCCACATGATTCAGATTAAGACCCCCGACCTTGGCGGAATCAACAACACGATTGAAGCTATCCTTTACTGCAAAGAAAAGGGAGTAGGTGCCTATTGCGGAGGAACATGTAACGAAACCAACCGCTCGGCTGAAGTTATCGTAAACTGTTCTGTTGCAGCCGGAGCCGCCCAGCAGCTTGCAAAACCCGGTATGGGCGTTGACGAAGGCTACATGATCATCAATAACGAGATGAACAGAATCGTTGCCCTAGCCAATAGGAAGTAAGTTTTATTAGGAATTTCGATAAACAGTTCGGTAGAAATTTTGCCTGACTGTTTATCTATGATTATTTATTAGGAGTTTCGATAAACATTTCGGCTTGAAATACAAGCCTCCATGTTTATCTTCGAGTTTGCCTTGCAGGCAAACATCGTGTTATTGTATGTAGTTTTGCATTCTGCAAAACTACTCGAAAAAACTTTTTTCAGGATTTGATAATCTTTCAACAACTTTTTTAAGGAGGAAGTTATGAAGAATTTTAAGAAAATTTTCTTTGTGCTGGCCATGCTTTTGGCTGCCGGCACCATGGTTTTTGCAGGAGGAGCAAAAGAAGCAAGCCTTCCCTCGATTGATTTAACTATGGACAGGGCAGGTGCTCCGATTACCTTACCTGCAAAGGTAGAAAGAATCGTTTCGATGGCTCCGTCCACCACGGAAGTTCTAATCGATTTAGGTCTTGCCGACAAGATTATTGCTGCCGACACCAATACCCAAAAGGATGGGCTTTTAAAACAGGATATTCCGTATTTCGATATGATGAAGCCCGATGCAGAAAAACTTATCGCCCTAAAACCGGATGTAGTTTTTATCTCGGGGATGTCGAATGCAAAGGGAAATACGCCATTTTCTCCTTTAATTGATGCCGGTATCTGTGTTGTCAACATTCCTTCATCTTCGAGTATCGAGGCCGTTTATCTTGATATTGCATACATAGCTGCCGTCGTAAAACAGGAAGAAAAGGGTGCAAAAATTATTGCAAACATGAAAAAGGAAATTGAAGCTGTCCGAAAAAAAGGAGCCGCTATTGCTCAAGATAAAAAGAAAACCGTTTACTTTGAAATAGGGGCCGCTCCTTATATGTACAGTTTGGGAACAGGAACCTTTATCAATGAGATGATCGAAATTATCGGAGCTCAAAATATTCTTGCCGATCAAAAAAGTTGGATAGCCGTTTCGGATGAAATGGTTTTGGCAAAGAATCCCGATGTAATTTTGACCAATGTAAGCTATATTCCTAATCCGATTGATGAAATAATGGCCAGATCAGGCTGGGCTTCTCTTAAAGCCGTAAAGGGCAAAAAGGTTTTCGGTATTGATACAAATTCTTCTTCAAGACCTAACCATAACATTATAAAGGCCTTAAAAGAAATGGCTAAAGCCGTCTATCCCGAAATTTATAAATAATGAAACTTCAATTCAAGCTTGCAGGTTCGATTGCAGCCTGCATCCTTGTTCTAATCTTGGGGATAGGAATAGGCTCGGTCTTTGTTCCGCCCCAAGATATTATCAAAATCATATTTTCAAAAATAGCCCAAAAAGAAATTTACGGTATCGAATCGACCTTTGTTGCAATAGTTTGGAATGTGAGGCTGCCTAGGGTGCTGGTCGCTTTTTTGGCAGGCGGTTCCCTTGCCGTAAGCGGGGCCGTAATGCAAAGCATCCTAAAGAACCCATTGGCTTCTTCTTATACCATGGGCGTTTCATCGGGGGCTGCCTTGGGAGCTGCTCTGGTAATTTTGACAGGATTCACTCTTCCTTTAATCCCCGCTTTTACCCTTCCGTTTGCAGGCACTATTGCAGGTCTTCTTACAGTCTACGCCTCGGTTAAAGTTGCGTCCTTGGTTGATAGGAATTTTGAAAACTCGACGATTATTTTAACAGGAATAGTTTTTTCTCTTTTTATAAACGGAATTATAACCATAATAATCGCCCTTAATCGGGACGGAATGGCCCGACTGATATTTTGGCAGATGGGGAGCTTTGCAAGCCAAAATATAAAAAACTTTAACGTGTTATTGCCTATCTGTGCTGCCGGAACCTTGATTCTTACAGGGCTTTCACACGAGATGGATTTGCTTACCTTCGGCGAGGAACAGGCTAAGACTATAGGCGTCGATACAAAAAAAGTTAAATGGATTCTTTTGTTTTTAGCCTCAGCCCTTACGGGAACCGTAATTTCATTTGTAGGCATAATCGGTTTTATCGATTTGGTTTCTCCTCACATTGTGCGTAAGCTCGTTGGTGCAAGGCATAAGATAGTGATTCCTGTGTCCTTTTGTATAGGAGGTACTGCGATGGTTCTCTGCGACATGACGGCAAGAACTATTTTGTCCCCACAAGAGCTTCCGGTGGGTGCAATCACCGCCCTCGCAGGTGCTCCGTTTTTTTGCTATGTCTATTTTAAGGGACGGAGGAGGGCTTAACTTTTATGGACTGTCCTTTAATAAATGTAAAGTCGCTTTACGCGGGATATTCAAAGACTCCCGTTTTAAAAGATATTTCCTTTTCGGTTTTAAAAGGAGAAAGCCTTTGTGTTTTGGGCCCTAACGGCTGCGGAAAAACGACCCTCTTAAAAACTCTTGCCGGTCTTATCGGCTATTCGGGCGAAATTCTTTTAAAGGGTCAAAACTTAAAAAATATCAAACGTAAAGACATAGCAAAAAAAATAGCCGTTTTAAGTCAAGTTTCTTCTATATATTTTTCATATTCCGTTTATGATACCGTTATGATGGGAAGATATGTCCATAGAGAAGGCAGCTCTTTTCTTTCCGTTTCAAAAAAAGACAGGGAATACGTAGAAAAATGTTTAAGGGCTGTAGACATTTGGAATTTGCGTGAAAAGAAAATAGATGAACTTTCAGGCGGTCAGCTTCAGCGCGTTTATCTGGCCCGCACTCTTGCCCAAGAACCCGAACTTATCCTGCTCGATGAACCTACAAATCATCTGGACTTAAAGGCCCAAACCGAGCTTATTCTTTTTTTAAAAGAGATTTGCAAAAAAGAAGCTAAAGCCGTCATCGGTGTCTTCCACGATATAAACCTAGCCCTTCAATTTGCAGATAAACTTATTTTTTTAAAAGACGGCACCATACAAGCTTCAGGAAAAAAAGAAGAGGTTTTAACCGGAGAAATTTTACAATCCGTTTACGGAATGGATGTAGCCGAATGGATGAAAGATTCTTTTAATTTATGGCTTAGAGTTTTTTAGCTTAGAGGAATCTTTCTGTCAACCGTTTTTTATCGGCTTATTTCTTTGCAGCTATCTGTTCTGTTGCTCTGTTACCGTGTGTATTTCCTCACGTAAAAATCTAACCCAAATGGTTTGCTTTACTCACGTTCAAATCGGTTTATTCCCCTCGCGGCAAAAATTAAACCCTTTAAGGCGGCACCGCTCTCAAGTTGGACAAAGTTCCGGCTTGGGGCGGTTTTTGTGTGGATGCCGCAGGATAATCTTAAATTAACCGTTAAAAATTGATTTCCGCTGCTTGGATACTGTAAAAGTTTTTAATTATTTAAGATAATTTATCCGATAATATTATATGAGGTTTTGTTTTAAATTCATTGGCGTTTCAAATTTATTCGTGCGGAGGGTTTAATACCCCGACGCTTGCGTCGGGGTTGTTGATTGACAAGAACCTCTTTTACGGTTAAAATAGATATAATGCTATGAGCAATTATGAAACTTGGAAATTTTGCAGGAGGATATTATGGCTTCAAAAATAGGAATAAAACTTGCAGACGGGACATTTTTCCCAATTTTAGATGAAGATGCCCTGTTAGAGCAGTCTTTGGAATTGACTACGGTTAGGGATGATCAAGAAAGTGTTCAAATAAATTTATTTAAACAAGTTGACGGAACAGAGCCCGAATATATAGGCTCACTTATTGTAGAAGATGTTTCAACAGGAGCTGCAGGGGATCCTACCATAAACCTCAAAATAAAGCTTGATGAAGAAAAAAATCTTTCAGCAGAAGCAGTAGATGAGGGCTCAGGCTCACATCAATCTCTAAAAGTTTCCTTAAAAAACCTTGATGAGGCAAGTCTTGAAGGTCTGGATTTCGATTTCGCCTCGTTTGATGATTCTTTAACTTCCGATGATGGGCTTATAAATACCGATGATTTTATGATGCCTGATGAGTCTTCTTCGATGGAGGAAATGTATCAGGAAGAATCTAGCTCCGATTCTCAGCTTTACGTTCAGAATGAAGAAAAATCCGAAAAGAAAAAGACGCCTCTTTGGCTTATAATTATAATAATAATTCTTTGTATAACGGCCTTGGTCTTTGCCATTCTTCTTTTGACAAAAAAGATGCCCTTTGCCGATAAGGATAAAATAGCTTCCGCTCCTGAAAAGGTTGAACAGGTGCAAGAGCCTAAAAAAGATGTAAATGCGACAACCTCTAATGCTCCTAAAGAAAATGCAGAAGAAAAAGCCGCTGCAGAAGCCAAGCGAAAAGCTGAAGAGGAAGCTAAACAAAAGGCTGAAGCTGAAGCTAAAAAGAAAGCCGAAGAAGAAGCCAAGCAAAAGGCTGAAGCTGAAGCTAAAAAGAAAGCTGAAGAAGAAGCTAAACAAAAAGCTGATGCCAAGAAAAAGGCTGATGCTCAAAAAAAGACAAATGTAAATTCTAAGGGCGTAGTAAGGTACAAGATCAAATGGGGTGATACCCTTTGGGATCTATCAGAAACCTATTATAAAACACCTTGGCTCTATAAAAAAATAGCGGATTACAACAAAATCAAAAATCCGAACCTGATTATAGCAGGAACTTATATAGATATTCCGCCTAAGTAATTTTAATAAATAATTTTTACGAGGATAGCTTTATAACTTCCAAATTTATCCGCATTGCTTTAATATGGTTCTTTTTGTGCGTTTGTCTTTGCAGTGTTTCCTGTGCGGGCTCTTACGATAAAACGGAAGAAGCCCGCCTGATTGAGGACCTTTATTCGGAAAATTTTTACCGCTTTTTAAAACCTCAGCCCTTGGAATTAAAGAAGCTGTATAATACAGACCCTTCGTCCTTGTACTATATAGGTTTTGCCCTCCAAAAGGCAAGGGTAAGGGCTTCGGATAAAAAAATCTATGATGAATCGGCTAGGGCCTATTTTGAGTACGCAATAAAAAATGCTCCAATGCCATATAAAAAACTGGCCGATGATGCACTTTATTCTCTTTTATCCAATGAAGAAAAACTTACGCGTCTTGAAAAAAAACTTGCTTTACCCGAAGCTATCCAATTAGACAATAAATTAGACAATCAAGCAATAAAAGAAGAAATTCAAAAGCTCCTATTCCTATCGGGGAATTTTAAAAAAATGGAGCAGTCTTTACCTGATTATCTTAACGCACAAAAATTTGATGCAGAACTTATTGAAGGCCTAAAAAATATCGAAAAAAACAAAAATGAATTAAAAGGCTGCGGAGACGATTTTTTTAATATTCTAAAAGCAAGAAAGCTGACTTTTGAATCTCGGTTTAAAGATGCGTGGATTATTTTTAAAAGCTTAATGGAAGCCGAGGATAATCCATGCTTTGAATATAGGATGGTATTATCGGATGCAGGAAAAGCTGCCTTATCCGGTTCAACGGATTATGCTTCGGATACCCTCCTTTTTGAAAATAGGCTTGACTTTTATGAAAAAAAATCCGCAAAAAATTCCGACTATGCCGTACAAAAATACATGTATGCTTTTTATGCTGCCCGCCTGCGTCTAAAGATGGGCGGAAGGGAAAATACCGAAAAGGCTCTTTTACTTTTTAAAAAGGCTAAAACCTATCCGCCCCAACCTTACGATTATGACGTTGCCCTCTGGTACATCCTCGATATAGAAAAAAATAGGTCATTTAAGGTATTTTTGGAAGAACTTTGCTCATCGGCTCCTTCATGGAAAAACCCTGCGGTTTATGAAGAGCTGACAGCTCATGCCTGTATGAAGCTGGTTCTTTCCAGGGATTGGAAAGGCCTTGAAAAACTTCAAAAAGCCGTTCAAAAAACAAATCTTCTGACGGCACGAGCTCGGCTTTCTTATATTCTTGCACGTTCTAAAAAATCATCGGATGCAGAGTCTCAAAAGCTTTACCGTGAAGCCTATGAAAAAGATCATAATTCCTTTTATTACAGGCTTATGGCTGCTTACCAGCTTGGGCTTCCTATTTCCTCTTCCCCATACGGTAAAAATTATAAAAGAAAAAGCGGCAGCGGCTTTTCGGATGAAGAGACTGTTCAGGTTTTAAAAGGTTTTGTAAAATATAAACTTTATTCCCAACTGTACAATAAAATTACCGTTTTATATCCTCAGATCAGTACGGAAGAAGCGGTTTTCTTTTCGCAAGTTTTATCGGAAAACGGCTATTATGCCGACTCCATGAGAATTATGACCTTTGCGGTCAACTCCGAAGGTGCCGAATTTGGAGATGAACACTTAAAGTTGATTTATCCCCGGCCTTGGCTTGAGTCGGTTAAAAGATATGCGGCAGAATACAATTTACCTGAATATCTTTTATACGCCCTGCTTAGAAGCGAAAGTTATTTTAAGCCTGAGGTTGTTTCCCATGCGGGTGCGATAGGGCTTGCCCAGCTTATGAAGCCTACAGCTGCCGATATTGCCCGCCGTCTGAAGCTGGAAACTTATGACCTTAACAATCCCGATACAAATATCCGTTTCGGAGCCTTCTATCTTTCGGATATGGTAAACCGTAACGGCGGAAAAATTATGCATGCCCTTTTTTCTTATAATGCAGGTCCCAATGCAGTCAAACGCTGGGTAAGGCAGGCCGGTAATTTACCGACCGACTTATTTTTAGAAAGTCTTGCTTATGCGGAAACAAGGGGCTACGGCAGAAATGTGCTTGCCGCCGCTATTATCTACGGGCATCTATATTACAATAAAACCTACCGCGAAATTATAAAAGAGCTTTTTCCTGATATTTAACACTGGTATTCTTGTAATTCTTATTTTGAAAAAGCAAATTCAAAGCGTTCACACAGTTTTTTAAGCTGTTCTTCCGACTTTATTTTGAATCTTTTTAGCAAGGATTCAGGGATTTGATAGTAATCTACTTTTCCTTGTGAAAAATTAAGCATAAAGTCTGCAAAGCAAACGCTTTCAACTAAGTCCTTATGTTCTTCGGGTGCATTTTCAAAATTATCCTGATACCTTATTGTTACTACTATCGGCTCAGGGAAGTTCCATTTTTCTGCAAGAGTGGCGCCTATTTCGGCTTGAGCCATTCCGCTCATAATCATGTCCATAACTTGCGGAGGTATGTTCCTTTCGGCTTGAATTTCTGCAAGCTTTACGACTAATTCAGGATACATTGAGCCAAGGATAATCTTTCCAAGGTCATGGAGAAGACCGCAAATATAGGCATCGTCAACTACAGTCCGTTTTCCTGTAAGTTTTGCAACATTTAGGGAGAAAAAAGCCAGCCTATAAGCATTTTCCCAAATTTCCTTTTGCTCTTTTTCTGTTGTTTCCAATATTTTGATAGTTCCCATGGAGTAAAGCAGGTTTTGTATACCTCTCAAGCCAACGAACTTAACGGCTTCAACAATGTTCATACAGGGTTTTGAAAGACCGAAAGCCACGGAGTTTACGTGTTTTAGAAGGTCTGTTGCCAATCCGATATCGCTGCTTATAAGCTGTGCAATTTTTTGCATCTTTGATTCAGGATCATTAATAGCTCTCTGTATCTGCATAATATTTTCAGGAAATTGCGGTATTTCGTTGATATATTCTACAATAGCCTTTGTAAGAGGTTCCGCCTCTTTTTTTAACTCCAATCTTAGGGGTATTGTAACTCTGTTTATGGTAACGCCGTCTACAACATCTATTTGATAGGCCTTTTCATCCAGCCCCATTTTTTTGAGCATTAGAACCATTATTACAAGGCCCAAGCCGGCACCTTCCGTACTGTCCAAAACTTGAGTAAAGGCCTCATCCAATGATGAAAATTGTCTTGCTCTGACTATTTTATCAAAAATTCTCTTAAATTCTTGGCGGGTTAGGGCCGAGTTATTGCTTACTTCAAGGACTATATTGTCATTTTTAAGTTGAAGGGACAGCTTTATATAAAGACCGGCTTTTTTTTGAAGTTCCAGATAATGATCCATGTTTGAGATTGTATCTTCTTTAAAATCCTTCATTCCCTGTTCATAGTCTTCGGTATCGGAAATATTTAAGCCTCTTTCTTTAAAATAGACTCTCTTTGTATTGGCTTTTTTTGCATTTGTTGTGAGCTCATTTGTGTAATATACGATATAATCTGTAATATCGGTACAATGCAGCTGCTTTAAAAATTCCGATATAACATCCGTGATATAAACTTCAGTTTCTTTAGGCAAAGTATACGAAGTTATAGCGATAGGAACACCCAAACGTATGGCTGTTTCAATTTTTTCCGAATCAACGATTATTCTTTTATCTTTTTCCATAAGATACATCCTATCACATAAATAAAAAAAAATAAATACCTTTTTGGTTATTTATGATAAATTTATCATATTTTAACTATCGGCTTCAAGGTTTTAAATCTTAAATGTTTGTTTTATTTATAGATATAAAAAAAATCGCCCCGGGAGTATGCGGACCGGGGCGATTAAAATAGAGTATAAACCATTCACATATAAATACTTTTATGAACGCTTTACGCGGGTAATTTAGGATAATTACCCGCAATCTGTGCCTAAATATAAGTTACCATATTCTTACTTTTTTGTCAAGTGAATTTAGAAAAAAAATTATAAATTTTTTAATTTTTTGTCTATTTCTTCGAAAGTTTCTTCCAAATCTTCAAATAAAAGGTCTGTATATGTGTCAAATTGGGTAGGCTGATTGTTTACTATCGCTATTTTACCTCCGTTTCTTAAAGTATAGGCCGGAAGAGCCGCTGCAGGATAGACCAAAAGGCTTGTACCTAGAACCAGCATAAAATCCGACTTAGAAGCTTCCGTTTCTGCCTGCATCAGGGCTTTTTGAGGCAGGGCTTCTCCAAAAAAAGTTATGGCCGGTTTTATCGGGCTTCCGCACTTAGGGCATAACGGCACGGCTCCGGTTTTAGCTGTTTTTGCGGTTTCTTCAAATGTTTCAGTGTAGGAGCAGCTTATACAATAGTGAACCGATGGAGAGCCGTGTACCTCAATTACATTTTTGCTTCCCGCCTTTTGGTGGAGTAAATCAATGTTTTGGGTTATTACGGCTTTTAGAATGCCCCTTTTTTCAAGGTCTGCAAGGACGGTATGCACGATTGCCGGCTGCTTTTCTTCCAATCCGTAGATAAATTCTTTTGCCATTCCGTAATAAACCGAAGGATCCCTATAAAAGACGTCTATATCGAACATTTTTTCGGTATTCGGCTGTTTATAAAGGCCGTCCTTTCCCCTAAAGTCCTTGATTCCGGCCAAGGTGCTTATTCCGGCCCCCGTAAAGGCGACGAGGTGTTTTGCTTTTGTAATTTCCAAAAAAAGTTTGTCATAATCATTTTTTTCTTTATCCATAGTTTTAACCCCATATAAATATTATAAGGCATTTTTCTCTCAAAATAAAGACCTTGCCGATAAACCCCTTGAATTTAATTCTTTTTCAATGTATGCTTACAAATATGCAGATTGCAGCACTCATGTTTCTTTCTTTTGCACTTTCAATTATTTGGGCTTTTATTATTATAAGAAAAGAAAATTTATCGCTTAAACCATTATTATATATTTTTTTGTTTTCATTTTTTGCAGTCCTTATTTCAATTTTAATGCAGACTATCGTATATTTTTTGTCTCAGAATTTTTTAAAAACTACAGGATATGCTTACGGTATTCTTTTTGACTGTTTTATTCATTCTTCTCTGCCGGAAGAAACCGTTAAGGCCCTGCTTTTTTCTATTTTTGTAAAATTGCTTTGGGCGGATAAGATGAAAAATATGGATGAGATTACTCCGGCCCAAACAAGGGCGAACATAAGGATTCTGATGCTTTTATCGGTTTTTTACGGCTTAATTTTTGCCTCTTTTGAAAATCTTGCTTATGCAATACGCTATCCTGAAGCAATTTGGCTTAGGACATTTACTTCAAATATCTTACATGCATGTTTGGGTGTATATTATCTTGAAATAAGTATGGTTAAAAAGACGGGGAAGATTATAAAGCCTTTTCTTTTTACTTGGGGTATACATGGCCTTTATAATATGTTTTTCTCCATAGGCTCTTATTTTGTAATCTTCGGGATAGTTATTGTGTTTTTTGTTATTTCTAATGCGGTAAGCAGATATGACCGCTTTAAGAGTAATTAGCTTTATTCGTGCGGAGGGTTGTTGATTTTCTATTAAAAACTGTCCGGCGGTGTTTTGAGCAGGTCTTTAGGATATTCTATAGACCATAAAAAAAGGCCTTGGGGAGGCGCTGTGGGGCCTGCTTTTTCCCTCATCTTTGATTCTAAGATATCTTTAAAATCTTTTTTGGAAGCTCCGATTTCGTCTAAATGCAAAAGAGTTCCCACTATTGAGCGTACCATCTTCCACAAAAAGGCATTTGCACAAATTTCAAAAATAAGATAATCGTTTTCGATAAAAAAGACTGCCTTTTTGATATAGCGGGATTTACTTATACTTTGATCTCCGGCTGCAGAAAAAGCGGTACAATCCAATTCTCCTGAAAGGCAGGAGGCCATTTCGTTTAAGGCGGCTATGTCGGGGTATCTTCTTATGTGCCAAGTATAGGGCTGCTCGTGGGCAAATATTATTTTGCCGCATTTGATTTTATAACGGTAGGTCCTGGAAAGAGCATTAAAGCGTGCATGCAGGAGGGGGGACACTTCGGCGGCATCCATCACCCTTATATCCTTAGGCAGGATTGAGTTAAGGGCAGGTAAAAAATTTGAAGCCCTCATGCTTTTTATATCGCTAAAAAAGTTTACGGCTTGGCGGGCTGCATGAACCCCTGAATCCGTGCGGCCTGAGCCGTTTGTTTCGATAGGATGTTTATGAATTTTGGCTAAGGCTTTTTCCAATTCTCCTTGAACTGTCCGGAAGGTTTCAGCTCCTTTATTGGTTTGTTTTTGCCATCCGCAAAAATTTGTACCGTCATAAGAAAGGGTAAGGAGGATATTTTTTTGATTTTGGAAGATTTCCATTAATCTTCTACATCCTTCAGCTCTACCTTGAGAGTGTCATAAAGATTTCTTGCCGCTTCCAAAATCGGTCCCGGCTTATTTTTACTTGATTTACCTAGACCGAACATTTTTGCAAGGGCAAATTTGTGATAATCCAAGCGTTTTAAACGCATTTCCATGTCGAGCTTTTGGCCGTACTTATATTCAAGAAGGGCTGAAAGATAGATGATTCCGTCATAGCCGTAGTTTTTATCCACATCAGGGCCGAAAGATTTTAAGCCTGCTATTATTTCTTTTCCTGTCGATTCCAATTCAAGGGCTCGGCGGTAAAGGAAGGTCGCTTTTTGATAAAAAAGGTCTGAAACATATTTATAATTTTCTTCAGGGTATTTTTTGCCTAGCTCGTCAAAAAGCCATGCCGCTCTTATGGCACAGATGGCTTGCTTTATTGTGGGTGAAAATTTTTCTTCAAAGAGTTCATAGCATAAAATGGCAAGATAATAGGAAGCCGCTCCTTCGTTTAAGCCTCTGGATTTTGTAAAATCAACATTATGGAAAAGACCTTTTACTGCGTCATATCTTACTTCGGTATTTTCAAAAAGCTTTTCGATAACCGGACGGGAGGGAATTGAAAAATCTTGAGGAAAGGCCGTATAAAGACATTTGTGACAGACCGTTAAATTATATACGGTCGGAAATATTTCGCCGTATTTTGCTGAAGGTTCATAAAGCCTGCGTAACTCATCGGTAAGGTCTCCGGCGATTAAGCGTCCGCCGCCTGAGTGCAGCTCTTCTCTTTTAAATTTTGTACTGCACACCGGACACTGTATTTGTTCTTTTGAGTAAAAAGTTATACTTCCTGTACGGGATTCCTTTTCTGCTTGTTTTCTTATCATAATTTTCTTCTCCGCTTTTGATTATCGGCATTTTTTGTGTTTTGAAGACCGATAAACTCAGTCTTTTTATGGAAAATCTCATTTTTTTATTGATAATTTTTTGAGCTCTTATAAAAAAATTGAAAAACTCATTTTTCAAGGTTATAAAAACTAAAAAATATCCAAATCAATAAGCTTTTTCAAGCCGATGTTTTGCACTCTTTTTGCTTCTATAAAACATATAATTAAAGTTAAAGGAGATAAAAAAGTGAATTTCAGTTTAGAAAAAGGAGAGGAATTTGTCAAGTCCTACAATACCGATAAGGAAAATCCGGCAAGGAGACAAAAAGTTTTAATGTCTATCTTTGAGATGATTTATGTAAATTTGGAAAGTTTCGGTGTGTATTTTGCGGACGAAGATTTACGCAGTGATTTTTTACTTAAGTTTTATTATAAACTTCCTAGGGTTTTGGAAAACTATAATTCTTCACTGTCAAGTTTTTATACTTATTTAACAAATCATATTCGTTTTTATTATTTAACTTTTAAATGTAAAACCGTAAGGCACGAGATAAATGATACCGTTCTTGCAGACCAAGAAGGAGCAAGGTGGGAGTATCTTATGGGAGAATATGATTTAAATGAAAATTTTAATTTTTATGTGGCCGAGCCTGAACCGGCATATTGCGGTGTAAAAACAAAAGATGTAGGTTTGAAGAATCAAAAAAATCCTTCAAAAGAATCAATACATATGCGAGAACTTTATTTTAGTATGCCTTGTAAACATAGAAGAATTTTCTTGCTTGCGTGCAAAGCTTGTTTTTTTCTTGATGATGATTTGATCGATAAAATAGCTGCCGAAATTAAAATGGATTCATGGTTTCTATGTTCTATTCTTCATGATTTAAAGGCTGCTTGTTTTAACCGTTACGAAAAAATAAATTATTGTGTCGGTAATAGAAACAGGTATTACATAAAGGCTCAGCTTTTTAAATACCTTTTACTTAATACTTATAATACAAGAAGTCAGCTTAAAAAGATTTGTTTTTCATTAAAACATAACCGCCATTTATGGGACAAAACAAAAAGATTAAATAGAAGGCAGCTAAAGGCTCCAAGCAGTACAGATATAGGAAAATATATAAATGTATATAAAGGTACAATCGACAAAAATATTGCCAAGAGTTTAAAAATTTGGTATACTCAGCAGCATGAAAATATATCTGGCGTCCGGAAATGTAAACAAAAAAAGGGAAGTGCAGGAGCTTCTTCCATCTCATACGATTGTTTTGCCTAAAGATGAAGGCATAGAATTTGATCCTGAAGAAACGGGAAGTACTTTTTTTGAAAATGCTATGATAAAGGCAAAGGCCCTTTACGATATTGTAAAAGCTCCGGTTCTTGCAGATGATTCCGGTCTTTGTGTCGACTTTTTAAACGGAGCTCCCGGTATTCATTCCGCCCGATACGGTTCCCTTGAAGGAGAGCATGTTTCGGCTGAGGCCGGTATTAACAAGGTTCTTTTAGAATTAAAAGGGGTAAAAGAACGAAGTGCCCGTTTTGCTTGCTGTATGGTTTTTCTTTTGGACGAAAACCGTTTTTATTCGGTGCAGGAAACTTGTGAAGGCCGTATAACCGAAGCTTCATCAGGTTCGGGCGGCTTCGGCTACGATCCCATATTCTTTGTAGAGAAGTTCGGCAAAACCTTTGCAGAACTGACTTCTGAGCAAAAAAATTCTATTTCGCATAGAGGCAGGGCTCTTTTTTCGATTTCAAGATTTATAGAAAGTTCTTAACAACTATTTTTTATAGGGAATATTGGACATATTGATATATTTTATATTTTTGTATATATTTAAAGCATTAAAATATTGAATAGGATATAGAGGTAATATGAAAAATAAAAAGCATTTCTCAATACGAAAAAAATTATTGATTGTTTTCGGATTATTGATTGTATTGGGCGGAGTTATACAGGGTTCCGTATCGTGGTATACATTTAGAAAGACAATGATTAAAGATGTCGAAGAACGCTTAACGGATAAGGCTGCCGATATTGCTATCCTTGTGGAAAGCATAATAGATGTCGATTTTGAGTATTTAAGAGGCGTTGCCCGTATTCCCGATTTAAATGACGACAGTTTGTCATATCCTCAAAAATCTGCACGGCTGCAGCAGGAGCTCTCCTCAGACAATGACGGTGCTTTTTTAAATATATGCGACTTAAACGGCAATACATATTATATGGACGGAAGAGTAGTTTCGGTTGCAGACAGATATTGGTATAAGACGGCTCTTGAAGGAAACTATTTTATTTCGGAGCCCTATCTTTCTCCTGACACGGGCAAAATTCACGTCGTTTTTTCTTTGCCGATTTACAACAAAGACGGTGAAATTTCGGGTGTTATGTGCGCAGGGCTTCAAGGGCTTATTTTGTCGGAAGATATTAAAGATCTTGTTATAGGTAAAACCGGTTACTGCTACATGATGAGTAAAGACGGTACCATTATTGCGCATAAGGACAATAAGCTTGTTTCCGGTTTTGTCAATTATCAAAAACTTGCTGAAACTGATTCCAAATTGAAATCGATAGCGGAGTTTCAAAAAAAAGCCTTGCAGGACCAAGATCCGGGAGTAGGTTATTACACTCTTGACGGAGAAAAAAATATCGGCGCTTATGCAAAAATGGAAAGGAGCGGATGGACGATCGTTATACGGGCTCCTGTAAACGAATTCTTAATTTCGCTTAATACGCTGACACGCGCAATCATAATTTCAGTTATTATAATACTGCTTGTAACAATAATTATTTCGTTTATTATTTCTACAAAAATGGTAGGTCCCGTTAAGACTGCCGTAAATGTTCTTAGGGATATTGCCCAAGGCGAAGGCGACTTAACCGTTCAGCTTCCTCTTATCGGAAACGATGAGGTTACTCAGCTGTCGGAATATTTTAACGAAACAATCGAAAAAATACGTCTTTCCATTAAATCTGTAGATGTAAATGCCGGAACAATGCAGAATATCGGTGACGAGCTTGCAGGCAATATGACGGAGACTGCAAGCGCAGTAAACCAAATAAGTGCAAACGTTGAAGGTATTAAACAGCAGGCTATTAGGCAGGCGGCAAGTGTCGGTCAGACATCGGCAACCGTAGAAGAAATTATCAATACGATAAAAAAACTTGATGAGAGAATAGAACTTCAGGCATCCAGCGTTGCCCGTTCCTCTGCTTCGGTGGAAGAGATGGTTGCAAACATCGGCTCAATTACTCAAACTCTTGAAAAAAGCGATGATGCCATTAAAAACCTTGCAACGGCAACCGCCGACGGAAAAGATACCGTTTTAAACTCGAATACGATTACTCAAAAAATAGCTGAAGAATCGGGCAGCCTTTTAGAAGCTTCAAGTGTTATTCAGCACATTGCAAGCCAGACAAACCTCCTTGCGATGAATGCCGCAATTGAGGCCGCTCATGCAGGAGAAGCCGGAAAAGGGTTTGCGGTCGTTGCCGATGAAATAAGAAAACTCGCTGAGGACTCCGCTGCTCAAGGTAAGACCATTACCGCCGTCTTAAAAACCTTCAGCAACGAAATTGAAGTATTGTCGGCTTCTTCCAAAACCGTTGAAGAAAAGTTTAATACCATCTTCTCGCTTTCCGAAGAAGTAAAGACGATGAGTAATAGTTTAACCGAAGCGATGAGGGAACAGGAAAACGGAAGTAAAGAAGTGCTTGCCGCTATCCGCGACATCAATGCTGTAACGGTAGAAGTAAAAGAAGGTTCCGCCGAAATGTTAAGAGGCGGAGAGCAAACTGCCGAAGAAATGCAAAAGCTGGACGGTCTTACACGGGTTATTACCGACGGAATGAACGAAATGGCTGCGGGCGTTATCGAGATAAACAATGCTGTACAGGAAGTAAACGAAATTACTCAAAAAAATAAGATAAGCATTGAAAACCTTGCAGATGAGGTTAAAAAGTTTAAGATTTAAAAGGAAGCAGACTTAAAGGTGCCTTTTAAAATGCCTATTTACTTTTTTTTGATTATCATATATTATCAAAAATATGCATAAAAAAAGCACCTTTTTAAAATTTGCGGCTTATTATAAGCCTTATAAATTCTTGTTTTTCTTTGATCTTTTTTGCGCTCTCATCGTTTCAGCAGTGGACTTGGTTTTTCCTCAGGTGATAAGATACCTAACAAGGGTAATCCCAAAAATAAGAAGCGGCGAGCTTTTGCTCTTTTCGGATAAGACAATTTTCGGCTTTGATGTTCAAGCCTCGGCCATTATATATCTTGGACTTATAATTGCCGTCATTCTATTGGGACTTTATATAATAAGATACTTCACCCAATATTTTATAACCTCATGGGGCCATATAATGGGTGCCCGCATGGAAAGGGATATGAGAAATGACCTTTTTAACCACATGCAGCGTCTTTCCTTTTCATATTACGATAAAAACAAAACGGGAGACATGATTTCGCGGATTGTTTCAGACCTTTTCGATATATCGGAACTGGCACATCACGGCCCCGAAAACATTTTTATTTCCTTTTTAAAAATAATAGGTTCTTTTGCACTCCTTTGTTTTATCAATGTAAGGCTTACTCTTATTTTAGCTTCGGTTACCTCCCTTATGTTCATCTTTACTTTTTTTCAAAACAAAAAGATGCGTAAAATCTTTATGCTCAACCGAAAAACCATAGCCGGAATAAATTCCCAAGTGCAGGACACTCTTTCGGGAATAAGGGTGGTGCAGTCCTTTGCAAACGAAGAATTGGAAAGCAAAAAATTCGATGTAGCAAACGAGGCCTTTGTTCATTCTAAATATTTAAATTACAGGCAGATGGGGCAGTTTGTCGGCGTAAACGGTCTTTTGCAGGGCTTGTTTTTTATCGTAACGGTTTTAGCGGGAAGCTTTTTTGTTGCAAGAAATGAGCTGACAATTCCAGATTTGACCATCTATGTTTTGTACATAAATATCTATATCGCTCCTATAAATCTCCTAATCAATTTTACCGAGATGTTTCAAAAAGGAGCTGCCGGTTTTAAACGTTTTTTACAGGTTGTAGAAACGGCTCCGGACATTACCGAAAAAGAAGATGCCGTCGAGCTAAAGGATGTAAAAGGAAATATAAAATACGAAAATGTCGATTTCAGCTATAATGAAACTACAACAATCTTAAAAAATATTTCCATCGATATTCCTGCAGGAAAAACCCTTGCTCTCGTAGGCCCTTCAGGCGGAGGAAAGACGACTATATGCTCCCTTCTTCCCCGTTTTTATGATGTAATAAACGGAAAGATAAGCATAGACGGTAAAGATGTTCGGGACTTGACATTAAAGTCATTGAGGGAAAATATCGGAATTGTGCAGCAGGATGTTTATCTTTTCGGCGGAACCATAAAAGAAAATATAGCTTACGGTAAGCCTGAGGCTTCCGATGAGGAAATTATTGAAGCCGCTAAAAATGCTCACATTCATGATTTTATTATGAGCTTGGAAGCAGGCTATGATTCCTATGTGGGAGAGCGGGGCGTTATGCTTTCAGGCGGTCAAAAGCAAAGAATTTCCATTGCCAGAGTCTTTTTAAAAAATCCTCCGATTTTGATTTTGGACGAAGCGACTTCAGCCCTTGATACCGAAAACGAAATTTTAATTCAAAAGGCAATTGAGGAGCTTTCTGAGGAGAGGACTACAATAGTTATAGCCCATCGTCTTTCTACAATAAGAAATGCCGATAGGATTTTGGTGGTTACCGATGAAGGAATTATGGAAAGCGGCACTCACGAGGAGCTTTTAAGTTTAAACGGCATCTATGCAAATTTACGCAAGCTAGATGAGTTTTAATCGATGCCTCAAAGCCGATTAATCGAAAACTATTAGACGGAGACATTTAGGTGCAAAACGAATTGAAGGATTTACGCGAATTAAAAAAGAGATTTAAAAAGGCTGTTCTTTCTCGAAAACATACAATAGACGAGTTAAGACTTGCCTATGACGATATTCTTTATTCTCCCTATGTGCCGAACAATGTAGACTTATCCGAAGTCAAATTGCGGGGTGTCGATACGGATGTATTAAAGCCTGAGATGGCTGTTTCCGGCAGGGTGATCCTATATGCTCATGGCGGCTCTTTTATCAGCGGAACAAAAAAAGCTTACCGCTCTTTTTGTGCGGGTCTTGCTCATGAAGCTTCTGCCGATCTTTACTTACCAGAATACAAGACAGCCCCCGAACATCCATTTCCTGCCGCCCTTGAAGATGTTTACAAGGTCTATGCAAAACTTATAGAATCGCATACGGTTGAACCTGCAAATTTAATTCTTGCAGGAGACGGGGCAGGGGGCGGCTTAATTTTGTCCCTTATCCATTATTTAAAGAATAAGCATCTTCCCCTGCCTGCCTTGCTGATTTTATTTTCGCCTTGGGCGGATTTAAGCTGCTCAAGCGAGGGCTTAAACGTAAACCGCAAAAAAGATTTTGTTTTTTCTCAAGCTGCTTTATTGGGGGCTGCTCATTTATACACGGAAGAAAAAAATCTTACCAACGAACTTGTTTCTCCTATTTTTGGAAACTTTGAAAACTTTCCGCCTGTTTTTATTCAATGCGGAAGTAATGAGATTCTTTTGGATGACTCAATCAGGCTTTGCGGAAAAATAGAAAAAGCCGGAGGAAGGGCCGTGCTCGATAAAATGGAGAACATGCCTCATTTGTTTCAAGCCGTCCCCGATTATTTTTCCAATGCCCACCTTGCAGTTGAAGCTGTCGGGAAAAAAATAAGTGAGTTTATTTTAAGCGGAGATACAAAATAATGGAGCTTCTTTCGCCTGCGGGCAATTTTGAAAAATTGGATTATGCATGGGAGTACGGAGCCGATGCAGCCTATATAGGATTAAAAAACTTTTCGCTTAGAGCTAAGGCCGATAATTTTTCGGGAGAAGAATATAAAAATATTTCCCTTTTAAAAGAAGAATACAAAAAACGCGGCTTAACAAAAAAACTTTATTGTGCAATAAATATTTCGTTTCATAATGAGGATCTAAAAAACTTTTTAGACGAGGTAAAATATTTTAAGCAATATCCCTTCGATGCCTTTATAGTCCAAGATTTGGGAGCCGCCCGAATTTTAAAAGAAAGCTTTCCCGATATTCCGCTTCATTTAAGCACGCAGGCAAACTGCATAAACTATGAGGCAGTAAGAGTGTACAAGGACTTAGGTTTTTCCCGCGTGGTTTTGGGAAGGGAAGCAAGCCTTGAGGATGTGCGCGAAATAAAACAAAGGGTTCCCGAAATGGAGCTTGAATGTTTTGTGCACGGGGCAATGTGTATTTCTTATTCGGGGCGCTGCCTGATAAGCGCCTATCTTACCGACCGAAGCGCAAACGCAGGTGCCTGTACCCACTCTTGCCGCTGGAATTATAAGATGTATTCCGAAAAAGGCGGCCACTTCTTTGTAGAAGAATCCGAACGGAAGGGAGAGCTTTTCCCCGTAGAAGAAGGCGAAAACTATACGGCTCTTTTTTCTTCAAAAGATTTGTGTATGATAGACTACCTCGACAAGATGAAAGAAGCCGGGGTTGATTCTTTAAAAATAGAAGGCCGCATGAAAAGCATTTACTATACGGCCTTAACCGCAAGGGCCTACCGCAAAAAAATAGATTTTTTAAACGGAAAAATAAGCGCAGATGAAGCGGCTCCCTTTGTAGAAGAATTATACAATACGGCCCACAGGGAGTTTTCTACGGGCTTTTATTTTTCGAGTGCTGAAGCAAATAAGACCACCGCAGGCGAGTCAAAGTCTCCCTACATGCTCGCAGGCAAAATCGGTAAAAGGCTTTCGGAAAATGAATATGAATTTATTTCGATGAACAAGATAGATTCCGGTATTCCTCTCGAATATGTAGGCCCCGATATTTGTTCTATCGAGGACAGGGACTATACCCTTCTTAAACCCGACACAAAAGAAAAAATGGATTGGGTCTGCCATGGTCATCCCTGTATCATCAAAACCGATAAACCCATAGCCGAAAAATTCTTGGTAAGGTGTAAAGAGTAATAGCATCACAAGATTTAAAATCAACTTGTAAGCAGAGGCAAAGCCCGTCTTTACAAGATGGAACAAAAAAGATTATAATAAATGCGGAAGCTTTTAAGGACACTAAAGGCAAAGATTTAAAAGATTTTTTAGAATACCTCAAAACAGGTAAGGCAAAAAGTGAATTTACAAGGAGGATAGAAGAAATGATATAAACAGTAAAAAATAACGAACAAGCAAGACAAGAATACAGGTTAACGTCTACTTTTGAGATGGATATTAAAGACAAAGCCAAGAGGGAAACAGCAAAAATCTTAAAACAATTAGGTGATTCGATACAGAAAATTATGCAAGTTACAGGGCTTCCCGAAGAAGAAATCGAAAAACCGTAAATTAGGGGAGGAAAGATACACCGCAAGTTTTCCCGCACCTACCAGCCCAAAAAAAATGAGAATCAACACACTTAGCTTCCGATAATTTTTCTCCATAAAGTATATTATAGCACATAAATGAAAAATTTGTCAAATCTCAAAATTATCATTTCGGCATAATTACAAATTACCAATTAATTAATCGCTTCTACTTCTTCTTTGGAAAGACCCGATATTGTACAAATTTCGGCAATCGGGTAATTATGCATACGCATCAGCTTTGCCGTTTCAAGTTTGGTTTGGTAAGAACCTCTTTCAATTCCTTGTTCGATTCCTTCTTGATAACCCACATGTTTCCAAGAGGCCTTGTCGTGTTCGTATTTCATTCGGTTTTCATAAAGCCACTTCTCTTTTGGGCTCATTTCCATTACTTCTATTGTTGCATTGGCTTTTGCCATCATAGGGGATTCTTGTGCTAACATCTCTCTCACCTCCGGATTATCAGTTTCGATAAATTTCAGCCAGTTGTAAAGTTTCTTTTTCTTTTCATCGGATTCTGTATTTTCATCCTGTTCTTTAACCTTGGCTAAGTTTAAAAAGTGGATCTCAAGCTCATCGGAAAGTCTGTCGTTTATGTGCTTTTCGACTACATTGTACTCACTATGGATAAGTGAATTCAAATCAAATCCTTCACCCACTATGTTTATTGTAATACATTTAGGCAATTTTGTATATACTTCGCCTGTTTTTAAGTTTTCAGTGTACATTTTAGCCCAATAAAAGATGGTTCGTTGGATAAACTCGCTGTTCCACCTGTTTTGAATTTCGATGTCGATAATTGTGTTGTTTTTTAGGCGTAATTTTACATTTTTTTGATTATTTAACCGCAGGGGACGCAAAGCGTTGAGCTCACGCTCAACTTCGCAAAGAAATTTTTAAAAACTGCATAGATTATAAAAATCTTTTTATATTTTACTATTTTTTTCAAAAATTTACTGCACCACACCACACATTTTGCTTGTTCGGTTTCACCGCTTTACCGCCAAGGACGGCGGTGGTTCCATTCTTGCGATGTTTTGCCTTGAGGCAAAACTCGAAACTCAAAATCGGACACTGATGTCCGATTTTGAGTACCTCTCCGGCAAAATGTGTGAACTCTAAGGCCGGCAAGCCAGGCGAAAGCCAAAATTGTAGTCCCTGCGGTCAGGACTGTAGTGGTACCGAAGACCTACAGTGCAGTTCTTCGCGTAACTGCCCCAGCTGCCGCCGCGTAGAACACGGCCAGAGCCTGATGCGGCACCTTGAGGATCGGTAACAATACCGCCTTGCACATAAGCAGCATCGTTTGATGCAGGGTTATTATCATGCCCATCAAAACACCCTTCCCAGACATTCCCGCTCATATCGTGTAAGCCAAGTGCATTCGCTCTCCTTTTTCCAACAGGATGAGTTTTGCGGCCTGAATTACCCCAATACCACGCAACCTCTCCTGTTTCAGCCGTATCCCATTTATCTTTGGCTCCGCTTACACTGTTTAGTTTGGTCAGCCATACCTCACTACCACCTGCGCCGTAGTTTGTCGCATTTGTGCCGTCATTTTGCCGGCGGGCCGCATATTCCCACTCGGCTTCAGTCGGAAGTCTAAAGCCTTTTTTACTCATATCGGCATAGGCTTTATCGCAAATAAATTCTTCCCCATCTTTCGCCGTCGCATCTTTTAATACGGTAGAATCACTATCGCTTTTGCGGTATACGCATTGCTCATCGGAGCCTTTCGTCTTTTCCGTATACGCATTACACCACACTATGCAGTCCCGCCAGCTTACCATTGTTACAGGATGATTTTTGTTTGCTGTAGGGGGCTTACCGATATTCGCATAATTAGGATAATAACCACCGCCGCCTGTGCCGTCCCAACCTTCAAGCCCTTTGTTTGCAAAGACGTATCCCTTACCATTATCAGTATTCCATTTGAGTACACTATACCACAGCTCATACGTTACCTCTGTTTTGCCGATCTTATAGGGACTCAGTTTTACCGTGCGCCCTGCACGGAATACACCTTTCAACCATTCGTCAGTATAGGGTAAGGTGTAGTCAGGGTCAATGCCTATAATACCGTTTACAGGAGGTATTATTTTTACAAAGTCCCCTGCGTCTTCAAAAGAACCTACATCGGAACTTTGAGAATTCCAATCTCCGGTCCCTTCACTCCCCGAATCCTTGTCCAGCATGTTTTTAAAAAACGGGTTTTTACAAGCCGAAACCGATACAAAAAGTATCGCCAAAAATAAAACAAAAATTTTTTTCATATTCTAAATCCTCCGCTGATTCCTATTGCCCAGATTACGGGATAGCCGCCTCTTAGATAGGGTTCGATAAAAAAGTTATTTATTGTAAAGCGGTAACCGAATGCGGCTTCGCCGAGGGCATACATAAAAAGTTTTGAAGGCTCTCTTTCTTTTAGGCCGAAAACGGCACCGCCTTCCAATTGGATAAAAAAGCCCGAATCCCGTTCTTTTATCTTTGAAAAATCATAAAAGTTCCAACGGAATAAGAGGGCTGCATCAAAAATATGATGTTTTTTAAAGTCATTTGAATAAAGGGCCTTTGCTCCCAAGGATAAGTGCCCTATTTTGAGTTTTAAAGGAAGCATAAAAAGGGTGTAAAGTCCCGTGCCCATTGCACAAGCTTCAGGCGAATTCATATTTGCCTCGGCCAAGAGCCCTAATGACCAGTTAAAAATTTTTTTATCCCTATCGGCAAGGGAGATTCCTATTGAGGGTTTTTCAGGCTCGGTGTTCAAAGGAGAGTCTTCTGTTTTAGGCTCTTCCTTTTTAAGTTCTTTTTTAGGTTCCGTGTTTTCAGTCTCTTGTTTAGGCTTTTCAAGCTCGGCAGTTTCCGTTTTAGAAAGCTCCGCCTGTACTTTAGCAGGCTGTCCCAAAGGGACTTTTATTTTTTGATACACCGCAAGCGTTCCCGTACCTACCAGCCCCAAAAAAATGAGAATCAACACACCTAGCTTCCGATAATTTTTCTCCATAAAGTATATTATAGCACATAAATGAAAAAATTGTCAAAGGACAAGTGTCAAACAGTGAAATCATTCCATTCTTAATTATAAATTCCCCACTAATCTTCTTTTACCATACGGCACGCCGAAAGCGTGCCGCGTAAAGTAAAGTACATCTGAAAGATTAATTAGTCCCATGTATAATGAGCAGCTGTCGGTGGAGCACTAGAAGCTGGATTGTATATCAATTCGTGTGAGAATACCCCGCCAGAATCCTTTTCATCCGGTGAATCCAAATTCCCGTATAAGTTATATTCAAAAACTTTATTATTGTTGGCTTCACTGTGAGATCCATAAAATCCATTCTTACCCCAGGCGCCGTCAGAAGCAATCACGAGCTTTTTCGGCTTAACCGCGATAAAGCGGTAAAAATTATAACCAGTTCCCGGCTCCGGCGAATCTACAACATTCTTTTCATTTAGTTTTTCTGCATTACCGGAAAATCCTCCCATCGTCTTACCTACTTTATACAGTACACTGCTACTTCTAAAGTTATCAATCCCATATATTGGTTGATAATTAGCCTTTTTCTTCATCTTTTGTTCGATCTTTGATGTAATGGCATACAGTACACCATCGACTATCTGTAAGCTGTTGATATTGCTTTCCAATTTGGTGTAGTCGGGATACGGCAACGACGGTTCTGTCGCCACCGGCGGCTGCTCTGTTCCCACTGTAATCTCTCCGACAAAAGTTCCGTCCTCTTTTTTATACTTCTTTACCGATAAGGTATATCCAGTAGTCGATACAGTTCGCGAATTGACAAAGACCCCGTCCTTATTTGCCGCAAGAGCGGTAATTTCTCCATTTGTCGAGACTGAGATGCTGCATCCCGTATCCGGCTCGGCGTTATCGAAGGTTTCATGGCCTAAGTGTCCCCATTTAAACCTTTTTATGGCGTGCGGTGAACTATAAGTCTCAACATAATACAAATAATTTTCCCCATCGGAAATATCGACTGCAATGGCATTCACACTACTTGACATATCCAAATCTTGAGCCGAAGACTTATCGTAAGAACCGTCTTCTTTCAAGGCAAAACGCCTGAACCCTCCATCAATACCGTCAGCATATATATATAGATTACCGCCTTGGTCATAACAGAAAACATCGGTAGGTAATACTTGCTGAGCATTAGAAACCCAGAGTGCATCGTCATCATTTGATGGGCAAGGTGTTCCTGCCGTATCGCCTATCCAATATTTCATTCCGAAATACGTAGGTGCATTGCCCTCCTCCCACAACAGAATCTTTGTCTTTACGCCCTCCCACTCTTTCCATTCGTTGTACCACTTTGCGGTGTACTCTTCGGTAAAGCTGACGGTATTTGTTGCAATATTAAGGGCCGCTATGCGGTTGCGGTTTTCAACGATACGGGGGCTTTCAGCTTGAGCAATATAGGCGGCAGCAAAGCCGTCGTCGGCTATGTAGAGGTTTTCGTCGTCAAAACCGATTACCTTTACCGCCCCGTAAAAGTTTTTGGAGTAGTCATAGTTTTTTACTACCTGATTTTCAAAACCGACGCTGTTTGCAAAACCGATTTTTACAGGAGGTTCAGCCAAATTGTTTATATTATAACGGACAACCCCGCCCAAAGAATAAAGGTTAGGACCACTTGAACCCACGCTTGCATTAACTGTAGTAAAAAGCACATATACATAATCGCCGCGGATAAAAATATCTTTTACTTCTGATGGCTTGCAATGGTGAATATCAATATGATTCTTGATTTCGATTGATATCGGATTTTCTCCACTCTCCAAGTCTTTTTTGATGCGCACCTTTAAAGGGTCGTGGCCTTCTTTTACTACCCATGCAATTCTGCCGTTATCTACGGCAAAAAAATTCTTCACAGACGAAGTGAAACTGGGAACAGAACCTAAACTTAAATCATCCCGTATTTCCCAAAAGTTGGTTCCATCCGTCCCGTACATCTTTCCCGTTGTATAATCGTTTGCGAGAAATTTGATCGTCGTTGTTGCCGGATGGACATCAAGTTCACCCTCACTCGTATATCGGACAAGCCTAACATGGGTGTCTCTATATCTGACATAAAGCCGCCCCTTACTGTCGCGAGCAAAGCTGTACGGTTTTTCCTGAGCAGATGGATTCGAACCGGGAGCCATAATTCCTTTTCCGTCCATGTAGAAGGTTAAGTTGTAGCCGTGCTGGCCATCTCCAGTCTGTGTAAACAAAAGATTTTTTAAACCTGAAACGTTTTTGTTTAAGAGGACTCTTACATGATTTTGGCCTGAGGTTACAGCATGGACTGTTTTTCCGGACCATTGGGAAGAAGCATTATAAGCCGTAACTATTATCTCTATCTTTTCTCCGACAGGAATAAGCTCAACCAAAGATTTGGGTTCTTCGGCACCTAGTTCTCTTGTTACCGTGTAGCCGTCCTCTCGGATTATATCGATTTTCATACTAGTAGTCGAAAGAATTGGAAGACCGTCGGGACCCAAGGCTCTGGCACCGTCAGGCAGTGTTCCGTCAAAACTCAAAATAAGCTCGCCGTATTCTTCTTTTAAAAACAAATTACAGGATGACACCATCAAAACAAGTATCATCAAAACAAAAAATACTGTCTTTTTCATAAAAAACCTCCTAAAATAAAGGTCAAATATAACTGTTCTTCCATTATTATACATCAAAAAATTCAAAATACCAAGCAAAATTGAGAAAAAATTGTTAAATTTTTTCTATCACTAATCAAAGTTTTTCTATCTCTTCTTTGGTAAGGCCGGTAACTTGCATAATTTTTTGGATTGAATCGCCTAACTGCTTTAATAATTTGGCCGTTTCAAGGGCTTTTTTGTAAGCCCCTTTATCAATACCTTCTTGTATTCCAGCTTCAATACCCTCTTGATAACCTACATGTTTCCAAGAGGCCTTGTCGTGTTCATATTTCATTCGGTTTTCATAAAGCCACTTCTCTTTTGGGCTCATTTCCATTATTGTAATGGTGGAATTTGCCTTTCTCATCATTTCAGAGCTTTCTGCTAACATCTCCCTCACCTCCTGATTATCAATTAGGAGAGGAAAGACAACCCGACAGAACAGGTTTTCTTTCCTCCCCTATAACCCCTCCTATCTTTTCCGTCTGCCAAAGGGAGAACCCTTTGGAAACCCCTTCTTAACTTTTGATATATTAAAGTATATTACCAGTATTATAATAACATTCGGCTAAAAATTTTACAATAGTCTTGACCTTGTTTTATGTTTTCATTATACATCTTAGACCAATAATATAGGGTTCTTTCAGGAAAATCAAAATGCCAACTGTTTTGAATTTCTATATCTATAAAAGTTCCATCTTTTAGTCTTAATTTAATATCCAAAATACCTAGTTTTTCACTTAAAAGTGACTTATGAAATTCCTTATCCATAAGTTCCAAACCTGCGATTGTTTCAGGAGGAATGTCTAAGATACATTCCAGCAAGTCCTGTAGTACGTCCTTGTTTTCTTCCACTCCGAATACACGCTTAAAGGCATAGTCGTTGCGGAGGGTTATTTTAAATAATTTTTCCATGATTAAACCTCGTTAATAATTTTTAAAGAAGAAAATTTTTTCCCCTTTCATAATTATTGTAGAGATTATTTGAAGTTAATAGCAAAAATTTAAAAAAGAATTTTATTGATTATTTAACCGCAAGGGACGCAAAGCGTTGAGCACACGCTCAACTTCGCAAAGATTTTTTTATTAATTTACTATTTTTTTCAAATATTTTCTATAAATATAATGTGGATGGTATTTTAACACAATCATCCTATAACTTATCTTTGCGTATACAACCTTTAAATTTCCACTGAACCTTTGTTTCCTAACTCAACCAACGAATTGGCCATAAACTTTGTAACAATGCGGGATTCCAAAGGGCTGCAAGTCCTTTGGCAGCACGAGGAAAAGGGATGGGGTCAAAGGGGAAGGGAAAAACCACCGCTCTGAACGGGGGTTGTCCCTTCCCCTTTTAGAGGTTATAATAAACGCAGAGGCTTTTAAGGACACTAAAGACAAAGAATTAAAGGAATTTTTAAAATACCTTAAAACAGGTAAAGCAAAAAGTGAATTTACAAGGAGGATAGAAGAAATGATACAAACAGTAAAACAAAATGAACAGGCAAGGCAAGAATATAGGTTAATGTCTACTTTTGAAATGGACGCTAGGTATAAGGGATTTTCTGAAGGCTTAAAGCAAAAATCAATAGAAACAGCCAAACTTATGAAAAACAGAGGTTACCCTATTTCTGAAATTTTGTTAATGACCGGACTTCCCGAATCCGAAATAGAAAAACTGTAACTTCAGAAAAAACTCAAAATATCAAAGAACGAGTTTTAAACGCCGAATGGCAACAATTTGCTCTTTGTACTTCGCACCTTGCCATTCGGCATTTACACATTACAAGCTTTTTATGACCTTTGTCATCTCGTCAAGACCGGCAACCTCGATACTGTCTTCAGGCGGATAGAGGGCACCTCCATAGTAGATTGAAGGATTTGCCTTGGTAGACGGCTCTTCCCTGCGTTTTAGAGCCGCAAAGTGAATCTGATCAACACCTGTGAGTTTGATTATTTTTGAAGCGTTTTTTTCGGTAATGCCGCCGCCGGGTAAAATTTCGATTCGGCCTTTTGCACGCTTTACCATTTTGGCAATTAACTCGGCACCCTCGTAGGCTGTAGGCTCTTGCCCGCTCGTTAAAACTCTGGTAAATCCTAAAGAAATAAGCTCATCCAGGGCCTTTAAGGGATCGGGCACCACATCAATGGCTCTGTGAAAAACCTTATCCGCTCCACCTGCAATTTTTATCAAAGCTTCACACCGTTTTGAATCGATGGTTCCGTCCTTTTTTAAAAAACCGAAAACAATACCGTCAGCCCCGTTATCTATAAAAAGCTTTGCGTCTTCAAGCATAGTCTTATACTCATAAGAAGAATAAAAGAAACCGGCAGCTCTGGGTCTTACCATGGTCATAACCTCAAGATGGGTTTCCTTTTTAACCAGCTTTAAGGTTCCAAGAGAAGGAGTCAGGCCTCCCAAAAAAAGAGAAGAATTAAGCTCAATCCTTGAAGCTCCTGCTTTCTCCGCCAAAACAGCATCCTCAAAGGATCCCGCACAAATTTCTATTTTAATATTTTTCATCTAAACACCTCTATAAAAACTTTTTGCAGGAAGCCTCAGCTTCCGAAAAAAGTTTTTTCAAGCGGTTTTTTAAAAACCGCATACAATAATGCGATGTTTGCCTGAAAGGCAAACTCGTCAGATAAACAGTGAGGCTGAATTTCTGCCGAACTGTTTATCATAACCTCATGGCCATTAACGGCCTTTTTCATTTTAAAAAATGAAGACGAAAATGTCAACATCAGAGACCAGCTATTGTCAAGAAACAAATAAAAGGTTACAATAGAAGAATGAATAAGAGTAATAAAACAATACCTGTTCTTTTAAAGGAATTAAAAGACCTTGAATCAAAACTGACGGAAGCCTATAAACAGCTTGGAAACAAACTCATCAAAGATACCGCAGATCCGGTTGCAGAGGCAAACGGGGTTTCTCAAGAAAATTTTCTTCAATGGCAAAGGCTGCATGATGAAAGAAAATTTTGTACTGAAAGCATTTTAGACATAAAAAACAACAGCACCCGCCTTTCCGAATTGGACAGCTTTAAAAAACAAATAAAGGACAGACTCTCGGATACAAAAAAACAAACAGAAAAACTAAAGGGTGATTTTTTACTCAAACTTTACAAGGATTTTTTACCTCAGTGTGCAGCTCTTTTTGATTCTCTATCTGCCGAAATACACGCAGAAGAAGCAAAAATACATGAGGCCCAAGAAAAAATAGAAACCTTAAACACCGAAAGAAAGGAAGCGAACTTTTTTGCTAAGCTCGGTCTTTCAGGCAAGATTTCCTCCCATGGATTAAAGATAAAAAATTCCGAAAAAAAGATTAAAAATATTTTAACAAAATCGGATATAGATATTTACAATTCTCAAGAAGTAAAAGCTCTTTATGATGCCGGTAAACTTTCATCCGAACTTAAAAAAACTTACGAAGAAATTTTAAAGCTCGGTACCGATTTAAGCGATTCGGAAAACCGCCTCAAAATGATAGATGAGGAAACAGGCTTTGTTACTCAAAAATTAGCCGATGCCGGTGCAGATAAAAATTCCAAAAAACGCATCGATAATTTTACAAGCAGGATAAAAGAAATAGATGAAAAAATAGACCGTATTTTGGAATCTGCCGGAATAAAATATACAGACAAGTTTTATTCGGCCGAAGGAGATTCGGCTCTTGGGGAAAATCCTTCGGATGACGAATTGGGAAAATATGCCGGCTATCTAAAAAAAGCGGGTAAATACCGAAAAGAAATAAGCAAAACAAAATACAATATAGAATTCTGCGAAACAATGCAAAAAATTAAGGCGGAAGAAAATCAAATTCAAAATCTTAACCGCATAATCAAGAATTGCGAAAATGCCATAAAGGAAGCCGAAAAGAAAATCAGCAATTCTGAAACGGCCATCAAAAACTCGGAAGCTAAAATAGCCGATTTAAAAGACCTCGCAGCCGAACTTGAAGAAAAATTTTCGGATAAAAACTCAGAACAGGGTACGGGGGAAGAATAATGGCAACAAAAAAAGCAGTTTATGATGAGTCCAAAATAAAAACTTTGAGCTCTCTTGAACATATCCGTTTGAGGACAGGTATGTACATAGGCCGCTTAGGTGACGGCTCAAATCCCGATGACGGTATCTATATCCTCGTAAAAGAGGTCATAGACAATTCAATAGACGAGTTTATAATGGGAAACGGTTCCCGCATCGATATTCAACAAGACGGAAACAAGGTAATAGTCCGCGACTTCGGGCGGGGTATTCCTTTAGGGAAATTGGTAGAATGTGTTTCGGTTATAAACACCGGCGCAAAATATAATGATGATGTCTTTCAGTTTTCGGTCGGCTTAAACGGAGTCGGAACAAAGGCTGTAAATGCCCTTTCGGAACATTTCAGGGTTGTTGCAGTGCGGGACGGCAAATATGCTGAAGCAATCTTTGAAAGAGGAAAACTTGTAAGCGAAAAAAAAGGAAACACAAAGCCCGGAATCAAAAACGGAACCCTTGTCGAATTCATTCCCGATACAAAAATTTTCGGGGACTATAAATTCAATTTGGACTTTATCGAAAAACGGATTTGGAACTATGCCTATTTAAACTCCGGCCTTACCTTGAGTTTTAACGGAAAACTTTTTAAATCCGAAAACGGTCTTTTGGACTTGCTTGAATCCAATGTAGGAACTTCAACAATTTATGAAGTCTGCCGATTCAAAGAAAAACAGCTTGAGTTTGCTTTTTCGCATACAAACAATTACGGCGAAACCTACTACTCCTTTGTAAACGGACAATACACTTCCGACGGCGGAACCCACCTTTCGGCTTTTAAGGAAGGCTTATTAAAAGGCATTAACGAGTATTTTAGAAAGAACTATAAGAGCGAAGATGTAAGAGAGGGAACCTGTGCTGCCGTTTCTGTGAAGATTCAAGCTCCCGTCTTCGAAAGCCAGACAAAAAACAAGCTTGGCAACACCGAGGTGCGCTCTTGGATAGTCAACGATACAAAGTCGGCAGTTGTAGAATGGCTGCAAAAAAATGCGGACTCTGCCGCAAAACTTGAAAGCAAGATAATTGCCAACGAAAAACTCCGCACCGAGCTTAACACGGTAAAAAAAGAAGCAAAGGCAGCAGCAAAAAAAATTGCCATAAAGATTCCGAAATTAAAGGACTGCAAATTCCATTTAGGAGACGGAAAATTCGGTGAAGACACCATGATTTTTATCACCGAAGGAGACTCGGCTACGGGAGCCATGGTTTCAAGCAGGGATGTCTTAACGCAGGCAATTTTTTCTCTTCGCGGAAAGCCTGAAAACATGTATGGCAAAAAACGGGCTCAGATATACAAAAACGCCGAGCTTTATAATATGATGATGGCCCTGGGTATCGAAAACGATATTGAAGGCTTGCGCTACTCAAAGATTGTAATCGCAACGGATGCGGATAACGACGGCTTTCATATCCGAAACCTGCTTTTAACCTTCTTCTTAAGCTATTTTGAAGAGCTGGTTACCTCAGGACGGGTTCATATCTTGGAAACTCCCCTATTCAGGGTACGCACCAAAAAAGAGACAAACTATTGTTATTCCGAAAAGGAAAGAGATGAGGCCGTAAGCCGCCTTGGGGCTTCTTCCGAAATTACCCGCTTTAAGGGCTTGGGAGAAATCAGCCCAAAGGAATTCGGGCAATTTATCGGGCAGGATATAAAACTCCTCCCCGTAACGGTTCAAACCCTAAAAAAAGTTCCTTCAATTTTGGAATTCTACATGGGCAAGAACACCCCGGAGCGCCGCAAATTTATCATGAAAAATCTTCTGGCCGAGATAGATGCTTAATTACCTCTTCGGCGATTAAAAGGCCGGCGATTGAGGGTACCCATGCAGCCGAGGCCGGAGGGTTTTGTTTTACGGTACATTCGGTTTTAGAATAAAGCACCTTCAAGTGCTTAACATTCCTTTTTTTAAGCTCGGTGCGCATTACCTTACAAAGGGGACAGACGCTTGTTTTGTAAATATCTGCAAATTCAAAATCGGCGTTTAGGCGGTTTCCGCAGCCCATTGCCGAAATAAGGGGGATATCATTTTTTTCGGCTTCGGCTGCAAGAAAAAGTTTTAGAGCTACAGTATCGACGGCATCAACTATAAAATCTACCCCTTTAAAAAAATCTTCGCCTAAGATTTTATAAAAATTATCGGACAGGATAAAAGAATTTACAGTTTTTATTTTACATGCCGGATTTATATCGGCAATACGTTCCCTTGCAATTTCAGTCTTAGCTTTTCCGATGGTAGAATAAAGGGCATAAAGCTGGCGGTTGATGTTGCTTTCTTCTATCGTGTCGCCGTCAATTAAAATAAGCCGTCCTGCCCCGTTTTGGGCAACCCCGCTTCGGGCAAGAGCCTCTGCCGTATAGCTTCCTACGCCACCCAAACCGAAAACCGCAATCCGTGCATCTTCAATCTTCCTTAAATTTTCAGAACCCAAAAGAGGCTCAAACCTCGATAAAAAACTCATCGTCCTAAAAATTATAAGCCTATCTAATCTTAAATAGAATTCCTAAAATCACAATCGTAATTAAGATTTGGACAATCACAAATCGGATTAAAACCTGAGTCGGCGACCACTGCAAATTCTTTTTCATGTGGTCATGAAGGGGAAACCTGATATTTTTAAAAATACGGATTTTAAAAAAGCGGAGCATAACCACTTTTAAAATACCCGTTCCTCCGTTTATGAGGATAACCCCGCTCGTCATCAAAAGGATAAAAGGGTTCCGTGAAATAATTACCAGAACGCCGATAAAAAATCCCAAGGCTCTGGAACCGGCATCTCCCATAAGGACCTTACTCGGATAAGCATTATGCCAAAGATAGCCCGTAAGAACTCCGCAGAGGGTAAAAATCATAACTGCCCATTTTGCTCCAGTGTTGATATTGGGAATCAAAAGATAGGCTGCAACCTTGACATGTCCCAAAACAAAATAAAAAACTACGCCGAGGGAAACAAGGGCTAAGAGAATAAGAGTTCCCGAAAGGCCGTCAACTCCGTCAGTACAGTTTGTTGTGTTAATTGAAATCCACAAAATAATTATGGAAACGGCAAAGAAGACGATAGGATGCACTTCGACAAGGCTCGATGTAAAGGGCAGCCAAAAGGAAACCTTTCCTTCAAAATAGATATAAAAAATAACAAGGGCAGTCGCGACCGATAAAATAAAATCCAAACCGCCCTTTAAATATTCTCCCCATGACTTTTCGGATCTGTCATCTAAAAATCCCGTCAACATAACGGCAAAGGTTATAACCAAAACAAGACTCTGCGTAATGGTAGGTGTAATCAATAAAAAAACACAGAGCACAAAGATGGAAATAAATACCACGCCGCCCCCCGTAGGTTTTCCTACGGCAGCTTCGGGATTTACGGTAAACTCCCGACCTCTGTCTTTCGGCAATTTGGAATAAAATTTAGGCAAGAGTAAAACCGTGATTAAAAAGCCTAAAAACAAGCCTAAAGAAATTAAAACGGCATAGGATTGTAAAAGTCTCATCGGCCCGAAGTAGGGACCAAGCAGTTCTGCAATATGGTATAACATTTTCGTATTATACCAAATTTTTATAGATTGTGTCTATTGTATTGTTTATATTGTAAAATTTATGTATATTTAAGCAATGTTAAACTATATAAAGAAGATAATCGCAGGCATTGCCGTAGGAATCGCAAATGTTATACCCGGAGTTTCAGGCGGAACGATAGCCGTCGTTTTCGGGGTTTATTCCGACCTTATAGGGGCTGCAAGCCTTGACATCAAGACTATAAAAGCCAATTTTAAAATTTATCTTTGCCTTTTCGGAGGCATGGGCCTAGGAGTTCTCCTATTTGCACGCCTTTTTAAACTTGTTTATGAAAGATTTCCCATACAGACCAATTTCTTTTTTGTAGGCCTCATTGTGGGAAGCATCTTTATAATCTTTGACCTTGTACGCGAAAAAGAAAAAGAGAAAGAGAGCTCTTTTACAAAGGCCTTTAAAATTCTTTGGTTTTTTATAGGTTTAAGCATAATGCTTGCCCTATACTTTTTTAAGGGTGCGGCGGCTTCATCGACTGCGGCCATAGAAACATTGAGTCTCGTCAATTTTATACTTTTATTCCTTATAGGTTTTGCAGGAGCGGCGGCAATGGTAATTCCGGGTATATCCGGTTCCTTTATCCTTTTGATACTGGGAGCTTATTATACCGTAATCAAAGCCATTACCGACTTTAACATTCCGGTACTGATTCCTATAGGTTTAGGCGTTCTAACCGGTTTCATTCTTTCTGCCCGTTTAATCGGTTTTTTAATGGAGAAATTTCCCAAGATAACCTACGCCTTTATTTTAGGGCTGGTTGCCGGTTCAATCCGTCACATGCTCCCCGATGGCTGACTGCTGCCTTCAATGAGGCTGGCTGCAGTCCTCTGTATGCTTGCAGGCTGGGGCCTGATAACGGTATTTGAAAAGATAAAAAAAGACTAAACCGATTGACTTATTAATAAATTAACGGTATCATACAGCCCCGATGGAGATTATCATGTCACATAAAAGAATTTATCAAGTTGACGAAAAAGTTCCGGCGGGGCTTTTCTTGCCTTTAAGTATTCAACATACATTTGCAATGTTCGGCGCCTCGGTTTTAGTTCCGATTATATTTGGAATTGATGCAGGCATCGTATTATTTATGAACGGAGTGGGAACCCTTTTATTTATAGCCATAACAAAGGGAAAAGCACCCGCCTACTTGGGTTCAAGCTTTGCTTTTTTAGGACCTGCCGGCCTGATTATTTCTTCCATAGGATTTCAGTATGCCCAAGGGGCCTTTATAGTAACCGGACTTTTAGGCTGCCTCATAGCCTTTATAATTTATAAGTTCGGAACCTCATGGATCAATGTCATTCTTCCGCCTGCAGCCATGGGTGCCGTCGTTTCCCTGATCGGTTTTGAGCTTACGGGACTCACCGTTCGAGGCGGAACTATCGGAGCAAACATCATGACGGAATCGGCCTCACGGGGCGACATAATAGTTTTTTTTATTACGATAGGAGCTGCCGTTTTAGGTTCGGTTCTTTTTAAGGGCTTTTTATCTACCATTTCTATTTTAATTGCAAGCATTGCAGGCTACATAGCAGCAATCTTTTTCGGTATGGTAGATTTTTCGATAATAAGAGAAGCAGGGCTTTTTACTCTTCCCCATTTTCAGCTTCCTAAATTCGATCTCATGGCAGTTATCACAATGCTTCCGGTATTACTCGTTATCACAAGCGAACACATAAGTCATCAGGTAGTAACTTCCAACATCATCGGAAAAGACCTGTTAAAAAATCCCGGCCTTCACAGAAGTATCTTTGCCGATAATTTTTCGACAGCTCTTTCAGGCCTTGTCGGCGGAGTGCCCACTACAACCTACGGCGAAAACATAGGCGTTATGGCAGTTACCGGTATTTACAGCGTTTATGTAATTGCAGGAGCTGCAATAATTTCAATCTGTATGGCCTTTATAAGCCCGCTTGCAGCCCTAATCCGTACCGTGCCCGGGAACGTAATCGGCGGCATAACATTCTTGCTGTATGGAATGATAGGAGCTTCGGGAATACGCCTTTTAGTAGATTCAAAGGTCGATTATTCAAAATCAAAAAACTTAATCCTAACCTCGATAGTATTTACCACAGGATTGAGCGGCCTCAGCATAAAATTCGGAGAAATCGAATTTAAGGGAATGGTTTTAGCCTCCCTCGTTGCCGTAGCTTTAAGCCTTATCTTTTTTATTTTTGAAAAACTTGGCGTACTGGAAGAATAGGGTGTTGACATATTGACAGCATTCTCAAAAAAATATTGGATAAGTATTTGACAATGGAATCTTTGATGCAGATACAAAAAAGATTTTTGTTTTTCTTTTTAGCACTCATTCCGCTTGCCGTTTTAATCGCAAGTCTAGGCAGAGTTTTTCCGTCTATCGGGCTAAACACAAAAGATAACCATAGACAAAAGAATATCTTAGCCATGAGCGAAATTTATTACCGCCAAACTTTTAATAACTGTGCACCATATTCTGCGATGGCTGCGATAAATATAATAACAAAAAAAGAAATAGACCCGGAACTTTTGGTAAGGGAAACAGGATGGCGGATAAAAAATAACTTAACCATGCCGCAAGGCCTTATCCAAGTATTACACAAACACGGAATAAAAACAAAAGAAAAAGTTTTATCCTGCTGCTCCGATGCCGAAAAAATTAATTGGATAAAAAACACAGTCGACGAAGGAAAGCCGATTATTCTTTTAATAAAAATAAAAAAAGTTTTACATTATGTAACGGTAATAGGTTACGACGAAAAAGGTTTTATTCTTTACGACTCTCTGCAAGAAAAGACAAAATCAAATCCGCGAAAAACAATAAAAGACAAGCCTCAATATTACGGAAACCGTTATTACGAATATTCCGACCTTATAAAACTTTGGGATAAGGGAGGCTATAAAATATTTTTTAAAAATTGGGCATTGGTTTGCGGATAAAAGTAGTTTCTTTTTCAAATAAAAGATTCCGTACCTCAGACTAAAAACCTTTTTTAGTTCTTTCTAAAAATATTTACTAAGTTGACGGTTATGGGAATCGTGCAGATTAAACCTATACTTCCTGAGACGGCACGCAATATCTCGGCCGATAAAATTTCCAAATTTATGATTTCGGTAAACCCGTGCGAAAAAATGATAAAGAGTAAAAGCACGGGAATTGATGTACTCACATAGGCTAAAATAAGCGTATTGGACATTGAGCCTATAATATCCCGTCCTATATTCATCCCAGATTTGATCAGCTGCTTATTCGGTATCTTAGGACTTACAGCTACAATCTCCCACATCGAAGAAGAAATAGACATAGCTACATCCATAACGGCTCCGAGGGAGCCTATCATAATGCCGGCAAATAAAAGTCCCTGATAATCTATTTTACGGTACTGGGGAACAAAGGCTAACATTTGAGCATCCTCATTTCCCAAACCTGAAAGTCTTAGAATTTTTCCTGCAACAAAGGCAAAAAGGCCTGCGATAATAACACCGCCTATAGTTCCAAAAATTGCCGTATAGGTTTTGTTATTCCTTCCCGAAATAATAAAAAGAGTAATAACGGAGGCAAGACTGCAAATTATAATAGCCCAAAAGATAGGATTATAACCTTGAAGGATAAGGGGAAGAAAAATGCCGAATATCAGGCCTATGGTAAGCCCTAGGGAGATAAGAGCCTTTAGACCGTTTTTTTTACCTACAAAAATTAAAACCGCTGCAAAAATAAAAATAAGAGCATAGACCTTATAGTCCCTTGCCCTCTCATAAATGCGCAAGTTGTTTACCTTCCCTGTTTCATCTTCATCCAGCTGTAAGATGAGCTTTTCGTTTACCTTAAAAATAAGTTTATAAGGAATGGCGAGCTCTATCGTGTTTCGGATTGTATAAACCTCATCCCTATGCTTGCCGGTTAAGATTTTTATCTTTAAATGCTGATAACGGAAGTCCGATTCTATAGGAATATCGGGGCGGTTTTCCCTTGTATCGTCATAAACGATTTCGATAACTTTAGCCTTAACGACCTGATTTTCGGGAGCATTTATATAGGCATTATAATAACTGCTTAAGCCATCATACTTCTTTTCCATATCTTGAGATAAATTTTCAGAGGAAATTTGCCCTGTGTCTTCTGCATATAAATTAAAAAATAAGAGGCTTACAATAAAAAGGAAAATACGCTTCATGTCCGGTTCCGTTCATCTTTACTTAGAAGCCTCTAAAAACATCAGTTTTTAGAGGCTCCCTTTAATAAAAAGCGGCGAGAAAGTTTTCTACACCGCTTTTATAATCGAATCCTGTTATTTGCTTATATCTTTAATATAATCGACAGGTATGGGTTTGATTGTTTTAGCCTTTTTAATGGCGTCAATGAGAGCATCTCTTATAGATACGCTTTCGGCAGAATTTGTTGCCTTGCTAAAATCATAGGAATCTCCTCCCGTAAACATAAAGCTGTTTACCACAACCTTATATTTTTTATTCATATCAAGAGGCGTTCCGTCCATAAGCGTAATCTTTGTGATTCTGTTTTCAAAAGGCTTTCTACCGTCATATTCTACCCGTAGACCTGCAAACTGACCGTCGGTAATATTAGGATTCATTATACCGTGATCAATTGCCTTTTTAATCTCAGAGCCGGGAAGATCGAAAACAACGAGGTAATTATCAAAGGGCATAATCTCATAAAGGTCGCCTACGGTGATATTACCTGCTGCAAGGGTTCGGCGTAAGCCTCCTCCGTTTTGAATGGCTATATCGGCCTTTCCCAATTGGCGCTGAACTTCAGCTGCCCATGCGCCCAAAAGGGTATTGCTTCCCTTTTCGCTTCTTTCATGGGTAAACTCTCCCTCAGCAACACCGATTACTTCACCCATAATAGGTTTCAGTTCCGTGTCATATTTTGTAAAGAGTGCCTTGCCTTTTTCATCCTCGATAAGAGAATCTTTGTGCTTGTAGATTTCATCGACTACCGATTCAATCTTTGCAATCTTGTTTTCGTTTCCGAAGGTGATGCTGAGTTTACCTACAGCCCTGCCGTAACAATAGGCTTGAAGTATGGGAATACCGTTTACCTTTCCTGAAACGGTTTGATGGCTGTGAGCCGAAAGAACAGCATCCAAGCCCTTAATTTCGGCAAGGTTAACTGCATTTCCGCTGATTTCTCCGTCTTTTTGGAATGAATCGATGTGGGTTAAGGCAATAATTGCATCGGGCTTGCCTTCTTTAGCCTTTCCGGCTAATAGATAGTCCACCCATTCTTGGCCTGTTTTTACCGGATCGGTAAATTCCAAACCGCTTACATGTTCAGCACTTGTCAATACGGCCGTATCGGGGTGAGCCAAACCGATAAAAGCAATCTTGTAGTTTCCTTTTTTGATGATTGCATAGGGTTTTGCCCAGGACACAGGCTTTCCCGTATTCTTTTCGACAATGTTTGCAGCCAAGAAGGTAAAGTTTCCGTCCTTTTGCCACTTTGTCATGCGGTTTGAACCCCAGTCAAATTCATGGTTACCTACGGCACAGACTTTTACATCCATAGCCCTCATCATAGCCGAAACGGGAGCTCCATAGGTAAGATTGGATATGGCTGTTCCCTGATAGTTATCGCCTCCTGCAACCGCAATGGTGTTAGGATTTTCCATTCCGGCAGTGCGGACATAGCCTATCATTTTAGCCATACCGGCATTCTTTCCCTTTCCGGGACGGGTATCTTCTGCAACATTTCCGTGAAAGTCGTTAAAAAGAAGAATATCGACCCGGTTTGCAGGCGCCTTTGCCTCAATTCCCGCATACTGACCGCTTACATCATGGGATTCGGTTTCACATCCTGTAAAGGCGGCACTCAGGATGAGAACGATTACAACAAAGCCGGCGGCTTTAAAAAATTTGCTGTTCTTCATAAGCATACTCCTATAAAAACTTCTAATATTTTGATAGTAAGATTATACACCGATACAAGAAAAATTACAAGTTTTTTAGACAAACAGGTATAATGTTATCCAAAATAAAACTAAAACAGCCGCTCCAATATAGAAAATAACGGCCCTATTCTCGAATTGTGCAAAAAAAACTGCCATTCCCCTTATCTTGGGAAACGGCAGTAAAGTTTAAAACCTATGTATCTATCAATTAATTTTTCTTCCAGAATTTATCAGCATAAGTTTCGCGTAAATACTCGGCAGCAGTTGCGTGATTTTTTAAATCGGTTGGAGATATGTAGGTATGTGGACCTGTGTAGTCCAAATTATCATACACAGTCCAGCCGGTTGTGTTTGCAAAGATTACACTTGTTAAGCCTGTACAGCCTTTAAAAGAACCTCGATCTATTTCCTTCAAATTTTTACAACCGGATAGATCTACACTTGTTAAGCTCGTACAATTTATAAAAGCCCCATATCCGTCATCAGTAGCACCTCCTGAAACAATATCTCCTATTTGAGTAAGACTTTGGGGCAGACTTAAGTATTTTAAGCCTGTACAATCTCCAAAAGCCCCTTTTTCTATAGTGTGAAGCTTTGTATACGGTGAGAGGTCTAATTTAGTTAAACCTTTACATTTTTTAAAAGAATTCATAGAAATGTAGGTAATGTCTTCAGGTAACTTTATTTGCTTTAAAGATGTACATCCTTCAAAAGCTGCATAGCCTATTGATCCAAGCTCTTTACAGAATGATAGATCTATGCCTGTTAAGGCCGTGCAACCGAAAAAAGTTTTCGATCCTATATAGGTAAGTTTTGTACAGCTTGAAAGATCTACAGCAGAAAGTTTTTTACAATTCCTAAAAGCTCCCCAATTATCGTTTCCTGCAATTGCTTCAAGATTTGGAGGGAAATTTATCTCGACTAATTCTCCACAATTACAAAAAGTATCAAAACCTATTGAAGTAAGACTTTCCGGAAGTTTAACCTTCTTTAACTTATTTCCAATGTCAAATATTGGATTACCCCCCCATGTAGTATGAGAGCCAATTTCCTTTATACCTTCTCCAATAATAAGTGTTGTCATATTATTTGTTACAGAATTTGTATGTGTAAGATTCGCTATGATTGAGCTTGTAATATTACAGTTTATAACTAAGGTCTCGATTGGACAACGGTCAAATGCCGATCGGCCTATTTCTGTCAGAGTGTTGGGCAGTTCAAGTTCTTTTAAGTTTGTACAACCCGAAAAAGCATTATTACCGATTTTAGTAATGACTTCGCTTCCTATTTTAGATGGAATTACAAGTTTTGCCGGAAGAGTGATGCCTGAATTGCATCCTGTTATCGTACCTCCTCCGTCAGTTTTGAAAATAGAAGCCCTACTAAGAACAAATATGGTTTTATTTGTATTAAAGGAGTAACTGTCTTCTAAGTCCGGCCCGCTTTCACTATCCAGCTTAAAGCCTGCCGCCTCATAACCGGGCGTATAGCTTACCTTTACCTTTAGTTTTACCTCGCTCCATTTTGTACCCTTTGCAACTTCAATAGTTTTTGGCTCATTTACGGTTACATTCGTATCTCCTTCTACCGTGATAGTTACCGTTGTAGGCTGGGACGATTCATTAGATCCATTCGGGCCTACGGCAGGAGGCCGATTTTGCTGACATCCCGTAAATAATCCCATCAGCAGTCCTGCTGCCAATACCAATGCAGTAAGATTTACTGCCCGTCTTAAATTTTGTTTCATTCTATAATCTCCTTAGCGTTTAAGCCCGCCGGCTTTTTTAATGGTTAATGGATAACTACCCCTATACAGTAGATAGCCGTATCTATTATTTATAGATGCCCGTATCTATCAATCATAGATAGCCGTATCTGCACTTGTAGATGTCTGTATCTAAGACTTGCAGATACGGCGTATCGTATAGATACGGCGTATCGTCCGGCTTATTTTTTTGCGGTGCAAGGCAGTTTAAATAAGATTTCGCGGACCGTTTTTAAGGGTGCCGTACTGCCGGAATATTTGGTACGCACCATAACCGAAACCTCACCCTCAGGTACTTCTTTGGGCACACGGGCGATGATTTGGCCCGGTTTATTGACCGAAAGGCGGCGGTTGGCTTTATATTCGGTGCCGTTTGCTGCCTTAAAGAATACGCCTTGTGCCGCATCCGTTTCATCTATTTTAAGCTTGTCGCCTTCGATGATGATGTCATCTCCTATCGTTAGCGTACCGTCTTTTAAGCCTGTCGCCGTGTCGGTTATCTCGGTAATGCGGGCACTTTCTTCTTTTGCACCCAGCACTTTTACGCCGATTGCTTCAAGAACGGTTCTCAGGTCGGCGGTGGGGATAAGGTCAACCGTACGTTTGTGCACTTTTTCGTCGTAAGGCGAATTTTCAGTTTCCCATACACCCGATACACGCGGGCTTATCTGCACCAAACCGTCCATAAAGCTTAAACCCTGTTCAATAAGGTCTTTTACAGCCTTATCTCTCATATTGAGAATGTTCATAATGGTTTCCTTGCGGAATTCGGAGCGTTCTTTGGTAATGATTTCCGCAATGTCTTCGTTCCTCTGCGTAGCGGCATGTGCATGAACATCAGCTATGCAGTCCCTGTCGTTGTCTTTGGTTAAGGTATTCGGTCTTAAATACACTTCCCAAATTGATTTCTTTTTACTCATAAAAAGCCTCCTTTTTAAGGGGAAGGTTCCCCTTAGACCCCTCGTCTGTTTTGGAGAGGAAGGACACCCCGGCAGAACGGGTTTTCCTTCCTCCCCAAGCCCCTCCATCCTTTTCCGTCTGCCAAAGGGGACACCCCTTTGGAAACCCCGTCGAATTCAAGGCTTCGGGGGATGATGTTTTTTGGGATTGACGGGTCTCAATCCTTAGGACATGCCGATTATTCCTTTGCGAAGTTGAGCGAAGCTCAACGCTTTGCGGGCGTTGCGGTTTTATTGAATGTGTAATGTAAAAAACGCACAAGGATGGGGATTTGCTCTTGTGCGTACGGTTTACTGTGAGAAAATCTGTATTTAGCTGTGAATTTGTTTGAGTGCGGAGCGGGAGCTTATGCCGCTTTATTGCTTGTTGCTTGTTGCTTGTTGCTTGTTGCTTGTTGCTTGTTGCTTGTTGCTAAAAATTGTGTCAGGCACACTGTTGCGTGTCAAGTGCTTTACTTCACTTTTCGCATTTTTTTGGTGAGAATATTTGTATTTGCTGTTATCAGTGCGTTTGCAGCGTTTTTCTATCATTACGATACATTATAACATGATCTTTTAGATATTTCAATCTTTTTAAGATTTTTTTTATTTAACCTTTTTTTATTTAACCGCAGGGGGCGCTAAGAGCGCAAAGGAGTTTTTATGATGTTTTGATAACATATTCTTTAATTTACCCTTGGCGTTCCTTGCGGTTTTTTGAATCTGCTCCGCCTATTTGCAAAAAGGCTATTCAAAATAGCCTCAGGATAGCAGGCGTTTCAAACATTTTCGACTTCTTCTTTGCTGAGACCGGTCATCTTCTGAATAAAGGAAATCTCACAATTTTCCTCTTTCATCAACTTTGCTGTTTCAAGTTTTGTTTGGTATGAGCCGTCGGCAAAAGCTATTTGTCTTTCTTCAGCTCTCTGTACTGCGATGTCCGTATCATAATCATATTCGGCTACTAGCATATTTATTACCTCTCTTTAGCAAATATGCGGGCATCTGCTGCGTCACACGGCAAAAAAGTGTCCTCGACGTATACCCGATACGCCTGCGGTACTTTTTTGCCTAACTCCTTGCATCTGCTCCGCCTATTTGCAAAAGTGCTCATACTATATAACCGCCACGGATGGCGGTGGTTCCAGCATTACGATGTTTTGAGCTTTGCTCAAAACTCGAAGTCAACGACTGTACACGGATGTACAGTCGTTGACGGTCGACAAAAACGGAGTCTTTGTATTTTCTGTTTGAAGTACTCATAGCCGCCCCCTCATTGATTGTATTATACCATAATTACTTTAATTTTGTAAGAGTTGTTTTTTTTATTTAACCGCGGAGCACGCTAAGCGTTGCGATTTTTTATGTGAGTAAATTTGTCTGTGTTTGATTGTTTTGGGCGCAGGAAAGCCTCTGCTGCAGTTTCATTTTAAATCTTGTGAAAAAGTCAATAACAGTGCAGACCCTAAATTCCCTAAAATGTAGTTTAAGCTGCCGGTTTTAATAAACCGGTTTCAAATAGTTCCCGATAAATCGCAGGAGTATAACCTTTTGTGAACCGTCTTGTAAAGGGGTATTTTTATCCTCTATACAAAGATTTTCAAAGGTATAAATTGGCCTATTTTTGCCTATAGCATCAAAAGTACAGATAAAAATTATAAAACTGTCATTTAAATTGTTATAGAAATTCCCCTTATCCAAGAATGAAATGTCTATAGCTGCTTGGTAAAACCTCATTCTTTTAGGTATATTCTTCTCGTTGCTCACCTGCATTTCAATGTCGTAGAATTTACCGTTTTCTGTCTGTACCAGAACATCAAATCTTACGGATTTAACTTGTTCGTAGGCGTTAATATTATGATGTACCGAAATATAAGAAATTTGACCTATCGTGTCTGATAGAATCATTTCGATGAGTCTTTTACACAAATCCGGATTTTGCATAACTTTACAGAACATGAAGTCATCCTGTAGTGTTAAATCTTCAAACCTTTTTACCATTTTTTTCTCCTAATTTTTTTATTTTTCTCCTCCCCATTATATTTATAGGAATTATTTGAAAAAAATAGTAAATTAGTAAAAAAAATCCTTTGCGTCCTTTATATCTTTGCGGTTAAATAAAAGAATATAAACCACAATGGTACGAAAAAGGGGTTTAGCCTCGAAGCTTCGCTGGCTGTACGCCTTGAAGCTCCGCTGGCTGTACGCCTTGAAGCTCCGCTGGCTGTACTTACCCCTGACTCCTTTTGACAAAGATTTATAATGCGGGTATAATCGCATTGTATGAACAAGGCTATATCTGTTTTAAATAAAACCAATCCCATCTCGGCCGAGCAGGCATTGGAGCTTATTCTTGAGGCTTTAAGAGAGCTGGTCGATTATGAGCTTGCCGTTGTGATGGGCTTTGAAAATAAAAATGTTTTAAAGGTAAGAAAGGCCATAGGCCCGCTTTCTTCAAAATTGCTGGACGATTTTACGATTAACTTAAACAACCGGAAAGACATTGCCCGAATTTTAGATGAAAGAAAGGCTTTTTTGTTTGATGAAAATATTCCCCACGTCGATACCTATGACGAAATAATGAAGTTGCCCGAAAATCATTCTTGTTTGGTGGCCCCCCTTTACATAGGGGATAAGGCTATCGGAATGATGACCTTGGATCACAGTATGTGTTCCCGCTTTACGCCCGAAATCGTCCGTTTTATATCTACAATTTCAAAACTTATTTCGGTTGCTATGGTCCAAACGGATGCTTCTCAATCCCTTATTCAAAGAACCGAAAGCCTCCTTCTCGAAAGAAATGTTTTGCTCAACGCTTCGACAAATGTTTTTAAGGATATGGTCGGTTCTTCCCGGGCTTGGACTACGGTTTTAGATTCGATAAAGCTGGTTGCGGCCTCTGATGTGCCGGTTTTAATTTCGGGAGAAACGGGAACGGGAAAAGAGCAGGCAGCCCGCACCATTCACAGACTTTCCAACAGGGCCGAAAAACCTTTTGTGCCCGTAAACTGTTCTGCCCTTGTGCAGAGCCTTGCCGAAAGTGAAATCTTCGGGCATGAGAAAGGCGCCTTTTCGGGGGCTGCGGCCTTGCGGAAGGGGCGGTTTGAACTTGCCGACGGCGGAACCCTCTTTTTGGACGAGGTGGGGGACTTGCCCTTTGATTTACAGCCCAAACTTTTGCGTGTTCTTCAAGACGGAAAATTCGAGCGTGTCGGCGGTGAAAAGCCCGTTTCTGTGGATGTGCGCATAATAGCCGCAACCAATGTCGATTTAGCCGAGGCTGTTTCGATGGGGCGCTTCCGTGAAGACCTGCTTTACAGGCTGGATGTTTTCCCGCTAAGGCTTCCGCCTTTGAGAGAACGCGATGACGATACGGCTCTTTTAGCCGAACACTTTATTTCGGATATACGCAAAAGGAAGGGCTTTGAAAACACGAGCCTTTCGATGGCTGCAATCGAAAAACTTATGTCTATGCCTTGGCATGGAAATGTCCGCGAGCTTAAAAACGTTGTAGAGCGGGCTGCAATTCTTTCGCAGGGCGGAGAAATCCCTGCCGAACACTTGGTGCCGGGAACAAGAGAATTCTACATTTCAAACGCTGCCAAAAAAAAGCCCCTAAAGCCTGCCGTAAATAAAGATGCCGAAAAAGATAAGGTTTTGCCTGAAGATGTTAAACCTTTTGATGAAGCTCAAACCGAGATTATTCAAAAAGCCCTTTCAGCCTCACACGGAAAAATTTACGGCAAAGATGGTGCCGCGGCTCTTTTAAACCTAAAACCGGGAACCCTTCAAAGTAAAATGAAAAAACTGGGAATTAAGTATTAGGGCATTAAAAAAGCCGATTAAGTTATCTTGTTAATACACAATACTACTTAATCGGCTTTTAGCGGGACCGGAGGGACTCGAACCCCCTACCTACTGCTTAGAAGGCAGTTGCTCTATCCTGATGAGCTACGATCCCAAGGTTTTAAGGATCGGGATGGAGGGATTTGAACCCCCGATCTTCTGGTCCCAAACCAGACGCCTTAGCCCCTAGGCTACATCCCGATGCGAGTGAACATAATACGCAAAACAGGAATGAATGTCAAGACCTTGGGGCAAAGGTTTTTATAATTTGATTTTTACACCGAGTTTAGCACCTATCGATTTTGCCAAATTAGGTAGTTTTCCTTTGCGCGAATAGGAATTTCCATTAGTATCTTTTTTTACCCAATTTCCATATACGGGTCTATAGTATATTACTGAAGCTCCGGCATACATTCCGAATTTTCTTGTAATCATAAAAGAAGCCGTAAAATTTATTCCTCCGCCTACATTAAAGTAACTATCTGTTACTGTAAGGCTTCCTTCCGGATAGTTAAAAACGGAACCGCCGAATGCAAAGGCTCCGCCTAATAAAAGCTCAAATCCCTTTCCGGGTTTAAATATATATCCTGCACCGAGCATTATATCGTTTACAAATGTATGGTTAAATGTAAAGGTAGTGTTTGCAAAAACAGCCCAGTTTTTTGGAAGAGGGTAGGAGATACCTATATTGAAGCCTCCTAAGCTTTTTGACTTTATTCCATGATGTTTAAAGCCGTCATAAGCATAATTTTTTCCAATATCGTGCAGCTGGTGGTTGTTATAAGCCGCTCCGACTTCCAAATTTATACCGGTCGATTTTGCTGTCAGCATACCTGTAAAAACCAACGCAAAAACAAGACAAACAAAAAATAGTTTTTTGTTCATAAAATTCCTCCAAATGATTAAAATTGTATTATAAAATACTTATGTTGTATTTGAGTATCCGATAATTCTCAAAAATTGTCAAGCTGTCCATTAAATGTATCGTTAAATTTTAGTCCTTGACAGAATTCAAAATAAAAAGTACAATTTTGCCATGTTAGATTATAAATTTATTAAAGAAAATGTTGAAGCCGTAAAACAAAATATAAAAAACCGGCATATGAATGCGGATGCCGATAAGGCAGTAGAACTATATGATAAGCGCACTGCCCTTGTTACTTCGTTGCAGAACCTGCAAAAAGATCGAAACGATAATTCCCAGTCAATGAAGCAAAAATTAAGTCCCGAAGAAAGACAAAAATTGGTCGACCAAGGAAAGGCTATAAAAGAAAAAATCGCCCAAGTTGAAGCCGACCTGGCTGAGGCCGAAAAAGCCCTGCATGAGGCCGTAAGTAAAATTCCGAATATGGCTCATCCCGAAGCCCCTGTCGGCAAAGAAGATTCGGACAATTTGGAAGTCAAGCGCTGCGGAACCGTGCCCAAGTTTGATTTTGAGCCCAAGGATCATGTTCAGTTGGGCCAAGATTTGGATCTTATCGACTTTGAAGCCGGCACAAAGGTTTCAGGCGTTAAATTCTATTTTTTAAAAAACGAAGCTGTATTTTTGGAGCAGGCTTTGACGATGTACGGTCTTAACATATTGCGGAAACATGGGTTTAAGCCCTTTATCACTCCGGACGTTGCGAAAGAAGAAATCTTATACGGTATCGGCTTTAATCCCCGAGGCGAAGAATCAAATGTATATTCTCTTGAAGGTGAGGGAACTTGTCTGGTTGCAACTGCCGAGATTACTCTGGGCGGCTATCACTCGGATGAGATTATCAAAAAAGAAAGCTTGCCGTTAAAATACTGCGGTATTTCCCATTGCTTTAGGCGTGAAGCGGGAGCCGCCGGACAGTTTTCAAAGGGCCTTTATCGGGTTCATCAGTTTTCAAAACTCGAAATGTTTGTTTATTGTACGCCGGAAGAATCCGATGCCCTTCATGAAGAGCTCCGCTTAATTGAAGAAGAAATCTTCAACGGTTTGGGAATCCCCTTTAGGGTTGTCGATACCTGCACAGGCGACTTAGGAGCTCCTGCCTACCGAAAGTGGGACTTGGAAGCATGGATGCCCGGAAGAAACGGAGGAGAATGGGGCGAGGTTACTTCTACTTCAAACTGTACCGATTATCAAGCCCGCCGCTTAAATATACGCTACAAGGACGATGACGGTAAAAACAAATTTCTTCATACCTTAAACGGAACTGCTTTAGCAATGTCGAGGGCTATGATAGCCGTCTTGGAAAATTATCAGCAAGCTGACGGCTCCATTAAGATACCGGAAGTACTTGTTCCCTATTGCGGGTTTGATAGAATCGGTTAAATCGATTGATAAACTTTCTGATAGTTTTAGATATCAGGTTTGTGTAGAAAAAAAAGGCCGGAGCATTGTCCGGCTTTTTTTATGTTTTTGATGTAAGCTCCGAAATATCTTTTTTCCATTGGTAGAGCTTATTTTTATCTTCCCATTCAATTAGTTTTATAATTTTAAAATTTTTACGAATTTTAGGACTTTCAAAATAGGCAACGGCAAAGTTTCCATTTCCTATGTAAATGATTTCTTCGCCTTCTTTTAATTCTTCCGCTTTTTTTAAAAATTCAATAACGCAGTCAAAGTGTACAGGCTGACCGCTTTCTTTATCGGCAATAGCCGAGCTTAAGTCCTGTATTACTTCTCCGCATTTTGTGCATTTGTATTCGGGATATTCTATTTTTTTAAAAACCGGTTCTTTGTTTTGACCGTGAAAAGTTTTAGTTTTTTTTATTTGTCCGTCAAGGGGGCGTTTTTGCGGGGTATCATTCTCCCGTTTTTCCGTCCTTTGACTTCTCATAGGTTTAAACCTTCTTTTACTCATACTCTTATCCTCTTTTTGCAATTCATATTTTCGTAATCGAGTCCGCCGTTCAGCACTCTTTCCGTTATAATTGAAGCCAGTCTATAAATAGCGGCATTTATGTACTCGGGGTCTTCAAGTTTTAATTCCATTGCATGAATTTCCTCATCCGTTAATACGGCATTATGGGTAGAGGTGTTTTTTTTATGTGGAAATAAATTCACACTAGTCATAGCAATCTCCAAAGGCGTCTTTTAAATGTAATATCTCAAGCGGCTGTTCCAAAAAAGGGTTTGATCGTAATACAATCACATCAAATCTTATATACATCTTATTATATTTTCGATTGTTTGCGAGAAAATGTTTAGCGGTTTTTATAATCCTATCTCGTTTTTTTTTGTTGATAATAAGATCTAAATCGGATAGTTCCGTTTTTAATAGGGTTTTTACTTCGACAAAAACCAGAACCCCACAGGATGAGGTTTGCTCCGTTTTATCTAAAGCAATTATGTCTATTTCTCCGGTGCGGGTTCTCCAGTTGCGTTCTAAAATGAGGTAGTCTTTATTTGTAAGCCATTCGGCTATTCGTTGTTCTCCTTTTGAGCCGAGAGAATCCATTATTTATTTCTGTAAGCCCTCGGATCTATAGCCCGAACTATAAAAAGATTTTTATTTTTCTTTAAATCGAGCGGTTCGGAATCTCCGGTTAAGACTTCGCCTGTTGCATCGATTAGTACCCGGACAAAGGGCCGCATGGGTGCTTCAGGTGAGCTTTTTACTACTCGTGCAAGCGAAGCGTCATTCATTAAAACGATGGAGCCTATGGGGTAGATACCTATGCTTCTTATCATAACTTTTATTATTTCAGGATCGAAAATTCGGGCATTATCGGCCAGAAGATTTTTCATGGCTTGATAACCCAACATAAGATCCCTGTAGGGTTTAGGTGTTATCATTGCAACAAAAGCATCTGCAGCTGTTATGATTCTTGCACCGATATCTATATCCTTTCCCGAAAGGCCGTTAGGATACCCCTTGCCGTCCCATCTTTCATGATGCTGCATAATACTCAAGGCAATTTCGCGAGTGTACATGAGCTCACTCATAGCTGTCTTGTAGCCATAGGCAGTGTGAGCCGCAATAGCCTGCCTTTCAATATCAGTCAGGGTTTCTGTTTTATTGAGGATTTTTTGAGGTATTTTTATCATACCTACATCGTGTAAGAGGGCGGCTATTGTTATTTCATTAATTCTATTTTTGGGAAGCTCAAGAGCTTCGCTTAGAATGATGGTCAAGATGGCCGTATTTACGGATGAGCGAGCTAGGCTGTCTTCTTCAAGTTCCGTTCCCAATATAAAGCCCACACAAAGAGGCGGGTTTTTTCTTACCAGTTCCATCAACTCTTCTGCATGATAGGTTACCGGCATATTATCTACCGGTCTTCTTGCTTTGAAATTTTCAAATAATTTTTCAATATTTTTTATAATCGCCAAGTACTCCGTGTAGAGCTGCATGGATCGGGCATCTTGTGTAAGTTTTAAAATACAGTCGGCGGAAATTTCTTCAATTTCGGCTCTTTTAATTTTGGTACCGTTGATGGGATAGTCTTCTTCAACTTCCTCTATTTCCTCCGGATCTTCAAGCTCTTCAATCTCATCGATTTCATCAAGTTCTGCTATTTCATCATCCAGAGTTTCGCCCTCAGGTACAGGATCACCGGCAGTAACAACGTATTGAACTTTCCACCTTTTTAAGGTATCTAACTCATTTTCGCTTAATGCCATACCTCTTAAAAGAAACATGTTTTTCCCGTCATCAAAAAATACGGGAGCCGAAAAACGCACTCCAATCTTTAAATCAGCCGTTTTAATTTTTTTTAACATTTTAAATCTCCTTTTTTAACATCACTACAATTATTTTTTCAGCAAAAAGGCAAAAATAGATGCTACGGCTTTATAAGTGTATTCCGGAATACAGGCGCCTATTTCTTGGTGGACAAGAATATTTGCCAAGGTTTCGTCTTCCACGATTTTAACTCCATTGCGTTCTGCCGTTTCTTTTATTTTTTTTGCTGTAAGGCCCTTTCCTTTTGCCGTAATTATAGGTGCTTTTGATTGTAAAACATAGGAAAGAGCAACTGCACAATCAAGTTTTTCTTTATGCATGTCTCCATTTTATCACAAATATAAAAAAAAACAAGGTAATAAACAAATTTTCGACAATTTTTTTATGTAACTTGACTTAAAAGCTCTTGTTTTAGTATTATAATTATGTAGTGAGGTTATATATGCGTAAATTAAAAAATCCGATTTCAACAATGGCCGGAATTTTATTGATTATGCTTGTTTCGGTTGTTTTTCTTTCAGCTCGATGTTCAAGTAATCCCGAAAATGCAGCAACAGTATATGCCGATTCCGGTTTAAGAACGGAGTTGAGCAAAGAGTCTGTTTCGGCTCTTGAATCTCTTCAAAAAGCAAATCGAGAGCTTACTTCCATGATTTTACCCTCGGTAGTTACCCTTGATGTTGTAGAAACAAGAAAGGTTCAAAACAATATAGACGGCTTTCCTTGGTTTTTCTTTAACCGCCCTCAGGACCAAAAAGACGGTCAGGGCGAAAGAGAATATGAAGCCGAAGGTATGGGCTCCGGCGTTATCGTAAGAAAAACCGGAAAGACCTATTATGTTTTGACAAACCAGCATGTTACGGGCAATGCCAAGACAATTTCCGTTATGCTTTATAACGGGGATAAGGTTCAAGGTAAGTTAATCGGTTCTGATCAGAGGAAGGACGTTGCCCTTGTTTCCTTCGATTATGATAAGGATTTAAGGGTTGCCGTGTTGGGGGACTCAAACACCGTACAGGTAGGAGATCTTACGTACGCAATCGGTGCTCCTATGGGTTATGTATCTACTGTTACAAGCGGTATTGTAAGTGCGGTAGGCCGTTCAGGCGGACCGAACAGAAATAATATAAACGATTTTATCCAAACGGATGCAGCGATAAATCAAGGCAATTCGGGCGGTCCCTTGGTCAATATCTATGGTGAGGTTATAGGTATAAATAACTGGATTGTTTCATCAAGCGGAGGGTCTCAAGGTCTTGCATTTTCGATTCCTATAAACAACCTTAAAAAAGCTATCGATGATTTTATTACTTCGGGTGAAATCAAATACGGTTGGCTCGGCGTTCAGCTTCTTGAAATAAACGATAAGTTTAGAGAAAACTTAAACTTAAAGGATATTGAAGGCGCTTTTGCAGGACAGGTATTTTTAGGTTCTCCTGCGGACAAGGGCGGTATAAAGCCCGGCGATTATATTACCGAGGTAAATTCGACAAAAGTTAAAAATGTTGACGATATTCTGCGTATTATCGCCGACTTAAAGCCCGGAGAAGCCGCATCTTTTAAGGTTTTACGAAAAGGGAAAGAAATCTCCGCAACCGTAAAAATCGAAGAAAGAGATGAAAAAAACGTAGCCGATTCTTCCAAACTTTGGCCCGGTTTTGTTCCGTCTCCTTTAACTGAAGAAATTATAAAACAACTGGAGCTTAAAAAAGGTCAAACCGGTGTTTTGGTAACAAGTTTACAGGCTAAAAGCCCTGCTGCCGTTATGAGCTTACAGCCCGGCGATCTTATAGTAAAGGTCAACGGAAAAGATGTAAAAGATGTTTTGAGCTTTTATGATGAGCTTTTAAACGCAAAGGGCGAAATTTGGTTTGACTTTATAAGAGAAGGTCACAATTTGGTTACCCCAAAGATTAAAAGATAACACACATTCTTAAATAATTTTACCTCCTTTTTGGGCTAAGGCGGCATACTTAAAACTGTGCTGTTTTAGCCCTCTTTATTTATCATAGGACTTAATTTAAACCTCTTTTTTTCCAAAAAGATATTAAAAATCAATATTAAAAACATCATAAGAGGGAACCAATCCTTATATAAGGCATAAAATGTTTTTTTGTGCTCATAAACAGGGACTTCCGTATAAAGGGATTCTGCCTCAAAGAGGGGCAGGCTTGCGATAACTCTTCCTTTTGGGTCTACAACTACAGAGTAGCCTGAGTTGGTGGAACGCACCAAGGTTGTTCTAAGCTCTATGGCTCTAAAATGGGCTACTACAAAATGCTGATACTCGGCACTTTTTGTTTTAGACCAAGAGTCATTTGTTATGTTTATAAGCAACTCACTTCCCGCATTGTGTAAATTAAGGCAGACTGCAGGAAAGGCATCTTCAAAGCATATGGGAACCGTAAAGTTGACCGTCTTTCCTTCCGAATTTTTGATATTAAATACCTTATATTCGGTTCCCGGATTCCAGCCTGAAGAAAAGCCGACCAGCTTATCAAAAAAACGGACAACGAGGGGATTGTCTATAAAGGGAATGTACTCGGCAAAGGGTACGAGTTGGATTTTTGAATAAATATCTAAAATTTCTCCCTTTGGAGATAAAAGATAAGCAGAATTATATTGCTTATCTTCATTTACATAAGGGGAACCGATTATGATGGGGGTATCCGTATCGGCTAAAAACCGGCTAAATGGGTAATCGTAAGGAATAAATCCGTAAACATCCTCGTTGTCCTTGTAAGGAATCGGCATTGAAGATTCGCTCCAAACTATAAGATCCGGCTTTTTGTTTGCGGAGAAGATTGCTTTACGGCTTAAAAGTTGGGAAGTTTTTATGTTTTCTTCAAATTGGAAGTTATCCCATGGGTCGGTGTTTTGCTGGACAATTACGGTATTTAAAAAAGTTGCAGGCTTCATCTCCACCGACAGAATTGTTATTCCGTAAATGTTTATGATTAAAACCAAAAAGGCTGTAAAAATCAGGGGGCTTTTAATTTCGGTTAAACTTTTAAAAAAAGCCTTTGAATTTGCCGAGTACGCATACCTTTGCAAGGCTTCGCCTAAGCAGGCTGCAATAAGGGGTACAATAAAAGAAAGCCCCCAAACTCCCGTTATATCTACAAATTGAATAAACGGCTTTAAATTAAAGCAGATCATCGGGGCTGTTCCCCAAGGATAGGCCAAAAAGCCTGTAGATTTGGAAATTTCCCAAAGCATCCAAACCGAGGCAAAGAAAAACGGGCGTAAATTTTTGTTTTTTTGAAGACCGTGATACATCAAAAAGCCGAATGGCATAGCCATAAAAAAATATGCAAGAGTGCTGGCTCCAAGCGTAAATATTGCAAAATCTTCAAAAAATGCAAGCCAAAAACTTGACATCAAATGAACAAAAGAAACAAAAAAACCGTACAAAAATGCCGCTCTTTTATGTGAGCCGCAGTTAAGAAGTGCATAGTATACTAAAACTAATCCTGAAAAACCTGCAATAGCCGAGCCGAAATTTAGGAATTCATTTGGAATTCCGAGAGAAAATAGGGCTGAGGACATAAAAATACTCAAAAAAGACAAAAAAAATCGCATATTTACACATCTATTTAATCATTTTTATTGAAAAATTTCAATATAACGAGTATTATATATTTATGCAAAAAATAGTTACATTTCATATTGACGAATATGGAGATGAACCTGAAGTATGTGCTGCCGCTCCGGGGCGCTTTCATCTTCTAGGTGAACATACATGGTTTGCACAAGGAAATACTCTTTCCATGAGCATTAATCACTATTTGTATGCTTGTGCATCTAGGCGCAGTGATAATAACTTTAGGCTGTTTTCAATTTCGCTTAATGAGCGGAAAAAAATATCTTATTCCGGTCTCAGGTATAAGAGGGAAGACCGATGGGCTAATGCTGTTAAAGCCGTTATTTCGGCGTTTAACGACTTTGGTCATCATGTTTCAGGCTTAAATTTTACGATTTTGTCGGAAATACCTGCGGATGCGGGCTTGGGAACTCCCAACGCTCTTAAAACGGCAACAGCCCTCATATTGAGGAAGATGTTTGCCCCAAAACTTACCAAAAGCGATTTGGTAGATATTCTTGAACATGCGAACGTTCAACATTTAAATACTTATGCACATAGGGCGGATATTCTATGCGCTCTCTTTGCAAAATCCAATCACTGTGTGCGTACCGACCATCGAAAAAAAACTGCGGATATTTATCCTTTCCCAATCGAAGGACATTCCATTATATTGACGGATTCCCGTGTACCGCGCATAATTGCCCGAGAAGAGTTGACGGCCAGATTGGATGAATGTGTTGAAGCCTATGAGTTGGTAAAAAAACAGCCGGATATGCCTAAAAATATGATGCATTTGACCGAAAAAATGCTTGAAGAAATCGATATCCCCGAATCGGTGAGGCGGAGGGTTACCTATATTATCAGAGAATCTTTAAGTGTTGATGAAGCTGTGGACGCCCTAAAGCGTAAAGATAATATAATGCTTTCGCGGATTTTAAACCGCTCGCATGAAGGGCTTAGAGACCGCTTTGAAATTTCCTGTCCCGAATTGGATTGGCTGGTAAAGCGCTCCCTTGAATTTATGGAGCCTTCGGTAACCAACCTTGTGTGTTCACGAATGACAGGGAAAGGCTTCGGCGGTTGTACTTATACTATTCTTAGAGATGAAGATGCAAAAGCTTATATAGAAAAAGTCGGAGATTACGAAAGAATTTTCGGATTTAAACCTTTGGTATACAGGGCTAAGCCTACAGGTTCTGCAAGAACATTTTAATAAGGGCTTTAAGAGTAGTGAATTTTTAAGTGTCTTTCTCTGCTATTGTGTAAAAAGTTTTTTTTCTGTATAATTTGAAAAAGGGAGGGGTTCATGCATTCCGAATTAAAAGAGGGTATAAACCTATATAACAAAAAAGACTATCAAGAAGCTTTAGTTTTCTTTTTAAGCGTAAGTACTGAAGATGTTCTTATGAAAATCGAAATAAACTATTATATAGGACTAATATATTCCCGCTTGTCGGAGTATGAGCAGGCTCTTGAATATCTTGAGCAGGTAGTAACTGCGAGCAAGGATATTGCAAAGGTTTATCAATGCAGATTGATTTTAGCCTTTATCTATGCAAATACGGGCCGAACCAGACTTGCAGAGTTTGAGCTTTCAAAACTTATTGAAGCCGGTTATGAGTCGGTACAGGTTTTTTCTTCATTGGCTTATGTTTATTATGAGCATCAGGAAACCGAAAAGGCCATCGACTATTACGAAAAAGCCTTAAAAACCGCTCCCGAAAACAGCACGGCCCTAAACGGTCTGGCCTATATCTTGGCCGAAACGGATAGAGATTTGACACGCTCATTGCTCCTCTGCAAAAAAGCCGTAGAAAAACAGCCCGAAAATCCGGCTTATTTGGATTCGATGGCTTTAATCTATCATAAGATGAACCTCCCTTCGGAAGCTAAATCCTATATTACTCGAGCTAAAGAAAAATTACCCGATAATAAGATTATACTCAAACACTTTGAAATGATAAGTTCTGATGCACGGGAGGCTTAAGATGAAGTCCGGTAGAAAATGTCGTATAATTGTTTTTATAAGCTTAGTCTTATTTACTCTTCCTGTTTTTTCACAAGATAAGAATTTTACCGATAAGCCGTCCTCGTCGGATAAGAGGGTTGCTTCCGAAGAATTTAGGCGGGGTGTTCAAGCCTATTATCGAGGAACCTTTAACGAGGCCATCCTTTTATTCGAAAAAGCTCTTTCTTATCTGCCTGATGAGTCCTTAATTTTAGATTGGCTTGGAAAGGCCTATTACAGCTCCGGTGTTGAAGGTGCAGCTCTGACTCAGTGGGAGTTGGCCGAGGCAGCAGGTTACGGCGGAATGCTTTTAAAAAACAAGATAGAAATTCTAAAAGAATCGAGGAGCCTTACTCCCTATTCTTCAGATAATATAAAGTATGTGGAAAACTCTTCTTTTAGCTCAAAGAACGGCACTGTAGAGCTTTTCCGCCAGCCTCTTTCGATAGCAGCTGTTTCCGACGGTTCATTTTGGATGACGGCTTACGGCTCAAACGAGCTTTTGCACTTTAATGTAAACGGTATTATCTTGGACAGAACAAAGGGGCCTATTCAAGGCTTTGACAGGCCCTTCGATGTTATAGCCCTATCGGACGGAAATCTCTTGGTTTCGGAATTTGCCGCCGACAGACTTTCTCTCCTCGATAAAAACGGTTCTTTTATAAAATCATTCGGAACGAGGGGCCGCGGAAACGGAGAGTTCATAGGACCTCAGTTTTTAGCTGAAGACGAGTACGGCAATATCTATGTTTGCGATTTTGGGAATGCAAGAATCGTTGTTTTTTCTTCTGCCGGAGAGCCTCTTTTTACCTTTGGAAAAAAAAGCGGTCTTTTCGGGGGCTTTACGGCTCCTTCGGGGATAGCTGTAGTTGACGGACTTGTCTATGTTGCCGATGCAATAAAGGGAGCCGTTTATACCTTCGATACGGCGGGTAACTTTGTTCAATCCCTCTTACCTGAAGGCTCCTTAAAGCAAATAGAATCCCTTAGGGAATGGAACGGCAATTTGGTTGCCTCTGCCGGTAATAAGGCCTACCTTATCGATATTGCTTTTTCTACTGTAAGCGAGTTGACGAGTTTGGGAAATGCCCCTACAAAGATTACGGCTGCGGTTCCCGATGTAAACGGAAGTCTTCTTTTAATCGACCATAAAAATCAAACGGTAGAAATAACTTCAAGAATAAATGAATTGGCCGGCGGCCTTTTTGTATTGATAAAAAAAGTTTATTCAGATAAATTCCCCGAAGTCTTGGTTGAAGTAAGCGTACAAAACCGCGACGGCAAACAGATTGTAGGTTTGACTCAGGATAACTTTATAATCACTGAGGGAAACAGGCCTGTTGCCGATTATTCTTTGACCGGTTCTTCCTATCTTAATAAAACTTGCGACATAGCCGTCATTGTTGAAAGGTCTCCCAATTCCTTAAAGGAAAAGGCTTTAATAGAGGCTGCCTTAAAGGAAATTGCGGAAGCAATGCAGGGCAGGGGAAAGATAAGTCTTATTTCCGCATCATCTATTCCCGCTCTTGAGGGAAAATTTTGGCCTGCCGATTTGATAACCCTGCCTAACCGCATAAAGGCTCCGGCCTCGCCCGACTGGAAATTCGATCTAGCCTTGAGGCTTGCCGTAGGGGATCTGATAAATGCCGAACAAAAAAGAGCCGTTCTTTTTTTGAATTTCAGCGATCCTAATTCGGATAATTTTAAGCAGTATAATTTAAACGACCTTGCTTCATACATGAAAAATAACAATATACGTTTTTATCCGATTAGTTTAAAAAAGGGAGCTCCTGCTTCCGAAATGAGCTATCTTGCAAAAAAGACGGGCGGCAAAACCTCATACATCTATGCAGAAAGGGGCTTAAAACCTCTTATTGACGATATTATCGAAAAGCCCTTGGGAATGTACCAGCTGAAATACACTTCTACTATGTCCACCGACTTCGGAAGATCATTTTTACCCGTAGAAGTAGAGGTTCAGCTTTTGGAAAGATCCGGACGAGATGAAATAGGATACTTCGCTCCCTTGGAGTAGAAATCAATAGGGCTGTTTCTTTGTTCTTTCCGGATTGATATAAACGTCCATCTGAGGGAAGGGAATATTTATTTCGGCTTCTTCGAAGAGTTCAGCTATAAGTTTAAAAATAGAATTTTTTATAACAAGAAAATCTTCATTTTTTCCCCAAGCATAAAAAGCAACTTCAATACCGGAATCTGCATAAGCCGACCAGAAAACAAAGGGTTCCGGGCTTTTTAGAATTTGAGGCACTCGGTTTGGGATTTCCATTAAAACGGATTCCACTTTTTCCATATCGCTTCCATATGCAACGCTTATCTTTGTTTCAATTCTCCTTATCGGGAGGCTTGAGTAGTTTATCAGGTTTCCTTTTATGACTACCTCATTCGGAATACGCACTATGTTTCCGTCAAGGGTTTTTACCCTGATAGCCATAAAGTCAATCGATTCTACATTTCCCGTTATGTCTCCAAGCTGGATACGGTCGCCTACCTTAAAGGCTTTTTCGGCAAGGACAAAGAAGCCTGAAATTATATTAGACACCGAGGTTTGGGCTGCAAAACCTATGGCAACACCGGCAATACCTGCGGCTCCTACAAAGGCATTTATGTTTATACCTAGCTTTTTAAATATCGTCATCAAGATAACGGCCAGACAGGTGTATTGTAGAATTTTTGTTATCAGGTTTTGAATTGCAGGGCTTACCTTGTTCTCCGTAAATTTTTTAAGCGATTTAATTATAATTTTAAAAAAGATGTATGTTATTAAAATTATCCCCAAGAAAGACAATATGGATATAAAAGAGGGCAGGGTAAAGTTTTCTTTAACAAAAGTTTGTATTTGTTCTAAGTTTATGTTCATTTTTTTAATCTATCAAATTTTTTGTAAACTTCCAAGAGGTAGACAAAGCCTTACATTTATAGTATAAAATCATATGAAGTACGGTATTTCTGCTATAGCATTTGACATTGACGGTACGCTTTATCCTTCATGGCGCTTTAATTTACGTATAATTCCATTTCTTTTAAAGCACTTTAATTTTATGTCTGCTTTTAACAAGACCCGAAAAGATATAAGGCTTTGGCAGGAAAAGAATCCCGATAAAGTTTTAAGCAACTTTTTTGATTTTCAAGCCGAAATTTTGGCAAAGTACGCAGGAAAAAATAAGGAAGATGTTAAAAACTTTTTGGAGACTGAAATTTATGAGGGTTGGAAAAAGCGTTTTGCAAGGATAAAACCTTACTTTTTTGCAAGGGAATCTATAGAGGAATTTAAAAGATGCGGGCTAAAAATAGCCCTTCTTTCGGACTTTTTACCGGAACAAAAAAATGATGTATGGGGAATTTTACCCCTTTGCGATGCCGTTTTCGGGACAGAGACCATAGGGGCATTAAAACCTTCTCCTCTCCCATTTAAACGGTTGGCGGAAGCCCTTGATCTGCCTTGTGATAAAATTCTCTATGTCGGAAATAACCTCAGATACGATGTTGCAGGGGCCAAGGCAGCAGGAATGCATACTGCCTGCATAAAGAGCAGGTTATTTATCTTACTTAAAAAAGTTTTTGTTCAAAAAGATAATGAAAAACCGGATATTTATTTTTCAAACTATCGCCAATTATTGAAATTTATGATATAATCTGATATTATAAGCGTAAAAAAGGGTGGGAATTTTTAATGATTTATATTTTATTCAATCTTATAACACTGGTAATTTGTGTGGGTATTATTATTGCTTTTAGACAAAGCGATAAAAATAACCGATCCATCGAAAAAGCAAAAAGATACGGGGATAAAATAAAAGAAGACCTTGAAGCTTTTGTAAACGAAAAAAATTCTACTTTAAGCGATCTTTCCACGGAATTGGGGGTGCAGCAAAGTAAGGCTATTGCTACGGTAAAGCGGCTTGATGAACTTCGAGCCGATTTTTTAGTGCAAAGTCAAACAGTAGAAGAGCGCTCCGCCGCCATTCAGGATATTGACAGATATATTACCGAATCCGGGCAAACCATTCAAAAACTTATGGATATGACAGCCTTGGCAGAAAAAAATTTAATGGAAATTACAAGGGAAGCGGATTTTGTCGATTCTCTTGCAAAATCGATTAACGCTGCAAGGGCTCAGCTGAATAATCTCACCGAAAGTATTCCTGAATTAAAACAAAATTTTGCGGCCGAAGCCGATGCAAAATTAAGCGAATATAAAAGCAAAATATTGGATGAAATGGGCCTTGTAATCAACGATGTTGAAAACCGCCTTGCTTCAGCCCAAAGAGATACGGGCGAACTCTTGGAAGTAACATCAATTAAACTTCAAGACTTATATAAAGAGGCCTATAATTCTGCTGCAGACAAGGCGGGTGCCCTTCAGGAAGCTGCCTTTGCTAAGTTAAAGGAAGAAACGGCAGAAAGGGTTCAAAGCTACAGCAAAGAATTTGAAGAGACCGCTGCAGAGATTGAAACCCAAATGGATGACAATTTAAGCCGGACAAGGCAGATGGCTTCCGAATTTAAAACGGAGTGGGAAACTCAGGCAAAAGACTACCTTGCTCAAATGCAGTCGGATTTTTCCCGGACCGAAGAAAATATTTCTTTACGAATAAATTCCATATCCGAAAGATTGAAGGAAGCTGAGGATGCCGTTTCAGTACGCTCGGATGCTCTTTCTTCCGATTTAAGTCAAACGGAAGCTACAATGAGGTCTCAGTTTAACTCCCTTGCTTCTAACTTCCAAGATAACGTAAACTCTCTTTCTAAATTTACGGATAAAAAGTTAAATGAGTTTAAGATTCAGACTGAAGAAAGATTTACCAAATTTGAAAAGGCTATTGAAAATGTTGACAGCTTAAAAGAAGAAATCGAAAAATCTCAAGACCTTATTAAAAATCAGATGATAGCCGACTTCTCTTCTTACGTAAATGCGGCCAAACAAAGTCAGCAAAACTTTTTTAACGAGTTTACGAATAATTCGGAAAAAATCCGTGAACGCATGAAGGCCATAGATGCAGGTATCGATGATCTAAAAGCTAAGGCCTATACAAATGTTTCGGAAAAACTAAAAATGTTTGAGGACGACTTCTTTGCAGACCTTGCAAAGAGGAGCGAAGCTATTAATCTCAGCTTCGACCAGTGGAAAGATGATGTTTCTGCCAACATGACTCTTCTTGCTTCTGAAAACGAATCGGCAAGGAAGGATTTGGAAGAAAAATATAAGGCAGAGCTGCGTGTAAGGCTCGGTCAGGCAGCCGAAGAATATAAGGCTCTTTTTGCCAAACTTGATGAAAAGGTTAAAGATGTTGAAGCCGGTTTAAATTCACGGGTTTCTGCAATGGACGGCACTGTCGAGCAATACATAGAATCTTTCCGTGCAGATGTAGATCAGATAAAAGCAAAGGCTTCTCAGCAGCTTGAAACTGAGCTTGCTTCATATAAGGAGCAGGTTCGAGAGGCTATATCCAATCAAAATGCAGAGCTTGAAAACACTTCAAAGGGCCTGCAAGAAAAACTCCTTTCTATCAGGGAAGAATCGGAAGCCAAGTTTGAAACAATTAAAAAGGATTTTGAAACTTGGAAGAACCGCACGGATCAGCAGTTCACGGATGCCCGCTCCTTCTTTGACGAGAAGATTACAAACTTTGCCGGCTTAACGGAAAATGCAATTAAAAATCTTGATGCCAAGTACAATGCTCAGTATAAGGATTTTATTGCAAAGAGCGGAGATGCCTTTAACGGTATTCAGGCTAAGCTTAATTCCGTTGATACTAAGGTTGCATCTGCAAACAAGGCTATTGATGAACACGCTTCCGAAGTTACAAACCGATTTAATATTGAGGCAGAAAAACTCAATGAGGTAATCAATAAAAAAATTAAGGAGGCCGCTTCTGAGGCAGAGTTGTCCGTACAGGGCATCAATGATATGATTCTTGAAGTCCGTAACCGCCTTGATGAAACCCAAGAAAAGGTTCGCGAAAAGATTCAAGCCGATGCAGACCGCCTAAATTCGCTTATAGAAGAAATAGATAAAAAACAAAATGACTTTATTACACAAACCAAGGTCTTTGAAAGGGCTGATGAATTAAAAGAAGGTTTGGAAAAAGATATTGCTTCTCTTAAAAGTGAGGTTACTAAATTTGAAGTTTATAAAAATGCAATGGATGACCTCACTCTTCAATATGATAAGGTTACACATTTGGAAGAGGAAGCTAAACAAAAGGTCAGCCGCTTTATGAATGAGCGCAAAAACATTGAGCTTCTTGAAGGCGAGTTTATAAAGCTTAATACTCTTTCCGATTCGATGGACAAAAAAATCATCGAGCTTACTGCCGTAAATGATGACTTACAGCAATACCAAGTCCAAATTAGAAGATTGGAAGAAGGTATCGGTGATGTAAACACCCGCTATGAAAGGCTTGAGAAAAAAGAAGCCGTATTAAATCAAACTCTTGAAAGCATTGATTCCGCTTTTGAAAATTTAAAAACTCTTGAGTCGGATATTAAACAATTTAAGACTGAGGTAAGTGTAATCCCTCCTGAGATGGAAAAGATAAAGGTAACGCTTGAAACCCTTTTATCAAATCAGGGCAGGGCAGAAGCTGTTTGCGAAAAGATTGAAAGCGTCGATTCTACATTGGACGATTTGAATTCCAAGATGGATAACCTAAAGCAGGCCAGAAGCTGGCTTGCTGCTACTGAAACCAGATTAAAAGAAATTTCGAGCGAATCGGAAGCTCAGCTAAAGCTGATGGCAGATCTCTTTAAGAGCGAAAAACCCGAAAGGAACGAAAGCGGAAGTCCGTCGTTAAATGTGCAAGAAAACGTACTAAAACTGTCCCGCCAAGGCTGGAAAAACAACGAGATTGCAAAAGCTTTAAACTTATCCCTTGGGGAAGTAGATCTTATTCTTGAGTATGCCGACAAAATATAAGGCATGAGGCAAGGGCGGCAACGGCCTTGCCTTTTCCTATTATTCCTATACCCTCGCCGGTTTTTGCCTTTATAAAAATTTGCTCTTTTTCTATTTTTAAAATACTTGCTATTGATTTTCTTATTTCTTCTCTGAAGGGGAGAATTTTTGGTTCTTCGATTATTATTACGCAGTCAATGTTTTGGATTTTCCATCCTGCTTTGCTTATTCTTTCCCATACTGTTGATAAGAGCTCTGACGAATTTGCGTCCTTCCATTTTTTATCGCTTGGCGGAAAAAACTCTCCTATGTCTCCCATTCCGCAGGCTCCAAGGAGGGCATCTGTAATAGCATGAAGGAGGACATCTCCATCCGAGTGGGCTTTTTCACCTTTTTTAAAAGGAATATGAACGCCTCCCATCATAAGCTTTTTTCCTCTAACTAAGCGGTGTAGATCGTAGCCGAGGCCTGTCCTCATTTTATATCTTCCTTAAAGGTTATTTTTTTGTTGGATACTTCTCCGGTACAGATAAAAACGTCTCCGGCAAATTCTCCGTAAATCTCGCTGTCATCCGTATACTCTTTTTCGTTACCGGCGGCATTTTTATGAGCTTCCAGAACTTTTTCAAAGTTAAAGCCTTGAGGGGTTTGTACCGAGTATACGGAGCTTCTTTTAAGGTGTTGGGTTATTTTACCGGATTTGTCGGCGATTTTTTGCGTATCAACGGCTTGATAACCTGGAATTACCGCTTCATGTTTTTTTACTGAAGAACAAACATTTTTTATAAGTTCTGGGCTGACCCACGGGCGGGCGCCGTCATGGATTAAAACATATTTAAAATCTTCTTGATATTTTTCTTTAATCTCTTCCAGTTTTATAAGTGCGTTGAAGACTGAAGCCTGTCTTGTATCGGCTCCGGAAGTGAGGATTATTTTTGTTTGTTTGCCTGCCAATTCTTCTTCAATTCTTTTATCGTTAAAAATTAAATTATTTATGGTAGAAATATCTTTTTCAGGTACGGTAATTACCAATACATTAAATAATTTGGTTTGTAAAAACTTTAAAAGACACTCTGAGATTACCGTTACTCCATTACCGTGATCCGGCAGACTTAAATATTCTTTTTTAATTCCAAGTTTCATTCTTTTGGATTGTCCGGCAGCCGTGATGACTGCTGCAAATCCTAAACGTTTAATCGTCATCATAGTCCGAATCTTCTATGTCATCTTCATCCATATCGTCATCGTCAAGTCTTTCATCATCATTTGCGATTAAATCGTCGTCGTCATCATATTCATCCTTGAATTTTTCGATTGGGCCGCCGAGCGGTTCAAGGTGTAAGTGTATAGCTGCCTCTACTTCGGTTTTTGTCATTTTTAATGCTGCTGCTATTTCATCTTGAAAAATTCTATAGGCTGAGTCGTAGAGCTTTCTTTCCTGAATGGGAAGCTCTTTTGTTTTGCTGCGCTGGTAGAGGGAACGTACAACCGAGGCTGTGTCCAAGATTTTTCCGCTTTTAAATAAATCCATATTCATTTGATAGCGGGCCTTCCAATCTATCGGGATAGGCTCAAAATCTTCGGATAGGAATTTGAGAGCGGCCTCAGCTTCTGCCTTTGTTACTATACGCCTTATTCCGAGGTTATCAATTCCGGTAATAGGAACTAAGACCGTCATATCCGAATCGGCCAGATAAATAACGTAATAGTCGATAACTTCTCCGGCTATCTCTTTTTTGGTAATATCCGTGATAGTACCGACACCCTGACCCGGGTAAACGACAACTTCTTTTGCTGAAAAAACAAATTTCTTACTCATATGTTCGGGCATTATAGCATAAATATCTTTTTTAGTCTACGAGGCGAATTTAGCTGAGTTTAGCTGTACGAGAAATCGCTGTCTCCGATAAATTCGCGCAATATGGATTGTCCGTGTACAAAACTGGCCGGAAGAGGTAAAAAGTTTCCTAAAAAGGTTAACAGTCTCGATGCTTCGTTGTATTCCTTTTGGTTCGGTTTTACCGCTTTTAAAAGAGGTTCTGCATAAACCTTTAAGACTGAAAGCTCATAGTCCAGGGCTGTGTTAAAGACCGCATCGGCATTTCCTTGGAAGGGGAAAATATATTTTGATTCTCCGCTTCTTACATCGCCCCACATTCCAATTGTTCTTGAAGCAGGGCTTCCTCTAAACTGGGCATCTCGGACTATACGTCTTATAAGTCTGTTATCCGATGTAGGAATACGGTTATGGTCATCCAAATTAAGCTGGGTTAGAGCCGAAAGGTAGACCTTAAATTTTAATGACTCGTCTATTTTTGCCGTAAGCTTATCGTTTAGAGCATGGATTCCTTCAAGTATAAAGATTGTGTTTTTTTCCGGAGTGAACATCTTGCCTTCAGGGCGGCGGCCGCTGACCTTAAAATCGTAGGAAGGCATTTCAACCGTTTCACCTTTAAATAGCCGGAGAAGGACATCGTTTAAAAGCTCAATGTCCAGAGCCTCAACACATTCAAAGTCGGGTCTTCCGTCTTCTTTTTTCGGTGTTTTGGCTATGCCGAGGTAAAAATCGTCAAGGCTTATAACCTTAGGTATGTACCCAAGAACTTTAAGCTGCATTGAAAGTTTTTTAGCCGAGGTTGTCTTTCCGGAACTTGAAGGGCCTGCTATGAGGATTACCCTTGCGGTTTTTTTAGCCGTTATTTTTTTTGCGATTTCGGCAAGTTTATTGTTTTGAAGTATCTCGGTAATTTCTACATAGTCTTTTATTTTTCTTGAGGTAATTAAGTCGTTTAACTGTCCGACAGAAGAAACACCGACCAGTTTTCCCCATTGTTTATATTCTTTATAAATTTCAAAAAGATGGGGGATGTCTTTAAATTCCGAAAGCTTTGTAGGAGATGATGTCCTTGGAAAACGGAGTAAAAAGCCGTCTTCATAGGGCATTACATCAAAGACTTTGACTTCACCTATTCTATCCATGAGGGGCTGAAAATATAGGTCTTCATAGCTGCCTAAACGGTTTATTAAAATTCGGGGTTTACTCGTGTAGTTTAAAAGTCTATGGGTCTCAGGCTGATTTGAGTGTTCGAATTTTTCCAAGGCTTCTTCGTAGGAAAGCCAACGGGTATCGATAGGCATGTCTTGCGCTACCATTTCATCCATTTTTGCTTTTATAGCCTTAAAGTCCACCTTACCTGAATTTTTTCCTTCAAGGGTGTAATAATAGCCGTAATCCAAGCTGTGTCCCATTAAGAGCCTTAAATCAGGGTAGAGCTCCTTTGCTGCAGCAGCTAAAATCAGACAGAGAGTCCTTCGGTAAAAATTAGAGCCTTCACGGTCGGCTAATGTTACCGGTTCTATATTGGATTGTACGTCGATGGTTTTGTTTAAGGGTACTACCAAATTGTTTACCTTTATGCCTACTATAGGAGCAGGGCAAGCAGGAAAATATTGTACCAGCTCACGTGCCGATACCGGATTAACAAATTCTTTTTGAGTTCCGTCAGGAAAAGTTATTTTAAATGAAGCCATAAGACTCTCCTCGAAATTAAATTACAGCTTTAATTATACCATATTTTTTATAAAAGTCCAGCTATTGACTGTTTTTTAAAAGACTGATATTCTTACGCCTTCTATATATTTTATATTTATAAGGATTTATTCTATGAAATTTATTAAAAATTTTACTCTTGTTTTATGTTGTGCCTGCTTGTTTTTTGCATTTACAGCCTGTAAGGACAAAAAAGCGGAAACTGAAGTTTCTTCCGAGAACAATGCAGCCGATGAAAAAGAAAAAAATTCGGTAACCGAGGAAGAGGTGGGCTATGCCTTCGGCGTTATCATCGCACAAAGTGCAAAGCAAGACGGTATAAAACTCAACCCTAAGCATATTTTAAAGGGCTATAATGCAGCAATGGCCAAAGACTTTAAGGAAACCGGTCTTTCTGATGCTCAGATGGTTTTAAATAAGGCCTTCCAAATGGCTCAAGAGGAAAAGGCTGCAAAGGCTCTTGAAGAAGCCAATGCCTTTTTGGAAAAAAACAAGGCTAAAGAGGGTGTTGTTGTTACCGAATCGGGTTTGCAGTATGAGGTTCTTTCTAAAGGTAAAGATGATATTCATCCTAATGAAGACGATGAGGTTGAAGTTAACTATATCGGAAAACTTATAGACGAAACTGTTTTTGACGATTCATATAAAAGCGGTTCCAGCGTAAAAATCCAATTATCAAGGGTGATTCCCGGCTGGAAAGAAGGCTTACAGTTGATGAGTGCCGGTGCAAAATTCAGACTTTATGTTCCGCCGGCATTGGCTTATGGAGAACAGGGAATTGCTCAGGGCGGTACGGTTATAATTCCCGGCAATGCTGTTTTGATCTTTGACATTGAGCTTGTCGGTATTTCAGCCAAAAACTAAAAAAAAAGAGTTTTGCATTTAAGCAAAACTCTTTTTTTATGCCCGCTAATTTTTAGCCTTTTCTTTAAGTTTTGCCTCATTCCAGAATTCTTCCATCTTTTCCCAATTTTCAGCTAAAAGCTCAAGGCCGTTTTTTTTCATTTCGGCCTCAACAAACCGGAACCGTCTTTCAAATTTTTTGTTTGCATGCATCAAAGCCATTTCGGGATCTATCTTTAAAAAACGGGCGGCATTGACAGCAACAAGGAATACATCTCCTATCTCGTCTTCCATAGCTGCTTCAGAGCCGGATTTAACGGCTTCGGCAAATTCGGCCGTTTCTTCTTCCATCTTTTTGATAAGGCCGCCGATTTCAGTCCATTCAAAACCTGCCTTTGCTGCCTTTTTTGAAATCTTTAAGGCCCTCAGCATCGGCGGAAAATTTTTAGGAATTGAATCCAAAATTGATTCGGCCTTAGGTCTTTCTATTTTTTCTTTTATGTTTTCCCATTGGTTTAAAACGGATTCCGGAGTCGAAGCCTTTTTATCGCTTTCAGGCCCTTCATAGCCTTCCGTTTCCCCGAAAACATGAGGATGCCTTCTTATCAGTTTTTCGGTAAGATTTTTCATAATATCGGCAGTTGAAAAAAGACCTTCTTGTTCGTACATATACGAAATCATAAGTACGTTTAAAAGAATATCGCCGAGTTCTTCTTTTACATGCTCGGCGTTTTGTCCGGTACTATGGTGTTCTTCTATTGCGTCAGCTGCCTCATAGGCTTCTTCCAAAAGGGACTTGCGCATACTCATAGGGGTTTGAGCTATATCCCATGGACAGCCTCCCGGCCCCCTTAATCTTTTAATTACATTAAAAAGAGCTTCAAAGCTCTCAATCAGTTGCGAATTTTCCATGTGTTGTATTATAGCAAAAAGCTTCGATAATTGACAATCGGGGGAACTAAGTTAAAGCATTTTAGGCCTTATTAAATATTATGTAGAGTGTCATATTTGTAAGAATTATTTAAAAAAATCTTCGCGAAGTTGAGCGTGTGCTCAACGCTTTGCATCCTCTGCGGTTAAATTATCTGCCTTTGACACTTCCCTTTATTTATGTTATCATCTTCCCTTATGGAAAAAGAGGAAAAAAAAGAAGAACCTATAAAATACGGCATTTTAAGCAATGTTTGGTTTATGCTTAAAACATCTTTTAGGACTTATAAGTCGGTGCCTGTTTTGATTTTACTGGAATCTCTTTTATATGTTGGAGATAATTTAATTTCGATATTTTTTGCGCCTGCGGTTTTGAGCCTTATTCAAAGCAATGCTCCCATTAAAAATCTTTTAATAACTATTTTTGCCTTTGCTTTTTCTTTAATGCTTTTACGCGGACTCCTCTCTTATCTGCGAACGAACCATCTATTCGGGCGGATTGGAGTTAGGAGTGAACTTATTTTTATGATAGGCAGTAAGGCGATGAACACTTCCTATAATAACTTGGATAATAAGGATTTTGAAGCAAAGAAAAATAAGGCGATGGATGTTACCGATGCTAACTGGGAATCAACCGAAGCTATTTGGACTACCTTGCAGGAACTTCTCCAATATCTTCTTTGCTTTATCATCTATCTTGTTATCCTTGCTTCCTTAAACCTTAATATAATTTTAATTACCCTTTTGACAACTTGTGTGAGCTTTTTTATCACCAACAGTGTAAGCTCTTGGATGTATAAGAGGCGTGATGAAGAAAATAAGCATGTAAATCATTTACGCTACATAACCCAAACAGGAAAAAATAAGCAGCTTGCAAAGGATATCCGCCTTTTCGGAATGGAGGCTTGGCTTAAAGAATTATATGAAAAGCATTTAAGGCTTTACAGCAATTTTCACCTCAAAGGAGAAAAGCGTTATTTTTTTGCCGACCTTGCAGACCTTGTTTTAACATTTTTGCGGAACGGTCTTATTTATTATTGGCTGATAAGTCTTGTCTTACAAAAAAATATAAGCGTTCCCCAATTTATTCTTTATTTTGCCGCAGCGGGAACTTTTACTCAATGGGTAAGCGGTATTTTAAATCGGTTTTCCGTTTTGCATAAGCAAAGTCTGGATATTTCACGCCTTAGAGAATTTTTTGAATTTAAAGAAGATTATCTATTTGAAAAAGGGGAAAAAGTTCCTCTACAAAAAGAAAACCTCATCGAGCTAAAAGATGTAAGCCTTTTATATTCGGAAGGCGGAACTCCTGTTTTGGATAGGTTCAATTTGACTTTGAAGCCCAAAGAAAAGCTTGCCATTGTCGGCTTAAACGGAGCAGGAAAAACAAGCCTTGTAAAATTGATTACCGGGCTTTATGATCCTACTCAAGGAGAGGTTTTGTTTAACGGAAAAAATATAAAAGAATTTAACCGAAGCGAATACTATAAGTGCTTTAGTGCGGTCTTTCAGGAGTTTTCTATTTTGCCTACCAGTATTGCTGTAAACATTGCACAAGCCCGCGAGGGTATTAACAAGGAGAGGATTGAAGAGGTGCTAAAGCTTTCGGGCCTTTACGATAAGGTTCAAACTCTTCCCCAAAAAGAAGAAACCCGTCTTTGTAAGGATATCTTCTTTGATGCCGTAGAATTTTCGGGCGGCGAAACTCAAAAGCTCTTACTTGCAAGGGCTCTTTACAATGACAGGCCCTTTTTAATATTGGATGAACCGACGGCAGCCTTGGACCCTATCGCTGAACATGAGCTTTATACTAAGTATAACGATTTATCGAAAGACAAAACTTCTATTTTTATTTCGCACAGGCTTGCTTCCACCCGCTTTTGTGACAGGATTATTTTTATAAAAGACGGAAAAATAATCGAAGAAGGCACTCATGATTCTCTTTTAAAAAAGGGCGGTGAGTACGCTCATCTTTTTGAAGTACAAAGCAAGTATTATAAGGAAGAACAGGATAAAGAATTGCCTGAAGGTTTAGGGGAAATCTGATGAGAACTGAAAAAGGATATAATCAAAAAAGACATAACAAGGGTTTGAATCGGCGGGCTTTTTTGCTTCTCTTTAAAAAGGCTCCTTTGTTTTTTATTTCCGTGTTTGGAGAAAAAGTTTTTACAAGCCTTTTGCCCTTTATAGGTATTTTCTTTTCGGCAAGGATTATAAACGAGCTTGTTTTAATTTATTCGGGGAAAGGAGATTTATCAAAAATCAAAACTTTGGTTTTACTCTCTCTTATTTTAACGGCTGTCTGCATGTTCGTTTCTTCCTTATTTAAAAGATGGGCAAACTATGAAGGTTGGAGCGTTGATTATAAACTGCAAGATATCTATGTTCAAAAATTTTTAAGCATGGACTTTCAAGATGTGGAATCCGCAAAAACAAATGAGATTTATACAAGGATGTGGCAAAATACAAATTACGGAGGCTGGGGCTTGGAAAAAATCCTATGGATATATCCAAAGTGTTCTACTCATCTTACCTCCGTTATTACTTCGCTCGCCTTGAGTATAAGCCTTTTTAGCTTTAAGGTTCAAAGTCCTGAATTGGCCTTTTTAAACAATCCTTTGTTTATCTTTGTAATTCTTTTTAGTATTATACTTTTAATCCTCATTCCTGCAAAGCTTCAAACAATGTCCGATTCCTACTGGGCAATTGTTTCGGAGGATGCCACAGAAGGAAACAGGGTGTTTAGTTTTTTCTTTAGACTCTTTAACGAAAAAAACCGAGCAATGGATGTGCGTATGTACGGCCAGCAAAGACAGGGTAATATAATAAGAGCTTCCAGTAATATTTTTGTACCGGGCGGAAAGATGTCACAGTATGCAAAAAAGGAGATGGGCTTTTTTGCCTTTTTATCGGCCTTTATTTCTACCTCTCTTTTAATAATCATTTACGGCTTTGTGGGACTAAAGGCTTTAGGAGGAGCTTTCCCCGCCGGAAACCTCATGCAATATGCGGCAAGCATCACAGCCCTTTCTTCTGCCCTCACCGAAATATTTACGGTTGCAGGGGAGGCAAAAAACAATAGGGAATTTTTAAAGGATGTGTTTGACTTCTTGGATATAAAAAACGGAATGTGTATGAACAATGCTCCGGTCAATTATCAACCGCTTGATAAGCCTCTTATAGAATTTAAAAACGTTTCCTTTGCTTATCCCGATTCCGAAAAGACCGTTTTAAAGAATTTAAACCTTACTTTAAGGCAGGGCGAGCGGCTTGCCGTAGTCGGTAAAAACGGGAGCGGTAAGACTACATTTGTAAAACTCCTCTGCCGCCTCTATGACCCGGTAGAAGGCGAAATTCTTTTTAACGGAAAAAATATAAAAGAATATGACTATAAAGAATACCTAAATCTTTTTTCCGTAGTCTTTCAAGATTTTAAACTACTTGCTCTCCCCCTTGCCCAAAACATTTCGGGCGGAGAGGCTTACGATAAACTCAAGGTCTTGGAAGTTTTAAAAAATACCGGCCTCGATCTTTCTAAGTTTAAAAATGCGGAGGAAACTTATCTTTATAAAAACTTCGATGATGAAGGCGTAAACATTTCAGGCGGGGAGGGGCAAAAGATTGCAATAGCCCGAGCCCTTTATAAAGATGCTCCCCTCATAATCTTGGACGAACCTACCGCCGCCCTCGACCCCATTGCAGAAGCCGAAATCTATTCCAAATTCGACGGCCTTGTAAAAAACAAAACCTCCCTGTATATTTCGCACCGCCTTTCTTCCTGTAAGTTTTGTTCCCATATTTTGGTCTTTGACGAAGGCTGCATAGTTCAAGAAGGCAGCCACGAAGAACTTTTAGCGGAAGACGGCCTTTACAGTAAATTGTGGAACGCCCAAGCACAGTATTATCAAGAGGAATCTTGACAATATTCACTTAAGTGAATATAATTAAATTATGTGGGAAGTAGGTATGTCTCCGGAATATGAAACTTGGTTTGATACTTTGGATGATGAAAGTAAAGAAGCTGTGTTGGAAAGAGTAATTCTGTTGAGAGAATTTGGACCGAATCTACCGCGTCCCTATTCTGATACTTTACATGGATCAAAAAAATACAAAAATCTTAAAGAATTACGAAATAAGACGGAAGCTCATATTTTAAGAGTAGCTTATTATTTTGATAAAAAAAGAAATGCTTATCTTCTTATGGGAGGAGATAAAAAAGGAAAAAATCAAAATAAATTTTATAAGGATTTAATTGCGGAATCCGAAAAAATTATTGAAACACATGAGAGGGAAATTTGAAAATGAAAGATGCTATTAAAATAATGGAAAGTAAAATGAATCCTGAATCAGTAAAAAGAGCTTATATAAAAGCTGAACAAGATATTATGGCAATAAGACTTGCGCAGCTTCGAGAAGGGCAAAATATAAAACAATCCGAGATGGCTAATTTTTCTCAATCTTCGGTATCAAAAATTGAAAAAAGAAAAGATTTGAAGATTTCTACATTAATCGATTATTTAGATTCCCTTGGAATGGGGCTGGAAATTATAACCTATCCAAAATATTCGGATGCAGAAGGTACCGTTTTACTGAGAATTTAGTATAAGTGCGGTTTATTATAATCAAAACCACCCCTAGACAAAAGCTCCGATTTTGTGTATAGTCCTTGCGGAAGCAGATGGGGTCTGGTGGCTCCCGCGGTCTTCAAAACCGTAGGTTGCATAATTCGCAATGGCAGGTTCGATTCCTGCCTCTTCCGTTTTTCCGCAGACTAACTAACCGCAAGCTAATGCGGGTAGTTGATTTTTTTTTGATAATAATCCATAATCATTTCCATGAAACGAAAATTAGTAACCTCGGCTTTGCCCTATGTAAATAACTTTCCCCATTTGGGAAATTTAATTCAAGTATTATCCGCTGATGTATTTGCGCGCTTTTGCCGCTTAAAAGAATATGAAACCCTTTATATTTGCGGCACCGACGAATACGGTACCGCTACCGAAACAAAGGCTCTCGAAGAAAATAAGACACCTCAAGATCTATGTGCCTTTTATCATGCAATTCATGCTGAAATATACAATTGGTTTAATATTGCTTTCGACTATTTTGGAAGAACTTCTACACCGCAGCAGACCGAAATAACTCAGGGTATTTTTAATGACCTCGATAAAAACGGTTATATTACCGAGCACACTATAGAACAGCTTTACTGCCCATCCTGTAAGCGCTTTTTGGCCGACCGCTATGTATTGGGTACCTGTCCTTCATGTTCCTATGACGGAGCAAGGGGCGACCAGTGCGAGCATTGCGGAAAACTTTTAGATCCTACCGATTTAAAAGAACCCCGTTGTTCCTCTTGCGGGGCATCTCCCGAAGTTCGCTCTACAACCCATCTTTATATAAACCTTCCCAAAATCGTACCGGAATACGAAAACTGGATGCCTAAAACGGCAGAGGTGGGAAGGTGGTCAAACAATGCCCTTCAAATGTCAAAAAGCTGGCTTAGGGACGGCCTTCAAGAAAGGGCTATAACAAGGGACCTTAAATGGGGAATCCCCGTGCCCAAAGAAGGCTTTGAAGACAAGGTTTTTTATGTATGGTTTGACGCTCCAATCGGCTATATTTCGATAACAAAGTGCTGGGCAGACCTTGCCGGAAAGGATTGGAAGGCATGGTGGCTTGATCAAAATGATGTAGAGCTTTTTCAGTTTATCGGAAAAGATAATATTCCCTTCCATACGGTAATCTTCCCCTGTTCTCTCATAGGTTCCGGAAAAAACTGGACAAAACTCTTTCACATGTCCGGCACCGAGTACCTTAATTACGAGAACGGAAAATTCTCAAAGTCGAAAGGAGTGGGCGTTTTCGGGAATGATGCCAAAGAATCCGGTATCCCTGCCGATATGTGGAGGTTCTACATCTTTTATAACCGCCCCGAAAAGAACGACACCCAGTTTACATGGAAGGATTTTCAGGAGAGGGTCAACAGCGAGCTTATCGGAAACCTCTGCAATCTTGTAAACAGGACTGCCACTTTTGTTCACCGCTATTATGAGGGTAAAATACCTCAAGTTGACGGAGCAAAATCCGGTCGGGAGGATATAAAGAGCATGGTAAAATCTTTAAGGGAGGCCGCCTCTGCGAGCTTCAAAAAAATAACGGAGCTTTCCGACTGGGCCGAGCTTAGGGATTCCTTCCATGAAGCCTTTGCCCTCTCCTCAGTTGCAAACAAGGCCTTTCAAGATGGAGAGCCTTGGAAGAGGCGCGAAACCGATCCTGAATATGCCGAAGCCCTTATGGCTGAGCTTTGCTATCTTATAAAGGATATTTTAATTTTAATTCATCCTTACATGCCCCAATACGCCGATCAGGCCGCAGGCTTTTTCGGACAAAAGATTTGGTCGGGAAATATCTTTGACGGTAAGGCCCCTCAATTTAATAAACCGGAAGGTTCATTCCTTTCATGGAAAAATTTAGGTGAAAGGGAAGGGCTTAAAACGGTAGAAAACCCCGTAATCATCTTTAAGACCCTCGACAACAAGGTCATTGATGCCTATCGCGAACGCTATTCGGGAAGTCAAAAGGACAGAAAAAAATCGGGAGAGTCTTGTGCAGCTTGTAAGGACGGCGGTTCTTCAAAGTCCGATGCTTCTTCTGCAAAGCCGGAAGCTAAACTCCCTCCGGCCGAGCTTTTTTCAAAAAAGATTGCCTTAAAAACCGCCAAGATTATATCTGTCGAAAGGCATCCCGATGCCGATAAGCTCTATATCGAAAAGCTTGATGACGGCTCCGGCGAAGAAAGAACAATCCTTTCAGGTCTTGTACCCTTTTTGAAAGAAGACGAAATATTGGGAAAAACCGTCATAATTGCAGACAACCTAAAACCTCGGAAAATGCGCGGCATCGAATCGAAGGGTATGCTTTTGGCGGCAAGCTGGTACGATGAGGAAGAAAAAGAACATGTCGAGCTTCTTCAAGCCCCGTGGGCCGCTCCCGGAACGCCCGTAATCCTTGAAGGCGATGCCGATCCTTCCGACCATGAGGCCGTAAAAGCTTTTTACGCACAAAAACCGGCAGCGATAGACGCAGATACCTTCTTTGCCGCTCCCATATTGATAGACGATTATATTCCTAAAATTGAGGGCAAAAAGCTCTTGGCTGCCGGAAAAGAAATGAAGCTTGAAAAGGTAAAAACCGGAGAAGCGGGCTAGGCCGCTCTTTCAATAGTAAATTTGATTATTTTGTATAAAGTTCGGATGAGAAAAAAGGGATGCTCCTTAAAGGAACATCCCTTTTGTTTAAGTGTCTAGCCGAAGACGAACATTGATATCAGATAATAGGCTAATACAATTATAGCTGCGATAGGCAGCAAGGTTGTAAGGGCTGCTATTATCAAGGCAGGCACATCTCCTTTTTCAAGGTTTGCTTCTTCCCGCAGATGATTCAATTCTTCCTTTTCTTCCATAGCTTGACGCCTTTTTGACTTTAAACTATGCTCATGGTCTCTAAAAAACATTACAGCTCCGCTCCGCTAAAGTGGCAGGCAACAAAATGTCCCGGTTTTTCTTCCTTAAATTGAGGAACTTCGCGTTTGCATATATCCTTTGCAATGGGGCATCTTGTATGAAATTTACAGCCTGTGGGCGTGATGATGTTGGACGGAATGTCTCCTTCCAATAAGATTCGCCTCTTTGTTCTCATCTTCTGTAAGTCCGTTTCAGGAATGGCTGAAAGAAGGACTTTTGTATAAGGATGAAGAGGATTGGCATACATTTCGCGTTTATCGGTAAATTCGACCATATTTCCCAAATACATAACACCGATTCTATCGCTTATGTGCTTTACAACCGAAAGGTCATGCGAAATAAACAAATAGGATAGGTGGAATTCTTTTTGTAAGTCATTGAGGAGGTTTATGATCTGGGACTGAATCGATACGTCCAAGGCTGAAACGGCTTCATCGCATACTATGAATTTGGGTTTTAATGCGAGGGCACGTGCTATACCTATGCGCTGCCTTTGACCGCCTGAAAATTCATGAGGATATCTGTAAATCATATAGTCTGCCAAGCCGCAAGTGTTCATTATCTCCTTTACATACTTTTCATACTCGGGGTCTTTTTTATTGAACATTCCATGTTCAAGCAAGGCCTCGCCTATGATTTGTCCTACAGTCATCTTAGGATTAAGAGAGGAGTAGGGGTCTTGGAAGATAATCTGCATCTTTTTTCTTAAGGGCATCATCTGAGGTACAGTGTAATTCGTTATGTTTTCACCTTCAAAAAAGATTTCGCCTGCTGTGGGCTTATAAAGTTTTAGGATTGTGCGTCCTAAGGTTGACTTTCCGCAGCCGGATTCTCCTACAAGGCCTACGGTTTCTCCTTCATGGATAACGAGGTCGATACCGTCGTTGGCGATTACGCACAAGTTTTGACCATGCATGGCAGAATAGGTTTCATAGTCCAAAATTAGGTCGGTCAGCTCCTTGCCGAGGTCCTTACCGCTTTTATGCATATCAATAAGCTGATTTATGCCGGCTTCGGCATTGAATGTTTTTTTGTAAAGATCTATTGCTTCGTTTGCTGTTCTTTTGAGGTTCTTTCTCTCATTCCGCGTTTTGCCGGTAGGAAAATACTGTTTAAGACCCCGAGTTTCCAACAATATATTACTCATGTCTACCTCCTGATTTCGGATAAAAGCATCTGATTAAGTGTCCTTCTTCTACTTCAACCAATTCGGGCTTTTCGTTTCGGCATTTGTCGGTTGCATACTCGCACCTTGTCGAAAATCTACAGCCCTTGGGAAGTTTAAGAGGATGAGGTACACTTCCTTGAATTTGAGCGAGATATTCTACTTCTTCATCCAAGAGAGGGATTGATTCAAGCAAGCCTTCCTTATAAGGATGAGAAAATTGAGTCTGGCGGTCAAAGATAACATCTACGGGAGCTCTTTCAACGATTTCTCCCGTGTACATTACGGCAACGTCATCGGCCAATTCTGCAATGGCGCCCAAGTCGTGGGTGATAAACATGATTGCCGTGTTGTGCTTTTTCTTTAAATCGTTCATCAACTTAAAGATTTGTGCCTGTATTGTAACGTCAAGGGCTGTTGTAGGCTCATCGGCTATCAAAAGACGGGGCTCGCAAGCCAAGGCCATCGCTATCATTACACGCTGCCTCATTCCTCCCGAAAGCTGGAAGGGGTAGTTATAAACTACGTTCTCCGGATTGGGGATTTTTACTTCCCGCAAAAGGTCGATAGCGGCAGCCCATGCTTCTTTTTTTGACATGTGCTGATGAAGAATTAAAGGCTCGCTCAGCTGTCTTCCTACCCTGTGAACGGGGTTAAGAGAGGTCATAGGCTCTTGGAATATCATTGATATATCGTTACCCCTGATCTTTCTTATTTCATGTTTGTCTAAGTTTACAAGGTTTACTCCGCCGAAATTTATTTCTCCTTGAACAATTCTACCCGGATATTCAAGAAGGTTGAGAATACTAAAGGCTGTAATGGACTTACCTGAGCCTGATTCTCCTACTATTCCCAAAGTTTTACCGGCTTCGATTGTAAAATCTACACCTTGGACGGCTTTTACCGTACCCTTGTTCGTAAAAAAGTATGTATGTAAATTTTTAACTTCAAGTAGAGGATTTTTCATACAGCCGCCTCCTTTGCTGCTTGCTTAGCCTGTTTTGCAAGGATTTTTTCTTCTTTTCGCCTTGCCCTTGCTTCTTTTCTTTGTTTTTTGGTGGTATATTCGGCTTTCGGATCGATAGAATCCCTAAGCCCTTCACCGATGAGGTTTATACTCATTATAAATAAAAAGAGCATTGTTCCGGGAAATACCCAAATCCACCAAAAGGTTCTAAGGCTGGTGCTGTTTTCGGCCGCCTTCGATAAAAGAGCTCCCCATGTCGGGATAGGTTCCGTTACTGATAGGTTTAAGAATGATAAAAATGCTTCATTCAAAATTGAGTATGCAAAAGTGAGGGTTGCAGATACTACAACGGTAGGCAACACATTGGGTACCAGATGGCGTAAAATTTGGTTCCGTCTTTTTATACCCAAAGCCCTTGTAGCTACAATAAATTCCTGTTCTCTTAAACCCAAGATTTGTCCCCTTATCAATCGGGCTAAACCTGTCCAGCTTAAAAATCCTAGGATTATAACTATTACATAGAGCCTAAATTCAGGCGCTTCTTCCCTAAATATAGCAGAAATTGTATAGGCAATCGCTAAGAAGGGGAATGAGGAAAGTATTTCAATAATCCTCATAATGATATTATCCACCATTCCGCTGAAGAAACCAGCAATTGCACCCATAGTTAAGCCTATGGTTATTGCCATAAATGTAGATAAAAAGCCTACCTGTAAAGAAATCCAACCTCCTTCGAGAACCCTCATAAAGGTGTCCCGTCCGTATTTGTCCGTTCCGAAGGGGTGTGCCCAAGAAGGCGGATTATTTCTTATTGTAGGATCGGTTTTTGCAAAATCATAGCCTGTGAATTTGGTATAGAAATGAGTTACTACAACAAGGAGGACTATTGTAACAAACATATAAAAGCCTATCATAGCCAGTCTGTTATTTTTGAATTTAATTCTTATCTGCTGTGTAGGGGATAGAATAACTTCGTCTTTTTCACTGAAATTTTTGTCTTCTTCTTTAGCCATTTAAACCTTTCCTTCCCGAATTCTCGGATCTACGACCATATATCCTACATCTATAAAGATGTTTCCCAACAATGTAAGAAAGCCAAAAAACAAAAGTACTGTCTGTAAGACCGCCCTGTCTTTAAAACTATATGAATAATTCATCAATAATCCCATTCCCGGATAAGCAAATATTTTCTCTACTATTATGGAACCGCCGAATAGAGCCGGTATTGATAAACCGATGAGGGTAACAACCGGTATTAAAGCGTTTTGGAAGGCGTGGCGGTATATAACTACCTTTTCTGCAAGACCTTTTGCCCTTGCCGTTCTTATATAATCGGATTTTAAGATGTCTATCATAGCGGACCTTATATACCTGATTAGGCCTACAAGAGAGGTAAGAACAACTACCGTAACCGGTAATATGATATAATGCCAGCTGGGCAGGATTCCTCTCGGATCCGACATTCCGGAAAACGGCAGAATTTTCATAAAGATAACAAATATCATTATTAAAAGTAATGCCAAGAAAAACGAAGGCAGTGATATTCCTATTATTGTCAAAACCGTTACGGTTTTATCAAAAAGGCTGTTCTTTTTTACCGCTGCCGTAATTCCCAAAGGAATTGAAATTAAAAAGGCTAAAAGGAAGCCCCAAATATTTATTTTAAAAGACCGTTTTATATATGTCCCTATAAACTCGTTTACGGGTTTATTGTATTTTATCGAATACCCGAATTCTCCTCGAAAAGTATCGCCCATCCATAAAAAATATCTTTCTACAGGGCCCTTATCGTATCCTAAAAATTTTCTCATATTTTCAATATATAGGGCTCTTTCTTCCGGCGTCATAGCCTTGGTCTTTTCTGGATCAAGCATTGCCAGTATCGGGTCTCCCGGCATCATGTTAATAAGTATATATATAGCAACCGACATGATTATTAATACCGGAATTATTGATACTAAACGTTTGAAAATATACCGAATATATGGAAAAAGGATTTCAAACAGCGATTTTGAACCGCTGACATTATTATCTGCCATAAAATCTCCTTTAGGTAAAAAATAAGACCTCCGCTTAAATTAAACAAGAGGTCTTATGATTGAGTTAAACAATCAGTAATGGACTAATTATTTTTTCCAATTTGCTTCAGGTAAAGCTCTTGCCCAGTTCCACAAAGCTGTGGTATGGAAGTTTTCCAATTTATCTGTAAAGAGGTCAAAATAATTATTTGAGTAAACAGGGATAACGGGAACTTCTTTATTTATAACGGTTACGAATTTTCTCCAGTTTTTCCTGTATTCTTCTCTTCCGGTTACGGGATGAACATTTTCGATGTCGTCAAGCAACTGGTCCCATTCTGCAGGAGTGTATGAAGAACCTCCTGTGAACATTACGTTGTTGCTAGAGGGCTGTCCCCAAGGCATAATAAGATTTGTTGCATAGTCGGCTTTGGGATTGGCTTTAAGTACATAACCTACACCGCCTACAAAAGCATGATAAGTTCTTTCTTCTTTTGTGTCTCCTGTCCAATGGCTGTACATTACGGGCCAATCAAGACCTGTTAAACTAATCTTAAAGCCGAGCTTTGAAACATAAGTATCATTAAATATGAGGTTATATGTATCGGACCAGAAAGGCGTGTAAGTAATCTTGATTTCAAGGGGTTTTCCTTCCCAAAGATAACCTGATTTTGCATTACCTGTAAGTTTTGCATAATCTCCGTCTGTTCTTGCAGCTGCTTTATCAAGGAGTTCTTGAGCTTTTGCAATATTTGCAGCTTCATCGAATTTTCCGTCTTTATCCAAGATATCATAGCTTGTTAAGGTACTTTCGAATTTACCTACGGCAGCAGTACCGATAAGGTTTTCTTCATCATCATCCCACAAGGGCCAGTCGTTTTTGGAGTAGGGACCGTTAGAAGAAATACCGTATTGACCTAAGAAAAGCTCGATGATTTTCGGTCTGTTAAGAACATAGGCAAAGGCCTGGCGTACTTCCGTAAGGGAAGTGGGGCCGAAGTTACAGTGGAGGGCGATTGTTCCTCCTCCGTGTCTGTAGTAATTGGTATAAGCAAAACCGGGCTTATCTTTAACGGGATCGATTTTTTCGGCTTGACCTTGACCTGTCAGCATGTCTACTTCACCCTGAAGGAGCTGGTCAAGTTCTGTTTCGCTGGGAACAACTTTAACGATTACCTCTTTGATGGCAGGTACTTTGCCGAGATAATCTTTGTAAGCTTCCAACTTAACATATTCGCCTTCCTTGTACTCGGCCATCTTGTAGGGGCCGTAGCCGATTGGGTTTGAAATATGCTTTTTTACATACTGCTGTACTGTAAGACCTTCTTCCTTTGCACCCTTTGTGAAGGTTTCTTCGGGGAAGAGGTAATAAGTACTGAATACGGCTGTGTCAATGGTATAGCTGACTTTTTTAAGATGGAAAGTTACGGTATTTGCAGCTTCATCAATTTCAATACTTTCAACATAGTCGTTGAGTGTTGACGATCCTCCCGTATCGCTTAAAGCTTTTGTGTCCATGTAAAAGTCATAGGTAAACTTTACGTCCTTTGCAGTAAGGGCTTCGCCGTTGTGGAATTTTGCACCTTTTACAAGCTTAAATGTCCATGTTTTGAGGTCATCGCTTACCTTTTTTTCTGCAACGAGAAGCGAATCTTCAACTTGACCCTTGGCATTTTCGTTCATAAGACCGAATGCCCAAATCAACTTCCGGATATCGTTGTCATAGGTCGAATTTGTCCAGCCTGAGTAAAAGTCGCCGTTAAATTCGGCAGAAGCTACAACGAAGGGCCTTTCGTTTGTTTTAGTTGTTGCTGCACTGTTTCCTCCACATGCGATCAAGGAAAAAGCCAGCACCAGTGTTACAATCAGCACCACAATTTTTTTCATAGTGTCCTCCAAGTATTTTTGTCGGTAATATACATTACCAGGGGAAAGTATATCATAAAACAATAAATATGTAAAGATTAAGATAAAAAAATTATGATTTTTTGTGGAATATACCCTAATCTTGTTAATATCTTTTACGTAAAAAAAAAAGTTAATTCTCTTGAGCAAATACATTTCTTATGATAATATTTAAGCTGCGGGTTAGTTTTTAATCCGCAGCTTTTATCTTATGGAGGTATCAATTTTATGGAAGCAAAAAAACTTACAGAATCCGTTTATTGTATTCATGCAGATATACATGACAGAACTGCACGCTTTGAGGGTATATGGTTATTGCCCCACGGCGTTTCTATAAATTCTTATGTTGTAAAGGGAGAAAAAACAGCCCTTATAGATATAGTAAAAGACTGGGACGGCTCGGTAGATTCTTACAGAAAGCAGCTTGAATCCATAGGACTTTTATTTTCTTCTTTTGACTATGTAATTTTAAACCATCTTGAACCGGATCATGCAGACCTTATAAGCCTTGTGCGGCAAGAAAATCCAAAAGCTGAGATCTTGGCTTCTGCAAAAGGTGTTGCCCTTGTCAAAAACTTTTTTAAGATAAACGAGGGGGTAAGGGCAGTAAAAGACGGAGAGGTTTTGGACCTAGGCGGAGGTAAAAAACTTATTTTTTATGAAACTCCCAATATCCACTGGCCTGAAACTATGATGACCTATGACCCTGACGATAAAATTTTATTCTCTTGCGATGCTTTCGGCTCATACGGCTGTATAGGCGAAAAAATCTTCGATGATCAGCACACGGAAGATGAGCTTAAATTTTTTGAAAATGAAGCCCTTAGGTACTATGCAAACATCGTTGCAAGTTTCAGTACCTTTGTAAACAAGGGAATCGAAAAACTTGCCGCCCTTGAGCTTAAATTTATTTGTCCGAGTCACGGTCTTGTTTGGAGGGGAAATCCTTCACGAATCGTAAATCTTTATAAAAAATTTGCAGATTATAATACCGGAACCGGAAGCGGGTTGGAAAAGACCATCTGTATTATTTGGGGCTCAATGTATGGCTATACCAAGGCCGGCCTTGATGCGGTTATTGAAGGCATAGATGAAGAAGGCGTCCCTTATTCTATCTATAGAATTCCCGACACGGATGCTACCTTTATTTTGGGCGAGGCCTACCGCTCAGCAGGTCTTTTATTGGCAATGCCTACCTATGAGTACAAGATGTTCCCGCCCATGGCCCATATCCTTGACCTCTTTGAAAGAAAACACTTTATCAATAAAAAGGTGTTCCGCATAGGAAGTTGGGGCTGGGTAGGGGGAGCCAAAAAAGAATACGAGGAAAAAATAGAAAAATTTAAGTGGACCAATATCGAATCCCATGAATGGCAGGGTAAGCTCAGCGATGAAGATAAGCGGATATTAAAAGAAAGAGGCCGTGAATTGGCAAGGGCCGTAAAAAACGGATAAAAAACTTTGCTATATCTTGACATATTCTTACATTTTATGCAGAATACTTGAGCTCATTTTTTGTTTGTATGTTTAGTCGAGCAAGCTTAAATGTTTAGTGAGGTAAGTTATTGGCAAGCGAAATTTTAACTATTGAAGAAGTTGCCCGTTATTTGCGTGTTTCCGAGAGAACCGTCTACGAGTGGGCTCAAAAAGGTGAAATACCTGCCGGAAAGATTGGGACGGTCTGGCGTTTTAAAAAAGATGATATTGAGAGCTGGGTTGATGAAAGGTTAGCTTCTTCAAAAACTTCAGCTCCTAAGCAGCATAAAATAGTAACCGAAAGTTTTTTGTCGCCCGACAGGGTTGTCCTTTTGGATTATGCTTCAAAGCATGATGTTTTGGTTATGATGTCCGAGGTGCTGGCCAAGGCACCGCAGGTAAAGAATTCGACAGAGCTTTTAGATTCCATACTAAAAAGGGAGGCCCTTATGTCTACCGCTGTAGGAAGAGGAATTGCTATTCCTCATGTAAGGCTTTCTTCCGTTACCGATCTTGTCATGGCTGTAGGTATTTCTAAAAGGGATATTTTAGACTTTGACGCTGTTGACGGAAACCCCGTGCGATTGGTTTTTATGATTGCCGCTGCAAACAATCAGCATGATTATTATTTGCAGACGATCTCCCATTTTAGTGCAAAACTGCGTAATGATGAACTTAAAAGTAAGCTCCTAAATTCTACCGACCCCATGGAGATTTACGCCCTTTTGTGCGAATAGGCTGCGGTAGTGATGGACTCCGGGGCTTTTTTAGGTCTTCCGAATTATGACTCTCCGGCGGAACTCAAGGCTCTTTTAGAGACTCTGGGTTTTGCCATGCAAAAAAAATTCGGCCAAAATTTTTTGATAGATAAAAAGACCCGCGAGAACTTGATTTCCTTTTTAAATCTTGATAAGGGAACAAGGGTTTGGGAAGTAGGCCCCGGACTTGGGGCTATGACCTATCTTCTTTTAGAAAAGGGAGTTAAGCTTACCGCTTTTGAAATTGACAAGGGCTTTATATCTCTTTTAAAAAAATTCTTTTTAGAAAGCTCAAAACAAAACTTTACCTTAATTGAAGGGGATGTTCAAAAAAACTGGCTTCCGTACTTAAATGAGCATGGAAAACCGGATGTTTTTTTCGGTAATCTTCCGTATAACATCGCCTCTGAGCTGATTGCTTCCACGGTAGAAGCCGGTATTGTTTTTGATACAATGCTTTTTACCGTGCAAAAAGAAGCTGCCGAAAGAATTACTGCAAGGCCTGACAATAAAAACTATACGGCATTTTCGGTACTTTGCTCCTTGTTTTATGAGTGTAAGATAGTAAAGACTATTCCGGCCTCAGCTTTTTGGCCCCAGCCCAATGTAGAATCCGCTGCCGTCTTGTTTAAGGCGAAAAAAGAATTTGCAGAATATAAAAACTTTAAGCTTTTTATCAAAATAGTCAAAGCCCTTTTTTCTTCTCGTCGAAAAAATATAAAGAATAATTTAGGTTCGTGGATGAAATCAAACGGATACGGCGATAAGATCGATTTTGTTTTAGAAAGGTCAGGCTTAAGCGGAAATTTAAGAGCAGAGTCCCTTGCCCTATATGATTTTTTACTTCTTTCTGATATAATTTCTTCTTTGGATAAAAATAAATGAAGCATACAAAAAAAATTGCCTTTTTGATTTTCTTTGTTTCTCTTTTTTCCGTTTTTCCGGTTTATGCTGAAGATTCCAATGTTTCAAGAACTCCCGATCCTTATGGGGCAGAGGAATTTAAGCAATGGCAAAAGGATTTACGCCGCTTTGAGATTATAACTTTCGGTGCTCTGCCCTTTGTTTCTCTTTTATCGTTTTGGGCCTATGACATAGGCCGTTCAATAGCTCATAAGGGGGATCCGGCCTATAATCCATGGCCTATTAAAGATGCCAAGATTGCAGTAAGTCTTACCGAAAAGGAACAGCTGGGAATTTTTTTAACGGCTGTAGGTATTTCTTTGGGGGTTGCAATAATAGATTTAACCTACCGTTCAATTAAAAGGGCTAACGCAAAAAAACTTGAGGAAAAAAATGAAGATGAAGCGATTTTGTTGATTCCCATTGAAGAAAATAAAAGTGAAGAAAACGAAACTTCAAAAACAGGGCAATCTGATGACGCTCAATAAGAGTGTTTCTTTTAGATCTATATCCGAAAAGTTTAAGGTTGAAGGCCTTGTATCTCCTTGCAGGATTGATGTTTATTGTACCGAAAAGCTGAAACGCTTAAGCCGCTCGCAATTAAAGACGGGCTTACAGTCTCTTTATGTAAATTCGCAAAAAGCCAAGCTTTCGCGCAATGTTCAAAACGGAGACCTTATTGAGCTTGTTTGGGATAATCCGATCCCCGAATACGCTCATCCTCAAAAATTTCCGCTTAATATAATTTATGAAGACGAGAATATAATTGTTGTAAACAAGAAAAGGGGCATGGTAACGCATCCGGCAGGCGGAAATTGGGATGGCACTCTTGTAAATGCCTTAAATTATTACAGGCTTTATGATTCTAAAATTAGGGATGAGTTTGCCGTAGAACTTAATAAGTTTTTAAGTGAAGAAAGGGACTTAAAAAATATTGAGAATTTTTTCTTAGAGCCCTACCGCATGGGTATTGTTCACCGTCTGGATAAGGAAACTTCGGGGCTTATTATTACTGCAAGGAATTTAAAAACCGAAAAGCTTTTAAAATCTTTTTTTAAAAAGAGGGCGGTAAAAAAATATTATCTTGCAGTTCTTGACGGTGTTCCGCCTAAAATGGGCAGGATAAAAACTTCTGTTTTTCGATCAAGTTCCGACAGAAAAAAATTTAGCGTTTCTGCCGATTTGTCAAAGGGAAAAAAGGCTCTTTCAGCCTATAAGGTTCTGAAATCCAACGGAAAAATGTCCTTGGTTCTTTTTAGAATTTATACCGGAAGAACTCATCAAATCCGCTTACATGCCAAGTTTATGGGATGTCCCGTTGCAGGCGATAAGGTTTACGGCAAAAAAAAGACAGGCCTTCATAAAAAGACCGGGCTTGAGAAAAAGGCCGATCTTCCTTTGATGCTTCATGCTTATAAGCTGATAATTCCTGACGGCTCAAATTCAAAAAAAGAATTTAAGGCATCTCTACCTGAAGATTTTAAACAAATACTGATACGGGAGGCTCTATGTTAATTGATTGTAAATTTTCTTCTCAAGCTGAAGTGATTTTTGAAAATGAGGCTTATGCCGTTCTATATAAGCCTCGCGGAATGCCTACAGCTCCTCTTTCAGAAGATGAAGAAGGGACTCTGGTTTCTTGGTTTTTAAAAAGCTGCCCCAAAGCAGCGTCAGTAAAAGGAAAAAAGGATATTGAAGCAGGCCTTGTTCACAGGCTTGATACGGCAACAAGCGGTTTGGTTTTAATAGCAAAAAATCAGGAAAGCTATGATGCCTTAAATTTAATGCAGGCAAACAATTTGATAAAGAAAACTTATGTTGCCTTTACGGATATTGATAACGAATCGGATTTAAATGCCGATTTTTCACGCTTGAACCTTCCATACAGAATTTCAAGTCAGTTTAGAAGCTTCGGGCCCAAGGGTAAAAAAGTTCTTCCCGTTTTTTACGGTATGCGAGATTTTTCTTCTACAGCTAAAATTTATACAACCAATATTATCGATATAAATGATGCAGATGATTCGGCGCCGAGGGTAACCTGCACCTTGACTCAAGGCTTTAGGCATCAGGTAAGGGCTCATCTGGCTTCTATCGGTTTGCCTATTTATGGCGATCCTTTATACAACGGAAAATTCAAAGATTTTCCGCAAGAAAAAATAGAAGATCATTCTTATCCCTTGCAGCTTTATGCCGTAGGTCTTTCCTTTCCGGAACCTAAAAGAGACTTTAAGCTTGAGGACTCAAAAGACTATGTATCCTTTTTGCTTCAGCCGCCAGATAAAATGATCCTGTAATCAAAAGTGGCTGCTTTTTTTCTCTGCATGCAATAATTTCGTTTTTTATTACGGCTTCGTAGTCCGCATTTTTTTCTACCATACAGGAAGAACCTTTAAGCCCTTCTTGGAAAATTTTATAGCTTAAATCGGGATTACTCTTTTTTGAAGAACCCGGAATTGTAACGATTATTTTTGTAAAATTATCCTTAAAAAAAGGAACCATGTCCTTTACGTTTTTGTCTTCGGCACATGCAAAGATGAGAGTTCCTTTTTCTTTTACAAGCTCGGTATAGGTGCTCATGCACAGGGCAATGCTGTTTTTTGTATGGGCCCCGTCTATTATAATTTCGGGATTATCCGAGAGAAGCCCAAAGCGGGCGGGCAGCCATGCCGATGCAAGCCCTCTTTCTATAACCGCCTCATCCATTTCAGGAAAAAGATATTTTACCGTACAGGCTGCGAGGGCTGCGTTTTCCGCCTGAATCAGGTCAAGGAGTTTTAGGTTTGAGCTTATAGGTCTTTTAAAGAGACTGCCCAAGTAATGCGACTTTTCGAATTCCATATCTATTTTTAAGCCCGCTTTTGAAAGGCTGTAATTTACAGGTTCTTTTAGGATTTCGGGGATATAGAAAAAATCCGCATTTAGCTCAGCCGCTCTTTTTTTAAAGACCGCCAGCACTTCATCAGGCTGCTTACAGCAAAAGACCGGAGTGTTTTGTTTTATGATGCCGGCTTTTTCAAAAGCTATTTTTTCGAGGGTATTTCCCAAGTATTGGGTGTGCTCAAGCTCAATGGGTGTTAGAACGCAGGCCACCGGTTTGAGGATATTTGTCATATCAAGCCTTCCGCCCATCCCCGTTTCGATAACCGCCCAATCCGTTTTTTGCATACTAAAGAGCAAGAAGGCTGTAACGGTAACTATTTCAAACCAACCGGGATCTATTTCGGGTTCCTTTTTGAGTATAGCCCCAAAGCCTTCAACTATTTTTTTATAAGAGGCAGAGTAGGCCTCATCATCAAAAAAGTTTCCTGCTTGGGTCATCCTCTCTCTAAAGTCCGATACATGGGGAGATGTATAAAGGCCTGTTTTTTTTCCGGCTTCTTTTAAAATTGATGCAATCATGGTAGAAACGGAGCCCTTTCCCTTTGAGCCTGCAATATGGATCGATAAAAAATCGTCTTGAGGATTTCCGAAAAAATGAGCAAATTTCCGCATTTTTTTAAGATTGTTTTCGTCTTTGTGCGCATTTCTTTCATAATTTATAAAGGCATCAAGCCATTTACTGAATTCTTCGGTATTCATATAAGACCTCCGGGCCTTGGGTTTCGCATCAAGTTCCAAGCTGCGCCCTATTGCTAAAAAACAGAATATAGAATATTATATATACATGTGTCAAGTTATTCTACCCGATAATTTAAAAGGTTTTAAGATTTATATGATAGGTATTAAGGGTACGGGAATGACGGCTTTGGCGGAAATTTTGGTTTCGCGTGGAGCCGTGGTTTCAGGAAGCGATGTACCCGAAAATTTTTATACTGATGATGCTTTAAAAAAACTTAATATAGATATTTTTTCTCCTTTTTCTCCCGATAATATTCCTGATGATACAGGGCTTGTTATCTATTCGGCAGCCTATTCTCCTGAAAATAATGAAGAAATGTATGCTATAGAACAAAAAGACCTCCCTAAGATGTCTTATCCCGAGGCTATAGGCGCCTTGTCCCGTCATTCCTATTCTTGCGGCATTGCAGGTGTCCAAGGAAAGACCAGCACAACGGGCATTACGGGTTCTATCTTAAAAGAATTAAAACTTCCCGTTTCGGTATTAGCCGGAAGCGTAATAAAGAGCTTCGGCGATTCATGCACAATGCTCGGCGGTTCAAAATACTTTGTTGCCGAAACTTGCGAATATAAAAGGCATTTTTTAAACTTTCACCCTAAAAAGATAATTTTAACCGGTATTGAATCGGATCATCAAGATTATTATCCGACCTATGAGTCTATTTTGACAGCTTTTTTGCAGTATATAGACAGGCTTCCCCAATTCAGCGAGCTTTTTTATTGTGCCGATGATGATGGGGCTTGCGAGGCTGCCCGTTTAAGTTTTTCGAGCAGGCCTGATCTTATCTTTATTCCCTATGGGGAAAAGGCTTCGGGAGATTATAAGCTGACTGTTTCAGGCGTAAGGGACGAAAAACTTTATTTTTCTCTTGCCGGTTTTTCGGGAGAGTTTTATCTGCAAATTCCGGGGAAACATAATGCTTTAAATGCCGCTGCTGCAATAGCCCTTTCGGTGAGCCTTTTAAAAGAAGAATACGGCGAAATCTCTATGGCCAATGTTTCTGCCATCAAAAAGGCCGTGTCTTCCTATGCCGGAGCAAAGAGGCGTACAGAGTTAATAGGTAAGGTAGAATCTAAGGATATTTTGGTTTATGATGACTATGCTCACCATCCTACGGCTATCAAGTCTCTTTTAAGCGGCTTACGCCAATTTTATCCGAAAAGAAGAATAATTGCAGATTTTATGTCCCATACATATACGCGGACTGAGGCGCTTTTGGAAGAATTCGCTTCTTGTTTTGGAGATGCCGATATGGTAATTTTGCACAAGATTTTTAGTTCGGCACGTGAGAAATATCAGGGACAGGTAGATGCAGAGCTCCTTTTTAACCGCACAAAAAAATATCATAAAAACGTCTTTTTCTTTAATGAAGTATTGGACGCAAAAAACTTTGTTTTAGAAAAATTAAAGCCGGGGGATATTTTTATTACGATTGGTGCGGGGGATAATTATGTTCTGGGTACCGAGATTTTAAAGGAGCTGAATGTTTAAATATGAAAAGTATGACGGGCTATGCCCTTACCGAAAAGACCGAACCTAATTCCTTTATAAGTTTGGAACTAAAAAGCTATAATTCAAGATATTTGGATTTAAATTTAAATTTTCCCTTTTGGCTTTCTGCCCTTGAGCCTGTTTTTAGAGCTTACTTTTCTGAAAAAATAGCCCGCGGAAAGGTTGAAGTTTCCCTCCATGTAAAGGATGCGGATATAGATGTAGATATCCTAACCAACACTAAGGTTGCTAAGGCCTATGCAAAAGCTATGAGGGAGGTGGCTGAGGCTGCCGGGATAAACCCCGAAATAGATATAAACCGCTTTTCCGAAAAGGACGGCGTAATCATTATAGAAAGAAATATAGATATTCCCGCTTGGGAAAACACCTTGCTTCCCATATTTGAAGAAACCTTTACAAAATACGATAAGACGAGGCTTGATGAAGGAGATGTCTTAAAAAAAGATATTTTGGCAAATCTGGATAGGATTTACGCCTCATTGAAGGTGATAAAAAAATATGCTCCTCAAATGGAAGAAATTTTTTGCCAAAATATTAAAGAAAGATTTACCGAACTTTTAGGCAGCGAAATAAATGAACAGCGCATTATGCAGGAAGTTGCCGTAATGCTCGTTAAGTATACAATCAACGAAGAAATTGTCAGGCTTGAAGCCCATTGTAATTCTTTATCCCATGAGCTTAAAAAAAATGAACCCATAGGTAAAAAACTCGACTTTATCTGTCAGGAAATAAACAGGGAGATAAACACTATAGGTTCAAAAAATCAGATGATTGAAATGGCTCAGTCTATTATCGAAGTAAAAGATGCTCTTGAAAATATAAGAGAACAAAGCAGAAATGTAGAGTAGGGGTAAAGAATGAAAGAGCGAAATTATAAAATCCCTAAAGGAAAGGAATTGAGAATTGCAATTTCCGGCCCCTCCGGCTGCGGAAATACTACGGTTTCTACCTTAACTGCAAAGACCTTAAATTTACCATGTATCAATTATACTTTTAAAAATATAGCTAAGGAGCTTAATATCTCTTTTGAAGAGGTTTTACGAAGAGCCCAAGAAGATTTTTCTTTTGATAAAACGGTAGATAAAAAACAAATTGAGCTTGCAGAAGCGGGCTCCTGTGTCTTGGGTTCAAGATTGGCTATTTGGCTTTTAAAGCAGGCTGATTTGAAGGTTTATCTAAGGGCCTCAATAGATGTCCGCTCAAAAAGAATTCAAAAAAGAGAGGGCGGCGATATAGAAAAAATAAAGGCCGATACCGATTTGCGGGATATGGAAGACACACGAAGATACAAAGAGCTATACGGTATAGATAACACCAAATACGAAAAGGCCGATCTTATTATAGACACAGACAATCTTGCGCCTGAAAAAATTGTGGAAAAGATATTAGACGAACTTTATGCTCGAGGCCTTTTAATTTAAGAAATTTCTAATAGTTTTTTTATCTTCATCGGATAAATCCACAAATTTTAAATTTAAAATACCGTCATTTGAAACTATTTTACAAGTTGGAACTATAAAGTTATGCTCTATTTTTAAGGAGCATTGATCAAGAACCATGTCTGCATTTAAATTACCTACATTAGCAGGCATATCCGGTAAGAATGTTATATCGTTCTCGGTTAAGTTTTTTACCGTTCCAGTTATTATGGTTTCGTCTATAGGGTTTGTAAATAAAAACTGAACACTCTTTTCAATATTTTTGATATGCTTATAATTATACCGGTTAAAAATCATACGCAATTCTTTAAGAACGTCATTAAAATTATAGTTTTCTTTTAAGTTTATAATGCCCTGGACTCCTAAAAACATTGCTTTGTCTGCTTCATCTGCCGAAAAATCAGACGGAGTCAAAAGTATTACCGGTATTTCTTCCCTTGAAGTATCCCATCGGATATGCTGTGTAATGGGCTTCCAATGACGCGGAAAGTCTCTGGTATTGATAAGTACAATATTGGGACTAATTTCTTCAATATTATCCAAAGCTTTTAGCGGAGAGCGGTAATGTATAAGGTCAAATTTATACTCCGAAAAAAGGGGCTGCAAATCATCAGTTGAACGCGGTAAATCCGAAATCAATAATGCTTTCATTAAAACTCATCCTTATTCTGTTCCTAAGTTCTCGACTATATAATCATATACTGTCCATATCCCATCTTTTGAGGCTAAAAAATATGTAAAGCGTTTCTTTTCTCTAAAATTGGAGTATTCAAACCATTCTATTACCTTAACCTCTGCCTTGGTGTCTGTGTAGCCGGTATGTTCTATTTTAAATTCTACCGGAATAACGGCAATATCTTTGTCGACTCTTTCTTGGCTTAATTCGTGTTTATACACTTCAACCATTTCCATTCTGCCGGCTTCAGATTCGGCCTTAAATCTTCGGTTGCGGGAAGGATCTCTGGATATCATTTTTTCCAAATCCATATAGAGAAAAAATTGCTCCCATAGAGATTTTTGGCGGGCAGTTAAAAGATAACTTATTACCTGATCCGGCGGAATGGGCTTTGCTTGCAAGATCTCGCCTGAAAGCGGAGAAACAGGTAATGAACCCAAGGCTGCGGCTGAAGGTGCCGGTTTTATTTCAAGGCTTAACTTATTTGAAATTACATGTGTTTCCGAATTGTCAGAATACCGTTTTAATTCGGGAAAAAACAAAGAATTTACAAGGAAGATTCCGGGCTCGCTAATTTCGATATAATCTTTTATGTTCTCGATAAAAGAATATGTTTCGCCGGGTTCCAAGGTTATTTCGCGGAAATAAATTTGGCGGTTAGTATTTCTTTTTCTCATCCATTCTGCTGTGTGCTGTAATTGTCTGTTTTTGCTGTTTATAATTCCAAAATCTATACTAAAGGAACGGTCATCTGCAAGTTTAAATCGAAGGGTTTCGGGATTATTGTTTGTAATTGAAATTTGTACAAAAATAGGTTCGGAAGCTCCCGATCCGGGATAATAAACACGCCTGTCATAAAATCTTATAGAAACATCGGCCTTTGAAACAGGCTCGGTCATGTTTTGAGCAAATATAAATAAAGACTGAATAATGCAAAAAATACTTATTAAAACTTTTTTCACCTTAGATTCCTCCGTTTTAGATTAAGAAAGCCTCAACCTATTATCGGCATTTTTTTTCTTTTCCATTAGTTTATGCATTATACTCTATTGACTCAAGACTAATCAATAGAGTATACTAACACAGATGTGCTAATGTTTCTTTTAAGCTATAACAGTATATAGCTTTTTTTTAAAATTAACAATACATGTCAGCATAAGATAGGGGAAAATATGTCAACTTTACAAGAAAAATCAAAAAAATTAAGTACTCTGAGGCATAGTACTGCCCATGTTATGGCTGAAGCCGTAGTCAAGCTGTTTCCGGGAACAAAGGTTGCGATCGGGCCGGCTATCGATTACGGATTTTATTATGATTTTGAACTGCCTCGTCCCATAAACAATGATGATTTACCCGCAATCGAAAAAGAAATGCGTAAAATTTTAACTACCCGTTCAAATTTTGAAAAAGAAGTGATAAGCCGAGAGAAAGCTCTTGAAATGTTTAAAGATCAGCCTTTTAAGATTGAACTTATAAAGGGTTTACCCGCAGAGGAAGAAATAAGTATTTATAAATCGGGAGAGTTTACCGACCTTTGCAGAGGTCCCCACGTATGCTCGATGGCCGACATAAATGCTCAAAGTTTTAAACTTATGAAAGTAGCCGGAGCATATTGGCGCGGCGATGAAACAAGACCCATGCTTACCCGAATTTACGGTACGGCTTGGGAAAAACCCAACGATTTAAAAGAATATTTGGCTATGCTTGAAGAAGCCGAAAAGAGGGATCATCGAAAGATCGGAAAGGCTATGAATCTATTTCATATAGATGAAGAAAATCCCGGGCAAATATTTTGGCATCCCAAGGGCTGGACTCTTTATTTGACCGTGCAAAATTATGTAAGACAACGCATAAAGGAAGACGGCTACCTTGAGGTGCATACACCCTTTGTTATGCCCCGCTCCTTGTGGGAAAGGTCGGGCCATTGGGCTAAGTATAAAGAAAATATGTTTATAACCGAAAGCGAAAAGCGCCTCTTTGCTTTAAAGCCGATGAACTGTCCTGGCCATGTGGAAATATTTAAGCAGGGAATTAAAAGCTACAAGGATTTACCCTTGCGCTTAGCCGAATTCGGTTCTTGTACCCGAAATGAGCCCTCGGGTTCTTTACACGGTATTATGCGTGTCCGAGGTTTTGTTCAAGATGATGCCCATATTTTTTGTACCGAAGAGCAAATTTCTTCCGAAGTTTCAAAATTCTGTGCCTTGTTAAAGCGCATGTATGCAGATTTCGGCTTTGCTGAAGATAAAATTCTTGTTAAATTTTCTACGCGCCCCGAACAGAGGGTAGGGGACGATGCTACATGGGACAGGGCGGAAAAGGCCTTGGCTGATGCCTGTGTAGATGCCGGGCTCGAATATGAAATTGCAGAAGGCGAGGGCGCTTTTTATGGGCCTAAGCTGGAGTTTACTTTGATCGATGCACTCGGCCGTGAATGGCAGTGCGGAACCATACAGGTAGATTATCAGCTTCCGTCTGCAGAAAGACTCAATGCCGAGTACATAGGCGATGACAACAATAAGCATCATCCTGTAATGCTTCATAGGGCAGTTTTAGGCTCACTGGAAAGGTTTATAGGAATCTTGATAGAAAATTGTGCAGGTATTTTGCCTCCTTGGCTGGCCCCTGTGCAGGCGGTTATCGTTCCCGTAGCTCCCGCCTTTAACGAGTACGCTCAAAAGGTTCAAAAAACCTTGGACGAAAAAGGCTTTAGGGTTATAGCCGACATCGGAACCGATAGAATGAATGCCAAAATCCGAAAACACCAAGAAGAAAAGGTCATCTATCAGCTTATTGTAGGCCAAAACGAAATGGACAATAATTCCGTTGCGGTCAGAATGAGAAAGGGCGGTCAAAAGGTTATGACCTTAGATGAATTTATCTCATTCTTAAAAGACAAGGTAGATTCTTTTGCTATTGATGCGGAATAGAAAGAAATTAAAAAATTTTAGGGCATCTCTAAAAAACTTGTTGGATTTTTAGAGGTGCCCTTTAACTTGTTTCTTTTTGCGAATAACTATTTTTTGACCGCAGGGTGTAAGACAATACCTGCCTGCACTATTAAGCCGTCCGAACCCTTGTTGACTAGTTTATCCCAAAGGTTTGAGAAGGGCAGGTAAGTTTTTAGCTGTACTCCTGCCTTCCAGCCTGAGGTTAGGGTATATTCGGCTTTAATGCGCAGTGAGGGGTAAATAAAGCGTCCGTTTTGCCAAAAATACCGGTTTATTTCCCGCACTTCTTTTGCTGCACTTAAGCCCTCAGCTCCTGTTTCCTCGGGTTTTATTCCGGGCTCAAGCAATCCGAATCGAAGAAAAAAAGCAAGGCCTCCGCCCACGCTGATCGTCCATCTTTTTAAGTCAAACCGTGCTAAAAAAGGAACATCAAGTAAAACGCTCATTGTAAGTGCCGTTCTATTTTCGATTTCGCAAATATAGGCCTTTTTTTTGTAAAAGCTATAGTGAAAAAGAGAAAAATCCAAGGAGGGAACTATACTTAACATTTTTATTCCCTTGTATTCATATTCGGCCCCTAGATTTAAGGCAGCGCCCAAGGGCGGAGCAGGATGTTTTTTCAGACTGGAAAATACCATTTCCGTACCGAAATAAAACCCGAAGTCTGATGGGACCTTAGCTAGAACTTTTGTTTGATCTGCCTCATTTGTTTCTTCGGTTTTTTGTTCAATTTCTTGTTTGGATGCCGCTTCTTGAGTATAGATATTAAAACTTAAAAAAATCAAAAGTAATGTGGAAAAAAATAATCTTGTTTTTTTGATCATAATTTCTCTCCGTTTTATTTTCGGGCCCGTCTATCTGTCTTCTGTTTGTTGTAGAATCTTTTCGTTTTCAAGGGTCTTAGGTATATCGCTGTAGATTTCCGGTACAAATGCTGAACGCGGTTTTACCATGTTTTGAATATTTGCATAAGCAAGGTTTATCGTTTTTGCCCTAATCATAGTTTCCGGATTTCTGTTTAGAGCGTCCCAAGCCCTTGTCGATTCCCCAAACAAGGATAGGGCTCTTCCGTTTTTGTTGGAATCTCCGTTTTGAACGGCTATCCTGTTAAGCACTACTGCAAGATTATTTGAAGTGTGCATATAGTCTTCAACAAATTCCGCATGGTCAACACGGGTTTGCGGAAAAATAATTCCCTTTCTTATTTTTTCGGCTTCCAGCAATTCCATCAGTCTTTCATAGTAAGCTTGGGCCGCAAAATAATTGGTATATTTAAATAGGACATTTCCAAAGCCGTATAAAAGGTTTCTATCGTTGGGCTTTTCGCTGTAAGCCATTGTCATAGCCTTCATCGCATCCGAATAATTTTCTTTTTGATAATGGATGTATCCCATCTTGTATTGAATTGAGGGACTGTTATTTAATTCACGGACTGCATGTTCGTAAGCATCCAAGGCTTCATCATAATCTCCGGCTATAAAATAGGAAATATCCCCATAGTTTGCATAAAGTTTTCCGACAACAGGGGACGGATATATACCTTTTTGAGCAGTGTAAGCTTCGTATTTGGCTAAGGCATTTGCATATATTTCTTGGGCTTCATTATAAAGCTTATCGCCTGCTATGAGCTCTCCGTAAAGGCGCATTGCATCTATCTGTCTGATGGTGCGTTTGGGAGTCATTTTTATGCTGTCTTCGTAGAGGTTTATTGCGTTTACAAGATAATCCTTGGCTGCTTCATTTTTTTGATTGTGTAAAAAGAAGCGTCCCATATTATAATTGGCTTCAGGGCTTTCAGGCCGTTTTTTTATGGATTTTTCCAATAGTTCCCGCAAGTCGTCTATTTTGCCTATCAGATTTTCAGAATCGGTAGGTTTGGGCTCATACCGTTTTTCAAGAAGATAGCCGCTGAGTTCGATTAGGTCTTCATCGGGCAGTTTTTTGTTTAAAAAATAGTTTTTTAAGGGTAAAACTTCGGCTAAATTATCGGTACGGATAAAATAACGCATCATTCTTTCTGAAAATACGTCCTTAGATCCGTAAAGGTTTATAAGGTTTGCATAGGTTTTTCTAGCTTCTTCATACTTTGTAGAATCTTCATCTGCCCAGTCCAAATAAACGTCTCCTAAGGCTAAAAGACTATCTTGGTCATTTATGTGATAGTCTAGGACTCCTCTTTTAAGAACCTTTTCGGCCTTTTCATAGTTGCGCAAATCGGTACTGAGCATATCTGCATATTCGATACCGCCTTGACGGTCATGGTTAAAGTCAGATAAAAGCCTTTCATAAATTGTTTCTGCGGATAGAAACTGCTTTTTTTTACGGAATGCATTTGCAAATTTAAAATACCATTTTCGTTTTTTCTTATAAGTGCCTGCCTCATCGAAGCGTTTGATAGCTTTTTCATATTGACCCGATTCTATACCGGTCATTCCTTCTTTATATAAGCCTTCGGCTACAACCGGTTTGTATATAAATTGCCATACAAGGACAAAAATAGAAAAGATAAAGCCTAAAGCTACTGTAGTTAAAATCGCAGCAGGTAATATTTTATTTACAAAGCGGTACTTAAAGCTGCGTTTTTCTTTTTCGTATTCTTCATAGGATTTTTTATCAAAGCCTCTTGGAATAGGGATGGATTTATCTAAGATACCTTCTAATTTGCTTACTATCTTTTTTAAAGAAACATCGCTTACAATTAAATGAACGATTTCCATCTTGTTTAATTCGGAATCGTCCACATTTACAAGATAGTCTTCAAGTTCTATTCGTAAATTGAGAGGAAATGAAGAAACTCTTTCTATCAGGTAGTCATAATCTTCTTCAGAAATTGAAAGGGGAATTTTTCCCTCATATTCTTCTTCATCTATGGGCTTTTTTGATTCAAAGAATTTAAAATTCTTATCGGGAGAAAATTGGATAAAACTTTCAGGAACCGAAAAATCATCCATTCCTCCGCCCATTTCCGTATTTAAAACATTGTCGTCTATAGCAAAGGCTGTGTGCTCGTCTATTTCGGGGATATCTATGTCGGTAAAGCCGGCTCCTTGAGATGAAGAGTCTTCTTGTGAAAAGCCCGGATCTTCCGAAGTTTGTAAGCTTTCTCCGGATAGAGAATCTTCAAAACTTGTTTCCAATGGTTCTGATGGCGTTGAAAAGCTTGAAAAGTCTCCTTCATCAGATTGTTGCGAAGACAGGTCTATACTGTCGGGGGTATCTGTGATGGGCGAAATATCTATACTTTCAAGGCCGCCGTCTTCGGGGGATAGGTCAAGACTTTCAAGGTCATCAGCTTCGGGCTCATCAGTCGCAGGCGATATATCAAGGTCTTCGAGCTCATCAGTCTCAGGCGATAGGTCAAGGTCTTCAAGCTCCTCAGTCTCAGGCGATAGGTCAAGGTCTTCAAGTTCATCATCTTTAGACGACATATCTAAACTTTCCGGAGAGTCCTTCTCAGGTGATAGGTCTAGGCCCTCAAGTTCATCTATTTCCGGCGACATATCTATGCTGTCGGGATTATTGGACAGAGGAGCAAAATCCATGCTCGTAAAACCTTCATTTTTGGGTGAAAAATCTATACTTTCAAGTTCGTCTACGTCATTATCGGTATCGCTCGATGCGGTTATGCCTAAATCGGCAGGTTCGAAAGATGTGCCGGCATCTTCTATGGGTTCTATTTTATCATTAAAAGCATCTAAACCGGCTATATTTTCTATGCCGGGTTTGTTTGTTTCATCTAAATCGGGTTCTTGTACTGCAAAGTCCGTATCAAAATCCGGGAAAATATCATCTGTCCCGCCATCCGCATTTACGGCATCTTTACTTCGGGCATCTTCAACCATATCCCCCAGTCCGGAGAGCAGAGCTTCGGGCACATCAAAGCCGTCATCATCTAAGCCGCCTATGTTATCCAATGAATCAGGCCCTTCAAGGTCCAAACCGGAAAGCATGTTGTCAAAGTCTTGGGAAGCGCCATCGTTTTCATCTTTTTCTGCAGGAAAGATATCTGCCGCATCAAATTCTGAAAGATCATCCTGTTCTTGTTTAGGAGGAATTTTATCTTCTTCTTTAAAACCTAATAAGTCATCCAGATTTACATCAGGAACAGGTATTTCTTTGGGTAACGGAAGATCTTCACGCCTTTCCCCCCATTTAGCCGTAATTTCGGGTTCGTTTGCTATTGTGAGAAGTTGATTTTTAAATTTTTCAAGCTCTTTTATACTGGGCATTTGAGCGGGCCTCCCCCCTTATTTTCGGCTTATTTTGGTTCAACTTGATATATTATTTTATACCATAAAATGAGTTTTTTTTCAATGAGTTCTAACATATTCAGAAACCAAGTATAAATGCCGATAATTTCAATATGATGCCGCTAAAAAGCTGTTTTATAGTTTACTTCTCTTGACATAACGGCTTTTTTTTTGCATTATTATGGACTAGTTTAATAGTGTAGTTGGCGGAGAAATCCGCTGATTTAGGGGAAATGTGTGAATTTATCAAAAAGTTATTTACAATCCGTTTCTACGGATGAGCTTTTACAAATTGCCGATGATTGCGGTATATTTGTGGCTAAGGGGCTGTGCAGAAATTTAATAATTGAAGAGCTGCTGGAAATAGAAGAAGATTCTAATGTATCCGATAACAAGTTTTTAAAAATCAGTACTGATGACTTGTTTTTAGATGATGAAATGGATGGTAAAGATAATTCAGTTTTGGCTCTTTCCTACAACAAGACTGAAATTCATGTGCTGCTTAGAGATCCTATGTGGGCCTTTGCTTTTTGGGATTTTTATAAGCCCGAATTTCTAAATTTAGTGAATGATCCTGATTTTGACTCTTTCTTTTTAAGAGTTCTTTTGCTTTCTGAAAATAATATATCCGAATCATATGATTATTTTGATATTGATATTACGGATTCCGATAGGAGCAGATATTTTTATCTTTCTTTTAATGATTCGGTAACAAGGGTCGAATTATGTTCCCGTAAAATTGAAGGAGAGATTTCCGTTTTAGCAAAGTCTAATCTTATAAGGCTTAGACGGGAAAATATTCCTAATAATTTATGCGTCCTTGACAATGATGTAAGCGCTTCTGTTTATTTTTCAGGAATTTCCGCATTAAAAAAACAGCATTTTAAAAATTATCGTCAGGCCTTTAGGGTAAAAGAGGAGCCGAAAATTGAAAGATTATAAATTGATTTTTATTTTGGATGCTCATTTGCCTTATGTGCGGAATGAAGTTGAGCAGGGGCTTATAGAAGAGGATTGGCTTTTTGATGCTTTATCTTATCTTTATCTGCCTGTTTTGAAAATGTGTTCTAATTTACAAAAAGATGATATTCCGTTTAAAATCGGAGTTGTTTTTGAGCCCGCACTATGCGATATGCTTGCCGACAAGATTTTGCAGGATAGATACCGTCAAAATATTCAGCGTAAAATCGAGTTTGCAAAAAAAGAACTTGAACGTTTTGCAGAATGTACAGAAACAAAAAAACTTATTCAGTACAACTTAAAGCGTTTTAATGATGATAAGCGTATATTTGAAGATTGCGGAGGAAATGTTTTAAAACAGTTTGATTATCTTGCCCGTCAAGGTTATGTAGAGTTATTGGCAACGACTGCAACCAATTCTTTTTTGCCGTTTTTTTTGAGTATGCCGGAAGCTATTGCTGCACAGATAGAAATGGGGCAGATAAATTACCGCAAACATTTCAGCTCTGTTCCCTCCGGTTTTTGGATTCCTTCAATGGCTTATTTTGACGGTTTGGATGATATTATAAGAAGTTACGGCTATGATTATACGGTTGTTTCTTCGGAAGGTTTTTTGCTTTCGGATAAGGTTCCGCCTGCCGGTGTTTTTTCGGCAGCAGCTTCAAAAAACGGATTAAAATTTTTGGCTTGTGATCTTTCCGCTTGTAATTCTATTTATAATGAGTCCAACGGGTTTCCTCAAAATAAGCTTTATATCGACGTAGAAAATGATGTCGGTTTTAAACAATCCGAAAAATATTTAGCTCCGGTATTTGATACTTCAAAGGGCCGGCGGGCAATAGGGTTTCGGTATTGGTCACAGGATGAAGAAGAAACTCTTTATGATATACAAAAAGCTCATGCTCAAATTTTGGCAGATGCCGAATCCTATGTGAAATCGCGTGCAGAGGCTCTAAGAGCTGTTAAAGAAATGGGGGTTTGTGAATCGCCTTTTTCTCTTTTGATTATCTCATCCGATTTTTTCGGTAAAAAATGGTGTGAAGGTCTTATCTGGCTTGAGCAGGTTTTTAGTCTGATAAATAATAATGAAGAGTTGGAAACTATGTTACCTTCAGGTGCCGCTAATTTGTCTAAGCAGCTGTATACCGTTAAGCCGTTTTTTTCTTCTTTTTTGCAATCAGGTTATGCGGATGAACTTTTAACAAAAGAAAACGACTGGATGTATAGATATATCATTAAGATTACCGAAAGGATGATAGATCTTGTCGAAATGTTTCCTGCAGACGGCAGCTTAAAAGAACGCGTTTTAAATGCTGCAGCGAGAGAGGTACTTCTTTTACAGTCCATTTATTGGCCCCTTTATATAAATGATCCGCAGCTTAAAGATTTTGCAGAAAGGCGTTTTGTAGAGCATGTCAATTCTTTTACGGCAGCCTATGAGGCTCTTGGAGCCGATTCACCTGATGCAAAATGGCTTTCAGAACGTGAAAGTAAATATCCGATTTTTAAAGATATAAATTACCGTATTTTTAGCCGCAAAAAATAATATACAAGGATGTACATTCATAAACGGACACGGATGTCCGTGGTTCTACGCTCGCAAGTTTTAGCCGCAGGCTAAAACTTGAAGATGAAAAATATACAAGGACGTATATTTTTCATCGGTCTTGCATAAAATCTTATAAATGTATAAAATATTCTTATGAGAGCGACAAAGGCGATTATCCATTTGGATAACTTACAATATAACATTAAAGAAATAAAAAAGCGGCTAAACAAGGATGTAAAGATTTGTCTTCCGGTCAAGGCCGATGCTTACGGACATGGGGCTGTGAGGGTTGCGGTTGCAGCAATAAGGGCAGGCGTTTCTTATTTGGCTGTTGCCTCTATTCAAGAAGCTGTCGAATTAAGAGAGGCCGGTATTGTAGCCCCGATTATTTCTTTAAGTCTTCCCGTGCTTGAAGAAATTCCTGAGCTTTTAAAATACGATATTGAGCCCTTGGTTATAGATGAGGAGTTTATAAACGATTTAAACCGTTTTGCAAAAAAACTAAACAAGAAGGCGGGGGTTCATCTTAAAATAGATACCGGAATGCGCAGGATAGGCTGCTCCCCTATGGAAGCCGTTAAACTTGCGGTACAGATAGACCGTGCCGAAAATCTTGAACTTAAAGGTGTATGTACACATTTTGCCGTTTCGGATTCTACCGATGAAAAAAATATTAAATTTACAAAAAAACAGATTTCTATTTTTAAGGACTCAATAACAGAAATAAAAAAAGCGGGGATTAATCCCGGATTAATTCATGCTGCAAACTCAGGAGCTGTTCTTCAATATCCCGAAGCCCAATTCGATATGGTGCGTCCGGGAATCTTGGTTTACGGTTATGCACCCTCTCCATCGCTAAATAACTTAATAGATTTAAAGCCCGTAATGGAGCTTGTTACACAGGTAGTGCTTATCAAAAAAATTGAAAAGGATACAAGCGTTTCTTATGATAGATGTTGGACAGCCGAAAAAGAAACATTTGTTGCAACTCTTCCGATAGGCTATGCGGACGGGCTCATGCGTTCCCTTAGCGGATTAAAAGTGAGAATAGGAAAAGATTTTTTTCCGATCATCGGACGCATTTGTATGGATCAATGTATGATAGATATAGGTGCTTCTCCATGGGTTCAAAGATGGGATGAGGTTTGTATCTTCGGCCCTGTTTCAAAAGAAAATCCTAAAAATAATACGGCTCAAGATCTTGCAAAAATTGCCGGAACTATTCCTTATGAACTGACATGCGATATAAACAAAAGAGTTCCGCGCATTTTTATTGATGAAACCATACAATAATTTTGTGCAGGCGGTTTTTATGGTTGTAAAACGTGCGGAAGTTTTAGGTTATTGTTCCGGAGTACGCAGAGCCGTTGATACGGTTCTTAAAATAGCAAAAGAAAATACTGAAAATAAATCCGGCCTTTATACCTTCGGCCCCTTGATTCATAATCCTTCTACAATGTTACGGCTAAAGCAAATGGGTGTAAAAACTATTGACACTGAAAATTTTACCGGAGATGAAGACTATAAAGATTCCGTTATCGTAATAAGGGCTCACGGTATTCCTCCGTCAAAAAAAAGCGAGCTGGAAAAATGCGGGGCTAAGGTGATAGATGCAACATGCTCCAGAGTAAAGGCAAGTCAGGCTCTTGCAAAAAAACATTCTGAAGAAGCCTTTGTTATTTTAGCCGGAGATAAAAACCACGGAGAGCTTATAAGCATTGCAGGTTATGCGGAAGGAAAATGTTTAATCGTTCAAAACGCCGAAGAAGCCGCTTTAATAGATTTACCTTCTTCTTTGCGTGCAAACGGGAGTGCCGTTTTAATTGCTCAAACGACAATTAAGGACTCGGAATATGAAGCAATAGCTTCGGCTTTGAAGAAAAGGATTTCCGATTTAAAGGTATTCAATACGATTTGTCCTGCAACCTACGATAGGCAGGCAGCCTTAAAAAAATTAGCTTATGAAGTTGATGCACTTTTAGTAATTGGTGGAAAAAATTCGGCAAACACAAAAAGACTTTTTCAAACCGCTGTTGACACAAAAAAGCCTTCATGGTTGATTGAAGATGCCTCTGAAATACCGAAAGAGATTTTTTCTTATTCAGTGATAGGTTTAACTGCCGGAGCTTCAACTCCCGATTTTATAATCGATGAGGTAGAAAAAAAATTACTTGAGGGATAAATCTTAATCAAGGATATAAGTATTATACGATTCTTTACAGTTAATTTGTAAGGCCGTCATTAGTGGAAAAGCATAATAATCAGTATCATCTATTTCAAAATAAATTTGCTCATAAGCGTTTAATAGATTATTGATTATAACTTGAAAATAATTTAGATAGGTTTCGATTTCTTCTATTGTCTTTCCGCCAAGATAGCCGATTTCGGGAAAATTTTCCATATAAACTATTACATAGGCTGATACTTCGTTATTAGAAATTAAACATGAGGACCTTTCTTCATCGCAATCGGCTAAAATTTCATTTGAAAATTCTTTTATACATATATCCTTATTGAGAGGGTTTATGCTTTTGTGTGTGTCGGCATAATTAAAGTAAAATATTTTTTGAAATTCCTCTTTTTCTTTTGAATTTAAATTTATAAGAGGTTTCATCTGTATATTTTTAAATTCATCAGAAACTTCTTTTGACAAAAAAATATTTTGAGCTTCTTTTTTTAGATCAAAACTATATGACCTGCGGGCTAAAACAAAACCTTCTTTAAGTAAAAATTGAATTAATTCCTCTTTGCCGGAAGAACACATAACTTGAAATCTTTTTTTAGCCGAGTTTTCTTTTAAGGCTTTTAGAAGCCGGCTCCCCAATCCTTTGTTTCTGTAATCTTTCTCGATATAGATATTTATATAATCCCTGTATGGATGAAAAGAATTTGTGTAAAGGCTGCCTGCTCCGATTATCTTTTTTTTATCGAATAAGCCGATAAGACTTCCTCTTTGGTTGAGATCAGCTTTTTGAAGAAAGTCTTTTACTTCCTTTTGAGAAATAATTTTATCGGTAAGGCTAATTGATTTTATGTTCATGATTTTTTAGTTTTTGAATTATTTAATTTTTTTTGTATGGATTTGATTGTATTCAAATATGCTTCTTCTACAGGCGAGAGAGTTTTTGTCTGGTATTTTCTATATTCATCTTCAGCTTTTTTAATTGCATTTTTATGACTTATTTTACCGGCATCCTTTAAAACACCTTTTCCATATGTTTCTGTAAATTTATCAAGTTCATTAATCCAATCCTTCATTTTCATAGGATTATGTTCAATTGCTTTTATTTCAGCAAGATCAAAAAATGCTGAAACCATTCTATTTAGTCTAAAAAGTTCTTCTTTATTCAGATAGTTTTTTGCGATAGAAATATCCTTTTTTGTGGGAATAGCTCCATGAAAATTTGTAAGGCCCATAAATTCTTTTTCTGCATCAGCACGTGAAAAAATCAATTCTGCCGCTGTTTGTTCATTTACCGCAAAATGTAATTTATTTTGTACTGTTTTAAAAAAAATTATGGAATCTTCACTTTGAGGATCATAATCAATACTTGTTGCATAAAGGTCTAACACTTGCCGATATATCAATTTTTCGCTGCTTCTAATATCTCTTATTCTATCTAATAATTCTTTCCAATAATTACCTCCACCAAGTTCTTTTAGTCTTTCGTCATCCATGGTAAAACCTTTGACTATATATTCTTTTAGTCTCTCTATTGCCCACTGTCTAAATTGTGTTCCTCGCAAAGATTTTACTCTGTAACCGACAGCAATAATTACGTCAAGATTGTAATATTTTACTGAGATATTTTGAGTTTTTCCCGGAATTGCTCCATGAGGAGTGGTATGTCGGAATTTCCGACATACCACTTTTTCATCAACTTCTCCTTCTTTAAAGGCGTTTTGTATATGTTCTGCTATAGTAGATCTGCCTTTTTCAAATAATGAGGCTATTTGTTCTTGTGTTAACCAAACATTTGAGTCTTCCAGTCTAACATCTATTTTTACTTTTTTATCATCTGTTTTAAATATAATAATTTCGGTTTGTTCTGTTTTTTTATCCATATAAATGCTTCCTTACTGTAAACAAAAGTATACATATTTATAATTTCTTTTCTAGTGTCTTTTACTGATTCTAATTAACTATATTAAAAAATCTTCAACCCCACAGTTTAATATTATATCAAAAATTCTATCTTTTTCGGAATAGTCTATTTTTTGTTTTTGCCAAACTTGAAAATAAAGCTCTCTTAAAAAGTTTAAAACAGCAAAGGCTTTTATTTGTAAAAAAGCTTTGTTTTTACTTTCACCTATTTCGGAAAAATATGCATTTAAAACTTCTTTTGCTTCATCGGTAATATTATACCATTCTTTTTTATTTAAGCCTAAAATATTTATATGTTCAAATTGATATAAGTTTAAACCGGAAGTAAGATGTTCGGCATCAATTATTTTTAAGCGGCCCTTTTCTGTTTTAAGCATATTTCCCGTATTCATATCTTCAAGGATAATACAGCCTAGGCCTAGGTTTAAATTTTCAATGTTTTTTTTAATAGTTTTTTTATCATGTTTGCCCCTGTATATTTCAAGATAGGGGATGGCTTCCGCATTTATCATCTCTTCAATTGAAGGATAGCTTTTACCGTCCAAATACATTGAAGAAAAAGAGTTTGAAGATATGTTATTTAAATTTAGATGTGCAAGTTTTTTAAAAAAATCTTTTATCAGATGTCTATCGGTTTTGGTAGGCTGACAACCTTCAAGCCATTCACTTATAAAAATATAGTAATTTTCAGTTTCAATGAGGTTTTTATATTTTAAAATAAAGTCTTCACTGTCATTTAAAGCATTTAAATATTTAATTGAATTTTTAATACTCTCCGTTTTCTGCCGTAATTTTACCTCAAAAGTTTCATTGCCGCCGGTTATTCCCTTAAATAAATCCGTGTAAGTATGATCTTCCAATTGAACCGGTTCAAGGGTTTTAAACTTATCGTTTTTAAGGTGTGAATCGAGAAGGCTTTTAATTGTATTGGGTTTAATGTTTTCTTTCATAATTAAAAATACTATTTATGTTTTTTATTTTAATATTCCATAACAAGATATGTTATAATCTTGAATATTCTTTAAGCCGTTTTTCTTGTAAAAATCTATAAGCTTTTTATCATTATCACAAAGTAAAATAGTTTGCCGTACCGATTTGTAATCTTTTAAAATTGCTTTTATAAGAGCCGTGCCTATTCCTCTATTTTGATATTTTTGTTTTACAATTATGTCTTGAATTAAAATGGTTGTTATTCCATCACCTAAAACTCGTGCGATTGCTGCAAATTCGTTGTCAACAAAAATAGAATATATTTTTAGTGATGAAGTTATACTTTGCCATAATTTATCTTTGTTTTTTGTATATGCCGTCCAGCCGGCTTCTTCATAAAGATTAATAACCTCTTCTTTTGAAAATTCAATACCTGTTTTTATTTGCATGTCATTATCCTTTTTATCATTATAACTTCCCATTTTGCCGGCGGAATATATTCGGTTATAAACGGCAGCTCGTCTTCTTTTTCATTAAGGATTGTAAAGCCGTTTTTTTTATAAAACTCTATTGGCCATTTAAACATTTTAAGAGCTTTCAATATAAGATATTCCAAACCTATATGTTTTGCTTCTTGTTCAATAAAATTTAAAATGTATTTACCGTATCCTTTTTTTTGTATTTTATGTTTGATGTATATGGCTGAAATAAGTCCATGAGTATTTTTATCTTTAAGTGATATAAATCCGATTGCCCGATTATCTTCATATAGAATATATGTATTTTCGGTTTTTATCATATTTGCAAAGGTTTCAATTATGTCCTGTTCCGGGACAACTTTGAAAACCTTGTTACTGTCGTTATAGATATCTAAAATAGTTTTTGCATCTTCTATTTCGGCTTTTTCGATTTTGAGCATTTTTGTTTCTCCCATAAAAAGTCAACAAACTATTCTAATTATATTTTGACAGGAATTCAAGGGTTTAGATACCGTGTAATCGGTATTCTTTGTCTAGTACCAACTACACGGTTGTTTTGTAAAAACTATTTGGTTGATTTTTTTAGCTCTGAAAGTTTTTGGTCTGCCATATCTTGAACTTGCTTGTTGGGATTCTTCTTTATTTGGAGATAACATTCCTTTGCCTTGTCATATTGCTTTAATGTTTCATAACATGAAGCCATGTTAAAGAGAATTGTGTAGTCTTCTTTTGCAAGTTTATCGGCTTTTAACAGCACATTTAAAGCTTCTTGAATCTTACCTTGACCGATATATGCTAATGCCAAGTAGTTATGAACTTCCACATCTTTAGGGTATAGCTTTAATTGAGCAACACATGCTTTTTCAACAGCAAGGAAAGTTTTAGGCTCGCTTTTTTGGAGCAATGCTTTATAATAATCATTTATTGAAACTAAAAAAATGCGTTCACTTTCTGATGATGGAATTACCTCATTCATGCTCCAAAGCCATTTATGATTTATCTCTTTTCCAAGTTTTAGAACCTCGATAATTTTCTGTGATTGCTTTTCATATTCTCCTATTTCGCCTAAAATATGAATTCTTCCAAAATACATATCCAAGCGGTTTTTACCGAATTTTAATCCTTTTTCCAAATATGACAAGGCTTTATCGACATCTTCTTTTTCGTACCAGATATTATTGTTTAAATACCCCGCTATTTGATTTGTCTTTTGATCCACCAAGGCCAATGAATTACTATTATCCTTCTTATAGGTATCCAATGAATGTGTAGACCTTTGACCTTTAAGCAGGTAATAATTAAAATAGGCAATGTAGAGTTCAGGATTTTTGGGCTCTGCCTTTTCCCATTTGGGCAGGAGGGCTGCAATCCCTTCTAAATTTCTTGCCGAAAGCAGATTGTCATATTCGGATTTGTAATCGGCAAAAATCCGGAATGACACCAACAAAATGAAAAATAACACAATACTTTTTTTCATATACTTTTTCTCCTTATAAAAATTATATCTATATTATAACAGCGATGTGCCTATTATTCAATAATGCCTTTTATACTTTAAATTTCTTCACTTCCCCTGCAAGTCCTTCTATGCTCTGTTTATTTTTTTGTGTTATTTCATTTACATCTTTAACAGCATTGGTTATTTGTACTGCACCTGAAGCCATTTCATTCATATTACCTGTAATAATTCTTGTAAGATCGTCAAGTTTTGTCATTTCGTGAGCAACTTCTTCTCCTCCTCTTAGCATTTCAGCTGCTCCTTCATTTACTTCAACGGTGATATTATTAATATCTCGTATTGCCATAAGCACTTCATGACTTCCGTTTTCCTGTTCACGCATTGCCTCTGTTAGTTTATTACTCATATTTTTTACTTGTTCTGCAAGATTAAATATGATATTGAACTTATCTTCAACGGTTTTAGCAGATGTTGAAAGCGTTTCGATTTCCATACTTAAATTTTTAAGTGTAGCAGTTATACTTTTACCTTGAGCACTTGATTCTTCAGCTAATTTTCTTATCTCGTCGGCAACAACGGCAAATCCTTTACCGGCTTCTCCTGCATGGGCGGCTTCTATTGCCGCATTCATTGCAAGAAGGTTTGTTTGACTTGCGATATGTTGAATAACACTGCTGGCTTCCATAAGGCTGCCGGATTCTTCTGCAATTGTTTGGGTTATTCCGCTGGAGCTTACAAGTGTTTCTTTACCGTCTGAAGTTGCAGAAGCAAGATTTTTAATTACATCATCTGTTTTTTCGAGGGTTTGAGTGATGGAACCTATATTTGCAACCATTTCTTCAATTGCTGAAGAAGATTGTGCAACGCTGCTAGCCTGTGATTCAATATTGCCGTTGAGCTTTTTGATTGTTGAGATAATTTCGTTAATTGTAGAGGCTGTCTCGGTTACACTTGCTGCCTGCGTTATGGCTTTGTCCTTTACATTTTCTACATTTTGACCTATCTGATAAATGGAAGCAGCCGTTTCAGTCATATTGGAAGCAAGGGAGCTTCCTATATCTTGCATAATTACAGCATTATTCCATACAGAGCGTATTGAATCTCCGATTTTTTCGATTGTGTGATTAAAGTACCTTGCCAATAATGTAAGTTCATCATTATTATTAATAGGTAATTTTATGGTTAAATCACCTTCTCCATGGGAAATATCTTTTAGAGCATCTACTACAGTTTCAAGCGGTTTTACCATTTTTCTTGCAATAAGATATACTATAACACTAACAACCAGTAACAAGATAATTGCCAGGCCAATCATAAAATTTCCAAGGGTTTCTACCGTACCTAAAAATTCTTTTAAAGGAGCTCTTACAACTACTTTCCAGCCTGTAGTTTTCATTGTAGCATGAGAAGCAATATTATCAAGGCCTCTAAGATTATAATATCCTACTGAAGATGTTGCTTCATTTACTACGGTTTTTGCATAGTTTGCTAAAGATTTAAAAGAAGGATCCGTTTTTGCATTTTCTTGAAAATTGTCTTGATTTATAACAAGTTCAACATTTTGATGGGCTATAGTCGTTCCGTTTAAACCTAAAATAAAAGGAAAACCTGTTTCTCCTACTTTTATGCTGCCTATATCTTCAGATAGTTTTGTCCCCAATGTATCGGCGGATAAAACCCATTTTACTTTATAGTTCTCATCATAAATAGGAACAGCAAGTGTATTTATAAGGGTTCCATCGGTACGGGAAACATAAGGCTCGGAAACATATGGCTTTCCGGATTTTGCAGTCAGAAACCATTCACGGTCGGAAACTTTAATAACCCTGCCGTCAAAAACATAACAGTTACCATCCATATCCGTAATATTAAATTCCGTTATACGGGGATTAAATTTAGCTTCTTTTTTAAGTCTTTCAATTTTTTCTGCATAAGATATATCAGGGTCGCGTAATAAGGATGAACGGGAGACTCCTTCAATAAATCCCAAAAAGGCGGTTACCTTCGCGTCAACAATTTCGGCAACATCGGCTGCTTTATCAAGCATATGGGTCTCTACTTTTTCGATAACGGCCTTTTGAGCAATAATTCCTGCAATTATTCCTTGGATTATTACTACAACAATCATTAGCATACCAAAAACAAGTGTTAATTTTGTGCGGATGGAGAAGATTTTACCTGTTTGGTTGTCTGTAGAATCCTTCATTGCGGATTGTGCAATTTCACTTTTTTTCATTTACTAAGCCTCCTTTTAGACCTAAAACAATATTAATTTTACCTATATATAATATTATATCCATTTTATTTAATAACGCAAGTATAAAAATTATTTTGTTATTCGTACGTGGGTTTTAATACCCCGATGCTCGGCGTCGGAGTATGTTGATTAAATATATTTTAAATTTATAAATTTTTAAGCCGGTATTTATATGCTATTGACTATGTTTTTAAAATTAGCTAAATTCTTCCTGGTATAAAGTAGAAACCTTGTAGATGTACCTAAATACCATAATATATTTTTAATGTAAGGCTGTTATAATGCCGAAAATAAGATAAATACAACAAATTCAGGAGTTATTTTTATGAAATGTAAATATTGCGGAAAAGATGTCAGGCCTGTAGGCCCTAACTTGGAAAGTGACGATAACGGATATAATTGTCCTGCAAGCGTATCAAAAAAACATGCTATTATACCCGATGGTTCGCATTGTATTCATTGCGGCCGTGAGACAAAGATTTTGGGAGACAGGGTTGTAACCAGCTACGGTATACGTTGTTCGGCTTCTCCTTCAGGAAGACATGCAATACAGTAAGTTGAAGTACCAATAGCAAAACTCAAGTTAAAATGGGCGTCTAAAATATCGCCGCTCATTTTAACTTAAACCTTTAATTTTTTATCACCGTTTTATATTTCAGACAGTTTTTGTTTAGTCCTATAATACCTATCCACAAGTTATCGCAAAAGACGCATATTTTTTTATTTTCCAAGTTGGAAGCTGTGATATTTTCTAAGACTTCGTCGGCATTTAAAAACCAACTAAATTTAATTTTTTTTCCATTATAAAAATCGTTTAGATATTTTCCATCTAAAAAGAGGTAAGGTAATTTTAAGTTTTCTGCCGCCTTAGGAGAAAAAGAAAATGCCTTTGCCCTTATTTCCAAAGGCGCAATTTCTTTTTGTTCATAGAATTTTTTGCCGGCCGCCGCATCTAAAGTTTTTGTTTCTTTTAGGAATAAATTTTCCGGTGCTGCAGAAAAATCATTTAAAAGAGAAAAACCTGCCGCATCTTCAAGTTTAAAGTTTCCAACTGCCGTCCTTCTTAAAGCCCTAACATAGGCACAAGAAGAGGCCTTCCTTGCAAGGTCTCTTACAAGGGAGCGGATGTAGGTTCCCTTTGAACATTCCACTCTGATATGGGCATACTTGATTTTTAGCTCAGTGTTTGTATTTAAAAAATCCTTTTTGGTAAATTCCAAACCGCCATCTGTAATTATCTTTTTAAGGTCTATTTTAAAAATTTCTATTTCCCTCTCTGCAATTTCTATCTTTTCACCGCGACGTATTCTGTCTGAGGCCCGCTTTCCGTTTATTTTTATTGCAGAAAATTCGGGCGGTCTTTGGAGTATTTTCCCTAAAAAAGAGGGAATAGATTCCGTTAAATTTTTATACGAGGGGAGGGGGGCTATCAAAACAGGCTCGCCTTCGGGGTCGAGGGTATCCGTTTCCGTTCCGAACTCTACCCAAGCTTCATAGGTCTTTTTTTCGGCTGAAATTATATCGGCGAGGCGGGTTAATTGTCCTGTAAGAAGAACCAAAAGGCCGTCGGCAAAAAGATCTAAGGTTCCTGTGTGGCCTACCTTTTTTGTCGGAAGAGCTTTTTTTACCGCCGACATTGAAGCAAAGCTGGTAAGTCCCGCCTGTTTTGCAAACGGGACGATAAGGTTGTTATTTAATTCCATTTTTAAGACAGGGCTTAATCGGCTTCCGAATTACCGGCGCTTTTTTCATCTTCATCGGGTTCGGTAAAATACTCAAGGCTTTCAAGTTTATTTACCATGTCTATTCCTTCCTTTATACTCTTATCGAATATAAAGGTGAGCTCAGGACACTGCCTTATATGAAGCTTTTTTGCAAGGCTTGTTCTTATAAAGCCTGAAGCATTTTCCAAGCCTCTTACTCCCTGCTTTGTCTTATGCTCATCTAAAAAGCTTGAAACATAAACCTTAGCATAGGCAAGGTCTCCTGAAACGATTACTCGGTTTATTGAAAGAAGAGAAGAAACTCTCGGATCCTTTATTTTGCCCGAGCAAATAAGGGCCGAAATTTCTTCCCTTATCTGCTCGCCCAATCTTGCAAGCCTAAACTCACTCATTGGCTTCGGTTCCTTCTTCTTTGATCTCGGGAGCTTTGTATTTTTCGCTGTCGCTTAGTTTTCGGGCAACCTGAATCATCTCGATAATTTCTAACTGGTCATCAACCTGTATATCGTTAAAGTCTTCTATACCGATACCGCATTCAAAACCTGCTGCAACTTCTTTTGCATCGTCTTTGAATCTCTTTAACGAGGAAAGTTTACCGGAGTGAACGACTATGCCTTCACGGATAACGTGTACTGCACAGTTTCTCTTTACGACGCCTTCAAGAACATAACAACCGGCAATTTTTCCGATTTTGGGAACCTTAAAGGTATTTCTGACTTCGACCATACCGATAACCTGTTCCTTAATATCGGGGGAAAGCATTCCTTCCATGGCGAGCTGAATTTCTTCAACAGCCTTGTAGATAACCGTGTATTTTCGTATATCGACCTTTTCCTGATCGGCCAAAAGTTTGGCTTGAGGAGTGGGGCGTACGTTAAAGCCTATGATTAAGGCATTTGAGTCTGCGGCTGCAAGCATAACATCGGAATCATTGATGGCTCCTGCCGAAGCATGTATTACGTTAAGCCTTATTTCGGGCGTGGAAAGTTTTTCCAGTGACTGCTTTAAGGCTTCTACGGAACCTTGAACGTCTCCCTTTATGATAACTTTAAGCTCCAATATTTCTCCGTCATGGATGGTTTCATAGAGGTTATCGAGGGTAACCTTCTTAACATTCCTTGAATCTTCAAATCGTTTGAGTTCCTGTCTTTTGTCCGAAATCTGGCGGGCTATACGTTCCGAATCGGTAACTTGGAAGGGGTCGCCTGCATTCGGCATACCTTCAAGACCTAGGATTTCGACGGGCATACTCGGAGTAGCTTCATCGATTTTTTCGCCCCTGTCATTGAAGATGGCTCTTACGCGGCCGGAATAAATACCTGCAACATAAGGGTCTCCGGTTCTCAATGTTCCGCGCTGAACGATAATGGTTGCAACAACACCTCTTCCGTGGTCAATACGGGATTCTATAACCTTTCCTTCCGCATTGCATATATAATTGGCCTTTAGCTCAAGTACTTCGGCTTGAAGAAGAATTGTATCCAAGAGGTTGTCCAGACCTAATTTTTTTAGAGCCGAGATTTCGACAAACATGGTGTCTCCGCCCCATTCTTCAGGCATGAGGCCTAATTCCGAAAGGCGTGTCTTTACCTTGTCTACATTTGCTTCGGGCTTATCGACCTTGTTTACTGCAACTATTATGGGAACCTTGGCATCCCGTGCATGGTTGATAGCTTCAATGGTTTGAGGCATAACGCCGTCATCGGCTGCGACTACCAAAACAACGATGTCCGTAATTTCGGCTCCTCGTGCACGCATCATGGTAAAGGCTTCGTGTCCGGGAGTATCGAGGAAGGTGATCTTGCCTCCGTGGGTGTTTACCGTATAAGCACCTATGTGCTGAGTAATTCCTCCGAATTCTCCTGCTATAACATTAGAGCTTCTAATTGCATCAAGGGTCTTGGTTTTACCGTGGTCAACGTGTCCCATTATGGTTACAACGGGAGGTCTCGGCTGCAATTCGGATAAATCGTCTTCCTTGCTTTCGATAACCGTTTCATCGTAGAGGCTTACAATTTTGACATCGCATTCATATTCGGATGCAAGAATCGTTGCCGTATCGGCATCGATGGACTGGTTCATCGTAACCATCATTCCCATGCCCATAAGTTTTCCGATGAGCTCCGAGGCTTTTAAGTTCATCTTCTTGGCCAATTCGGAAACCGAAATTGATTCCATTATCTCGATTTGTTTGGGAATATTGTGAATTTTTTCTTTTTGCTTTTTCTTTTGATTTAAGAGGCGTTCTTCAAAAAATTCGTCTTCCTTGTTTTTCTTGTTGTATATTTCTTTTTTGGCCTTGTGAGCTTTTTTATTTGTTTGGGCCTTGTTTTTTTCGATAGGAATCGGTGCCGGAGCTGCTCCCGGTCTTGGACCGCCGAAGCCTGTTTTGTTTTGAGGTCTGTCGCCGTTTCGTCCCTGCTGTCCGCCTTGTCCTGTTCTAAAGCCCTGTTTTTTTCCATCGGAATAGGCTCGTGCTTGGGCTCCCGAAAAATTGCTTTCTCGCCGTCTTCCTTGTCCGGTTTGGCCTTGTCCCTGACCTCCCGATCTTTGCGGGCGGTTGCCTTGTCCGCGGTTATTTCTTCGGCCTGAGTCCGCTAAGTTACCGGCCTTGACATTGGGCCGCTTACTTGCAAAATCTATTGAAGCCATAGAATAAGGCTCTGTTTTTTTTCTTTCAGGCTGTTTTTCTTCTTTTTTTGCAGAATCGAAGCCCCGCTTTTCATTTTGCGCGGAAAGAGCATCGCCCTTTTTATCTGCAACGCGAGGTGCGGTCTTCTTTGTTTCTTCAAGCCTTTCATTCGAATTTTTTTCTTTTACAGAGGCTTCTGCAGGTTTTGAGCTTTGGGACGAAGCTTTTTTAACGGAAATAACCTGTTTTCCGGATGTTTTTCCGCCGGAAGTTTCTTCCGAAGATGATTCAGGCTTCTTGGATTTTCCTGCCGAAGCTTTTGAAACCTTTACAACGACTTTCCTTTTAGAGTCAGTTTTGCCGGATTCAGACTTAGAATCTGCAGCTTTACTGCTTTTTTTGTTGAGAATTACATCCGGCTTATTTGTGTTTTCTATATCCATATTACTCCTACTCTTCGTCCTCATATTCAAAAGCAAGATCTACTCCGCAATTGGGGCATTTTGTCATATCTATTGTTATTTTATGACCGCATTCAGGGCACTCAAATTCTTCAACTTCACCCTCAGCATTTGAAACAGGCTCGCTTTCTTCATTGCTTTCATCTTCATCATCTTCTACAACTTCAACGGCATTAGCTATAATGTCAAGAAGAGTATCAGCCATCTCTGTAGTAAGACCTTCCAAGGCCTTGATTTCATCATCTTCCATATTAATCAAGTCTTGTATATCTTCAATTTCGTTATTACGTAATACTGTAAGAATGTCTTCGGTAATTCCCGGAAGTTCGGAAACATTGGAAATTTCCTCATATTCTTCATCTTCATCACTTGTTTCATCAGTGAATAAGTTTTCGACAGCCTTTCTGGCATCTGTGTAAATATCCATTTGTTTAAACTGCTCTTCGGTTTTTACATCTATGTTCCAGTCTACAAGGCGGTTTGCAAGGCGTACGTTTAAACCGTGTTTTCCTATAGCCAACGATAATTGGGAGTCGGAAACGATTGCAAGGGCCTTTCTTTTTTCCGCATCCAATATCATAACATCCATAACTTCTGCAGGTGAAAGGGCGCTTTTTATATAGGCCTTAGGATCGTCGGAGTAGGGTAGAATATCTATCTTTTCATCATCCAATTCTGCGATAACTGCTTGGATTCTTGCTCCCTTTGCTCCGACACAGGCTCCTACAGGATCTATGTCATCTCTGTCCGTTGAAACCGCTATCTTTGTTCTATAACCGGGTTCACGTACAATATTATGAATCTTTACTATTCCGCTTTCAATTTCCGGCACTTCCACTTCCAGTATTTGTTTTACAAATTCCGCATCGGTTCTTGAAAGGATTAGCTGTACTACGTTTGATTGGCGGTGTTTTTTTACTTCCCGTACAAGGGCCTTTATTCTTGATTCTTCTCCGGCTGCTGCATTTCTTCCAAAGTGATCTCCCGGACACTGATATTTTTTAGGTAATAAGCCTTCGACTTTTCCTAAGTCGACATAGATGTTTCCGTTGCGTTCCCGATGGTAGTAACCGATTATAATTTCTCCTACCTTTGTACTGTATTCCGCATAAAGAGTATCTTTTTGCATTTCTCTGATACATTGGATTGCTCTTTGCATTCCGACCTTGACAGAATTAATGCCTAAGCTTTTCGGATCGACTTCAACTAGAAGTTCATCACCTGCCTCGCAAGAGGGGGCCAATTTTTTTGCTTCTTCTAAACTTATATCAAAAACCGGATTTTTTGCATTTTCCGTTATTATTTTCTTTGAGTATATTTTTCCTGTTTCTTCATTGAATACGGCATTTGCATCCGTTCCGAATTGTTTTTTATAAGAGGCTTTTAAAGCCTGCTCTACAATGTGTAAAACAAAATCGTCATCAATTCCTTTTTCCTGTGCAAATTCCCGAATTGCCTCAATTATTCCTTCAGACATTTCATTAAATCTCCTTAACAAAGCTAAAATTATTCTTAAAGATTACATCTGGCTTTTTTTATATCCTGATACGGAATTTGAATGTCTTGATTATCAGAATTTAAAACAAGGCCTTCGGAATTTACTTCCTTTATAATTCCGTGCCGCCAATCAGTAATGCTGTTATCCCAAATTTGGGCTTCTTCTCCTACAAAGGCATAAAACTCAACCGCCCGCTTTACAAGCCGGTTTATTCCCGGAGAGCTTACTTCCATAGTTACATCTTGCGAGCCTATGAGGGCTTCAATACGGGGCTGAAGAGTCCTATGTACGGAGGTACAGTCTTTGATACCGACCCCTTTTTCCGATTTTATTACCGCCTTAACCTGCCAAACATCTTTTTTGTGAAGGACATTAAGGTCAACCAGTTTAAAGCCTAGTCCTTCGACAAGAGGTTCACATTCGGTAAAGTACGGAATATCTTTTTTTTGAATAAATTCCACTTCAGCCTCCTCTCAAGATACCTTTTGCATACAAAAAAGGAGCCGTTTGAACGACTCCGAATACGCAAGGATAATATATGTTCTAGCGGTTATAGTACCATAAAATTGAAATATATTCAATACATACATATAGAAAAATATTAAGTTTTTTGTTTTTGGATTGAAAATATTGAAAAAAAAGCCCTTTTTATGCCTTAATACTATTGACAGTTATGCAAAATAGCTTTATAAGGTAATCTACTATTATTATTTTTGGGAGGTCGGCCTAATGGATAGAAAAGATTACATTAGCGATTCTGAGTGGAAGCACTTTATGAGTTTTTCAGAAAATCTGGAAACGCCCTGTGTTGTTGTCAACCTAAAAACAATCAAAAAAAATTATCAAAAGTTAAGAGAAAATTTTCCCTATGCGGATATTTTTTATGCGATTAAGGCTAACCCGCATGAAGAAATTATTTCAATGTTAAACGAGATGGGCTCATGTTTCGACATAGCTTCACGTTATGAACTTGACAAGGTTCTAAAATTAGGCGTAAGCCCTGAAAGACTCAGCTACGGAAACACCATAAAAAAAGCAAAGGACATTGCTTATTTTTATGAAAAGGGTGTTAGAATGTTTGCCACAGACAGTAAGGACGACCTTAAAAATATAGCTCAATTTGCTCCCGGTTCGAGAGTTTATGTGAGAATCCTTGTTGAAAACACAACCAGCGCCGACTGGCCTTTGTCAAGAAAATTCGGCTGCCATCCCGATATGGCTTATGACCTTTGTATCCAAGCCAGAGATTCGGGCCTAATTCCTTACGGTATTTCTTTCCACGTAGGAAGCCAGCAGCGGGATATCGGTCAGTGGAACGATGCCATTGCAAAGACAAAATACCTGATGGACTCTTTGGAAGAAGAAGAAGAAATTAAGCTTGAAATGGTCAACATGGGCGGAGGTTTCCCTGCTTCTTATGTTACACCTGCAAACGATCTAAGCGAGTATGCCTCCGAAATTAGCCGCTACTTGGAAGATGATTTCGGTGAAGAGCGTCCGCGCATTATTTTGGAGCCGGGCCGCTCCCTTGTAGGCGACAGCGGTATCTTGGTAACCGAGGTTGTTATGATTTCGCGCAAAAACAACACGGCCCTTTTTAGATGGGTATATCTTGATACGGGGCTTTTTAACGGTCTTATCGAAACTCTAAACGAATCCTTAAAATACCCGATCATTACCGATAAGGATGAAGGCTGCAAAAAATGGGGTGAAGTCGTTTTGGCCGGTCCTACATGCGACAGTATGGATATTATGTATGAAGATTATAAATACAGTCTTCCTACCAACCTTAAGCCCGGAGACAGGGTATATTTCCTTACAACCGGTGCCTATACATCCAGTTATGCTTCTGTAGAATTTAACGGCTTCCCGCCGATTAAAACCTACATAATGAAGTAAACATTATTGAAAAGAGTCCGGCTATGTTAAAGACCTTTTGTAAATTTGCTGCTTTGGTTATTTTTAGTTTTTTTGTTTTTTCGTGTTCCGCAAAGGAAGAAAAAATAGGGGCTGAAAATAAGGAAGAACAATCTGAGGTCGGCTCTCAGGCCGGACTTAATTCCGAAAAAAAAGATAAGGGGCTTCAAGCGGAGCAGGTTAAGGAAAAAACGGCTGATGCCCAATATCAAAAAGCCTTAAATGAGGCTTCCATTATTTTTGAATTTGATGCTGTAAATAAAAAAATCAATTTAAGCCTTAAAGCCGATGAAAATATCAAAATTGAAGGAGCCGTTCCTTCGGAAATTCCTGCCGACGGTTCCATAAACGAAATATTTATAGCAAAAAATTCTCTTGCCCTTTTGGGAGATGTAAAAGAACTTACAATTCATAATGCCGAAATTTTAAACGGTGTTAAAATAATCAAAGTTCCCGTTTTGCGGTCCTTGGATATTTCTTTTTCGGGCTTAAAGAATATCGAATTTTTAGATTGTCCTGCTCTTGAAACTCTGATTCTTGAAGGGAATAAGAAAATGAATAAGCCTGACTTTTCTTCATTAAAAGGCTTAAAAAAACTTAACTTGGCCAAAACAACAATTCAAGAGATGGATTTTTCTGTTTTTCGTCATCTTGAATGTCTTGATATAAGTTCGGTAAGCCTAAAAGCTCTTGACCTTACAAAAAACATTGAGCTTAAAGAGCTTTATTGCGAAAATGCCGGTTTAAGTAATCTTGATTTAACTAAAAATATAAAATTAACTCATCTTAATTGCAGGGCTAACAAGCTTACCGACTTGGCGCTTTTTCAAAACAAGGAGCTCAATTTTTTGGATTGCGGCAAAAATGAGCTTGATAAACTTTTAATAGCTCTTAACATAAAACTTCAAAAACTTTATTGTGATTCCAATGAAATAAATGATTTGGATTTTTCTTCATTAAAGGAACTTGAAGAGCTTTATTGCTACCGCAACAAAATAGAAAATCTTATCGTAGGTTCAAATCCTAAGTTAAAAACTCTTTTTTGTTTTGAAAATAAGATTGATGAAGAGTCAATGAAACAGCTCTTTGATTCTTTAATCGCAGGTGACGGATATAATTTTAAAACCCTTGTAGTTTATGCCGAAAAAAATCCCGATCTAATATACAAGTCATATAAATACTTTGACCATAATTTTGAGCCTACTGAAGAAATGCTTAATTCTTCCTCCTTTAAATTCTGGAAAGTTTATTTTACCCTTTACGGTCTTGAAGATATGGGTAGTATAATCGACTCCCTTGTTCAAAAAACGGGAGAAGCTTTTTAGTCTATTGACTGAATCTTTTTCTTTTTGTAAAATGAATCATGAAAATTTGGATAAAATATCTTATAGGTTCTGTTCTAGGTATTATAATTGCAGCTCTTTCTTCTTTCGATAGTGCATTTTTTAATGCAGCTGTTGATTTTGCCGCTAATATTGCTATTCAATTCGGCCGTTATTCCTTATATCCCGTTTTATTTTTCGGTTTTACTGTAAGTATATCTAAATTACGTGAAAGCCGTTCCTTACTAAAACTTTCGATATATATTGCCGTTTTTATTATTCTTTCATCCCTTCTGGCAGCCCTTTTAGGTTTGATTTCTATCTCTATCAGCTCTCCGCCGAGAATTCCTATCTTCGTTGAAGAGACAAGTGCTGTCGAAAATTTGGGCGTTATGGAGTCTTTTTTACGGCTCTTACCTTCAAGTGCATTTGAAGCCTTTATGGATGGCCTTTATATTCTTCCGCTTTGTATCTTTGCCGGCTTTGCAGGAGCCGCCTGTGCTGTCGATAAAAATATTTCGAAGCCTGCTTTAACCCTCTTTGATTCGCTTTCGCGAATTTCTTATGCTATTATGGCCTTTTTTGTAGACATGTTTTCAATAGGGCTTATCGCAGTATCCGTGAACTGGTGTATCAAGTTTCAAGCTATGCTTTCTACCAAATTTTTTACCGGCTTGGTTGTGCTTTTATTGGTAGATTTTTTTATAATAGCCTTAATCATATACCCTATAATCTTAAAAATACTATGCAGGGATATAAATCCTTACAAGGTGCTCTATGCTTCAATCTCTCCTGTTTGTGCAGCCTTTTTTTCGGGCGATACCAATTTAACCTTACCTGTCTTATTGCGCCATTCAAACGAGAGCTTGGGCGTCAGAAGGAGAATTTCTTCGGTTTCCTTGCCTGTTTTTTCGGTTTTCGGCAGGGCAGGGAGTGCGATGGTTGTTACTATAAGTTTTATCGTAATTTTAAACTCTTATTCCAGTCTGGGTATAAGCTTTGAGGATAGATTTTGGCTTGTCGGTATTTCTACCCTTTTTTCGTTTTTTTTAGGCCGTTTCCCCATAACAGGAACCTATGTTTCCCTTGTTGCCGTTTGTGCGATATACGGACGGGGCTTTGAATCGGGCTTTTTAATTTTGCGGCCTGCGGCCTTTTTTATAGGTTCGGTAGCTGCCGCCATTGATGCCTTAACCGCCATGGTGGGAACATATATAATCGGCCATTTGTCTAAGATGACTAATACACGCACTTTAAGGTTCTTTATATAAGAGCTTTTCTTTATGTAAGAACTTTGATTGAATATTGTTAAAAAAGGAAGAGAAAAATGAACTGTATTTTTTTGGGCCCGCCGGGCGCAGGAAAGGGAACCCTCGCTTTTGAGGTTTCAAAATCGTATAAGATCCCGCATATTTCGACCGGAGATCTTTTTAGAGCTGCAATCAAGAATCAAACGGAATTGGGAAAAAAGGTTAAGGCTGTCATTGATTCCGGGGCATTGGTAAGCGATGACCTTACAATCGCCCTTGTAAAGGAAAGGTTGGAAAAGGATGACACCAAAGAAGGTTTTATCCTCGACGGTTTTCCGCGCACAATCGCTCAGGCCGACGCCTTAGAGAACATCGTAAAAATAGATTCCGTTATCAACTTCGATATAAGCGATGATGAGGTTATCAAACGTCTTTCCGGAAGAAGGGTTTGTTCCTCATGCGGTCAAAGTTTTCATATCGAATTCGTAAAACCTAAAAAAGAAGGCGTTTGCGATTCATGTTCGGGAGATCTGATGATCCGTCCGGATGATAAAATTGAAGCAATCCAAAAACGCCTTGAAACTTACAGAAGTCAAACCGCTCCTTTAATCGATTATTATACTAAAAAGAATTTAATCGTAGATATAGATGCCCGCCCGGCATCGGAGAAGGTATTGGCTTCTTTTAAAGTAAAATTTCCGCATTAGAGGGAAATTTTTAGAATAAGCGCCGTTACTGCCTATAACCAATACTTGCATATATCCTCCGATATAAAAAGTATGGCCGAAAGGAGAAAAAACTGCAATGTTTTATCGGCAAGGCAATTCGCTTTATTTAATTCCGGCTTTTAAACGTTCAACGGGAATGCGTTCCGGATACTTGCCTTCGGTAAGGATTTCGGTCAGGTATTTATTGTCCAAAATCATATCGTCGCGAATGAGTTGCCAGTTGCATTTTTTACGGAAGATGATTTTGAACAGCAAAAAGTTCATAATCGGCCCGATGACGGGCGTAGTTATACCGAACGATTCCGTGTGTGAAAAACGGCAGCCGTCTTTTGTCCGCGTTCCTTCAAATGTGATAAAAGCGGTTCCCTTGTCGCTTTTAAATACGAACCGAAAATGATCGTTGTCGCGTTCGCTCGTTACTATGGTGCCGGTTACGTCGTAGTCGAGCCCCATAACGATTTCGTAAAAGCGGACTTTGCTGCCCGTATTTACGTTTCCGTCGTACAGTTCGCATTCCAAATGATACGGGCTCCACTTGACGAATTCCTCTTCGAAATTGTCTGCCCATGCGCACAGTTTTTCGAACGGTGCGCTAATGTCAACCTGTTCATGCAAGGTTATCATACACAATCCTCCTGTATTTTTCTTTTTGTGCAGCCGGAGCGTTCAAAACGCCGGCACAAAAGTCAATCATGCAGTCCATCAATCGTCGGGCGCTGCCTTCTTTTTTTTCGTGAACATAGCCGAAATCGTACATCATTTCTCCGATGCCGCCGGCGATAAAAACGGCCGTTTTATGAACCGTTTCAGCGTCCGCTTTGTACCAATCCAGTGAGCGGATAAACAGTTCCCAAACTTCAACAAATTTTTGCGTCAGCTCTTCTTTGAGTTTTAATGAGTACAAAAGATTATCAGGCGAAGCGGCCGCTTCTTTTCCGTGCGCGTCGTCTTGTACCGTTTTTAAAAACAGGCTTGTTACTTGAGCCATAAGCGATTGCGCGTCGTCTTTGTGAGTGTCGATTGCATCCTGTACGGATTTTACATAGCGTTCGGAGTACCGGCGCAAAACGGCGCGGTAAATTGCTTCCTTCGATTCAAAATAATAATAAAAAACGCTCGGTGAAGACGTCTTATCGTTTGCCTCATCCAAAATATCCCGAACAGACGTATTCGTATAGCCTTTTGAAAAAAACAGCGTTGTCGCCGCATCGATCAATTGATTTTGCCGGCTTTCTCTGTCTTCTTGCCGACTTTCTCTGTTTTCGTTTTTTTCAGGCATAGGCACTTCCTTCTTTTATAGAATAATATTCTATAGACATTATAGAACATTGTTCTACAAAATGCAAGGGGGCCGTATTGCCTCACGTTAAATCTAACCTAAAAAAATTGTTTGGACTTACCGGAATAAGCCTTTATCCCTGCAGCACACTTTCCACATATTGAGGATTAGCCGAAACAATTTTAAGTAGAGACAAGGCTGCCCCGTCAGGTTTACGCCTGCCTTGCTCCCAGTTTCGCAAGGTGCCGATACTGATATTAAGCATAGATGCAAATTCTTCTTGTGTTTTATTTGTCTTACTGCGTATTTTGGCAATATCCAAAGGCTCTATTTCAAAAACTCTGGAGGGGGGAATTTCTCCTTTTTCAATTAAAACAGCTTCCTTTACGCTTTGGAGTAATTCGGCAAACATCTCATCACTCATTTTTTTCCTTTTAAACATAAAAACTCCTTATAAACCTTTAATAAAACTTGCCAACATATTTATTTGTTTTTTTGTAATGCTCTCTGCATCACTTTTTGAATAAGCAAACAACAAATATATCTTTGTTTCAGTTTTTATAAAATAAATAATCCTAATACCGCCGCTTTTTCCAGTATTCTTTTTGCTCCATCTTATTTTTCGTATTCCGCCGCCACCCTTAATCAATTTACCTTTCAATGGATTACATACTAGATATTCTTTAAATTGTTTATATGTATCTTCGTCCAGTAGCCTATTTATTTGTTTTGTGAAAACAGGCGTTTCTATAATTCTCATATCTTATTATATGCCATTGGCGTAAATATGTCAATTATAATTAATAAGTTTTCTCAAAAACGTTGTATTAATTTTCAAAATGTTAATTATTATAATTTAGTCAGACCTGCCGCAGTAAATATAAAAAAACTAGGCTGTGAATACCTTTCTTGCGGAAAGGCAGGATGGACAGCCTAGTTTTTGTCAAAGTAAAACCGTGATTCGTTTACCTTGAGAGTTTAGATATGCTCAAAGCGTGCCGTAAAGAAGCGGAGCTGTTTAGGTTCATAAACGAACTTTAATCCTTTTATAACTTCCTTGTGGTTGTACAGCTTAATAACTGCATCTGCTACAATGTCCATGTGTTTATAGGTATAAACACGGCGCGGAATGGTTAAGCGGACTGTTTCAAGCTTAGGTACATGGTTTTCCCTTGTCTTAGGATCGCGTCCTGCAGAAACGATACCCCGTTCCATACTTCTAACTCCCGATTCGATATAAAGCTCTGCAGCTAGGGCCTGTGCAGGGAATTCGGTTTGCTTAAGATGAGGACAGAAACGTCTTGCATCGAGGAATACTGCGTGTCCTCCTACGGGTTCGATAATAGGAACTCCGGCTTCCAAGAGCTTGTCGCCTAAATAGCGGACCTGTTTGATTCGGTGTTCGATGTATTCAAACTGGAGGGCTTCTTTTAGACCGATAGCCATAGCTTCCATATCGCGTCCTGCCATACCGCCGTATGAAGGCATACCTTCAAAGACAACAACGAATTCTTTTGCAGCTTGGAAAAGCTCTTCATCGTTCATACAGAGGAAGCCTCCGATGTTTACGATACAGTCTTTTTTACCGCTCATAGTACATCCGTCTGCATAGCTGAACATTTCTCTTACGATTTCTTTGATAGACTTGTCGGCATAACCGGCTTCTTGCTCTTTGATAAAGTAGGCGTTTTCTACGCAGCGGGTTGCATCGTAGAATACCTTGATGCCGTGTTTTTTTGTAAGCTCACGGACAGCCTTCATGTTCTTCATAGAAACGGGCTGACCGCCTGCAAGGTTTACCGTAACAGCCAAACAAACGTATGCAATATTTTCTGCACCCTTTTCTTTTATAAGCTTTTCAAGTTTGTTTAAGTCGATGTCTCCTTTAAAAGGAACTCTTTTGCCTGCATCATGGGCATCATCGTTTATGATATCCACGAAGATACCGCCGTTTGCTTCTTGATGGTATCTGGTAGTGGTAAAATACATGTTTCCGGGTACATATTGACCGGGTTTAATGGCTATTCTTGAAAGAAGGTTTTCGGCACCGCGGCCTTGATGGGTCGGTACAAGATGCTTAAAGCCGAAAATATCTTGAACGGTTTCTTCCAAATGATGAAAGTTGCGGCTTCCGGCATAGGCTTCATCTCCTATCATCATACCGCCCCATTGCTTATCGCTCATGGCGTTTGTTCCCGAGTCGGTAAGAAGGTCGATATAAACATCTTCCGAATTAATAAGGAAGGTGTTATACCCGGCTTCTTTGGCAACCTTTGCTCTTTGATCCTTATCGATCATCTTAACAGTCTCTACAACCTTAATTCTAAAAGGTTCTGCAGGATAATTTTTAATATCCATAAAAGTCCTCCATCTGTTAGTTATACAGAAAATGATATTAGGGAAAATTTCCCTACGTACTATAACACAAAGGCTAGGTATTGTCTAGCTAGTATGATATGTGATATAAATATTATATGAAGTTAAAAAAATACCGGATTATCTTTAGTTTTGTATTTCTTTTTAGTCTTTATAACGAAAGCGGAGCGGAAGAAACATCCTTTTCTACAGTATTGGAAGAGGCTAAAAAATATTTTTCGGATATCGACTGGACAGTATCCGAAACAATCTCAGCTTCTCCCATGGCCGAGCCCTTTACCGTAGACGAGGTAACAACGCAGAATTTGAGCTCCTATGGCGATACAAATTTAGAAGAAGGCTTATTTCCTTCTTTAGAAGGGCTTGGAATCTTGGACTATACCGGTATTGAAAAATCCGTGTTGAATTTTTTGGATAAATTAAGTTTACAATTTAAAGAAAACAAGGTGGATATAAGTCTTTGCTCAACAGAAAAACCTTTTTTACCTTATCTTATAAATTATAGGCTGGATTCTTTTAAGCCCATAGTTTCAGCCTTTTACGGCAGGCCTGAAAATAAGGCAGATCAAAAGGTAAAGACCCCGTTTAAATGCAATATTAGGGGAGAAGATAAAATATTTTATATTATCATTGAGGTCTACATCATTTTTAGTGAAGGAAAATGGTACTTGGACTCTTTTGACATTATTGGAGACACAAATGAACAAAGCTCTCAATAGAATCGAATATGAATATATTGTCGATACCTTTGTCAGAGAAAAGCCTCCTTTAAGCATCTTATGCAAAAATAACTTTGTAAAAATAGACTCTTCCTCTTATAAACTTATAGACGGTTATATTTTCTTTAAAGCGGATGAGGTTGAAGTAAACGATGATATAAAGGTTTTTTTTAATCATAAAAAACGCCCTCTTTATTTTTTTAGCCGAGTCGAACAAAAAGAGGGGATTACTGTTTTTAAGCTTTCAGATAAATTTTATAAACATGATGATGAGCTTAAAACCTGTCAAATTTCATTGTGGAATTCCGGAGGTTTTAAACTAAAAGCCGGTATTTCAAGCGATTTTCCTCTTAGCTTTCCCTATCCTCCGGTTGTAGACGATGAAGATAGTGAAGTCTTTTTTGGCCTTTGCTCCAAGATTTCCGGCTTAATGAAGCTAGATGCGGATAAAATCCCCGATGCTTTTTTCTATCGCCTTTACGATATAGCAATAAAACATAGGGCTCCGGATTTTAGCCCCTGCCTCTTATATATTGATGCAGAATTTATACTTATTTTTTGTATTGAGGAAAAGGCTAAAGAAATTGCAGCTCAAATTTCGGCTCAAATGGAAGTAGGATTAGGCCGCCGAAAAGTTAAATGCTCGTCAATATTTTCTTTTTTTCTTCCCAATCTTAATGTAAATTCTACAGGGGAAAGCTGCGGAGCTCTTTGCCTTACAATAAAAAACATCCACGAAGAAGATAAACGTTTTTTACACGAAAAAGCTCACGCCGGCAAATATGGATATCCGAATAATTGAGTCTTAATCCAATCTTATAGCGAAATACCGTGTTTCTTTTGAGGATATTTTTTTAACATCGCAACGCCGTTTTTTTTCTTGTTAAAAATAAAACCTCCGTCCCAATATTCAAGGGCTGCAAAGAGGGCGTTTCCTCCGTCATATTCATCGCTTTGGGATGTCCTAAAAGAAACATAGGCTCCAAGGTTTGCAAAGTCCTGCTTATGCAGACACTCCAAGCGTTTTTTATTGAATTCGTTCCACTTGTCGATTTCTTTAAAGCCTTCTCCTTCATCCTCGACTATTAAATGTGCGTGGGTAGAGCTGAATTCGTACCATACCTTGACTTTTTTGGACGGATTACATCTGTTTCCGTGTTTTACCGCATTTTTAATAATCTCGCTTATTTGCTGCTCCAATAGGTTGATTCCCTTTATTTCTAAGGGGGCTGATTGCACGATTAAGAGTGTAAAATATCTGATTTGCCTGAAATCAGAAGGAAATTCTTTATATAACATCCCTGTTTTATCGAATAAGGGGCTTTTTTCATCAACTTTAAGTTCTTTTATAGCTGTCATATTTCTGTCCTCCGCTTTAGCTTTCCATTTTTTGTAATGCTTCTTCCAAGCTGTTCGTTATGGGAAAATAGCCCATCAGCTTTGTCAGTTCTATAACCTTTTTCACGGAACCGTGAATATTGGTTATAAACAACCGCAGATTCATCTTTTTTACGGTAGAGCAGATATAAATCAATGCTCCTATTCCTGAAGAATCTATGTAGTCCACATCTTCAAGATTTATAATCATACATTTTATTTGACGCTCGATCATCTTCATAACAAGTTCTTTTAGTCTGTATGAATTGTATAGGTCCATTTCACCGCTTACATCAATAATGTAAACCTCTTTGTTTTTTCGGATTTTTAGTTCCATAACAATCTCCTTAGCAACCTCTTTATTACCTAGCCTTAATAATCAGCAAAGTGCGATCATCATGAGTCTGGGCCTTTCCTATAAACGAAGTCATGTCATTTTTTATTTTATTTACTATATCCTTTGAATTTTGGGAATAATTATCGGCTATTAATTGTGCGAGTCTGGTAGTTCCATACTGCTCGCCTGCGGCATTAAGCGTTTCGATAATACCGTCCGTATAAAGTGCTGCTACATCACCTTTTTTCAAAGGAACCTTTATACTTTTATATGTTGAACGGACGTCTATTCCTATGGGGTCCGTTTTTTGCTGGAATAATTCGATTTTATTTTTTTCATTGTTCCATATCATCATTGCCTGATTACCTGCCCCTATGAATTCTATTGTATTTGTTTTCTGCTCATAGGATAAAAGAGAAATACTCGCAAAGTGGTCTATATCTATCTTGCCGGTAATACCCTTATTGAGCCAGTCTAAAATAGATTCCATGTTTTGATCGGTGTTTGTTATAAGGTAGAGAATTGCCCTAATCATAATCATAATAATTGCAGATTGAATACTTTTACCTGCAACATCTGCAAGAACGATAAATACTCTTTTTTGTTGAACAATTACGTCATAATAGTCGCTGCAGATACCTCTCTCCTGTAAAAAATATTCTCCTATTTCAAGGCCGGGAACTTTTTTAAAGTTTTTAGGTAAAAGAATCTTTTGAATTTTTGCAACCGTATCGGTTATATTTTCAATTTCAGCATGTTCGGAAGCTTCGGATATACTTAAAGTAAGGTTAATCATTTCTGCCGCAAAATCCGATAAGTATTCTCCTATTTTGACTTCATTTTCTGAAAAAGAAACCTTATCCGGGCTACGGGATACGGCCGCCACTCCAACTACAACAGAGCTGACCATTAGGGGGAAGAATATTAGGCTTCCGTGCTGTAAAAATTTTTCGTTTCCATTGTTAGGAAGTAAGGGGCTGCCTTTACAATCTTTAATAAAGAGGGTTTTGCCTTTGGAGGCAACTTCCGTAAATATCGACTCACCCATCTCAAACCGCGCATATTTAAAGTTGGAAAATACGTGATCTTCTTTGCGTGCAAGGTCATCAGGTAATTTATAAGGCGGAGGAAAGGTTCCGGCCAAGGCCTTTACAGCCAAGACCTCTTCAAAACTTTGTACTGCAAGGACTACGGCTCCGTCAGCCGATAACTCCGTTAAAAAAGACTCTGTGATATATGGAAACATTTCGGATGAGATATCTTTTTTTCCTGCGATTAATCCATTAGTTTTTTGGAGTAAAAGGCGGGTTGTGTTTATAAGTTTACGTGCACGTAAAGATTCTTCAGAGGGGAGATTTTGTAATTTTTTAATATAATCTGCATTTGCCTTGTCTCTTTTTACTTTTTCTACTTGATCTTTCAGGTATATCTTTTCGGATAAGACCATACAGACAGTAAAAACAACGAGGACAACCGATAATCCTATATTTAACATCATATAGCTTTTAAAAAATACCGAGGCTGCAGCACTTATGCTTATTATAAACGCAGAGGCTAAGGTCGAATATGTCAACAAAACAAAGGGCCTTGATACCTCTCTAGCTTTCTTTTTGTTTATAGCCGTAATTCTTATGAGAAATAATAATAATAAAATAGTCAATACCGAAAGAGTAATCAATGCATAAAAATCAAGAGAATCAATTTCTTTCATTGTAGTAATTCTATCATCTAAAGGGAATATCGTCAAGATTTATTTTGAAAATAATGGTAACAATTTGTAAATTTTAGTGTAACTCCAAAATATGTCTGCTGTATGCGTTAATTATCTCGGTTTCTCCATACCTTGTGCTGCGGGATTGTTGAGGGTCATATATGTGAACCTGTCCATGTATAAGATATTTAGGTTTAAAAAAATTTATAAATTTGGTAAAACACTCAAAAGATTCTTGTTTGTTTTCTTCTTTTTCACCTTCAATCAATGGAGGACAGTGGGTTACTAAGATATCCAAATAGCGCCCGTATTTTATCTTATTAAAAAATAATGCCGGAATCATTTTTGAAAGCTTTCGCTTCATTTGTTTTTCCGTAAATTGATTTTTACCGTCGTTGTGCTTTTTAGCACCCGAAACGCCGGCGATTATCATGTTTTCATACTTAAGGCTTTTAAAACCTATATAGATTCCCTGATTGCTTTTTTTTGTATTTCCCTTTTTAAATATATTTACCTCTCCATCCTTTGTCTTTTCTGCCATTTCGGGATGATAGTGAGTGAGGGCTTTTAAGTGATGGCTTCCAAAAACAAAATAAAGCGGTTTATTTAAGGATGTTTGTACAAAGTCGAGGTAGTCGATCGGTAAATCTCCTGCCGATATTATAAAATCTACATCTCCGTATTTTTCTTTTATGTCTTTGCTGTAAATCATAGGGTCTATCTGGTCCGAAATACATAGAATTTTTTTCATTGTACGTTTCCTAAAATGTAAATTTTACTTTTTCAACTATTCTTTCAAGCTTTTGTCTGTCAATAAGGTTAAAGGGTCTGTTTTCTGCAAACTTTACCGCATCAGGCGAAAAAGTGCCGGATGTTATAATGTGAGAGGTTACAACGGCTTGTTTTTTCATCTCTTCATGTACGGATCGTAAAAAAGATTCCGTTATTGTGTGCCCATCCCTCGAAAAAATCAAAAGCTGAGGTTTTTTTCTTGTATTAAGCCATTGTTCCGAACCTTTTTCGACTGCAAGTATTGTACAGCCCATTTTTGTCTCTTTTAAGGCTTGAACCGGATAATCGAAGTACTGCTCGGTAATATCCCTGCACATTTTGAAAAAATCTTCCTTGATGAGGGTTAAATATTCTTTCATATGATCGTTGGTACGAAGGTCTGAATATTCGGCAAGTTTTTGAGCCGTGTTCCTGAATTTAGGATTGACTGTGCTTATGGCTTCCCATTGCTCTATTGCCTTATCTATGTCTCTTTGTTTTTCGTAACATTCCGCTAAAAGATATCTAGAATAAAGAACTTCAGGAGCCGAGGGCTGCTTTGAAGATTTTATCGCCCTAGTGAATTCGAATTCGGCCTTTTCAAGGCTGTTTGTTTCCAAGTAGCAGCATCCTCTTTCAAAAAAGCATTTTGTTCTTATCTCCTGCTTTCTTGCCGCTTTTTCAAGGGCTGAAAGAGCTTGGGCGTAGTTTTTTTTGCTTTTTAAGATTCTTCCGTGATAATAAAGGGTTTCACTATTATCAGGGGCTAATTTTAAGGCTGTGGCAATCGCCTTTTCGGCCTCAGGAATCTGATTTGCTTTAAAAAGTAAAAGGCCTAATGAAGCATAGGCTTCTGCAAAGCGTGAGTCAACTTCTATAGCTTTTTGAAAATAAGCTATTGCCTGATCCGACATGTTTTTATTTTCGTAAATTTGACCGGCCTGAAAATAAGGCTTGGGATTTTTCGGATCTTTTTTATTTAAAAGCATAAATTCCTTTAAAGCCTCGTCCGGTTGCTGGAATTTTAAATATAAATCTGCTATAATGGTTCTGAATTCGATTTCGGTTGCCGGATTGTTAAATACCGCTGTCTTGTTTAGAGTTTTAAACTCTATAAAGGCTAGATCTGCTTTTTTGTCTGCAAGGTAGGCCTTGCCCAAAAGGTATCGGGCTTCCGAATCTCTGGGATTTTTTGAGAGTATTGATTTTGCATCCTTGATTGCGGCTCCGTATTTTCCGGATTTTAAGTTCTTTTCGATTCTTGCTCTTTTTTTTGGAAAAAGAACCGATTTTAACAAAAAAATAATGAGAAAAATGAGGACCGCACTTATCGCTGCAATCAAAATAATCGTTAATGAAGACATATCTATATGGTATAGTTTTTGGGAGGGAATGTCAAATATGAAAACGCATTTTTATCGATTAAAATTAAAAAAAAGCATTTTTTTTGCTGCTTTTTTATCTTTTTTTTCATTGCTTTTTGCAGTAGATTATTTTGAAGAAGGTAAAAAACTTTTGTATTCTGATAAGCCTCAAGAGGCTGTTTCGGCTCTTTTTAAGGCTAGTCAGGAAGCGGGAACCCCTAAATCGGTTTATCTTTATCTTGGCGTTGCTTATTTTCGAATAGGGAAGTACAGTGAGGCCTTAACCTATCTTTCTCAAGGTAAGGATAAGGATATCCTCAACGGACATTTATATTATTACAATATAGGTAATGTTTATTTTTTACAAAATCAGTTTGAAGCCTCAGAGCTAGCTTATAATGAGGCTATTTCTTCAAACGGCCTCTATGCTCCGGCTTTTTTAAACAGGGCCAATACACGGATAAAACTGGAAAAACTTGAGGGTGCTTTACAAGATTATAAAATTTATTTAAACTTAAAACCTGATACGCTTCAAAGATCTTCAATAGAAAAAATGATATCGCTTTTGGAAGGCCTTGCCGAGGAAGCGGAAAGAGCGAGGGCCTTGGCTGAAGCAAAAAAGGCTGCCGAAGAGGCCGAGCGTTTGGCTGCTGAGGCGAGGTATAAAAAACTTATAGAAAATGTAAACGCCAACCTTTCTTCGGTTGACAATGCAGATGCCGTATCGGCAGGAGCTGACGATACAATAGATTATTCGGAGGAAAACGAACTTGACTGATTTTCAAAAATTCTTAATAGGTATTTTAGCGGGTATTTTTATAGCCGTTTTAGTTGTTGTAGGCATCTTATTTTTTACAAAGAGCAAGACTTCTGATTCCGCTGCTGCCGATACGCAGATCCTTGCTAAAATTGAGGCTGAAAAAGAAGAGCTTGCCCGTCTTCAAGAAAAAATAGCTAAAAAAGAAGCTGAGCTTGAACAGGCCAAAAAAGAAGCCGAAAAAGAAAGAGAGCTTTTAGAGGCGGAAAGCATTAAAAAAGCCGAGGAGATTAACAAGAATCTTGCCGCTGCATCTGAAAAAGAAAAAAAGGCTGCCGAAGAAGAAAAGAAAAGAAAGGCTGAAGAGGCTTTAAAAAGGGCGGAAGAAGCAAGAAAACGGCAAGAAGAGTTGATCAAGCAGCAACAGGTCTTAAAAGAAGCTGAAGCAAAGAAAAAAGCATCGATAGATGAAGCAAAAAAAATCGCTGCTGCCAAGGCTGAAGCAGACCGCAAAGCAAAGGCCGAACAAGAGCGTAAAGCCAAAGAAGAAGCAGAACGAAAGGCGAAGGCTGAACAGGAGCGCAAGGCAAAATTAGCAGCCGAACAAAAGGCAAAAGATGAAGCTGCAAAAAAGACAGCCGATGCAGAAAAAGAAAAAAAGAGGCTCGAAGAAGAAGCCAAAAAGAAGGCTGCTTTAGATGCGCAAAAAGCTCAAGAAGCTGAAAGACTTGCAAAGCAAAATGCCGATGCAAAGACCAGAGCTCAAATGGAAGAGGTTGAACGCTTGGTTTCCGAGGGAATAAATTTTTTAAAAAACGGAAATCTAAATTCGGCTCTTAGTACCTTTTCAAAGGCTTCATCTAAAATGCCCGATTCTGAAGCTTCATTTACTGCAAAAAAATATTTGGATATGGCTTCTGCTTTAAACGACTATGCTTCGGCACGTGAAGGAACCGGAGATGCAGAGAAAGCTCTTTCGGATGCCGATTCATACATAAAAAAATCCGTAAATGCCGACGGACAAAATGCAAGAGCTCATTATGTTTATTCTCAGATTGCAGACGCACAAAAACAGCCTCAGGTTGCCTTTGTAGAGTTGGAAAAGGCTCAAAGTTTGGACCCCGATAATTATTTATACAATTATGAACTCGGTAAAAAATATTACGCAAGAGGTCATTATCAAAAGGCAAAAACTTCCTTTGAAAGAAGCGTAAAATCCAATCCCAAATTCGATAGTGCTTTTTTTAATTTGGGAATGTCTTGCAGAAAATTAGGTTTGGAAAATGAAGCTTTTTCCGCTTTTTTGTCAGCCGTAAAAATAAAGCCCGACTACGTAAAAGCCTTTTTGGAAATGGCCCGTATACGCAAAGCCCAACGGAAATTTGATCAAGCTATAGAAAACTATAAAAATGCTGTTTCTTATGAGCCGGCTAATCTTCCGGCATTACGGGAAATGGCCCAAGTTTATGCGGATTTGGGACAAAATAATTTGGCCGAGCGTCACTTTAAAGAAGCTATCACTCTGGGTGAAGATGATGCCATAACCTATTATAATTTGGCAACGGTACAGGTTGATTTAGAAAAATATGGAGAAGCTCTGTCTAATGCGGAAAAAGCTTATAAGCTCAAACCTGCTGATGCAAGAGTTTTATATACATATGGTTTAACTTTAGAAAAAAACGGACGAAAATCTGAAGCCTATGATTATTACACACAGGCTGCATCTACAAATAAAAACTATGCTAAGCCTAGAATAAATCTGGGCCGTATGTATTTGGATGAGGGAAAATTCGGTGAAGCTGAAGAAAACCTTTTGGCAGCCTATAGGCTTGAACCCAATAATTTTGAAGTAAACACAAATTTGGGTAAGTTATACGGCTTAAAAGGAGACTACACCAAGTCGGTTAATCATTACTCCAATGCAGTAAAAAATCAGCCTCGTAATATTACGGCAAAGCAGAATTTGGCTGCTGCCTATATTTCTGCGGATCTAAAAGAAAATGCCGTAAGCGTTTATGAACAGATTATAAAGGTCGATACTAAAAACTGGGATGCTTATTATGAACTTGGTAAACTTTACATAAGTTTGGATAAAAAAGCCGATGCAAAGCTTATTTTGGAAGGCGTATTGAATAAAAATCCGAATTATTCAAAAGCATCGGAGATTCGCTCGATACTTTCATCCCTTTAATTAACCTATAGAATTTTTCATAAAATTATATTAGAATTAAAGATGTAGTTGATCGTAGTATAGGGAGAGAAGATTTTATGGCTGCAAGTGAAAAAAAAAGAATTTTGGACCTTCCATTAAAACTTATTTTGACTCAGGAAGGTTCTACATTCTTTATAAAAAGAAATAAAAAACTCCTTAAATTTAAGCTTGCCGGAAATATCGAAGAATACGGCATTTCTCTCGAAAAATTTATGCCTGAAACTATTCAACGTCTTCTTTTGGCGGATTATATCTCAAAGATTGAAATCTCAAAACCTGAGTTCGTTTCTTCACGGCAGGAGGTTATGGATCTTTCGAAACTTATAGTATATTCGGTTTTGTATAAGCAATATGATGATTTTATTTTTAAACAAATCTTAAACTCTCCCGTTATAAAAAAATGGAACAGGCAAAACCCTGCAAGTATAATTGACGAAAAAACCCACATAAACGAAAAGTATTTGGCAAATGTATTGCAGCAAAACGAAGAAATGATTTATGAAGCAAAACAGGAAATAGTAAAACCTCTTTTTTCTTTTATAACAAAGAATAATGCTCTATCTCCTGAAGAAAAAAATATTCAGCTTTTTTTGGCCGAAAAATTTTTAAATATGATGCGTCCGTTTACTTGGTTTATTATAACTAAATTTAGGATGCACAAGGATTTCGACCTGATTCTAAAAACAATACGGACTTCCCTTACTGAATACATGGATAAAACGAAGATTGCCGAGTACATAGCCTTGATGCTTATGGAACTTATTTTAAGTGCTGAAAACATGAATTTGCGTAAAGAAGCTTTAATTCTTTTTCCTGAATTGGATGACCCTCAAGAAGCTCTCTTTGATCCGGAAATACGCCGGCGGCTTGTTGCCGAACTTGAAAAAAAACAAGAGCTGGTATTTGTTTCATGGAAACTTGGAAGCGGAGGTGTTGCCTCGATAGGTACACAGGGCAAGCTTCAGGTTACCCTTTACAGTAAAAATGAACAGTCGGATGCCGTCAGGGCAAACTTAAATGACTTAAAGATGGCAGATGTCGACAAAAATTCTTTAATTGACTTTTATCGAGCCCTTCCTGAAGGTTCCGAAGATTTAAATTTGGGAATGTATTATATTTCTTATTTAAATGATGCTTGCGAAAAGGTAAATGTCCGCTTTGAATCGAGTGCAAACCGTTTTGAGGATACGGATCTTACCGTAATGAATATGTCCTTTATGTTTTAATATAAAGAAGTTGCGGATGATTTAATGAAAAAAAGCGTAAAAAAAGAATGGCTAAAAAAAACTTTGTTTTTTTTAATTGCCGCTCTTTTACTTTCATGTTCTTTTGATAAGCCCGAGATACCAGAACTTTCCGTAAAAATTTTAAAGATAGAAACAAATGCCGGAACAATTGAAGAAAGGCTTTCCGTATTTTTAAAGTACAGGGATGAAAACGGACGGAACGATTATTCTTCCATACAGCTGGTACATTTGGAATCGGGACTTACATGGGTTTTGAACAGAGAAAATACTTCCTTTTTTTCTTCCTCGCAGCTTAGAGCTTCGGATTCAGAAAAAACTCTATGGGCAGGCTCCAACAAGATAGCGTCGCCGTTTGGACAAATTCCTCTCGGAGAATACTCCGTTATATTGGAAGATTTATCTGGAAATAGGACTATAAAAAAACTTACCCTAAAAGAGCCTAAAATGCTTTCATCGATTCCCTTTGTCTTTCTGATTCAGGACGGAAGATGGCGGATTGAAACTTCCGACAATTCTACATTTAAAACTTTTTTTCTTATTCTTTTGGGAGCCGATAAGCAGCCTCTTTTTGTTCAAGATTTGCCGGAAGGTTCTAAACTTGAGGACTCTATTGCTTCCCTGATTGAAAAATATCCCGATGCCCGTTATATTCAATGCATGGCCCAAAATGCTCAAGGCGATACAGCCTATTTGACAAAGTACCATAGTTTGTACTAATATCAAAAAATGAATGAAGATATAATCGACGGCACGGATTCCTATAAAAATAAGGAAGTCATCGTGTGCTCTAATCTTAATCCTCATTTTCGATCTATAAAAACATTTGTTCTTAGGACAGGGCGAATGACTGAGGGACAAAAAAGAAATTATGAAGCTTTTTATGAAAAATGGTGTATTCCGTATACTGAAAAAAAAGTTGATTTTACGGTCCTTTTTCAAAATAATAATCCTGTAATCATAGAAATCGGGTTCGGCATGGGGACTGCAACTGCCCAAATTGCCGAGGATAATCCCGATAAAAACTATCTCGGTATAGAAGTTTTTAAGGCCGGAGTAGGAAAACTTTTAGGCGAAATAGAAGAAAAAAAATTGAATAATTTACGGATTATCGAACATGATGCAATTGAAGTTTTAGAAAATATGATAGATGATGAAAGTGTTGACGGCTTTCATATTTTTTTTCCTGATCCGTGGCAAAAAAAACGGAATCATAAAAGACGGCTTGTAAGAAGGCCTCGAACCGATTTGCTTTCAAAAAAATTAAAAAAGGGTGCCTATATTTATATGGTAACCGATTGGGAAAATTATGCAGAGGATGCCTTTGAGCAATTGAGCGAAACTCCAAATCTAAAATCCAAATACGAAAAATTCGCTCCAAGCCAAAGCTGGCGGCCTACAACAAAGTTTGAAAAAAAGGGCTTAAAAAAAGATCATGTGATAAATGAGCTCATATTTGAAAAAAATTAGGCAGTTTTGAAACTTGGAGGTGTGATATGGGGGCAAATTCTTTTGGGCGTTTTTTTACGGTAACAACTTTTGGAGAAAGCAGGAGTAGCGGGGTAGGGGCTGTAATAGACGGCTGCCCTGCCGGTATTCCTCTTTGTGCCGAGGATATTCAAAAAGAGCTTAACCGCAGAAAACCCGGCTCCTTAAGTCCTTTTTCTACAAAACGGAATGAAGATGACATTTGCGAAATTCTATCCGGTGTTTTTGAAGGCAAGACTCTGGGAAGCCCTATCGCCGTTCTGGTTAGAAACAAAGAAACCTCCTCCAAGGATTATGAAAACTTAAAAGATGTTTACCGTCCAGGGCATGCCGATTATGCTTATGATGTAAAATACGGGCATCGGGATTACCGAGGCGGAGGCCGCTCTTCCGGACGGGAAACGATAGGCCGGCTTATCGGCGGAGCTGCTGCAAAAAAAATGCTCGAAACCTTTGCTATAAAGGATGGTAAAAAGCCCATTGCTGTGCATGTAAGAGCCGAAGAAATTGCAGGTCTTAAAACAGGCCTTCCTCTTAAAGAAGATGATGCTCTGCCTGAGCCTATTTTTGAGAAACTGTCATCTCTAGCTTCTAAGGGAGATTCGGCCGGTTGTATTTTATCCTGTTCTGTTTTAAATGTTTCCGAAGGGCTCGGCTCTCCTGTTTTCGGCAAACTTGATGCGGTCTTGTCTCAAGCTTTAATGTCGATAGGTGCTGTCAAAGGCATAGAAATCGGAGGAGGTTTTTTCTCGGCTTCTATTACAGGCAGCGAGAATAATGACATTTCAAAAAATTATTCGGGCGGTATTTTGGGCGGTATTTCCTGCAATATGAGTTATCCTTTAAATTTAAACCATGAGGGTGCAAGAAAAGATGAAAACAGATGTCAGATAGATTTTAGGCTTGCCGTAAAGCCTGTTCCGTCAATCAAAATGAGCCAAGCCTCCTTTAACAAAAGAGGGGAGAAATGTACGCTTTCTGTTGGAGGAAATCACGACATCTGCCTTTTTCCTCGCATTGTGCCTGTGGTTGAAGCAATGTGTTATTTAGTTCTTGCAGATGCCTTTCTGGTTTCTAAGATAGAAAGATTTTAGCGTTTTTAAAAATTAGAAAACAACAAAAAAAGGCACTCATTTGAGTGCCTTTAAATTTAGCTAGCGGCAATAGGGCTTGAACCTATGACCTAACGGATATGAGCCGTTTGCTCTGCCAACTGAGCTATACCGCCGTAAGAGTTTTGAGTATATAAAAAATATACATTTATGTCAAGCCCTAATTTAGAAATCTAAGCTTAAAACTTTAAATATCGAAATAATTTTAGGATTTATATCCTTATACAAAAAGATAGCTTCCCTGTCTTCAGGTTTGACTCCTTTAAGGGCTCTGAGTTTTTTCATTACTTCAGGGTCCGTATTTTTTGTCGCATATATTGCACCGATATCAACCAGTTTTTTACTTACGATAAGTTCTCCGCCCGCTGCAAGGTTTTGAAGGCGGCACGCAAGATTTATACCGTAACCTACGTAATCTCTATATTTTAATTGGGATGCTTCTGCCGAAATTTCATATTTGTATACTTTATCAAGTACTAAAGCGCCGCCTATTGACAGATTTCCGAAAGGTTTAAATAGTTCTTCTCTTGCAAATTCTATATATGTAGTAAAAACCGTGACGGCTTCTTTTATTGCAACCCCATCCAACTTATCCCATATAACTAGTGCCCCGTCTCCAAGCAGTTTATAATACGAACAATTATAGCCGAATTGATTAAGGCAGGAAAGGAAATTAGCCGTAAAAGATTTAATTAAACCGAAAACAACTGTTTCATCATTATTACACATAAAGTCACTAAAGCCGCGTACATCTATACAGAGGATAAGAGAATGTGGTCTTGTTTCACCGAGGTATACATTATCAAATATATCTATCGGCCCTTTTTTTAAGGCTTCCAACGTAAGCGAATCAAGTTCGACCGTGTCATTGCCTGATGCATTTATCCCTAATTCTGAAATTATATCATCACTCATAGAAGCATTGTAATATATATTTAAAAAAATAGCAAGGTAATTTTATGATTTTAGAAGAATAAAAATTTTAAAAGGAAATAAAAAAAGACCGTTATGTTAAACATCATAACGGTCTTCATTTTATATTACGGGTTAGTACATGCCCGCACAGGGAAATCTAAAGATTTAGTACATTCCCGCATACGGTTTACTTAAGCTTTTAATACATGCCCGCACAGGGAAATCTAAAGATTTAGTACATGCCCGCATAGAGTAGGCTTAAGCCTTTTAATACATGCCCATGCCGCCCATGTCGGGTGAAGGCATTGCAGGTCCGGCTGATTTTTCGGGGATGTCCGTAATTGCACATTCGGTTGTCAGTAACAGACTTGCGATTGAAGCTGCGTTTTGCAATGCGGAACGGGTAACTTTGGCAGGGTCGATGATACCGGCTTTTACCATATCCGCCCATTCCATCTTAGCGGCATCGAAGCCTACGCCCTTCTTTTCTTTAGCCTTTTCTGCAATAACTGCTCCGTCCAAACCTGCATTTTCTGCAATTTGGCGGATAGGTTCTTCGAGGGCTCGTTTTACAATCTTAAAGCCTACTTTTTCGTCCTCTGTAAGAGAGCTCATATCGGCTTTTTCTAGGGCTGAGATAGCCTGAATCATTGCAAGACCGCCTCCTGCAACAATACCTTCTTCGATAGCGGCTCTTGTTGCCGAAAGAGCGTCTTCAACTCTGTGCTTTTTCTCTTTCATTTCAACTTCGGTTACGGCACCGATCTTGATAACGGCAACGCCGCCTGAAAGCTTAGCCAATCTTTCTCTTAGCTTTTCACTGTCATATTCCGAATCGGTTGCATCAAGCTGAGCCTTGATCTGGGTAACTCTGTCTTTAATATCCTTGGATTTGCCGGCTCCGTCGATAATCATAGTGTTGTCTTTATCGATTTTTATACTTTTTGCCTGACCCAACATTGAAATTTGAGCTGCTTCAAGTTTAAAGCCCAATTCTTCCGAAACAACTTGTCCGCCCGTTAAAACGGCTATGTCTTCAAGCATTTCCTTTCTTCTGTCGCCGAAACCGGGGGCCTTAACTGCACAGGTCTTTAATGCACCTCTGAGGCTGTTTACAACCAAGGTTGCGAGAGCTTCGCCTTCAACATCTTCTGCGATGATTAAAAGAGGGCGGCCTGATTGGGCTACCTGTTCCAAGAGGGGAAGAAGATCCTTCATTGTTGAAATTGATTTATCGTAGATGAGGATGTAGGGATTTTCAAAAACGGTTTCCATTCTGTCTCTGTCGGTTACAAAGTAAGAAGAAATATATCCCCTATCGAACTGCATACCTTCTACATAGTCTGTAACGGTTTCCATTGTCTGGGCTTCGCCTACATCGATAACGCCGTCCTTTCCTACCTTGGCGATGGCATCGGCAATGATTTTTCCGATTTCCGCATCATTGTTTGCAGAAACAGAGGCAACATGGGCAACTTCTTCCGAGCCCTTAATTTCTTTTGAATTTTTTTGAATATCTTCAACGGCGATAGCTACAGCCTTGTCGATACCGCGTTTTAATTCAAGCGGAGTCATTCCGGCTGCTACGGCTTTTAAGCCTTCTTTTACCATGGAGTATGCAAGAACAGTTGCTGTTGTGGTTCCGTCTCCTGCAACATCATTTGTCTTTGTTGCAACTTCTTTTAAAAGCTGGGCACCCATATTTTCAAATTTGTTTTCAAGTTCAACTTCGCGTGCTACGGATACACCGTCTTTTGTAACTGTAGGGGCACCGAAACTCTTGTCGATAAGAACATTCCGTCCCTTGGGGCCGAGTGTAACTTTTACTGCATTTGAAATTTGTTCAACACCGGCGAGAAGGCTTTTTCGAGCCTCTTCATTAAACAATAATTGTTTAGCCATTTTAGTTCTCCTTAAGAATCTATATTAATTTAGTAATTATCGTGGGTATAAGATACAAAAAAAACGGCAAAACGGCAAGAGGGTGGGGGAATTGCCTTTATGCCGCTTTCTTCTTTAATTCTTTTTGTTATTAAAAAATGCTTTTTCCAAGTTCGGCTGCAAGACTATTGCCCCAAAAAAAGCCCTTGTCGGTAAATTTATAATTTTTAGAGCCTTCATCTTTTTTGATCAAAGCCTCTTTTTCCAATCCGGTAAGCATATCATAGATTTTATCCGACTCTTCTTTTGTCAAAAAACTTAAATCCAACAATCCTTCTTGAAGCTGTCCTGAAAATCTTTTTATTCTGCGGTAATCTTCGCTTATCCACATACCCGAAGTTTTATCAAAGCCGCTAATTTGATCCGCAAATTTTTCTTTGTCGAGGGGATTCATTACGGCCGTATTATTTACGAAGCCTCCGGCTCCGGCTCCTACAGGAAAAATATCGCCGCCTAGGTGCCCGCTTCTGATATATTCGTAGTTGTCTCTGCCGGGTTTTACAAGTTTTGTTATCTCTAAAAAATCGTAACCTGCTTTTCGGCTTTCTTCCAAAATGGTCAAAAAGAACTCTGCATCCTGATGAAGCGTTTTTTCGGCATATTCTTCTTTATCGACACTGCGGCCTATCTTGGAAGTATCCATTACGATGAGAGAGTAAAAAGAAAAACCTGCAATATCTAAGGCAAAGGCCTTATGCAAGTCCTCCTTTAATATTTCCTTTGTTTCACCGGGATAATTATAAATAATATCGATGTTGACATTTTTAAAGCCGGTTTTAAAAGCTCGTCTCAAAAAATTTTCCGCATTTTCGCCGTTTCCGATTCTGCCCAATGTTTTTCGCCCTTCATCATTAAAGGTTTGAATACCGGCACTTATTCTGTTTAAACCGTTTTCAAAAAGAATTTTAAGCTTTTCGTCATCCAATTCAGAAACAGTAGTCTCCATCGAAATTTCGGCATCTTTTGCTATGTTAAAATTTTTTTGAAGAGCTTTAAGTATTTCGGCAAGCTGTTTTGCAGGCAGGGTTGTAGGTGTTCCGCCTCCGAAATAAACCGAATTTATGTTTGAGGTTTTTACATATTCCGTCTTACCGTAATTTTCAATCTGCCTTATCACAAGGGCGGCGTAGTCATCCGGTACCGGGTTTATTGTCCGCCTCATGCTGCAAAAGTTGCAAATTTTTTTACAATAGGGTACGTGGATGTAAATGGATTTTTTCCCGTTTTGTGTATTGGGTTCTGAAAGGGCTTTTTCCAAAGACCTCATTCCTTTTGAATATTTCATGGAACCCATTCCTGTATCGTGATGAGATTTTTTGCGGTCTTTAAATGAACAATTTAAAATATCTTCTGCAGTCATTTATAGAATGCTCCTTATGTTAATTTTAACCGGCAGATTTTAATTATCTTCCGAAATTTTCAAATGCTTTTTTTGCATTTTCAAAATCTTTTTTATCAGGATGTTTTGCCGCCTCTTCATGGCGTTTTCTTCTTTCTTCATTCATGTAGTGCGGATGATCTTTAGGTAAGGATTTAAACATTTCGGTAAGAGCCGGATCTATTTTTCCTTGACAGCCGAATCCTGCAAGCACTTCATTTCCGTTTTTTGTTAAAAGATCTTTTGCGCTTTTATGGCAATCTTCCGCATGGGGAGAATCGGGATAAGCTCCCAATGTAAAGAAATAGCCCGTTTTTTTGTTTTTAATCGTTTCCATAAAATTTAATGCTTCTTCATTTGGAAGGCCCTTATCGATCCAAAAACCTACAATGACCGCATCATAATTGTTTAAGTCTTTAACTTCGCTCACTGCAAAAAAATCGGTTCCCTGAGGAAGAGTTTTTAATACGGCTTCTGCTACAGCCTTGGTGTTTCCAGTTTTACTTGAATAAGTCAATAAAATTTTCATAAATAATTCTCCTAATTGATTTTTGATTTAGATTTTGCCTTTTCTTTTAGGCAATACGATCGGAAAATGTTCCTCTTCGTCATAAATAACTTTACAGTCTATACCGTAAATTTGTTTTATAAGTTCTGAAGTAAAAATTTCTTGCGGTGTCCCTTTTTTGTAGAGTTTGCCGTCTTTTAATACGATAATTTCATCGCTATATTGTGCTGCCTGATTTAAATCGTGCAATACCATAATAATCGAAAGGTTAGTGTTTCGATTTAAATCGTAAACAAGATCCAAAAGTTCCAGCTGATAACCTATATCCAAATAGGTGGTAGGCTCATCCAGCAGTAGCACCTGAGGCTGCTGTGCTAATGCCATTGCAAGCCAGACACGCTGTCTTTCGCCGCCTGAAAGCATGCAAACTTTTTTTTCGGCAAAGTCGACTAAGTCCGTTTGGATAAGGACTTGTTGTAAAATGTCTTCATCTCTTTTTTCAAATTGCTGATACCATTTTTTATGCGGACATCTGCCGAAGTATATCAGATTTTTTACCGTAATATCTTCAGGCGAGATATTGTGCTGCAATAAAATTGCCAATCGTTTTGCAAATTCCTTTTTTGATACTGTTGCGATATCGGTATCGAAAAGGGATATTTGGCCGCATGCAGTATTTAAAAGACGTGCAAAACTGCGTAAAATGGTTGATTTTCCGGAGCCGTTAGGTCCTATTATCGAAATAATTTTTCCTTGTGTAAAATCCGCAGAAAAACTTTTTACTACATCTTTTTTATCGTATCTTAACGAAATATCTTTTGCAGAAACAGCTGTCATAACAAAAGTACCTCCTTATCTCCTTTTACCGGAACTTCTCAGTAGGTATAGGAAAAACGGTGCTCCGAATATCGACATTACAATTCCTACAGGCAATTCAATCGGTGAAGCAATAGTGCGAGCAAAAGTATCCGCCCCGAGTAGCAAAACCGCTCCGCCGAACATTGAAAACGGTAATAGGCTCTTATAATCCGAGCCGACCAGCATCCTCATGATATGGGGGATAACTAAACCTATAAAACCGATGATTCCGACAGTCGAAGTCGATATCCCTGCCAAAAAAGCCCCGATAATCGAAAGAAATACACGGCAGCGGTTGACACTTACCCCAAGACTTTTTGCTTTTTCATCTCCCAGCAATAAGACATTCGCTGCCCTAATACAAAGAAGAGCAAGTATCAGGGCAGGAATACTGTATACAATAAGCACTTGAAAATGCCGCCATGTTTTTCCGGACAAGCTTCCGTTAAGCCACATCAAAGCACCCTGAAGCCTATCGCTATACAAAATAGAAATAAGACCGGTAAGGCTGCCCAAAAGAGCATTAATTGCAACACCCGACAGAATAATCCGCACGGGAGTAAACCCGTCTTTCCACGCCAAAATGTATATTAAAAAAGCGGCAAACATCGCCCCGACAAAAGCTGCAGGCGGAACCAAGTATGCATACTGAGGAATGGCAAGCATCAATATAACTCCGGCAACACTGGCACCGGCAGAAACACCGATAATACCGGGATCCGCCAAGGGATTTTGCATAACCGCCTGCATCAAGGCACCGGCTGATGCGAGATTCATGCCGATAATAAGAGCAACAAGTACCCGCGGTAATCGCAAACCGAAGATAACATCAGTAACTAACTGTTCTCCTCTGCCGAGCAGAGCCACCCAAATTTGTGCAAACGAAAATTTGAGCGACCCTAATGCAACAGATGAAAAAAACAACAAAACAAGTAATAGCGACAAGATAATAAAAACACTTGCTTTTTTCATCCGTGTTTCCTACTTATTTACTTCCATAAAAATAAGAACCCAAAGTTTCCAGAGCTTCCGGTACATAGGGAGAACCAAAGACAAAAAATACTCGGGTATCCAAACTATAATATCTCTTATTTTTAACGGCATCAATCTTTTGCCATAAATCACTTTGAAATTCTTTTTCATACATTTTTGCAGTAGCTTCCTTATCAGCATGATTGGTAATCAAAATAACATCCGGATTAGCAGCCTTTACCAGTTCCAAATTCATCGGAACAGTTGTATTTTCGATAGTATTATCAGTCCATATATTTTCCGCGCCTAAGACTTTTACCAAACTGCCTACAAAAGACCCCTCCGTATGTATGCTCATGCTATTGGGGAAGCCTGCAATAACCAAAACTTTAAGCGGTTTTTTATTTTTATTGGCAGCTTTAGCTTTTGCAATCGCATCTTCGACTTCTTTTACATAAGCAGCGGCTTCTTTTTGTTTGTTGTACACCTCTCCTAGGTACTTCATCGAATTTAAAATGTCCGTATAGGTTGTCGTCTGCAAAAATTCTGCGGGAATGTTTAAAACCTTTAACTGTTCTTCAAGGGGAGAGCCTTTAGCGCCACTTGCCAAATAGAAGTCGGGATTTACCTCTTTAAGTTTTTCAAGATCAGGACGCATCGGTGTACCAATTTCCGTTTTATCTTTATACTTCTCACCAATGTCCCGCTTTGTCGACGGTCTTGCAACTATATCGACACCCAGTATATCAAGCATCTGTAATACGACAATCTGCCCTACGGCAGTCCTCTGCGGAACGGACTCCGGCACCATGTAGCCGTACATTTCACGGCCTTTTTCCTGTTTCGTACTGCCTTCCTTGCTTCCTCCTGCAAACAGCAGGGTACTCATACAAAGGAAACCAAAAATAATAAATAATTTGTTTTTCATAAAAACCTCCAAAACAAAAGTTTTAACCATATTTCTTATAAAAGAAAGATGTTAGCCATAGCTAAGTTTGCACAGGATAACATTATTTATTTTTTCTGTCAATAGGAAATGAAAAAAAAGTGCTCGGTTTTTATCTAGAAAAAGTTCCGAATATTTAAGGAGGATGAAATCCTTGCCGTTAGGAACTCGATATAGCCTTCTTAAAAAATCGTTTTTGTAATGAAATAAGCGGAGGAGAATTACAACTTGCCTACATTGCAAAGACTCTTGTTATACGTATGGATTTTTTGGAATAGCCCAACCGGTAAAATATGGCATGCGGATCTTCGCAAAAAAAATGTGTAATCGGTTTAATTACCGACTACACACTTTAATGACAGGGTACTATCAATTCCCGGACTTTATCTTCCCTTCTTTAAAAAGGCATCTTTAAAGCCCAGCTGCTTAAAGCGCTCAAGAACAGCACCGGTTTCATCAGGCTTTAAAGGTCCTACAAATATGGTATATCTTGTGTTGTTTTTTACAAGCCTTTCTTCCACTACCATAGGATATTTTTTCCCGTATTTTTTTAAGACCTCATTCCGATTGTATTTATCGTCATAGATTACTATCTGAACATAGGTTTTGCCTTTTTCCAGTTTGCTTGAAACAGGCTTAATCTCATTTACAGGAACTGCGGATTCTTCTTCGGGCTTTTCTTCGGCTGCGGTATATATATCCGAATCGGTTTCTTCATACGTGCCTGAATCTTCGGGTTCTTCGGCCGGTGTCTCTTCAACCGGCGTTTCCTCAACAGGAGCCGGTGTTTCTTCAATAGGAGCAGGAGCCTCTTCTTTTTTATCTGCAACAGTCTCATTTTTGGGCGTAACGGAAGCAACTGTTTCAACCTTTTTTTCTTCAACCGGAGCTTCATCAACAGGTTCTACTACAGGATCTACAACTTCAACGTCTTCTATCTCTTCTTTAGGCTGTTCGGGCCCTTGCGGTTCCGATACCTCGGTTACAGGAGACGGGGCGGCTTCCGGTTTTGCTGCAGGTTCATTTATAGGATCCACCGTTATAGGGGGATTTTCATTTGCCGGCTCCATATAGGTTTCAGTTATGGGTTCAACGGTTTCAGGTGCATACGTCAAAGATGAATCTTCGGCAGGTTTCTCTTCAACCTCTTTAATCGGTTCTACTTTAGGTTCAGGCTCCTTTACCTCTTCCACAGGTTCTATAGATACCGGTTTTATTGGTTCTATCGGTTCTTCAACTACAGGATCAATTATAGCATCTACATCAGGAACTTCTTCTACTACAGGAATATCTTCAGCCGTTTCCGCGGGTGTATCTTCAATAGGACTTTTAAGATCATCGTAGAGAATTGTATCTGAGCCTGTATTTTCGGATACGGGTTCGGCTTCTTCTTTTTTAACATTTGCACTCGGTAAATCCGAATGAGATGCTACAAAGAGGGCCGGGTTGTTATCTAAGTCTTGAGATTCAGGGCCGGCGGCCGAAATGCTTTTACCGTCATCCCCTTCTTCATTTACCGGACTAGGCGTAAGGACTCTTATTCTGATAACCTTTCCCCTCGGAACTCCGAGCTTTTCTCCCAATTCGGGTGACAGGCTGGCCAGAAGACCTGGAATTCCTGACGGACCTATAACAACGGCTCTTGCCTTAACGTTCTTTTCAAGGTTTGTTATTTCCAAAAGGGTGTGTTTAGGAAACATATCGCTTCTGACAAACAAGCCTTCAGCCGGAAAATCGGTAGAAGAGCCGATGCCTCCGTTTCCTTCCCAAACCGCCCATATACATGAAAACGATATAATGAATATCAATGAAAATAAAACTTTTTTGTTCATAATCCCTCTCCTTATCTCCTGCTGATTGCCTCGAATATTTCTTTTGATATTTGATCAGCCATTTTTTCGGCCTTTTTTTCTACGTCTTTTTCTTTTAGTTTAGTGATATCGATGTTTTTTTTGTATATTTCTTTTTCGCTCGCAAAATCTAACATACGGACAGTCATTTTTTGCCAATCCGCTTCTTTTAATTGGTTTTTTTTGTTAAATAGGAGTTCGGTACCATATTGCATATAAAAGATAATCAGGTAGTTCGGGCTTTCCTCAAAAAAAGCCTTTATTGATGTAAGCGAAATTTCTTCTTCCGATTTTACTTCGCTGATAGGAATGCTGGTAGCAATAAAACCCTCATCAAAAAACTTGTCAAAAAGGTTGTCTTCAAAAATTTCGGTAATATTTCTACATTTTTCGTGTGCATCTTTGTTTTGGAAACAGGCAAAGGCTGCCGTATCCGCAAAAGCTAACCCGAAAAAAATAAAAAATAATATACAGTTTATGTATTTTTTTAACATAATAGTCCTCGTGATAGATTATCGGTATTCCCAAAAAAAGATTAAGAGAATTTAAAAAGGGGCTTTTAAAAGCCCCTTAAAATTCGTTATAGATTTTCCAATATCTTGTTTAAACTATCCTTTGCATCGCCTAAGAGCATCATAGTGTTGGGATTAGGCTCGTACAAGGGATTTGGAACTCCCGCATAGCCTGGCTGTAAGTCAAAGTTACAGATGATTAGCTTTTTAGCCTTTTCTGCGGCTAAGACAGGCATTCCATAGATTGGCGTGCCTTCTGCCGTGTTTGCGGCCGGGTTTACGACATCGCTTGCTCCTATGATTATGGCCAAATCCGTCTTATCGAAGTCGGGATTTATAGCTTCCATTTCGTAGAGCTTGTCGTAGGGAATGTCAACTTCGCACAAGAGTACGTTCATGTGGCCGGGCATTCTTCCTGCGACGGGGTGAATGGCAAAACGCACATTTTTTCCCATAGATTCAAGTTTATCTGCCAGTTGTTTTACCAAGCCCTGTGCCTGAGAAAGAGCCATGCCGTAGCCGGGGATAACGATGATTTCCTTTGCTTCTTTAAACCAATGGCCTATTTGAGCTTCCGTTCCGGCTTGTTCTTGACTTGCTTCCGCTCCTGTGCTGCCGGATATTCCGCCTGAAGCACTTCCTGCAGTGCTTCCCTTAGTTCTGAGGGAGTCGAGCATGGTGTTTATGCTTTCCTTTGCATCACCTAAGAGCATCATAGTGTTGGGATTAGGCTCGTACAAGGGGTTGGGAACTCCCGCATAGCCGGGCTGTAGGTCGAAGTTGCAGATGATGAGCTTTTTAGCTTTTTCTGCAGCCAAGACAGGCATTCCGTATATGGGCGTTCCTTCTGCCGTGTTTGCGGCGGGGTTTACGACATCGCTTGCTCCGATGATTATGGCCAAATCCGTCTTATCAAAGTCCGGATTTATAGCTTCCATTTCGTAGAGCTTGTCGTATGGAATATCGACCTCGCAAAGAAGTACGTTCATATGGCCCGGCATTCTTCCTGCGACGGGGTGAATTGCAAAACGCACATTTTTTCCCATAGATTCAAGTTTATCTGCCAGCTGTTTTACCAAGCCTTGTGCCTGTGAAAGGGCCATGCCGTAGCCGGGGATAAAAATTACTTCTTTAGCATCGCTAAACCATGAGGGGAGCTGCGACTTATCGGCATGTCCTGTTGCCGTAAGCTCCTGTTGAGCTGGTTTTGCTTCTCCCATTTGCTGAGGTTTTGCTTCTGACGCTTCTTTTGGTGCAGATGCTGAAGAACTTGCCGACTGTACAGGCTTTGCAGGCTGTGCCGGTTTAGCCGCCTTGCTAAAAAGAATTGAAGCGAGGCTTCTATTCATTGCCCTGCACATAATCTGGGTAAGCAGGAGGCCCGAAGCTCCGACTATACCTCCAACAGATACCAAGAGAATATCTCCTATCGCCATACCTGCAATTGAGGCTGCAACACCCGATGTTGAGTTTAAAAGAGAAATCGTAATCGGCATGTCCGCGCCGCCTACGCGTATAGCAAAGAAGATACCGAAAAGAAGGCTTATTACAAGCCCTGCAACCGAAATGATTATCATTAGTTCAGGTTTAATAGGAAGAAGAACGATGAAGGCTATCATTCCTAAAAAGCTGATTGTGGTCAAAGCCTGATGAGCAGGCAGAACCGTAGGTTTTTGAGGGAGAAGCTTGTGAAGTTTTCCTGCGGCTATTAAGCTGCCTGAAAAGGTTAAAGCTCCTACTGCTAAGGCTATTCCTCCCGTAACGATAGCAAAGATTCCTGCTTGAGAATTAACCGCTGCGAGAGTTAAGAGGGCTGCAACAGCCGAAGCTGCTCCGCCTAAACCGTTGAGTAAGGCAACCGTTTGGGGCATGGTAATCATTTCTACCTTTATTGTGAGGTAAATACCGATTGCCGCTCCTATGGCAAGCCCTGCCCACATCATTCCTGCAGAAAAAATTTGATATTTATACAGGGTTACGCATACGGCTGCGAGCATACAAATGGCACTTAAACGGTTTCCCTTAACTGCCGATTTAACCTTACTCATCATATTGATTCCTAAAAGAACCCCAATGCTGAGTACTCCGCAAATAATATAATAAACCGTATCCGTCATTTTGTACCCTCTTTGGACTCATTGCCCGTTTTAAACATTTTAAGCATTCTGTCCGTAAGACCGAAGCCGGCAACTACGTTTATTGTTGCACAAATGATGCCTATACAGCCGAAAACCTTGCTGCCTGTTGTAATTGCAGCGGCCGTAGCGGTCATTGTAGCCAAGATGGTAATGCCGGATAGGGCATTCATACCCGACATAAGAGGGGTATGCAAAAGACTTGGTACATTCTTGATCAGTTTGTAGCCTATAAGGGTCGTTACAACAAAGACAAGAACCAGTATCAATTCCAAACTCATATGCCCATTGCCTCCCTGGCTCCTTTATGAACGATTTCACCGTCAATAGTGGTAAGAATACCTTTGACAATGTCATCGTTTCGGTCAAGCTCGATTTTTCCGTCCTTGATAAGATAGCGGGTGAGGTTGCAAATATTTTGAGCAAACATCCATGTAGAGCTTGAAGGAAGAAGTCCGGGTATGTTTTTAATACCTACAAGGTGAACATTGTGCTTTTTGACAACTTCGCCCGGAGGTGTTAACTCACAGTTTCCGCCTTGGTCGATTGAAATATCAACGATTACCGAGCCGGGTTTCATGGTTTTTACCATTTCTTCTGTGATGATAACCGGAGCGAGTTTTCCCGGAACAAGGGCCGAAAGGAAGATTATGTCCATGTCCTTAATATGAGGAGCGAGCATCTTTCTTTCGTTTTCGAGGGTTTCTTTTTTAAGATGAAGGGCATAGCCGCCTTCTCCGATGGCCTCATTTTCGGGAACGCCTAAATCGATAATCTTTGCACCGAGGGACTGAGCCTGTTCACGGGCTGCAGGCCGGATATCTGCTGCATAAGTTACGGCTCCAAGTCTTTTGGCTGTTGCGAGTGCCTGTAAGCCGCCTACACCCGTTCCGACTATTAAAACGTTCATAGGTTTAATCATACCGACAGCACAGAAAATTTGAGGGATAAATCTGGGCAATAAATTTGCGGCAATTAAGATTCCTTTATAACCTGCACAGGTACTCATCGAAGTAAGAGCATCCATGTTTTGTGCTCTTGAAATTCGAGGAACCCCGTCGAGGGTTAAAGAAATAACGCCTTTTTTTGCCATGTTTTTAACCATTTCGTGGTTAACCGGAGCTGCAGGGTGAATAAATGTGATAAGATACTGTCCTTGGTGCATCATATCGATTTCGTGACAGCCCATTGCATCATTATAAAGGGGCTCTTTTACCTTTAAAATGATTTCCGAATCGGAAAAAAGTTTTTTAACATCGGAAACTATTTCGGCTCCGGCCTTTTCATATTCCGGATCATGGAAATAGGCGCCCTCTCCGGCCCCTTTTTCCACTAAAACCTTGTGTCCGTCCTTAACCAAAAGCTCGCATGTTTCCGGGGTAGCGGCAACACGGTCTTCTCCATGCATGATTTCCTTAGGAATACCAATAATCATAAAATCCTCCTATAGAGTACAGTTTTTATATAGCTATACTGAACTCTTAATTTCAATCGATTATATCATAGTAATACATTGCCGTCAAGGTTCGGTTTTAGTGTTGTGGTTTCCGAAAATTTGTTTACATCTAATTTATTTTAAGCTCTTATATATTTTTTTTAATTGTGATAAGATGACTTTCATAGGATATTTAAGATGAAAGTAACCAAAAAATTAAGTATTTTAACGGCAATAATGGTTTGTTTTTTATTTTTTTCTGCTTGTACCAAAGAGAATGGAAAGAGTGAATTCAAAAAGTACAAAAGTATGGCAGAAGCCCTGAATAAACAGTGCCCTACAAAGATAGGGGATGATATTCAGCTTGATGCAGTAGAATATATTGAAAACATTCATACTCTTCAATATGTGTATTCTTTTACCAAAAGGGTTAAAGAAAATAATACACCTGAGGTGTGGAATATGATTGAAGCCGGTACCAGAGAAGCTCTTATCACGGAATTTAAGTCCCAAACTTATGTTGAACAATTTAGAAATGATAAGCTTAATATGAGCTTTGTTTACAATGACAAAAATAAAGAACACCTTTTTACTGTTGTGCTCAATAGCGGGGAGTACTAAAAAGAGTTAAGCATTGTTTTAATATAGCAATCTTAAAAAATCTAAAAAAAAATATTTTTTAGCAAAAACCTTACCAAAAGTACTTGACAAAAGTTTGAGAAAGGGGTATATTCGCTCACACCGTCAGCTAAGACGGTGTGCCTAGAAAAGCAAAGAAAACACTAGAAAAGTTTTGCAAGTCTTGCTTTTTCAATGAAGGCAAGGCTTCTTAAGTTTGGCAGCTTAAACGTTGCAAAAAAGGTTAAAAAAAATAAAAAAACTTTTAAAAAGCTCTTGACAAAAAGTGAGAAAATAGTATATACTCCTTTTTGCTCGCTATATAACTTTTACAAGTTTTTAGCGGATGATATTTGAAATTAAGAGGGAAGGGAAAGAACAAAAATAGCCAAAGCGTAAAGCTTTTGGTAAGGAAAGTATCAAAAACCGGTAAGGGTTAAGCTGATTAACCTTTACCAAATTCCTTAAAAATATAAGTAAGGGACAAACTAAAATTAGAAATCAACCGCTCTTTAAGGGCGGCTTGAAATAATAATGATGGAGAGTTTGATCCTGGCTCAGAACGAACGCTGGCGGCGCGTCTTAAGCATGCAAGTCGAACGGTAAGGGAGAGCTTGCTCTCCCCTAGAGTGGCGGACTGGTGAGTAACGCGTGGGTGACCTGCCCTGAAGATGGGGATAGCTAGTAGAAATATTAGATAATACCGAATGTGCTCATTTACATAAAGGTAAATGAGGAAAGGAGCTACGGCTCCGCTTCAGGATGGGCCCGCGTCCCATTAGCTGGTTGGTGAGGTAAAGGCCCACCAAGGCAACGATGGGTATCCGGCCTGAGAGGGTGAACGGACACATTGGGACTGAGATACGGCCCAAACTCCTACGGGAGGCAGCAGCTAAGAATCTTCCGCAATGGACGAAAGTCTGACGGAGCGACGCCGTGTGAATGAAGAAGGCCGAAAGGTTGTAAAATTCTTTTGCAGATGAAGAATAAGAAGAAGAGGGAATGCTTCTTTGATGACGGTAATCATGCGAATAAGCCCCGGCTAATTACGTGCCAGCAGCCGCGGTAACACGTAAGGGGCGAGCGTTGTTCGGAATTATTGGGCGTAAAGGGTATGTAGGCGGTTAGGTAAGCCTGGTGTGAAATCTACGAGCTCAACTCGTAAACTGCATTGGGTACTGCTTGACTTGAATCACGGAGGGGAAACCGGAATTCCAAGTGTAGGGGTGGAATCTGTAGATATTTGGAAGAACACCGGTGGCGAAGGCGGGTTTCTGGCCGATGATTGACGCTGATATACGAAGGTGCGGGGAGCAAACAGGATTAGATACCCTGGTAGTCCGCACAGTAAACGATGTACACTAGGTGTCGGGGCAAGAGCTTCGGTGCCGACGCAAACGCATTAAGTGTACCGCCTGGGAAGTATGCCCGCAAGGGTGAAACTCAAAGGAATTGACGGGGGCCCACACAAGCGGTGGAGCATGTGGTTTAATTCGATGATACGCGAGAAACCTTACCTGGGTTTGACATCAAGAGCAATGACATAGAGATATGGCAGCGTAGCAATACGGCTCTTGACAGGTGCTGCATGGCTGTCGTCAGCTCGTGCCGTGAGGTGTTGGGTTAAGTCCCGCAACGAGCGCAACCCCTACTGCCAGTTACTAACAGGTAAAGCTGAGGACTCTGGCGGAACTGCCGATGACAAATCGGAGGAAGGTGGGGATGACGTCAAGTCATCATGGCCCTTACGTCCAGGGCTACACACGTGCTACAATGGTTGCTACAAATCGAAGCGACACCGCGAGGTCAAGCAAAACGCAAAAAAGCAATCGTAGTCCGGATTGAAGTCTGAAACTCGACTTCATGAAGTTGGAATCGCTAGTAATCGCACATCAGCACGGTGCGGTGAATACGTTCCTGGGCCTTGTACACACCGCCCGTCACACCATCCGAGTCGAGGGTACCCGAAGTCGCTAGTCTAACCCGTAAGGGAGGACGGTGCCGAAGGTACGTTTGGTAAGGAGGGTGAAGTCGTAACAAGGTAGCCGTACCGGAAGGTGCGGCTGGATCACCTCCTTTCTAAGAGAAAGGGTAATTTGAAGGTTGTTTTAACCTTCAAAAAATATACAATGTATATTAGTCTTGAAGTACACAAGACAAATCGATACTTCCTTTTCGTTCTTTCCTGAAACTCTTTTTTTATAAAACAACTGAGGGGATATAGCTCAGCTGGCTAGAGCGGCGGCTTTGCAAGCCGTAGGTCAGGGGTTCGAATCCCCTTATCTCCATAAAGCCTTGTTTAACGACAAGGTTTTTATTCGCCCAATCGATAAGAAAAGGTGAACAGATATTTGACATAACTAGGGAAGGGAATGAAGACGCTGTAGTGATTAAAACATTACAGTGTAAAAGAAAAGTAAAAAAATACAAAACTTCTTTTTTAAGCGAAAAGTGTAAAGAAAGAAGGGACAATAATATGGTCAAGCGAGAATAGGTTTATGGCGAATGCCTATGGAGCTAAGAGGCGAAGAAGGCCGTGGTAAGCTGCGAAAAGTTCCGTGTAGGAGCACACATCCTGTGATACGGAAATAGCCGAATGGGGTAACCCGTTAGTAGTGATACTGACATTACGCTCTTGAATAAAATAGAGAGGTAAAGCGATACTGAGTGAACTGAACCATCTAAGTAACTCAAGGAAAAGAAATCAAGTGAGATTCCGAAAGTAGCGGCGAGCGAAATTGGAGGAGCCTAAACCCTTTAAGGGAGTTGAAGGGCTGCATCGGCGTAGGACCGACAAGTTACAAATTCGATTTATAGCAGAAAGGTTTTGGGAAAGCCTGGCGTAGAGGGTGAAACCCCCGTAAGCGAAATAAATCGGACTTGTTGATGCAGCTTCTTAAGTACGGCGGGGCACGAGAAACCCTGTCGGAAGCCGGGTCGACCACGATCCAAGGCTAAATACTACTTAGCTACCGATAGTGAACAAGTACCGTGAGGGAAAGGTGAAAAGAACCCCAGTAAGGGGAGTGAAATAGAACCTGAAACCGTAAACCGACAAGATGTTACAGCCCTTTTAAAGGGTGGTAGCGTGCCTTTTGTAGAATGAGCCTGCGAGTTACGATATGCAGCGAGGTTAAGGAATAGAAGTTCCGGAGCCTAAGGGAAACCGAGTCTTAATAGGGCGAATAGTTGCATGTCGTAGACCCGAAGCCGGAGTGATCTAGTCATGAGCAGGTTGAAGCAAGGGTAAAACCTTGTGGAGGACCGAACTATAATCTGTTAAAAAAGGTATGGATGACTTGTGACTAGGAGTGAAAGGCTAATCAAACCCGGAAATAGCTGGTTCTCCCCGAAATGCCTTTAGGGACAGCCTCATACAAAATTATCGGAGGTAAAGCACTAGTTGGACTAGGGGGCGTCAAAGCCTACCAAACCCAGTTAAACTCTGAATGCCGATAATCAACGTATGGGAGTGAGACTGCGTGCGCTAAGGTTCGCAAGTCAAAAGGGAAACAGCCCAGACCGTCAGCTAAGGTCCCCAAATACTGCTTGAGTGTGAAATGAAGTGTGGATACAAAGACAGCCAGGAGGTTGGCTTAGAAGCAGCAATTCCTTTAAAGAGTGCGTAACAGCTCACTGGTCGAGTGTCCATGCGCAGATAATGTAACGGGGCTAAGCAGTATACCGAAGCTACGGGTCTTACGCGATTTTATGTGTAAGGCGGTAGGGGAGCATTCCATTAACTGATGAAGGCATACTCGCGAGAGGTGCTGGAGGAGATGGAAGAGAGAATGCAGGTATAAGTAACGAAAAGGGAGGTGAGATCCCTCCCCGCCGAAAATCTAAGGTTTCCTGGGTAAAGGTAATCTTCCCAGGGTAAGTCGGCCCCTAAGGCGAGGACGAAGGTCGTAGTCGATGGGAAATCGGTTCATATTCCGATACCTTTTATAATTTCGATGGCAGGACGCATGAGGTGAAACCCGGCCGGCTAACGGATGCCGGTCAAAGTAAGCGAGCCGTTATAAAGGATGATAGGCAAATCCGTCGTCCAAGGTAAGCTGCGACAGCGAGTGAAACTACGGTGGAGCGAAGCGGGCGTAATCAAGGTGCCGGGAAATACTGTCTAAGGTTAAGGTTATAAAAGACCGTACCGTAAACCGACACAGGTAGATGGGATGAGAAATCTAAGGCGCTCGAGAGAACTCGCGTTAAGGAATTCGGCAAAATGCACACGTAACTTCGGAAAAAGTGTGACCTCCTTTTTTTTAAAGATGAGGGGGTGGCAGAAAGCAGGCCCAGGCGACTGTTTATCAAAAACACAGCCATCTGCGAACCAGCAATGGGACGTATAGGTGGTGACACCTGCCCGGTGCCGGAAGGTTAAGAGGAGAGGTTAACAGCAATGTGAAGCTTTGAATTGAAGCCCCGGTAAACGGCGGCCGTAACTATAACGGTCCTAAGGTAGCGAAATTCCTTGTCGGGTAAGTTCCGACCCGCACGAATGGTGTAACGATTCTGGGCACTGTCTCAACGCGAGACTCGGTGAAATTTATATACCGGTAAAGAAGCCGGTTACCCATAGTTAGACGGAAAGACCCCGTGAACCTTCACCGCAACTTATTATTGGGACTTGGTTTATCATGTGTAGAATAGGTGGGAGGCTATGAAGCTTGACCGTTAGGTTGGGTGGAGCCGAAAAGTGAAATACCACCCTTGATAAATCAGGTTTCTAACCTGTCCCGTGAAACCGGGATAGGGACAGTGATAGGCAGGCGGTTTGACTGGGGCGGTCGCCTCCTAAAGAGTAACGGAGGTGCGCGAAGGTCTCCTCACGCCGGTTGGAAATCGGCGCAGCGAGTGTAAAGGCACAAGGAGGCTTAACTGCGAGAGTGACAGCTCAAGCAGATACGAAAGTAGGTCTTAATGATCTGGCGGTAGCGAGTGGAAGCGCCGTCACTTAACGGATAAAAGGTACTCCGGGGATAACAGGCTGATATTCCCCAAGAGTTCACATCGACGGGAATGTTTGGCACCTCGATGTCGGCTCATCGCATCCTGGGGCTGAAGCAGGTCCCAAGGGTTTGGCTGTTCGCCAATTAAAGCGGTACGTGAGCTGGGTTCAGAACGTCGCGAGACAGTTCGGTCCCTATCTGCTATGGGCGTTGGATACGTGAGAGGAGCTGTTTTTAGTACGAGAGGACCGAAATGGACGAACCTCTGGTGTACCGGTTATCCTGCCAAGGGTAAGTGCCGGGTAGCTAAGTTCGGAAGGGATAACCGCTGAAGGCATCTAAGTGGGAAGCCCGCCTCAAGACTACGTATCCCTGAGGGTTTAACCCTCCTAAAGACTCCTTGCACACTACAAGGTTGATAGGTTGGAGGTCTAAGCACAGTAATGTGTTCAGCCGACCAATACTAATAAGTCGTGAGGCTTGACCATATTATTGTTTCTTTTTTCTATACATAAATAAAGATAACTTTCTTTTTCATTCTCTTTTTTAGTACACTTAAAACTTGAAATAGAGTTTTAAGTCCTTAATTTGTTTTTTATTGCCAGGTGGCCATAGTGGAGAGGTAATACCCGTTCCCATCCCGAACACGGAAGTCAAGCTCTCTTACGCCGATGATACTGCTGATCAAGTGGGAAAGTAGGATGCTGCCTGGCTTTTTTTTATTCGTGCGGAGGGTTGCTGATTCCTTGCATTATTTTTCAAAAAATGATAATATCTAGCTCTTATGTCTTTAAGACAGGAGTTAGCTTATGGTATTAGTTGTTGTAATTGTAATTGCTCTTATATTGTACATTCTTATATTTCCTATAAAAAATGCTGTCGAAATAAAAAAACAGAAAGAAGAAATTATTCGTTTAAAAAGTAAGCTTTCGGATTTGGAATTTAAATTTCAGGGTAATTCTAATGTTTCTTCTGAAACTGAGGCTCAAGTATGGATTAAGGCCGGAGAAGATTCTACGAATGAAGATAATACAACTAATTCGTTTGTTAAGGAATCTTCTAATGATGAGGCTCTTTCAAAAGATGAGGTAAAAGAAAACTTAAAACAAAAAGGAATTAAAGAAAAACATGCGGCTATTTCTCCGTATTTTAAGAAATTATTTTCAATAGAATCCATTATCAGTAAGCTGGGGATTATCCTTCTTTTGATAGGGGTGGGCTTTATCTTCAAACTAAGCTATGACAAGGGATATATAACGCAAGAGGTTGCCTTGATTATCGGCGGCTTGATAGGAGTTGCTCTCTGCTTTTTCGGCTTTAGGAGCTCGGCTAAATCGAGGCTTGTGTTAAGTCAGGTTTTATTTGGGGGAGGTATAGCCGTTTTTTATCTTACTGCTTACGCTGCCTATTTAAGGTACGGTCTTTTAGGGGATTTTTCCGCTTTTATATTTTTAAGCTTGATTACGGCTCTTTCTTACACTCTTTCAATTATGACCGTGTCTTCATCAATATCCATAATAGGCTTGCTTGGTTCCCTTATAATACCCTTTGCTGTAGATTTAGGCTTTTTAGGTTTGACAGGTTTTGGGCTCTATGTATTTGCTGTTTCGACCCTTTCATCAGCGGTTTATTTTTTTAAGCGATGGAGGCTTTTGCAGTTTATCTCGCTGATTTCCTTTTTAGGAATTTTAACCCGTCTTTTACTTACTACGGCTTTGAATGTCGATGATGCGGTTCTGTTTTTCGGCCTTGTGCTTTTATTGATGGCCGTTCATATCATTCCGGATCTTTATTTTTATTTAAAAGATGATGAAAAGAAAAGGGATAAAATTCTCTCTCCTGCTTTTGGCGTTTTAAATTTAGGCTTTTCCTTATTTTTAACATATAAACTTTCTATTTATAAATTTGCGCCTCAAAGCAGCGTCTATCTTATTTTTTCATTTTTTTACATAGTTTTAGCCTATCTTGCTTTCCGAAAAAAAAGAATGGATAATTTGGGGCTTATTTATCTTGCGGGGGCTTTGCTTTCTATTTATGTAACGGTAGTGGACAGGTTTACATACGATATTCAGCCCGTCCTTATATTAAGTATGGCCTTTTTAGGATTTTGGCTTTTCCGCAAAAAAGAAGAATTAAAAGTTTTTGTTTTGCTTCACCTTCTTTTTGCTGCAGCTTATATAATGGCGATAATTTCACTTGGGCGAGATTTTGACAATCTTACGCCGCTGTTCTTTTTCCTTCAAGGAGCTTTTTACCTTGTTCCGATGGGCTTATCGGTTTTTGTACAAAAAGAAAAATTTAAAAAGGCTTATCAAGGATTTGTTTTTCAAGCCTATATTTTTATATTTTTGATCTTAAGCTTGTATAAATTTGATATAAAGAGGACGGAAATTTTTGCTCAAGGCCTTGTGCTCGTCCTCATAGTTGTTTATAACCTTATGCATCATAAACTTAAAAAAGAATGGTTCTATGAGCGGGCTGTAGATGCGGGAATTTTTATTTTATTTTTATTTTCGTTTGCAGACACTTTAAATTGTTTTTTTAAATGGAACCGCTCTTATGTATATCTTTTTCTTGGAATTGAAGCGGCTCTAAGTTTTGCAGTTTACAGTCTTTCTCTAATAAAAGAAAAAACTGAAAATGCCCGATTTTTTTACAGACTTTGCTTTTTTATTTTAATGTTGAAAATTATGCTTTTCGATTTTTCTATTGCAGCAGATCAATTTAGATATGGAATTTTACTTTCGGGACTTTTTATTTTAGCCTTGGATAAATTTTATAAAAATAAGTTTAATAAAGATAAGGCAAGTTTAAATGTCGGCCGTATATTTTTGATTACCGTTGCATTTTTTTATTACATATTTATTTACAGCCATATGCCGTATCAGGATGCAATCCTCATTAAAATTTGGAATATAGATATTCTTTCGGTTGTAATAAATATTTTAAATGCCCTTATATTGATTGCTTTTTTTAAGATACTAAACATGCCGCAAATTCTTTACTTTGCAGTTATCAGTCTTATCTTTGTTTTTTTGAGCTTTGTGGATATTTATCTCCCCGTAAAAAACGGAGGTATTTTAACCCTTCTTTGGGCTTTTTATTCTATAGCTTCCTTTGTTTATTATTTGCGGAAGGGAAGGGCTAGGATGGTTTATATTTCGCTTGGGCTGATAATCTTTGTTGCGGCAAAGCTGATTATTCTTGACTTAAATACCTTGAATATTTTATCGAAGGTTATTACATCCTTGGTGTTTGGCGTTGCCCTTCTTTTATTGAGTTATGCAATTCAGCCCATGTTAAAAAAGTTTGGGAAAACCTGAAATTGAAAAAACCGAAGAAAGTTAGAGAGCCTTTTAAAAAATTTTAAAGGCTCTCTTGATCGGTTTAGATTTTATGACCGGTTTGCTTAAAGATAAAGGCGTAGATATCCGCCGTTTCTTCTATTATTTTTGCTGTAGGTTTGCCGGCTCCGTGGCCTGCTTTTTCGGTTATACGGATAAGGATCGGGTTTTCTCCCTTGTAAGTGTCATGTAGAGCTTGGGCATACTTAAAGGAGTGTGCAGGAACAACCCTGTCATCATGGTCTCCCGTACATACCATAATGGAAGGATAATTTATCCCTTCTTTTACGTTATGGAGGGGAGAGTAAGCATAAAGATATTCAAACATCTCCTTACTGTCCTCGCTGCTTCCGTATTCATCGACCCAAGCCCAGCCTATGGTAAAATGCTGGTAGCGGAGCATATCCAAGACTCCAACCTGAGGGATTGCAACGGCAAAAAGATCGGGGCGTTGGTTTGTTACGGCTCCTATTAAAAGGCCTCCGTTCGAGCCTCCTTGAATTGCAAGTTTTTTGCTTGAAGTATATTTGTGTTCTATCAAATATTCTCCTGCTGCAATAAAATCGTCGAAGACGTTTTGTTTTTTCATCTTTTTTCCGGCTGAGTGCCATGCTTCTCCGTATTCAAGACCGCCGCGTAAATTTACGCAGGCAAAAATGCCTCCTTTTTCCAAAAAGGCCATTCTGGCTGCAGAGAAGACGGGCGGAAGGGAAATAGCAAAGCCTCCGTACCCATACATAATCGTCGGATTATTTCCGTCGAGTTTAATATCTTTTTTTGAAACAATGTGCATAGGAATCTTTGTTCCGTCCTTGCTCTTAAAAAAGACCTGTTCGCATTTAAAATCTCCTGTGTTGATTGGAATGGCAGGAACAAAAAAGTCGGTTAAACTGTTTGTTTTTATATCATAGCGTATGATTTTGTTGGGAGTTGTATAAGAGGTAAAATTGAAAAATAAAGAGCCTTCATTTTTTCGTGTTCCTGAAAAAGAGATGCTTCCATTTGCAGGCAGATTTATTTTTGTACTGTTTTTTCCGTCGAGACCGCAGATAAAGGCCTCATCCTGAACATCCCGCAAGTAAACCGTAAGGAGTTTTCCTCCGCAAAGGGCTGCGCTTGATAAAAGGCAGTCTTTTTGAGGGATTACTTCATCGATGGACTCTTCACTTATATTGTTTAAAGATGTCTTTACAACTCGGTAAAATGGAGCTTGTTTATTTGTTAATAAATATAAAAAGCCGTTTTCCGTTTCAAGAGGCCAGACACTGTCATTAAAATGAGTGTTGTATTGTTTAAAGCAGTTTGAACATTTAGGAAGGCCTTCGCTTAGATCCGCAACAAAGATCATATTGCCCTCACTTCCGGCTTCAAGAGCTGTAAGAAGGAGGGTTTTCTCGTCTTCAGTTGTACTTGCGGAAAAAGAGCGCAAGGGATGCTCCTTGTCCTCAAAAATGAGAAGGTCATCGCTTTCTTTTGTTCCAAGTTTATGGTATTTTAACTTTTGGAATTCGTTTTTTTCGGTTAAAGATTTTCCTTTATCGGGAGCATCGTATGAGCTGTAAAAAAAACCGTCCTTATACCATGCAATGTTGGAGAATTTTACCCAGTGTATGTGTTCTCCCGTATCGGCTTTTTTTTCGGCATCAAAGACAAAGATTTCTTCCCAATCGGAGCCGCTTCCCGATACGGAGTAGGCCATATATTTTCCATTCTTGGAAAAGGCAAGATTTTTTAAGGCCGTAGTTCCGTCCGAGCTTAGCTTATTCGGATCGAAAAAAACTTCAGGAGAGCTTTCCGCCCTTGTGTTTCCGCTTTGGCGGTACATAATGCTTTGATTTTGTAAGCCTTCCGTTCTAAAAAAATAATAAAAGTCTCCTGCCTTAAAAAGACCTGAGCGTTTTTCATAATCCCAAATTTCCTCGAGCCGTTTTTTTAGCTCGCCTCTGAAAGAGATTTTGGATAAAAAATCTTCGGTTTTTTTATTTTCTTCTTTTACCCAAGCTATGACTTCGGGTGCATTATCGTCTTCAAGCCATCGATACGGGTCAGGCACGACGGTTCCAAAATAATTGTCGGAAACATCCGATTTTTTATATTGCATAATCTTCTCCTTTAAAATCTTGATAGATAATAGAAGAAAGTATGTTTTTTTTCAAGTAGTTTAAAAAAATCTAAAAAAAATGCACTTTTTTTATGTAAACCGCTTGACATTCTAAATTTTTGTGATAAAATGGGTGTAAGTGGGAGAAAGTAGTAAAAAGTGGGTAGTTTTGCAATGACCGGAGAATATAAGAATACTCTTGACGAAAAAGGAAGAATTATGTTTCCGGCTAGAATTCGTGCAGAATTACCCGATTCAAATTTGGTTATTACAAGAGGTGTAGGTAACTGTCTTTGGATTTTTACTGCGGATAAGTGGAAAAAGGTTTCTGATGAGATTATGAAGAAAACTTCTTTGTTTAAAGCACAATCTTTGTTGGTTATGAGGCGTTTAATTGCCCCTGCCCAAGAAATTGAGGTTGATAAAAACGGCCGTATATCTATTCCCCAGAGCCTCCGCGAGTGTGCAGGGCTCGAAAAAGACTGCATTATTTTAGGTCTCGGTAAATTTTGTGAATTGTGGGATCTAAAACAATATGAAAAATATTTAAAGGAGAGTGAGCCGGATTTTTCTGAAGCTGCTGAAGCTTTGGGTGAAATAGGTTTTTAGGTCTTATGCAGCCAGTCCATACATCGGTATTGCTTGAAGAATGTCTCGAATTCTTAAAACCCGATGTTTCCGATAATCTTTTTGTAGACGGAACATTGGGAGAAGGCGGACATACTGAAGCTTTTTTAAAAAGATATCCTCAACTGAATGCAATAGGCCTTGATGCCGATGTTTCTATTCAAGAACGGGCAAAAGAAAGGCTAAAACCCTTCGGTGAACGCATCCGATTTCACTTAGGCTGGTCCGATGAGTTTTTTAAAAATTACCCTAAAGATTCTGTTCCTCCAAATTTAGTTCTTTTGGATTTGGGGATATCCATGTTTCACTATGTAAAATCGGGGAGGGGGTTTTCTTTTTTTTCTGACGAACCCTTGGATATGAGGCTGAATCCTGAGCTTAGGCTGAGTGCCGCCGATATTGTCAATTCTTATAATGAAAAAGATTTGGCGGATTTAATTTTTAATTACGGTGAAGAACGCTATTCAAGAAAGATAGCTTCCCATATAGTTGAACAAAGAGCTGCGGCGGCTTTTAGTAATGCAAAAGAATTGGCTGATTGTATTTACAAGGCTGTTCCTCAAAATTACAGGCATGGAAAAATTCATCCTGCAACAAAAACGTTTCAAGCTCTTAGAATTGCAGTGAACGGAGAGCTTGATAGGCTGCCCCGTCTTTTGGAGGCTGCTTTTTCGGTTTTGGCTCCTAACGGACGGCTTGGAGTTATTACTTTTCATTCTCTTGAGGATAGAATTGTAAAGTTCTATTTTAAAGAATTAGGGAAAAGCTGTACCTGTCCCGAAAATATGCCGATATGTAAGTGCGGGGGCAGACCTAAGGCTGAGGTTTTAACAAAAAAAGCCGTTAAGGCTTCTGATGAGGAAATAAGGCTTAATCCTCCGTCGAGGAGTGCACGCCTTAGGGTTGTGCGTAAAATTGATTATCGGGAGAGTTAAAATGAAAAAAATACTTGCTGTGCTTTTCACATTGTTTATTCCTCTTTTTTTATTTGCGGTGGTTTTGCAGTCTTCGCGTTATACAAGTGTTGAAAGGGATTTGGCTGATTATAATAAAGAACAGTCTAAAATTATTGATGAAAATAAAAAGAAAATTTCCGGTATTTCTATTTTATCGAAGCCTGAGCGTATTGAAAGAATTGCCGTTGAAGAATTAAAAATGAGAAAAGCTTTGTCGGCCGAGATTTTGAGGGTTTCAATTTCAAAGGAGAATAAGGATGGTTAGAGAAAACTTAAGCAAGAATTTAGACTATTCTCTTATGACTCTTGATGAATTGCTTACAAGTACCGGTGCATGGCTTGTTTATGAATCGAATTCCTCTAAAGCTTTTTCTTCTGTAGCAATAGACAGCCGTAATGTAAAAAATAATTCTCTCTTTATTCCTTTACGAGGTGAAAATCAGGACGGGCATATTTACATAGAGTCTGCTTTAAAGAAGGGTGCTAAATTTTTTATTGTTGACTTTGATCATCTTGATGAAAATGAAACTACATTATTGTCATTGTGTAAAAACTATGATGCTTCATGCGTTGCCGTAAAAAATAATTTAAAAGCTTTGCAGGATGCTGCAAGATATTATTTATCGAAGTTTCCCAATCTTTATAAGATAGGTATTACAGGATCAAGCGGTAAAACAACTACAAAAGAAATTTTGGCTTCTATATATTCTAAAAAATATAATACCGTATCGACAAAGGGGAATTTAAATTCCGAAACGGGTTTACCTCTTTCCGTTTTTGAAGTGCGCCCCGAACATGAAGCCGGAATATTTGAGCTTGGTATGAACCGTAAGGGGGAGATAGCCGAAATAGCAAGCGTTCTTTTACCAAACGCCGCTATAATTACAAATATAGGAACTGCCCATATCGGAATTCTCGGTACAAAGCAGGCGATTGCTGAGGAAAAAAAAGAAATTTTTTCTTTTTTTAAAGATGATTCTTTAGGTTTTATTCCTGACTGTGAGTTTACGGATTTTTTAAAAGATGTTTCTCATGGTTCGATTTTTACGGTTTCAAATAATGATTCTTCATTGGTGCAAAATGTTGAAGATGCCGGTGTATCAGGTTCTAAAATTTTTTATAGAGGAGAAGAAATTTCATTTCCATTACCCGGAGTATATAATGTAAAAAATGCTCTTTTATGTATAGCCTTGGCGGAAAAGAAGGGCTTTTCGGCTAAGGAAATTAAATCGGGTTTAGAAGCCGTGCGGCCTCTGTTTGGTAGATCGCAGGTTTTGCACGGCTTTGTAACCTATTTTTTGGATTGTTATAATGCAAATCCTGATTCAATGAAAAGTGCAATAGAGTTTTGTGACTCTATAAATACCGAATGTGCAAAACATTATGTTTTGGCATCTATGCTTGAGCTGGGTGTTGAGTCAGATTATGAGCATAAAAAAATAATTGAAGATTCAATAAACTCTAATGCCGATAATTTATATTTTTTTGGAGATGATATTTGTTCCGCTTTTGAAGGTTTAAAAGTTTCTTCTTCAAAAAAAATATATAAGTTTAAAACGAATCAATTCGATGCGTTAAAAGAACAGCTTAAAGAAAATTTGTCTAAAGATGATTTTGTTTTATTAAAAGGTTCAAGATCAATGGAGCTTGAAAGATTGGAATCCGTTTTAAAAGAAGGGGAGATTTAAATGGTGAAGCATATTATTGCAAAGAAAAATATTCACTCTGAAAAATATGACTTTGTTTTTGCAATGTCGGTTCTTCTCCTTTTCGGTGTCGGCTTTGCGACCTTGTATTCGGGTTCTATTCACTATGCTCAACGTTTTTTTGACAATCACCTTTATTTTGTCGGTAAGCAAATAAAACATTTTATTGCAGGTATCATTGCAATGACGTTTTTTCTCTTTGTAGATTTTTCTACAATAAGAAAAATGCTGCCTTTTATTATGCTTGTGACTTTTATTTTTTGCCTGCTTCCGTTTATTCCCGGAATCGGAGAAGAAAGAAACGGTGCTTCCCGATGGATAAATATTGCAGGTTTTATGTTTCAGCCTTCGGAGCTTTTAAAACTTTCTTTAATTTTATTTTTAGCTAATTTTTTCGATAAAAAAAACGGTAACTATGATCAGCCTTTGGTTTCGATTATTACGCCTTTTGTTATAATATCTTTGTTTGCTTTTTTGGTGTACTTGGAAAATGACTTTTCTTCTTCGATGTTTATCTTTTTTATAGCCGGTTTGATGTTCTTTATAGCAGGAGTGCCGATATTATGGTTTATTAAAGGATTTGTAAGTTTTGCACCAATCTTTATTTTAATGATTATAACAAAAGAATATAGAATGGAGCGCGTTTTATCTTTTTTGGATCCTTCAAGGAGTCCTTTAGATTCAAGTTTTCAAATACAGGCTGCTCTTAATGCATTGACAAGCGGTGGAGTTTGGGGACAAGGATTAGGAAACGGTTTACGTAAAATAGCAAGTGTGCCTGAAATATATTCCGATTTTATATTTGTTGTATGGGCTGAAGAAATGGGATTTATCGGTGTTGTGTTTTATATTGCATTACTTGCCTTCTTTGCATTTTTCGGCTATAGAATAGCTTTTGGCTGTAAGAGCAGATTTGGTGCTTATGTAGCTTTTGGGGCTGTCAGTTGTATTGTATCCCAGTCACTGGTAAATTGCGCTGTTGTTTCAAAAATGATTCCTGCCACAGGAATACCTCTTCCTTTTTTTTCATCGGGAGGTTCATCATTGGTAGTTACGTTTTCTTTATGCGGTCTAATTTTAAATGCATCAGGATATGTGAATAAAAAGGAGAAATAGATGGCTGATATTTTGTATACTTGGAAAAAAGATGAATATTTGAATGATGCATATGTTAAAGAGAATGTTATTAATGATAATAAATCATCAAAGCTTAAGTCGGCTGTAATTAGATTTTTTATTATTAGTTTTGTCTTGCTTTTATTGGGAGAGGTCATCTATTATGCAATAATTTTACCCTATAGTTCTATAGCAGCAGTAAATATTTCGGGTTGTTCCGATTTAAGTTCTATAGAAGTAAAAAAACTTGCAGGAATCGAAAGTAATACTAAGTGGCTTTCAATAGATTCTTCTGAGATTTCTAAAAGGCTTGTATCATATTCCGGAATTGCATCAGCTACTGTAGAAAAAAAATTCCCCGATAAGGTTTTAATTAAGATAGTTGAAAGAAAGGCTGTTGCTTTGGCTTTTACGGAAGTTGAAGGAAGAACCGTTCCGATGGAAATTGACGGCTACGGTGTGATTTTTAGGATAGGTTCTCCTATTATTCAATCAAATTTGCCTATTATTACAGGGCTTACATTTAAAAATCCTCGTGAAGGTATGCGGGTTAACGAAAAAATTTCTCAGCTTTTTGTTCAGTTGGATATTTTGCAAAAAAAACATCCCGTTTTATTAAATGAAATATCGGAGATAAAAATTCAGCCTAAAAAATACGGAGGTTATGATTTGATTCTCTATTCTGTAAAGAGCAGGTTATCGGTTATAACCAATAAATTTTTGACGGAAGAATCTTTACAATATATGATTCTTATTCTGGATGTAGTTAAGGATATAAATTTAGAAAAAAATATTATTGGAATTGATCTACGTGGTGCTAATGCCGTTTATATAAAAAGAGAGGCTAAAGATGAGTGATGATATAATCGTAGGTTTGGATATAGGAAGTAAAAATATTCGAGTTGTTGTTGCCGAAAAAAACGATGAAGGGCATTTACAGATTACGGGTATCGGTATGAGTGAATCGACGGGCATACATCGGGGTATTGTCACTAATATTGAAAATACCGTTCAGGGTATAAATAAGGCTGTTGATGAGGCTGAGGTTATGTCCGGTGTAGATATTTCACATTGTACTGTCGGCTTGGGCGGAGTTCATATAGAGGGAGTCAACTCTAAGGGCGTTTTTCCTATAAGAGACAAGGGTAAAAATAATAAGGAAATAGACCGTTCCGATATAGATGCCGTAATTAATTCTGCACAGGCTGTTGAGTTTACAGGAGATAGAGAAATAATTCATGTGGTGCCTCAATCTTATACAGTAGATAAGCAGCGAGGAATCAAAGATCCGTTAAATATGATAGGTACAAGACTTGAAGCAGAGGTTCATTTAATAACAGGTGTAGCGACATCTATGAAAAATATTCCCAACTGTGTTCAAAGAGCCGATTTAAATATAGACGGCTTAATGCATAACGGTTTGGCGGATGTAAGAGCCGTTATGACAAATGATGAACAAGAGCTTGGTTCAATTTTAATAGATATTGGAGCGGGGACTACCGATATAGTTGTTATGCAAAACGGAGGACCTATAATTACAGCCTCCTTACCTGTAGGCGGAATACAGGTTACCAATGATCTTGCAATAGTAAAAAGTATTCCGTTTGATACGGCAGAAAAAATAAAAATATCAAGCGGATGCTGCTGGCTTCCCTTTGTTGAAAGAGATGAACAGATTTTAATTCCGGCTTTTGGAGGAAGGGGACCTGAAGAAGTTTATAGAAGTAAGATTTGCGAAATATTGCAAGCCCGCATGGCTGAAATTTTTGTAATGGTAAAAAATAAGGTGGATGGTCTTACGCAAGCTTCCTGCCTTGGCGGTTCCGTTATAATATGCGGAGGCGGAGCCTTGCTAAACGGTACAACGGAATTAGCTGATGAAATATTCGGTATGCAATCTGCCCGACTGGGAATTCCTTCAACTATAGGAGGCGTTGTAGGGCGATATCGAAGCCCGGAGTTCGCTGCGGTGTTGGGATTAATATTGCATAGATTGGATGATCAAAATAAGATAGGTAAGGTTTCAAGTTCCGGAAAAGAAAATTCGGGGCTTGTTGTTTCAAAAATAAAAAATTTTATAAAAGAATTATTTTAAAATTGCATACGGGAGGGTTATTGGTATGTTATATGAAGTAATGGAAGACAAGGTAAATGATGAAGTTGTCGATGCAGGTACTCCGGCTATAATAAAAGTTATAGGTGCCGGAGGAGGCGGTTCAAATGCCGTAAACAGAATGATGTCCAGCAGTATGAGGTATGTTGACTTTATAGTTGCAAATACCGATTTACAGGCATTACGTCATTCAAATGCTCCTTTAAAATTACCTATAGGAACAAAGATTACCAAAGGTTTGGGTTCAGGAGGAGATCCTGAGATAGGAGAGCAGGCTGCTATCGAAGATCGCGAAGTAATTGCAAATGCAATAAAAGATGCGGATATGCTTTTTATAACGGCAGGCATGGGCGGAGGCACCGGTACAGGTTCGGCTCCAATTATTGCCGAAATTGCCAAGGAGCAGGGTATATTAACCGTTGCAGTAGTTACAAAGCCGTTTGCATTTGAAGGCCGTAAAAGAATGGTTCTTGCAGAAGAAGGTATAAAGAAATTAAGAGAATCCGTAGACACCGTAATTACTATTCCGAATCAGCACTTATTGAATATGGTAGATCCTTCAACGCCTGTTGTGGAAGCATTTAAAAAGGCTGATGATGTTTTACGTCAGGCTGTTCAAGGTATCTCGGATTTAATTTATCAACATGGAGAAATTAATGTTGATTTAGCTGATGTTAAAGCTGTAATGAAATCACAGGGTAATGCTCATATGGGTGTAGGTGTAGGTGAAGGACAAAATAGAGCCGTGGATGCTGCAACAAATGCGCTTAACAATCCTTTACTTGAAGAAGCCAGAGTTGAAGGAGCTAAAAATCTTTTGGTAAATATTTGCGGAAGTGAAAAACTAACCATGCATGAGCTTTCTGAGATTATGGATATTATCAATGCCGGGGCAGATCCTGATGTGGCCACTTTTTTCGGTGCAACCATAGATCCTTCCGTAGAAAACAAAATTGTTGTTACGCTTATTGCAACAGGTTTTAGATCAAACGATAAGTTTCCTATTGATGATGCAGCATCTAACAGGAAGCCTGTTCGTGACAAAGCAGAAAACTTGGTATTTACAGATGATTCTTTTATGACTTCAAGAGAGTGGTCTACGGTTAATAAAACAAATCCTCCTAATCTTTTAGGCCTTGGATTAAGAAATAGGAGCGAGACTTCTTCTGAAAAACATTATGAAGAGAGTTATGTTGCAGAAAGGAAACCTTCTTTTAGCTCTATAGTTCCGCCTATGGAAAGTGATTTGGATACTCCTGCATATTACAGAAATCAAAATGTTTTAAGATAGGAGGAAAATAAACTGACAAAGATACAGCTTCGGGCTTTTTACGGATTTTTAATTTCAGCAGAATCTCATTCCAAAGCAACAGCTCAAACCTATATTAATACCTTGCAATTATTTCAAGAGCATATGTCAGATAGTTTAATTGAAAATGCAACGGAAGCCGACTGTATTGATTTTATTTTGCATAGATCCGAATCAGGAATTATGGCTAAAACCATAGCCAAGGATATTGCAGCTCTTAATTCCTTTTTTAGATTTTTAATTATCGAAGGAGTTAGAAAAGATAATCCGAGTGAGAGTATTGAAAGACCTAAAAGGGAAAAGACCTTGCCCAGAGTTTTATCTCCGGATGAAGTTGACAGCCTTTTTGCTGCAATTCCTTTGGATTCTCCTAATAATATTAGAGACCGTGCTTTGTTTGAGCTTATTTATTCGGCCGGTCTTAGAGTCAGTGAGATTGTTAATTTAAAACTGGAAGATATTTTTTATGATGAAGATTTAATAAAGGTTACGGGGAAAGGCAATAAAGAGCGGATTGTTCCTTTCGGCAGTGCCGCCAAGTATTGGCTTAAGCAATATATACTTGAAGCCCGTACCGAACTATTAAAACCTAAACATCCTGAAAATACATTGACTTCAGGTTCCGTATTTTTAAATAATAGAGGAGCTGTTTTAACCAGAAAGGGAATTTGGAAAAGAATAAATGAGCTTTCAAATTTTTCCGGTATTGAAACAAAGGTTCATACTTTAAGACATTCTTATGCTACGCATTTACTTGCCGGAGGAGCGGATTTGAGATCCGTTCAATGTCTTTTAGGACACTCCGATATTTCTACAACTCAAGTTTATACGCATATCGAGGATAAATCTTTGCAAATGTATCATAATAAATTTTTTGATACTAAAAAGTTAGAGCGAGGTATAAAATGAAAAAAAGATTTTGTTTTGTAATAATTACTTTGTTGTTAATCTTTATATTGGAAAGCTGTAATAAGGTTACAAGTATTAGAAGACTTCAGGAATTGGAAGAAGGAGTCAGTAATCCGAATACGGAGGCCGAATTAAAGGATGCCATAAGAAAATATGAAAAAAGAGTTGACGATATAATTATTGCAGAAGAAAGGATCGGCATTTGGTATAAAATACTCGGATCAAGATATATGGATCAAAAAATGTATAAAAAAGCATTAAAAGCTTTTCAATCTGCATTGGAGTATTATCCTGAAAATCCGAATTTATTTTATCAAGCAGGCCTTGCTGCAAGTTTAACGGCAAAAAATTCTTTAGATTTTGAATTGACAGGAACCGACATCGAGAAAAAAAGATATTTTTCTCTTGCCGTTTCCGCTTATACGCGTGCACTTGAAATAGATCCTAAACATTCAAAGGCTGTTTATGCTTTGTCGGTATTGTATATATTCGAATTAAATCGTCCTGCTGAAGCAATTCCTATTTTAGAAAAAATTACCGAATGGGAAAAGAAACCTATAGATCATTTATTTTTACTTGGGACGGCTTATTATATGACGGGTGAAAATGAAAAAGCTATTGCCGTTTATGAGCGCATTATCGAGATTTCAAGCAGCGCAGAAAAAAAAGCAAAAGCGGAAAGTAATATTAGGGAGATTAAGAGTTCGGGAGGAAGATAAAAAGTGAAGATATCCGAAAAAGAAAGTTTGTATATAGGATTATCTCATTGCTATTTTCTCAAAGGAAGGGAAAAGCTTGTTCTGTCAGAAAAGCTTGATTCCTTATCTTCTCTTGTATCGCTTTCTATAAAAGATATTTCGGAAATTATCGGCCGGCAAGTAAGACCAAAAAAATGGGATAAAGATTTACTTAAATCCCTTACGGATTCAAGTATAAAACTTATGAGCTCATACGATATAAAAATGCTTTATTTTTATGATCCGGATTTTCCTCCGCAGCTTAGAGAGATTCCCGATCATCCATTTACCGTCTTTTATCGAGGAGCTCTTTCTTCTGCTGAACAGCCTATGCTTGCAATGGTAGGAACAAGGCGGCCTACAGGGGATGGAATTGAACAAGCCTTGAATTTGGGAAAAGAATGTGCCGAAAAAAATATTCCTGTTGTGTCGGGATTGGCTTTCGGTATAGATTGTTTTTCTCATAGGGGCTGTCTTGAAGGTGAAGGTAAAACCTTGGCCGTATTGGCCTGCGGGCCTGAAATGATTTATCCCCGTTCAAATAAAAAACTTGCTGCAAATATTTTGGAATCGGGCGGATGTATTTTAAGTGAATATGCTCCGGGAACGGAACCATTGTCCTACCGCTTTCCCGAACGAAATAGAATTATTTCGGGGCTTTCGCGTTCCGTTTTAATTGTAGAAGCTCCCAAAAAATCGGGCGCCCTTATTACTGCGGATTTTGCCTTGGAGCAAGGCAGAGATGTTTATGTATGCAGCCTTCTTCTTAATTCTTTACAAAATGAAGGTAGTAAAGCTCTTTACGAACAAGGTGCATTTGCGATAAAATCCATAGATGATATTTTACATGACTGGAAATATCCTACGGAAAATAATTTAAAAAACAATCAGCAAAATATGCTGTTTACTAATTTATAGATTATGAGGTATTGATTTATGGAAAACACGATGAATGAAACAAAAAAAACTAAACGTACTGCAAAAAAAACAAAACAGCATTGCTTGGTTATAGTTGAGTCTCCTGCAAAGGCTAAGACAATCGAAAAATATTTAGGAAACAATTATATCGTAAGAGCTTCGATGGGGCATCTGATAGATTTGCCTAAATCCAGATTGGCAATAGATATAGAACATAATTTTACTCCCGAATATATAACGGTTAGAGGCCGTGCTAAAATTTTAAAAGAATTAAAAAAGGAAGCGAAAAAATCTTCAGGCGTATTTCTTGCAAGTGATAATGATAGAGAAGGGGAGGCTATCGCCTTTCATTTACACGAAGCCTTGCTTCCGGAATGTTCTTCTCCGATAAAAAGAATAGTTTTTAACGAAATTACTCCCAATGCAATTCAAGAAGCCGTAAAAAATCCCATGGATATAGATATGGGAAAAGTTAATGCTCAAAAATCCAGAAGAGTTTTGGATAGACTGGTCGGTTATAACCTATCTCCTCTTCTTTGGCAAAAAGTAAAAAACGGATTGTCGGCAGGCCGTGTTCAATCAGTTGCATTGCGTTTAATATGTGAGCGGGAAGAAGAAGTTGAAAATTTTATTCCTGATGAATACTGGACTCTTGACGGAGATTTTAAATACAATAAAACTTCTTTTGAGGCTCAGCTTGTAAAATACAAGGATAATAAACCGGAATTAAAAAATCAAAAAGAGGTTGATGCTATTATAAAAGAATTAAGCTCTTTGCCTGCGTCGGTTTCGGATATTAAAACAACGGAGAAAAGTATTAAGCCTCGCCCTCCGTTTACGACTTCTACATTACAGCAGGTTGCGGCAAACAGAATAGGCTTTACATCAAAAAAGACGATGCAGGTAGCCCAGCAGCTGTATGAAGGTGTAGCTGTCGGTTCTACCAGAGTCGGTTTGATTACCTATATGCGTACCGATTCGGTAAGAATTTCCGATACGGCAATAGATGCTGTCCGTAAATGGATAAATGAAAATCATCCTAAAGAATTACCTGATGGGCCTAATGTATATGCAGCAGGAAAAAAAGCACAGGATGCACACGAGGCAATTCGTCCTACATACATTGAATATACTCCTTCTTATTTAAAAGAATTCTTAACCCGTGATCAGTTAAGACTTTATTCTTTGATTTGGGAGCGCTTTGTTTCAAGTCAAATGAAAAATGCAAAAACAAAAACATCTAGTTACGAAATAAAAGTAGGAGATGCTGTTTTCCGTGCAGCTTCTACAAAGATAACCGAAAAAGGTTTTTACACGGTTACAAAAACTTTGATTTCAAAAGATGAAAAAGGTTCTTCGCTTCCTCCCATGAAGGTAGGAGATGAAATAAATATTGAAGGTTTAAGACCGGAGCAGCATTTTACTCAAGGCCCTGCCCGTTATACTGATGCAAGTATCGTAAAGATGCTTGAAGAAAAAGGAATCGGAAGACCTTCAACCTATGCGCCTATTATTTCCGTTTTGCTTGAACGCTATTATGTAACAAGATCTAATAAGCAGCTTGTTCCGACCCAGCTGGGAAGGATTATCAACAATCTTTTGGTAAAAAATTTTTCCGAAATAATAGATGTGAACTTTACTGCTGGAATGGAAAACCGCTTGGACGAAGTCGCTGAAAATAAAGTAGAATGGCCTAAACTGATGGAAAGTTTTTACGGTTCATTTAAAGAAAAAGTAGATACCGCCTTGGAAAATGTAGAAAGCATTAAAGGCTCATTGGATGAAGTTACTGATATAGTCTGCGAAAAATGCGGAAACAAAATGGTAAAAAAACTTGGCCGCTTCGGAGTGTTTTTAGCTTGCAGTGCTTTCCCTGAATGTAAAAATACAAAATCGATTCCTTTGGCAAAATGTCCGCGTGAAGGCTGCGGCGGAGACATAATCGCACGTAAATCTAAAAAGAGAGGAAAAGAATTTTACGGATGTACACATTTTCCCGAATGTGATTTTATTTCGCACTTTAAACCTATAAATGCTTCTTGTCCTAAATGCGGTTGGTTTATGGTAGAAAAGTATGATAAGAAAAACGGAAACTATAAGGCTTGTATTAATCCTAATTGCGATTATTTACACAGTGTAGTTGAAGGTGTAGAAGATGTGGAGGTAGACAGAAGCAATGAATGAAGTATTTGAAAACTACCTCACTTACAGTGCGGGAGTTCGGCAATTTACAAAAGCAACAATAGATTCTTATAAAAACGATTTGATTATTTTTGAAGAATGGCTAAAAGAACTTGACTTAAATGTTTTTGAATTAAAGGCTTCGGACATTAGGATTTTTATTGCAGAACTTGCAGATAAAAAAATTGCTCCGGCTTCAATTAACAGAATGATGTCTACCTTAAGAGGTTTTTATAAATATGCTTTAAGGTTCAATTTGACAAAAATAAATCCTATATCGTCTGTAAGGAATTTAAAACTTGCTCAAAAACTTCCTGTTTTTATGTTTCCAAAACAGGCACAAGAGTTTTGTAGGCTGCCTTCAAATGCCGATATTCTTTGGGAAACAAGAGATGCCGCCTTATTTGCTTCTCTTTATTCTACAGGCTGCCGTGTCTCGGAATTAGCCGGGCTCGATATAAAAGATTTGGATAAAACTCTTTCTTATGCCATCGTTTTCGGAAAAGGCAAAAAAGAAAGAAAGGTGTTTTTTGCGGAATTTGCAAAAGAGTATTTGCGGGAGTATTTAAAAGAAAGAGCTGACTTGGTTGAAAAGTTTAAAGGCCAAGTTCAAAAAGACCATAAGGGAAAAATTAGAGATGCTCTTTTTATAAATCAAAAGGCTCAAGCCTTAACAAGCAGGGGAATTCGGTATATAATAAACAGATATGTTGAGTTATCTCCCGAATTAAAACATCTTTCACCCCACGCTTTTAGACATAGTTTTGCATCGACATTAATTACCCGCGGTGCGGACATAAGGGTTGTACAGGAATTGCTTGGTCACGAAAGCGTTTCGACCACGCAAAGATATACGCATATTACGGCTGAGCAGCTTCAAAATTTATATAAGACTGCTCATCCTCATTCATAGATAGGAGTATGATAAACAGTTCGGCAGAAATTCAGCCTCACTGTTTATCGGAATAGGAGTTTTAGATGAGTCAAAAAATAAGAAGCACTACGGTGATTGCCGTAAGAAAAGACGGGAAAATTGTTATGGCCGGAGACGGGCAGGTAACCATGGGCGAAACAGTTATGAAGGGAAATGCCCGAAAGGTAAGAAAAATTTATGACGGAAAAATTATAACGGGCTTTGCCGGAGCAACGGCCGATGCCTTTACTCTTTTGGAAAAATTTGAAATTAGGGTAAAAGAATTTTCAGGAGATCTTACCAGAGCTGCGGTAGAGCTTGCAAAAGATTGGCGCACCGATAAGATGCTTAAAAATTTAGAAGCCCTCTTACTTGTGGCCGATGCAAAGACTACTCTTTTAATTTCAGGAAACGGAGATGTTATCGAGCCGGAAGAAGATGTACTTGCTATAGGTTCCGGAGGAAACTATGCTTATGCTTCGGCTTTGGCTTTGATGCAAAACACAAACCTTTCCGCCCATGAAATTGCAGAAAAGAGTTTACAGATTGCAGGAAAAATATGTATTTACACAAACGGAAAGATAGTTATGGAGGAAATATAATGAACGAAGAATTAAAAGATTTGACGCCTAAACAAACGGTTGCAGAATTGGATAAATATATCATAGGACAAAACAAGGCGAAGAGGGCTGTTGCTATTGCTCTTCGTAATAGAATGCGCCGGCTTAAACTTCCCGAAGAAATCAGAGATGAAATAGCTCCTAAAAATATTTTGATGATAGGTCCTACTGGTGTAGGTAAAACCGAAATTGCAAGACGGCTTGCAAAGTTGTCGGGCGCTCCATTTTTAAAAGTAGAGGCTACAAAGTATACTGAAGTGGGCTATGTAGGCCGTGATGTAGAATCTATGATCAGGGATTTAATGGCTGTGGGCTACACAATGGTGAAAAGTGAGATGCAGGAAAAATTAAGAGAACAGGCAGAAAAAAATACCGAAGAATCTTTATTGGATTTGCTTTTGCCCGGTTCAAATAAAAAGAAAACTGCTGCAACTTCTGCTCAGCCGCAAAATGTTTCTCAAGCCTCTAGCGGAACAACGATAATCCTTCCAAGCATGAGTTCTACGGCTCCAGCTGAAGAGCATAAGGCTCAAAATGAAAACGATATGAGCGGCACACGGGAAAAATTCCGCGTAATGCTCCGCGAAAATAAGCTTGAAGATAAAATGGTTGAGGTTACTATTTCTCCCTCCATTGGAACACCCACATTCGAATTTTTTGCAGGCGGTTCAAACATGGAAGATATTGAATCTGCAATGTCAAACTTTTCCAATATGCTTATGGGCGGCGCAAAACCGAAACGTAAAAATGTAAGCGTAAAAGAAGCCCGCGAAATTATAATGGCCGAACAGCTTGACCGTATGGTAGATCATGATAAGGTAACGGATGAAGCAAAACAAAGGGTCGAGCAGATGGGAATTATATTTATTGACGAAATCGATAAGGTGGCTTCCCGTTCGGATCGCGGCGGCGGGCCCGATGTTTCAAGAGAAGGTGTTCAGCGCGATATCCTTCCCATAGTTGAAGGCTCTAAGGTTTCCACTAAATACGGCGTTGTCGATACTCGTCACATTCTTTTTATAGCAGCAGGAGCGTTTAGCGTATCAAAGCCTAGCGATTTAATACCTGAATTTCAAGGACGCTTTCCCTTGCGGGTGGAGCTTGAAGCCTTGCATGCAGAAGATTTTAAACGTATTCTCCTTGAACCTAAAAATGCTTTGACCAAACAGTATGCAGAGCTTTTGGAAACCGAAGGCGTAAAAATAGAATTTTTAGATGAAGCCATTGATAGAATGAGCTTTTTGGCTGCCGATGTAAACAGCAAAAACGAAAACATTGGGGCAAGAAGGCTCCATACGATTATGGAAATGCTTTTAGAAGATATTTCGTTTAATGCAAGCGAAATGGGAGGCGAAACGGTAAAAATCGATGTAGCCTATGTGGATGAAAGGTTAAAAGATATAGTACAGGATCAGGATTTATCCCGATATATTCTATAATATGGTTAAGGGGTATTTAAAATTTGCCGAAAATATCCTTAGGAGTGAATTATGGGTTTTAATAGTTTTTTAAGAACAACGGATATACTGCACAGAGCCTTGGATGTAAACTCTTTACGCTATACCGTTACATCAAATAACCTTGCAAATTCTGATGTTCCTAATTTTAAGAGGACTGAGGTAAATTTTGAATCGGAGTTAAAAAGAGCCTTTGATTCTGAAAAAAATGCAAAAGGAGCTTTTCAGCTTGCAACGACTCATCCCTTGCACATAAAATCAAATGAGCCTATAGATTATAAAACGGTTGAGCCTGTGCGTGTTTTGGATTATTTGACTACTGAAGACACAAATGGAAATAATGTAAATCCTGAAGATGAAGCTATGAAGGTATTGAAGATTCAAATGCAATATCAGCTTTTAAGTATGATGGCAGGTTTTCAGTACAATCAGGTACAATCGGTTTTAAAGTAGAATAAGGAATCGGAGGAAAAAATATGGGATTGTTTACGAGTATAAATATTGCAGCTACGGGAATGGGTGTAGAGCGTCTTAGAACCGATGTAATATCAAACAATATTGCAAACGCTTCAAGCTTGGAAACCCAAGAAGGCGGTCCTTTTAAAAGAAGCCGCGTAATAGTCGGCCAAAGGAAAAGCGGTATCGACTGGCAAACTCCTTTTACTCCTCAAAATGTAGAAAGAGGAGTAGGTGAGGGCGTTAAGGTTCTTTCGATAGAAAAAGATACTTCCGATAGCCGTTGGGTTTATGATCCGACCCATCCTAAGGCCTTAAAATACGGCCCTAATGAAGGATGTGTAGAGTATCCGAATGTAGACATAGTTACTGAAATGGTAGATTTAATTTCGGCTTCAAGGGCTTATGAGGCAAACCTTGCCGTTGTAAACGGTGCAAAGGATATGTTCCAAAGAGCCTTGGATATTGCAAGATAAAATAAACGATAAAATATTTTAGTGGGAGGAAAAAATGGTAAACGCTGTAAATGTTGCAAATGTAAATTCGGTACCGGGACTTTTAGATGTTCCGAAAATTAATGCTGTTGTTACCGATAATTTTAGAGCCAAAATGGTCTCAAATACCGACATGATTGAGCTTGCTGCAAATAAAGAAGCTGCAAGTTTTGAACAGACAATTTTAAAAGCATTTGACAGCATGAATGCAAAGCAAACAAACATGGACAAATTGGGAGAACAAATGATTGTCGATCCCGAATCGGTCGATGTTCATGATATAACGCTGGGAATGGCCGAAGCAAGTTTGTCGCTTAAATTAGCGCAAACCATAATCGACCGTTTAGTAAAAACTTGGAATGATATTACTACAACGAGATAAAAATAGACTGCAAGACTTTTAAGTTAAAGCCTTGCAAAGCTCGTTCAGTACATGGGGGGAAACATGAACGAAAAGTTTAACAATCTAAAAACAAAGTTTGGGACGCTTTGGGGAAAATGGACAAAGCTCCAAAAAGGAATCATCATCGGGGTAATTGTACTTGCTCTGGTATTGATTGTCGTTCTCGGTAGATGGTCTTCAAAACCGACATCGGTACCCGTAATAGACATGGCGATAACCGATGTTGATCTGCGGGATAGAATTATCTTGCGCATTAATGAAGAAAATGTAAAAACTGAAATCTCTTCCGATGGGATAATCTCGGTTGCCGATGAAGCAACAGCCAGAAGGATGAGGGCTATTTTAATCCGTGAAGATTTAATACCTAACAATACAAGTCCTTGGGCATTCTTTGATGTTGAGCGCTATTCGCGTACAGAATTTGACCGTGAGGTCGATTTACGCCGTGCAATTACCGAGGAAGTAAAGAGACACTTAAAAGCCTTGGACGATATTGATGATGCTAATGTTATTGTCCGGATACCGGAGAAAGCCTTATTTGAATCGGAACAGCTTCCTGCAACTGCAACTGTAGTTATTTATCCTGCACCGGGAAGCGATATTTCGGCCAATCGAAAAAAAATAGAAGGTATCCAAAAGATGCTCAGGCTTGCGGTTCCCGGATTAAAAAATGAAGATATTACTATAAGTGATGCTTCAGGAATTCCCTTAAACGATTTTGAAATTATGAAAGATGCTGACCGCTTAACTCTAATTGAAAAGCAGCAAAAATTTATTGCTAAACTTGAAAGGCAATATGGGGCCAACATACTTACTCCTTTACAAAAAATATACGGTGAAGACAGAGTTAGAGATATAAACGTTAAAATTGATATGGATATGTCTGAACGTTCTGCCGATACGACCGAAATACGCCCTACAGTTATCAAAGAAGATAATCCTGAGACTTCTTATGATGATTCTCAAGTAGTTCAATCGGTTACGGTAAGCTCTGAAAATGCAACAACTATCTGGGAAGGAAGCGGAATAAATCCTCAAGGACCTACGGGAACCGAGGGACAAACTCCTCCTTCTTATCAGGATACAAGAAATTTAGTGGGACGCTCGACTCAGACCATCACAAAGGAAAACCATCTTGTAAGTTCAAGCCAGATAAAAGAAGTCTTCCTTCCCAAAATGGGAAGAAGAACCGTATCGGTAAACATTGACGGTGTTTGGGAAAAGAAAAAAGACGTAAACGGAAAATATATTATTAAAAACGGTATGATCGAAAGAGAATATAAACCTCTTTCAGCTGAAGAAATAAAGCAGGCCGAAAAAATAATTAAAGATGCCATAGGATTTGATGCAAGCCGAAAAGATTCCGTAAGTGTTGTAAATGTTAAGGTTGATAGAACATCTCAGTTTGAACTGGAAGATAGGGAATATTTTAAAGCTCTGCAAAGGCAAACCATATTCTTGCTTTCACTGGCGGGAATAGCATTAATATTACTCTTCTTTATATTGTATAGAATTATAAGCCGTGAGATTGAAAGAAGAAAAAGACTCCGCGAAGAAGAACTTCTGCGTCAGGCACAGTTGGAGCGTGAAAGAATGTTGTATGATCAGCAAATGGCTGATGCCGATGTCTCAATGACGGTTGAAGAGCGAAGACGTCAGGAGCTTCAAGAAAATGCTATCAATATGGCTCGGGAACATCCTGAAGATGTTGCTCTTTTAATTAGAACTTGGCTCATGGAGGAATAATATGGCTGTAGCACCTGCAAAAGAAAGAGGCAGTTCAAAAAAAAGTAAGGATATTAATTCTCTTACCGGAAGACAGAAGGCTGCAATATTTTTAGTATCTCTCGGAGGTGAAATCTCCGCTAAAATAATGGAAAGACTTCGTGAAGATGAAGTCGAAAAAATAGTTTTTGAGATTGCAAGAACCGAAACGGTGGAAGCGGAATTAAAAGATGCCGTTCTCCAAGAGTTTCAGGATTTGATGACTGCTCAAAACTTTATAACAACAGGCGGTATAGACTATGCAAGGGATGTTCTGGAAAAAACTTTCGGCAGTCAAAAAGCTATCGAAATAATAAACAGGCTTACAAGTTCTTTGCAAGTTCGTCCATTTGATTTTATTCGAAGAACCGATCCTGCGCACTTATTGAACTTTATTCAGCAAGAGCATCCGCAGACAATTGCTTTGATTCTTGCCTACCTTGAGCCGCAAAAGGCATCGGTGATTTTGCAAAATCTTCCCGATGAAATTCAAAGTGATGTTGCAAGACGTGTCGCAACCATGGATACAACTTCCCCCGATGTTCTCCGTGAAGTTGAACGCGTCTTGGAAAAGAAACTTTCAACCGTTTCAAGTGAAGATTACACGGCAGCGGGCGGTGTAGACAGCATCGTTGAGATTCTTAACCTTGTTGACCGTTCTTCTGAAAAATCAATTATCGAATCTCTTGAAGACGAAGATCCCGACTTGGCAGAAGAAATCAAGAAGAAGATGTTCGTATTCGAAGATATTGTTATGCTTGACGATAGGTCCATCAGTAAGGTTCTGCGTGAAGTTAATAACGATGAAATGGCTAAGGCTCTTAAACAGGTTGATACCGAAGTTCAAGATAAGATATTTAGGAATATGTCTAAACGTGCAGGTGCCATGCTCCGTGATGAAATGGAATACATGGGACCGATACGTGTTAAAGATGTTGAAGAAGCTCAGCAGAAAATTGTTTCGATTATCAGACACTTGGAGGATAAGGGTGAAATTGTTATCGCCAGATCCGAAGAGGATGAATTGGTATAAAATAAAACGGAGAATTGCTTATGGCTAAGACTATTTTTAGAGGCTTTGAGGTAAACAAAAACAATAGCGATGTAGTATTTTTGCAGCTTAATAAAACTTTTCAAGAAGAACCTGAAGAAATTATTGAAGAAGAAGTTCCGGTTTATGAAGGTCCTACTGTTGAAGATTTAAAAAAAGAAGCTGAAGATTTTAAACTTGAATGGGAAAAGCAAAAAGAAAAAATGCTTTCCGATGCTAAAACTGAAGCCGATAAAATTATTGAAGGTGCGCAAAACGCTGCCTTTGATGAAGTAAAAAGACAGACAGATGAAGCTCAAGTTATTGCTCAAAATGCAAAAAAAGATGCTGAGGATATTATAGCCGAAGCCGAGCAAAAAGCCAGAGATATAATAGCCGATTCCGAAAAAAACAAAGATGCTGTAAATCAAGGTGCATATAAGGAAGGTTTTAACCGCGGCCGTGAAGAAGGTTTCAAGGAAGGAAATCTTGAAGTGCAGCGCCTAACTGATCGTCTTCACACAATAATAAATAAGGCTATGGATAGGCGTCAAGAAATTCTTTCGGAAACTGAGCAGCAAATAGTGGATCTTGTTCTTCTGATGACAAGAAAGGTTGTCAAGGTTATTTCCGAAAATCAGAGAAATGTTGTAGTGTCCAACGTTGTTCATGCTTTGCGTAAAGTAAAGGGCAGGGGAGACGTGGTTATACGCGTTAATCTTGCTGATGTTAAAATGACTACAGAGCACATCCAAAACTTTATATCTGCTGCAGAAAATATTAAAAATATTACGGTAGTTGAAGATTCTACTGTTGATCAAGGCGGATGTATAATTGAAACCGATTTTGGAGCAGTGGATGCACGCATAGCAAGTCAGCTTAACGAACTTGAACAAAAGATTTTGGAAATATCTCCCATTAAGACAAAGATAAAAACCGGAAATATTTAAGGTGCCGATATGGTAGATCTGTTTGATAAATATACCGATGCTGTCTCAGAAACCGATCCGATAAAATTTACGGGACGTGTTGTCCGTGTTCATGATAAATTAATTGAAAGTGAAGGACCTGTTGCTTCCGTAGGAGAGCTTTGCCAAATTATTACGGATGATAATCCTGATGGATTAAAGGCTGAGGTTGTAGGTTTAAACGGAACTATCGTTCAGCTGATGAGCTATACCGATGTTCAAGGTGTAAAAATAGGCGACCTCGTTATTGCAAGCGGAGAAATTCTATCCGTTCCGGTTGGAAATGTTTTACTGGGTCGTGTTGTAGATGCCTTATGTAAATCTGCTGACGGTAAACCTGAACCTTATTCGGCTAAAAGATATCCTGTCGTAGCTCCTCCTCCCGATGCTATGACCCGTAAACCTATAAGACAAAGAATTGTTACCGGCATCCGTGCTATCGATAGTCTTTTGGCTGTGGGACGCGGACAACGTCTTGGTATTTTCGCCGGTACGGGAATCGGAAAATCTACCTTGCTTGGAATGATAGCCAGAAACACAAATGCCGATGTAAATGTTATAGCTCTTATAGGAGAGCGCGGACGTGAAGTTTTAGATTTTATTGAGCATGATCTGGGGCCTGAAGGTTTAAAACATTCGGTAATTGTAAGTGCAACCTCAGATCAAAGTGCTCTTGCAAGAATAAGAGGGGCATATACTGCTACGGCAATTGCAGAATATTTTAGAGATCAAGGAAAAGATGTTATGCTTCTTTTTGATTCCGTAACACGCTTTGCTATGGCACAAAGAGAAATAGGACTTGCCATAGGAGAGCCTCCTGCAACTCGCGGATATACTCCAAGTGTTTTTAGTTCCCTTCCTAAATTGCTTGAAAGAAGCGGTACCTCCGAAAAAGGTTCCATTACAGGATTTTATACCGTACTAGTAGAAGGCGATGATATGAATGAGCCGATTTCGGATGCCGTTCGAGGTATTTTAGACGGTCATATTGTATTGGATAGAAATCTTGCTGAGAGAGGACAATATCCAGCCGTTAATGTTTTAAAAAGTATTTCCAGATTATCCAACAGAGTATCGGGACCGAACACAAAGAATGCATCAAAACGAATGCGTACATTATTAAAAGATTATACCGAATCCGAAGATATGATAAATCTCGGAGCTTATCAAAAAGGAAGCAGTGCAGCAATCGATGATGCTATAGAACATTATCCGCGTATTTATGATTTTTTAACTCAAGAGGTAGATGATCCTGCAAAACTGAAAGATACATTACAAAAACTTTCGGATATTACGGGTATTGATATTCCTCCGGAGGAATTTGATGAAGCAGGATTAGGTGTTGGGGCTATAAAAAAATATGCTCAAAGTTCTGAAGCCTCTGCATTATATAAACCTGAGCGAGAGGTTGAGTAATGAAAAGGTTTGAGTTTCGGCTTGAAAAACTTTTGAACTTACGCGAATTTTATGAACATCAGTCGGAAATTGAGTTAGCACAGGCTATTGCTCATAAAGATTACATTGATATTCAATTACAACAAATTGCTAAGTTAAAAGTAAAAACAGGTACCGAATTTAATCCTGAGTCCGATAAAATTGATATAACCGATCTTCATAATGCCCAAAATTATATTATACTTTTAGATAAAAAAAAGGATGACTTATTAGAAAAATTGGTTATTGCAGAACAAATTATTGAAGAAAAAAGAAAAATTTACATTGAGGCTGCATCAAAACGCAAAGTAATTTCAAAACTAAAAGAAAAAAAACGAAAAGTATGGGAAAAAGAAAATATAAAAGCAGAAGAAAACTATATCGATGATATTGTTACTTATAAATTCGGTCAAAATAAAATAATTTTAGCTGAGTGCTATAATTAATCAAGGATGAGAACATGTTAAGTGTTTTTTTAGAAATAATATATGAAAGACAATTACGTAAAATTAATTTAAAAATCCTTACCGATTTTATTAACTTAATAAAAGAAGAAGCTTTATCAAACGGAGCGGAAATTATACAGGAACAAGGTAGCTTTTATTTTTTATTTAAAAAAAAATCGATTGCTTATGCTTTTTCTACTGCCAGATTTTTATATAATGTAAATAAAATATTAATTTCATATAAAAATAAAATTTCCGAAGTAAGATGTATTGCTGACTATTATGAAAAAGAAGTTTCAAATGATGTTTTATTTGAATTTTTATCCTTGTATAAAAAAAGATTAATACCTGAGATGGGCATTTTTGCTTCAAAAGAGGCTTCCGATAAACTTTCAAAATATATTGATTTTAATGAAACGGATGCTTCCGTTTTATTATGTAATGCATTTAATTTTTTTGAAAATATTAATTTAACTTCTAATAAAAATGCTGAGGAGAATGCTTCTATAATATTGCATCGGAATGATAATTATTTTTGGGCTATATATAATTTTATTTTGGCTAATCCTTTGGATAATGATTGTTTAAAAGCCATGAGTGCTGAAGATAGAGTTTCTTTTTTAGCTACAAAGAATGTTTACATTTATCTAAAAAAACATAGATTTTCTAAAGATATGCCGCAATATTTTGTTGATGCTTTTTTGACAAATGCTGCAATCTTCTTTAAATATTACATAAAAAAACAAAATGCCGGGATATCTATAAAAGTTTTAATAGATAATCTTGATGATAAAAAGAATTTGGAAGAAGCAGAAAAAATATATGCAGTTTCTAAATATATGGAAATAGAGGCATTAGATTCTTCCTTGCCTTCAATATATAATATTCCTGATGATTTATTACAGTTGATATATATTATTCTTGTTTCAAGTAAATATTTTTTCTACGATGAGATTAGTGATTTTTTAGTTTCATTGAATAAAAGCAAAGCTTTTTTTGATGATGTTTATGCTTGGATGTATTCAATGGGTATTATTTTAGTCGAGAATAATATCTATGCCGTGCCTTATGGTTTACCTGAAATTATTGAAAGACGTATCAATCTTAGCAAGAATATGGCAGATTCAAATATAACTGAATATTTATGGGCTAAATATAAAAAGGGAATTTTAAATGCAAATTCCGATACCGAAAAAATATTTGATTCTTTAAATTTTAAATGTAAGCCCGACTTTTTACTTGCTTCAATATTTCATAATTATTCCGACTCTTCTATTGAAGGTTTAGACCTAAAAAAATATAAAAACGAAATTTTTTATAATGCATTAAAATATTATCAAAATTCTATTATTGCAAACATAGATGATAGTACTACAAAATCCTATGCATATCTAAAAACTGCAATCGGCTTTTTTCAAGAAAATAAATTGGAATCAGGAGAGTATAGAGCTTTTTCTTTGCTTGCTTTCTTTAATTTAATGCAAAATAAAATATCCGATGCTATTACTTATTTTTCTTATGCTCTTGATAATGCCGAGCATTCTCATGATACATCTTTTATCTGTGATGCATTATTTAATATTAGTGTTGTTTATTTTTTGCAAAATAACTTAAAACAATCTATAACCTTTTTAGACCGTTTAGCAGCTGCCGTTAATGAATATTTTGAACTGGATTGGAAAATTCCATATCTTTTTATGAAAGGACGTGTTTATTTACAAATAGGAGAATTCAATAAGGCTGTAGAAAATTTCAAGACAGCATCGGATTTTGCTGATTTATATTTTGATAAAATAGAACCGTTATGCAAATCTTGGTATGGCCGTTCTTTAATTTATATGGGGCAAATAAAAAACGGTCAAGAACTTTTAATGAAATGTATAGATTATACTGATGATGCTTTATTGTTTTTGCTTGAGTCTTTTTTATTCTATCCTGTTTTAAATAATGACTTTGAAAAAATGGATTTGGATATATCTTCTATTTATAGTGCATATAATAATTCCGGCTTAACGGATTTTATAAACTTAAAATCAGGTTTCAGTATTGCTGAAGATCTGATCTGGTCAAACATATATAACATGTCTATTGGGAAAAAGATGTTTGATGCTTTTTATAATTATTATAATTGTAAAATTAACTTTTCAAAGATGTATGATATCGAAGAATGCAAGATTTTTTTATCAAATCTGGAAGCATCGGCTGTTGAGTCCCTGTATCAAAATGATCCTTATTCATCTTTATATATGTATCTGTGTTATGATTTATCCGTTAAGTTATATGGAGAAAGTTCTTCTCAAACTATTGCCTATCTAAGCAAGGCTTTTAAGTCAATGCAAAAAAATGTATTGGCGATAGGTGAAAACGATATACGTGACAAGTATATGCAAAATAATTTATGGAACTCAAAACTTTTTAGGATTGCAAAAAATCAAAAACTTATTTAATCTTGGAATATTTATGAAACGTTTTATATCCGCTTTTTTTTATTGTTTTTTTATTTATACGGCTCTTTTTAGTGATGATGAAAGTATCAAAGCTTATATTTCGGAAATGAGTATAGAAGACAAGGCTTCTCAAGTTTTGATGATGAGTATTGAAGGGAAAAAAGCTTTTCCTTCTTATTTAAGCTCTTATTTTGATTCTTATACACCCGGTGCTTTTATTTTATTCGGATATAATTTTTCGGATACTCCTGAAGCTTGCGCTTTTTATATAAAATCTATTAAGCAATCTATACAAAATTTGTCTAAATCAAAAACATTTGTACCGCCTTTTTTTGCATCCGACTTTGAAGGCGGGCGTGTTTATCGAATCAGAAAAATAGGATCGCCCCTGCCTTCACCTAGAGAGGTAGCAGAAACATTAACGGAAGAAGAAGCTGTAGCTCTATATACTCATACAGCAGAGCAAATACACCTATTGGGTATACATTTAAACTTAGCTCCGATTGTTGAAAAAGAAAGATCCAAAGATTCCGGTTTTTTAGATGATCGTATTTTTTCTAATGATGAAGATATTTTAGTAAAATATGCCGATGCTTTTATCTCCGGAATGAAAAGAGGCGGGGTGTTTCCTACCGTTAAACACTTTCCCGGAAATGCGGAAACAGATCCGCATCTTTCAAAGAGCATTATCAATGTTAATGAAGATATTTTTTATAAGGATTTTATTGCTCCCTTTAGTCGAATTCTTTATGGTACTGATGAAGCCGTGTTAATTTCACATGCTGAATTTTCTTTTATAGATAAAAAACCTTTTTGTTTTTCAAAAAAGGGAATAGAAAAATTTTTGCGTACTGAATTAAAATTTACAGGTTTAATTATTACCGATGATATGGCAATGAAGGCTCTCAAAATGGATGGACGCACTACAGTAGATAATGTGCTTTTAGCTCTTGAGGCCGGTTGTGATATGGTTATGTGTTCCGAACCTAAGTTTAAAGAGCTTGTAGAAGCAATTTCAAAAAAAATGAAAAACGAGTCCGATTTTCTTACAAGAATTGATGATGCGGTATTTAATATTTTAAAAACAAAAATAAAAATGGGTATTATTGATGAATCATTTAAGCCTATCGAAAAATATAAATTCAATAAAGAAAAGTTTTATAAGTCGAAAAAAGCTGCGCAAGATATTTTAAAAAAATCAAATGAACTTAAATAATAATTTTTTCGACAAATATATTTTTTAAAATCATCGTAGAACAGGATATTTTATTCCCGTCTATTATTATCTCGGCTAACCCGCTTTCTTCATTTTTGTTTTGAAGTATAATCTTTGAATTTAATTTTAAATTTATTTTTTTATAATATTCAAATTGAGCATCCGAGCCTATGAGTCTTGATATCGAATATTCTATTCCGTATTTTACTTTATCTAAACTTGAATCTATACATGTATATTCTTTTTGATTTTTTCTAGGTATTATTGCCCCATGTGGATCTCTTTTAGGATGTTCTAAATATTTGTCTATTTTATCTATTAAAAGATCTGAGACTGCATGTTCTAAATTCTCTGCCTCATTATGAATATTTTTTCCGTCCATTTTAAGTGTCTGAAATAAAAAGGTTTCAATTAATCTGTGTCTCCTTAAAATATTCAGGCCATGCTTTTTACCTTTTTCGGTTAAGCTGCATCCTATCCGGTTTTGATATTCTATGTATCCTTCTTTTTCAAGTTTCTTTGCCATTGATGTTGCCGTACCGGGAGTAACATGTAATAGTTTTGCAAGTTCACCGGTGGTAATTTTTTCTTTATCAGTTTCCGATAAAAATTTGACGATAGCTTTTAAATAATTTTCGGTTGTAATTTGCGAGATTTTCACTCTTCCTCCTAAAAATTTATTTCACTTAAATATTTGTTATTGATTTTTCTGCCTCATTTCTTCCTAATGGAGATAAAAGAAGTAAACCGTTTTCTTTTTTTATATATCCCAGCCGTTTTGCTGCAATTACTACTGCATGGGCCTTTTTTTCCGTCCAGTTAATATGTTCACATAAATGTTCTTCTCTACACTCACTGATCATATTTTCTTCACCTTGATGGTGCAGAAGATGAACAATGAGCATTTTGACGGCAAAATCTATTTTTAGATTTTTTTGTTCGGCCCTTCGTTTTACCAATCCGTCTTTTGGTGAGAATAGGTAAGCAAGTAAAAAAAAGATGCCTGTCATTGCAGCCATTGAGCCCGATATACTTCCATCTATTTTTACTGCAAGATAAAAGCCGCTTATCGATGATGCCGAAGCAATAAAAACTGAAAGTATTATCATATAAAAAAGACTGTTTGTTAATAATAGGGCTGCAGCGGCAGGTGCAATCATCAAGGCTGTAACTAAAACAGCTCCAACCGAATCAAATGCTCCCACGCAGGTAAGGCTTACTGCAAACATTAGACTATAATGCATAATTGAGGGTGAAAAGCCCAATGATTTTGCTAAGTTAGGATCAAATGTTGTCAGTTTTAATTCTTTAAAAAACAATATGATAAAAACTAAATCGAATAAAAGAATACAGATCATTTGAATCAAGCTTTTTGGTAGCGAAATCGCAAAAAAACTTATACGGTCAAATGGTGCAAAGGCTAATTCACCCAATAAAACCGAATCCGTATCCAAATGAACATTTCCTGCATAGAGTGAAACCAAGATAACCCCAAGGCTGAATAAAAATGGAAAAACAAGCCCTATGGCTGCATCGCTTTTTATAAGTTTTGTCTTTTGCAAGACTTCGGTAAAGATAACCGAGACCATTCCGGCTATAACGGCTCCTATCAATGGTATGCTTGAAGATAAGGTTTTACTTATAAAAAATCCTAATACGATTCCTATTATGATAGAATGGCTTATTGCATCACCCATCAAAGACATTCTTCTTAAGACTAGAAATACTCCGCAGAGAGCACATGATGCAGAGACAATAATTGCAATTAATATTATTTCCATATTCATAAAACTATCTCCTTTTTATATTTATTCGTGCGGAGGGTTTAATACCCCGACTCTCTGCGTCGGGGTTGTTGATTTCTTTTCGTAATTTAGTTTTTGTATAAAACTTTTTTATATTTGATTGAATAATTCCTCTGTGAGGGCTAAATAAAATGGAAATCAATGTAAAACATGTTAAAAAACAAACTATTACAGGGCCTGTAGGCATTTTTGAAACCTGAGAAGAAATTGCAGCTCCGCCCATTCCGGATGCTGCTCCAAAAAAAGCAGATAGGAGACACATTATGTTCAGTCTATCCGTCCATTGTCTTGCTGCGGCAGCAGGTGCAAGCAAAAGAGCGCTCATTAAAATTACACCTACCGACTGTATTCCTATAACTATTGTAATTACGATTAAAGCCGTTAAAATTAATTCCGGTATTCTAGGTGAAAAACCTATTGATTGCGAAAATCCCGGATCAAATGTAGATAGTTTTAGTTCTTTCCATAATAGCGCAATGATTATAAGGACAAATGCTTCGACTATAAAAATGATTATCACATCTTGTTGTGTTATGGTTGCCGCTTGCCCAAAGATAAATTTGTCAAGACCGCTTTTTCCGGCTCCCGGTAATTTTTGAACATAGGTTAAAAGTAAAAAGCCTAGGCCTAAAAATACGCCCAACACAATACCTTGAGCTGCATCTGTGTCTACTTTTGAGTTATGTACGATGTTGTTTATAAAAAATGTTCCTATAAGCCCCGTAAGACCTGCACCAAGTAAAAGAGGCAGTGTCATTTTAGAACCTGTAAGCAAAAATGCTATTACGACTCCGGGGAGGGCAGCGTGTGCAACCGCATCTCCAAGCAAACTTTGTTTTCGTAAGACGGCAAAGCTTCCTACCACACCTGAGCCTATGCCTAAAAGCATCGTTCCCAAAAAAACATTTCTCAAAGTATAATCGGCAAAAAAATTTATTATTCCACTCATTTTTTTTCAGAATTATAGGCTATTCTGCCTCCATAAGTTTTGCGTAAGTTTTCTTCTGTAAAAACTTCTTCAATACTTCCCTCAGCTATTAATCTTATATTCAATAAGAGTACCCGATCAAAGTAATCCTTTACGGTTTGAAGATCGTGATGGACTACCAAAAGAGTCTTTCCATTTTCCTTTAGTTCTTTTAAAAGTTTTACAATAGCCTGTTCGGTAGCTGCATCAACTCCTTGAAATGGTTCATCCATAAAATAAAGATCCGCATTTTGAACGAGTGCCCTTGCCAAAAAAACTCTTTGCTGTTGGCCGCCTGAAAGTTCGCTTATCTGACGTTTTGCAAATTCAAGCATTCCTACCTTTTCCAAGGCTGACATAGCTTCTTTTTTTTCATTTTGCCCCGGTCTTTTTATCCATCCTAAATTTCCGTATGAACCCATTAAAACAACATCAAAGACCGTTGTAGGAAAATCCCAATCTACCGAACTTCTTTGCGGTACGTAGGCTATTCTTTTTCTTTGAGATTTATATGATTTTCCAAATATTTTTATTTCTCCCGATGCTATAGGAAGAATACCCATCATTGCTTTAAGAAGGGTGGATTTTCCGGCTCCATTGGGGCCGACTACAGCCTCCATTGCTCCTTGGGGTACGCATACATCTATGTCCCATAGCACAGGCTTTTCGCGGTAAGCCAATGTAAGGTCTTCAACACAAAAAGCCGGAATTAAGTTTTCTTTTGAATGTTCTGAACCTGTATTCATAAAATCATCCTTTTAGAATAAATCTTTTATTTTTTTAAGGCATCTATTATCGTGTTTATATTATGAGTGAGCATTCCTATATATGTTCCTTCGAAGCTTCCCTCATCCCCCATAGCATCCGAAAAAAGTTCTCCGCCTATCGAAACATCATAGCCTCTTGCTTTTACGGCCTCCTGCAAGGCCTTTACATTTTTTTCGGGAACCGAGCTTTCAACGAAGATGGCCGGAAGTTTTCTTTTTGTAATAAAGTCTGCAAGCTCCTGCACGTCCTTTGCTCCTGCTTCGCTTACAGTACTTATGCCTTGCAGCCCCCTGACTTCAAAGCCGTAGGCTTTGCTGAAATAATTGAAGGCATCATGGGCCGTAACTAAAACCCTTTTTTCTTGCGGAATTTCGGAAGCTCTCTTTTTAATAAACTCATCAAGCTCGTTAAGTCTTGCAAGATAGAATTCATAATTTTCTTTAAAGATTTCTTTTTTTTGCGGAGCAAATTCCGCTAAGGTTTTATATACCGATTCTGTTGCATATTTCCATAGCTTTACATCAAACCAAACATGGGGATCGAATTCGGATTCCTCAAAGGGTAATAAATATTCATTGGGAATGTTTTCAGCAACTGCTACAGTTTTGCGGGTAGAAGATATTTTTTGCAAAACTTCTCCCATCTTTGCTTCAAGATGAAGCCCGCTGTAAAAAATAATATCGGCTTTTTGAAGCTTTTCCATGTCTCCTGCACTCGCCCTGTAAAGGTGTGGATCTACTCCCGCACCCATAAGAGCTTGCACATTAACTTCATTTCCGCCGACAACCTTTGCTATGTCGGCAACCATGCCTATTGTTGCAGTAACCTTTATCTTACCTGAATCCTTGGCTTCATTCGTTGTTTCTGTTTTAGAACATGAAAAAAATACCGAACTTAATATGGTAAGCCCTGTTAAATATAAGGCTGTTAATTTTTTTGTCATTTTAAATCTCCTATTTTGATGTATCAAAATTATGATTATAATGTATCAAAATATAAAAAAAATGTCAAGCTGAATCCCATTGACAAAGTTTTATAAAACAAGCAAAATAAGGTTTATGAGACTTTATATTTATTCTTCATTTTTTATGAAAAAGAAATTACTTGTATTTTTGTTTATTATTTCTGTTCTATCACTTTTTGCCGATTTTACGTTTGATCTTAATCTTCAGCCGTATAAAAATGCGGAATTTTTTGCTGACGGACTTAAAGTTGAATCTAAACTTATATCTTCCGATAAGACCTTGGGGCATTTGAGTTTTACTTTAAAAGATAGGACAACTTCCCTTGTGATAAAAAAAGAAGGCTTCCGTACTCATACTTTGAATTTAACATCGATAGAAAATAAAAAAGCCTTTGTTGTTCTATCTCCAATAAATTCAAAATACGATGTTATTAAAGTTTTTCCCACAGGAAAAAAACCTAAGAGCGTTACCTTCGTAAACGATAAAGCTGTTGCTGTAGATCTTCTTGACGGCTCAGGATTTGATTTGATAGATATAGAAACCGGAGAGACGAAGCGAATTTCTCCTCCAAAAGAATATGCCGAAAAATTCGGTTTTGTAGAATCTCTTGTTCTAAAACATAAAAACGAATTATGGGTCAGCCAAATGCCTACGGCCTCAATTCATATATTTGATCTTACATCTTTTGAGTATAAAAGAACTATACAATCTACAGGTACATGGAGCAAGGTAATGGCTTATAATGCCGGCCTTGATAAGGTCTATTTGAGTAACTGGACCTCACAGGACATAAGCGTTATCGATCCTTCTTCTTATAAAGAAGAAAAAAAGATAAAAACTAAGGCTGTTCCTAGAGGTATGGCATTTTCTCAAGACGGAAAATTTATCTACTGCGCACAATTTGAAGACTCGGCCGGTAATTCTCAATGTAAACTTATAAAAAAATCTTTAGCCGATTATAAAACCGTTTACGAGGGCGGGATAAAGGGTGCAAAGAGGCACATCGTTACCGACTATGAGCGTAAGCTAATCTATGTTTCGGATATGAAAAATGATATTGTTGAAGTTTATTCTACGGATAAGGATGAGCTTGTTGCAAGTATCAATGTATTTTTTAATCCGAATACTATTCAGCTTTCACCTGATAAAAGACTTCTCTATGTTTCATGCAGAGGCCCGAATAACCCCGATAAAGGATATTTGTACAAAGGTTATGTTTTCGGCCGTCTTGATATAATCGACACAAAAACATTTACCCGTATTGAAAGCATTGAAGCCGGAAATCAGCCTACAGGCTTGGATGTTTCTCCCGACGGGGAAAAAATAGTCCTATCAGATTTTTTGGATAATAGAATACGGGTGTATGAAGTTAAGCCTTAAACTACTTGAAACATATCTTTTTTAAGTTTAGAATACGATAATAAGAAGGAGCTGATGTTTAATTTTGATAAAAAAACTGAATATGAAAATTTTCTCGAACTTTTAAAAAAATCTGATTCTTTGAACTGTTTAAATTTATCCGGTTTGGAATTTGAAGGTTTAGACTTTTCAAAAAAATCTTTTACCGGATGTAGTTTTTCAAACAGCAAATTTAAAAACTGTAATTGCAGTAATCTGCGTCTTAGAATGTGTTTTTTTGATTTTTGTGAAATAGAGTCTTGTAATTTTCAAAATTCCGATATTCAGTTTTCTTCATTCGGCGGAGCAAAAATTATCCGCACGGATTTTAAAAATTCCGAGCTTCTGCAAAATAATTTTAACGGGATCAGGGCGGAAGAAGTATTTTTTAACGATTCGGATTTGTATAGTTCTCGTTTTATGTTTTCGTTTTTAAAAAACGTTTATTTTCAAAACTGCAATCTTAAAAAGACCTTGTTTTTACATTCGAAAGAAGATGCTGTTTCTTATAAGTCATCCAATACCCGTGAAGCTGTTTTTACGGAAGGAGATGAATTTGTATGAAAGTTTATCTTCATTTTTCGTCTCAGCTTTTTGCAAACACCTATCTTATCGGAAATGAAATTACAAAAGAAGCTGTTATCATTGACCCTGCAAAGATAACGGAAAAGATGATACATCAAATTGAAAAAAACGAATTTAATCTTAAAGCCGTTTTATTGACTCATAATCTTGAGCATCCGTATGAAGCGGGACTCAATACGATTTTAAAAATCTACAATCCAAAGGTTTATGCCGGAAGTTGTTTTTCTGAAAATATAATAATAAATACACTGCGAGGAGACGGGACTATAGATTTAGCCGGTTATCCTGTAAAATATTTTGCAATTCCTGCACACTCGTCATACTCCTACATGTTTCAAATTGAAAATGTGGTGTTTACCGGAACCTCATTATCTGCAGGAATGATCGGTAAAACTTCAAATATGTATGCAGAGCGGACACTGCGCAATATTTTAAAAACAAAGCTTATGGGGTTTGGGGATAATCTTATTATTATGCCTTTTTACGGTCCTCCTTCTTCCATAGGGGTAGAGCGTAAATTCAATGCTTCGTTTTTTCAAGATTTTGAAAGTAAACCTTTTTAACTATGACGGAAACTTATCTTTTTTTACCAAATAATTTAATGGCTGTTCTCTATGAGGAGCAAAAGTTGATTCAAAGTCTTGTGTCTTTTCCTTTTCGTAAGACAATTCCTCTTTTTAAAACAAAGAAAAAATTTGATTCCATTACAATTTATCCGCCGATTTTGTCAGGCTCTCTAATTATACGGCCTTGTAATTCTCCCGATTCTTTTGAGACTAACGGAGGCTTTATCTTGGGTGATGCAGGTGCAAAGGCAAAAACAGTATTTTTACAACTTGAAAACTTAAAGCAAAAAACAAACCTGCCTGTTTTTTCAATTTTGAGGTGCCGCAGCTGGTACTACGCCGATGTCGAATTTAAAGAAGAAAAAAGCGGCCTATGCACATGGAAAATTAAAAATAAACTCTGGCAAAAGACCGCTAAATGATTATTAATAGGAGATTTTTACGCCTATGTTAAAGTAATGATTAAACTCTTTTCCTCTGGCTGCTTCTCTCCAAGCTTTTAATTGTTTATCAGCTGCTTCCAATACTTGCTGTGGACTTGAGCCATCATGGATTGATGGATCCTTTTCGTAAATATTTTTATTAACTCCCGGATTTATATTTGTTTCAAAGGTATAGCCAAATTTAAACTGCATTAAACCTCCGGATTTTAAGATTGGGAGATTAACAACTCCCTCTAATCCAAGCTGATTGACATATTGAATTGTCTGCTGAGTTAAGAATGGGGTGGAGTAAAGGAAAGAGTGTGTTCTTTCTGAATTTTTATCTACTACAGCTGAATGATTGAAAACCGAGCCGTCAGTCGAATAATTTCCTTCTTTAAGATACTCTTTTAGTATTACAGGATCATATACACTTTCCGTAACGTTAGCATGGCGGATAAAGGCATTTGATACATTTATTGCAAGACCTTCTAAAGGCCTAAATTGAGCTTTAACTTTTATTCGGTCGGAGTTTGGAGGCAGGTTGCTGCCTAAAGGTTCTCCATTATGTGTATAATTTTCATAGTTAGGCTTTTTTCTATCGTTATTGTGAATGCTGGTATAGCAGTAGGGTGTTACCAGAGTATAGTTTATATCTGCAAAGCTGAACCAATGATCTTTAGGCATTGCATAAGAAACTTCGAATTGACCTGCCATCCTCCATTTTGCATCTTTTTTGAATTTTACTATCTCATTAAAGCCTATGTCATCAGCCAAGAGTACGGCATCGATTTTTAAGCCTTTGATAGGTTTGACTGTTAATGTTAAGCCCAACATACTGGCATCAGCAAAGTTGTATATGCTCTGACCTACAAAAAATACTGAAAGCGGAAGAAGATAAATAGGGTCGAATCTGCCTCCGTATGTAATTATATCAACGAGTCCAATAGATATCCATGGAAGGGGCCTGTATGTTATGGAGTGTGATGCCGTAAATTTCTTAGGAAAATAAGATTCTCCTCGGTCATTTGATGCGGATATAGCCAGTAAAGCCTGATTATATGTAAACTTTTCTTTATTGACAACAAATATAAACTGTCCCGAATGGAAAGCTTGTTCTCCTATCAGAATATTATTTTCATCAAAAGGGCCGAAGGATGTTCTTGCCATTCCTGCCGTAAAATAGTATTCCGGCGTACCTACCGCAACTCCTGAATTAAACATAGGTAATAAAGAAAAAGAACCGATAGAAGTGCTGTCTTTCATAATATCTCTTTTAGAAAATTGAAATGCAGGCAGTCCTTCTTGTTTGGGTAATTTATTTAATAAACTAAAATTGGCATGAGCCGAAGCCGTAAGTAATCTATGTATGGAAATATTCATGTCTAGTAATGGAGCAAGTAATATATCCCTTTGTTTTTTAGGAACCTTGATTCCTAATTCAGCCATTCCTCCATAATGAAATACACTTCCAAATAAACGTTTTTTATATTCTTGAGCTTTTTTTATTTGTTTTTCGGTTCCTTTTTCAATGACAATGTTTAAAATTCTTTCTATTTCTTGTAAGGGGTAAGGCCGTAGTGAGGACAAGTCATTAAGTAAACCTCTCTTTTCCCATATTCTTATATCCTCATACAAGGGATCAAAGATGTCCACTGCAGCTTGAGAAAAAACACAAAGTCCCATAATGATAAAAATAGCGATAAAAATTTTATTTTTCATAATTTATTTCCTTAATTGCTAAAATAGATAGTCTACTCAGCGGATAGAATATATTATAGCACATAAAAAGTCAACCGAATGACCATTGATTTTTCCATGTGCTATGGTCCATGATAGCCCTCCATTAATATGAAGATTTTGTAAAACACTGTACTCGCCCATCAATTGTAAGGTGTGAAAATATGTAGGATCCCCTGATGGAGTTTTATATTTAGCAGGGCTTGGATTGTCTTTAGAAGGATAGTATTCTTTTTCCGCTGCAAAAAACTTTTTTTCATTTTCGCCCTTAGATACAAATCGATATGTAATATCAGCCTTATATTTATGCGGAAAAATTAAAGAGGTTTTTAAAAATGCCGTAATACTGTCAGGGCCATAAGGGTTTGCAAGCCAATATTCTATCAATGATTTATCAAAATTCTCGGCCGCATGAACATTTTCTTTTCGGTAGCTGTAAAAACTTATACCTTTTGACATACCTATATATAGCCATGGGTCGGCATACATAAATTCTCCCGTAAGTACAAGATAACCTATAGGCAGGGAAAAAGCGTATTCTGCTCCGGCTATACCTCCCATGCTGTTAGGAATATAATTGTATCCGCTCTTTAATTCCGATGGAGTCTGGAATTGATTCATACCGAATTGTCCATAAAGCCTTAAACCTTTAATTGGTACGATGTTAATATCAAACCCGAATTGACAGCCAATGGATTTTTCATCATTATGGTTTACGTAAGGTTCTTTCCATGCCGCGTAATTATGAAAAATCATCATAGGGTTTAAAAACTTAGGATCAAAAACCGAATCAAGAAGTATTCCCTCATGTAAGGTAATTGAAAATTGCTTTACAGGTTTAAAACTTAGAGCATGTGTTATAAAAAAACTCGTAGGTTTTAATTCTGCAATGGTAGTATCCATCTTTATATACTTCGAAAAAAGAGAGGCTGTTATATAGTCATGTCTGTCAGGTATGTCAGAAATAAGCATGCTTCCGCTTAAGGTTTTTCCTACATTCAGCCGGCCTCTGCCTATGTGCACATTAAAAAAACTATTTCCTACGGCTAGACCTGCTTTTTTGGGGAAATGATAGTCTAAAGCATTCTGGCTTAACGGCAGGTTGGTATAGGGATAAGAGAGGCGGAATCCGCTAAAATTCTTTCCAATTATTAAGTCTATGTAAGAATAAACGTATTTAGAAAATCCAAATTCTATAGGAATGGTAATAGGGGCAGGCATTCGGTTGTACTTTATAAATTTGTCTACCTCCGGTGCTTTATCAGGATTATAAAAGTATTGCCCCTGCAGAGCTAAGATTAGGTTTGCGTTAAATCTAAAATTGTCATGGGAAAAAAGCATATTATCTTTTAAAAAGAGGGTGTTAAGGTTCCCGTATAATATTTCTCCGTTTGTAGATAAATGTGCCGGATCTATTTCTTTATGGAATATTGAAATTTCTGCAAGCGACAGGGGCTTTTTATAAGAAAGCAGTACTGATCCGTTTTCAAGTGACATAAGATATAAATCATCATAATAAGGAGAATCATGATCGTAAACTATTTTAGAATATGAAGTTATTTCCTGTGCTTGAAGATTAAAAAAATTCAAACATATTAAAAAGTAAAAAAGAGACCTAAAGCGTATCATTGTTCCAGTATATATTTTAAGCCTCTTTTTTTCAAGAGATGCCAAAATTGTATATAAAGCTTGCTATATCTTTTAGACCGTTTTTTATATTCATATGTTTTATTCGGCTTTGTATTTCTTCAAAATTTTTATCATCGGAAAGTATTTCTGACACTTTTTGAACAACATCGTCAGGTTTAGGAATGTACCATCCAAGCTTATTTTGTGTAATATACAGCATATTTCCAAGTTCTTGACCTCTTATATATGTAGAAATGATAACCGGTTTTCCTATGGAAAGAGCTTCCATGAGTGTTGCCGGTCCTCCCTTTGTGATGATACAGTCTGCTATATTCATGAGGTCAGGCATAAATGAAACAAAGCCGAATATTTTAATATTTTTAAAATTTGAAAATTGAATCAAATATTCAAGGCTGTGCTTAAGAGGCCGATTTTTTCCACATACTACAATTAAAAATGCATCTGTAGATTTTTTCATGAAAGAAAACACGATAGGAGTTGCCTGCTTTAAACCTTCTCCGCCTCCTGCAATAAGTACAATTTTTTTGTTTTGAGGAATCCCAAGCCGTTTTTTTACTGCAATTATTTGTTCTTGGGAATAAGGTTGATCAAACTGCTCTGACAGCATCAAAGGAAATTGATGGATTCTTTTAGGATCCAGACCGTATTTTTCTGTTGCTTCTTTTCGTACTTTTTGCGAAAAAACGACAAGTTCCGTATTTTTTTCAAAAAACCATAAGGGATGAACCGTGAAAGGATCCATGACAATACTTATCAGAGGAATATCTTTATTAATTCTGTTTATTGCATCACGGCAAAGGGTTATAAGGATTTGATGTACGCATACAACCTTTGTTATTTTATTTGACCTTAAAAATTCTACTAATTTTCCAACAGTATATGGGGCTACAATTTTTTTAGCTCCTCTCATAACGGATTCCGAACCGGTAAATTGATAAAAAGCAACATATCCCGATTCAAAATAATTTGTAGTGCCAAGATAGCCCTTTTCAAAAAAGAGCTTAAAAACAGGAACCCCCTTATCAAAGCCGTCTTTTAGGCTGCATTCGACTTCATCAGGATATAAATCCATTAGTTTAGTCGATAAAGCTTTTGCACCGGCTAGGTGTCCGGCTCCTGTTTTTAAATATACAAATCCAATTCTCTGTTTCATAACTCTATTATAGGCGAAAATCAATAAAAATGCACTACTCCTGCCATACTAAGCGGAAGCCTCTGATAGGATCGGCTCCGCTGGAACCTTTCCATTTCCGCTTACCGGTCATGCAATCGTACACGGCTTGTTCGGTATTTTCAGACCAGTTGCCGCCGCGTACCACCCGTTTTGTTTCGTAGTCAGGGAAAGGACCGGTAGGATAGGCATTCGTACTTGCATTTACGGTTGCAGTATATAAGTCCCAGCACCACTCTGCAACATTACCGCTCATGTCGCAGAGCCCAAGTTTGTTTGCAGGTTTGCTTCCGACATTTTCTCTACCGATTACGGGCGGAGTTTGTGTTGCAAATGCCGTGCCGTTCCACCATTTATTGAAAACTGCAACTCGTGCCGTCTCTGCGCGTAAATCGTCAAAGTTCGGCGAGCCAGTCATGCCTTCAAAACCGATGGGTTTTGTTGCACCGCTTGCTGAATTCAAATTGGTTAAATAGACGCTGCCGTACTGTTCTGCATTGGTAGCATTATCTTGATATCGGGCGGCAAACTCCCATTCGGCTTCGGTCGGTAAACGGTAGCCTTTTTTTGAAAAGTCGCAATACGCTTTATCACCGTGGAAAGCATGTTTTATGACAGCCCCCGATGGCGATCCGTCGCGGTATACGCAGTGTTCCGTGTTTCCGAATGTCATCTCGGTATATGCATTACACCACGCTATGCAGTCAGTCCAGCTTATATTTGCCATCGGTTGATTGGGTTGGGTGGGAGTATCGTCACTTTTAGGGTCAAATTCAAACAAATAACCGTTCCTTTGAGCCCATTCGCACACTTCATTCCATAGTTTTACGGTAACTTCGTATTTACCTATAGTGTAATCAGTTAAATTAACCGTACGCCCGTTGATAAATACACCTTTCCATGAAGCGTCGGCAGTTGGCAAGGTATACGAAACGGCATGTCCGGTAATACCGCCTGTAGGAGGCGTTACCTTTACGCCGTCGGGAACGGGAACTTGTTGTGTTATCGCATAGACTTCGGTGTCTTCTTCAAAATCATCAATATCAAACAACTCTTTTCCGGTTGTGCCGCCTTTTTTCCATGCGGCAAACACATAGCCTGGGTTACAGGTTATCTTAGTTTTCGCCTCGTCTTTTATTTCTCTCCATTTTACGCCATACGGTTTTGTAATGATGGGAGACGCACCAACTTGAACATGAGAGTCGCCTTTTATCGTGATGGTAACATTTATAGGTCTTGTTTCGACATATATCTTCGTTTTGCCTCTAAATGGAAAGTCATCATAAAATTCGATACCGGTTTTACGGTCTTTTTTCCATGCAGTTATAACAAAATTCGGTTTAGGACTAACCTTATTCATAACTTCGGTTTTTATTTCGCTCCATTTTGTTCCTCTGGCTACATACATTTCGGCAGGAGAAGTTATATCGACATGGTCCCCTACAATAGAAAGCTTTATATCTACCGGTTTTGTTTCAATAAAAACGGTTGCATTAGCATTAAACACTGTGATATAGCTGTCATCTAAGACTGCACCCGAAGCGTTGTTAAGGCGCCAGTTTTTAAGCTTATAATGGGGCTTATAGTTTTGTATTTTCTTCTTTGCAAGCGCTTCGATTTGGTCCCAGTGTTTACCCGGATCCATTTCAAATGAAGAAGCCTCTTTTAATACAACCCCTGTGTCTCCCGCAACCGTTATCGTAATCTTTGCCGGAGGAGAAACTACCGTTGTCTTTGTTACAATAAAGACCGTTGCATTTGTATTAAAAGTATAATCATCGGTTAACTCCTGACCGGCGGCATCGGTAAGCGTCCATTTGTCGACTCCGTGTCCGGCCTCGTAGTGGTCGATTCTATCTTCCGCTACGGCTTTCAATTGATGCCAGGTTTTTCCCTTGTTCTCCGTAAACGTTTTTTCCGCTTTAAGCGTGACATGTTCATCCCCTGCAACCGTTATCGTTATTTGTGCGGGTGTTGAGCCGCCGCTTCCCCCGCCTTGCTGTGGTGAAGAAGGCACGGAGCTATTTCCTACAGGATTTTTGCAGCTTGCAACTAACAACACTGCCAACAATATTAGTTTAGTTATATGCTTCATTTTTTTATTATCTCCACAATTTTAAGGTTAATTCACACAGATTAGTTACAATGAATATAGTGAATTTTTTCTAAAATGTCAAGCAAAAGAAAAGCAGCCTTCTTGACAACTCCGACATAAAAGGATAATCTGTTTAATATGAATGAGGCCTTTTGGCCTAAATTCTATCCATAAGAAAGGAGGAAAAGTGAAAAAGTTTTACATTGCAGCAAATTGGAAGATGAATATGAATAGGGCTGAGGCCAAGCACCTTGCAGAAGAAATGAAGGCCGGCTTAAAAGACGGCAAGAACAAGTACATGATAGCGCCTTCATTTACTCTTTTGCAGGATGTTGCGGCCGTCCTTAAGGGCTCCAATATTTTGCTTGGTGCTCAAAATATGGGATTGGAAGAAAAGGGTGCTCATACGGGGGAGGTTTCCGTTCTTCAGCTTTTGGATGCAGGTGTTCAAACCGTTATCTTAGGACATTCCGAAAGACGCCACATATATAAAGAAACCGATGATTTTATCAATAAAAAGGTAAAACTTGCCTTAAAACACGGCCTTGAGGTCATCCTATGTGTAGGGGAGCTTCTCGAAGAACGTGAAGCCGGACATGCCGAAGCCGTATGCGAAAGGCAGATTAAAAAAGGACTTGCAGAGGTTTCTGCACAAGATTTGCATAAGGTAACGATTGCTTATGAGCCTGTTTGGGCAATAGGAACGGGAAAAAATGCAAGCCCGGAAGATGCTGATGCTATTCACTCTTCAATAAGAAAGACCTTAGCTGCTCTTTACGGTGAAAAGGCTGCTAAAGAGATGATAATCCAGTACGGCGGTTCTATGAAGCCTGACAATGCCGCGGGGCTTTTAAAAAAGCCCAATATTGACGGGGGCTTAATAGGCGGAGCCGGTCTTAAAACGGAAACATTTTTGCCCATAGCCTTGTTTTCAGAGTAAAATAGGCAAAACTGAAAATGATTGATTAACATGTTGGTTCTCTACTTGAAAAAATGAGAATAAAATGCTAGTATCTTAAGAGCTGTGATAGTTGTTTAGCTTTACAGTATAATAAAATAACTTAGAGTTGGAGGGTTATTAACATGAAAAAGAAATTTTTTGCAATTAGTATTATGGCTTTATTGGCTTTGGCTATTTTTGCCGAAAATGCGGCAAATGTAACGACCAAAACACAGAAAATTGAGGTTAAAGACAGGCCGTCTGCCGTAATGTATTGGACAAAGATGGATGTTCCCGGATTGGAAAATCAGGTTGAGTTTTACCTTACATATGAAGAAAATAACGATACCTATGATGAAGCTGTCTGCGAAAAAATTATTATGGAATTTATCGCCGAGTATAAAAGAACTAACGTTTTTTCAAAATTTGAAGTTGAAGATTTAAAAGCCGCTTCAATAGGAAAAACAAAGACAACCGTAGTAAAACGCGTTATTTTTAGAAAAGTCCGCTAAAAATTTAATAAGAGCTATTGAAACTTTTCCGTTTTTAGTGTACTCTGTAGGGTATATTTTTATAATTGGAGTTAGATTATGGGTGGTTTAGGTATTGCTTTGTTAGTACTTTTTGTCATAATTTGTGCGATTATTATCTTTTTGGTTTTATTACAAAACGAAGAAGGCGATAGTTTGGGCGGCCTTTTTTCGGGCGGAAGCAACTCAGCCTTCGGCTCAAAATCGAGCAATGTATTAACAAGGGCTACTTATGTTGTTGTTGCCCTGTTTTTTGTAACGACCTTTTTATTGGCCCTTATTACAAAAAGCCCATCGGATTCAGGTTTATCCGAAGAGGCAATGAAAAAACAGACCGAAACATCAACCGAATGGTGGAAAAACGACGGCAGTACGGATGATGCCGGCGGCGAAACCCAAAAAGACGGTGAGTAGTTTAAAAGAGATACCGATAAATCCGGTATCTCTTTTTTTTGCGTGAATTTATGTATTTTATACCTAATATTGAAAGAAATAAGGTCTAAAGGTCTTGACGGAACTGCTTTTTTCCATTTACAATAGACTACTAGAGGTTTATATTTGGAAGACGCATATACAATAGTGTTAAAAGATGAACAAGTGCTTTCCGCTTTTTGCGGTGCCAATGACAGAAATTTGGATTTTCTTGAACAATATCTTGGAGTTCCTGTCGTGTGCCGAGGTAATGAGGTAAGTGTTTTAAATGCCGATGATGAGGTTTGCAAGAAATTTCAACATGTGGTTGATAAGGCTGTAAATTCATCGGAAATCAAGTCCGAAAATTCATCGGAATATATCGAATCTCTGATTTCTACCATAAATGTTTCCGATAAGCAGGACCTTTCCTCAGGCTGTATCCATATTCCGAGAGGAATGCGTTCCGTATACCCTAAAAATCCTCATCAGCTCGAATTCATCAGTTCTATCCGTAATAACGATATAAGCTTCGGCCTTGGAGCTGCCGGTACGGGAAAAACATATCTGGCTGTTGCCTGTGCCCTTCAAATGCTTATGTCGCGTCAAATGCGTAAAATTGTTTTTACAAGACCTGTTGTAGAGGCCGGCGAGAGTTTGGGCTTTTTACCGGGAGACCTTGTTCAAAAAATTACGCCCTACTTGAGACCTCTTTATGATTCTATAGAGCTCTTAATGCCTTTTGAGCTTATACGTCAAATGGAGGAGTCCAATATGGTTGAGGTGGCTCCTTTGGCTTATATGAGGGGCAGAACCCTGCATAATGCCGTTGTAATTTTAGACGAAGCTCAAAATACTACCAAAGAGCAAATGAAGATGTTTTTAACGAGAATGGGTGAGGGTTCCAAGCTCATTATAACAGGCGACCCTTCACAATCCGATATTTCATCGTCAAAAAATTCCGGTCTGGTGCATGCTGCAAATCTTTTATCGAAAATTCGAGGGATCGGTATCGTTCGGTTTTCTCCGGAAGATGTTGTACGTCATTCCCTTGTTCAAAAAATAATTAAAGCCTATGATAAAGAATAAAAAAGACAGTAAATTTAAAGAAAAAATGTCTTCTCTTGGTCTGATACTTAAAAGAAATAAGGCCTTTGTGATTGCGGTTGCTGCCAGCTTTTTGGTTTTGGCTGCAATGATTTTTTTTAATGCTTATGAAAATTCGGGCCTTTCAAACTTGACAATTTCGGATTTTGAGGTCGGAATGGTTGCCGATAGAGATATAATCTCAAACCGAAGTATTGAAGCTGTTGATGAAAAAGCAACAGAAATAAGAAAACTTGCCGCTAAACATTCAGTTAAAGCTGTTTTTTATAAAGATAACTCGGTTTCTGAGCAAATGATAAGAGAATATTCTGAATTTGCCGGTTATGTAATCGGGCTAAAAGATACATCAAAGAGTTTTACAGCTTTTAAATTTATGTTTATGGAAAAATATCCCGTTCTTATTTCGGAATATGTTTTGGAGCGTATATATAAATCTAAGAATTTTGATGAAGTCAGCTCTCTTGCATTGACTGTGCTAAAACAACTTTTTGATATGGGTATTGTCGAGCTTCCTCTTACAGGTATTGAAGATTTAAATGATACAGAGATAAGTTTGGGCATAAATGTAAATCAAAAACTGTCTTATACAAATGTATTTTTGGCTGATATTGTTTTACCGGAGCGGCTTCAGGAGCAAGTTAAAACTTTTCTTTTCGATGTTAAGCAAGCCGGTTTTGAAATAGATGTGTTTAACATTATACAGCCCTTTGCCCAGCCTAATATTTTGTTTGATACGGAAGAAACAGAAAAAAGAGTAGATGAAGCCTTAAAAAAGGTTGTTCCGGTAAAAATAAATATAGAAAAAAATCAAAAGATTATAAGACGTGGTTTTATAATATCTGAAGATGCCTATACACGCCTTAAAGTTTATGCATCTGACGGCATACATATAGATTTTAGCCGGATTGCAGCTGCCTTAGTTTTTTTAAGTTTATCTCTTATAACAAGTCTTTTTTTGTTTTCTAAAAAAATTATCGGGGAAAGTTTGGATTTTAAATTCAATTTACTTATTTTAATCTCTTTTGATTTGATCTATATTTTAATTCTTTTCCTTTCAAGGCTTTCGATATTTGCATATCCCCTTGATATTGTTCCCATATTGCCTGTTACCTTTTTGACTATGCTGATTGCGGCTTTAATTTCAAGAAAAATTTCGGTATTTGCCGTTTTTGTTTTTTCTCTTGCTGTTTTCGGTGCAACCGGTTTTAAAATTCAGCCTGCTCTGTTTGCTATCCTTTCAGGTCTTGCCGGAGCCGGTATGGTAAATATTAAGGGCCGAAGGATGGATCTGATTAAAACTTCTTTAGGTTTAATCTTGGTGCAGCCGGTAATTTTACTCTGTATGTTTGCTATTTTTCCGGACTCTGCAAGCGATAAATCGGTGCTTTTATTGAGCACTGCAGGGAGCGGTTTTATAAGCGGTATTTTGGTTTTAGGCTTTTTGCCTATTTTAGAAACCTTGATGAATGTTCCTACAAGTTTTAGACTGATGGAACTGTCCGACCTTAATTCGCCAATTATGAAAAAAATGCTTATAAGTGTTGCGGGAACTTATAACCACTCGATGATGGTCGCCTCCTTGGCTGAAAGTGCCTGCCGTGAAATAGGAGCAAATTCGATTTTAGCCCGTGTAGGAGCTTATTATCACGATATAGGAAAGATGGAGCAGGGCGAATACTTTGTAGAAAATCAGACAAATTATAATAAGCATATGGATATAAATCCCCGCCTTTCGGCTACGGTAATAAGAAGTCATGTAAAAATAGGTATTGAAAAAGCAAAGCAATTACGGCTTCCACAGCCCGTTATAGATATAATCTCCGAGCATCACGGAAACAGCTGTATATCCTATTTTTATGCAAAGGCGAAGGAACTTGATCCCAATGTAGATATCGAAGATTTTTGTTATCCCGGAATACCTCCGCGCTCAAAGGAGTCGGCTGTTGTCATGCTGGCCGATATAGTTGAGGCTGCATGCCGTACCTTGGAAAAACCCTCGGTTCCACGTTTGGAAAAATTTATAGATGAGCTTGTTTCCGGAAAGATAAAATCAGGTCAGCTTGATAATTCTGAATTGACTTTCCGAGAAGTCAGAATAATCAAGGCAGCCTTTGTAAAAATTTTAGCAGGTTACTATCATTCCAGAATAGAATATCCGAATCAAAAGAATGTTGATGATGATGAGGGGACAAAGCCCCAGAAGGAAAATAATAATGTCTAATTCGATTAGTGTATCATTTAATGATGAACCTCCGGGGTCTATAGACCCTGTAAGAGTTGAAAATTTTATATCTGAAGTTCTAAACGATCTAAACTTGAAAAATTGGGATATTTCTTTGTTGTTTTGTGATGATGCTTTTATTCAAAACCTTAACAAACAATATAGGGATATTGATTCGCCGACAGATGTGCTTTCCTTTGAGCAGGGGGACGAATATTTTGACGATGCCGGTGAAACAAGGTTTATGGCCGGAGACATAGTTATAAGCCTTGACAGTCTCCGTTTTAATGCCGAAGAATTTAATGTAGACATAAATGAAGAGTTAAAAAGACTGATTGTGCATGGTATTTTGCATTTGAACGGAATGGATCATTCGGATAATTCTCCGGAACAAGAAATGCTTAAATTTCAAGAAGAATTACTTGTGCAATATAAAAATATGGAAATTTATCGGGTATAGTTATGGGTATAATAGACTTATTTAAAAAGAAGGGTAATGTAAACAATATTCTAAAAGAAGGATTAAACGACGAAAAAAGGGATATGATACGCGGTGTTGTCGACTTATCCGATACGGCGGTAAAAGAGGTTATGATTCCGCGTATTGATGTTGATTTTTTAGCCCTTGATACGCCTAGCGATGAAATTTTAGACAGAATATCGGAAAGCGGTCACTCCCGTTTTCCCGTATATGATGAGTCAATCGATAATGTTATAGGTATTCTTTATGTTAAGGATATTATTAAACTTTTAACAAAAAATCAAAAAATTGAGCTTGATAAGATAGTACGCCGAGCCTTTTTTGTTCCTGAATCAAAAAGAATTGACGCTCTTTTAGCCGAATTTAAAAGACGCCATATTCATATTGCCGTTGCTGTTGATGAATACGGCGGTGTTTCAGGCATCGTATGTATGGAAGACATCATAGAAGAGATTGTAGGCGATATACAGGATGAATTTGACAATGAGGGTGAGGATATTACCGAAATAGCCCCGGGGGTTTGGCTTTGCGATGCCCGTGTCGATTTGGACGACCTCGCCGAAACCATTAAAAGCGATGCCTTACCTGTAGACGAGTTTGAAACATTGGGAGGTTTTGTGTTCGATCTTTTCGGAAAAATACCTGCCAAATATGAAAAAACAGCTTGGAATGATTTTGACTTTATTGTTCAAGATATGGACGGCCACAAGGTTAAGACCGTTAAAATTGTTCACAACAAGAATTCTATGCAAAATTAAGGAGGGGAATGTATGAAAAAGCTTTTTTTCGGATTTATATTTATTGCTTTATTGTCGGCCTATTTATTCTGCAACCCTGCAGATTTGTATCAAAAGGGTGCAGAATATCAGGCTAATGAAGATTGGTACGGAGCTATTGAAATGTACCAATCAGCCTTAAAGGAAAACCCCTCCTATAATTTGGTATATCAGGGATTAGCCGAATGTTTTTATGCCCTCGACGAATATGACCAAGCCTTATCCTTTGTAGAGTCAGCCCGAAAATATAAAAAAGATGATCCCGATTTACAAAACCTCCACGGCTTTATTTTGGTAGGTCTTGGAAAGATAGATGCGGCTAAGACCCTTTTTAATGGGGTCTTAAAAAAATATCCCAACAATCCCGAAGCCCGTTTCGGCTTGGCAGAAATAGAGGTTTCCCAAGGCAAGCTCTATCTTGCTTCCGAGATGTATAAGCAAAACCTTCAGCGTCAAGGCGAAAACAGAAAGGCTCTTCTTTCTTTAGCCCTCGTAAGTTATGAGGCCGGAAATGTTAAGCAGGCCGAAGATTACATAAACCGAGCCTTAAAATACCATGGCGATAATCCTCAGGTTCATTATTTTGCAGCCTATTTACATTCCCTTGACGGAAAACTTGAAGAGGCCGAAGGACGTATTTATTCGGCTCTTAAATTAAAAGAAGATTATGATGAGGCTTATGCCCTGCTTGCTTCCGTCTTATATGCTCAAAAGCGTTACGAAGAAGTTATAAAGATTTCCGATATGAGGATTTCAAAAAAAAGAGACAGGGCTGATGCATGGTACTTAAAAACTTTGAGTTTAAGGCGGCTTGCACGATACGGTGAGGCCATAAACGCCGCTAAGGTGGGGCTTTCCTTGGATGCCGACGATGAAATAATGCGCTGTCTTTTAGAAGAGCTTGCAATAGAAAATTTGAATTTTGAAGATTCTTTCCGTATGGAGCTTTCAAAATACCACGCAGAAAAAGCTCTCGGATTTTTCCGCCGAAATATGACTGAGCAAGCCCTCTATGAGTACAGGCGGACCTTGAAGATATATCCTTATGATGTTGAAAGCAGGGAAGCCTATGCCGGTATTTTGCTCCGTCTCGGTTATCCCGAAAGATATTTGGAACAAATGCTCTTTATTCAGTCCATAGTAAAGAGCAATACAAAGGTAAATGATGCAGTTGAAGCTTACGAAAAACATCTTTTAAGTTCCATTCAATCAAAGTGGCGTATAGATCCCCTTTATTTGGATAAGGCACACATATCCATAGGTTTATTTTATGCTATGGAAAGCTCAAATGTTTTACATCCTGAAGCCGAGCGTATAACTCAAATTCTTACCTCGGATATTTTTTCTTATAATCCCAGAATCAAAATAACTTCTTATTCGGATAAGCCTGTAACTTACAGGGAGGCTTCAAAAAAATCGCGTACGGCAAATGAGGACTATTTCGGCATTATAAGGCTTAAAGAGAACAGAAGGGATATTCAAATAATATTGGAGCTTTATGTTTCGCGTACCGGTTCTCCCGCAAAAACATTTACCGTTTACCGTTCAGGCAATGACCGTTTTTCAAACGGCATAAGGCGGCTTTCTTCAATGCTCAATGAGGCAATGCCCATCGTAGGCAAGCTCATAAACCGCTATCAAAATGAAGCCGTTATCGACATAGGAAAACATGATTCGGATTTTAAGGATTTAAAAATTGCCGTTATACGCAAGGACCGCTTGGTTATCGAAAAAGAAGGCCTTGGCATGGTCTTTGACCCATCCGATCTTTTAGGTTATTTTGAGCCTTCAAAGTCGGAGGAAAATTTATCCGAAGGAATTTTAAAGAGAAACGGTTACTATGATAGAATGAATGCAGGTGATTCGGTCATCCTTGTTAGCGAAAACGCAAAAGAAAAAGCTGCGGAAGATTATACGAATTCCTATCAAAAAAATTCTTTATTGCTTTTACTTCTTAGGAGAATTCGCTAGCGAAAATTCGCCGGCGAAGAATTAATTCAGTTCGCCGGCGAAGAATTAATTCAATTCGCCAGCTCTACAAGACAATAATGTGCCCATTCTTTTGCCTGAGACGGATACAGGTCTTGGGCTGTTAAAAATTCCAATAGGGCCTTGTCATAGAGGTTTTGGAAAAATAGGGTCTGTCCTATATAAAAATGCGTTCTCGCGGAAACTCTGGATGTTCTGCGTATTCTTAAAAAATTGGTCAGCTCAACATTACATTTTTGCCAGTTTTTTGTATAAAAATATTCTTTTAGAATTCTTTGTAATTCCATGCTCTCACCGCCGTCAGGCGTTCTTTTGTCATCAGGAAAGACGTAGGGCTCAAGTCTTTGAGAAGAAATAATAAACTCTCTAAAATCCCTTTTTTCTGCCGTAAGAGCATTTATAAGGGTTTCGGTTTGAGAAGAAAAGAATTCCGTTCTTTTTTTTATTTGCTTTTCAGGGTTTAAAAAAGGCAGAGGAATAGGGCGGTTTTGCAGCGCAATACTTTTTTTCTCTTGTTCTTCAGGAGAAGCGAAGACTTCGACAGGGCTGTTGATTGTATTTATTCCGTTTATAAATTGAATTTTGCCTGAAGCGATTTCGTTTTCTTCGGCAATGGCATAGTAATAGGGAATTCCGGGAATAGGGTAGTCAAAAAATGGAAGTCCGTCATCGGTTATATTTGCAATAGGTATGGCTTCGGCGAGAGAGCTTATTGATGAAAAGCCCGTTGTTGACCTGTAAAGAATTAGATTTTTTCCTTCCGGTTTTGCTTTCCAGCTGATCATTACGGATTTTTCTCTTGTAAGAATCGAAAATGAAAGAAAGGCAAAGTCCTCATTTTTTTGCAGCTCTTGAGGATTTTCCGCAAATTCTATCTTTTCCGAACCCGTTTTATCGGGTTTTACCTCCGGCAAAATTTGCGATAGTTCATTTTCGCCGATAAGACCTTCCTCGGCAAAAGCGGCTTTTTCTGCAAAGTAAAAAGATGCAACAAATAAAAATATAATAAACCCTTTCTTCATATCTTATATTTTCGGCCTTTTTTTAAAAAAAATCAAGAGCCCGATACGGTTTCTCTTAGCCGTTTAAGCAGGTGTTTTTACATATCTTGAATAAAACTCGTTTTAATACTAAAATAAAGCCTTATGAAAACTGGTTTTATCGCAGAAAGGGCAAAACAGCTTAAAATCTCTTCTCTTTCGATTTCCGAAGGCCTACGTTCAGGCGGCTTCAGTTCGGCTTTTCGCGGGCAAGGTATAGAATTTGACTCGGTACGGGAATATGAAACGGGAGATGATGTGCGCTCTATAGATTGGAACCTTACGGCGCGGAGCGGTAAGACCTATGTTAAGATGTACCGTGAAGAAAGAGATTTAAGCATTTTTATCTGTGTGGATTTTTCTCTTTCGATGGAGCCGGGGCTCGATAAAATCAGTCCTAAGGAAAAAGCTATCGAAACGGCAGCCCTTTTGGCCTTTGCGGGGAGGCATATGTTTTCTCCGGTAGGAGCTCTTTTTTTTGATGGAGAAAAAGGCCCTTTGTTTATTCCTAGAACGGGAGAAGATCATATTTTGACCATATTAAAATCTATGGAAGATTTTGCCTTTTGCAAAAATCGAAAACCTGTGAGGGGAACACAGATTGCGTCTGCGATGACAGCCGCCTCTAAGATTTTACGTTCACGTTCCTTGGTAATAATTATTTCTGATTTTAAGGTTGAGGGTTATGAAAAGGAGCTTGGCCTTTTGGCGGCAAAACATGATGTTGTTTGCCTTAAGATAAGCGGATCTATGGATTCTTTTTTGCCGGAAGCCGGATCTATAAGATTTAAAGACCCTGAAACCGATTTTAGAATGCTTTTGCCTACGGGTTCTAAGACTTTTCAGATGGAATATAAAAAGAATTTTAGTGAAGAAATATCAAGGTGGGAAAATACCTGTAAGCACTCCCTTGCAAATCCTGTTTTACTCGATGTAAATGACGATACCGTAAAAGTATTGGGTGACTTCTTTTTGTCGAAACAAAGCAATCAGCGAGTTTTAAAAAATAATTTAGCTAAGTTTGGAGCGGATGGATGGAAGGCATTTTAATTCCTCAACAGGTTTTTGTAGGAGACTCTGCAGAATTTTTATTACCTATAGATGCTTTGCAATCTTTTGATCCTTCTATTTTAATGTCCGGCTCTTTTAAGGTTGATAAGATAAAACAAAATACTATGATGGATATAACTTCCATTCAAATTAAAAAACAGAAAACAAAAGAATATATATCCATAAATTTTACTCCATGGGAAACAGGATCCGTATTTTTTCCTTCATTGGCTGAGGCCGGTATTTATGATTCAATACCCCAAGTTTTTATTTCTTCAATATTGGAAACGGCAAAGGTTGAGGTCATACAACCTCCGCGTCCTCCTCTTTTACTTCCGGGTACAAGTTATTTGCTTTATCTTATAGCCTCCGTAAGTGCCGTATTTATTTTTACCTCCATAATGATTTTTTCTGCGATAAGAAAATATTTTTTTGTTTATTCTTTTTCGAGGGCTCAACGAATAAGAATTAAAGCTCTAAATAAGTCTTTAAGGAAGTTAAAGCGGCAAGTGTATTCCATTTCTTCTTCCGACAGTCTTGAAGCAATTACAAAAAGAAAGGATTGGTTAAAAAAATTCGAATTTGTTTTTCGGAGGTATTGTTTCAGTTTGACTGCATCGGAAGCGGTTTTAAAATCGGGTGAGGGCGAGAGTCTTACATACTCGGAAATATTGGAAAGCCTTAAGCGGAAGTTTGAAAGCGCCTACGGAGTTTACTTTGAATTTGAAAAAATCTTTTTTAAGCTTCAATCTCTTCGTTTCGGGGCTGCGGATCTAAAAGAAATAAACTTTGAAATGGAAAGTATTTATTTTTTAAACCAAACATTTAAACTTATGAAAATAGCAGAATCCGAAATTCAAAAAATTACAAATGCCGCTCAAAAAGAAAAATTAAAATACAAGGCGGATACAAATGATTAGCTTTAACCATCCCCTTATGCTTTTATTGATTTTATTTTTTTTCTTGTTTCTTATATTAAAAAAAAGCGGCCTTGTTGCAATCCCAGAATTAAAATTAAATTTGGTCAATTGGAAGGGCTTTTTTCCTAAAAAAAATAAGCTTATGGAATTTGGAAATCTCTTATGTTACCTTCTTTGGTATTGCGGTATTATTTTTTTAATAATAGCCTTATCGGAACCTGTTATTTTTAAAAACAAACAGGTTTATACCGATGCAGGAAGTTCCATTATGTTTTTGTTGGACATAAGCCCTTCTATGGCAGCAAAGGATATGAGTGGAGAAACGAGGATCGCAACTGCAAAAAAAATTATAAGAAAATTTGTTGCAAAGTATCCCGGGGATTCTTTCGGCTTGACGGCTCTTTCAAGTTCTGCAGCTCTAATTCTTCCGCCTACGATCGACCATAAGGTGTTTTTATCCCGCCTCGATTCTTTGAGTATAGGAGAATTAGGAGATGGAACTGCAATCGGCATGGGGCTTGCGGTTTCTTCCGCCTATATGACAAGGACTAAGCTGAACTCTTCATACGTTGTTTTACTTACAGATGGTGAAAATAATACCGGCGAAATCAATCCGAAAACTGCGGCGGAAGTTTTAGTAAATAAAAACATCGGCTTTTATGTTATAGGGATAGGAAGTTCCGGATATACTACCTTGGAGTACACCGATCGAAAAACGGGGAAAACTTACTCAGGTTCTATTTTTTCCAAGTTCGATGAGGTTGAGCTAAAAAAAATAGCTCAATATGGAAACGGAAAATATGCCTCCGCTTCTTCACCCGAAATACTTGAAGATATATTTAACACAATATCCAAACAGGTGCCTGCTGCACAGTCTAATTTTACCCGGATTATCGAAGAAAATTTATATGTGTACTTTTTATCTGCTTCAATTTTTTCTTTTATGCTTGTGTGGCTTTTGCGCCGAATTTTTATGAGGGTATATCTATGATAAGTTTTGAAAATTCGGTATACCTGTTTTTTATACTGTTTTTACTTCCTGTTTGGTTTATTTTTTATATAAACCTAAAAAAAATACAAAAAGCATATTCAGGCTTGGAAAATACAAAAAAGATAATCAAAAAAGCTAAAATAAGAGCCTTGTTTTTTTCTGTTGCATGGATTTTTTTGATTTTGGGCTTGGCCTGTCCTCTTTGGGGTTCCAAACCGGTTTCCGTCAGGAGAAGGGGAGTATCGGTTATGTTTGTCTCCGATATTTCAAAAAGTATGAGCCTTCAAGATATTCAGCCCAGCCGTATTGCCGTACAAAGACAGTTTTTAAAAATCTTGCTCGAAAAGATGCATAAAACTTCACCTGAGTCTGCAGTAGGGCTTGTAATTACAAAGGGTGAGGGCGTTTTATCGGTGCCTTTAAGCTTTGAAAAAAATGCCCTATCCTCTGCAATAAATGCCTTATCTCCCTTAATTCTTTCTTCTACAGGCACGAACCTTGAAGCGGGCGTTTTACGGGCATTGGATTCTTTTGGAGAAAACAGGGGAAACTCAAAAATAATAGTTTTATGCACGGACGGCGGGGAAACCTCAGGTTCTCTTTTACATGCTGCAGAAAAAATAAAAAAGACGGATGCAATCCTAATTATTGTGGGCTTCGGTACTCTTGAAGAAACTAAAATAAAAGTTCTTGATGAAAAGGGAAATACCCAATTAAAGGATGCAAGATTGGAAGAAGCCTTTTTAAAAAAGGCTGCAAGTATAGCCGGAGGTGAAAGTACGTATATCTCGGCTTTAAGTTCGGGGTCTATAGAAACTATTTTAAAAATAATAGACGCCGGTGTAGAGGGAGTTGAAAAAATGGTTTATATACAGGAGCCTGTAAAAAGAAATTTTGAAATGCTTTTACTTGCTTTTATTTTTTTATGTTTAGGTGGAGTATCCTTTTATGGTAAAAATAAATAAAATAATCTGTATAAGTATCCTTATTTTTTTGATATCCTCGTGTAGTAAAGTTGATAGGGCTAGGCTTAATTTTCTTTCGGGATATATTGCATGGAAACAAAATGATTGGAATAAGGCTGCATCAAACTTTTTTAAATCGATAGATTTAAGTGAAGAACTTAAAGATGAAAGAATAAAAGACTATTCGGACTTTGCAATCGGCTCCATCTACCTTATGCAAAATGAAGATGCTTCGGCTCTTTCCCGTTTTGAAAAGATAAATGAAAATACGGATAAAAATTTGAATTCCTATATTTATTATCAAAAAGGAATAATAGCATTTAAAAATCATGAATATGAAAAGGCTGTAAGGCTTTTTAAAAAATCTCTGGAACTTAAACCGGATAGTGTTGATGCTAAGATTAATTTCGAGCTTAGTATGCGTTATCAAAAAAAACAAAAGGAAAAACTTCCTAATTCTAAAAGTGCTGCCGTTATAGAAGATAAGGAAGCCGATTTATCGGAAAAAACGATTTTGAATTTAATACGAAAAAAGGAGAAAGAACAATGGCAAAAGAAAGAGCAAGAAAACAAACAGCCTCAGGCATTCGATTATTAATTCTTTTTTTTCTTTTTTCTTTTTACTCAGGTTATATCTATGCCGAGGTAGAAGAGGATATGGAATTATCTTTTTCTTCAAGCCCTCTATTTATAGATTCCGTTTTTGAAGTAAAAATCAAATTGGACGAATATTCTTATAAATCCTCGGATGAACCTAAGCTGATTATTTTAGATGAAGATGAAGCTCTTGAATTTTTAGATTCGGGTATAAATTCATTATACGGCGGTATTTTAATTACAAACAAGTATAGATTAAAAAAAATAGGAAACTTTGAACTTATTCCGTATTTGTCTTTGGGAAAGAATCAGACTAAACTTAAAAATTTTTCTATTCAGGTGGAACCTCCGGCCTTATCAAAGGATACAATGTTTAAATGGAAAATATTGGACGCAGTTTCATATTCCCCTGTGGAAAATATTGTACAGGGGAAAAAATATCTCATCGTTTTAATGGGCTTTTTCTATGATCATTTTCAAGGCGAGGGCAGGGCTTCCGGTTTGGATATAAACTGTCAGGCTCCTGAATATTCTCTTTTGGAAAATGCCGTCAGCATTACAAAATTCAGTACTGTAAAAATAGAGCCTATAACTTTCGATGAAACAGGCTGGAAGGCTGTTGCTTGTTTTTTATGGACTCCTCTTAAAGCGGGCGATATAGGTCTTCCTGTGCCTCAAATAAATATTGCTTCCGGATCAAAAGATTCCCGCAAAATTTATATTAGAGAGCAAAGAGTAAGTGTACTAGAGGGAAGTATTGAACAAGAAAAAATAAGCGATGACGAAAAAAAAGCTTATGAAAGTTTAAGTCTTGCCTTAAACACTAAAAAAAATGAACTTGGTCAAACTAAGCTAAAAAATCATAAAGAGAATTTTGAAGAGAAAAAAGAAAAGGCCTCACTAATTGCAGAGCTGCGTACAAAAGAATCCGATAGTCTTTTTCCGAGAAAGATAAAAAATCAAAGACTTGAATATGAAAAAGACCTTAATTTAAAGGAAAGCTTTGCCGTCAGGTCTGCAATCCTAAAAAAAATATTATGGTTTTTATTTTTTATTTTGTTACTGTTATCAAGCTATTTTTTCTTGTATAAAAAGAAAAATATCGGGTTTAAGATTTTTTTAATTTTAAGTCTTGGCTTGATTTCCGCTCTTATCTTTTTGTATTCACGGCAATATGAAAGAGCCGTTTATAGGCCGCTAAACTATGATGAGTCTTATTTACTCTATCATATACCCGAAACAAGCGGAACCATTGTAAGCTCCCTAGAGATAGGGGAAACCGTTATCATAAAACAAAAAACTTCAGAATGGTTTTTTATAGAAAAAAAAGACGGTACCGGCGGCTGGCAAAAAAAAAGCGGCTTTATTATAACGGATTAGGAGGACGGGAGATTTACATGACTAAAAATTTCGGCGACATATTGGACGAGTGGGACAAAATAACGGGAAAGCCCTACGGAAAAAAGCAAATAAAAAAAGATGAACATTCAAATAAAAAGAACCATAAAATTCTTATAAAAGAAGATAATTCGAAAAAGATAAATCCTATGGAAATGTGGTTAAGACGTTATGGTGTAGAAGATAAGGATGCTCAAGAAGATTTTACCTCAGTTGATTATGCAAGGCAGCGTAAGACATTAAGAGACATGCACTGCGAAGATGAGATCGACTTACACGGTATGACTTGTGATGAAGCCGAAGCCGCTTTAAATGTTTTTTTTGAAAATTCCATACGCCGCGGCCTAAAAAAGATTCTAATTATTCACGGTAAGGGAAACCACTCCGGCGGAGGTGCCGTCTTGGCTCCCTTTGTCCGTTCATATCTTGAAAAACATAAAAGAGCAGGCGAAACCGGTCATCCTAAAAATGCAGACGGCGGCACCGGTTCCACTTGGGTTATATTAAAATAGAAATTATTTTAAAGATGCCAAGGCTTTATAAAAGGCGTCTTTTTTTTCTTTAATTTGAGCTGCCGTAAAATATTTTTCCATTTTCCTTAATATTTCATTCATTTTTGCTTCTTCCTCTTTAATATCTATGATAGGCATCGGCTTTGCGTTAAGACTTATACTAAAATTCAATGCTTCCTTTTTTTCTGATTCATCGAATTCAAAAAATATGCCGTCTTTTATATTTCTAGGTGTTTCATTTATTTCATAAAGAGTCATTTCGGTATTTTTACATTTTTCACCGCTGCATACCGTTATATTTAATTTTTTCCCTATTTTGAAAAAATTCCAATGACCCGTTATTTTGACGGCCGGTTCTATTTGATAATTTGCAGCAGCTGCTAATTTCCCGTTATCTTCTTGTAGTTCAAAGCATCTTGTATAATATACCTTGTTTTCTTTTATGTTTTTTACCTTTAAATAAATATTTTTCTGTTCGGTAAAAAAAGAATTTTCGGAACCCTTTACCTTTTCTTCCCTGATTTCTGTTTTACCGTCATGACAAAAGCCTGAAGTTTTTGAATATCTTATTCGCATAAGAACGGTTTCATAGTCTTCTAAAAGTTTCGATCCTTCATTTCCCCAAAGGCTAAATACTGCAATAAATACCAAAAATATGGAATACAAAATCTTATTTTTTTTCATTTACTTACCTCTCTTTTTCAGATTATAAACTAAATTTACTTTTTTATACAGTATTTCGATCAATACTTTTTAACTCTTCTTTTGATAACTGTCTTTTTACGGTAACTTCGTTTGCCTTTGTTTGTACAATAACCGGGTCTCCGGTAGGAGTTGTTTTTCCGTAGATTTGTACAATAGGAAATCTGGGGTCATCAGGATTGACATCTATTACCTTTGCAATTTTTCCGTTGGAAAGATGAACATACATTCCGACAGGATAAAAGGATAGAGAATAAAGCAGGGCTTTTAAAATGGTTTCATCATATTGTCCGTTAGTATTTTTTATCATTTCCACAATACCCGATGAAGCATCTTGGGCTTCCTTGTAAGGGCGGGGAGCTGTAACGGCCTCGTAAGAACATGCAACTGCTATTATTTTGCCGTACATTGAAATTTTTTCTTTTGTAAGGTTTCTCGGATATCCAAGCCCGTTTTCTCTTTCATGATGCTCTAAAACTCCCAAGCATATGGGTAAAGAAAAAGAGGAGTTTTTTAAAATATTATATGATAGGACGGGATGGGTAAATAAGGCCTTTTTTCCTTCTTCGCTCAAGGGGGCATCATACATATAGTATTGAGGCGGAAGTCTGAACATTCCTATTTCGTGCAAAAGGCAGGCTGCTCCAAGCTCTATTAACCTATGGGGAGGCATTTTAAGCTGAAGTCCTATAATTATGGCAAAAATTGAAGATCGCAGCGAATGCATGACCAAGTAGTTTGTCGGTGAGCTGTATTTTTGCATTTCTATTAAAAGTATATTTTTTTTATCGTTTTTTACAAAATCGCATAGTTCTTTTACTTTATCAAAAACTAAACGAGGATCCAAAATCTTTTTCATAGTATAATCGGTAAAAATTTTATCCGTAAATCTTAAAAAATCCCAGAATTTATTTTCCGTTTCTTCCATAATTTCCTTTTGTTTTTTTAGTTTTTCGGAAATTATTTCGTTTTCCTTGCTTGAGTCCAGAACGTCCTTGCTTGCGGAAGTATCGGTCCTTACACTCATAAAACTTGAAGGTTCTCCGTCAGAATAAAGGAGAGAAAAATCCCATTCGTTTAAAATAGCCTTTAGCTCTGCAGTAAGAGGCGTTTCCGGGATTAAAAGTAAAAATTTTTTATCCAAATAGACATTTTTATTAAAAAACGATAAATCTTTTGTATGTTCTGCATTGTAGGTATTCACTTATTTTCTCTCCTGTGATACAATATATGTATCATTATAAAGGATTTTATATGAAATTAAAAGTACTATTTGTTATATTTAATATCGTCCTAATTTTGTTATTGTTTACCTGTTTTTTTCTCCCCTTATTTTATGCTGACGGTTCTTTTATGCGGGAATTTTGGAAGACTAACTGGTTTTTTGGACCTGTATTTTTAATTCTTATTTTATTTGTAAATATAATGTTCTTAAAAAATAGACTCTTGATCAACTACATTGAATCTGAAGATTGGTCTTCTTTAGCATCCTTGCTGGAAAAAAGAATCTATACAAAAAAACGGATTACCTATAAGAATTCGCTTCTTTTAGCGGAATCTCTCCTTCTTTTAGGTGATTTTACTTCCATGAATAAATTTTGTGACTTTTTAAAGGATAATAAGCCAAAATATGTATCAAAGTTAGGACCGAAATTTGCCGCAGCTAAGATGATTTCGGGGAATTATCAAGATGTTTTTGAATTTAGTTCGTCTTTACCTGTTTTAAAAACAACTGCGAGTGAATGGATTGTGTTTTATTCGGCTCTTTCCCTTCAAATGATGAAAAATTATGAAAAAAGTGCAGCTTTATTCACTAAAGTATCGGACTCGGCAAAAAATCCTCTGATTAAGTGTCTTAGTACATATTTTGTTGTTAACGTTTTACAGACCTATTCACAGTTGACTGAAGAGGGAATAAAAGAAAAAGCTCTTCTATTGCGTTCAAGAATAAATAAAAACTATACTTATGAGTCATGGAAGGCTTATACTGAGTCTGAAAAACAGGAAATACATGTAATGATTTTAACAAAAATAATAGATGATGTCACTTCGTGGCTCTTCTTCTAAACTCGCAACATTGTCTTCGCATATAAATTTAGAAGATTTTTTAAAATTTTACCGAACCTGAAAACAAGTTATAGTCTAACTCTTGGAAATCTTCCAAGACATCATCGGGGTAGGGCGGTGTTTTGCCTCTTTTAACCCTTTCCATTGCCGATTCCCAAAGAATAAGAGAATTTGTGTCAAGATTTTCTTGCTGTTCCAAGGCCATGCTTCTATACGGGTGTTTATGCAGCGGAATATTTCCTGCCATGGCATGGTTTAAGAGCTTCCAGTTGGAATGGATTAAATCCCTTACCGCCTTGAAAATTTCATCTCGGGAATCTAAAAATTTAAGCTCATAGCGGTTTTTTATGCCCGTTCTATCTTCTTCATAGAAGGTTTTAACCTTAGGGTTATTTGTGATAATAAGTCTTTTGTTAGTTTGTGAATCTTTTTGCATATTTTGTGTTTTAGAAAATAAAAAAATAAAAGTAAAGATAAAGGGCAGCTTAAGCTGCCCTTTTTAGTGCTTATTTATACTGACTTGCGTCGTAGGGGAGACCCTTGTTATAATCTTTTAAGATCTTAGCAACGGTTCCGCTTAAGAATAGCAAGGCTATGAGGTTCGGTATAACCATGATTCCGTTAAAGAAGTCGGTCAATTCCCAAACCAAGTCAATCTTAAGCAAGCTTCCTACAAAGATGAAGATAACTACCAGGAGCTGATAGGGAATAAGTCCCTTTGTTCCGAATAAGTATCTGATGTTTGTTTCTCCGAAGTAGTACCAACCGATGATTGTTGAGAAAGCGAAGAAAAGAAGACAGACGGCAATGAAAAGATAGCCGAATGTAGAGCCGAACAAGTGCTGTGAGAAAGCCTCTTGAACGAGCTTAATTCCCTTCATTGTGGGCTCGCTTCCTTCAAATTGTACAACTCCTGAGCTCAAAACGGTAAATACTGTAACGTTTAAAACGATGAATGTATCGATAAATACGGCAACAATACCTAAAACGCCTTGTTCTACAGGGTGTTTTACATCTGCAACGGCGTGGGCATGAGGTGTAGAACCCATACCAGCTTCGTTAGAGAAAAGGCCTCGGGCAACACCGTATCGTACGGCTCGTCCCATTCCGAAACCGAGAGCTCCGCCCCAAACAGCCTTGGGATTAAATGCTCCCTTAAAGATCATAGCAAACATTTCGGGGATCTGAGCCGCATTGATAATAACAACAACAAGACCTACTACAATGTAAACGATAGCCATGATGGGAACTACTTTTTCCGTAACCGAAGCAATTCGCTTAACTCCACCCATGAAGATAATACCTGCGATTACCGCAAGAACTGCACCTGTTACCCATGTAGGAATATGGAAAGCATTTTGGAAGGCATCTGAAATTGAGTTAGCCTGAACCATATTGCCCATAAATCCGAGGGCAAGAATAATTGCTATGGCAAAGAAACCTGCAAGGAATTTTGCAAAGCCGTCTCCTACCTTATTTTTTAAACCTTCGGAAATGTAGTATGCGGGACCTCCTACTGTCTGGCCCGAATCATCCTTTGTCTTATAAATTTGAGCAATAGAGGCTTCAGCAAAGTTTGTTGCCATACCGGCAAGAGCTGCAAGCCACATCCAGAAGATAGCTCCGGGGCCTCCCATGATGAGGGCTGTCATGGCACCGACAAGGTTTCCCGTTCCTACCTGTGCTGCAATAGCTGTAGCAACAGCTTGGAAAGAGCTCATACCGTGCTTTCCGGCTTCTTTTCCGCTTAATGAAAAGTTACCGAAAAGGCGTTTCCAGCCGGCTCCGAATTTTGTAAACTGTACTCCTCCTAACCGGATTGTAAAGAACAAACCGGTACCGCATAGAAGCGGAATAAGGAAGTAAACTCCCCAAATAAATCCGTTAGCCGAAGAAACAAGGCTAGTAAGATTTTGTAAAAATTGTTCCATAGTGCGATTAAACTCCTTTTACGCATATAGCGATATTATTACTGATTTAAACAAGTGAGCCGTCAAATCAGCTTGTGTAACTATACAATCAAAACTATTAGATTGTCAAGATATTGATACGTAAAAATAAAATACTTTTATAATTATGTTCACTTTTTTATATGAAACAGCTTGACTTTGAACGTTGTTTTTGTATAATGTATGCCTATGAAGAGAAGATACTTTCAGATTATAAAACTTATGCAAAAAGATAAGGATATTCCGCAAAGAGATATAGCAAAACAGTTAAAAATATCCTTGGCTTACGTAAATAAAATTTTATTCGATATGGAGCATGACGGCTTTTTGTATACCGAAGGTGTTCCTCCTTTTGGGAAAAAGCGGCTTACCAAAAAAGCTTTAAGTGCTTTTGAAGAGTGCAGGGTGGATAATGCAATTATTATGGCTGCCGGTTTCGGCTCGCGTTTTGTTCCTTTAACCTATGCAACACCTAAGGGATTGTTGGAAGTTTTTGGGGAAAGGATGATTGAAAGGCAAATTGAACAGCTGAAAGCGGCCGGTATTAACGATATAACTATAGTTGTAGGCTATTTAAAGGAAACTTTTGAATATCTGATAGATAAGTATGGTGTAAAATTTGTATATAATCCCGACTTTAAAAATAAAAATAACCTTTCCACACTTTACCATGTAAGGGATGAGCTTAAAAGCACCTATATTCTTTCGAGCGATAATTGGCTTAGGGAAAATATGTATCATTCCCATGAGTATGATTCATGGTATTCGGCCGTGAAGGTAACCGGTAAAACAAAGGAGTGGATATTAAAGTTAGGTTTGCACGATAAAATTATGAGCGTAAAAGTGGGAGGCCGAAACGGCTGGGTTATGTACGGCCCTGTTTATTTTTCAAAAGAATTTTCCGATAAGATCCGCCCCATGATTGAAGAAGCCTATAAAAGAGATGATACGGACGATTGGTACTGGGAAGATGTCTATATGAGGAATATAAAAGAGCTAACCATGTTTGCAAACAAGCAGGGTGAGCATCAGGTATATGAATTCGAATCCCTTGACGAAATTCGTCTCTTTGATTCATCCTATCTTATTTCATCCCATGATAAATGGCTTGAGCTTATATCGGATGTATTTAAACGTCCTGAACATAGTATTACAAATCTAAAGCCTCTTAAATTCGGAATGACAAACAAATCTTTTTTGTTTGAATTTGAGGGAGAAGAATATATTTTTAGAATACCGGGAGAGGGAACCCAAGCTCTCATAAACAGAAAAGAAGAATATGAGGTCTACAAGGCTGTTTCTCCTTTACATTTGAGCGATTCTATTATTTACTTTGACCCTGAAAACGGGGTGAAGATTAGCAAGTTTATTCCCAACTCCCATACTGCGGATGCCCGCAATCCTGAAGACTTAAAAAAATGTATTAAGGTTGCCCGCCGTCTGCATGAGTCCGGCCTAAAGGTTGATCACTCTTTTAATCTTCGTGAACGTATGGATTATTACGAAAAAATTGCAAACGAAAAAAACGGTATCTTCTATAATGATTACCGCGAGGTTAGGCTGTTGATGAATGAGCTTTTGGAAATAATCGAAAAGATGGAAAAGCCCGGTGTTTTATGTCATATAGACCTTGTTCCCGACAATTTTATAATTAGTGGTGATGATGTGCATTTAATTGACTGGGAGTATGCCGCTATGTGTGATCCCCTTATAGATATAGCAATGTTTGCCATATATGCTTACTATGACAATACAGAACTCGAAAATTTGATGGAGCTTTATTTTGAAAGAAAGCCTGAAAAAGATGAAAGGCTGCGTATCTATTGTTATGTTGCTCTTTCCGGTTTTTTATGGGCTATTTGGACTTGTTATAAAGAGGCCTTGGGGGTAAGCTTTGGAGATTACGGTTTAAAGATGTATCGGTATGCAAAGGATTATTATAAAAGGGTAAAGGAACTAGGAGGTAATTAATGATGAATACTGAAGATGAATTGGGCGTAAAGTCTCTTGACTTAAAAGATAAAAATGAAATTGATTGGCTTATAACCGTATTACCCCTTGCAGTGATAATCTGCTTGACGGGATTGGTTCTCTTTTTTCCGGTAGAATCGATGAAGGTGGTTGATGCCCTTTGGTCTGTTTTTGTAAACAAGTTGGGCTTCTTTTATATTTTGTTAGGCTTGGGCCTTGTTTTTACCGCCATAGGTTTGGCCTTTTCCCGCTTCGGCACTGTAAAGCTGGGTAATCTTGAAAAACCGCGTTACGGGAATTTTACATGGGGTTCTATGATTTTTACCTCGACTATGGCAGCCGATATTCTTTACTGGTCTCTGATAGAGTGGGCTTATTATTTTGGGGAAAGCCCCTTCGGACTGTCTTCCCTTTCATTGGCGGAAAGGCAGGATTGGGCCGCTGCCTATCCTCTATTCCATTGGGGAATAACACCGTGGGCTTTTCATATAGTGCCTGCCGTAGCCTTTGCTTATATGCTTCATGTCAAAGGAAGAACAAAGCAAAAGCTGTCCGAAAGCTGCCGTCCTATTTTTGGAGACAAGATTGACGGTCCTGTAGGAAAGATGATAGATGTTTTTTCCGTAATAGGCTTATTGGCCGGAACTGCTACAACATTCTCTCTTGCAACTCCTCTTTTGTCTTTGGCTGTTTCTACTATTTTTGGAATCCCTCAAGGAAAGATTTTGACCCTTTCTATTCTTCTGATAATAGCTGCCGTCTACACGGCTGCCGTTTTATTGGGCTTAAAGGGGATTTCTCAGCTTGCAAAGATTTCGGTTGTTTCTTTCTGTGTTCTTTTAGGCCTTGTATTTATAGCCTCGCCTAAAATCTACATAATTGAAACCAGCATAACCGGTATCGGCAAGGTTATTCAAAACTTTTTCGGCATGTCAACTTGGATGGACCCCTTGCGTATTTCGGGAGAAGGAGGGGCCGGCTTCCCTCAAAACTGGACAATATTTTATTGGGCTTATTGGATAGCATGGTTTGTTGCAACCCCTTTCTTTATAGGAAAAATTTCTGAAGGCCGTACAATAAAAAATACCATAATTGGCGGTCTTATTTGCGGTATAGCGGGGACTTATTGTTCTTTTATAATCCTTGGAAATTACGGACTCCATTTACAGGCTCACGGAATTCTAGATTCGGCTTCCGCCTTAAAGGAAACGGATGCTTCTCAAGTTATCTTGCAAATTCTTAACACCCTTCCTTACGCAAAAATTGTTTTGGGTATTTTAATAATTACTATGATAGCCTTTTATTCCAGTACCTTTGATGCAATTACTTTGGTAATAGCTTCCTATTCTCAAAAGAATTTGGAAAAGCATAGCGAGCCTAAAAAAGGTTTAAGGGCATTTTGGGCTGTAGTCTTCGTAATGCTTCCTGCAGCTTTAATCCTTGTGGGAACGAATTTAAATCAGCTTCAAAGTCTTTCGATTATAGCCGCCTTTCCTTTAGGAATTATAATAATACTGATAGTTATAAGTCTTTTTAAGGAACTAAAACACAACGGAGAGTATAGGTAGCCTTATGCCTGATTTTTATGCACATTATATACATGGACAAAGAGTTTTTGCTCTATTGTCTTCTGAAATTGCTGCAGGAATTTCGAATAAGAATTTATATAATCAAGGTTTACAGGGGCCCGATTTTTTATATTTTCATAAACCTTTTAAAAAGGATAATAATCCTGTTTTACAGCTTGCAACGGATATTCATAACACAAATTGTACCGATGTTTTTAATGCCGTATTAACTAAGATAAAAATCGAACCGAATACCGATGAATTTTCATATATCATGGGCTTTATAGGTCACTTCGGTTTGGATAGCTCTTGCCATCCTTATGTAAATGCTATGGTGGAGGAAATGAAAAGAGACCATGCCGAGATCGAAATGGAATTTGAAAAATTTTTATTAAAGCAGGACGGACTCCATCCTCTTAGGTACAAGGCTCATGATTATATCGATATAAATGAAAAAGAAGCTGAAGCCGTTGCCAATATCTACAGATGTCTTCTTCCTTCTATAACAAAAGAAGATATTTTGTGTTCTTTTCGTAGTTTTAAAATGGGGAAAAAATTTTTCTATGCACCTACAAGATTATCTCAAATTCTAAAACTTTCTTTAATTAGAATCTTAGGTCTTTATGATTTTTTGCAGGGACACATCATTAGGACTTCCGATCATCCTAAGAGCAAAATAACAAACGAAAAACTTTTTTCTCTTTATAATAATTCCGTGGAAATAACGGCTGAGCTTATGGATAACTTTTATAAGAATCTTACGGAAAATAAACCGATCTTAGACAGGTTCGGCTATAATTTTGCATAAAGATCTTATCAGCAATTAAAAGTGCAGGTAATTTTATTTATTTTTTACCATTTGCTCTTTTTTATATATAGCTTCTTGGGCATATTTAATCGAAGGAATTGATTCTGCCAGTTTTGAATAGAGATAAGAAGCTTGTTCCGTATTACCGTTATTTGAAAGGCAATCTGCAAGATTCATAAAAGCTCGCCAAAAGTTTTGTTTTTCGGCCCACAATATAACTTCTTGTTTTCTATTAAGCCTATGGAGCAGGTCGGAAAGGTTGGTGTATTTATAAGTGTAATTGTCTTTTGAGATAAGGTCATCAAGGTTCGTTATAGTTATTATGGAAGCTAAAACAGCGGTTGCAAGAGCTCTTCTGTTTTTGCCTGCTTCCATATATATGTCCGTTAAATCCATGTAGGCTTTTAAGGCTATCGGATTACGGTTTCGGTACAGCAAAAAGAATTTTTCGGTTGTCTTTTCGGAGCTTATTGTTTTAATCATAGCCTGAAGAGCATCACTTTCCAAATTTGTAGTTCCGTATATGGGGTCTTCGGTTAAAACAAGCAAGAGGTATTTTTCCTGTTCATCATATTTGCGCAAAAGTTTTGATGTGTCGGCAAGTGCGTAAATTATATTGAACCTTTCATCGGGAATTTCCAAAAAATTGTGAAAATTCCATGCTTCCTTATAATAGTGCATGGCTTGCTCATAGTCTCCTTCTGCAAAATAAATTCGGCCTGTCAAATAATCCGTTTCAGGGAAGGCCTTGCGTTTTTCGAGCCATGACATTAATTTTGAAATAGACTTATCAAAAAATACGGGCGGATGAGTTAAAAAGATTTCATCTAAAATTTTACAGGCATCGTGGTCTTCTCTTTTATTTAAAATTGCATAGACTTCTGAAATATTGTCTCCCTCTAATTTTACCCTTTTCGGTTTTAAGGCATTGAACATATAAGAATATTTTGCTTCCATTTGTTCTTTATGAATATCTCTTGCCTTATTTGTTAAGTGGAGGGCCAGGCCGAACTCGCCTTTTTCCATTTGAATTTTTGCTTGTTCTAAAAGATGCCAAGGCCTTTCTTTTTCATCAATAGATTCCAAACAAAAAAGGTTTGAGTAAAAATAAAAAATAGATAGTACGATAAAAATAATTTTTAATTGTTTTTTCATAGACTTTGAAGCTCCTCTATAAAGGCTTTATCCACTGCCTCAATTTTTTCTTTTTCGGTTAATTTTTTTAAATCCAAGCGTTTGGTAATTGCTCCGTGTTTAAATATTATAACGGAGTCTCCGGCTCCGGTAATTCCAAGATCTGCATGTTTGCCTTCTCCGGGGCCGTTTACTACGCAGCCCATAACGGCAATGCTTATGTCCTTCTTTTCGGATAAGAGTTTTGTCTGCCATCGTTTTACAAAGGCTTGAACATCAAAGCCCTTTCTTCCGCAACGAGGGCAGGATATGAGCCTTATTCCGCCTTGCCTTTTACCGCATTCGGTTAATATTTCTCTTCCGGCTATAACTTCATTTTCGCAAGAATCGGAGAGGCTTACTCTTATGGTGCTTCCTATGTTTTGTTCCAAAAGCCTGTAAAAGGCTATTGTACTTTTTACAATACCTTGAATAAGGGGGCCTGCTTCAGTAACTCCTAAATGAAGAGGATTGTCGAATTTTTTAGCAAATATTTCGTTTGCCATAACCGTTTCCCGCACATTGGAAGCCTTCATAGAAACTACGGCATCTTTAAAATCGGCTTTTTCGAAAATTTCCAGTTCTCTTGCTGCCGCCTCGGTTAAGGCATCAGCTCTCGAAATGGAAATCTCATCATCTAAAGCCTTTTTGTCGCTGCTTAAGTTTCTTTTTGCATTTGCCTCTTCTATTTTCTTTTTTAGATCGGAAGGCAGAGAGCCCGAGTTGACCCCTATTCGGATAGCAGTTCCCGTATCCTTTGCCTTGCGTATAACTTCTTCCGTTTTTTCTTTTGAACCGATATTTCCGGGATTTATGCGTATTTTTGACGTATCCCCGTCCATGCACCGCAGGGCAAGTTTATAGTCGAAATGGATATCGGCTACGAGGGGCATCTCCGTTAATCGGGTGAGCTTGACAAATTGCTCCGCAGAATCCATGTCGGGAACTGCAAACCTCACGATATCGCAGCCCAATTGTTCCAATTCATTTAGGCTTTTTACAATAGAAAGGAGATCAGCCCCCAATAGGCTTTCTTTCCACATAGTTTGAAGCAAAATCGCTGAAGTTCCTCCGAGAGTAAGTTTTTTAACCTGTCCTTTGCCGCCTATCTGAATTGTCCGCGGTAGTTTTATCGAGTTCATATCAGTTCATTATCGGCAGAAATTATTCAAAATACAAGTTTTATTATAAAATCACTCTAATATTGTTACAGGCTTTTGAGTTTGAGTATCGGCTTTTTCCAGTTTGCCGATTATCCATGATTCTTCTCCGACAAGTTCACGGTATTTTTCGGCCATGTCGGGGGAAACTACTGCTATCATTCCGATACCCATATTGAAGACCCTGTACATTTCGTCCCCGCTTGCACCGGTTAATTTTTGGATCAGGGGGTAAAGAGGCGGTACGGGCCACGAGCCTTTTTTTACCTTGATGACGAGGCCGGCAGGAATAACGCGCGGAATGTTTTCGATAAAACCTCCGCCTGTGATGTGGGCTAGGGCTTTTACGATTTCGGGATGCTCCTGCAAAATAGGATAGATTGCATTAAGATAGGAGCGGTGCGGTTTTAATAGAACCTCATGTAATGGTGCTTTTAATTCGGGGTAGACGGTATTAAGGTCTACGCCTTTAAAGGCTGTTCTAATCAATGAGTATCCGTTTGTATGGGGACTGTTCGAGGCAAGGCCTATCAGGAGGTCTCCCTCTTTTATGTTTTTCTTGGGAAGAATTTTTTCTTCATCGACGGCCCCGACAATGGTTCCGGCTATGTCGAATTCTCCTTCCATATAAACTCCCGGCATTTCCGCCGTTTCGCCTCCGATTAAGGCACAGCCCGATTCTTTACAAGCCTTTGCCATGCCTCCTACTATGTCGGCAATCATTTGCGGATCCAACTTTGAGCTTGCAACATAGTCCAAAAAGAAAAGGGGTTTTGCTCCTTGAACGAGGATGTCGTCAATGCAGTGATTTACTATGTCTTGGCCTATTGTTGTGTATATACCGGCTTCGGCTGCTATTTTTACCTTTGTTCCGACCCCGTCCGTAGAACCTACAAGAACGGGCTTTTTCATTTTAAAAAGCTCTTCAGTGCCGAAAAGACCTCCGAAGGTGCCTACATCCGAAAGAACGGATTTATTAAATGTTGATTTAACCGCTGCACTCATTAAGCGGACGGCCTCATTTCCTGCATCAATGTTCACGCCTGATGCGCTGTATACCGAGCTTTTATCTTTGGTCTGCTCTTGACTCTTATCTTTTGATAGTTCTTCTCTCTTGCCCTTTGGCTGCTCTTGGTTTTTATTTTTCATTTCGTTCATTTTATTTATTCCTTTTTATTTTATATTTAAATAAATGTTTATTTAAGTTTGTTTAGATGTTCCAGTCCGCGTTTTGCAATGTCCTTTCTGTACTGCACTCCGGGAAAATGTATGGTTTTTATTTTTGCATAGATAGTATCCATAGCTTTTTGTAAGCTCTTATCATTTGAGCTTATACAAAGAACCCTTCCGCCCGATGCGAATATTTTGGAGTCTTTAAGGGATGTGCCTGCATGTATTACGCTTACCTCAGGGGAACCTTCCAATTCCGAAGCGGACAATTCTACCGGTTTTGATGAAGAAAGAGGATAGCCTTCACTTGCAAGCACTACGGTTGCCGCATAGCCTTTTTTCCATTTAGGCATAGCTTTGTCGAGACTTCTTTCTGCGCAAGAGCTCATGGTTAGAGCTAGGTCTCCGTCAAAAAGCTGCATTAAGACTTGGGTTTCGGGATCTCCGAAGCGGCAGTTATATTCAAGCACCTTGGGTGTAAAGCCCTTGCCGTCCTTTGTGAGCATTAGGCCTGCATAGAGAACCCCAATGTAGGGCGTACCTCTTTTTTTCATTTCTTTTACAATGGGAAGAATCGTAAGAGCGGCATATTTTTCGGCTTCTTCATATGAGCAAATTGGAGTGGGGGCATAGGCTCCCATGCCGCCGGTGTTTGGGCCCTCATCATTGTCTTTAAGCCGTTTATGATCCTGCGAGGGCGGCATTACGGCTATTTTTTCTCCGTCCGAAAAAGCAAGGATGGAAACCTCTTCTCCTTCAAGGCGTTCTTCTATAACTACCTTGTCGCCTGAGGCTCCGAATTGTTTTTCGATCATTATATTTTTAAGTTTGGCTATGCCCTCTTCTTTTGAGTCGGGCAGGATAACTCCTTTTCCCGCCGCAAGGCCGTCAGCCTTTATTACAAAGGGGTAGTCCAAGCCTTCAATATATTTTTTTGCTTTTTGAAAATCAGTAAAAGAAGAATATCTTGCCGTTGGAATGGAAAGAAGACTCATCATCTCTTTGGAAAAATCTTTGGAGGCTTCCAATCGGGCACAAGCCTTTGAGGGCCCGAAAAATGCTATTTTTTTGTTTTGAGCTTTTGCTTTTTCTTTAATCAGGTCGTCGAGGCCTAAACACAGAGGAATTTCGGGGCCTGCAATTACAAGATCTATTGAGGCAGAAAGAGCAAAATCGGCAAGTCCTTCGATATTGTCGGCCTTTATGGGGACATTTTCACCCAAAAGAGCCGTGCCTCCGTTTCCGGGTGCTATAAAAAGTTTACCGAGAGAAGGAGATTCTTTTAGCTTTAAAGCTATTGCATGTTCCCTTCCGCCTGATCCGACAAGCAGTATATTCATCTTTTCCTCCAAAATAAGGTGCTGATGTTTTGAGTGTTAAGTATATCAAAATAAGGGCGGAGGAGCAAGGGGAGGGAGAAAGCAAAAAACGCATCCTTTGCGGCATAGCACAAAAGATGCGTTTTTTAAATAATTTAGGTTTTAATTTAAAATGTTATTTCTTTTTTCCTGCGAAGTCGCCTTTAGCTCCTTCATCTGTGCTCCATTTGCCGGTAACGGCCGGTCCGACTATTTGAGCTTTAAATTCTATTTTGGTGTAAAGTGCTCCTGCTCTGGTTGCAGTACAGGTAAGTTGTCCTGTCTTAGATACTTTCCCCGACATTGTAAACTCTTTGAGTTTGGGGCCATCTCCTTCGTCTAGTGTAACCTTACAGGTTCCGGAAAATTTTCCTTTTTTATTTATTGTTCCGGACCATTGTCCTAGTAAATCACCTAATATTCCCCCTTCGTAGTCTCCTTTATATGCTTTGTAAATTTGATCACATCCTGTCAGGCTGAGCACAAGAGTAAATAAAACCAATAATCCGAGAATTAAACCTAATCTTTTTTTGTTCATATTAAACTCCTTTCTGCAAAATCTTGCAGCTATTATTATATATATAGTATCATAATACGGATATTTATACAAGGGTTAATGTTAATGTTAATGTTAAAGGGGCATGTCTGCAAACCAGAGAAGATACCCCCTAGCCACAGCGTGAAAGCTATGTCAAAATGGAATCACGACAAACCAAAAAAAAAGGTACCGAAACACATACACAATTTGTAAAAATTGTAAAGCTAAGAGTATTTACCGAAAACAACTTGTACAATACACATAAAATATAGCAAGAAAAATAAAACCTCTTTTATTAAAAAAATATTACAAAATTGATTTCCGTGGAAACTTATAACTTTTTATATTTTCCTCTTTCTAAAAATTTTACAAAACCTTTGTCTCTTAAATATTGGAGTTGTTGTCTTATCTTGTCTTTGATAAAATTATTTTCAGGATGTTTTAATTTTAACTCATTTTCAAAGGCGTACATTTGGCTTAAAGAAAACTCTTCTGTGTTTATTTTTTCTATACAAGTTATTATATCAAGCAGCCAGCCTCGAGATTCAATATTTGTTTTTTTTAGGGATTTTATTTTTGCATATTTGTTTATTATTTCTTTCGAGTCTGTTTCGATTTGATCTTTTATTATAAATATTTTTCCTGCATCGGGAATTTTCGAAATATCTATATTGCATCCTATCCATCCGGCTCGTCTTGCCGTATTTGATAGAGGCTTTCTTTTTAAAATAATAGATGGAGTAAAAAAATGATTTGGTATCAAAATGAAATTTGATACTTCATAGTTCTTATAAGTCAGGAAAAGAAAGTTCGGATTCCTATAAGATGTAATTCTTTCAATCATTGTTTTATAGGCTCCGTCCGTAATGATATTCGGTAATTTTCCGGAAATGCTTTTTTTACTTTTTAACTCAAAATCCGATTTACAGTTTTTACAGAAGAAATCTCCTGCCGGATAGTTATTTGGATATGCCTCGATTTTAAGTTTACCGCAAATCGGGCAATTAAAATTTCTTAGTACCCAATCCTCTGTTAGCACCCTTACTATCTGAGATTTGCTGTGATATTTTTTAATTAAAGAAATATCAAATCGGTATATCATAATCGTCCCAAATAATTTTCTACCAATCAACTAATCTTAAATTTAATCCTTATCAAAAATATCCTTTACGGTTTCTTTTTCTGCCTTTTCTTTTGCTTTTTCGTAGTCGCCTTTAAAAATAAATAAAATAGCACCTAAGTCAAAACCAATATCGCAAAAGAAGAAGGGTTTATTGCCAGTGTATCTAAATCCTGTCCTTGCACTTAAAAGTTTTGATTTTAAAGGATATTTTCTTCCGGCAAAGGGATATATTTCTTTTGTAATTGCAAACTCCAAGCCTGCATTTATTTGAAACCTTGAGATTATGACAGGATCGACAGCATGAATACCTGTAAAAAGATTTAGTTCAAAGGTGTCTGATATAAAATTTAAGGTATTGAAGCTTAATTCTGCATTTATAAAAGACATAATAAAGATGCCGTGTTTAAAAAAAGCCGATCTTTGATTGGATTCTCCGCTGATTTTTTCTATTTCTTTATTGTCTCCTTTTATATCCATATAAAAAGGACTCAAGGATAAATTAAATCCCGAATCCAAGTCTTTAAAATAAAACTTAAATGCAGAAATATTTATGTCCCATGCGGCCTTAGGTTTTTGTGCTTGGAATATACCTCCAAATTTTACATCTCCCAAGGACCAATAAGAATTGAGGTCAAATCCGTAAGCGGAGAGGGCTAGGCTTAAAAATAAAACAAAGCTTATTTTTTTTATATAATTTTTAAATAGAATCATTTTTATGCCTCCTTTTACATTCTATATATTAGAAACAATTTACCTACATTACAAGTTTAGCTGTTTTACAATTTTTGTCAAGTTCTTTTTTGATTGTTTATTATCGGCTATTTTCTCTAGCTGCTTCCTCCCTCTTGACTTCATAAATATTTTTTTATATACATTTAATGTGCCGTTTTTTAGGGGAGAGTATGCTTAATATAAATAATAACACATCTAATATTAAAAGAGAAATTCTTGTGCGCATTGCGAAGCTCCAGTTTGAAGGAAAGCTTGAAGAAGGAGTTCACTATATTCCGAGAGAGATGGTTCCGCGAAACAGTACGCCTATAAGGTGTTGTATTTTTCATGACAGAGAGATAATGAGGCATCGGGTAATTGCAAGGCTAGGCTGTTCTTTAGAAAATTATGATGAAGAAAAGACCTTGGCTCAATTTGCAAAAGAAGCTTTAGAAAGAGAAAAACCGACATGGCCCATGCTCACCGTTTTGGATGAGGCCTGTAATGCCTGCGTAAAAAGTAAATATATGATTACAAATGCTTGTCAAGCCTGTGTTGCCCGTCCCTGCATGATGAACTGCCCTAAAACCGCTATAGCGATTTCGGGAGGAAGAGCCCGTATTGATGAAGAAAAATGTATAAACTGCGGTATCTGTTTAAAAAACTGCCCCTACCATGCCGTTATAAAAATTCCCGTTCCCTGTGAAGAGTCCTGTCCGGTGGGCGCTATCTCAAAAGACGAAAACGGAAAAGAAAGAATCGATTACCATAAATGTATCTTTTGCGGAAACTGCATGAGGGAATGTCCTTTCGGTGCCATGATGGATAAGGGGCAGATTGTGGATGTCATAAAACATTTAATGAGCGGGAAAAAGGTTTCCGCCCTCTATGCCCCTGCGGTTGCAGCCCAGTTTAAGGCCGTTCCGGGACAGCTTGAGTCTGCCTTAAAAAAAGCCGGTTTTAATAAGGTCTGGGAGGTAGCTATAGGTGCGGACATAACGGCTGACCGTGAAGCTTCCGAGTTTGAAGAGAGAATGGAACACGGACATATCTTAATGACTACATCCTGCTGTCCTGCCTATGTTAGGGCAGTAAGAAAGCATGTTCCTGCCCTTGTTCCCTGTATTTCTGATACAAGAAGTCCGATGCACTATACGGCCGAATTGGCAAAAAAAGAAGATCCGGACTGTGTTACCGTATTTATAGGCCCCTGTCTTGCAAAAAGGAGGGAGGGCTTGGAAGATGAGTTTGTAGACTATGTTTTGTCGATAGAAGAATTGGGAGCCTTGCTGACTGCCAAAGAAATAGATATTTCCAAGGAAGAAGCCTTGCCCGGAAAAATTACGCCGACCTCTTCGGGAAGGGGCTTTGCAGCCTCAGGCGGTGTTGCCGAAGCTGTAAGAGTTCGTCTCAAAAAACCTGAAAACCTCCGCTCCGTGCTTATAAACGGCCTTAATAAAGAAGGAATGAAGCAGCTTGCCTCCTATGGTAAAATTCAAAGCGGAGAGCTTCCTCATGATTCGTCTACACCCAACCTTGTAGAAGTTATGTCATGTGAAGGCGGCTGCATAGGCGGGCCTTCGGTTATCACAAACCAAAAACTTGCCGCAAGCCAACTAAAAAAATACGCAGACGAAGGACTTTCTTATTCGAGAGAAAAAGACTTAACATAGATTTTCCCCGCAGCTTTTGATTGCAGGTTTTATATTTTTTTGATATAATATGACCATGAGTACGATTAGAAAAATGCCCATAGGCGTCCAAAGTTTTGAAGTTATACGAAAAGAAAGTTTTGTCTATGTAGATAAAACGGAGCTTATTTGGAGATTAGTAAACGAAAGCCGAGTCCACTTTTTAAGCCGTCCGCGCCGCTTTGGGAAAAGCCTTTTGCTCTCCACGTTAAAAGCCTACTTCCTAGGGCAAAAAGAGCTTTTCAAGGGCTTAGCGATTGAGAAATTTGAAGAAGCCGAAAAAGGAAAACGTGAAATCTGGCAGGAGTATCCGGTACTCTATTTGGATTTTAATACGGGTATTTATGATACTAAGGAAGGTCTTTTAAATAGACTGACTTCTTTTTTGTGCGAATATGAAAAAATATATGGAAGTACAGGCCTTGACCTGCCCGACCGTTTTCAAAATTTAATAAAGGCTGCCTACGAAAAAACCGGTAAGCAGGCTGTTATTCTTATCGATGAATATGATAAGCCTCTCCTTCAAACAATGTGGAAGGATGAAGCCTTAAACGAAACCTACCGCACAATCCTTAAAGGTTTTTTCGGCGTTATAAAAAGTGCAGACCAGTACCTCCGCTTCGCCTTTTTGACCGGAGTCACAAAATTCAGTAAGGTCAGCATATTCAGCGATTTAAATAATTTACGGGATTTAAGCTTATTGTCGGATTATTCTGCTATCTGCGGAATTTCGCAAGATGAACTTGAAACCTGTTTTAAGCCTGAGATTGCAGCCCTTGCAGAAAATAATAGCTTGACTTATGAGGAAACTCTTGAAAAATTAAAGCAAAGATATGACGGCTATAAATTTTCCGAAGACGGAAAAAATATGTACAATCCATTTAGCTTGTTAAATGTTTTTGCCGATGGAAGGATGCGTGACTATTGGTTTGCAACCGGCACGCCGACCTTTTTGGTAGAATACTTAAAAAAAGCTTATTATAATATTCCCGACCTTGACGGAAATGTAAAGATGAACGAGTCCGGATTGGAAACCTACCGAGCAGATGCAATAAATCCTTTGCCCATTCTTTTTCAATCGGGGTATTTAACGATTAAAGATTATAACGATTTTTCTAGGCTTTACCGCTTGGGCTTTCCGAATGATGAAGTGCGTTACGGTTTTTTGGATAATTTGCTTCCGGCTTACACCCCGATAAGAACCGACAAAACGGGACTTTCAATTTGGGAATTTTACGAGCAAATTGAAGCCGGAGATGTAGACGGCTTTATGCAAAAGATGAAGGGGATAATCTCAGGAATACCTTACGATAACTTAACCGAAAAGGATTTGGCCTTGCGTGAACAAAACTATCAGACAGCCGTATATCTTGTGTTCGCTCTTATGAATCAGTTTGTGCATACGGAAATTCATTGTGCAACCGGACGGGCTGATTGTGTTGTTGAATTTGAAGATAAGGTTTACATCTTTGAATTTAAACTTACTTCAAACGAAACGGCGGAAAATGCCGTAAAACAAATCAAAGAGAAAAATTATGCGGACAAGTATTCCGGAAGCGGCAAAAAAATTATAGCAATCGGTTCAAGTTTTGATGAAGAAAAAAGGACTATTGCAGACTGGCGGGTTGAATCTTGGTAAATTTTGTATAGGTCGTTTATTTGTCAGCTCTGCCTATAATACTTTTTCATATAGTTCATAATTGCCTATATGAGTAAAGCCTAAATCCTGTAAAATACAATGCTCATTTTTATCGGCAAAAAAATATAAGTGTGAAATCTTTATTTCCTTTGCTTTGTTTAATGCTTTGATTGTTAAGTTTTTAAAAATAACCGGATTAAATTTTTTATCTATATAATCTATGCCGAATATTCCCATAAAATCATTTATGCAGATAAAATAAATATTTCCGGTAAGTTTTTGATTTTGATAATAAAGATAAATATACCACCTGTGTTTTTCATTTGGATTTATAATTGCATCATATAACCTGTCGGAATTCCAGTACATATTCTCACAAGTATCATGAAGTTTTTTTAAACTCATTAAAATTATCTTTGCTTACAGGAATAATGCACTCATCTTCTTCTTTTGTTGTATAGTCTTTAAGTTTTAAAATATTTACATAGCTTTTTTCGATACAATCAAATTCGCATTTTTTTAAATGAGAGATTGCAGAGTAATTTATTTCAGGAAATCCGAAATGAATCGTATACCCCTTATATTTAGGAATTATATACTTTATAAACTCATCAAAAGCAATTTCAAAATGATGTTGAATATTAAAAGCTTCAAAGGCTATGAGTTTATCGTTTTCTAAAACATAATAATGAATCCAGCCGGCAATTTCTTTTTCATATTTAAAAAGTAAGATTTGATGAGTCTTATCGTTTATTCCGCGTTTTGCATGTAAGATAAAATCTTTTTTTGTTTTTATCCCGTCGGTGTAAGTTGGGTATGAAGAAGTTTTTTGATCCAAGGCCAGAGAATAAGCAAAGTCAGAATATTTATCAAAATCTTTTTTATCGAGATGTTCTAGCATTTTTCATACACGGCTCTTTCGCCGCCTATCAATTTGGGGCGGCTTTTGAGAGCTGTGAGCCTCGCCGAGCCTATGTACTTGGTTTTAAGCCTTACGGGTACTTGCACAAATTTTACATGCATTCCGATTTCGGTGTCTCCTATGTCAATGCCGGCATGGGCCCTTACATGTTCTATCATAACAGGAGACTTAAAAAGATTGTAGGCGGCGAGGGAAGCGGCTCCTCCTGCGTGGAGGGCGGGAACTACGGACACCTCTTCAAAGCCGTATTTTTCTTGAGATTCCTTTTCGATAACGAGGGCTCGGTTTATGTGTTCGCAGCCTTGAACCGCCAAAAAGATTCCCTTAGGTTCAAGGACTGAAAGCAGGGCGGAAACTATTGTTCTTCCGGCTTCTTCATTTGAGGCCTTACCGATTACTCCTCCCGAAACCTCGCTGGTGCTGCAGCCTAGAACAAGTATGTCTCCGGCTTTTAAAGAAGCCGCTTCAAGAAGCTCATTTAAGGCGGCTATAGTTTCTTCTTTTATTTTTTCTAAATCGATCCCGCTCATATTTTCTCGCCTTTAAATTAACTTCGTTAAAGTTTTAATCCTGCCTTTCCGCAGGTTTTTCCTATCTCGTAAATTGAAGCACCTTCCATTTCCTTTTCAAAGGCAGAACGGTTTTCTTCTTTTACTTCTACAAGAAGGCAGCCTGTGGTTTCTCCAAAGAGGCTTGCAATCTTTGAAGCTCCCAGCTTTGTGTGGAAGTCTTCTTTTAATTCGGCTCCTATGCCGCTTAAACACATTTCGTATAGGGCGGCAGCAAGGCCTCCCTCGCTTAGGTCATGGCATGAAAGCACCAAGCCCTTCATTATATTGGAGTGAAGTTTTTTATAAAGCTCAGCCGCTTCTTTTTTAAAGGGAGGAACGGCATCGCTTTCTCCTGAAGGAATGCCGAAAAGTTCTGCAAAGACCGAGCCGCCGAAAGAAAATTGAGGTTTACCTACAAGGTAAATAGCCGAGCCTTCTTTTTTAAAGTCCGAGCCCGGAACCTTTCCGATGTCGGGAACTATTCCCATCGCCGATATTAAAAGTGACGGCGGAATGGAAACTCTTTTTCCCTCCGAGCTTAGGTATTCGTTATTAAAGGAGTCCTTTCCTGAAATAAAGGGGGTTTTAAAGACGAGGGCAGTGTCATAGCAAGAGCGTGCCATCTCTATCAGTGCCCACATGGTTTCGGGACGGTTGGGATCTCCTAAGCAAAAGTTATCGAGGATGGCTGTTTTTTCGGGGTCTGCTCCGGCTGCAACGGCATTTCGGACAGCTTCGTCTATCGCACTTGCTGCGGCTGCGTAAGGATCCAAAAGCCCCTGCCTCGGGTTTAAGGCATTTGAGATAGCAACGGCTTTTTTTCCTTCCGTTTCCATAGGCTTTATAACGGCTGCATCTTGAGGTACATTCCCTTCAGGGCCGTCATAGGGGCGTAGAATTGTTCCGCCCTGAACTTCATGGTCGTAAAGCCTTACTATGTCTTCTTTTGAATTTACGGCATGATGATTTATCACTGCCTTTAGAGCCTCATTCAGATCGGGTTCCTTATATTCCGGGTATTTTATAAAAGGTTTTCCATCTTTTGGAGGAGCGGCTTTTAGCTTTCTCTGCGGCGGACCCGAATGTAAAAAGCCGCATGAAAGATTTATTATTTCCTTTTCGCCGAAGCGTACCCTTAAAACGGCATCTCCGGTAAAACGGCCGAGGTTTGTCAATTCCACATCATTGGCATCGCAGAGCTTTTGTAAGGCATCGAGTTTATCATTTGGAACGGCGATAACCATTCTTTCTTGTGCCTCCGAAAGCCAGAGCTCCCATGGGGCAAGGCCCTGATATTTTACGGGGATTTTTGCGAGGTCTACATCGCAGCCGAGCACCGAAGCCATTTCGCCTACTGCAGAAGAATAACCTCCCGCTCCGCAGTCGGTAATTGCAGAATAAAGACCTTGATCGCGGGCATCTATAAGAACTTCCGCTACTTTTTTTTGAATTATAGGTTCTCCAATTTGAACCGATGAGCCTGCAACATCGCCGGTGCTTGCATCCATTACCATCGAAGAAAATGTAGCTCCCCTAAGACCGTCCCGTCCCGTTTTTCCGCCTAAAGAAATAATGTGATCTCCGGCCGAGGGCTTTGTGCGGTGCTTGCCTCTGGGAGCAATACCTGCACATCCGCAGTAGACTAAAGGATTTGAAGCATAAGCTTCGTGGTAGTGAACTCCTCCGTTTACGGTCGGAATGCCCATTTTGTTTCCGTAGTCCTTAACTCCTTCTATAACGCCTGAGATTATGCGTTTAGGATGAAGTGTTCCCTTGGGAACATTTTCTGCCGGAGTGTCGGGATGGCCGAAGCAAAGAACATCGGTTACGGCAAAGGGACGGGCTGAAACGCCCATAACATCTCTGATAACACCGCCGACTCCCGTATTGGCTCCTCCGAAGGGCTCAATGGCGGAAGGATGATTATGAGTTTCCGCCTTAAATGAAACTTCGTATTTTTCGTCAAATTCTATAATACCTGCATTGTCCACAAAGGAGGAAAGCACCCAAGGAGCATTGATGTCGTCAGTGGCCTTTTTGATATAGGTTTTAATTATGCTGTTTACGCAAAGACCGGGATAGGCTTTTTTTTGTTCCTCTGTTAGAGAGGTGCCGTCAATATCTATTTTTGCCTTAAAGGTTTTATGAACGCAGTGCTCGCTCCAAGTTTGGGCTATAGTTTCAAATTCCGCATCGGTACAAGGCCGTTTTTCTGTCTTGTAGAATTCTCTGATAGCCCTCATCTCGTAAATATCCAAGGCAGCCCGTCTTTCATTTGAAAGGGCTAAAAGCTCCTCATCGTTCATGGGGGCTATGTCTATGAGTTCAACTTTTGTGTTAGGTTCATTTTTTCCGTCATGTTCATGAGCCCATGCAGGTTCTACAAAACCTATTTTATACTGTTCTATAATGTCATTGCATAAAAGGCTTTTTGCAATCTTTTCTATTTCGGATTGGCTCAGTTCGCCCTGAATATCGTAGGCTTTTCCGCTGGTAATTTCTTCAACGCCGCGAATACCGAGCTCTTTGACCGCTCTCAAGGCCTCGCGTGAAGATGAGTCCGTAACTCCCGGCTTTAAGGCTGTTTCGATATGGAAAATATTTTTTTTACCTTCTATTGTAAAGCCTTCGGTTTGGCTGTACTCATAAAGCTCATCGCAAAACAAAAAGTCGGCCAGTACCTTTTTTTCTTCATTTGAAAGATTTCCGCGTACAAAATAAAGGGCTTCGGTATTTATTTCTTTAACGGCTTTAAAACCGAGAACATGGGCCTGCTTTAAAAGCTCTTCATTTTTGGGTATTTGAAAGTGTAAGCCTTCCTTACTTTTAACACAAAATCGGTAAATATTCATAGACAACCTCTTAACTTCCGATGGATTTTGGATAATTATATATGGTTAAGTATACTTGAAGTGAGGGAAAAATTCAAGGTAGGGGCGGTTAACCCTTCACCTTCATCGCTCTTAAAAGCTCTTTTACTTTCTTCGGAATGCGGTAGCTTTCGATGGCTTTTTGGATAGCCTTGTTGTGGGTGAATGTATCAAGCTTTTTGTTTTTGATGTAGGGGAGGGCTGTTTTATATTGCTTGATGAGGGCAAAGCTAAAATACCAAGCTATCATCATGTTTACATAGTACTCATCGGATCTGATTTTTGAAACAAGCTCCAACATTTCAGGTCTAAAATGCTCGTCAAGATAATTCGATAATAAAAGTCCGATGGCGTACCTAATGGTATAGGTATGCTTCGATTTTAGCCATACCAAAATTTTTTTGTAAATTTCTTCATGGTGCTTTTTGAATATCTTAGGAGAAAAGCTGTCGCAGGTTGCCCAGTTGTCGATGTAGGGCAAAAATTTTTCGGTCTCTTTTAGCACTTCATTAAAATCTTTTATGTTTTCGATAAAAAAGCCGTGCAGGTTGTTTTCTTCAAAATATTTGTGCGGCACATCCTTCATAAAGTCCGAAACTTGTTCCGGCTCGGTCTTAAAAAACTCTTTTGCAAATTTACGCAGGACGGGAGTTCTGATGCCTATCATCGTATTTTCATCAATATTGGGAATCAGCTTTTTATTGAAGTCTTTGTACTCTTTATCTTCAAAGGAGAAAAGTTTAGTTTGGATTAGGGTTTGTTTTGTTTTCATTAAAAGTATTATACCGCTTTTCTTAATTTTTGTCGAGGAGAAAAAGAGGGCCTTGACAAAATACTATTTTGTATATACAATAAAGCATGGTTCGAGATTGTTTTGAATGGGATACTACTAAAAATGATAATAATAAAAGGAAACATGGTGTTTCTTTTGAAGATGCTATCTTAATTTTTGATGATCCCTATTTGCTTGAAAAATATGATTCAAAACATTCCGAATATGAAGATAGATTTTTAGCAATTGGTTCTATATGTGGTCTGGTGCTTATAGCTGTAGCATATACGGATAGGGCCGGTATAACAAGGATTATATCTGCAAGATCTGCAACTAAGGCAGAAAAGGAATTATACTATGATAAAATCAATGAATATTACGGAAGCTAAGAAAAACTTAACAAAAGAAAAAATTGAAGAATTAAAAGCTTTAAATGACAGACCTATAGATACTTCAGACATTCCTGAACTAACAAAAGCTGATTTTTTGGAAATGTACCGCCCTATTAAAAAGCCCTTATCAATAAGACTTGATTCCGATATTATTGCTTGGCTTAAATCATACGGAAAAGGTTACCAAAGCCGTATAAATACTATTTTAAGACAAGCTATGAATACCGATAAAAAAGCAAATGTTTTTTAATAATTAATATTATACCGGGAGGTTTTATATGAAACTTTTAAAAAAGAAATCTTTATGTATTTGTTTTGTGGTGTTGTTTTTTGCATTACAAGTTTTTGCAGGCGGTTATGGGAGTAATGATTTTATAATTGTGGATTCTGTAAGCAATATTGCATATTATTCCGTATCGGAAGGTACAAAGAAAAATTATTTTTCTGATCTTTCTATAGTTAATATACAGGTCAATGATATAAAGAAAAAACAAACTGTCTATATTTTTCCAAAAAACAATACCGATATAATCGATTTTTTTCTATTTGAAGAAAAATTAAATAATGCACAAAATCGAATTGAATATTCTTCAAATCATTCATCGTCCTATTATAAGGTAAAAAATAATGTTGATATAACAGACGGAAAAATTTCCGAAAATATCATAATAAAAACAAAGAGCAAAAACGGCGAGATAAAATTTTGGATTTGCGATAAAAGAGGTGCTAACTTAACAAATATCTATAAATACTCTGAAAAAGAATTTGTAAGATATTATCTTGATGCAAAACTAAAAAAAAATCATTTTTATAAAACAGGTCGGACTTGAGAACATAATAACCGAAATTGATTATTAGGGAAAAAATATATGAAAAAATCTTTTGCAGTGAAAATTTTATATTTGTGTATGTCTTTTTTAATTCTTGCAGGATGTACAAACAAAGGAAGAAAGCAGGTTACTGCCGAAATCGAATTTTGGAGCTTTCCCAATTTTACATCTGAAACAGGAGAAGGCGGCGGTTTTGAAAAAAGTCTTATAGAGGCATTTCAAAAAGAATATCCCGGCATTAAGGTTAATTTTACGCTTATAAGCTTTGCAGATGGTGAGGCAAAAATCGAAGCTGCCATAGCTGAAGGCAAGGCTCCGGATGTCATTTATGATGCACCCGGCCGTATTCTTGCTTGGGCGGACAGAGGTTTATTGGAACCATTGGATGATGTTCTTGCAACCGAAAAGCCCTATATTACCACAGGTCTTTTGGAAATTTCAGCCGGTAAAGACAGGCGTTCGTACATGTATCCCATGCACGGAGGTCCTTTTTCTATGGCGTTTAATAAAGAGATGCTTGAAGATTTGGGGCTCATAGATCTTTTACCCTACAAACGCTTAGATCGGTGCTGGACCGTAGCCGAATATGAAACTCTTCTTAAATCTTTAAAAGAAAAACTGCCTAAAGGAAAAACTCCGGGTGTCTTCTATTATAAGACTATGGGCGGTGATCAAGGAACAAGAGCTTTTTTGGTAAACCTTTTCGGAGATGCCAATCTTTTAAATGAAGACTATTCAAAATATATTTTTAATTCTCCTCAAGCCGTAAAGAATTTGAAGTGGACTATTGATGCAATGAAAGAAGGTCTTTTGCTTGATGGTGCAGAGCTTACTTCCAATGATGCAATTTCCATGTTTGCAGAGTCAAAGGCAGCTCACACTATTTTATATTCACCGCAGCTTAATAAAATGTATGACGGAAAACGAAAGTATAAGGGTAAAGATTTTACTCCGATTTATATGCCTTTCCCAAATGATTCTTCTGCACCTTTACTGGAATTTTTAGCAGGCGGAGCTTGTGTGTTTAAAAGTTCCGATAAACAAAAAATAGAAGCGGCAAAACTGTTTTTAAAATTTGCCGCAACTGATGAAGTCTGGGCTGCTAAACTTGTAAAGGCTACAGGAGGATTTCCGGCTACATCTAAAATTCAAATTGAAACTTCAGATGACGAAATATTATATAATTCCGTTCTTCAAAAATTTTTCGGCCAATATTATAATAATATAACAGGATTTTCTAAAATGCGTGAGTATTGGAATAAGGCATTAAAAGAAGCGTCATCGGGTAAAGATATTCAAAATGTTCTAAACTCTTTTGTAAAAGATGCAGACCGTACATTGGGAGAATAAAAAATTATGAAACAAGAAAACAAAAATATCGATAAACGATTTAAATTATTTTCAATAAAAAATAAGATGGTATCGGTTTTTATATTTTTTGCCGTATCTCTTTTGACGGTAATATGTATAATCTCGGTATATCTTGCTTCTTTTTTTCTTATGCGTAATACCGAATATTTTATTAAAGAATTGGCTGAAGGTTCTTCTAAAGTTTTAAATGAGAGGGCTGATTCAATATTTAAAAAACTGGATACATTTTCAAATATGCCGATTATTCAAGATGACTCTGTTCCTTATTCTGAGAAAATTAATTTATTTAAAAATGAAATTCAAATGCTAAAACAAAGCGGATGGATTAGTTTCGGAATAAGCGGTCTTGACGGTGTCTTGTATAATACGGACGGTAAAACTGAAAAAATAAACAATACTGAGTGGTTTAAATCTGTTATAAAGGGAAAATATGTAATTACAGAACCTGAAATGTCTTTAACAAAAAGAAAATACGTTTCCATACTTGCAATTCCCTTACGCGATTTACAGGGAAAAATTGTAGGAACTATTACTGCTTCAATTTTAGGCGATTCCTTATCAAATTTAATCAGTGATATAATTGTCGGCGAAACGGGACAGGCTTATCTTATCAGCCCTTCAGGAATTATTTTGGGAAGCCGCAGACCGGAAATTTTATATAAAAATTTTTTTTCCGAAATATTAAATTCGGAGAAAACTGATTTTTCAATATTTTTAAAAGATGCCCTCGAATCAAAAAAATCGGCTGTACAAGTTTCTAAAATAAACGGAGTAAAACATATTTCAGCTCTGTCTACAATGAGATATTCGGGATGGAAATTATTGATAACGGCTCCGGCTTCGGAATTTATTTCAGAGAATGTATCTAACCTGCTAAATATTTTTCTCGTTGTTGTTTTGTGCGGTATTGTTATTGCGGTACTTATAGGATTTTTTACTGCAAACAATATTGTTAAACCGATTAATAAAGTAATTGAAGTTCTTAAAAATATTTCGCAAGGCGAGGGCGATTTAACTGTAAGACTGCCTTTAATCGGTAATAATGAAATTACCGAGCTGTCTGAATATTTTAATAGAACAATTGAAAAAATAGGAAATTCAATGCAGTCCGTAGGAGTTAACAGCCGCTCAATGGCTGAAATCGGATCTGACCTAGCGTCAAATATGAACCGGACAGCAGATTCCGTTCATGAAATTACTGAAAATATTAACGGCGTAAAACAGCAGGCTTTAACGCAGGCTACAAGTGTTACGGAAACGGCTGCAACAATTGAACAGATAATCAAAAATATTAAACAGCTAAATGCTTCAATTGAAAATCAAGCTGAAAGCGTTTCACGCTCATCGGCTTCAATAGAACAGATGACTGCCAATATTGCTTCTATAACTCAAACCTTGGAAAAGACCGATGAGCTTATTAAAACTCTTGCCGAATCGACTGAGGACGGAAAAGAAATTGTTTCTAAATCAAATAGAGTAACTCAAAAAATTGCGGAAGAATCTGGCGGTCTTTTAGAGGCAAGCAGTGTTATTGAGCATATTGCAAGTCAAACAAATCTTTTGGCTATGAATGCGGCTATTGAAGCAGCTCATGCAGGAGAAGCCGGAAAAGGATTTGCCGTAGTTGCCGACGAAATCAGAAAATTAGCTGAAGAGTCAAGTGCACAGGGAAAAACAATTACAGCAACGCTTAAAGCCTTAAGCGGCGAAATCGATTCCTTGTCAGTATCTTCTAAAACGGCTGAAGAAAAATTCAGTTTAATTTTTAGTTTTTCCGAACAAGTAAAATCTATGAGTGAATTTTTAACCCAGTCCATGCGTGAGCAGGAAAATGCCGGCGTAGAAATTTTAAATGCTATAAAAAATATTAATTCCGTAACTTTTGAAGTAAGTAACGGTTCGGCTGAAATGTTAAGGGGCGGAGAACAGGTTGCTGAAGAGATGACTAAATTAGACGGCTTAACCCGAAAAATTACGCTAAGCATGAATGAGATGGCTTGCAGTGCCGTTCAGATAAGTAATGCCATGAAGGAAGTCAATGAAATTACACAAAAAAATAAAATAAGCATTGAAAATCTGGCATTTGAGGTTAATAAATTTAAAGTATAGGCCTGCTTGAAAAATTTACATCGTTCTTTTACTCTTGCCTTTTTAGGCTAATCCGTGCTATAATAGCCCTTGAGGTTTTTATGAGTGATATTGAAAGTCAAATGTTAAAAAAGGGGCTTATAAAGGTTCCTATCGATGAAAAAAGTGCCGGAAAAGAGAGTCCTTATAAGAGAGTTGCCAAATTCCTTTTTATAATCGGGGCGGAGCAGGCTGCCAATGTTTTAAGGCAGCTAACCAAGGAGCAGATAGACAAGGTTGTAGCAGAGCTTGTTACGGTTCAATCGATAGATAAAAAAGAAGCCTATGATATTCTAAATGAATTTAACGATATCTATAATAAAAACAAAAACCTTTTAGGCGGTGTCGATACGGCTAAGACTATTTTAACCGAAGCCTTCGGCGAGGCCAGGGCAGAAGAGATTCTTGAAACTGCCGTGCCTCCTAAAATGCCTAAACCTTTTGAGTATCTTGAAGGGATGGATAAGGATCGCCTGACGCGGATATTACAAGGTGAGCTTCCGGCTACAAAGGCCATAGTTCTTTCTCAATTGGAACCTAAGCAGGCCGCAGCCTATATAAGTTCCATCGAAGATGAAGACGAAAAAAAAGACATCATCTTACGCCTTGCAAAACTTAAAAAAATAGATGCTGAAGTTCTTACTCAGGTAAGTGAGGCCTTAAAAAAGAAACTTGCCGACGTAAATTTAAACCGCACAAGCTCGGTTGACGGTGTTTCCGTATTGGCCGATATCTTGCGTAAACTGGATTATGAGACCGGCTCGAGTATTTTGGATTCTCTTGATCTTGAAGATGAAAATTTAACCGAAACTATAAAACGAAAACTTGTTACCCTTGATGATGTTATAAATATGAATCCAAAACACATTCAATATCTAATCTCTCCTATGACCGATAAAGAATTGGCTCTTTTGATACATAATCAAAGTGAAGAATTTAGAAAGGTAATCTTGGCGAATATGTCTAAAAGCCGTGCTGCCTTAGTTCTCGATGAAGAGCAATACATGGGACCTGTTCTAAAGCGTGACCTAAATAATGCCGTTGACCGTTTTTTAGCCCGAGTGAAAAATGAAGCAGAGCGGGGAAGGGTTATTATAGAAAAAGATGAAGACGATAAGTTTGTGTATTAGGTTCCGTTCGATTCCCCCGATTGAATAAAATAAGAATTTATGTAAAATAATGAATGGAGAAAATTATGATAACCGGAAAACGTTTTAAATTTATTCTATTGACTTTTATTTTTGCTGCAGGTCTTTTTGCACAAGATAAACCTGATGCTCTAAAGCTTTACAGGCAGGGACGAAGCCTTGATTCCATAGGAAGGCGTGAAGATGCCAGAACCGCTTATCTATCCGCTATAGAAATTTGCCGTAACGAATTAAAGGTAAATTCTAAGAATATGGATTCTTATGCCGTATATACATGGTGCCTTTTTAGATTGGGCCGATACAAGGACACCGAGCTGGTATGTAGTGATGCCTTAAAAATAGGGAGGGATGCCAGAATTATCGAAACCTTGGCAGAGGCTCAGTTTTTCCTCGGGAATTATAAAGACGCGTTGCGGAATATGGAAATGTATATCGAGATGGCTCCTAACGGAGAACGTATAAGCGTTGCCCATTTTTTTGTCGGAGAGATTTACCGAAATACAAAAAAATATCACAAGGCCGATATTGCTTATTCCATTTCAGTGCACTTGGAGCCTTCCAATTCTCTTTGGTGGTATAGGCTGGGAATTGTCCGTGAAGCGGCCGGAGAAAAAGAAGATGCGATTGCAGCCTATCAAACGGCAGTAAAACTCCGCCCCGAGTTTAAGGAAGCAGCCGAAGCCCTCAAACGGGTAAAGATTTAAATGCCTCAGCCTCTAATAGATTCCTTACAAAATTCTATCCGCTCATGGAAGGACATGAAAGATGCCTTTGATGAGATAGATGAGAATTCTTATCCCTACAACATTACAGGAATTTCCGGAGGTCTTTTCGGATTTTTTTTAACGGAATATTTGTACAAAACCCGTAAACCTGTCCTAGTGGTAGTTCCGACCGAAAAGGAAGCGGAGGCCGTAAGAGCCGACTTGGATTTTTCCGGAATAGAAAATTTTGTATTGCCTTGGTGGGGCTCTCTTGCCTATAGGCCTATTTCGCCGACGGCACCTGTGTTTTCCGAACGAGCCGAAGTGCTGATCCGCCTGCTTGAATCCGGGAATGAATCCTATACAAAAAACAAACCTCCGGTTTTTATCACCTGCCAGCGTTCCTTTTTAACTCCGGTTCCTCCGGCTGATTATTTAAAACAAAATAATGTAGAAATTACGGCAGGTTCAAGTCTTGATATTTTAAGCCTTGCGGAGCTTTTAAGTCTTTGGGGTTATATAAGAGTTCCGCGTGTAAGCGTGAGAGGCGAGTTTGCTCTGCGGGGAGAGGTCTTGGATATCTGCCTTGCTTCCAATTCGGGTTCGGAAAAAACGGCTTACCGAATTCAATTTGATTTTGATAAGGTAGAAAAAATAAAAAGCTTTGATATAGCAAGCCAAGGTTCTTTAGAGGAATATAAAAAAATTAACTTCTATCCCGTAAAGGAAGTAATTTGGAATGATGAGCGTATTGACTGCTTGGAAAAAAATTTAAAAACCTATTCGGAATTTTCTGAAAACAGTTTAAAAATTATTGATGCCTTAAAAGAATATAAAACATTTGAGGGAGAAGAAATTTTTTATCCTCTTGCGTTTCAAAAATCTTCTTCCGTTTTAGAATATGCGGAATTAAATAAGATTCCTGTTTTTTATTCGGACTATGACAGGCAAAAAAATTCTTCTGAAATTTTACTTAGAGAATATATGGGGCTTTATAAAAAAACAAAAACTCAATTTGACGAAAACGAAAAACGAAAAGCCCTTATTTCGGAATATCCCGAACCTCAACGCATCTTACTTCAATTTGAAAGCAATGTACAAAAATATAATAAGTCGATTTATTTTAGAACCTTAGCCGAGCAAGAAGATAAAAATAAAACTCTTAAATTTAAAACAGATCCGCCCCGCAGTTTTTTCGGGAACATAGTTTATTTACGCGAAGAATTAAATAATCTTTTAAATGATGATTGGTCTATCTTCGTATTTGCCGAAAGCGATAATCAAGCTCTCCGTATCGAAGAGATTCTGCACGAAGACAGAATAAAAATTTTACCTTATAACCTTTCAGGCGGCTTCGGTATTCCTGATCTAAAAATTTTGGTAATCCACGAAAACGAGATTTTCGGCCGCCGCCGAAGAATTCCAAAATCGGTAAAGACTGCAAAGAGTTCGGTTATAGATACCTTTATCGAATTAAATCCGGGAGACTATGTTGTTCATGTAAATTACGGCATAGGAAAATTCCGCGGTATCGAACGCGTTAAAATTTTGGATACGGAAAGGGATTATATAAATCTTTTATATGCAAATGATGAAACCGTTTTTATTCCGATTGAGCAGGCCGACCTTGTTCAGCGTTATATAGGAAACGAAGGAGAGGCTCCTCATCTCGATATCCTCGGCTCAAAGTCTTGGGAGAACAGAAAGAACAAGGTAAAAAAATCGGTTGAAGATATAGCCGCAAAACTCATCGATCTTTATTCTAAAAGAAAGGCGAGCACGGGCTTTGCTTTTCAAAAAGATGATGAATGGCAGACAGCCTTTGAAGCGGCTTTTCCTTATGAAGAAACCGATGACCAGCTTACCTGTATCGCCGAGGTAAAGGAAGATATGGAAAAGCCCGTTCCCATGGATAGACTTATCTGCGGAGATGTAGGTTACGGTAAAACCGAAGTTGCAATGCGGGCCGCCTTTAAGGCCGTTATGAGCGGCAAGCAGGTTGCCTTTTTATCGCCTACGACTATTTTGACCGAGCAGCATTTTGAAACCTTGGACAAGAGGTTTAAAAACTTCCCCGTAAAGTTAGCCCGCCTTTCCCGCTTTGTTCCAAAGGGGGAACAAAAAAAAGTTTTGGAAAAATTAAAAAAAGGCGAAGTGGATATTTTAATCGGAACTCACCGCATAATTCAAAAAGATGTTGTCTTTAAGGATTTGGGTTTGATGATTGTCGATGAAGAACAACGCTTCGGTGTTAAGGATAAGGAAAGATTAAAACAGATGAAGCACAATGTGGACTGTCTTTCTCTTTCTGCAACTCCCATTCCGCGAACCCTTCACATGTCGCTTTTAAAAATAAGAGACATGAGCGTAATCGCAACTCCTCCTCAAAACAGAAAACCTGTCGAGACGGTTATCGCCGAGTTCAATGCGGAAAAAGTTGCCGAAGTTATAAGACGGGAATCGGAGAGAGGCGGGCAGGTTTTTTATCTTCATAACAGGGTTGAAAGTTTGGATGAAACTCTTTTTATGCTTCAATCCCTTTTGCCCGAGATTATGATTGAAACGGCACACGGCCAAATGTCTCCTAACCAACTGGAAGAAATTTTTGAACGCTTTAGTTTGGGCGGTTTTCAGGTTTTAATTGCGACCACCATTATCGAAAACGGCATCGACATTCCGAATGCCAATACCATCATCATAGACCGAGCCGACATGTACGGCGTTTCCCAGCTTTATCAGTTGAGGGGAAGGGTAGGCCGTTCCGACAAAAAAGCCTATGCCTATCTGTTGTATCCCGACGATAAGGCTCTTTCCGAAATTGCTATGAAGAGATTGCAAGTTATTTCAGACTTTACCGAGCTCGGTTCCGGTTTTAAGATTGCGATGAAGGATATGGAAATAAGAGGAGCCGGAAATCTTTTGGGCAGGGAACAATCGGGCGATATTTATTCAGTCGGCTTTGATTTATATTTGCGTCTTTTGGACGAGGCTGTTCAAAAACTTCAAAACCAAGATTATGAACCTGTTCAAGAATCCGTTATCGAGCTTGAGTATTCGGGTTTTATTCCCGATTCCTATATTTCAAGCCCCGAAACCAAAATGGAAGTTTATAAAAAAATTGCAGCCGTTAAGGTGCAGGGAGACCTCGACAGGGTTTACTCCGAAATTCTTGACCGCTTCGGCCCGGCCCCCTCCGAGGTGGAAAGTCTTTTGGCTCTTTCCGAAATAAAAATTATCTGTAATCATCTTTCGATTGCAAGCCTAAAAGAAAGAAAGGCTGCCGTCCGCATCGAGTTTGCCCGTGTATCAAAAATCTCGGTGGATAAACTTTTGCGTATGATAAAAGAATCCGCAGGCCGTGTAAGCCTTGACCCAAAAGCCCCGAATGTCCTCATCCTCCAAACCGGCAAAATCGGCTTAAAAGAAAAAAGCGAATTCATCCGCGAAAAACTCGGCAACTTGATGTAGGAAAATTAGCCGCGGAACAATCTCTACAGTTTAATCCCTAGCTCATCTATATCCAAGCCGGATTTTTGTTCAAAGTATTTTTTTAGTTCGATATGTTTGTTCCATTTGTCTTGGGGATAATAACCATGGCGTTTTTTTACGTCGCTCATTCTCTCTTCGATTTTTGCAGAGCCTTGAGGGAGAGCAATGCTGTCGCATAGCTGAATGAGCCTGTCGTAATCGTCATATTCGTATTCGTCGATAAGCTTTTTTATTTTTTTATAAGCTTCAGGGCTGACATCGTTTTTGCCGATGTAGGTTTCTATTTTTTTTATAGAAAAAGAATGAGTTATACATACTCGGGCAGCCTCATCATAGCCTAATTTCATAAGATACTCATAACCGTCTATTACATGAGCAAGGGCTGTTACGCCTTCCCTCCGTCCTATATCGTGGAGGAGTCCCAAAATATAAGCCTTGCCGGGGTTCAAGTTCATGCACGCAGAGGCGATTTTTTGCGCACACTTGGCTGCAACAATGGAGTGTTCCCTCCAATGGCCGGGATTTTTTAAATAGGCTTCTTCAAGTAATCTTTCAGCTTCTTCTTTAGAAGGTAACATTTTTCCTCAAAAAAACCGCCCGGTGCTCAAGCCCTAGCTTTTTATAGAACTTGTAAGCTCGGCACATTAAGGCGGTTTTATAAGAACTTAACCGGTTATTTTCCGGAAATTGTAATGCCTGTAGAATGCATCCACGGAACTATTGCGTTTCCGTAGTCTACTTTTTCTTTTGAAACCGAAATTATATCGCTGAACATCTTTATGATGTTTCCTGCTATCATCGTTTCGGAAAGAGGTTTTGTAATTTCGCCGTTTTCGATGAGGTAGGAATTTTTTGCAACGCCCGAAAAGTCTCCGTTTGCGGCAGGGTTTCCGCCTGAAAAACGGCCGAGTAAAATTCCTTTTTTGACATTCTTAATCATATCGGCCTTTGCCGTATTTCCGCTTTCTATTATTAAGCCCTCTCCTCCCGAAACACAGCGCGGGAGTCCTGTTTTTTTAGAACCGTAAAGCCCTAAAACAAAGTCTTTTAAAACGCCTTTTTCGATGAGGGTTTTGTTTTCGGCCTTAAAACCGTCTCCGGTGTAAAGGCTTTCAAGTTCAGTGCCCGCCGGCTTTCGCGGAAACGAATGGAGGGTAAATAAATCCGATAATACTTTTTGGTTTAATTTATCCTTCCAAATAGAGGTGCCTGTAATGAGGGGCATATCTCCCATAAAAAGCCCCAGCATAGTACCTGCAAAATCTATCATACTCATAGGAGTTATAACTATGTCCCCTGTAAAGGAACCTGAAAGAGGGGCGGTAACCGTTTGCCCGCAGTTTTCCCTCATAATCTCATCTAGGTTTCCCCAGTCCTTTAAGGGCTTATCCAAGTTAAGGTGAGCGGCTCCGCTATAGTTAAAGCTGCTAGTACCCTTGCCGTCTTTTGCAAAAAACATTGCCGTAAAATTGTATATGCCTGAGCTTTGTGTAAAGCGCACTCCGTTTGAGTTTGCAAAGTTTTGTTCGCTTCGTGTAAAGTCTAAAACACATTGATTTAATTGTAAGGTAGGGTAGGCTGATTTTGTATAATCTAAAAATTCTTTTAGCCTTTCATACATTTTTTCGTTATTGGGTTCCGTATCGCCGTAGGAAAGAGTTTCTCCCTTTTGCATAGGTGAAATATCGTTTCCATCATCTTTTTCGGAAGAACGAGAAAGGGAAACGGCCTTTGCTGCATTTTCTTTTAAGGCCTTTTCGCTTAAATCGTTTCCTGCAATATATCCCTTTTTAGTTTCTACAAGGGAGGTCATCGAAACTGAAATATCCGTTGTGCTCCTGTAAAGGCTTAAACGGCCTGCATCAATATTCATTTCGCTTTTTACGCTTTTTGAAACCCTTGCTGCAGCCTTATCGGCTCCCTCTTTTTTAAGGGCATCCAAGATAAATTCCGCATGTTTTATTCCGTCAAATCCGCTCATTATTCCCGTCCTCCTACTCCGATTTTACACTTGATTGCGGGGCCGCCCATTCCTACATTGATGAGCTGCTTTTTTCCGCACATGCCGGCATTGCTCCAACTCATATCGTCGCTTACCATTGTTACGGTTTTAAGCATGTCGAAGGCTACTCCCGCTATAGTGCAGTCCTTTACGGCCCTGCCGATTTTTCCGTTTTTAATTTCATAACCGAGCACTACACCGAACATAAATTCGCTTGTAGAGTCGGCCTGCCCGTTCGATGAGCGTACAAAATAGTAGCCGTCATCAATGCTTGCTATCATATCCTTTAGCTTATCTTTTCCGGGGAGAATGGCGGTGTTCCGCATACGCACCAAAGGCTCATCCGAAAACTCGTTTGCACGGGCGTTTCCTGTAGGATCTACCTTGAAGATGGCTGCCGACTGTTTGTTATGCATATAGGATCGTAAGATTCCGTCCTTTATTATAACGGCATCCTTTGCAGCAACTCCCTCATCGTCTATCCAAATCGGAACGGGGCATATTTTGCCCTTACACTCGTAGGCAAAGTCTACGAGTGTTACCAATGGAGTCGCAACTTCCTTATTCATAAAGTCTGCTGCAATGGAACCGGACATTACGAAGTCCGATTCTGTGGTATGTCCTATTGCTTCATGGGCAAGGATACCTGCAAGGTCGGGTCCGAGTACAACATCGTGAATACCGGGCTTGGCATAGACTCCGGCCGCCTTTTGTTTTAGGTTTTCAACCATTTCATCTATTTTAGAATAGTAAAGATTAGGCTTATCGAAGAGGTTTTTAAATTGGCCGTAGCCTCCGAATACATCGTAGAGGCCTATGGGTTGGCCTTCCGAAAGGAGCTTAAAGCTCACCATTAAATTTGCCCTTGAGATATAGGTGTGGGCATCAGCCTTGTCTGAGGTAATAAGATGCCTTTCGGTTCCATTGGCCGAGATTCTAAAAATTCTTGATTGAAGTTCAGGATATTTTTTTGCCGTGTAGTTTTCAAGGTCTTTTATAAAGTCTATAGCTTCCTTTTGATCGGCATCCTTGGAAGGATCGTATTTTCCGTAGGAGCCTTGTCCCGTAAAGGCCGGAAGTTCTGCTTGACCGCTTCCCGTTTTTTTAGCTAAAAACTTAACGTTTTCGCTTGCCGATTTTATAGATGAGGCTATGGCCTCGTCCGTTTGTTCGGGTGATGAGGCAAAACCCCATACCCCGTCCTTAAAAGAACGGGCACAAACTCCGGCTTTTCGGGCTTGAACATTGTTTACAAGATCACCGTTTAGGGCTGCAACCGACATAGCCGTATTTTCTTGAACCCTAAGTTCGGTGTACTCCGAAAAAAGCCTCGCATGGCTCTTTAAATCATCATACTTCATATTCATACCTCCATAAAACTAAAAAAAATTATTCTTCTTCAAATTTATTGTTAAAAATAGTTTCGATTGCCTCGCAGGCTTCCTTTTCATCAGGCCCATCGCAGGTAAGAGTGAGTTCTGTGCCGTAGGCTGCTGCCATAGTTATAATTCCTATTACCGATTTGGCATTGATTTTTGCATCTTCTCTGCATAAAAAAATCTCCGAAGAAAAATTGTTCGATTTTTGTGCAATAAGAGCTGCCGGGCGGGCATGTATTCCGGCCCGATTTTGAACCTTAATAATTTTTGAAATCATAATTTATTCCTTTTACAGGTAGCCGCTAAAAACATCAGTTTTTAGCGGGTCTCCTTAGATTTATTTGCGATGTTTTTCATAAGTCATGTAATTTATAAAGACTTATGAAAAACTCGTCAGGCAATTTTAAAAACCAACAAGGTTTTTAAAATTGCCTTAATAGGTGTCGTCATCAGTGTAGTAGGGTGTTCTTGCAGAATCGGTTTCGATCCATCTAAGAACATTTCTGCTGAATTCTCTTGCAGAAAAATACCCCATACTCTTTAGTCTTTCATTTTTAGCTGCCGTTTCTAAAATAATCGGCACATTCCTTCCGGGTTTAACCGGTATTTCCAAGAGAGGAATTTTGACATCAAGAATTTCAGTTGTAAGTTCCTCAGTTCCCAATCTATCATAAACCTTTTCGGCATCCCATTCTTCAAGCTTCGCAACCAGCTGAATCTGCTTAACTTCCCGTATAGCTCCTATGCCGTAAAGCTGTCGTATGTTTATTATACCCAAACCTCTGATTTCCATGTGATGGCCTATAATCTTATTGGCTCCTCGTCCTACAAGGGTATTTCCGTTTATGCAGGAGATTTCGACCACATCGTCGGCCACGAGGCGGTGCCCCCTTTCGATGAGCTCAAGGGCTGTTTCGCTTTTTCCAACTCCTGAGCTGCCCATTATGAGAATGCCTAGGCCGAAAACTTCAACCAAGACTCCATGGATTGAAATTTTAGGTGCAAAGGTATTCGATAGGATTCGTAATAGGCGTAAGGCCAGTTCATTTGAAGAAAGGGTTGAAGTCAAAATAGGGCAATTATGCTTATCGCTTATTTCTAAAAATTCCTTTGGAGGTTTTAAATCGTTTGAAAATAAACAGCAGGGAATCTTAAAAGAAAACATTTTTTCGATTGTGGACAGGTCTTTTTTTTCCGTAAGGGTGGCAAGATAGGCATATTCTCCTCGGCCGAAAAGCTGCACTCTTTCATTTGCAAATGAATCGAAAAAGCCTGAAAGGGCAAGTCCCGGACGGTTGATATTGGGTTCCAGAATCTTATTGGAAAGCCCCATTCTCCCCGATATACAGGTTAATTCAAGGGAGTCATGTTTTTTAAGGTCTAATTCCAAAAGGTTGAGTACCGAAAAGCTTATGTTAGCCATGTTTTTACTATACACATTTAAGGCCTTTTTGTAAACAGACCTTGCCTGATTTTAGGTTGTTTTAATAGTTTAAAATTTACCGGTTTAAAATGAAAAAAGGGAGCCCTTTTAGCGCTCCCTTAAAATTAAAAACTTAAATCAAGTTTATTTCTTTTCTTGAACCTTGTCCTTTTCTTTTTTGACTTTTTGGTCGGCTATATCCATCATTTTATTGACGCCGGCCTCAAACTCATAGTTTTCGGTTGAAACATGAGCCGTGCCCCCCCACCTAAAGTTAATTGTTGTGTCGTAGATAAACTTTTTATCCAGTTTGATAAAGCACTGAATATCGGTAATAAGATTATCCGCATATTCAATTCTTTTAAACTTTTGATCAAGATATTTTTTCTGATCCTCGTCCATCGTAAATTTTACTGCTTGAATGTTAATGTTCATAATTTCCTCCACACAATTTCATTGTACTTATAGCATACTACACTTTTACCGAAAAGTCGAGCGTAAAATACAAATAAATGGTAAAAAAATGAAATTGAGAAGAAAATAGGCTTTTAGTAAAAACTATAGGCCTCTCGGAGCCTTTGCGGGATCAATGGGTTTATTTTTATCGTAGACCATAAAGTAAAGCCTTGCTTTGCCTGTGAGTAATTCTACTCCCAGCTCTCCCAGCTTTTGGCCTACGGCGATTGTATCGCCTTTTTTTACGGCGATTTTTTCCATTCCTCCGTAAACATAGATATGTTTTGTCTTAGATTGAACAAAGACGACCTGCCCGAAGCCTCGGTGCGGGCCTGTAGATACTACCTTCCCCGAGCTTACAGCCTTTACGGCCTGTCCTTTTACCGAGTCTATAACGACTCCGGTTATTTTCCCTGAAAGATAGGAAACTTTTGAGGCCGGAACGGGCCAAAGGAGCTTGGAATCGGCTTGCTTTGTAGAAGTGCTCGGCTTTACGGCCTGAGGTTCCTTATCGGAGCCTGCCTTTGTAATTGAGGTCTTGTCTTGCTTATTGGTTTGGGCTGAATTGCTCTTCTGCTCTTGTACTGTACCTTGGGATTTACCTTGAGGGATTTTTAAAATTTGTCCTATTTTTAAGGGTGTTTTTTCATTAAGGCCGTTTAGTTTAAGGATATCGGAAAATTTAACGCCGAATTTTTTGGCCAAGGCATAGAGGGTATCCCCTTTTTGTACTATGTGGGTAAGATCCTCCGAATTGGTCTTGGCATTAGTTTTTTTATCGCTTTTTGCAGAACTTCCTACCGGAATTATCAGTTTTTGTCCTATTTTTATTTTTGAAGGATCGCTTAAATTATTTTTTTTGAGAATAGAATCTACAGGCGTGTTATATTTTTTACTGATAGAATAGAGGGTGTCTCCTTTTTCGATTATATGCACGATATCTTCTGCAAAGCAGAAAAATGAGAAAAATATAAAAAATAAAAGACGTAAAATATTTTTTTTATACATTAATCCTCTTTATTAAACTACCGTTATCATGATTCCGTATTTTGAGGGCTAAACATATCGACCATAGAAGCCAAATCTTCAGGCGAGAATTCAATGTTCTTTTCCTGTACCCTTTCTTCATTTGTGGTATTGAGTTTTTGCAATAGACTAAAAACTATATAGGTTAAGATAACGTTTCCGGCCTTTGGGTGAGCGTTTATATATGCTGTAAATTGCTCTTTGGAAATGAGCAGGATTGTCGAAGGGGCTAAGGCGTTTACGGTGGCTGTTGCAGGCTGATCTTTAAAGAGGGATGTTTCACCGAAACTTGCATTGTTTTGTAAGATACCTATTTTTACATCTCCCCATTTTCCGTTTTTTACTATTTCAAGTTTTCCGCTTAATAATACAAAAAAGCCATTATTTTCGGTGCCTTCGGTAATAATGCTTTCGCCTCGTTCATAGGAAAGAATTTCAGAAAAATCTATTATCTGCATTAAATCCGCATCTTCAATGCACGAAAAAATAGCTGTTTGTTTTACTTCTTGAAAAAAAATGTTTCTATCCATTTCTACCTTGTTCATATTTACTCCCATACAATAATACGATGTTTTGTGCAAAGCACAAAACTCGAAGATAAACAGCGAGGCATTATTTGTGCCGAACTGTTTATCGATACTCCCAATTATCGGTATGCATTAAAAAATACATCCGTGCTTAAATTATTTATCTTTGTTCCTACGGGATAAGCTCCCAGTATGTTTTTACGGCCTTCTTCCAAATGCTTGGAGGTAATTCCGTATTTGATTGAGCTTTCAGCCTCAACAAAGGCTGCTATCTGGTCGGCAACCCTTACCAAGCGTCCATCCGTAGCCTTAAATTCCTTATCGGCATATTTTTGCGATAACTCTTCAAAACTTACAATTTTTACCTGTTTGTTTACAATAACCCTGTTTTCAAATTCATCGGATATATAATACATAACCTCATCTATAAAAGATTCGTCCATCAAGGGTAAAAGCTCGTCCTTTACTATGCGCTCTTCAATTTCTTTTACTACGGCGGGCAAGTGATCCGTTGCCTGTTTTACGGGCGAAATAATATCCCTTGTAACCGCTTCAGGAAGATCATGAAATAGGGCCGAAAAAAAATTGTTATATCTTCTTTCCTTATTAATGTTTAAATCGTAACACATTAAAAGGGTTAGGGCTGCAACATAAAAGGAGTGCCCCAATACCGTTGTCGGAGGAACACGCGGCGTCTGGTTCCATCTGACTTGAAATCTCAATTTTTCTATTTCGGTTATAAGTTTATGAGGATTTTGGTTTGCAAGGAGAAGCTGAATTCCGGTTAAATCCATAAACTCGCAGATTTCTTCCTTTAGAAAGCCGTCAATTTCGGTTAAACGGAAAGCCTCATTAACCGGTTTAAGCATTTCAAATTCTCTTATTGTAGAATATTTATGTGCGGCCCGTGAAACCTTCCATGTTATATCATCTTTATCGGGTTCTTCAAATAGATATGAATGAAATTTAGCCTTAAATTCTCCGTCGGGAAAAATATCATTATATTTTTCGAATATCCATTCGTTAATTTTTTTATATTCCTCAGGGTATTCTTTTCGGATTCTTCTTTGCACCGGTGCCTTTATATCGCAAAGGGCTATTTTTCTTAAAATATCAAAAACGGAACCGTCGATTATCCTATCCCAATCGATTTTTTTACCTTTTTTTTCTTCATATTTTCCGATTATATAGGCTAAAAAAGTTTTTTCGGCAGTTTTATCCATTTCGACTATTTCAAAGGGCCGGATAAGATCGTTCCAGCGCTGGATTGAGAAAGCCTCAAATAATTTTAAAACGGTTTTTGTCGTAAAAATCATTTTTTAGGTTTATCCTTTTGCTTTAGATCTTTTTCCATTTTATCTTTCCAGATTTCGATTTTACGTTTAATTTCTTCAACTTCCCTGTGCTCATTTAAAACCATGTGCACCCTTCTTAAGCCCTCCAAAAAAAGGATTGCAGTGCGGAAGTCGCTTATGTTGTTTGTAACAATTTCGTATTTTTCGCGGTATTTATCGGCTGCCTTTGTAAAAAGCTTTTTTACAAGGCGGAGGTGATAGATGACCGTATCATAATCTTCAGCATGAGGGTTTAAGCCTGTTTGGCTTATTTCTTTTAGGTCCATTATGTTTTTTGCAACTACTGCAAAACGGGCTTCTATGTCGATAAAGGACCAACGCCATTTGGTATTTTCCCCGTATGCATCTATTACCAAGTTTATCACCAGGCCCAGTTTTCGTATAAGATAATATCTTTGTTTTTCGGTAATCTTTGAAATCCGGCCGACGCTTTCTTCATATTCCGAAAAAGGAGCATCTATAAGGTCGGTTACAATTTCCTCAAGGTATATTATGGGCTTATACAGGGTTTTTCGCGCTTCATTTAGAATGTTTTCGTTTTTTCCGCCGAGGAGGGCTACAGATAGCCTGAATTTTGCCAGATAAAGGGTTGCCAAGTAAATCATCTCATCGGCAAGTACCAGCCTTTTATAAGCGGCACCGAATGTGTCTTTTTTTATAAGCGAAAGAATATTTTCTTCATGTTTTAAAACTTGGTTTATTACCTGATCATATTCATAAACCCGTTTTGTATAAAGTTCTCTGTTTCCGCTTTTTTCCCCGTCCACAATAATCTCCTCTATCGGACATATTTTAATAGAAGCTCTTCAGCATGTCTGAGAGATGCCTCACTTAATTCGTCTCCGGCCAGCATTCTTGCTATTTCTTCAAGCCTTGTCTTACCTGAAACAGCTGCTGCCGAGGTTTTGGTAGTTTGCCCTATCGTATTCTTTTCTATCTTAATGTGATTATCGGCATGAGATGCGATTACCGCAAGGTGAGTGATACAAAGAATTTGCTTTTTTTTCGACAACTTTTTCATATGGGAAGCTACATTTACCGCAACTTCTCCGCCGATGCCGGTATCGATTTCATCAAATATTAGGGTGTCCGCTTCATCTCCTTCCGCAAGTACCGTTTTTAAGGCAAGCATAACGCGAGAAAGCTCTCCCCCTGATGCAATTTTGGCAAGAGGCCGCAATGGTTCCCCGGCATTGGGGCTTATCATAAACTCGATATCGTCAAAACCGTAAGGATTTGCCGAGAGCCTGTTTCCTTCAGGGAGCCGAGTGTCCACTCTAACTTGAAATTTAGTTTTGGGCATGCCTAAATTGGAAAGAACTTCTTCAACCTCCTTTTGGAGTTTTGAAGATGCCTCTTTGCGTTTTTCGGATAGGATTCTTCCCAGTTTTAAAAGCTTTGACTGCAAAATTCCTATTTTCTGTTCAAGCTCCGATTTTCCGGCCTCCCGTTTGGAAAGTCCTTCAAGCTGTTCTTCGGCATTTTGCGCATAGTTTAAGACATCGTGTATCGTTGCCCCGTATTTTTTTGTCAACTTATATATTAAAGAAAGCCTTTCTTGTACTTGTTCCACCCTTTCAGGATTAAAGGTCAGCTTTGAAAGATAGGAATCTATAGAAGAACTTATATCGTCCAATTCGTAGTAGCCGGTTTCAAGCCTTTTTGAAAGGTCTTCAAGCTCTTCATCGCAATTTTTTGCAGTTTCAAGGTTATGCATTGCTTTTTTTGTAAGGCTGATGATACCCGACTCATCGGAAAAAAGCTGAGAAGCCGTGTTTAAGGCTTCAAAGAGTTTTTCGAATTGGTTTAATCTTTTTTCTTCAGCTTCAAGTTCTTCTTTTTCGTCTTCTTTCAATTTTGCCTTTGTTATTTCATCGATGGCAAACTGCAAAAGCTCTTGTTTTTCGGCAAGTTCTTTTTCGGAAAGGTTTAAGTTTTCAAGCTCTGTTCTTTTTTCAGCAAGTTCGGCATAAAGAGAGGTAAACATTTTCACTCCGTTGTTTATGCCTGCAAAGCTGTCCAAAAAACGGCGGTGTTCTGCAATTCTAAAAAGAGACTGATGATCGTGCTGGCCGTGGATATCCACCAAAAGAGAGGTGAAGTCTTCAAGTTCGTTCCTTGTTACCGGTGTACTCTGTATCCAAGCATTGGATCGGCCGTTTTGTTTTAAATTGCGGCGGAGAAGAATGCGGTTATCTTCAGGTTCGATTCCATGTTCTGCAAGCCATTTTAAGGCCTCGCTGTGTTCAGTTCCGATAAAAAAGCTTCCCGATACTACGGCTTCATCAGTACCTGAGCGTATAAGGTCAGTAGATGTTTTTCCTCCAAGTAAAAGAGTTAAGGAGCCGATTAATATCGACTTTCCGGCGCCTGTTTCACCGCTTAAAACATTTAAACCGTTTTCGAATTCTACAAAGAGGTTGTCTATTAAAGCTATGTTTTTTACCGATATATTTTCAAGCATTTACTTTCCTTAAATTCCAACATCTTAAAGTATAAACCAAAATGCAGCAAATTTCAAGTAGGCGTAAAAAAGTACAAATGACGAAGTGTAAATGCTTAAAATTGGGCTTTGGGATGTTCTTTATGGATATATTCCGACCATTCGTGATCGGCGCCGGCTATATGTTCAACAAGCCACCTGCCCAAAAAATCGTAAAATTTAAGACCCGTTTCGATATTTCCGGAAGCTAAAGGAATAATTGCTTCTCTTATCTTTTTTATAAACGATTTATGTATTTCTGCATGTTTTTTTAAATCGGGATAACCGTATTCATTCATTATTTTTTCTTCTTCTTCAAAATGATAATAGGTGTAATCGGATAAACTTTTTAGTATTTTACCTATTTTTAGTTTGTATTCTTCTTGAGGTAAGTCAAATAAATTTTTAAACTGTCCCATGATGGTTAAAAGTTTTTTATGATGTAAATCTATTGTATTATACCCTACGCTTAATGAGTCTTCCCATTCAAAATATCTAATTTCACTCATAAGACTATTTTAGCTAATTATCAAAAAAAGTCAAGGGAGGGAGCGTGTTATAGGATATCCTATTTCTAATTTATTCATCAATCTTATAAACCATATCGCCGGTATTCCAAATATACATAGAGGCTGACACAGGCTCTTTTCCTTCTTCCCAAAGCCATCCTGTATATGTTGTGTTATATCCGAAGTATCCTTCCGTTAAAATTTCAAACTCCATGCCGGAAAATTTTTCAATATACTCTTTTAACCCGATGGCTTTCCCTGAAAAATCTCCCTCATAAACAATTTTGTCAAATATCCAAACACTACATTCATCTAAGTCACTGCCATAAAATACGACATCTCCGGAATATTTTTTTTCTCCATTTTCGGTATACCGAAATAATTTATCTATCTTTAATGTCAATATGTCGTCATTAAAGATGATTTTCTTTATTTTGCTGTCATGAAGGCTAAAAGGAATATTATTGCTTCTATCATGTATAAAATCCATTTCCATCTCCCATAATGCTAATTTGCCTTACTCAATATCCATAGTATTGTACTATATTTCTGCTTTGTTTTATAGCCCTAGCTCTTGCTTTGTATCTTCGCTATTGCGAGTTTCCCGTATTTTGTCATTCAATCAAGTTTCAACACCTTTTTTCCTCGATCTTGAAAAAAAACGATTAATATGTTAAAATGCCGGACAATGTTTGACCGATTAGAACCCTTATTGCCTAAAATTAACTTATTTTTAAAAAATGTTGGAGAGGCCTTTATTCTTGAAGATCTTAAAAATTTTATCGGTCTAAAAAATTTTGATGATTATACTTTGGGCGTTTTTTTAATTTCTTTGTCGCTCGCGTATTTTTTTCCTGATCCCGATTCGGATGACGGTGTATGGATTAGCAAGCACGGATTTTTTACCGGCAAAAAAATTTGTGTGCAAATTTCGGATACGGAAAATAAAATGAAAATTTTTATCCCCGGCTCGCGGTTTTTACCCTTTTTGCCGGCAGATAAATATGCTCATGAGTCAAAGCTTTTTTATGAAGGAAAAGAAATCCCTAAACGCAAGGTATATTTGAGCTTTGATAGAATTTTTTCCTTTTATTTTTTATATACCGAAAGCGATCTTTCCAATATTTTATGTGAAGACTATGAAGAAAATGTAGAGACCTTTTCCCGTTTACATGATAGTTTTAATCCCGAATCCCGTTTTGCCGTAACTGCTTGGGATTTTTCGGCCGTTTTTGATGAATGTAATTTCGATTATCCTATGCGTTTTTTTGTGCATATCAAGGACTGGGCAAATGCGGAATTTGAAATTTTAAAAGAAAGTCATGAGCTTTTGGAAGATGATATTTCGAATTGGTTTAGTCTCTTTGAAACGGCCGTCCGCTCCTCCTTAAAGATATTACCTATGGACTCGACAACTCAAGAGGTTCTTTCTTTTGCCTACTTTTTGGCTGAAGATGCTCTTTTTAATGAAAATGCAGCACCGATGGAATTGTTTTTTGAACGTAAGGATGTATTCGGTGTTATGCCTTACGGTATCGAAGAAAAATTTGGAGTTTTAGATGAACCGATAGCCTGTCCCGACAGCTGGTTTTATTATCCTTATGATGAAAGTAAGGAGGGGCATTTTTTTAATTCTATAAATAGGCCTGTTACGGAAGCCGTTATAGACTGCTTTGTTTTGGATTTTTTATCTTCACATTATGCGGCCCGCTTTGATGATGAGGTAAAAGAGCTTTTTATAAAAGAATCTTTAGACTTCTTTATTCCGGAGTTTATAAATAACTATAAAACCGCGTCTTCAAAGTGTAAAACTTATTTAGGGATGCATTACGATTATTGGGTTAACCTATATAATCCATTTAAGGACGACGGTTCAAAAGATTTACGCTCAGACTTGGTAGACTTTTATAAAAATCTTGTTCTGTTTTTTAATGAGCTTGATGAACGTAAATTAAAAACATCGGACTTTGATGGTCAATCAGCCTTAATGATTTATCAAATTTTTGACAAGATTTTTCAATGGAGCGAATTTGTTGCTTCTATGTCTCCGGAAGATTCTAATTTTATTGAAGTAATGTCTATGTCTCTTGACAATTTATACTATGTATATACGGATTTGAAGGTCGAAATTAGAAATAAAATATCGGCCCTCACAAAAAAATAACAACCTTGGAGGTTTTTTATGAAAAACGAACTGGAAGCTATTGCTCTTTCAATCAGAAGTCTTTCGATGGACGCAATCGAAAAAGCCAATTCAGGGCATCCGGGGCTCCCTTTGGGAGCAGCCGAATTGGGTGCTGCCCTGTATGCTAAAATCTTAAAACACAATCCTAAAAATCCGGATTGGAAAGACAGGGACCGCTTTGTGCTTTCTGCAGGCCATGGTTCGATGCTTTTGTATTCCGCCTTGCATATTTCAGGCTACGATGTTTCAATAGAAGATATAAAAAGTTTTAGGCAGCTCGGCTCCAAATGTCCGGGGCATCCCGAATACGGCGATACTCCCGGTGTTGAAACCACCACAGGGCCCTTGGGTCAAGGAATTTCTACAGCTGTAGGTATGGCTATTGCCGAAAAAATGCTTGCCGCCCGCTTTAACACAGCCGAGCATAAAATAGTAGACCATTATACTTATGCCCTTGTAGGGGAGGGCTGTTTGATGGAGGGCGTTTCCTCCGAAAGTTCCAGTTTGGCAGGCCACTTAAAATTAGGAAAGCTCATCGTTTATTATGATGAAAATAAGATTACTATCGACGGTTCGACCGACTTAACCTTTACCGAAAATATCGAAGAAAGGTACAAGGCATACGGCTGGCAGGTATTGCGGGGTTCGATGTACTCCTTTGAAGATATTGAACGCCTGACTCTTGAAGCCAAAAAAGATGAAAGGCCGACTCTTATTATCTTAAAGTCCGTTATAGGTCAGGGGGCTCCGACGGTTGCAGGCAAAAACAAGGCACACGGCGCTCCCTTAGGAAAAGACGGCATTGCCAAAGCCAAGAAAAATCTTTTACTCGAAGGAAAAGGCGACTTTTATGTTGCAGAAGAAGCTTATGCTTTCTTTAAAAAGAGAAATGAAGAGCTGGCTCTTGCTGAAGCCGAATGGAATAAAACCTTTGAAGTCTGGTCAAAGGCCAATCCAGAAAAAAGAAAAGAATGGGATCTTTCCTTTGCCAAAGGCGGAGCTGATGAAACCCTTGTAAAATCTGTAAAGCTCCCAGAATTCAAAAAAGATGAAAGCATTGCAACCCGTGCTGCCTCAAAAAAGGCCTTAAACGAGTTTGCAAAAGTTCTTCCCAATCTTGTAGGCGGTTCTGCCGACTTGGAAGGCCCCAATGCCGTAGGCTTGGACGGAATCTCAGCATTTTCTCATCAAAATCCTTCGGGAAGATACATTTATTTCGGCATCAGGGAATTTGCAATGGGGACTATCACAAACGGCATTCAGCTTCACGGAGGTTTTAGGGCATTTTGTGCGACCTTCTTGGTCTTTGCCGATTATTTACGCCCGGCTCTCCGCCTTGCTGCCCTTATGAAGCTTCCTTCAATCTATGTTTTTACCCATGATTCAATCTTTGTAGGGGAGGACGGCCCCACCCATCAGCCCATAGAACTTTTAGCCTCATTGCGGGCTATTCCGAATCTGCTTGTTTTACGCCCTGCCGATGCGGAGGAAACAGGGGAGGCGTGGAAGCAGGCTCTCTTACACAAGGACGGCCCCGTCTGCTTAATCTTAAGCCGCCAGAATTTACCTGTCTTGGAAAAGAGCGATCTTTTTTGGAGGGAATTGATTAAAAACGGTGCATACATTGTAAAGGATGTAGAAGCTTCGGCTTGCGGCTGTACGCTAGGCAAGCCGGATAGAACTCCTGACGTAACTGTTTTGGCTACGGGTTCCGAGGTAAGTATGGCAGTAAAGGCTGCAAGTCTTGTAAAGGATAAAAAGGTCAGAGTTGTCTCCGTTATGTCGAAAGAAAGATTTGAAAACTCGCCAAAGGATTTTAAACATGGAGTTTTAGGCGGATGTAAAAAGAATATCCGTGTTATTACCGCCGAGGCGGGAGTCGCCCAAGGCTGGGAAGGCTGGACAGGCTGCAAGTGCGATAATTTTTCGATTGAGAGTTTCGGCACCTCAGCTCCCGGAGCCAAGGCCGCAGAACACCTAGGCTTTACGTCAGAAAACTTGGCAAAGCTGATAGAGAAGGGGTAGAAGATTCCTAATTATCAAAATACGAGGAGCCGAGTTTTTTCTTTAAGCGGGTAAAAAGCAAAAAGAGAAACAAGGCTGTTATAGGAAAGATGATGAAAATGGGCGGCAGCGGGTCGGCAAAGAGGTTTTTACAAAGCCAATAAATATGAAAAAATAAGGCAACGATAAAAAACTTTAGGCTTATTATGCCTATCATTATGTTGACCTTAGAAACCGAAAAAGAACCTGCAGCGGTCGAAAAGAGTTTTTTATCTATAGGGCCGCCGTGGCGATTTTGAAGATGCCCGAATAGGTATTCGGTGTATCTTCCGGTTCTTTTGTTGCAAAAGATTTTATCGAGCTCAGATTCGCCTTCAGCTTCATCTTTCCAAAATCGTGGGTTATCGCTCATCTTTGCTAGATTGCTTTCGTAGAGTTCATACCAAGCCTTTGAGCCCTTGCCCATTATAATCCAAAGCACCGAAAAGATTATACCTAAAAGACAGATAAGTATGGGAACTGCACCCGGCGTAAAAAGTGCCGAAAACGGCTTATCTTTTTTAATTGAAGCCTCAATTTCGAGGTTACTGTTTGGATCTATGATTAGTGTATACTTCGTTGAGCCGTCTACCTCTGTTTTGCCTGCATTAAGTGTTGCAGTAATTTGATTTTGGCTTAAGTGGGGAATAAAGATGTCTTTTATATAAAGGGCATAGGCGCTTGCAATGCCCAATAAAAAAACTGCAAGAAAGACAGACCTCTGCCAAAGATGTTCAAGCTCAAAATCTCTGCCTCGCCAAAGATAATCGTAAATATCCTTTGCGGTGGGTCTATCCTTTGTTGTATCAGCCATAAAAAAGCTCCTTATTTTGAAGTGATGTTTTGACAATAAGTTTCGAATATTTTGGTGATGGCTTTTTTGTAATACCTATTCATAGTAATAGTTTCTTCGGCAGGCTTAGAATGTTGGGTTACTTTTGAGTCCATATCTTTTTTAGGAGGTTCTATATGTTTATTTCTATCTTCTTCTAATTTTTTAATGGCTTCGTCATAAGCGTAGGTTAATAGTGCTTGTTTACAGGAATTTCGATATAGCAAGAATATAAAAACAAAGAATAAAATAGCTATTACTGAAATAACTACTACAGTCAACATGAAAAATAATTTTAAAACAAATATTATTGAAAAAAAATATGGATTATTTTTTTCTTCATTTTCTTTTGTTATAATTTTATTCTCATATCTTTTTGAATCATCAGTTGATTTACTGCTATACATTCCATTCTTTTTTATATCTTTTAAGATGTTATCAATTTTGTTTGTTTTTTCTGTTGAAATTTCTTTTACCGATTTTTGAGTTTCTGTTTCATAAAAAAATGACGAATAATAAGCTGTAAAAATGAATATTGCAGTTGTAATACACAAAAAAAATATACAAGCCAATGCATAGTAAATAATAAACCTAAAAATACTTTTTAGTTTATTATTTTTTATATCTGTATTAACTATAGTTCCTTTATGACACATCCTTTTTCTCCTTTTATTTAATTGTTAAGGTGTAATGGGCAATTTGTAATTTAATTACCCATTACCCACTACAAATTATCAATTCCTTCTAGTTTTTCTTCCACCATTTATTGCAATAACCGCCGTTATCGGATTCTTCGCGTAAATACTTGGCAGCAGTTTGTTCATTTTCCAAATCGCTTGGACTTATAGGCGTCGGTGTGCCGCTATAATCATAATTATCATACACTTTCCAGCCTTCTTTGTCTGCAAAGACTGCACTTGTTAAGCCCGTACAGCCGGAAAAAACACCATAGTCTATTTCTGTAAGGTTTGCAGGCAGTTTTATCTCGGTTAAGCCCTTACACTCGGAAAAAGCCCAGTCGCCTATTGTAGTAAGGCTTGTGTAGCCGGATAGGTCTAAACTTGTTAAGCCCGTACAGCCGGAAAAAGCACGGTTACCTATTGTAGTAACAGTGTCGGGAATGTTTGCGGAAGTTAAACCTCCTGCTGCAAAAATAAGAGTTGTCCCATTTTTACTGTACAGTATGTTACCTTCAGTTTTATATTTAGTATTGGCAGAATCTATTGTAAGACTTGTTAAGCCCGTACAGCCGGAAAAAGCATCCTCGTCTATTGTAGTAAGGTTTGCAGGCAAACGTACACTTGTTAAGCCTCTACAGTAGTAAAAAGCACCGTCACCTATTGTAGTAAGGTTTGCAGACAAACGTACACTTGTTAAGCCTCTACAGTCGTAAAAAGCCTCCCCGCCTATTGTAGTAAGATTTGTAGGCAGGCTTATACTTATTAAGCCCGTACAGCTGTAAAAAGCCCATATGCCTATTTTGGTAATGTTTTCAGGCAAACTTATACTTATTAAGCCCGTACAATATTTAAAAGCATCAGTGTCTATCTCTTTAATTTCCTCATCCCCGATTTTTGCCGGTATCACCAGATGTGCGGGCAATTCCTCTTTTGCACACTTGTAGCCTGTTATTTTGCCGTTCCCGTCGGTTCTCAAAATAGCAGCCGGATCTACAGCAGGAGGCTGATCCGGTTCATTAGGTCTATTCGGACCTGAACCGTTTGGACATCCCGTCAAAAGTCCTATAAATAATAACGATGCGGCAAGTGCACTAACTGCCGCCCAAGATGTTAAGAGTCTTGCTCTTGATTTTGAAACTGAGCTTACTCTTGATTTTGTGTTTGCATTTTTCATGTCAAACCTCTTTAAAAATTTATTTTGCTTACCCTATGCGGTAAGCCGGTGTTACCCTACAGGGTTCACTTCAAATCAAAGCCTTCACCCACTATGTTTATTGTAATACATTTCGGCAGTTTTGTATATACTTCGCTTGTTTTTAAGTTTTCAGTATACATTTTGGCCCAATAAAAGATGGTACGCTGGACAAACTCGCTGTTCCACCTGTTTTGAATTTCGATGTCAACAATTGTGTTGTTCTTTAAACGTAATTTTACGTCTAAAACACCGGTTTTATCGTTTATTGAATCCTTATGGAGCTCCTTATCCATAAGTTCCAAACCTGCGATGTTTTCAGACGGAATGTCTAAGATACACTCCAGCAAGTCCTGTAAGACATCTTTGTTTTCTTCAACTCCGAATACTCTTTTAAAAGCGTAGTCGTTGCGGAGGGTTATTTTAAATAATTTTTGCATAATTAAGCCTCGTTAATAATTTTTTTAAAAGGAGAAAAATTTTCCCCCTTTCATAATTATTGTATGAAAAGTTTGCAATAGATAGTAAAATTTAAATCAAAGAATATAATTTTATTAAAAATTAGACTTTATTTTCTTGATTTAGATTCTACAATTGACACTGCCTCTTCTTTTCTTTACAATAAATATTTATCGGAGGTATTATAAAGATGAAGCAAAAGATGAGTAAGTTTTTAACGGACAGTAAACCTGTCTTAAAAAAACTGATAGAAGAGCTTTCTAAAGAATTTGAATATGTTTCGATTTTGGGGACTGACTCAAAGGGCAAATCTTATTCGGTACGCAAAACGGCTGTTTCGGTTGGAGATTCTTTTTCGACTGAAAGGGGTTTTGTCTTGCGGGTTTATAACGGTCTGGGATATTCGGAATATTCTTTCGATGTAATTGATGGCGAAAATATCAAAAAAGAAATCAGGCGTATTGCAAAAACCGATATTGAGTTTTTAAAATCGAAAAACCTTGAAAGAATTAAGTATCCCGTAATCGAGGAAGAGGCTTTAACAAAAAGCTTTTATGCCGAAGTAAAAGAAAGTTTTGATTCGATGAATGACGAGCAAAAAATAAAAAGGCTTGAATCCGTAATGAAAAAGGGATTTGACTATTGCCCAGAAATGATAGATTTTCAGGTCAGGTATGAAGAGGTTTCCGTTTGTAAAATCTTCCTTTCGCAAAAAAAAGATTTGGAACAGGCCTATGCTTATGCAATTTCTTATCTTATTCCCTATTTAAAAAAGGGCGAGGCTGTAAAGTACAGTTACCAAGCCTTTTCGGGAAACTGCGGCATGGAAATTTTACACAAGGTTGAAGACAATATCAAAAAAAGCATTGATGCAACAAAGGAGCTTTTGGATGCCGAAAGGATTAAGCCGGGAGTTTACGATATTATCTGTAAGCAAAATGTTACGGGCCTTATAGCCCATGAAGCCTTCGGCCATGGTGTTGAGATGGATATGTTCGTTAAAAACCGTGCAAAGGCTAAGGAGTTTATCGGCAAAAAGGTTGCTTCCGAAATTACCGATATGCACGACGGGGCTGCCGCTGCCGAGCAGGTTTCTTCCTATCTTTTTGATGATGAAGGAGTCTTGGCTCAAGATACGCAGATTATCGAAAAAGGAATTTTAAAGCGCGGAATCTGCGACACCCTTTCGGCCTTGAGTTTAGGTATAAAGCCCACAGGCAACGGAAAAAGGGAATCCTTTGAACGCAAGGCCTACACCCGAATGACCAACACCTTTTTCAGCACAAAAAATTCTTCCCTCGATGAGATGATAAGGTCCGTCGATTTTGGCTATCTTTTGGACGGCTATTTTAGCGGAATGGAAGATCCTAAAAACTGGGGCATTCAATGTGCCGTCGAAAAGGGATACGAAATAAAGGACGGAAAACTTACAGGTAAAATAGTCGGTCCGATTTTTTTGACCGGTTATGTTCCCGAACTTCTTTCCTCTATTTCTATGATTTCAGGCGATGAAGACTTTGAGCTCGGCGGTTCCGGTTTTTGCGGAAAGGGTTATAAAGAATATGTAAGAACCTCTGCAGGAGGCGGATATATTAAAGCACGGGGGAGACTTGGATAATGAAAGATAAGATAATTTCTATTTTAAAGAATAAAAAAAACATAGACGGATACAGGCTTGTTCTTACAAAGATAAGATCGGGCGAGATGTTTTTGGTAAGGGATAAGATGGATATGAACCGTGCAAAAAATGTTCTTCATACCTCGCTCACGGTTTATAAAGATTTTGAAGAGGCCGGAAAAAAATACAGAGGTTCTGCCGATGTAAGCCTTTCGCCCACAATGGACGAGGAGGAAATAAATAAAAAAATTGAAGAGGCTGCTTTTGCCGCCCAATTTGTTAAAAACGAATGGTATCCTCTCAGCCGTCCTTCTTCCGAAAAGCCCTTTAGTATTTCTTCTTCATTCGATACCGAAAACTTAAATGAAGAATTGGTCAAGATTCAAAAAGCAATTTATAAAAAGCGGGATACGAAGGCCGAAATCAATTCTACCGAAATCTTTATCGACAACATGGAAGTCCAAATAGTAAACTCCGAAGGCGTGGATGTTCGGTTTAAAAAATACAAGGGCTATATCGAAGTTATAACCGATTGTTCTATCGGTAAAGAAGAAGTTGAAATTTACGGGGATAATTCTTTTTCGACTGAAAGTGAAAAGCTCATAGACAATATGGTTTCGGAGCAATTAAAGGAAACGGAAGAAAGGGCTCTTGCCGAAAAGGCCAAGCATCTTAAATCGGTCAATGTAATAATCACAAATACGGCAGCCGCTTCTTTTTTTGACTTTTATATTTCGCAAGCCTCCGCTTCGATGGTTTATACAAAGTCATCTGCTGCTAAGTTGGGAGAAAACTTTCAAGGAAGCGGGGTAAAAGGAGACAAGGTTAACATCAAGCTCGTTCCCAATATGGCGGGTTCTCCTTATTCTGCTCCCTATGACGGGGACGGTCTTCTTTTAAAAGAGCACGAGCTTTATAAGGACGGCATCGTAAAAACTTACCACGGCTCTATAAAGTTTGCCCATTACTTAAATGTGGAACCCACGGGCAATATAATAAATTTTGAAGTCGGTGCAGGAGCTAAAACGGAAGCTGAACTAAAAAAAGAACCCTATGTCGAAATATTAACATTTTCCGACTTTTTTCAAGATGAGGTAACCGGAGACTTCGGCGGCGAGTTTAGGCTTGCCCGCTATTTTGACGGGAAGGCTCTGCACATAATAAATAACGGCTCAATTTCGGGAAACATGTTTGATGCTCAAAAAGAATTTTATTTTTCAAAGGAAAGGGTGCAGCATTCAAACTATCTCGGCCCTAAAAGCATTATGATTCCGAATATGGAAGTCTTGGGGGATTAGGAGGCTTATAATGGAAAAAGGAATTTTTATCGGAGTAGGAGAGAGCAGGGTGGAACTTCTGCCTAATCGTGCAAATAGGCATGGCCTCATTGCGGGGGCTACGGGAACGGGGAAGACTATTACCTTAAAGGTAATTGCAGAAGCCTTTAGCGACATGGGTGTCCCCGTTTTTTTGCCCGATGTAAAGGGAGACTTATGCAGCTTTGCCGAAAAGGGCGAGGCTAATCAAAAAATAAACGAAAGACTGGGTCTTTTAGGGCTTTCCGAATTCGAGTTTAAATCCTATCCTATACGCCTTTGGAGTATCTTAAAAGAAACAGGCCATCCGATACGTACTACCATATCTGAGATGGGGCCCCTTCTTTTATCCAAACTTTTAAATTTAAACGAGGTTCAAGCAGGTGTTCTAAACATTGCCTTTAGAGTAGCAGACGAGGATGGATTACTCCTTTTGGATATAAAAGACCTAAAGTCGATCTTGGTTTATATAGGCGAAAACAGCAAAAACTTAAAGCTTAAATACGGTAATATTTCCGATTCTTCTATAGGAGCAATTCAACGGGCTCTCCTCATTTTGGAAGGAGAGGGTGCCGAGAATTTTTTTACAGAGCCTGCCTTGGAAATTGCCGATTTTTTTAAGCTTACCTCGGACGGGAGGGGCTATATAAACATTTTAAATTCTACAAGCCTTTATCAAAGGCCAAATCTTTACTCGACATTTTTGCTTTGGTTTTTGTCCGAGCTTTATGAAAACCTCCCTGAAGCCGGAGACACGGAAAAACCGAAAATCGTTTTCTTTTTTGATGAAGCTCATCTTCTTTTTAATAATTTATCTTCAGTCCTCATCGAAAAGATAGAGACCATGATCAGGCTTATCCGCTCAAAGGGTGTTGCAGTTTTTTTTGTTACGCAAAATCCTGCCGATTTGCCTGAAAGTATTTTAAGCCAGTTGGGGAATAAATTTCAACATGCTCTTAGGGCATTTACCCCCAAAGACCAAAAGGCCATAAAGCTTTCGGCCGAAACCTTTAGGTCTAATCCTAAATTCGATACGGCTAAGGTCCTTACCGAGCTTAAAACTGGTGAAGCCCTTGTTTCCCTCTTACAGGAAGACGGAAGTCCATCTGTAAGTCAAAGGGTTCTGATAGCTCCCCCTAAGAGTAAGATAGGAACCGTAGGGGAGGCAAAACTTAAAGCTATTGTTGAAGAGTCTCCCCTTCTTTATAAGTACAAGGATATAATCGACAGGGAATCCGCCTATGAAATTCTTATGGGCCGGTTTGAAGAAAAGAAGCTTGTTGCCGAAAGAGAACTTGAAGAAAAACGCCTTACTAAGGAGGCCGCTGCAAAGGCAAAAGAAGAGGCTGCCTTAATCAGGGCCGAGAATGCCAGAATACGGGCAGAAAATGCAAGGCGCAGTTTGGAAGAGAGTCAAAATAAAAAACAAAGAAGCGAAGCCGGGAGGCTGGGCCGTGTCTTGGTTGACAGTATGACCCGTACGGTAGGCAGAGAAATTACCCGCGGAGTTTTCGGCTCGATAAAAAAGATGTTTAAGTAGGTTAAGGCTCAAGGTGTTAAAAAAACATAAAAGAAAACTCTTTTATTTTTTTTGCTTTATATTTTTTTTCGCTTTTACCAAGGCTTGTGTCTTTGACATAAAGAAGGTTTCAGGGCCTTCTATGGAGCCTTCTTTAAAGGACGGGGACTGTGTATTTATTTTTAAGCTTGCCTACGGTATAAAACATCCTTTAAAGAATAAGTATATTTTCCGTTGGGCAAGACCTAAAAGCGGCGATATAATCGTGTACCGAAAAGACGGGCATTTTACCGTAAAAAGATGTTTAGGTATTTCGGAAGAACCTATAGAATTTTCTAAAAAATTAGGGTACAATTACGATTATTCGATGAAGGTTTCCGGAAAAAATATACCCTTGACGGCTGTACAATTCCGTAATTTAGGCGGTATGTCCGATGAAGAACAAGTGCGGGTTCCGGCAGGCTATGTTTTAGCCTTGGGAGATAATCTAAAAGAGTCTTATGATTCCCGCGATTACGGCTTTGTCCTCGTTGACGGTATTTACGGTAAGGTTTTTATATGGAAGAAGTAGATAGTTTTATTTCAAAGCCCCGGTTTTGGTTTTTTATAAGTCTTGTAATTATTTTTGTTGTTTTGCTTATACTCCAATTTGCAAAGTACATGATAATGAAAGAACCTATAGTGATTACGCCTAAGGTTTCGACCGAAAGGGGAACTATATATGACAGAAATAAAAAAATCCTTGCAGTTCAGACAACTATTTATAATCTTTATGCAGATAAAACCCTTATGAAAAATCCTGCCGAGGCGGCGAAGGTCTTGGCCCCTGTTTTAATGCAAAACGAATCCGATCTCTTAGAAAAGATTCAAGATTCCAAATCTAATTTTTTATATTTAAAAAAAAGAATGAGCGAAAGTGAAAGGGATTTGGTTAAAAACGTTATAGATGAAAATAAATTAAGCGGTATTAGGTTTGAGTCTGTGTTTAACCGCACCTATCCCGAAAATACCTTGGCCTCTACAGTCGTTGGTTTTTTAGGCGATGACGGCAGAGGAAAAACAGGCGTAGAATACTCCCTTCAAAATATTCTTTCTCCCCCTCCTGAAACAAAGGGGTATACTGGCAAGGGCTACGACGTTTATTTAAGCATAGACGGAAACATTCAGTACATGCTCGAAAAAATTATATCGAAAACGATGGAAGAAACAAAGGCTCAATCTGCCGTTTTTCTTGCAGTTGATGCAAAGACCGGAGAAGTCCTTGCCTATGTAAACTCTCCTTCTGCCTCCCTTGCAAACTTTATAGAAAGTACGCCTGAACAGCGTTTTGACCGTCCTGCAAACTATGTTTATGAGCCGGGGTCGGTTTTTAAGATATTTTCTATGGCAGCCTTTTTGGAGTTGGGCTCTACTAAAGATGGGCAAGTCTATGACTGCAATGCTCTTTTTGAATTTGACAGACCCAATGTAAAACCCATCACCTGTTTAAAGACTCATGGCAGGGTAAGCCCGCGGGATGTAATCCGCCTTTCGTGTAATGATGCAACTGCCCAGATTGCCGATATTACCGAAAAAAATGCTTTTTATGAAAAGATTAAACTTTTCGGTTTCGGCTCCAAAACCAATATAGAGCTTCCGGGGGAGTCGGCAGGGCTTCTTGCTCCTCCTCAAAACTGGTCTATACGTACAAAGCACACAATTGCTATAGGACAGGAAATAGGAGTTTCAGCATTGCAGCTGGTTGAGGCTGCAACGGCCTTTACCAATAAGGGATCAACCCTGCGCCTTTCTCTTATTTCAAAGGTTGCCGACAAGGAAGGAAACATCGTCTATCTTCATAAGCCCTCGGTTTTAAACAAGGTTATATCCGAAAAAAATGCCGAGCTGCTTTTAAGCTATATGAGAACGGGCTCCATAGAAGGTATAGCTTGGAGGGCCTCTATCAACGGAGTTCCCATTGCAGTAAAAACCGGAACAGCTCAGATGGCAAATGAGAAAGGCGGGGGCTACAGTAAGACCGATTTTATTTCAAGCTGTATAGGAATTTTTCCGGCAGATGATCCTAAGATTATTTTATATACGGCTGTTATGAAACCTGTCGGACAAATATACGGCTCCATTGTTGCCGCTCCCGCAATTTCAGAGGCCTCAAATGAAATTATAGATTATCTCGGACTTGCAAGAGAAAACGCTCCAACCGTTGAACACACCGGCCGGATTCCCATAAGCGATAATAAACCTGTCGTCTTAAAAGATAAGATGCCCGACTTAACGGGAGTTCCCAAAAAACTTTTGCTTGAGCTTCTTTTACAAAAAGATTTCTCGGTAAAAATTACAGGTGACGGATATGTTGTCTCTCAAACTCCTCCGCCCGGAACACCGCTTAAAAAAGGAATGAAAATTGAGCTCAATCTCGAATAAAGAAAGCGCCGGCAATCGTGAAATTTTGTACAAGAACCTTTTTTATAATGCGGAACTTTTTTCTCGCCGGTTTCCTGAGCTCTCTGCTGCCTTGGGACTTGACTCCGAAAACGGTATTAAACAATTTGCCGAAAGAATTCCTGAAAGCTATTATCTTGAAGAAGCAAAATTAAAAGAAAAAGATAAAAATATTTTTACTGCACGCATAAACGGAAAATACCTTCATTCAAAATATAATCCTATAAGCGAGGCCGAAAAAAATATCTCCCTTGATTTTTTTGAAGATAAAAAGGCAAAAAGCTCTTGTATTTTTTGCGGTCTTGGTTTGGGCTATACTCAAGAGCTTTATGCAAAGAAATATCCTAAATCTTCGCTGATTATAATTGAGCCCGACCTCTTTGTTTTTTTTCTTTTTTTACAAAGCCGTCCTTTGGATGATTTTTTTATGCACGAAAATCTGATTCTTCTTTTAGGCCTTTATCCGAAAGATGTGTTGGATTTTTTTGAAAGCAAATCTTTTTTTGATATTCCGATTTTTAAAATTCAGTCCTTGATTGATGTAAGTTCTTCTTGGTTTTCAGAATTTGAGGCCTTAAAAAAACGAAGGAATGAAAAAACAAATTTAAACAAAAATACCTTAAAAAAATTCGGAAAACTTTGGCTTAAAAATTTTTTAAAAAATATGGAACAAACCGAAGGTCTTTTTGGCATCAATAAAATAGAAAATATTTTTGCTTCTTGTCCTGCTTTGATAATTGCTGCCGGCCCCGGCTTAGATGACACGATAAATCTTGTAAAAGAAAATGAAGATAAGTTTATAATCATTGCGGCAGATACGGCTGTAAGGGCTTGTCATAGACATGGCTTAAAACCAGACTTTATTCTTTTAATGGATGCTCAATATTGGAACTATTTTCATCTTGCAGACCTCGATATTTCGGATTCTATTCTTATTACCGAATCTTCCGTATATCCGGCCGTTTTCCGTCTTAAAACAAAAGCCAAGTTTTTATGCACCTCCATGTTTCCCCTTGCTCAATATATAGAAAAACTTATAGGCGAAAAGGGGAAACTTGTTACAGGCGGTTCCGTTGCAACAGCTTGCTGGGATTTTGCAAGAATTTTAGGCTGTCATGAAATTATTTTTGCAGGCCTCGATTTAGCCTTTCCCGATTTTCAAACCCACTTTAAGGGGAGCCGCTTTGAAGAAGATGTAAATGCTTTTTCAAACCGTTTTTTTTCTTCGGAAACAGCTTCTCATCTAAGCCTTTATTCCGCCTCGCCCCAATTAAAAGAAGGCTATGAGGGAAAGGTTTTAAGCGACAAGAGAATGCAGATGTATGCTTGGTGGTTTGAAAGTAAGATTGCCGAGTTCCCCGATATTAAAACCTATAACCTTTTACCGCGGGGATTAAAGATTCCGAATATGCCGGCTCTAAGTATGGAAGAGTTTTTAATTAAAGCAAAAGCTTCGCCTCTTTCAAAAAAAATAAAAATCGAGAAGATGAGTGCTTTACCTAACTTGTCTTCTAAAAAAGAAGATAGTCTTGGACAAGCTTCTCCAAACCTTTCCTCTGCCTTAAAAGAATTAAGCGGCGATTTGGAAAAAACAATGAAGCTTGCAAAAGAGGGTATGGATATATGCCTGAACCTTTTAGACTCTTTAAAAACAGGAAAGCCTCTTGAAGATTCTATCATAAACAAAAGTATGGAAAACTTAAACCTTATCGACGAAAAAATAAAAACCGATAAGACCAACACCATAATAGGCTTTGACCTCTTGCTTGATGAAGATGAAAACAAGCCTCTTAAGAGCGAATCTTTTACCTCCGTTTACGAAGAAAACTTTTTAATATACAAAAAGATATACGAAACCTGTGCCTTAATTTATCCTTTAAAAATCAAAAGATAGATGATGCCGTTATGGACAGAGTGAAGCACTATAATGCAAAGAGCCGCTTTTATACTTGCCGTTGTCATGCTGCATTTGGCAGAGGATTTTTTTTGTATAAGAACATATAGGCTTCTAAAAATTATTCCTGCGGCTGCAGCATAAAGCACATTAAGGAACCCTAAATAACGATGAGCCAGAGCAAAAAAAATGACCGGAAGAATTTCATAGACGGCAAAGGCCGATTTAAAACTTTCAGGATTTTCTCCGTAAAAGCTTTTTATTCTATACGGTAAATATATTCGGTATAGAATTTCTTCATAGGCTGCAAAAAAAACTATTTTTGATATAAAGACTAAAACATAAAAAAAGCCTTCCGGCTGAGGCGGAGGGGTAAAATCTCTCTTATTTAACATCGGCGGGAGAACAAAAATGATAAAAATAAAGATAAATTCAAATAAAAACCTTAGACTCTTCTTATCAAAATACATAATTTATGGTATTATACCACAAAGAGATAAATATGTATATTCTTATAGTTTTTATTATTGTGTTTCTTTTATTCGCTGCTTTCTCGTTTACTTTTCCGGGGAGACGGTTTTTGGATTTAATCCGTTTTTTTACCGAAGGGAAAGACAAGGGATTTTTATTTTCTAATCTTGTATTGTTGTGGCGGACTGCAAATTATGTAGGTCTTGAAGATAAAACACGTCTTTTTTGGTCGGTTCCGGCCTTAGATGAATGTATACGCTTTATTGCCCGTCAGGTTGAAAATAAGCTGGATGCCGATGTTTCACAAAAAATGCAGATTTTACTTAACAAACTCTATGATTACCGCACAAAAATTGAATTGGAAGAGGTTCAAAAAAAACGAAGAATTGAATCGACGCATGAGATTTATATCGGCCAAATTTGTATTATCTTTGTGCCGCGAGAAACAACCGTTTACGGCAAACTTATAGCAAACACGAAGAATGAGCTTGTGTTTGTCCTCTTTGATGCGTCTGCAGAAAGAGCCGAAAAAGTTAATTGGCAAAATAAGGCTGTAAGAGTTTATTTTTGGAAACAAAATGATGCAGGATATGTCTTTAGTTCTGAAGCCGTCAAGGCAAAAAAAATAGAGGACCGTCTAGAAGTTTATGTTAAGCATTCAAAAAAAATTGTGCGTACACAAAAAAGAAAATCGGTTAGAGCTTCATGCGATATTGAAGGCTTGATGTTTCCTCTCCGTACAGGAGATCCTTATAATTCCGTTTATGAAACTCAGGGCGGAGTAAAATCAAACGTAAAAGACATATCGGAAGACGGAGCCATGTTTTTTGTAAGAGGCAAGGCTGCAAAGGGAATCAGAATGAAGCTGCAATTTAAACTAAAAAATACCGAGATTGTAATGTGCGGTAAGATTGTCCGTTTTATTTATGATCAGCCTTTGAATAAATCACGAGTACATTTTCAATGTGAATTTTTAGATCAAAAAATGAAAAATGTTATTTTGTCCTACATATATAATATAGCAACGACTGATGATAATACCGAATTTATAAATAATATTTTAGAAGAAGAAAATAATGCTCATTTAGGAACCGGCCAAGAAATAAAAGACGGCGATTTTTTGGAAGACGGCTTACCTGACGGTCAAATGCTCTATGATTTTGCAGAAAGTAAGGGGGCTGTATGAAAAGAATAGTTTTTGCTTTAGTTTTTATCTTTTGTGTTTTTTCTATTTTTGCTGTAGACCAAGATGAGCTTTTAAATTTACGTAAAGATTTTATTTCTGCAGGAATAGATGTAAAAGCCGTTATTTTGCGTTCACTTTCACAGTCAGACGATAAAAGCCTAATTCCCGTATATCAAGATGCGGTGGAATATGTTAAATCCTCTTATGCAATATTGCAAAATGATGACCGATTATTAAGCATAGGTATAATTGCCGTAACAAAACTTGGAGAGCTAAACGAATTAAAGGCTTCCGCAAGTATCCGCTACTTGTTTTCTACTGTTGAAAATGAAGATTTTCAAATTGCTTGCTTAAAAAGTTTAAGTAAATTGGTTCAAAAAGATTCCGCCTTTACGGATTATTTGAATTCTCTTTATGATTCAGGTTTATCCGATTTACTTTCAGGCAAGGCCTCTAATATTAATCTTCTAAGAGTCTACGCTGAAGCTCTCGGGAATTTTGCCGATCCTTCTTCTTTTGATGTCTTGATTAAAACCTTATTTTATCCTGTAAACGATACTTTAAAGGATACGGTAAAAACTGCATTAAATAATATTTCTTTTAATTATTTTGATGAAATTCTTGCTAAAACAATGCAAAAAAACATACAATATATATGGACACTGTATTTATTGGCAAAAGAAAATAAGCGTATTGAAGGTCCTGAGCTTGGCCGGATTAGTGAGCTTGTAATTGATTACGGTCTTAAAAATCTAAAAGGAGCGGATCTTGAGAGTTCTGAAAATTTGATTGAGGAGACTTTACCTGTTTTATCTGCATTAAAGTGGAGTAAAGCTTCTTCTCAGGTAAACAAATTTTTTTACTATGCTCAGGGCTTGCGTAAAACAAGCCCGCGGGGCGATGAATTGCTTATTAAGATAATCGATTGTATGGGAAATTTAGGTACAATCGAATGTTCTCAAAATTTGTCGATATTTTTAGGTGTGTTAAATTCGGAAACCGAAAAAACAAAGCAATACAGTGAGCCTTTAGTGCTCAGTGTGATTACGGCTTTGAGAAAGCTTGGGGATAAAACCGCATTTGACTATCTATTGTATGTTGAATACTTAAATTATTCTGAAACGGTTAAACAAGCTTCTCGAAATGCCATAGAGGAGTTAAAGTGGTAAATGAAAACAAATTAACACGTAATAAGTTTTTTGTATTAAAACCGATTGTAATTTCAGCCTGTGCGGCTGTTATATCTTTTTATTTTTTTTGCGCAATAGAAAATTATTTTAATAAATTTTTGATAATTTCTATTTTTATTTTAAGTTTTATAATCGGTTTTATATTTAGAAAAAAGAAATATTCTTTTATCTTTGCAGGGCTTTTTATAGGAAGCCTTGCCGTGTTGCGTCTATTTTTTATCTATGCGGAGCCTTTTTCCCTTGCCGAATTAAATAAGGTTAAAAGCATTCAGGCCGAGCTTACGGGCGAAGCCTATCCTGCCGGTGAAAAATACTATGCTGCAAATGCTAAACTTATTTCTTTTTCGTATAATAATGGGGCTAAATTTTCTGCAAAGGGAAATATAAAAATATTTTTTCCTTCGGAGCTGGTTTTACAAAATAATGCTTACGGAATTTCGGTCTGCAAGACGGCCTACAAGACCGGTTCAAGAAAAGAAGCTTTAGCCAATTTTTCCAAGGGCGTAATATTTGAAGCTTCGGGCCGTTTCGGAGCAAAGAAAAACGCTATAAGCCCCTTGGCCTTTTTTGGAGATAAATCCGTCCCCGAATTTTTAGGCTGGAGATCGGCTATTTTAAGATTAAGGGCTTTTTTGAGGTTTTATCTTATGCGTCTATTGTCAGGGTGGGGGAGTGCCGGTGCCTTGCTTTTAGCCCTCCTTTCTGCAAACAGGGATTTTTTGATTCTTCCTGTTTCGGAAGCTTTTAGAAATGCAGGGCTTGCCCATGTTTTGGCCCTTTCAGGAATGCATGTTTCTTTGGTAAGTCTAGCTGCCTTGCAGATGGGTTCTGTATTCGGGAAAAAAAGCCTCGCGATAAAGTTTTCTCTAGTTTCTATTATCTTCTTTGTTTGGTTTGCAGGAGCTGCTCCCTCTCTTAATCGTGCCCTCGGCATGATGATTCTAATTATTATAGGCAAGTCCTTGGGGCTTCAGCCTCCGATGATTTCGGTTTTATGTACAATGCTTATTTTTCATATTGCAGTAAAGCCTGATGATGCCCTAAGTCTCGGCTTCATGCTTTCTTACGGTGCCTTGGCAGGTATACTCGTTTTTGGAAGTGCAGTACATGATATCTTGAACGGGAAAATACCTCCTAAAATACTGGGAAGTTTTTCGGCTTCAATAGGTGCTCAAACCTTTACCGCCCCCATTGTAATAAGCAAAATAGGAGTCCTAGCTCCTATAGGTATAATTGCTTCTATTGTTGTAAGCCCTCTGATATCGGCTTTTTTAATTTTAGGCCTTGGGGCAATTTTTATTTCTCTTTTATTTCCGTTTGCCGGCTTTATTTTTTCTTACTTTTTAAATGCTTTTTATGCTTTGATACTTTTTATTATTCGAACTTTTGCCCTTTTTCCTCTGATGACGGCAGACTCTTTTTTTGATAGCTTGACTTTTGCGATACTTCCCTTTACGGCCGGCCTAATGTGTGTGTTTTATGCCGATAGGAAATTAAAAAAGAGGGAGAGCCTTTTAAAATGAAAGTTTTAATGCAATATGCTTTAAGTGAGCTCACCGTAAAAAACTCAAGATTTTTAGCGGAAATTTTTCCTATAAAGTCTGCCGCCGAAGCTAGGGAGCTTTTAAAAAACCAAAAGGGAAAATACGAAGATGCCCGCCATGTAGTCCATGCCTTTGTTGCGGGCGAAAACGGAGAAGTCTTAGGCTGCTCCGATGACGGCGAGCCTTCGGGAACGGCCGGCCGGCCGGCTCTTGCAGTACTCAAGGGTTCAGGAATCACAAACATAATGCTTACAATTACACGCTGGTTCGGCGGCACCCTTTTGGGAACGGGCGGTTTGGTAAAAGCCTATTCGGATTCTGCAAGACTTGTTCTTCAAGAAGCTTCAACCGAAGAGCTTATCAAAAAAGAGACCTTTCAATTTGAATGTTCTTATTCCGAATGGGAAAATTTAAAACGCAGTCTTGATGAATTTTCGGTTGAAATGTTACAAACCGATTACGGCGAAAAGGTAAGGGTAAACGGTAAAATACCGGCAGATAAAAAAACACCCTTTGAAGCTTTTATTGAGAATGCTTCAAAGGGCGGTGTAAAGTTAGTCTTTCCAGCCTATACTCAAAGAGATTGTTGAAACCGAAGAAGCCGTATTTATTGCTCCTTCAATGCTGGGTGATTGGTTAGTAAGCGTAGGAGAATTGGCTTCCGCTTCGGCAAGAGTTTTTAACGATGCCGGTAAAACTTCGTTAGCTTTAATGTTTTGAGCCGGAGTTACCATACCTGTATCGCTTATAATAACAGAGTCGCCGATATTTACCCTTGTTTCAATCCCATCATTGTTGACATATGCCCATATTCCGCTTGTTCCGATTAAAAGGCCGTCAGAACCGATCTCTCCCGATGTCCCTCGGACGGAAGCTGTTGCAACAGGTGTTTTTACCTTAAACTCAACTTTTTTTGTTGAAGCCGGTTTTACATCGGCTTTTACGGAACCGACATTTAAGTAAACTTCCGAAGAAACGGTTTCATTCTTTGCGGCAATTTCTTCAATCGTAAGCCTTGTCATAGGTTTAACCGTAATAACGGAACCGTCAATCTTTAAAGTCAGTTCGGATTTAAATCCCGTCGAAATCATAAGTCCCGATGTTATTTTGTTTCCTGCCTTTGCAGGAATCCATTTTCCGCCTTGCTTTATTTCAGCCTTTCCCTTGACTGCAACAACCTCACCGCTAATTGCCAAAAGCGGAGCTAACATAAAGCAAACCAAACTAATAATAAGAAATATCTTTTTCATCTTTTTCTCCTATAAAAACTTTTTGCAGGAAATATCAATTTCCGAAAAAAGTTTTTTCAAGCGGTTTGTAAACAAACCGCATACAACCACATGATGTTTTGTGCTTTGCACAAAACTCGAAGATAAACAGAGAGGCAGAATTCCTGCCGAGCTGTTTATCATATCTCCTATAAAAATTTTAGAACGAAATGATGCCCTTTAATTTGAACACTGCATCAAACTTACCGTTTTTTCCCACAAACATACCCAGATCGGTACTAATGGATATGTCTTGAAGTATTGTATAATTGGCAGATACATCCCACTCAAACCCGGCAAAATTGCTTCTACCCTTAGGTTGTGTTGCTGCATGAGTCATAACAGCTGCTTCCGTGCTTAAAAATAAATCTTTTACAGGCTTTATGCTGCCATCTAAACTTATTTTGAATAAATCCGTCGATTCCATAAAGGTAACCTTTGACACATTTGAAAGTGTAAAAGATTTAAAACCCGTTTTTCCGCCTGAGAATAATTGCATTTTTAAACCTAGTTTTGAACTGTATTTTTCAAAATAATAGTCCAGTCCTCCTGCTAAAAAAAAGCCTATTTCCGATTTTCTTTTATCCCTTGTCAATATGGAGGTTGATATTGAAGTAAGATAAAAAAGATTCTTTACTATAGGTCCGTTTACCGATATGGAAATGTAATTGTTCGTTGTCTTCGGATTTCCTGTTGCGATAAACGAGTTCAAATCAAAGTCAGCCGCATGACGAAGTGATTGAAAAGGAACATGAAATAAAGCAGACATATGCACAAAAGACGGTGCAAGATTATAAATTTTTGTTTGCTTCTTTAATATTGATGCTATACCTGCTGCATTGATAGGATTTACATAGGAGTTTAAAAGCCCTGTGTATCCTAAGTTAAAATATGTTGAAAAATTAGTTTTTTTGTATGCTATATATACGCCATCAATATTTTGATTTAAAATTACAGCTGTTATATCGGAAATATTGTACCTTCCGGCATCAATGGTCAAACTGTCATTACCTATAGGAACTAGGAATGAGAATTTCAACATATCCAAATTAACAATATGATCTAAATCCAACTTTCCATCAGGTTTTATAGGCTTTTTTAAATTGAACAAATATGAAGACTGAATAGCAAAATTATAATTGCCTTCTTTATCGAGATTCTGTTTAGCCCAAAGAGACAGACTATCGAAATGAGATAGATTTGTTTTGTTTTTACCAAGGTCAATACCGAGGCCCGTTTTAAGCATTCCTCCTCCTTCAAAAGCTGAAAGGTTTAATGCAATAATTAAAAACAAAAATATAAACAATTTTACTTTTTTCATTGTCTATCCTCCTTACTTGTCCTCTTTAGGCATTATTTTGGTCAATAGATTAATTGCGGTAAACGGCGTAATATGTGAAGACGGAACCGTTTTATGGGGAATCAGCTTCATTGTCTTAAGCTGTCTAAAAGCATAGTGCGGATTTTTTGCAATTCCATACCATAAGCCATGTTCTGTAGAAGAATACTGCAAAGCCAAATTAGAAAATTCGTCAAATCTAATGGGCTCATCATGTTTTTTGTTCTTAAACATTTTAAGACCTTTAAATTTATTAAAGGCCGTTTCATAGGAGTCATTATCGCCGACTTCTCCAATGGATGTACCTACAAGATAGCATGCCTGTCCTATTGTTAAGGTTTTTGATGCTAAAATCTCATCCATCTTTTCTGCCGATTGAGCAAAAAGAATTGCTCCAATACCTAAATATATAAGAATTGTTGATATTCTTTTCATACCGCCTCCCTATATTTCTAACAGTTTTACTTATGTATAAGTATATCACAAAAAATAGAAAACAACAATAAAAATACAAAAAAAATGAAATTATTTTCTTCTTGAAATTTTATTTTTTTTGTTGTATGGTGAATATAAGGCGGGAGGGATTATGGCAGCGGGAAAACAGCTGATTAAAGAAAATAGTGCCTATATAGATATTTTGCCGGAATGGGCACAGGAGCTTTCCAGAAAATATTGCTCAAAAACGGCAAACCTTTACTTTGTACATGGAAACATAAGGGATTTTTTACCCCATCAAATAACCGAATACGGGCATAATTTTTTGTTCGTAAAAATAAGGGACTATATTTCCGAAGTTTTGTTTGGAAATCAGGACATAATAGTGTACTACGATAAGTCCGGAGGCGTTTCTTTTTGTACTTCCGATATGGAAAGAGCTTATCTTGAGACAATGCATATGACTTATCCTGATGTACCTCCCGAAAACTTTTTATCCCGCGACCCTGAAGAGGCTTTTTCTTACCTTGAAAGGTATTTTGTTCTAAATTTCGGCAAGAATTTGAGGATTGTTCTCATCGTAGATTATGCCGAAACCATAATTCCTGCCGATGAGATCGGAAATTTGGATGAAACAGATAGGTACTGCCTTGTTACCCTAAACAGATGGTCACATGAGCCATCATTTACTCGGGAAGATATCTCGATAATAATGCTTACCGAAAACCTGACAGACCTAAATCCCCGTCTTACTGCTTCTCCTTCTACAATAAAGGTGCGTATTCCCCTGCCTGATGCTGCCGTAAGGGTTAATTTTTTAGAACATTTAAGACGTACCGAGGAAATCCTTTTGGCCGAGAGGGGCTTGAGCCCTGAAAGAATGGGCGCTTTAACCTCCGGCTTAAACCTGTTAAACCTCTATCAGCTTGTAGGAGAGTCTTATCAGGACGACAAGCCTATAAGTTTGGATTATTTGGCAACCAAAAAAAGGGAAATTATTGAAAATGAAGCCGGAGGGCTTTTGGAATTTATAGATACGGATTATGACCTCTCCCTTGTTTCAGGCCATGACTTTGTAAAAAAGCGCTTTAAAATTGCGGCAAAGGCTTTAAAGGCTGCCCGAACCGATGTTCTTCCTATGGGCTATCTTATTTCCGGCCCAATAGGAACGGGAAAAACCTTTATAGTGTCGGCCTTTGCCGGCGAAATAGGCATTCCCATGGTACGTTTACGCAATTTCCGCTCCCAATGGCAGGGAGCTACCGAATCTAATCTTGAAAAGGTGCTGAATATTTTGAGGGCTATGTCGCCTGTCGCAGTTATGATAGATGAGGCCGATGTTGTGCTCGGAAACCGCACTGCGAACGATGTATCCGGTACTTCGGGACGGGTTTTTGCACAGATAGCAAATTTTATGGGAAACACGGCTTACAGGGGAAAGATAATCTGGTTTTTGATCACCTGCCGCCCCGACCTGATTCCCGTCGACTTAAAAAGGCAGGGCAGGGCCGAAGAGCATCTGGCTCTTTTTTATCCCGAAACCGATGCCGAAAGACTTGACCTTTTTGAAACCCTTCAAAGAAAGCTCCGCATCAAGCTCCATGATGTAAATTTAAATTCGATAATAAAAAAGATTAAATTCGATGTATCCGGTGCGGATATAGAAGCTATTTTAGTGCGTGCTAAGATGAATGCAACAGTAGAAGGCAGGGCAATGGTTATACAAAAAGACTTGGAAGAAACTATAGCCGATTTTATTCCGCCTTCTTATCCTTATGAGATAGAGCTGCAAAATTTGGTTGCAGCAATCGAGTGCACAAGCAAGGAGATGGTTCCGAAAAGATACCAATCCATGCAGCGCTCAGCGATGTCTGCTGAAATTTTCGAGATAAAGCAGCTTTTAGGCGAAAAATAATTTATAAAGTGAAAAATAATTTAATATCGGCTTGACACGCTATATATAGTGTGTTATCCTGTACTGTATATTCAGATACGCTATTTTTGGGAGGGAAGGATGCCGGCTTGAAGGTGTCCTGTAAGTAAAATATGAGATGTCCGCATTGCGGAAGCTGCGATGATAAGGTTATGGAATCAAGAACTCTGGCTCAAGGGGATTGTATCCGAAGGAGACGGGAGTGTCTTGCCTGCGGTTACCGCTTTACAAGTTATGAGCATATTGAAGAAAAACCTTTTATGGTTATCAAAAAAGACGGCCGCAGGGAGCCCTTTGACCGAAAAAAGCTTGAAAAGGGTATCGAGCGGGCACTTGAAAAACGGCCTGTTTCCTTAAACAGTATAGAAAATATTGTTACTGAAATTGAAGATCAAGCTGTTTTAAATTCCGGTCTTAACAAAGAAATAGAAACTACTGTTTTAGGCGAAATGGTTCTATCTCATTTGTATTCAATAGATAAGGTGGCATATATCCGCTTTGCCTCCGTTTATAAGCAATTCAGCAACTTGGATGAATTTGTAAACGAGGTAAAAAAAGTAAGAAAATAAATGATGTAAATAAATTGGGAGGTATTAAAAGTTATGGAGGAAAAAACTACAAATCAAACGGTTTTTCCTGAATGGAAGTCCTTTTTAGGGACTATGGAGAAGGCAAAGCCTGAAATATTGCGCTCGGTAGTAAAACGTTCAGGAGAAATTGAGGCTTATAATCGTAAAAAAATAGAAAAAGCTATCAATAAGGCTATAAGTGCAGTTGAAGGCAGCCCAAATGATGAAAAGGCTGCGTTTCTAACGGACAAGGTAGAAGAAAAACTTAAAAATATTATGGCATCCCGCTATGCTCATTCTATTCCGGCAATAGAAGAAATTCAAGATGTTGTAGAGCTTGTTTTAATTGAACAAAAGGAAGCCAGTCTTGCAAAAGCCTATATCCTTTACAGGGCCAAGAGAGAGGCTGTGCGCGATGCGGAAAGCCTCATGCTGAATATAAACAGCACCATGGACGGCTATTTAAGCCAATCCGACTGGCGCGTAAAAGAAAATGCCAACGTAAACTTTTCTTTAGGCGGTCTTATTCTTCATAACTCCGGTACTATTACGGCAAACTATTGGCTTAAAAATATTTATACACCTGCTATTGCCGAAGCCCATATAACGGCAGCCTTTCATATTCATGACCTTTCAATGTTTTCAGGCTATTGTGCAGGCTGGTCCCTTAGGCAGCTTATCCATGAGGGGCTGGGCGGGGTTCCCGATAAGATTACCTCAAAGCCTCCCAAGCATTTATCGACACTTATTCAGCAGATAGTCAACTTTTTAGGCATTATGCAGAACGAGTGGGCCGGAGCTCAAGCCTTCAGCTCCTTTGACACATATTTGGCTCCCTTTGTAAAAAAGGATAATATGAGTGAAGCAAGCGTAAAACAGTGCCTTCAAAGCTTCGTTTACGGCGTAAACACTCCCAGCCGCTGGGGGTCTCAGGCTCCCTTTACAAATATAACCTTGGACTGGGTATGCCCGCCCGACCTTGCAAACCAAAAGGCTGTTGTCGGCGGAGAAACACAGGATTTTACATACGGTGACTGTCAAAAAGAAATGGATATGATAAATAAGCTCTTTATTGAGCTTATGCTTGAAGGAGATGCCGCAGGACGCGGTTTCCAATATCCAATTCCCACTTACAATATAACCTCGGATTTTGATTGGACAAGTCCGAATGCAAAACTGCTTTTTGAGATGACTGCCCGATACGGTACGCCTTATTTTCAAAACTTTATAAATTCCGACCTAAATCCGGGGGATGTGCGCTCTATGTGCTGCCGTCTTCAACTCGATAAAAGAGAATTGCGTAAAAGGGGAGGCGGCCTTTTCGGCTCCGATGAGTTTACAGGCTCCATAGGGGTCGTTACAATAAACATGCCTCAAATCGGCTACCTATCAAAAACTGAAAAAGACTATTTTGACCGTTTGGACTACCTAATGGACATAGCAAAACAAAGCCTTGAGATAAAGCGGAAGGTAATCGAAAAGCTCTTGGAGGGCGGCCTTTTTCCCTATACAAAGAGGTATTTACATCATTTAAACAATCACTTTTCCACTATAGGAATTTGCGGTATGAACGAGTCCTGCCTAAACTTTTTAGGTGAGGATATTGTAAGCCCGAGGGGAAAGGCCTTTGCCGAAAAGGTCTTAACCTATATGAGAAACCGTCTTGCCGACTTCCAAGAAGAAACCGGCAGCTTATTCAATCTTGAAGCAACTCCGGCTGAAAGTACTTCTTACAGACTGGCTCGCCACGATAAAAATCAGTTCCCCGATATAATAAGTTCGGGAGATGCCGAGCCCTATTACACCAACTCAAGTCAGCTTCCCGTTGCCTATACTACCGATGTTTTTGAAGCCTTGGATCATCAAGAAAGTTTACAGCGTAAGTATACGGGAGGTACGGTTTTTCATATATTCTTGGGTGAATCTATCAAGGATTGGGAATCTTGCAGGGATTTGGTTAAGGCTGTTGCAAACAATTACCGTATTCCCTATTTTTCGATTTCGCCGACATTTTCGATATGCCCGATTCACGGCTATCTTGAGGGAGAGCATTTTGAGTGCCCTTATTGCAAGCGTGAAAAACAGGCAAAACTTGAACTGAAACTGGCCGAGCTTGAAAAAGAAAGGGCCGAGGTTTTGAGTGTTTCTTCTAAAATTTAAATTTTTTAGAAGAACGTAAAAAAATAGATTTTTCATGGAGGAAAAGATGAAGCAAAAAAAGGTTGATCCTTCAAAGATGTTAGGAGCTTTACGCACTGTAATAATACTTATCGTAATTGCTCTTATAGCTTTTTCGGGAATAAAGGTTATTCCTACAACGGATAACGGAATTGTCACCCGTTTCGGTAAATATACAAAGACCCTTTCACCGGGACTTAACTTTGTAATTCCCTTTGTGGATCAGGTTTATAAGGTTCCGGTTAAGACCGTTCAAAAGGAAGAATTCGGCTTCCGAACTGCAAGATCGAGTGAAAGAAGCGAGTACCAAAATTCCATTTTAAGTGAATCTTCAATGCTTACAGGAGACCTGAACATCATAAATGTTGAATGGGTTATTCAGTATAAAATAGTGGATCCTAAGGCTTGGCTTTTTAATGTTGAAGAAGATCAAAGAAATAAAACCGTCAGAGATATTTCAAAATCCGTTGTCAACAGTCTGGTAGGCGACAGGGCTATCATGGATATAATCAGCTTGGATCGTGACAGCATTGCAGTTTTAGCACAAGAAAAAATGAACGAAAAATATAAGCAGATCGGCCTTGGAATTTCCGTTTCATCGGTGCAATTACAAAACATTGTTCCGCCTCATGAAGTTCAAGCTGCCTTTGAGGACGTCAATATAGCGATTCAGGATATGAATAGGCTCATAAACGAGGGAAAGGAAGCCTACAATAAAGAGATTCCTAAGGCAAAGGGTGAGGCTCAAAAAATGATTGAAGAAGCTAGGGGCTATGCTTCCGAAAGAATAAACAAGGCAAACGGAGATGTTGCCCGTTTTAACGCCGTTTATTCAGAATATGTAAAGGCTCCCGATATTACGAGGAGAAGACTCTACCTTGAAACTCTTGATTCTATTTTTAAAAATAATGAAAATATTACCCTAATAGACAAAAACTTAAAAAACTTTTTACCTTTAAAAGAATTAAATAAGGGAGGCAACTGATTTTATGGAAAACTATGAAAATACCGAAAACACCGAAAATGTAAAATTTGAAAATCCTTCTTCCAAAAATAAGATAAAACCTGAAAAAGCAAAAAAAGACAAAAAAGGTTTCGGATGGATTTCCTTTGTGGTTATACTCATTATTTTGTTCTTTTTCCTAAAACCTTTTTATATTTTAAATGAAGGCAATGTTGCCATTATAACGAAATTCGGAGCTGTAGTAAAAACGGAAAAAGAGGCCGGGCTTCATTTTAAAATGCCCTTGATTCATACGGTAAACAAATACACGGCAAAGCTCTTGCGGTTGGACGGTGATCCCCAAAAGATTCTTACCCTGGAAAAGCAGTATCTTAGAGTAGATACCACCAGCCGATGGCGTATAGTCGACGTAAAAAAGTTTTACGAATCCCTAACAACCTATGATAGCGCTTATTCCCGCCTTTCGGATATTGTAGATTCGTCGGTTAGAGATATTATTTCGGTAAACAGTCTTGCCGATGTTGTACGAAGCTCAAATATTATAAACGAAAGTAAAACCACGGAAGAGTTTAACCTTGAGAATGCCGAAGTTGACCTCGGCTCCTTAAAGACGGAAAAAGTAAACTTCCCTGTGATAAAAAAGGGCAGGGAAACTCTGGCTGATGAAATTTTGGCCAAGGCCAATAGCCAGCTGGGTGAATTCGGCTTGGAGGTGGTTGACCTGATTTTTAAAGGAATTAAGTATTCGGATGAGCTTGAAAATTCCGTATTCAGCCGCATGATAAAAGAAAGGAATCAGATCGCAGGAACCTTTAGGTCTACAGGCGACGGAGAAAAACTTAAAATCTTAGGCGAATTGGAAAACGAAAAGCGGACTATCTTGTCGCAAGCTTATGCCGAGTCGGAAAGGATAAAGGGAGATGCCGATGCAAAGGCTGTTGCAATCTATGCCGAAAGCTACGGCAAGTCCCCCGAATTTTACAGCTTTTGGAAGAGCATGGAAATTTATAAAAATTCCTTACCCGAGACTGAAAAAGTCCTTTCAACTGATATGGAATATTTTCAGTACTTGTATAAGCATTAACCTTAGAAAAAGTTTTTCCGATATTGTATAGGAATAGGGGGTATGATAAACAGTTCGGCACAAATGGTGCCTCACTGTTTATCTTCGAGTTTTGTGCAAAGCACAAAACATCGCATTATTTTATGTAGTTTTGCGTAAAGCAAAACTACTTGAAAAAACTTTTTTCGCAAATTGATATTTGCTCCAAAAAGTTTTTATGAGAGGTAGAAATTTTGAGAAGAAGAGGAACACTGGGACGTATTATTGTTCTTTTGATATTGATTATTTTACTTGTTTTCGGAGGCTTGTTGTGGTTTGATTATTTAGGCCTGATCAGCTCAAGGAGCTTGTTTTCTCCTATTTACTCCTTTTTCGGTTTAAAAACGCCTGAGGGTATTGCCCCCTTAGATGCCGATGAAATGGCCAATTTGGAAAATGACCGCTATGAAAAACGCTTGATGGCTTTAGAGCTGCGTTCTCAGGAATTGGATAAGCGGGAAGAAGATGTTCAAACTCAGGAAAATGAAAATAAACAGGTTGCCGAAGAGCTTGATGACCGCAGGCTGGCTATAGAAGAAAAAGAAAAGAACTATAATCTTTTGGTTGTAGAGCGGGATGCCCGTGAGGCGAACATAATTCAAATCGCAAAATATATAAACGGTATGCCTCCTGAAAAAGCCGTTTCAAATCTTATAGCCATGGATGATCAGGATATAATTGATGTACTTAGGGCTGTAGAAAAAATAGCTGCCGAAGAAGGTAAAAACTCTTCGGTTGCCTATTGGTTTTCTTTGATGCCGGCCTCCAGGGCTGCGGAGATTCAGCGTAAGATGGCAAATAAGCCTGTTACCTTCCCGTAATGGGTAATTTAAAATTTAAGCATGTTTTTTCCGACGATTTCTTTTGCCGTATTTTTTCTCTCAGTCTTTTTTTTATATTGGTATATTTTTAGGCAGGAAAAAGAACGAAAAATCCTTTTAACGGCCGCATCTTATTTTTTCTATGCGATGTGGGATTGGCGTTTTTGTATTCTGCTTTTTGTTTTTACTCTTATAAATTATTTTTACGGCTTTCTTCTCGATAAAGAAAAAAATTATGCTCCGCGAAAGGCTATTGTAATCATTATCTGTATTATCGATATTTTATATCTGGGATTTTTTAAATACCTTTACAGCCTGCTTTCATATTTAAACCAATTTTTTCCGGATATGTTTGTTAATTCTACTCTTTTAACTCTGCGTTCTTGGTCTCTTTTAGTTCCTGTAGGGATTTCTTATTATACTTTCCGATGTATGAGTTATGTCTTCGATATTTATCTTTGTAAGATAAGGCATGTAAAATCTTTTTGGGATTTTTTACTCTATGTATCGTTTTTTCCTCAGCTGTCCTCAGGCCCGATTGTTCAAGCCGAATATTTTTTAAAGGACCTTCCCCGTGCCCTTAACTGCGATAATGAAAAAGGAGCAAAACCCATAGCCTTTGACCGAGCTATCGTGTTTTTAATTTCAGGCTTGTATAAAAAAATGATAATTTCAAATTTTTTAACCATACTCGTTACCGATAAAATTTTTGCAAATCCTTCGTTTTATAATACATGGGAGCTTATTTTTGGGGTAATATCTTATACGATAATTATCTACGCAGATTTTTCGGGATACAGCGACATGGCAATAGGTATAGGAATCCTTTTAGGGTTTAATACGCCTGCAAACTTTAACCGTCCCTATATTTCAAAATCCGTTACCGAATTTTGGAGAAGGTGGCATATAAGTTTTTCTTCTTGGCTTAGAGATTATCTTTATTTCGGTTTAGGCGGTTCCCGCTTCGGTCTTGCCAGAGCTTTGTTTGCTCTTTTTTTTACGATGCTTATTGCGGGTCTTTGGCACGGTGCTTCATGGACATTTTTGATATGGGGAGCTATGCAGGGCGCAATGCTGTGTATCGAAAGAATTTTTTCGGAAATAAAAGAACGTAAAGCTATAGGAGAAGAAATTTTAGGTAAAGAAAAAAACGAAAAAAAAAGTTTTGATTTTTTAAGAATTATACCGGTCTTTATATTTGTAAACATCAGTTGGCTTGTGTTTTTTTCGTCGTCACTATCGGAATTGGGTTTATATTTAAAGTCCCTTGGCAATGTTTTTCAGCCCTTTCAAATTATAAGCCCTTTTATTCTTTTAATCTTTTTTGCAGGTCTTTTTTTGCAGCTTCCTTCGGAAAGTTTAAGAAAAAAAGCTTTTACAATATATAGCCGTCTTCCGATGATTGTTAAGGTTGTTATCACCGTAAGTTTTGTAGCCGCTCTTTATGCGGTTTCAACTTCTGGTATACCGCCGTTTATTTATTTTGCGTTTTAGGTGAAAGTTGACATATGAAACTAAAGGAAAAAATAAAAAAAATAAATGCCGGTCTTTCTTTTAAAATAAAACTTAAAGATAAAAAATCCATCTTTTATTCTGCAAACAAAGCTCTTTCGTTTTTTTTACTCTGTATTTTTTTATTTATGCTGCTCTTAGGTAAATCTTTAGACGATTTTTCATCTAAAATAAAAAATCCTTATGCCGCAGATGTATTTAAGACTGCCGTTAAACCCGTTTCGGAACTGTCTCAAAAATTAAAACTTGATAATCTGATTCCTTCTGCAAGGAGCTTCTTTTTACGCTATGCAGGGCTTGAAGGTTTAAGCGATTGGGATTCTTTTTATTATATGAATTCTGCAGAATTAACTCATAGGGAAAGACTTTTAGCTTTGGAAAATTTAGGGAATGTTATAGACAAATCTCAAGATGAAAAGTCGTCCATAGATAATCTTGAAAAAGACTTAGAAACAGCACGAGACGGTTTACCGACAGAATCAAAACCGGAAGATGTTGCTGCCGTTAAAAAAATGATAGATGAGCTTGAGGCAAAACTTGAAAATGTAAATACGGTTTTGGATAGGTTAAAAGACATTGAGCAGGCTAGAATTGCAGAGCTTGAAAAAATAAGACTCACACAAAAAATGTTGGAATTAAGAAAAGAAGATATATTTAAAACTGCCGTTAAGGAAGGAGAATCAAATGTAGAGCAGGCTGAGGAGCCTAAAAAGGTTTATACCTATAATACGGAAAGACCCTTGCGTATTCTAATGATCGGGGATTCTCAGATGCACAGTATTGCTGCAGGTTTTTTAAGGCTTACAGGTCAAAACTCTTCCATAAGTGTAAAAGAAATTTCGGTTCACTCTTCAGGTTTTATAAGAAGCGATTATTACAACTGGCCTAAAAAGTTAAAGAATGTATTTGAAGAAAGTCAAAACGAACCCTATGATATTGCCGTCATTTTTTTAGGAATGAATGATTATCAAAATTTTTATGCAGATAACGGCAAAGTCCTTGTAAAAGAAACTGAAGACTGGGAATCGGCTTATAGGGATAAGATAAAAAATCACTTGGACGTTTTATTTGCAAATACAAAAAAGGTGTATTGGCTGGGCATGCCTGTTGTACGGGATAAAATATACAATGCCCAATTACTCTATATTGAAGACTTACAGAAAAAAATAGCATCGGAGTATTCGAGTATAATCCTTAATAAATTTTCTTTAAGCAGCATCGCTCCCGGAGAAGGGGTTCCTTATACCGATACCCTTAAAACCGCCGAAGGTAAAAAAATAAGGCTTATGAAAGATGACGGGCATCATTATACTATTTCCGGCGGTGAATATATTATGCAGCCCTTTTTAGAGCTGCTTTACAAGGATTGGGATCTGGAACCCTGTACGCCTTAATTATACGCTAAAACCGATTAAAATGCTCTTATAAATTACGTAAATTTCCATTATTTTGTATTGACAAAACTTTATAATTGGATATAATGCTTAAGACATGATTAAAAGTGCGATTAGCCTTAAAGCTCATGCAAAAATTAATCTGCATTTGGAAGTTTTAGGAAAGAGAAGCGACGGATTTCATGACATTGTAAGTGTTTTTGCTCCGATTTCTCTTGCCGATGAGCTTTTAATGCAAAGAATACCGGATAGAAAAGAGTGTAGGGTGCTTTCTCCTTTGGCTGAATTGCCGGCAGAAAATACAATTACAAGAGCTTATGAAGAGTTTAAAAACTTTACCGGTATTTCTGAAGGCGTTTCCGTTAGGATTTTAAAAAGAATCCCTGAAGGTGCCGGATTGGGAGGCGGATCTTCCGATGCCGCTTCGGTTTTGCGGGGGCTTAACGATATTTTTTCTGCAGGTTTACCGGAAGAAGACTTAAGGGCTATAGCTTTAAAAATAGGAAGCGATGTTCCGTTTTTTTTGGGAAATGGAGCTGCGGTTGTACAGGGCCGCGGAGAAGAAATAAAGAGAGTTTCCGTTTCTTCAGATTATTTTGGGATTTTGATTTATCCCGAAATAAAAAGTGCGACACCTAGGGCTTACAGCCTTTTAGGCCGTAAAGAATCGGAGATACTGAATCCTGCTTTTAATCCTGAGCTTTTTTGCGGTAAAGATTGCCGTGAATGGCCTTTTTTTAACAGTTTTGAAGATGTTCTTTTTAATGAATATCCTGCAATAAAAAAGGCAAAACTAGACCTTTTAACTTACGGAGCTGATTTTGCTCTTATGAGCGGTGCAGGTTCTTCGGTTTTCGGGCTTTTTAAAGATGAAAAAACAGCCAAAAATGCTTATTCCAAGCTTTTTGCAAAATATCCTCAATGTTTTTTCTTCTTGTTACTTGCGTTCTGATAGAAAGCGTAGTAAAATATTGGTAGGTAAGGTATTACCAATATTATTATGCAAGGAGGACAGTATGGAAATTACAGAAGTCCGTGTTCAGAGGGTGAGTCCGGGGAATAGTTTAAAGGCTTATGCTAATATTACGTTTGATGATTGCTTTGTCCTTCATAATGTAAGAGTGATCGAGGGTAATGACGGTTTGTACATCGGAATGCCCAGCCGGAAGTTGAGTAACGGTGAGTTTAAAAATATAGCTCATCCTATCACTGCCGAGTTTAGAGAAAAGATGACAAAGGCTGTTTTGGAGGTTTACAAAAAAACACCTGTTATGCCGGGGCAAGAGGCTGAAGTGTAACTTTAGCAATCAATTTGTGACGTAATATTTATTTTTCTGTTTTTGGATACAATTTAGCTTTCGGCTTTTTGTATATATTTTGGGACGTCGGCAAGTGGTAAGCCAACGGCTTTTGGTGCCGTCATTCCGTAGGTTCGAATCCTACCGTCCCAGTTTTGAGGCTGCTTTTATCGGCGGCCCTTGTTGCAAACTAAATAATTGGTATTAGAGGAGTTCTGGGATTATGGAACAGAGACTGTTAAACGCAAATGAAAGATCAACATACGGTAAAAATGCCGCTGTAAAAATGAGAAAAGCTGGAAGAATTCCTGCAGTAATGTATGATAGACACGGCAAATCCGTTCCTATTGATGTTGATGAAAGAGAATTTATGAAACTTTTTAAACTTGTTACCGAAAGTACTATTGTAACATTAAATGCAGCGGGAAAGGATTACGAAGTTTTTATTAAAGATTTTCAGCATGATATTGTTAGAGATAAGATTAAACATATCGACTTTTATGAAGTAGAAAGAGGAAAGACCTTACGTACAAAGGTTAAGATTAAACTTGAAGGTTCTCCCGAAGGCGTACGCCATGGCGGAATTCTTGAGACAGGTATTACCGAACTTGAACTTGAGTGTCTGCCCAAGGATCTTCCTGCCAGAATTATCGTTGATGTTTCTGCTCTTGACGTAAATCAATCGCTTCATGTCAAGGATATTAAGCTTCCTGAGACCGTTACCGTTTTAACAAGCGATGATATAACGGTTGCTGCTATTAAGTTTGCTGCTGCTGAAAGCACAACACCGGTTGCAACTGAAGGAGAAGAAACCGAAGCTGCCGCACCCGAACCTGCTGCAGAGGGTAAATAAGCTTTAATCTGAATATTTTAGAACTTCCGTTCAATTTAAAGGGCGGAAGTTTTTTTATGTATTCCCAACTTTTTCCGCATTTTTTTGACTGTTGACCATTTTTATAAATTATGTAAAATCTATTTTATGGCAAAATCGTTTTTAAAAGATGTGCTTTTAGGCTTTTCCTCCTTATGTGATAGAACGGCCGGCCAAAACTCCGATAAAAAGGCCGGCCAATCGGCCGCACCTTTGAAACTTCTGCTTGCCGTTTCAGGAGGAGCCGATTCTATGGCCATGCTTTCTGCCTTTTTGGAATTGAAGAGCGATATAAATGCCGAAATTTTTGTGCTGACCGTAAACCACAATATAAGACCCGAAAAAGAAACCTTAGGCGATGCCCAATTTGTTTTAGACTTTTGTAAAGATAAATGTCCATGTATCTTAGCCGAAATTCCTAAAAATACGGTATTCGATGAGGCTAAGAATAGAAAAACCGGAATTGAAGATGCTGCCCGCTTTTTAAGGTACAATGAGTTTGAAAAGGCAGCCGACGCCTTAAACGCCGATTATATTTTAACGGCCCATAATAAAAACGATAATTATGAAACGGTTTTGATGAGGCTCTTTCAAGGTTCCGAGCCTGAAGCCCTTATGGGGATTTCTCCAAGACGGGGAAGATTTGTTCGGCCCATGCTTAATATCAGCCGCTCTGAAATAGAAGAATATTTAAAAGAAAAAAATATCCCGTGGAGAGAAGATGCTACTAATCTTGAAACCTCATATCTTAGAAACAAGGTTAGGCATAATCTTCTTCCTGCTTTGACCGTCTGCTTTGACGGCTGGCAAAGGGGCTTGGATAAAAGTTTGGCGAAGATAAGGGCTCAAAACGATTTTGTTATCGCCTCTTATAAGGCAAAAAAAGAAACATGGGTATTGGATAAAAAGGAAGAGTGCTGCCGATGTAAATTTCTTTTTTTTCTAAGCCTTGAAGAAGCCTTAAAACTTAAATTTCTTCAAGAAGGCCTTATTCTTTTAAAGGGAAAAAGAAGAATTCCTTACTCGGTCTTTGACAATTTAATGAAGCTTTCCGATACTAAAACGAAAATTTTTTCGGGCGGCTTTTGTATAAAAAAAGAAGGAGATGAGGTGTTTCTTTTTAAGGCCGTAACTGAAGAAAAGACAGGCGAAGTCTTTTATTCTATCTGGATTGATAAGCCTTGCTCCTTTGATACCCCTGCCGGAACTTTTAAGGCCTTAGAAAATGAAGACGGCTTTTTTATAGTGCATAAAAGCGATAAAACTTGCGGTATAGGGCCTTTTAAGCCTCCCTTTTGTGTTCGCTCACGCCTCTTTGGAGATGAAATTGAGACCTCTTCGGGTTTAAAAAAATCAGTAAAAAAAATTATAAATGAGTGGAATATAGACTATGAAGATAGAAATATTTTGCCGATAATCGAAGAGGGCGGGGTAGTTAAAGCTATATACGGAGCCGTTTTCGGCAAAAAAAATTGGTATGTTTTAGGGAGTTACGATAAACAGCTCGGCAGAAATTCAGCCTCACTGTTTATCTGACGAGTTTTGTACCAAAGGTACAAAACATCGCATTATTGTATGTAGTTTTGCTTTATGCAAAACTACTTGAAAAAACTTTTTTCGCAAATTGATATTTGCTGCAAAAAGTTTTTATGGGAGTAAAGAGATGAAATATTCCTGTAGATTTAAGTGTTTTAAACTCAAGCATAGATTATGTGCTTTTTTTATTTTAATTTGTATAGGTATTTATGCAAATCAAAGTGAGGGGGTAAATTTATCTGCGGCCCTATCATATTTGCAGAATTCCGCTAAGCTTTTTACCGAAGAAAAATGGAAGGAAGCCTTGTTTGAAGCCCAGCTCGGCGAAGTCTATGATTCGAAAACCGCCGATTTTTTATATATTCAGGCAGTATGCAGCTTAAAATTAAATTATCCTAATGAAGATATATTGCAAAAAGCCGATGCTGCCTGTACCGATGGAATGATCTGGCGATTATACGATATAAATGCCGGCCGCTTATTGGCGGCTCAAGTTAATGCAAGAATGTTAAAATATAAGGAAGCTCTGGAGCTTGTCAAGCTTTTACCCTTTGAATCGGCCGAATCGGACTATGTAAGGGCTGATGCCCTCTACGGGTTAGGCCGGCATGAAGAGGCAAAACAGCTTATTTCCGAAGCTCTTGACCGATGGGCCTTTAATTCCTCTTTTGCAAAATTATTCTTTTTACGTGAACGAGGAAAAAAGGTAAGCTTTTTCGGTAAAAAGCTAGCCGGACATATAATTTCCCGCCTTTACGCGTGGCAGGATGAGGATCCGTCTCTCCTCTTGCTTGCAAGTCCCTTTGAAACAAAATCGGAAGAAAATATCAGACGGTTGAAACTATATCGAGGTATGTATTTGCCTTTTACAGAATCGCATGATCTTAACGACTTATATAACCGCTCTTATTCTACCTTGCTTTGTCTAAGGTACGGTATAATAGATGAACAAACGGCTGTAAACGAATTTTTATCGGCTAAGGTTTATTATTTTAACCCGATTTTGAAAGAGTATGTTCTTACTCAGGCCATGTATGAATCCCATTTGGTCGAGCTTTTACGCTTGGTTGCAAATTCCAAATTGAGAAATGAGCTTAAAAACTTTTTATCGGTCTATGAAGGGTTGATTGTAGATGATGAAAACGGGGATCTGATTATAGATTCTAAAATTTATTATAAAAACGGCAGACCTTGGTGTGCCGAATTTGACAGCTTCCAAACAGGATATCCCGAATACACTGTAGAATGTAATTTCGGTATTCCATCCGTAATTCACGGCAAAAAAAATGAATATTCGGTGTCCTATGATTCATATCCGGCCGTTAAAAATTGTATCAAAGACGGTAAAAACTACACTATGCGGCCGCTTGATCTTAATTGGGCTCCGATAGAGTTAAAAGAACTAAATCTAAAACTGTACGGAATGCACCAAAAACAACAGGCCTTTTTTTCTTTAAAAGTAGGCAAAAATGTAAGAAGTCTGCATGAAGGCACATTAACTTATTCCGCTGCATTTTCTGAAGAAAATACTCCATACATAAACGGAGGCGTAAAAAAAGTATTCTTTGATAAGGGTATCCCGATAAAGGCTGAAGTAAGCGTTTCAGGAGAGTTGTATTCTCAAACAAATTATAGAAACGGCTTACCTGTTTTTGAAAACATAGATAAAGACGGAGACGGCTATTTTGAAACAAGGGTTGAGTATGATCCAAAGGGTGCATTAAAAAGGATAGATATCGATTTAAATAAAAATAAACTCTATGAATATTCCGAATACTATCAAAAAGACGGCTCCGTTACAAAGGTTTGGGACAGCGATGAGGACGGTTCCTTTGAAATTACATATACGCAATATGAAAATGGAGACTCTAAAACCGAATGGATTCACCCAAAGCTTAATAAAAAAATCCGTGTCAGTTATAAAAACGGCAAGCCCGTCCAATTATTTGACGGAAAAGAAAACCTTATTCTTATTCCTTCGGATAAGGGGAACTTGTTTTGGCTTAATCGAAGTCCTATAAATATTGAAAAAGTAAACGAAAAAATTATAGAAATATTTAACCAAACGAGCCTTCCGGTTGTTTCTTATGTGTTTAGTATAAATAATGTCGAGGTTTTTGCCGTGCGTTCGGGAGGATTTGTTTTTGCTGAAATCATCAACGACTAAAATAAGTTTTTTTCTTCTCTTTTTGCTGATTTTTTCTTGTACTTCAACCAAAGAAGTTTCTTATGTGGACTATTCGGATCGATCCAGCGTGTTGTATCAGGTTGATTATACGGAAAAGCTCCTTAAATCCGGTAAGATAACGGATGCTCTAATCCGCTCTCAGATTCTTCATCTTAACACAAAAGATTTTGAAGAGGTTGACAAGATTAAATCGGAATCAATAGAAAAAACGGAAGCTGCATTTTTAAAAAGCATAGAAGAAAAAAATTGGGATGAGGCTGTCAGGTATTTTAGGTCTCTTACCTCGATCGGAAAACGTCCTGCCGGATGGACTGAAGAACGCCTCTTTGAAGAAAGGAATATCTTATGGAAAAAGAAGACCGATCTTCCCTTATTAAATTTACAAAATAAAAAAAATCCTTCAGCCGGTTCAGCTTCTTTTCCTCAAAATATAGATGAAATGATAAAGGGCTCTCTTACCGTTTGGGTGGATAGGGGAACCCGCATACAAAGAGGTTATGCTTCGCCTGACATTGTTATAGGTTCGGGCTTTTTTATAGATCCCCGCGGTTATTTTATTACGAATTATCATGTTATTCAAAGTGAGGTTGATAAAAAATATAACGGCTATTCAAGGCTTTATATTAAGTCACCGGATAATCCAAATATAAAAATCCCTGCAAGGGTTGTAGGCTGGGATCCTCTTTTTGATCTGGCCTTGGTAAAGACCGAGTACACGCCTCAGTTTATTTTTAATCTGGGATCTTCAAAGGATTTAGGAGTCGGAAGCCGTATTTATGCAATAGGTTCTCCGGCAGGTTTGGAAAAAACCCTTACCTCAGGTATAGTATCGGCAAAATACCGCAGGCTTTTTTCTATGGTAGATATAATGCAGATAGATGCTGCCGTCAATCATGGGAATTCGGGCGGACCGATAGTGGATGATAAGGGTCTTGTTCAAGCCGTAGTATTCGCCGGTCTTGAAAGAAACGAGGGCCTTAATTTTGCAATCCCTGTTGAGCTTTTAAAGGCTGTTCTTCCAGATTTATATAAGGGCGGAGAAGTTAAACATTCTTGGTTTGGCTGTCACGGTCAAAACCGAAAGGGCGGTTCGAGTAATGCCGGCGGAGTTCCGAGCGGGGTTTTTGTAAACTATGTCCTTCCTGACGGCCCCTTTTCAATTTCAGGTATAAATGAGGGTACCGTAATAAAAGAAGTTAACGGTATTCCTGTAAATTCGGTTGAAGAAATACAAGCAAATTTATTGTCTATAGCTCCTGAAACTATTGTCCTTATTAAAGGCTATCAAAAAAATGAAGCAGGTATTTATGAAGAAAAAACTTGGCCTGTTTTATGTGCCGAACGGCCTCTCTATCCGGGAAATTCCGTTTTTAGAAAGGACAGTATAGCAAGAGCCATGCTTCCCGTTTTCGGGTTTAAACTTGAATCGGTGGGAAAAAAGAATTCTTATAGGGTTGCAGAGGTTATCCCCGGCAGCTTTGCATCTGAAAATGCCTTTGGTGTAAATGACTATATTGAGATTAACGGAAAAAGATGGGATAATGAAAACGAAGAGGTTATTCATGTAAATATTTATACAAAAAAGGTTAGGGCCGGTTATATGGACAGCTTTATGGTTTTAAGTGCCTATCTTGATAATCCCCTTTTCTTTTAAAAACTGTGTACTAAGCTAATTTTTTTTGGATTTTTCTATTATTTCAAGACAAGCTTCTAAGGCATGTTTTTGTTTTACGGGGTAATCGGGTTTGGTCCCTGTTTCTGCATTGTTTGAGCCGTCAGGGTTTAAAGTATAGAACATGTCGTATTTAATAATCATCCCGCTTTTGGGCAGTTTTAAATAGACAGGATGAAGGGCTAACAATCCCGACCCTCCTGTGTTTTCGCCTACTAGATTTGCAAAACCTGTTTGTTTACAAAAAGCTGCAAAGGCATCTGAGGCGGAATAGCATTTTCTATTTATAAGAACCCATATTTTCCCGTCAAATTTAAAATTTGAAGGTTCAGGCGGTATCGTGTATTCCATATCGTAATATTTTTTAAAAAAAGCTGCATCGTTTTTATTTAAATTTTCCAAAGGAGGCAGATTTTTTAGTTTTGAAATTTTTACAGGAAAGAGACCTCGATCTCCCTTTAAGAAAAACGGAAGGTAGCGATCCGAAAATTCGGAAGAATTATAAAGAGCAATAGTTTTAAAAGTTTTTTCTTCTTTTAGCAGTGGTGCAACTAGAAATCTTCTCCATAAAAAAGTATACCCCCCTGCGTTATCCCTTAAATCTATTATTAAATGTTTATATTTATTTTTTGTTATTTCTATTTGATAGTTTTTAAAATCATTCCAATCAAAATTTTTTGTAGATGAAAATCTCGGTATTTTTATATAAAAAATATCATCTTTTATTTCTTTAAATATGAATTTCTCCATATCCTCCCGTTGCTTCTCATATCTTTGTATCGTTTCCATATATTCCGTATTAGAGCCGAAACCTTTTTCATAAAAAGCTTCGACCCTTTTATCCTGCTTTATATAGTGAAAATCCTCATCTCTTTTATCGTCCAATGAAATTGTTGCAATGTTGCTTTTATACGAGGTATAGTCTATAGCTCCCAGATGTCCGAAAAAATGGTTATTTGTAATTCTAGAACATATTATATTATAAAATTTCATATATTCTATTTCGTTTTTCAAGTTTTTTAATTTTTCGGCATAATATGTTTTGATTGATTTTAAATCTGCTCCGTTTGTTATACATGTATTTTTATTGGGATAGCCCTTATCGATAAAATCCCAAAAATATTCATAATCAGTCTTCATTTCTTCTAGCGTGATAAAACGTTCTTCATCGCCCTCTGAATAATTTAAACAAGAAAATACCGAAATACTAAATACAAAAAAAACACAAAATATTTTTTTATCATAGTGATTATTATGAAAGATAATTGATTGATTGTCAAGGTTATTTTGTCATCATACTCGGTCTTGATTTTTAAGCCTCTTTATAGTAAAATCACTTTGCGGTCTTTGCGTCCGCTGCGGTTAAATTATCAATCAACAACTTTTTAAAATTTTTGCTATTAACTTCAAATAATCTCTACAATAATTATGAAGGGAAAAAATTCTTCTTCTTTAAAAAAATTATTAACGAGGCTTAATTATGCAAAAACTATTTAAAGTAACCCTCCGCAACGATTACGCTTTTAAGCGTGTATTCGGAGTGGAGGAAAACAAGGATGTTCTTCAGGATTTATTGGAATGTATTTTAGACATTCCGCCTGAAACAATCGCAGGTTTGGAGCTCTTGGATAAGGAGTTTCATAAGGAGCTTTTAAGTGAAAAGCTCGGTATCTTGGATATCAAGTTAAGGCTAAAAGACGGAACTTTTATAGATATAGAAATTCAAAACAACTGGCATTTTGATTTTCCTGAAAGAACCCTATATTATTGGTCTAAGATGTACAACGAAAACATAAAACAAGGTCAAGACTATACAAAACTGTCAAAGTGTATTACAATAAATTTGATAGGAAAAGGCTTTAATAAAAATAAGCGTTTGCACAACAAGTATTTTGTTCTTGAACAAGATACAAAAGAGCCTTTAGTTTCAAAACTTGAGATTCATATATTAAACCTTGAAAAAGCAAGGCTCTTAAAGGAAGGTCAATATAAAAATAATAAAACAAAACGCTTATTAAACTGGCTTAAATTTATCGAAACTGATAATCCGGAGGTGAGAGAAGTGTTAGCAGAAAATTCAGAGATAATGAAAAAAGCAAATACCGCTATTTCTGTAATGGAAATGAGTCCTAGAGATAAATGGCTATATGATTCCCGTATGAAATATGAACACGATAGAGCATCATGTATAAACGAAGGCTATCGACAAGGACTTGAACAGGGAATTGATCGAGGAATATCCCAAGGAACCTACCAAGCCAAACTTGAAACGGCAAAGTTAATGAAAGATATGAATTATCCGATTAGTGATATTTGCACAATATCAGGTCTAAAGAAAGAGGAAATCGAAAAGCTATGATTAGGGGAGCGCCTCCACTTTTACGGAGAAAGACTCTTAAAAATTCCTTTGCGGTCTTTGCGTGCACCGCGGTTAAATTCCTCTCTTACAATTTATAAAACGTCAGTCCTTGATTTTTAAGCCTCTTTATAGTAAAATCACTTACTTATAAGACCGAGGAGGGGTAAATGCCTAAGATAAGTTCAAAAACAATCGATGCAGTAACCGAAATGACAGATATTGTATCCCTTGTCGAGAACTATACCCGCTTGGAAAAACGGGGAGCAAATTGGTGGGGCTGCTGTCCCTTCCATAACGAAAAAACTCCTTCTTTTAATGTTGTTCCAGATAAAAAAATGTATTATTGTTTCGGCTGCCACAAGGGCGGCGGAATAATTAACTTTTTGATGGAAATGGAAAAGCTCTCCTTTATGGAAGCCGTGGAACGGCTTGCAAAAAATGCAGGTATCGAGGTTATCTATGAAGGCGGCTCCTATGTTCCGGACGAAGGAGCAAAACTTAAGGATGATATTTTAGAACTTTATGACAAAGTAGCAGGGAGCTTTCATTTTCTTTTAACTCAAAATCCTACAGGAAAAAAGGCCCTTGACTACCTCCTTTCCCGTAACGTTTCTCCCGAAATAATCGAAAAATTTAATCTGGGCTATTCTCCAAAGGATAGAAAATGGCTCCATAGTTTTTTACTGTCAAAAAACTATTCTCAAGACTTTTTAGAAAAGACAGGGCTTTTTTCTAAAAACTATAAAAAGATGGCTTTTTTTTCCGATAGACTTATGTTTCCTATTTGCGACCGTCACGGTAAAACGATAGCTTTCGGAGGCCGCATTCTGGAAGGTGAGGGGGCAAAATACCTCAATTCTTCGGATATGCCTCAATACAAGAAGGGAGAAACGGTTTTTGCCTTTCACCACGCCTTAGCCGAAATCCGAAAATCAAAATCGGTAATCTTATGTGAAGGCTACATGGACGTTTTAGCCTTTTTTCAGGCCGGAATCGAAAATGCCGTTGCCCCCTTAGGGACAGCCCTTACTGAAGATCAGGTAAAACTTTTAAAATCCTTTGCCGAAACCTTTTATCTTGCTTTTGACTCGGATTCGGCGGGGCAGGAGGCTTCCTACAAAGCTATAAAAATTTGCCGCAGTATGGGCGTAAATGTTCGTGTTTTATATATGAAGGACGGAAAGGACCCTTCCGAAATTCTACAAAAAAAAGGTCAAGAAGGCTTGAAATTTCTTTTGGAATGTGCTATAGTAGACGATGATTATCTTATACAAATTGCGTCCATGAGATTTGATATAAGCAGTCCGGAAGGAAAGGCCGCAGCTATAGCCTTTTTGTTTCCGTATATTGAGGTCCTGGAATCCGATATTCAAAGGGAGTCTGCTATTTCTAAACTTTCATCGGCTTTTGGTGTCAGTCAACAAGCAATTTTCAGCGATTATATGAACCGCGAAAAAAAGGCTCTAAGGCATATAGTTGACGAAGTAAAACAAAAGCCGGTAGATATAAGGATGAATGCCGAGTTACGATTGGTTCTTGCCGTTACGGCAAATACTGATCTGTTTTCTCGTTTGCGTTCACAATTGAGCCCCGATGATTTTGAGGATTTTTATGCCAGACATTTGTTTATTGTTTTAGAAGAATGTTATAGAGATGGTGCCTATACTTATGCGAATCTGATGCACAGATGCGGGGAAGAAAAATTAAAGGATATTGTTTCTCAAACAATTTCTAAAGGTGAATTCGCCGAGAACTCTGAAAAGATAGTCGATGACGGCATAAATTTTATAAAACAAAACGTTCTACAAAAACAAAAAGACAAAATCATAGGCAGACTGAGATTATTACATGGAGAAAAGAATATCGATACCGTAAACTTGACAAAAGAATTAATGGAAGAAAAAAAAAGTATCGATATTCAATTAAACAAATTAAAGGGAAAGGTGTATGACTGATCTCGAAAAGAATCCTGCGGTTATTAAACTTTTGGAATATGCCAAAAGGAAGCACACAATAGGATTGAGTGATCTTGATGATCTACTGCCCGAAGACTTAATGTCTCCGGAAACTATACCTGATATTCTGGATATTTTGGAAGGTGCCGGCGTTCAAATAAGAAATGAAGGAATATCCGAATCTAATTCAGAAACCGACTCCGATTTTCAGAGCGGCAACGATGAAGACTATCGATTATTGGATGATGCGTACGAAGAAGATGAGGATGATGTAAAAAGTCCTTATTCTGATGACATCGAAACTCCATATATCGAAAAAGAAAAACCTAGGCATGAAACGGCAAAAAAACTGGTTAGAACTTCTCACGAAGCCGGAGTTGACGATCCGATTAAGCTTTATCTTCAAGAGATAGGCAAGGAAGACCTTTTAACTGCCGATGAAGAAGTATCTCTTTCAAAAAGTATGGAAGACGGAGAAGCTATAATAAAAAAGGTTATAAAAAATTCCGGTATATTGATTCCCGAATTTTTTGTAATCGGACAAAAGGCTTTTTCAAAACTGGATCCTGCCGAGTCTAATAAGCCTCGTAAAGAGTTAAGTGAAGAAATGGCCGAAAAAAAGCGTCTCAAGCAGGTTTACGGTGATAGTCTACGGAACATATATTCCGAAATTAAACAATATATGTCCTTAAAAAAGCACTGTTATGATAGAGAAACCCTGGAAAGTTTTTTGGATAGCCCTGAGCTTCAAGCTTTGCGGAAGAAGGTCTTTAACAGTCTTAAACGTATTCACATTGAATCGGAAGAAATAGAAAAAATTTCAGACCGCTTTATTGAAGCTACCGAAAAGGTGCAGGACTATCAACACAAAAAAGAAAGAAAAGAAAAACAGCTGGGCATTAAAAGCTATGCCGATTTAAGAAAGCTGGGTAAAAGGCTTGCAATTCCTCGGGAAAGAGAAAAACTGGAAAAAGAGCTTAATATTTCGGCCAATGAAGTAAAGGATATATACACTCAAATTCAGGTATTGACCCGAAAAATCCGCAAGGTTGAGTATGATTTTGAAGCTACTGTAGATGAAGTTATTGATCTTACTTCAGAGATAAAGAACGGCCAGAGAATGCTTAAAAATGCAAAAGATAAACTGATAAATGCAAACTTGCGCCTTGTTGTTTCTATTGCTAAGAAGTACATCAACAGGGGCTTACAGTTCTTTGATCTTGTACAAGAGGGAAATATCGGGCTTATAAAAGCTGTTGAAAAGTTTGAGTACAGGAAGGGATATAAATTTTCTACCTATGCTACTTGGTGGATAAGGCAGGCCATTACGCGTTCAATATCGGATCAGGCACGTACGATAAGGGTTCCTGTCCACATGATAGAACAAATCAATAAGGTAAACAGGGAATCCCGCCAGCTTATGCAAAAACTCGGCCGTGAACCCAATGATGATGAGATAGCCTTGCAGTTAGGCTGGTCGATCGAAAAGGTTAAGCAGGTTAAAAATGTTGCAAGGGAGCCTATCTCTCTTGAAACACCCATAGGTGAAGAAGAAGATACCCTCTTGGGAGATTTAATCGAAGATAAGGGTGTTGAAAATCCTTCAAACAGAACGGAGCTTACTCTTTTGCAGGAGCAGCTTGAAATGGTGCTTTCGAGTCTGCCTGAGCGTGAGCAGGAAGTTTTAAAAATGCGCTTCGGTATTGAGGGAGGCTATCCTCTTACCCTTGAAGAAGTAGGCTTATATTTCGACGTAACGCGTGAAAGAATAAGGCAAATAGAAGCAAAGGGATTAAGGCGGTTGCGCCATCCTAAACGTAGTAGAAAATTAAAAGATTATCTTGATAATTGATTATGGTTATAATCTTGTATCTTGATAATTAAAGGGGTTGTAATTTATGGATAATGATGTATTGGAAAAATTGAGAGCTTTACAGGATATTCTTGCTCGAAAAAATGAACTTGAAACGGAGATTTTGGATGCCCCAAAGGCTCTTACACAGCAGGAAGAGCTTTTGGAAAAGTTAAAGTCCGGTTATATCCAAATGAACAGCGAGTATGAAGAGCTGCGTAAAGGTATTGCCGTTTTTAAGGCTGATCTTTTTGAAGCTGAACAAAAGAGAGAAAAGGCCGAAAAAGCAATGGATAATATCGAAACTCAGCGCGAGTATGAAATCTTGCAAAAGGAAATCGATGATTCTACTACAAAGGCCGAAACTATAAGAAAGGATCTTCTGAGGCTTGAAAGTCAGTTTAAGATTTTGGATGCAAATATTAAGCAGGAAGAGGCCCTTATTACACAAACCGAGAAAGAACTTGAAGAGCACAAACATCTCTTGGACTCGGAGATTTCCGAAAAACAAAATAAGGTCGAAGAGTTAAAGCTGGAAGAAAAAAAACTGTCTCCGGGTTTGAGTGATGAAACAATGTTTAAATTCGACAGGATTATTAAGAATAAACATGGTGTCGGTATCGTTTCCGTTCAGGGAAATGTTTGTATGGGCTGCCACATGATTCTTCCCGCTCAGTTTGTAAATGAAGTCAGGTCGGATCAGGATATAAAATTCTGCCCTTATTGCAGCCGTATTCTATTCTATGAAGAATCCGAATTAACGGCCGAGCAGGAAGCATATTTTAATGATTCCGATATGGAAGGCTTACTTGATATTGGAGATTCCGCAAATGAGGATTTCCTTGCAAGTTTTGAAGATAAAGACGAAGATTAAAAAGAATAAATAATTTTGGGATTAAGGGAACCGCTGCATTTGCAGAGGAAAGTCCGGACTCCTTCGGAAACGATGCCGGCTAACGGCCGGGGAACGGAAATTAAAGTTTCCGTTTACAGACAGTGCAACAGAAAGTAAACCGCCGCATTTTGCGGTAAGGGTGAAAGGGCGGGGTAAGAGCCCACCGCGTTTTCGGTAACGGAAACGGCAATGTAAACCTCATCGGGAGCAAGGTTAAGCAGTAAAGAATATCCGATTCTTAATTTACGGGTTAACCGCGATAAAAACTTGCTGTAAAGCAGGTTTAAGAAAGATGGTTCCGTCTGTTTTACAGAAACAGAATCCGGCTTATTAATCCCTTTTTTAAGGTATTATAAAAAATGGAATTTTTAAAAAGAAGATCACATAAAAATTTCTCAAACAAAAAAAAAGGCACAAAAAGGTTCTTTATACTTTTGCTTTTCATTTTGTGTGCGGTTTCTTCCGTCTATTTTTTATATATCCATAATAAAAACTATGCAGGCATACCTTCTATTAAGGAGGTGTATGCCGATTGGGATGAAAAAAACTACGAGAGCGTGTATGAAAAAACCGCGAGTATTTTAAAAAGAAGGGCATATGACGGTGAGGCTTTGGCTATGAGGGGCTTTGCCGCCTATTATATCTTTGCCGAACAGACGGATTTTTCGGTAAGCTATTCTTATCTAAATGATTCTATTTTGAATTTAAGACAAGCGATGTACTGTGTTTCAAAATCTCAACAGCCGAAAATTGCCTATGTATTGGGAAAGGCTTATTATCAAAAGGGATATTACTATGCAGACCTTGCTTTAAAATACTTGGATATTGCATATAGTTCCGGAGAAAAATTTGCAGATTTGTCGGAATTCAGGGGTATGTCGGCATCTCTTTTGGGCGAGCCGGAAAGAGCTATTGATGCTTTTTCGGATGCCCTCTCCCATAACCCTTCGGATTTATTGTTTTTTGCTCTTGCCGAAAATTATATTAAGATTTCCGATAAACAAAATGCAAAGTTGTATTTATTTGAAACAATAGATAAAACGAAGGATACACTTTTAGAATTAAAATGCCGATATTTATTGGGTAGTTTATTTCTTGAAGAAAATAAGATAGATGATGCTGTAAAGGAATTTAATACCATTCTTGAAAAGGATATGACCTCTGCCGATGCTCATTACGGCTTGGGTGTTGTATACGAACTTCAAGGAGATATGATAAAGGCCCGTGCAGAATGGCGGAAGGCTCTTAAATTTGATCCGCTCCATGTAAAAACACGGGCTAAACTAAATTTATAAAAATTTTGGGGGATGATATGGGCTTTTTTAAAAGATTTTCAACAGATATAGGAATAGATTTGGGAACCTGCAATACCATTATCTATGTGAACGGAAAGGGCATAGTAGTAAACGAACCTTCTGTTGTTGCCGTTGAAAGGGGTACAAAGAGAGTGGTTGCAGTCGGCTCCGAGGCTAAAAGAATGCTTTGGAAAACTCCGGGAAATATTGTGGCTATCAGGCCCTTAAAAGACGGAGTTATTGCAGATATGGATACTACCGAAAAGATGATCCGTTATTTTGTTTCTAAGATTTTGCCCAAGCACCGTTTTGTAAAACCGAGAATGGTTATAGGTATTCCAAGCTGTATTACGGATGTTGAAAGTAATGCGGTTTATGAAAGTGCTATGAAGGCCGGAGCCGGAGATGTTAAAGTTTTAGAAGAATCTTTAGTTGCGGCTATCGGTGCAAATATTCCTATTCATGAGCCTGCCGGAAATATGGTTTGCGATATCGGAGGCGGTACAACCGAGGTTTCGGTTATATCTCTTTGCGGTATGGTTGTAACAAATGCAATCCGCGTAGGAGGCGACGAGTTCGATCAAGCCATCATTAAGCATGTCCGTTCCGTTGATAACCTCATCATTGGAGAACAAACAGCCGAAAGAGTTAAGATCAGCATAGGCAATGCCTCGCCCGAAAAAACAATAGAAAAGGTCGAAATTAAGGGAACCGATGCTATAACCGGACTTCCCCGCCGATTGGAAATAGACTCTGTCGAAGTCAGAGAAGCTTTAAAAGAACCTGTTACACAGATTGTCGAAGAAATTAAACGGACCTTAGCCCAGACACCTCCTGAGCTTACTGCCGATATTGTTGAAAGGGGTATTGTAATGACCGGAGGAGGTTCCTTGTTAAAGGGCCTTCCTAAACTTATCGCAAAAGAAGCCCGTGTTCCCGTAATCTTGGCCGAAAACCCGATGGACTGTGTTGCAATAGGCGCCGGAAGATATTACGAAGTGTTTAGGGATATGACTGTTGACCGCAGTCTCTATGACAGTTTAAATAATTAAGACCCTATGAAGAAAAAACTTTCGCTTAAACTAAATCTAGAAGTTTTTCTTTTAATTTTATTTCTTCTCATATCATCTGTTTTTATGGCCTTTTCCGGAGGTTCTTTTATTTTGGATTTTAAGAGTATGGCCTTTTCGGTAAGCGCCGGAACGGAGAAGGCTGTTTACAATGTTTCTTCCTTTGTGGGAGAAAGCGTTTCTTCCGTAAGGGAGTTATGGGATCTAAAAGCAAAGTATAATGAACTTACAAAACAGCTTGAAAAGTACGAACTTTTGGAGCGTTCCAACGCCGATATAAAAAGAGAGAATAATGAACTTCGTACCCTTCTTAAATTTACCGATAGTATTCAGATTGCAAATATCCCTGCAGAAATAATAGGCTATGATCCTAATGCTCTTTATTCGGGAATGATTATTAACAGGGGCGTAAAGCACGGCGTCAGAAAAGACATGCCCGTTATTGCTTTTCAAAATGGGAATATGGCTCTTGTAGGGAAAATTTTGCAGGTAGGAAGGGGGTCATCTATGATTATTCCTATCTATGATTATCAGTGCCATGTTGCTGCAAAGGTAGACCTTGTAAACCACCGCGGTGTTGTAAGCGGACAAGGCTCTGAGGACTCTCCATTAATTATGAAGTACATAAAGAAGAGGGCAGGGGATGACATTAAGATTGGGGATAAAATAATTACCTCCGGCTTTGATGATTCCTCGATTTTTCCAAAAAATATTCCCATAGGTTTTGTTTCTAAAATTAAGACACATGATTATGAAACTTCGCTTGAGCTATCTGTAAATCCTATAATAGATTTTTCTTGTTTGGAATATGTTTTTGTACTTGATACTTCAAAGATAGAAAAGGAGTTTTAATAAATTGAAAAAAGTTATTTTGTGGACTTCTTTAAGCGTTTTTTTTATAACCTTACTTCAAACAGCTATTTTTTCTCATATATCTTTTTTTACCGTATTGCCCGATTTGGTTTTGCTTACCGTTATTTATATTGCAATTTCAAACGGTTCTCTTACAGGTTTGATTTGTGGTTTTATTGCAGGCCTTTTAGCCGATTTTTTGTCGGCGGCTCCCATAGGGTTACATTCCTTTATTTTTACTTTAATAGGTTACCTTGTAGGAAAATTTTACGGTATTTATAATTTAAACAAGGTAATTTTCCCTTGTATTTTAGGCGGTTTAGGCTTTGTATTTAAGGTATTACTTTTGTTTGTTTTAAAAATACTTTTTGGGCAAAATATTCATACCTATAACATTTTTTCGATAAACTTTGCCATAGAGGCTGCGGTAAATATTTTTTTTACTCCCTTTGTATTTTTATTTTTTAATCTTTTTCCTCAAGCCTTTATATCGAGGAGTATAGTACAATATGAAAAATACTGAAGAGAGTTTAAATTCACGGCTTAGGTTATTTTCGATCTTCGTTTTTTTTATTTTGATAGCTTATACTTATAAACTGTTTTCAATGCAGATCATTCACGGAGATCAGTTTAAGCAAAAGTCCCAAAATATTTCAAAGCGGACAACTCTTATACCGGCTCAAAGAGGCGAGATATTTGATAGAGAAGCAAATACGCCGATGGTTTTAAACATCGACTCCTTCGCTGTTGATATTGTTCCGGGCGAAGTTCCTCGTCAAGAATTCGATACCGTAATAAACAGATTAAGTTCAATCTTAAAAATTCCTGTTTCACAGATAGAAAAAAAATTGCCGGTAAGTGTTAGAAGGGATTTTAGATCGATACAAATCAAATCCAACGTCGATTATTCTACGATTGTGCAAGTGGCAGAAAGCATCGATTCTCTTCCGGGGGTTTCGTGGCACTCAAAACCTGTCAGAAACTATGTAGATACCCGCTCTTTTTCTCACATAATAGGCTATGTAGGCGATATAACTACGGACGAATTGACCCGCTTTTATAATAAGGGATATACATCAAACAGCATAATAGGTAAGGCCGGAATCGAAAAACAATATGACGAAATTTTACGCGGAACCGATGGGGTGGAATACCGGACTGTAGATGCCAAGGGCAGATACATAGAAAACACCACAGTTGTAACACCGCCTAAGATGGGAAATAACCTTGTTCTTACTATCGACAAACGAATTCAAAAACTGGCCGAAGATGCTTTGGGCCCCAGAATAGGAGCTGCCATCGTATTAAAACCTACAACAGGCGAGGTCCTGGCAATGGTTTCCTATCCTTTTTTTGATCAAAATATTTTCGGTAAGGAAATTTCAAGCTCTCTTGCAAAAGAATTGTTTGAAAATCCCAATAATCCTCTTTTGAACAGGGCGATAGGGGCTAATTATCCGCCTGCTTCTACTTTTAAAGTTATAATGAATACTGCAATTTTAAACGAAAAAGCCTTTCCGCCTGAAACAACGGTTCCTTGTTTGGGAGAAATTGAATACGGAAACCGTGTATTCCGTTGTCATATAAGAAAGCCGGGCCACGGAAAATTGGCCTTAAACGAGGCTCTGGCAAAATCATGCGACGTTTATTATTGGACTGTTTGCCGCGATTATTTGGGTATCGAAAAAATTGTAGACTATGCAAAGCGTTTCGGCTTAGGTCAATCGACTGAGATAGATTTACCTAATGAAATTAATGGAGTGCTTCCATCGCCTAAATGGAAAGAGCGCCGATACCATGAAAAATGGCTTAACGGAGATACAATGAATATGTCTATAGGTCAAGGATTTACTCTTGCTTCTCCGCTTCAGGTAGCCAATATGGCTTGTATGGTTATAAACAATGGTGTAATCTATAAGCCTCATCTTTTAAAAGAAATAAGGGATCCTTCAAGCGGAGAGGTTATAAAAACCGTTCAACCTGAAATTCTGCATAAAGAAAATATCGGACAAGAGATTTTTCAACAAGTCAGGCAGGCTATGAATCTTGTTACGATACAGGGAGAAGCCCGATATCCTATGAAAAATCCCATGTTCCGTTTTGCAGGTAAAACGGGAACGGCTGAAGTCGGTTTACAGGATAGGTGGCATTCATGGATGGTAGCTTACGGTCCCTATGATGCACCTACTAAAGATATGGTTGTTGTCTGCATCATTGTAGAGGCTGTAAACGAGTGGGAATGGTGGGCTCCTTATGCTGCCAATATAATATTGCACGGAACACTTGCAAATCAAACCTATGATGAAACTATAGACTATCTCGGCTTTAGGCAGCTTCCTGCGGTTATAAGGAGAAGCGAATGAACATACGCAAAATTACAAACTTTGATTATCTATTATTTTTGGCCGTTGTTCTTTTGTCGTTTATCGGAATACTTTTTATTTATTCTTCAGGAATAAATTCTGCCGGGGAGCTTGTTTCTAAGGAGTATGTTAAGCAGATTTTATGGGTTTGTACCGGTATCGTTTTGCTCTTGCTTTCCTGCATTTACGATTACAGGCGGATAAAGGATAGAACATTTTTAATTTATTTGGTAGGAATGATTTTGCTGCTATATACCGGCATTTTTGGAACTGTCAGGCATAATGCAAGGAGCTGGATAGGCGTAAATAATCTAGGTATTCAGCCTTCGGAATTTATAAAACTTATTTTTATTCTTTTTTTAGCCTATTATTTGGATAAATCACAAAAGGAAGAATCTCTAAAGCGATTTATAAAGGCGATGGCGATAATGATTGTTCCTGTTGCCCTTATTTTAAAACAGCCCGACCTTGGAACAGCAAGCGTATATATTCCGATTTTTTTGATAATGTGTTTTATTGCCGGTATTCCGCTTCGCTTTATCCTCTATGTATTTTTCTTAGGGGTTTTAACTATTGTTTTTACTTTGATGCCTCTTTGGGAAGAAGTTATTTTAAAGACAAGTCATATAATGACAAATATTTTAAAAAATTCTCAAGTTTCCATTATTATCCTGTTTGCGATGGGTATTTCAACTGTCATTGCAATGATAGGTAATGTTTTACTAAAAAGAAGATATTATTATTGGATTGCCTATGTTCTTTCGCTGGTTACTGTAGCATTTGCAGGTTCTATAGTCGGGGTGAGGGCTTTAAAAGAATATCAGATGATGCGTTTAATTATCTTTTTGGATCCTGAAGTAGACCCCTTAAAACACGGCTGGAATATAATTCAGTCAATTACAGCTATCGGTTCAGGCGGCTTAACGGGACGCGGTTATCTTATGGGAACTCAAAGCCATTACCGATACTTACCTGAACAAAGCACGGATTTTATTTTCAGTATTTTATCTGAAGAATGGGGTTTTTTAGGCGGCATTTTTGTTTTTTTTCTTTACAGCATAGTTTTTTTTAGATTTTTCCTTTCAATTAAGCGATGTGATGATCTTTTTGGCAAGCTCATTGTTTCCGGTATTTTGGCAATGTTCTTTTTCCATTTTTTTGTAAATGTAGGTATGGTAATGGGGATAATGCCCATCACAGGCATCCCTCTCTTGTTTTTATCTTACGGCGGTTCTTCCCTTTGGACGGCTATGATTTCCGTCGGTGTTGTTATAGGAATAAATTTGCGGCAGTTGTAAAAGTGCTAAGTTCTCTATCTTTTAGTAAATTTAAAAAAAGGCACTCGTTTGAGTGCCTTTAAAAAAGATTAGCAGGGAGAGGACTCGAACCTCCGACCTCCGGGTTATGAGCCCGACGAGCTGCCAACTGCTCTACCCTGCGATGTGGGGAAGAGTATAGCATATAAGCAGCATTATGTCAAGCCTTTCTACAAACTTTCTCAAACTTATTTTGTTAAATTTCTGATTTTATCGTACCAAGCATCTGTGGTTTTAACTAGTTTTGTTTTTTCCGTGTATTTGGGATACATCCCTTTTTTCTCGGAGTCTTTTATTTTAAAAATACCGGGATTATTTGCCGTTTTTTCGGAGGTAAGGGCTTCCTGTATTTTTTCCTGTTCTTCGGGGGTCAGGGTCTTTGTATTCATTACTATTGGAGCGTTTAAAACCGGAATCGATTGGATTATGGTAATTTCGCTTCCGGGAAATTTGTCAAAGGGTTCTATAGCTCCTTCTACAACCTTGTAAGCGGCTCCTGTCTGATAGGCTTCTCCTTCAATTAAATCATAGACGCCTATTGTTTGAGGAATTGCAAAGGCTGCGGCATCTGCATCCTTTCTAAATAGATTAACCTGAGAGCCTTGATGGGAACCTGCAAATAGCACCTTAGAAAAAACGGAATTTCCTTGAATAAGTTCATCGGTACTGTTTGTGCCGAATTTTTTTACGAGCAGGGTCGCAGGAATTACAAAGCCCGATGTAGAGCTTGTAGAAACAAATGAAATGCTTTTTCCTTTTAAGCGGTTCAAGTCATAGCCGGCTCCATCTTTATATTGAGCTGCATCTTCCGTTCTTACTGCTATAAAACTATAATACAAAGCGTCTTCCAATGTACCGCTGGGCCCTGAATTGGTTACTACCGGTACAATGGCCGGATTTCTTTTATGGGCATTTATATAACCCTCGGCTCCGATATAAGCCATGTCTGCATTTCCGGATATAATTGCTTCTAAGGCTATGTTATAATCCGTTGTCGTTTTGATTTCAACGGGACGGCCTACAGCTTCGCTTATTATTTCCATAAAAGCTTGCCGGGCATCTTTCATGGCATCGCTTGATTCATTCGGTAAAAATACCATGGTAACCGGTTTTTTTGTTTCGTTTTTAGTGCAACCGAAAAGGAGGCAGATAGCTGCCAAAAATAATATAATTTTGTGTTTCATAAAATTCTCCGGGCCGCATTCTATCATATAATGCAATAATATGCTATACTTAATTATAAATATTGGGAGGAATTGATTTTGAAGATAACAACGACCGAATTCGGAACTTTTTCAAACGGAAATAAGGCCTTACTATTTACGATTTTTAACGGTAAGATGATACTCTGTTGTACTAATTACGGATGCTGTATTACGGGAATTCTTTTACCTTCAAAAAACGGCGGCTTTGACGATGTTGTTTTAGGATATTCGAGCTTTATCGGCTATATAAATAATTTTCCGCATTTCGGCTCTTTTATAGGCAGATATGCAGGCAGAATTTCAAATGCGGAATTTACTTTAGGGAATCAGCAATATCTTTTAACGCCCAATGACGGCGGGAAACACTGTCTTCATGGAGGTTATCCTTTTTACGATAAAGTCTTGTATGAGGCAAAGACCTTTAAAAACAGGCAAGAGGCGGGTGTCGTTTTTTCGCGTACTTCTCCCGATGGAGAGCAGGGCTTCCCCGGAAATTTAAAAATTGAAGTAAGCTATTCTCTTACGCCGGATAATGAGATTATTATAAGATATAAGGCCGTGTCCGATAAAACGACACCGGTTAATTTTACAAATCACAGCTATTTTAATTTAAATCCGGCCGGAATGCAGTCTAACGGTTCCTATGTTTCGGTATTAAATCATGAAGTTCAAATATTTTCCGAGCAATATCTTGAAACTAATCAAGAGCTTATTCCGACGGGTAAATTTTTAAAGGTAGAAAATACGGGCTATGATTTTAGAAAACCGCGGCTTTTGAGCGAGGGCGTACAAGAAATAGGCGGAAGTTTTGATAACAGCTGGGTTATAAAAAAAGAAGTCAGCGACCATAAAACCTTGGCTGCAATAGTAAAAGAGCCCGTTACCAAGAGGATATTAACAGTCTACTCAACCCAACCTGCTCTTATAATGTATACGGGCGGTTTTCTTAACAACGAATTAGGCAAAAACGGAGATGTCTACAATAAATTTGCAGGCCTTTGTCTTGAAAGTCAAGCCTTCCCGGATTCGTTACATCAGCCCCATTTCCCCAATACCGTAATTAAGCCGGGTGAAGTTTATGAACGCGAGACTCTTTGGCACTTTGCATTTTAAAAACTTATTTTATATGCAAGGCTTCCTTTTATAAAAGGCTTGGCGGTTTCCAATATTATTTCTCCCTTAAAAGAATTTGATGTCAGCTTTGTCTTTTTTATAAATTCTGCCTGAGCGGAAAAGTTAAAAACTCCTTTTTCCCAAACTATATATGGGGTTTTATTTATTTTTACCGTTTTATTTTTTTGCATAAAAGAAGCTGAAAGATTTAGATTGAAACTCTTATTAAATTTTATTTTAATATCCGATAAAAAAGAATAGTTTTTTACTATAAAGGGATTTTTGGATTTTTCTTCCAATTTTGTATTTCCTTTTATTGAAAATAGGGTATTGGTAAAAAGTTTGGTTGGAATTTTTATTTGTCCTTTAAGATCCCATGAAGCGTCATTATAATAAACTTCTCCGGTAAATTTACATTTTGTGAAGCTAAGACCTAAGCCCATTCCTCCCGAATGAAAATTTTTGGAGAGTTTTTTCTTTTTAAGATTAATATGTTTTCGTAAAAAATTATACGAGAAGCCCAGATCGAAAGCATCAACTGAAATTTTAGGTTGAAAAAAAGCTTTTAAAGTTCCGTTATTTTCAAACATAGTTCCGGCATTAGCCTCAAAATACTCGCTCTGAAAATTGTACTCGGCCTTACCTAAAAAGTTCAAATCGGATTTACCGGTTACCGATGTTTTTTCATAAGGAATTTTTATTCCGCCTGAGAGTAAAAATACGGAAGATACCGTTCCCTTTTCGGCCAATATAAATTCTCCCGAATAAAATTGATCATAAGCAGGTGCTTTTAGATTAAATTGCGAGTAGGCGGAATTTGTTAAAGAAGAAAGAAAGCTCATATTGAACAATGCGGTTTCATTTTCTTTTTTATAAACAGTACAAAAAGAAATGTCCGGCCATAGTTCTTTCGGCCTTTGCTCGGAAAAAAAGACCAAATTAAAATTTTTTATTGCAAATTCGGCTCCTAAGTCAGCATCGAATTTTGATTTTGAGATACCTATTAAATACTTAGGTGCAAAGCCGATCCCTTTATAAAAGGGCTTTTTTTCAAAATTTTCCTTAAAAAACATCAGGTTTAAAAAGCTTGATTTTGTAATTCCCCCATAAAAAAATGAGAGGGCAGGATAAAGCTGTTTCTTCTCCTTGTATAGGAGGGGACTGAATTTTAAGCTAAAACCTTGCGGTATAAGAGCAAATCTAGGCCGGTGTTCCCGTATTTTTGCTTCCGCATAAAGCTCAAAAAAAGGATTTTTTGCTTCCGCGTTCAGGTTATAGTTAAGGTTAAGATCAATACTCTGTGTAAGAGAAAAATTTGCTTTTTCTACAGGTATTTCCGCATTTAAAAAGATGCTGCATAGCACCATCATTGAGCAAATCCTAAGGGATTTAATAAAAATATTTTGTGTCTTCATACTTATATATAGTTTTTTTTTGTATTAAATACTAATTTTTTAAGTGGAAATTTGATTTTTATTTAAAATTATCTAAAAATTATCTATTGCTGTAAATAAAAAATTATGTTAAAATGCGGCAAGGAGAATTTCTTGGTTATGGAAAGATTTTTTAAAATTAAAGAGCACAATACTACTGTGCGCACCGAAGTTATTGCGGGTATTACTACCTTTTTGGCAATGGCTTATATTTTGGCTGTAAATCCCGGCATTTTAAGTGAGGCCGGAATGGATAGAGGTGCCGTTTTTACTGCAACCGCTCTGTCCGCCGCTATTGCAACCCTCGCTATGGGCCTTTTGGCTAACCTTCCTGTTGCCCTTGCGTCAGGAATGGGATTAAATGCTTTTTTTACGTATAGCGTTGTTATAGGTTTAGGTTATTCCCCGTCTACGGCATTAACGGCCGTATTTTTAGAAGGCGTTCTTTTTATTTTGCTTTCAGCTGTAAATGTCCGTGAAGCTATCGTAAAATCCATACCTCTTAATCTTAAAAAAGCTGTAGCCGCAGGTATCGGTATCTTTATTACCTTTATCGCTTTTCAGAATTCGGGCATAATTGTCGATAATCCTGCGACCCTCGTAGGACTCGGAGAATTCACTTGGGGTTCTCCTGCCGTTTTAGCCCTTATCGGTTTAATTATAACCTGTGCTCTTTTTATTTTAAGGGTACCGGGAGCAATCTTAATAGGTATTTTAATTACAACCATCATAGGTATTCCCTTAAAGATTACGGTTCCATTCGGAGGCTGGGAAGGCTGGTCTCCTATAAGTCTCCCCTCGGCACCTGCCGTACTTAATTTTGACTTTTCAAATGTTCTTTCTTTTAAGTTTTTTATTGTATTTGTTTCATTCCTCTTTGTCGATATTTTTGATACGGTCGGAACCCTCGTAGGTGTTGCAACTCAGGCAAACCTTGTAGATAAAGATGGAAATATTCCCAAGATTAAGCAGGCCTTTTTATCGGACGCTATCGGAACAGTGGTTGGTGCCGCCCTCGGAACCTCAACGGTAACAAGTTATGTAGAAAGTACAGCCGGTGTTGCAGCCGGAGGAAGAACCGGTTTAACATCTGTGGTTACAGCCGGTATGTTTATCATTGCCTTGCTGTTTTCTCCGATTTTCTTATTGATTCCTGCAGCGGCCACTGCTCCTGCCTTAATAATAGTAGGCTTTTTGATGATGACCCAAGCCGGCGAAATAAACTATAAGGATCCTACAGAGGGTATCCCCGCATTCTTGACAATGATTATGATGCCCTTTACCTACAGTGTTGCCGAAGGTATCGTATACGGTGTTTTGGCCTATGTTATCTTAAAATGTATTAAAGGAAAATTCAAGGAAATCCCTGTTGTCACATGGATACTTTTTGTGATTTTTATGTTAAGATTTTTTGTTAAATTTTAACAATACCTGATATGTTTTTTAAGGGCCGCTCATTAATTTTTGGTAGAGCTGCCCTTTGTTATTGGTTATAACCTTTTCTCCTAATTATAAAAAGTGTATATTATCGTCAAAGTCTTTTCTTGTCTTTTCCCTCAAAGGGTAACCTTCTTTAGGATAACCCAGAGCTATGACGAGGCGGATTCTCTTTTTTCGCTCTATGAGCTTTTGGATTCGTTTTTCGTCAAAGACACCGAGGATGCAGGTTTCCAAATTTAGGGCTGATGCTGCATTTACAATGTTGGCCGTTAAGATGCCTATATCTATGGCCTTAAAGTCGACCTTCTTTATCAGTGAACCTATCTTTGCAGGCAGGCTGTAATTGTCTTCGGCTATTATCAAAAAAGTATTACAGTCATCAATGAAATTGTTAAAGGAACCCATCTTAGCATCTGCAATTATCTTGGCCTTTTCGCCTTGAGCAACGAAAACCTCGTAGGGTTGAGAATTACAGGCCGAGGGTGAAAGCCGTCCTGCCTCCAAAATAGAAATCAAGTCCTCTTTTGAAACAGGTTTAGAATAATCAAAGCTCCTGCAGCTTTGCCTTTTTTTCATAAGCGATAAAAAAACATTAAAATTCATATTGCTATTATGTAATAATCGTAAAATAAAGTCAATCGTCGGGATTATTAAATTTTTTCAATATACAGACCTGACTTAAGGGCTTGATAATTGTATTATATTATAGGTTGCGTTAATTTTAATGAATTTCCCAAACTTTGATTTAAACCTCTTCCTTTGTTTTTATCTCAACTAAAGAGTTTATTGTAAATTTGCCATAACTTACGGGTTCTTAGGGCAGAGCCCTAAGCAGCGCGAGTACAACCAGCGGAGCTTCGAGGTAAAGAGGGATGGGGTCATAGGGGAAGGGAGGTAACCCCTGCTCTGACTTGAAAAGCCCGTAAGGGAACGGGGGTTCCTCCCTTCCCCTAATCTGTCCCACTTGAAAACTTGGCCTTTTCATATTATAATCTTTCCTCGTATTTTAAAACGATTGGAGAAAACAATGAGCGAAAAATTGCAGGCGATTGAATTGGAAAAATCTTATAATCCCAAAGAATTTGAAGAGCGTATTTATTCCTTTTGGGAAGCCAATAGGTGCTTTAGCCCGATAAAAAAGAAAAACACAAAAAATACCTTTACTGTCGTTATTCCTCCGCCCAATGTTACGGGTGTTCTCCATGTAGGCCATGCCCTCGATGAAACTTTGCAGGATGTAATTGTCCGCTATCACCGTATGAAAGGGGACGAAACCCTCTGGATTCCCGGAACCGATCATGCAGGTATTGCCACTCAATCCGTTGTAGAAAAAAAACTGAAGGCAGAAGGCAAAAACCGCCGCGATCTCGGACGGGAAGCTTTTATCGAAAAGGTATGGGAAGTTAAAAATGAACATCACTCGATTATAACAAAGCAGCTCCGCAAAATGGGAGTTTCGGTCGATTGGGATAGGGAACGCTTTACCTTAGATGAGGGGCTTTCTCAAGCTGTAAGGGAGGTCTTTGTTTCTTTATATGAACAGGGTCTAATTTATCAGGGAAATTATCTTGTAAACTGGTGCCCTTCATGCGGTACGGCAATTTCGGATGATGAGGTTGAACATGAAGACCGAAAGGGCGGCATGTACCATATTTATTATAAATTGGCAGACGGGGCAGTTTTACAAAATGAAGCCGGCGAAAAAATACAAGAAATAGAAATTGCAACCACCCGCCCTGAAACCCTTTTGGGAGATACCGCCATAGCCGTTCATCCCGAAGATCCACGCTATGCTTCCATCATAGGGAAAGAAGTAATTCTGCCTCTCGCAAATAGGAAGATTCCTGTAATTGCCGATTCCTATGTCGATAAAGAATTTGGAACAGGTGTTGTAAAGATAACTCCTGCCCATGACCCCAATGACTGGGAGGTAGGTAAAAGGCATAATCTTCCCGTTCTAAATATCTTAAACCCTGACGGAACCTTAAACGATGCCGTTCCCGAAAAGTACCGAGGCCTTTCGACAGAAAAAGCACGCAAGGCCGTTATCGAAGATTTGGAAGCTCTGGGACTTTTTAAAAATGAAGAAAAAATAAAGCACGCAGTAGGCTGCTGTTACCGCTGTCATACAAGTATAGAGCCCTATGTTTCAAAACAATGGTTTGTAAAAATGCAGCCATTGGCTCAAAAAGCCTTAGATGCATGGAAAAAAGGCGATGTTGTTTTTTATCCTCAAAAATGGGAGAACACCTATGCTCACTGGATGAACAATATCCGCGACTGGTGTATTTCCCGTCAGCTTTGGTGGGGGCATCGTATTCCTGTTTGGTATTGTGCCGATTGCGGAAAAACTAATGTAAGCCGCACGGATATTACGGAATGTCCTTACTGTAAGTCAAAAAACATAAAGCAGGATGAGGATGTTTTAGACACTTGGTTTTCAAGCTGGCTTTGGCCTTTTTCAACCCTCGGCTGGCCCGAAAAGACCGAAGACCTCGCACACTTTTTTCCGACATCGGCCCTTGTTACAGGACACGATATAATTTTCTTTTGGGTAGCAAGAATGATAATGGCCTCCTTGCAGTTTACGGGCAAGGCTCCTTTTAAAGATATTTTTATTCACGGTTTGGTTCGGGATAAACAAGGCCGCAAGATGAGTAAGAGCTTGGGAAACGGTATTGACCCCCTTGTAGCCATCGAAGAATTTGGGGCTGACGCTATGAAGTTCACTCTTACATTTATGTGCGGTTCTCAAAGTCAAGACTTTTTAATCGACATGGAAAGTTTTAAGCTCGGCTCAAAATTTGCAAACAAGGTTTGGAACGCTTCCCGATATATTTTAGGAAATCTTGCAGGCAGAACAATTGTGCCTGTTGGACGGGACGGCAGCCAAAACAGCTTAAAAGAACTTGACCGCTGGATTTATCATGAACTAAACGAAGCGGCTCAAACGGTTCGCTCAAGCCTCGATTCTTACCGTTATAATGAAGCCGCTCAAAAGGTTTACGAATTCTTTTGGAATAATTTTTGTGATTGGTATGTTGAAGGTACTAAGCTTTCTTTTAAGTACGGGGACGAAAATGAGAAGGATAGGGCGGCTTCGGTTCTCCTTGCCGTCTTGGAAGAATCCTTACGCCTGCTTCATCCGTTTTTAGCCTTTGTTACCGAAGAGATTTATTCAAAGCTGCCCGACAATTGTGCTGAAGGCGCCTTGCCCCGTGCCAAGATTTTAATGACTTCCGATTACCCCGAAGAAAAAAAAGAACGCATAGATGAGGCTGCTTCTATCCGGTTTAGAACATTGCAGGAAATTGTCCGCAACATTAGAGCCTTACGGGCCGAATGCGGCATAGACCCTCAGTTAAAGCTTAAGGTTTCTCTTTATATCGAGAAAAACTCTCCTGCGGAAGCTGCCCGTGAAAATTCCGAAATAATAGAAATGCTTTCAGGCCTTTCCGGTTTAGACTTTATCGATTCTCTTAAAGAAAAACCGGCCTCTTCAATCGGTGTAGTAGGAGCGGGCTTTGAGGCTTTTTTGATAACGGGAGATTCAATAGATATAGATCAATTAAAAAAGCGTTTTGAAAAAGAGCTTGAAAAAAATGAACAAAATGCTTCAAAGATAGATTCTAAACTCAAAAACGAAAACTTCGTTAAAAACGCTCCTCTCGAAGTCATCGAAGGAGAAAAAGAAAAACACGCCGAGTTTTTAAGGCGTATCGAAAAACTAAAAGGTTATTTGGAAGGAATGAGGTAGATAGCCGTTTGATTTTTTGAAAGGGTCGTTTGCATATTTAGAAAATGAAACTTGAACGGATTCTCGAAATAATTATATACTTATTAAACCATGAAAAGGTTTCCGCAAAATATTTGGCAGAGTATTTTGATGTGTCGGTCAGGACTATTCAGCGTGATATGGTAAGCATAGCCGAAGCCGGTATACCCGTATATACCTTGGGCGGAAGGTATGGCGGCTATGCCGTTTTGGAAAATTATAAAATAAAAAACATCAACATCAAAAACAGCGAACAGCAAATTATTATAAGTGCTTTGGAAAGTCTTGCAACTTCATATACAAATGACAAACTCAATTCCTTAATCGAAAAATATAATGCCATTATCGAAAAAGAGGGCGGGCAAAAAGTCTTTTGGGATTTTAGCGTTACAAAAGAAAATAAAAAGGTGCAAGATTCCAATATGCTTTTGGAAAAAGCTATCGGCGGTAAGAACTATATGGTTTTCGATTACCGCAATTCCGAAGGAAAAAATTCGCATGTTTGTGCGGAGCCCCTTGCAATTCATTATAAATGGTATGCATGGTATTTGTTTGCATATGTTAAAGAAACAAAAGAGTATCGAACCTTTAAGGTTGCTCGGATGCAAAACCTAGTCCTCTCAAAAGAAAGATCATTTATAAAACACGGCGATATACAACAAAAGATGAAAGAAGCCGAGCTGGCGTATTATAAAACCTGCATCGATATAGAAATCATTTTTTCCGAAAAAGAAATTCCGCTCATCGGAGAGTACTTTCCAGACTCCGTTATCGAAAAACTTTCTTCTAAAAAATGTAAAACCCATATTCATGTTCCTGCAAAAGAACGGCTGTGGAAGGCCTTACTCCTTAGCTTCGGAGATGCTGTAACCGTCGTATCTCCAAAAGATTATAAAGAAGAGCTTATAAAAACCGCTGGAACTTTTTTATCTAATTACGACATATAGCTGTCGCCGTCCTGTGATAATGTATTAGGTATAGATTATTTTTGGACGGATACAGTGCGATGAAAAAATATCTTTTAATATTAAAAGCCTATTTTAAAGGTTCTCTTATGAACTTGATGGAATATAAGTTCAATTTTATAAGCGGCGGAACTTTTGAACTCGTATGGCTATTTATGTATCTCATTTTTATAGATACGATTTTTATTCATACCGAAACGGTAAACGGCTGGGATAAGTACCGAATGTTGATGCTGACCTTTCAAGGGGGACTTATGGATTCCGTTTTTACTTTTTTGATAGTGCCTGGATTAAAAAGATTGCCCGAAATGATTAATACCGGCACCTTGGATTTTATATTATTAAAACCATTGAATCAGCGTTTTACTATTTCATTTAATGAGTTTGATATTCCGCAGATAAAAAATATTATCATAAATATTACCGGTTTGATGTATTGTTTTATAAAACTGAATATACGGATGACTCCTTTAAAATTATTACTGTATATTTTACTTTCATTGAACGGCTTTTTTTTGATTTATTCGATTATGTTTATATTGATGAGTTTGGCTTTTTGGTTTATGCGGATGGATATTGTTATGGGCATAGGTTCCGAGCTGATTACCATTGGAAATAAACCTATGCAGATATATCCGCGGCTGCTTCAAAAAATTCTTATCTTTGTCATACCTCTGTTTGTATGCTTTAATTTTCCTATTTTGTTTGCCGTTAAAGACCTATCTGTGAGTTATATTCTATATTCTTTTGCGGCAAGTTTTATATTTTTTTTATTATCGAATTTTATTTTTAAAAAAGGAGTAAGGCGTTATGTCGGATCGGGCAGTTAGTAACAAAAAAATTATTGTTGCAGAAAATATCTGCAAAAGCTATGCATATTATCAAAAAGATGCGGGACTTAAAGGCAGTATTAAAAATTTGTTTAAACGTAAAAAACTATATAAACCTGCGGTTAAAAATCTTTCCTTTGAAATTGCTCAAGGTTCGATAACGGGCTTAATCGGTTTAAATGGTGCAGGGAAAACGACAACACTTAAAATGTTATCCGGTTTGATATTGCCGACGGAAGGAAGCCTTACCGTTTTACAGCATAATCCTTTTGAAAAGAAAAAAGAGTACCTCCGGCAAATTTCGATGGTGATGGGAAACAAGAGTCAGCTCTGGTGGGATTTGCCTGCCGTTGATTCTTTTGAGCTTAATAAAACTATTTATGAAGTTGAAGATGCCGATTATAAAAAAACGTTTTACACAATGATTGAAATACTCGGTGTAGAAAAACAGATAAATGTTCAGGTGAGGCGGCTGTCTTTGGGAGAGAGGATGAAGATGGAATTGATAGCGGCTTTAATTCACAAACCGAAACTTATTTTTCTTGATGAACCGACGATAGGGCTTGATATAATTACGCAATATAATATAAGGGATTTTCTAAAACATTATTGCAATAAATATCATGCAAGCCTCATACTGACAAGTCATAATTTTAACGATATTGTTTCCCTTTGTACGGAATTGATTTTAATAAATAAGGGAGAAAAAATATATTCCGATTCTTTTATTAACTTTAAAAATGAATTTTTAAATAAAAAATATTTTATATTAAAATTAAAATTATTGAAAGCGGATAAAATTATAAAAACCTTGCAAGAAAAAGGTAATTTTTTTGCAGAAAAAACTGCAGAAGATACGGTTAAAATTTCTGCTGACTCAACTGTGAGTTTGGATATATTAAAAAATATTTCCAATGATTTTATTGAAGAGTTAAGCGATATTACCATTGAAAATATTTCGATGGAAGATGTTATCAGAAGATTGTATACATCGAGTGAGTCCATACTATGAGCTCCTATTACAAAGTTTTTAAAATAAGTTTGGCAAATCAATTGGAATATAGAGTTAATTTTATTTCCGGATTTTTATTTTCACTGTTTCCTTTTACAGTTAATGTATTGTTATGGGTTGCCGTCAGTTATCAAAGTAAAGATATGCCTTTTAAAGCAGACGGTATAGTATCGTATTACTTTTTGACTTTGATAACCTACAATATTACTTCAACGGTTTCCGTATTTAAAATTTCCGATGATATAAGGCTCGGCACACTCAATCAGTATCTTATAAAACCGTATAATTATGCACTGTATCAACTTGCTTCCGATTTACCTCATCGTTTTATTTTCATTGTTATGAATGCGGTTCCAATTACGGTTTTATATTTTTTGCTGCAAAGATATTTTGTGTTTACACTATCATTATGGAAGGCTTTATTTTTTGTGCTCTTTTTGATCGCAGGTTATCTCATCAATTTTTTAATCGATTTTTTGATAGCACTCTATAGTTTTTATTTTTCGCGTGTTTCTTCACTCTATACATCGATACGGGTACTTAAAAATATTTCCGCCGGTATTATTTTCCCGCTTGTCCTTTTACCCGAATCGGTGTTTACCTTTTTAAAGAACTTACCCTTTGCCTTTATTTCTCATATTCCGGTAAGTCTTTTACTCGATGATGTTCCGCTATGTACCGCTTTTATTTCCTTATGTAAAAGTTTAGGCTGGATAACGCTGCTTGCTATTTTCTGTACAATAGTATGGAAAAGAGGAATGAAAATCTATTCCGCCTATGGAGGATAGTATGTATGGGCACCTCTAAAAACCTTGTTGGATTTTTAGAGGTGCCCGACGAGTAATTCCATAAGTCTTTATAAAATCGATACTTATGGAATTACATCGCAAATGAAAATCAAGGAAAACCTCGAAAAACTGAAGTTTTTCGAGGTTCCCGTATAAAAATCAAATTACAAATCCTTCCGCATGCGGCTGGGCGTAATGCCGTAGGTTTCCTTAAAGGCTTTTTGAAAATAGCCGTCTCCGTAATAGCCGACCGCTTGTGCTATTTCTATAATGGATAAGCTATCATCATAAAGGAGTTCGAGGGCCTTTGTCATTCTTATTTTTTGAGTGTATCCGTTTATTGTCGCGTTAAAACAATCTTTAAAACCGGTTACCAGTTTTTGCTGATTGATGGCAAACTTTTTGGCAAGTTCGGCAATCGTAACATGATCTGCAAAGTGTTCTTCGATAAAAGCTTTTACTTCTTTAAGGACGGCCTTGTCTTTTTGAGAAAGGTGCACATTTATTGCCGGTTTTGCTTTATAAATATAATCATATAGAAGAGAAAAAACTTCCAAACATTTACCTTGAATATAGAGCTTTAAAGCTCCTCCTTCCAATGTACATTCTTTAAGACTGTTGCAAATTGCGGTTATTTTCGGAATGACAATCGGTTCGGGATTAAGTACGCATGCTGCTCTTTCAAAAAAATCCTCTTCCAATGTGATAGGCAAAGAAGAAAAAAACTTTTCCCGAAAGCCGAAACCTATATTGATAAACCGTACATGAGGTTCAATCCTCTTATATCCGTAAAAACTAAAAGTATTGACATAGGCGTTAAGCCCGTATTCAAATTCGCAAGACTTTTCTTTTTTTTCATAATAAGAGGCGAGCCCGGTGTAATATTGCCCAAGTTCGATAATTCTTTCATTTACATTATCCGCCTTGATAACAAGAGGCCGGTAAAGTGTGCAATCGGAAATAGTCGCCACAGCCGTTTCGGTATCTCCCAAGATGGAAAAACCGCCTGAGCCTTTTTCTTCATCCAATATATAATCCCTTCTTCCATCTTTTAAATGCTTGATAAAGCCGAAATGTTCAAAGTCCTCCCAATAATCTTCAACCGTACGCATGTTTACCTCTTCTCTTTTTAAAGTTTTTCTGTTCTATTTGAAGATTATAATAGTATATTTGACTTAAAAAGTCAAGTATTTTTATATTTTCTTTCTTATTTGAAGAAATTCTTGTTGACAAAAATTCTTATAACGGCTAGAATAAGGTAGTAAAATAAGTTAGCGATGACTAACCGAGTTTTTTGAAATGGAGCATTTTGTGAATAAAAAATCAAAAGGAATATTCGACAGTGTTTTTTATTATTCAAATAAAGGAAAACCGTTTCTTATTGCAAGCATTTTTTTATCTACGGTAGGAATGTTATGCAATGCCGTTCCCTATATATCGGTATATTTTATAGGCAAAATATTTTTAACCGGCGGAGAAAGGGACGGCGTTTTCTTTTGGATAATGGTTGCAGGTGCTGCCGTTTTATGTAATTTAATTTTTTCATTTTTAGGCAGTTTGGGCTGCCATAGAGTGGCATTTAAAATTTTATATGGGTATCGAATTAAGCTGATGGAACATTTAGGAAAATTACCGCTCGGCTTTTTTTCCAAAAACACAAGCGGCTCCATTCAAAAAATAATGGATGAAAATATCGAAAAATTAGAAGGGGTTATCGCTCACATGCTGCCTGATTTGACGGGTTCCTTTGTTGTGCTGGTGTTACTCTTATTAGGAATTGCCTATCTTAATTGGCTTATGGCAATTACGGTGCTCATTTCGGTGGTGCTTGCCTTTTTCTTTCAGGCTTTGATTTTTGGCGGAGAAAAAGCAAAAGAAAGATATGCAAACTATATGAAACTTTCGGCAGATATTACCGGTCATTTTTCAGAGTATGTAAAAGGAATGGCGGAAGTAAAACTGTTTGGACGGGCAGGCGGCATATCAAAAAATTTGGAGCACAGCCTTGACGGATGTCTTGACTGGGAAATAACCAATTATAAAAGATCCGCTTTTTTTATGAGCATGTATAAAAGTATTATCCTATCTCTTCTTAGCTTTGTCGTTCCGGTCGGCGGTTTTTTGATTTTTAAAAATCCTGCAGGAGATACGGTTTTATCGGTTATTATGGCATTGATTATCGTGCCTGCACTGTACGACCCGCTTTTAACCTGTATAGATTATGCAAATCAAATCAACTTTGCAAAAGCAGGTCTTGTGCAGATAGACGGTATTTTAAATGAGCCCGTTTTTAAAGCAAAAAACAATGAGGAAAAAGAAGAGGGAGCAGCAGTGCATTTTGATTCGGTTTCATTTTCGTATCAAAGTGAGGCAGACCCCTTACGGAAGCAAGCTCTTGATACCGTTTCATTTACTTGTAATGAAAATGAGATGACTGCTTTGGTCGGAGAATCGGGAAGCGGAAAATCCACCATAGGGCAGCTGCTTTTACGGTTTTGGGATGTGCATGAAGGAAGTATAAAGATCGGAGGAAAGGATATAAAAAGCTTTGATACGGAAGACTTAATGGAAAAAATCGCCTTTGTTTTCCAAGACACTCATATCTTTTCGGATACGGTACGAAACAATATTTCGATGAATAAAAACTGCTCCGCTGAAACGATAATCGAAGCGGCGAAAAAGGCGAGATGCCACGATTTTATTATGAACCTTCCCGATAAATATGACACCCTAATTGGTTCGGGGAATATAAAGCTGTCAGGCGGAGAAGCTCAACGGATTTCGATAGCACGGGCTTTTTTAAAAGATTCTAAAATAGTTATTTTGGACGAAGCCTTGGCCTATACCGATGCGGAAAATGAAAACTTGATACAGGAAGCAATTAGAAATCTTATTAAAGATAAAACGGTCATTGTCATTGCGCACCGGCTGAAAAGCATTATGGATGCGGATAAGATTATTGTTTTAAAAGAAGGAAAAATTATAGAAGAAGGCACGCACAAAAGCCTTATGGAAAAAGACGGAGCATATAAAACGCTGTGGAATTTACAGTTTGAAGCGGAAACATGGGAAATAGCAAGCAAGGGAGGTGAACTGTAATGAAAGAACTTATAAGAAAATTTACAATGGGGCATCCCAAACAAATGACGGAACCGGTGATATGGTATTTTTTGGAAGGCTTTACCGTCGGTTTTCCGGCAGTAGCGGTTTATTTTGCAATTAATCTTTTTATTACATATTTTAATAATCCTGCAATCATCTTTGATAAGGGATATTGGAATATAGCCCTCTGGCTTGCAGGGTTTTTCCTTTTGCAGTTGACGGTCAGTACGGTTACCTTTTTAAAAACCTTTCTTCCCGGTGCCCGTAACTCTGCACAGAACAAAAAAGACTTTATTCAAAAAATAAAAAGATTACCGCTCGGTTTTTTTTCTAAAACCCGTTCCGGAGAACTTATCAATACATTTACCGGAGATTTTTTAGCGATTGAGCAGGGTATGGTCGGCACTTTTACGGGATTGTTCGGTGTTGTTTTTTCCTGCATCTTAACATCGGTTTTTATGTTTTGGTTTAATTGGAAAATGGCGCTTGCCTTTTATATTGCACTCCCGATTTCCGCAATTATTATTTTGATTTCTTTTAAGGTATTGGGAAACTTAATTGTAAGCTCAAGAACGGCAAAAGATAATACTGCAGAAGCGCTCAATGAATATCTTTCCGGTATGAAAATTCTTAGGAGCTACAATCAAATAGGAAAGGGTTTTTCCAAACTTGAAGATGCCTACAAAAACCTAAAAGATATCAGCATAAGGGGAGAAACATTGGGCGGCTCCTTTTTAGGTTTTGCCTTAACATTTGCACGGGCAGGTCTTCCGCTTATGTGTTTTGCCGGAACCTATCTTATTGTCGGCGGCGAAATAGGCTTAACCGAATTTTTAAGTATCATTATTATCGGCACCAAAATTATAAGTCCGCTTCTTACATGGATTCGGTACACCGCCGTTCTTAGAATGCAGTATGTCAGTGCAACAAGAATCGACAATGTTATGAAGAAAAAAGAATTAAGCGGTGAAAAGTCAATACAAGTAAAAGATTTGGGCGATATTGAGTTTGCACATACGAGTTTTTCATATTTACAAGGGAAAAATGTTATTGATGATATATCCTGCATTTTTAAGAAAAACTCTCTTACCGCCATTGTGGGGCCGAGCGGCGGAGGAAAATCCACCATATTAAAACTTATCGCACGGTTTTGGGATGTAAACTCAGGAAGTATAAAAATCGGCGGTGTTTCACTCAATGAAATAAATCCCGATCAGTGGCTTAAACATATTTCAATGGTACTGCAAGAGGTCTATCTTTTCCATGACACCATAAGAGAAAACATTATGTTCGGAAACAAAAACGCAACGGAAGAAGATATGATTCGCGCTTCCAAGCTGGCAGGCTGTCATGAGTTTATAGAAAAACTGCCTGAAGGATATAACACCATTGTAGGTGAAGGCGGTTCCACCTTATCGGGCGGTGAAAAGCAAAGGATTTCAATTGCCAGAGCAATTCTTAAAAACGCACCGATTTTATTACTTGATGAGCCTACTTCGAGCTTAGACTCAAAAAATGAAGTATTGGTTCAAAAGGCCATATCAAACCTGGTTAAAGATAAAACTGTCATCATGATTGCCCATCGCTTAAAAACCATAAAGAACGCCGACAAGATTATCGTATTGGATAAGGGCTGCATTGTGGAAGAAGGCAGGCACTCCGAACTGTTGGAAAAGCAAGGCCTGTACACACGGCTGTGGTATCTACAAAATAAATCAAAAGAATGGAAAATTTCATTATAGAGCTTCTGGAGGAATACAAATGAATAAGAAAATCGGATTAAAGGATATTGTCCTTATTACATTGCTTACCGCCATTATGATCGGCATACAAACGGTAGTATTAATGCCGTTTATAACAAATCTAAAATTTGTTATTTGGTTTGTAGGCGGAATCGATGGGGTATTATGCGGCATCATTTATTGTTTGATGATAGCAAAGGCTCCTAAATTGGGAACGGCTTTTATATTCTCGTTTATTTTTGCCGTGTACTATTTTTTTGTAAACAGTATGATTATCATCAGTGCAATGATAGCCGGTGCAGGCTTGGTTATGGAACTTATCCTGTGGAACAACGGCTATAAGAATAAAATAAAAGCAACTATTGCGTATACACTGTTCGGTTTGATGATAATGCTGGCTCCCAATGTGCTTATTTTTTTGCAAAAAGATGCGATGATTGCAGGATTACAGGCAAATGGATTGACACAAGAATATATTGATTCGATATTCGCAGTTTATAGTGCTGAAAATATAGGCATCGGTATGCTTCTTACTGCTATCGGCTCCATTGCGGGTACGCAAATCGGGTATCGAGCATTGAATAGATATTTTATTTCCGGCGGAATGGTAGAAAAATAAGGTATGCCGGCAGAAAACAAAAAATATATTCCCGATATAAGAGTAAACCTCTTTCTTGCCGTTGCCGGCAGTATAGCCGTTTTGACATATAAAAATGAAATTACTTTTATAGCAGCGTTTGCTGTTTCCATAGTTTTTATTTTAGTTCAAAGAGAATACAAAAAGGCATTCACCTTTGTTTTAATTTTTTTGCTGCTCTTTTTGTTTTCTCACCTTACGGTCGGAATAACAAAACTTCAAACCTTATGGCTATTCGCAGCCGTTACAAGGCATCTTTTAATCCCGCTTTCTTTTGTGTCGGGAATTTCGGATAGACCTCCGGGAATGCTTCTCGAAGTTTTTCATCGGCTGCATTTACCGAAAGGGTTCGGTATTTCAGTTATTGTGTTATTACGATTTTTACCCACGATTAAGTATGAATTAAAAGCGATACGGGGTGCCTTAAAGTTTAGAGGAATAGGAATATCGCTATTAAACACGGTTTTTCACTTACCAAAAAATTTTTATTTAACATTGATACCGCTGCTTATCAGAACCGTGCGTATTTCGGATGAAATAACAGCGGCAGCACTTACTCGCGGAATTGAGGTGAACAATGCTATTGTCAGTTTTTCGGAAGTTCAGTGGACAAAAGAGGATAGCGTTGCATTGGTAATGTTATTAGCCGGTTGTATCTGCCTAAAAATTATAGAAATCAACAACCCCGACGCAAGCGTCGGGGTATGTTGTTCTCATAAGGTGGTTGCAGTCGGCTTTAATACCCTTTGTTACGACGCAAGCGTCGGGGTATTAAACCCTCCGCACGAATAAAATGGGGTTGGAAATGGCGGTAGAACTGCAAAATTATTCTTTTTCCTATGACGGTAGAACACAGATTTTGAATAATATAAATATAAAAGTCAATCAAGGTGAGTTTGTTGTCATTACCGGTCTTTCAGGCGGCGGAAAAACGACCCTTATACGTGTATTAAACGGACTGTGCCCGCATTTTTATTCCGGTACGGTACAGGGAAGATATGAGTTATATGGTAAAGATGCCAAGAATATGAGCATTGGTGAGCTTTCAAAATATTGGGGCTCTGTGTTTCAAGATCCGCGAAGTCAATTTTTAGCAAGAAAAGTGAAAGATGAATTAGTCATTGCTATGGAAAACGCTTGTGAAGATAGGGTTTTGATGAAAAAGAAGCTTGAAGAAACCATAAGGGAGCTCAAAATAGAAAAGATTTTAGATACTGATATGATGTATCTTTCAAGCGGAGAAAAGCAAAAAGTTGCAATAGGCTCCGTATTTTGTACACAACCTAAAGGCTTTGTGTTAGATGAACCCTCTGCGAATTTAGATAGTGCGGCGACAAGCGGATTAGCCGAATTTTTAAAAAGAGTCAAAGAAAAAGGCTGTACGGTTGTTATTTCCGAACACCGTTTACATTATTTAAAAAAATTAATAGATCGCTTAATTATAATGAAAGACGGGCAGATTATAAAAGACATTTCAAAGCATGAAATACATTCTTTAAATAATTTTGATTTGAGAAACCTTGGATTGAGGCAATTTAATTTACCTAAAATAAATGTAGATAAAAAGGTTAATGGGGATAATTCTTTCGCTGCTTGCAAAGGGATTGCTTATATAAAAAATTGTTATCGCATATTAGAAACTGTTGACCTCAATTTAGAAAGCGGAAAGGTTCATGTTATTGTAGGAGAAAACGGAGCGGGGAAAAGCAGTCTTTGCAAAATCATTACCGGTTTATACAAGCAAACGGAAGGCGGTATGTATATCGATACGGCACCGGTAAAGAAAAAAGAGCGATTACAAAGAACCTTTTTTGTAGGACAGGACATAGATTATCAGCTATACGGTTACTCCATAAGAAACGAATTTCAAATCGGAAATAAAAGGCTTACCGATGAAAAAATAAAAGCCTGCCTTGATGAACTACATTTAAAAATTTCCCTTGATACAAATCCTCAGGTTCTTTCAGGAGGGCAAAAACAAAGATTGCTTATTGGAATAGCTTATCTGAGCGGACGGGATATTATTGTCTTTGATGAGCCTACCAGCGGGCTTGATGGGTTCCACATGAAAATCATTGCTGATTTGTTCCGGTATCTTGCAGAAAAAGGAAAAACTATTATTGTCATCACACATGACATCGAGTTTACCGCAGAAGCCGCTGATACCATTATATACATGAGTAAGGGGAAAATACAGTATCATAAATATATTACGAATGAAAATCGATGATATAAGTATGTTCAACTTGCGAAGTGCTTTAAGTTTTCATGCGGACGATAAAACCTCGTCTTGACAGATACATGTTTTGAATATATAGTAAGATTCAATGATTAACTTAAGAACAATTGATGAGAATAATTTTCAAGCATGTATAAATTATAATGATTTACGGTATATTTTATTTAGTATATTTATAAAAAAATGATTAAGCTTTTTTAAGATGTTCTAATAGTTTTACTTTCATATCATATAATTCTTCTGATGTAGGATAGATAAAAATATTTACTACAATCCAAAAGTTTTGGGCGCTATGTCAAGGTCAAGCATTTTACAAAATTGAAGACCAAACTTTACAAAATTAAATGCAATAGAAGTAACTATTTTATCTGTTATAATATATCCATCTTCTACAGGATTTTTTATACAATCGTCCCATCCTTTCATTTTGTCAAGCTCTTCGGCTGTAAATCCTTCTTCAAATAAGTCTTCTTTATTCACTCCTGCCATAAATGGTTTTCCGTTAAGTAAGTCGGCCTTTACGAGTAAGATAGGTGCAATTGATATTGCTCCAATTATTTTATTTTTAAATTTTTTTATGAAGTTTAAAATATCTTTATCTTCTATTGCAGATCTGATATCAGTTGCACCTGGTAATAGAAGACTGTCATATTCATCAATAATTATTTCATCAATTGATTTATCCGGGGATACAGTTAAACCTTCTTCGCTTTTAAATAAATCTTTCCGCTTGGCGAATACTACTATTTCTTTATTTTTTAAAGCTAAACCTTCAAGAGCAACACTAATTTCAAAGTTGCAATATGATTCATAAATCAATACAGCCGTTTTTTTCATTTATTTTCTCCCATAATGCGATGTTTGCCGAAAGGCAAACTCGGCAGATAAACAGAGGGGCACCATTTTTGTCGAACTATTTATCATAACTTATCTAATTGCAGTTCCTATTTTCATATCAAGTCTCCATTGAGGAGGCTTGCCGTCATCTCCCCAATATTCATCCATTGAAACAATCTTATCATCTTCAATTTTTATAAAGGATGTTGCGTGAACAGATGTATCGTTGCCGAATACTTTTACGGCAGTAATGATTAGATTCTCTATTTTTTGGATCCTCTCAACTTCCGCTTCCCATTTGCCGGGATATTCGCAATTAGCTTTGATAAATTCTTCTAAAGTAAATTGCTCATTTGTATTATGCCATCTGATAGTTGCAGTTTTATTAAAATAAGAACGTATTTTTTCGGCATCTTGTTCCGCAATTGCTTTCCAAAATTTTTTTATATCCAAATGTGTTTTCTCCTTAATTAAATTCGTTAAAAATTTCTAATCCTTTATAGATTCCATTTATAATCCAAAGCATGATTATTCCTGTCAGTTTAATATTAATGATACTGAGCCAAATAATCATCGCTGCCGGTATAATTAGATTTGCCGTCATTTCCGGTAATAAATGTGCCGGTGTTTTTTCAACATCTTCTATGCGGTCTGTCATTATTGTTTTTAATTTCCCGCTGGAGTTTTTATCAAAATATCCCATGGGTACTCTAATAAATTTATCGCAAACTGCACATCTTATATCTTTTAGTGTTAAATATGCTGCCTTGTGTGATATGAGCGTGGTTTTATAAACTCTTTTATCTCTTTAAAAAAGCTGTAATTTTTTTCAGATTTCATTTTTCACTCTTTACTAATCAATGGATTTTTCTAAAATATGTTTTTTTACTATTTTTTGTCCTATATAAGCTCCGATTATTGCAGAAAAAACTACTAGAATTAATAAAATCAATGCACCCCATGAAGAAATTAATTTTCCTGCTTTTGTAATATTTCCTATCAGTTCTTGTTCGCTCATCTTCTCCAGAGTCTTATTTAATGCAATTGTATAAGGATAAATTACGCTTCCTATAGATGCAAGTGCTTGTTGAATTACATAGCTTATTCCGATATACTTTAAATTTCCATATCCTTTTTTATAGAGTAATAATTCGGCTATTAAACCGGAGAGGATAAACATTAAAATATAAGGCGGATAAAATGAAATAATGCCTTGAATAAAAGAATAGATTATAAATGCTCCTCTTTTTTTCACCTTTACTCCAATAACATAAAAAACTACTCCTTGTAATAGGGAGTATAGTACGGGCGTTAAAAGAATGGTGATTGGTGTTGCATACATAAATGTACCCAATGAAAATATCAAAATATTGCATAATGATAATAATGTAACTGTGATAACATCCTTCACTTTTAATTTGTCGTTGTTCATCTTGAATCTCCTTTTTATTTTAAAAATATATTTATAACTGAAACTGAAGCTAAGACTATCATCACAAAATAATCTTGTACTCCGAATTTCAATCCAATATATGAAGTTTTTTTATTTTTCATGCTTATGCCCCTTGTTTCTGCAGAAGCGGATAATGTTTCTGCTATTCTTATTACTCTAAATATAATTGAGGTAATAAGAGCTTCGCAATGCAGAAAAGCTTTTTTTAATATGTTTTTTTCTTCGTAATTTTTTCTGTTTTTTATTGATTGTTTTAGTAATTTAAAATCATTGTTGAGTACCGGAAAAAATCGAAACGAAACGGAAAGAATCAGTATCAACCTTTCCGGTACTCTGATTTTTCTTAAACCTGCCAGCATATTGGTTGCTCCTCTTCCTCCAAGAAGAACAGGGAAGATCATAAATATTAAAATATATCTCGGCAATAGATTTGCCATAAATATGGTGGCTGTATTGGGAAATAGTATTTCAAGTCCGTAAATAAGACATAAAATAATTAAATATATAAAAAAAGTTTTATGCCTTTTGTTGATAAGCGAAAATATTAATAAAACTAAGCTGTATGTTTGAATTAGGATCTTATTATCTATTCCGATTGAAAACATACAAAGACCTAAAAAGAACAAGCTGACTCGCGGATCTAATAGTTTGTCCTTTTTTAATTTGATTTCACTGTGTTGGGAAGAGCTGTTGTCTAATATTGTTATAAGAGTTTTTATATCTTTTAGCTTGCATGTTTGTTGTATTATGCCGTCTTCTATTTTTAAATATTGTTCGGCAACGGCTGCAACGAATTCCAAATCATGGCTTATCAATAAAACAATTTTTTCTTTTTTCATTTTATTGATGAGCTTTACACATAAATCCATACTCCATTTATCAAGTCCTGAGGTAGGTTCATCTAAAATAATCAGTTTTTTGCTTGATAAATATGCTGTCATCAATGTAAGTTTTTGCATTTGTCCGCCTGAAAGCGAAAAAGGATGTCTGTTTCTAAGGCCCCACATGTCAAATTCTTTTAATAAGGGTTCTATCTCATCGTATTTGGAACTGTCTATACCGTATTTAAGTTCTCCGATTACCGAATTTGTAAAAAATTGGAATTCCGACTCCTGCATTATAAAAAGACTGTTTCGATATAAATCATCATATTTCATAGCCTTTCCATTAAGGTATATTTTTCCTTGTGTAGGTTTTAATAAACCGCACAAGCATTTTCCTAATGTTGTTTTTCCTGCACCGTTTTGTCCTATAATACAGGTAATTTCATTAGAATTAAGTTTAAAAGATATATCATTAAGGATTCTTTTTTTGCCGTATTTAAAAGAAATGTTTTTAACTTCCAATACATTTTCTTGATTATAAAATTCCTCTTTTTTTGGATGCATTTCTATTTGATTTATGTCATTAACTCTTAAGCCGATATTTTTTAAATCGTTTTGTGAGAGTTTTAAAAATATATCTTTATCATATTTTTCAAAAATATAACCGTTTTTTATAAGCCAGTATTCATCAGCTAAATCATGCAGATAATATAGCCTGTGTTCACTTATGATAAGAGTCTTGCCTTCTTTCTTTAAGAGTAATAAAAGTTCCGTTAATTTTTTTATTGCCGTATAGTCCAAATTTGCAGTGGGTTCGTCCAGTAAAATAATATCGGAGTTCATAGCCCATGCTGCCATTATTGCAATAAGTTGGCGTTCTCCGCTTGAGAGTTTAAACACCTCTCTATTTCTTAAATATTCTAATCCGAATTTTAAAAAAGCATTATCGACTCTTTTTTTTATCTCGTTTGAATTTATGCCCTTGTTTTCTAAGCCGAAAGCAATTTCAATATCACTTTCTAAAGAAAAAAACTGACTTCTGGGGTCTTGAAAAACCGATGAAATTTTATTTCCTACTTCTCCGATTGTTTTGTTTACACTGTCTTCCCCGTCTATCTTAATAAACCCTTCAAATATTCCTTCATAAAATTCCGGGATTAAATGATTTAAACATCTTAAAATTGTTGATTTACCGCAGCCGCTTTCTCCGCAAAGTACAATACACTTTCCTTTTGGTATAATTCCCCGTATATCCTTTATTGCTTTTCCGTTTTTTGCATTATAAGAAAAACTGATTTTAAAATCTAAAATAGATTTAAGTCCCTCATTTATATCGTCCATACCTATGATTCCTTATTTTAAAAGATTTTTGAAAATCTTTTTCCAGCCTGCAGCAATAAATTCTCCCATTGTTTTTATATACTCAATAGTTTCTTCTTTATCATATCCTTTTTTTATGATCATCGAGTATGCATTAAGGTGCTGCTGCATCACTAATTCTACAAAATCTAATTGCACATCACTGATATTTGAAGATGTATTTTTTTTGATAAATTGTTTTGTTTCAGTTATTTTATTGTTTATTATCTTATGAAGTTTTTTTTCTATAGAGCTGCCGTTACTGCAGCATAATAATAGTTTACATTCGTCATAATAATTAAACAAAATATCTATATAGTCGGCTGTTTCTTTTAATATACTCTTAATAAAATTATTAAAATTTTTATCCGTATAATAGTTCATATATAATGATTTGTTTTTTAATCTTGTGTCATTTATCGATTTAAAAAAATCTTCCATAAGACTGCAAAAAAGTTCATCTTTGCCTTTATAACGAGTATATATTGCTCCTGTTGTAACTCCCGCTTTTTGGGCAATTATATTGATAGAGGTTTCTTGAAATCCGTTCTTTAAGAATTCTTGTTTTGCCGCTTCAATTATCGGCTTATCCAATTCATGATTTTTATTAGCCATATATCTCCGGATGCTACAATCAATAATTCTGTTATCGATTATAGCATTATTGATTGTTTTTGACAAGCCCCTAATCGTGTTTTATATTATAAATTTTAGATTTTATTTCTCCTTAACTTCCTATTCTTCTTACTTCTTCTATTTTGTCTCTTATGACTGCTGCTTCTTCAAACATGAGCATGTCGGCATATTCGGCCATTTGAGCTTCTAGTTTTTTGATAAGTTTTTTTCTGTCGGCAGGGTTTAAAATATTTAGGCTGTTGATGAGGGGGCCGGCTTCTGCAAGGGCTGCTTCTTTTTTAATTTCATTTTCCCGCGTTAAAATATCTTCAATCGCTTTTTTGATTGTCTTGGGTGTTATACCGTGTTCCTTGTTATAGGCTTCCTGAATAGCACGGCGACGGTTTGTTTCTTCTATGGTTTCTTTCATGGCATCGCTTATCCTGTCGGCATACATAACTACCTTACCGTTTTCGTTTCTGGCTGCCCGTCCTACAATCTGAATAAGACTTGTAGTAGAACGCAAAAAGCCTATCTTATCTGCATCGAGAATTCCGATAAAAGAAACTTCGGGTAAGTCGATGCCCTCTCTTAAAAGGTTGATTCCTATAAGCACATCAAATTCCCCTGCACGCAAGCCCTTTAGAATTTCGACACGTTCAATCGTTTCAACTTCGCTGTGGATATATTTTACTTTGAGACCGAGCCCTGTAAGATAATCGGTTAAGTCTTCCGCCATTTTTTTTGTAAGAGTTAAAATGAGACTGCGTTCGTTTAGGGCAATACGTTTTTTTACCTCCCCGTAAATATGCTCCATCTGCCCTTCGCTTTTATGAATCTCGATTATCGGATCCAAAAGGCCTGTAGGGCGTATTACCTGCTCAACAATGCGGGTAGAGTATTTTATTTCTTTAGGGCCGGGGGTTGCGGAAACAAAAACGGCCTGATTCAGCATCTTTTCAAACTCGGCAATTTTTAAGGGGCGGTTATCTAAAGCACACGGAAGACGGAAACCGAAGTCTACAAGATTTTGTTTGCGGCTGCGGTCGCCTTCGTACATTGCTCCCACTTGAGGAAATGTTACATGGCTTTCATCCATGAACAATAGAAAGTCATCGGGAAAATAATGAAAGAGGGTAGCGGGAGGCTCTCCTGGTTTCCGGTTTGCGATTGGGGCCGAGTAGTTTTCGATGCCGGGGCAATAACCCATTTCGGAAAGCATTTCGATATCGTATTCGGTGCGGGTTTTTAGCCTTTCTGCTTCAAGGAGTTTTTCTTCTTTATTTAAAACATTCAGTCTTTCTTCCAATTCATTTTTTATTCTTTCAAGAGCATTGGGGATTGCATCTTCGGGCATTACAAAGTGTTTTGCAGGATAAATGGAAAGCTCTTCGTATTCCTGTATTACCTCACCCGAAATCGGATTGAATTTTCTGATACGCACAATTTCTTCCCAATCGAATTCAAGGCGGTAGGCATCTTCCATGTAGGCCGGAAAAATTTCCATAACGTCGCCTTTTACGCGGAATCGGCCTCTTTCAAGGACTGCATCGTTTCTTTCGTATTGCAAACTTATCAACTGTTTTTTTAATTTTTCGATTTCGATGTTTGCACCCTTTTCTATGGTTATGCGCAAGTCCCGCCATGATTCGGGAAGCCCCAAACCGTAAATACAGGAAACGGTGGAAACGACGATTACATCTCGGCGTTCCATAAGGCTGAATGTTGCCGATAGGCGGAGGCGGTCGATCTCGTCATTTATTGAAGCGTCTTTTTCTATATAAAGGTCGCGTGCGGGAACATAGGCTTCAGGTTGATAGTAGTCGTAATAAGATACGAAGTATTCGACGGCATTTTCCGGAAAAAAGGTTTTAAATTCCCTGTAAAGCTGGGCGGCAAGGGTTTTGTTGTGGCTTATGATTAGGGTCGGCTTTTGTACGGCTTGAATAATATTTGCCATTGTAAAAGTTTTTCCCGATCCCGTAACACCTTTGAGCGTTTGGAATTTGTCGCCTGCAATTATTCCGTCTGAAAGAGCCTTGATAGCTTCTCCCTGATCTCCTGAAGGTTTATAATCCGAAATAAGTTTAAACTGCTTCATATTATTTTACCTGCCGTGCCGCTTCTAATTTTTCCAAATTTTTAATGAGCTTGCTTGCCGTTAAGCTATAGCTTGCTCCTGCATTTTGAGAAGCAAGGCTGTGGGCGAGGCTCCCCGTAATTGCAGCATCAAGAGGCTTATAGCCTTGGGCCAATAGGGAGCATATAAGGCCTGTAAGCACATCGCCTGAGCCTGCCTTTGAAAGAGAGGGAGAGCCCAGAGTGTTGATAAATATTTTTCCGTTATGGGCTATTAAGGTATTAGCTCCCTTTAGTACAAGTACAAGCTTAGGAAATTTTTTTGAAAAACTTAAGGCCAATGGAAATCGTTTTTTTTGTATTTCTTCAATGCTTAAATTTTCCAAACCGGCGATATTTAAAAGCGAAGAAAATTCTTTTGGGTGAGGAGTTAAAACGGCAGAGCTTAATTTGGGTAATATTTTTTTTAGTTCGGCAT